>CAVTPC010000001.1:0-40787 GCA_963736555.1 uncultured Solirubrobacterales bacterium
TTACTTGCAGCTTGGCTAACTTATCCTGCGTCCTCCACAATGCTGTTAGAGACGGACACTGTTCGTCCGGTCGTTCGACCACTCCGGGCGTTGATGATCCAACGCACCGGGGACGGTGCCGCGATTGAGGTTGAGCAAGATGTGGCGAGGTTCACGGGAGGGGGGACGGGCTTTGCGCGATTGATCTATGCAATAGAAGAACTCGCAGACGAAGAGGACTGGCACGTGCCCGGCGCACACGCCCACTTCGATCCCCAGGATGACTCGTCCGCACAATACATTTTGGCGCACGACAGCTGCCCGATGGTCATCGCCGGTCCAGTTCCCGACACACCAGCGCCACCAAAGTAACGGCCCGAAATGAGTGATGAAGGCTCTACCGGAGGTTTGGACTTCGTTCGATCTCGTTGCCCTAGAGCGGGAGGGGGCCTCGTTTGATCCTGATTACGTTACAGAACAGCTTGGCGTACAACCAGACCGACAGAATCGAATTGGTGATCCGATTCATGAGGGAAAAGGACGACGGACTTTCACGAGATGGCGGATCTCGGTAGGCCCTGTCTATACCGTCAAAATAGACGGCATGCTAGAGGAAGTGATATCTCGCCTACGCCCGGTCAGTGACAAGCTGCGCGCGGTCTGTGTTGAGATCGGCGTGGAGCCGATGCTTACGCGTGCGGTGGAACCGAGATCCGCGCAGACGCCAGACGTAACGTTTCCACGTCCCGTTGTGCGATGGGCGGCCGAGAACAACGTGATGCTGGCGGTTGACATCATGTTGTGGCGCAAGGACGATCAGGCTGGTGACGACTGATATCCCGTGTTCCTGTCCAGCACTGGCGACGAAGACACGTATGCCTACAACGACGCCGATCGGATGAGCGAAGTTAAAGATGAACGAGGGCGCGGGGACGCTCGCCTCGCTCGCCTACACCCGTGACGATGATGGGCAGGTCACCAAAACGGTCAGCGCAGGGCTTCCTGGCGCGGGAACGATCGGCTACACTTACGACGAAAACAACCGTCTCACCGAAGCTGAAGGTAACAGCTACGCATACGACGCCGCGAACAATCCCACCACGACTCCTGGCAGCACCAACACGTACAATGAAGACGATGAGCTCGAAACAGGCACCGGCGTGACCTACGCCTACGACGAACTCGGTGAGCGCACGAAGACGACTCCTTCCAGCGGTCCTGCGACCACCTATGGCTACGACCATGCCGGCAACCTGATCTCGGTCAAACGCCCCAAAGAAGGCGCCACCCCGGAAATCGAAGACAGCTACGCTTACAACGGCGAAGGACTGCGCGTGTCACAGACGATCTCCGGCGCGACCAGCTACTTCGCGTGGGACACGACCGAAAGCGTCCCGCTGATCCTCAGCGATGGCACCAACAGCTACATCTATGGTCCCGACGGGCTCCCGGTTGAGCAAATCAATGGATCGGAAACGCCGACCTATCTCCATCACGATCAGCAGGGCTCGACACGGCTCATCACGGGCTCGACGGGCACGGTCGAAGGCAAATGCAGCTACAGCGCCTATGGCACTTCCTCCTGTGAAGGCACAGTGACGACACCATTCGGGTACGACGGGCAGTACACGAGCAGCGATACTGGGCTTATTATCTACATGGGCGCTCGCGTCTACGATCCCGCGACCGCGCAGTTCCTAAGCGTCGATCCATTCGTGGGTGTGACGGGGGCACCCTACAACTACGCGGGCGACAACCCCGTCAACAACGTGGACCCGACCGGGCTCTCATCGACAGCGGAAGGGCTCGGCGAAGGTGGCGTCCCGTGCTACTTCCCGTTCTGTGGTCCGTCCCCGGCGGCGGAAGAAGCACTCAGCCACGGCGTAGAAAACGCCAAACACGGCATCGAAAGCGTGTGGAACGCGGTCAACAAAACGAAGGACCTAACGACGAAGGTGAAGCGGGGCTTCACGAAAAGGAAACGCAGAGAGAGAATTGCAGTGAAATCTCACCTAACTTCAACAACCCAGCGGAATCTCCCGGACCTGGCTGGGAGTGGCACGGCAACGGTCCGGTGGGTAGCGATGAAGGTGCCTGGGTTAACCCTGAGACGGGGAGACCTTGCATCCGATCTGGCTCACGGAGAGCCGGTCGGTCCGCATTTTGATTACAAGGCTCCCGACGGTTCGGAATATCGCATCTACCTCGACGGCCGGATAGAACATGAGTGACCTTCCTCAACGCACCGAGATAGATCAGACCGTCGCGCTCGACTGGGTGCGTCACTCACTTGGCCAAGGAGGGGTGAAGGTGATTTCCGCCGCAGCGCGCAAGTTCATCGATGAGCACCAAGGCCACGCATACACGCTTGCGCCCGAGGCGGTTGACCCTGCTCGGCTGGCGACTCCTCGTTGGGGAGGGGTCGTCGGGACGCGCGCTGCGCGGGAGAGCCTTGTCACAGTGCTCAAAGGGCTCGCTGAGCGAGGCGCGGCCTGTGTGGTGGTCGAGGACGAGGCGAATTGGAAGCGCTACCCGAAACCCAGCTTGGACGGGCTGCTGAAAACGGCGTTCGTTGGTGAACAGGTCATTCACTGGGCGGGGCTTGAGGGCGACGCGGAGGATGCGGTCGTTGCGGTGCATCGCGGCTCTCTTGGCTATCCGACGAACGCTTTTGTGACGTCGGCGTCGGCGGAGCAGCTCGGGTTGGTGGACGGTGCCGATCTCGAGCACGATCTCGCTAGTCCGGTCATGGGCTCGCTCATGGCGGTGATCGTGGCTGCCTACGACAACGAGACGTACATAACCTGGGTGCCCAGCTAGCGCTAGCTGTCCTACCAGCGCTTTCGCCCGCCGCGCTCGATGCGTTCCCCCTCTGCGACCGCTTTTGCCAGCGTTCGATGGATCTGTGGATCGCGTCTGGCGGCCTCAAACTCGTCGAGGTCGATTACAGCGGTAGGTTCAGGCATCCCGAGATCGCGGCGTACCTCACGCATCCGCGCGGCGAGTTGCGCTTGAACTTCGGCGTCTCGCACGAGCGCCGACATTGGGATGCCGAGAGTATGGGCGAGTGCCGTCAGCTTGTCCCACGTCGGGTTTCGCACGCCTCGCTCGATGCCCGACAGATAGGTGGGATGCATGTCGGCGGCAAACGCGAGCGCTTCGATAGTCAGGCGACGTTCCTTGCGCAGGCGGCGAATGGCCTGCCCAAGATCCGCGTTCGTCGGCATGAGCGATCCCGTAGAGAGCCGGGCCGGTTAACCGCGGGCAGCTCGATCCAGCGTGCTCGCCTGCGCTTCGACGGCCGCGGCCCACTTACGCAGGGCGCGCACGCGCTGGGTCGTGGCCTCGCGCTGGGGCGGTTCGCCGGCGGCAACACGCTCAGCGTCAACCCGCCTCGCTTCTCGCAGTTCATCCTCGGAGACGAGGACTTGAAACGCGCAGCGCTTCCAGCACCGCGTGCCGATGCTCTCGCAGCTCGACACGGACCTCGACGGGGGAGCCGGTCTCTTCCCAGCCGATGTGATCCAGCAGCACGCGCAGGCGGTCGAAGCGCTCGAACGGCTTCTGGTACCACCCGACCCCGCGCTTGCTGCGGAGTTGGACGACGACCTCCGAGATGGCGTCAGCGGTGTTGCGACGACACTTACATCTCGCGTGTGGAGCACGGTCGGATCGACGTGGGCTGGACCACCCTCCTTCGCCTTCTGCGCGCCCTCGATGTGGACCCGGGTGATCTCGTCGACGTGATCGAGAAGCATGATCCGCCGTCGGCCGGCTGAGGCGGCAGTGGGGTGGCGCCTGGGGCGACGCTTGGGCAATCGCCCAGGTGATCGTGGAGGTTCAGTCAGCGAACGCTGCCCGTGTGGCCTTCGCTCCGATGGCTGATTGCTCGGTGAAGCCGTAGGTTCCGTCGCTCAGCAGTTCGCTCGCAGCTCTCACGGCGGCGCCGTAAGCGGCGAATGCGAACCCGCCGCCGACGGAGATGCGCTTGACGCCCAATGCTGCCAGCTCCGCTACCGGCGGGGTTCCGGGGCGTGCGAGCACGTTGACGGGCAGCTCCACCGCGGCGATCAGCTCGCGTAGATCCTGGGGTCGGTCGAGTGCGGGTGCGTAGAGCACGTCGGCGCCGGCCTGCTGGTATGCCTGCAGGCGCGCGATCGTGTCGCGCACGTCGGGGTTGCCGCGCAGATGGTTCTCGGCACGCGCGGTGAGCACGAGGTGTACGGGGCCGGTGTGCGCGGCCTCGGCGGCGGTCGCGATGCGCTCGGTAGCCGTATCGATGTCGTACAGTCGTTGCTCTCGGGGGTCCCAATCCTCGATCGAGCAGCCCGCGAGTCCCGCGTCGAGCGCGAGGCGCACGGTCTCGGCGACACCGGCGAGGTCCGCGGCGAAGCCGTCCTCGAGGTCCGCTGACACCGGTAGGTCGGTCGCGGTGACGAGCGCGGCGGCGTGCGCGAGTGCTTCCTCACGGCTGATCTCGTAGTCGAGGCGTCCGAGGCTCGCGGCGTGGCCGCTGCTGGTCGTGGCGAGCGCCTGGAACCCGAGGGAGGCGAGCAGCTTCGCCGAGCCCACATCCCAGGCGTTGGCCAGCAGCAGCGGATGCTCCTGCTGGTGGAGCGCCAGGAAGCGGGCTGCCTTCTCGTCGGTGTGATCGTCCATTCTCGTGGTCTCCTGGGAGTGCTGGTCGGTGTCCTGGATCAACGTGCAAGCGTACGGATTCGTGAGATGTAGCGGGCGGCGTGGCGGCGCTTTGCGCCCGCCTCACCTTGCCAGGCCCGACGGTCGCTGAGGCGACCGTCGGTTGAGTGTCGGGGGCGATTGGGGAACGTCAGGTGGGGGATCGGGGTTGCTGGGGAGTGTCGTGGAACCTGTCGCGTTCCGCGTCAGCCTTCACGACATGTTGGCGTCCTGGTCGATACGGGGTTTTGGGCGTGCTAGTAGTGCTTTGGTAGCTCTCATCGATCCGGTGGCGGCAGATGGAGGGCGAGCCGGTCGAGATCGACGGGCCGGTCGCAGGTCCGGCAACGGCCGGCCCAGCACCTGAAGAGCGGCTGCTGCAGCAGCACGGCCTTCGGCAGTGTCAGGCCGGCCGCCGGGCTTTTGGGTCGAGCCGCTCCAGGGTGAGGAAGCCATGGGCGGCGGTGACCAGGGCGGTGTGGTGGTGCCAGCCCAGCCAGGAGCGACCCTCGTAGTGGTCCAGCCCGAGCTCGCCCTTCAGCTGGCGGTAGTCGAGCTCGATCCTCCAGCGCAGCCGGGCGAGGCGGGCCAGTCGCCCGGGCCCGGCGTCGGCGGGCAGGTTGGAGAGCCAGAAGTCGGTGGGCGCCTCGGCGCCCTCGGGCCACTCGGCGATCAGCCACTCCTCGCGAGGCGGGATCTCGGCGCCGCCTCGCCATCTACCGGCACCCTGGCGCCAGCCGTGGGCGGCGCGCACCCGCACGAAGGCGAAGCGCGAGCTCATCGGCTCCTCGTCAGGACCATCGCGAAAGGCGACCGTCTCGAAGGCCTCGGCACCGAGCCGCCCGATCAGGTCGCCGATCGCCTCCGGCCCGCGGTCGGGCCTCGGGTGGGTCCGCGGCCCGCGCGTCCCGCCCGCGCGCCGGGGGACCTCGAAGGTGGTCTCGGCCGCGAACACCGTCGTCCTCGGCCCGACCGCCAGCACGTACCCGCTCCCGGCGGTGTCGAGGCGGTCGCGCAGCCCGGTGTTCTCGCCGTAGGCGGCGTCACCCAGGACCGGTGCCGCGGGCACCTCCCACCCGGCGGCGCGCTCGACCAGATCCACCCCCAGCTCCGGCTTGGTCTTGAAGACGACCTCCTCCGGGATCTTCGCCCTCGCCCGGCGCTCCTGATCTGAGCACCACTCCTGCGGCAGGTAGAGCGCCCAGCCCAACGGTGCCGTCCCCCGCCCGCCGACCGCGTGCACCGAGACGCCGACCTGGCAGTTGCCGATCTTGCCGAGCGTGCCCGAGTACTGGCGCTTGACCCCGGGGGAGTCCTTGCCGTCCTTGGGGAAGCCGGTGTCGTCGAGCACCCAGGCCTCGATCCCGATCTCCGGCGTCACCCGCTCGGCGACGGCGCGCACCACCGCGGCAGCGTCCCACGGGCTCACCGCGAGGAAGTTCTGCAGGCTCTCGTAGTCGGCCTCCCCACCCAGCCGGGCGACCATCGGCTCCAGCGACTTGCGCGGTCCCTGCTCGATCAGCCCTCGCATATAGAGGCCGCCGTTGACCAGTTGCACCGGGCGGTTCACCGCCTCGGCGAGCACCTCGGCCCCGAACGCCTCGAGGCGCTCCCGCACGGCCGCCGGTCCGTCCACCTCCACAGCCATCACCGCCATGATCCCCTCCCGCGTGGACATCGGACGCGGACGGATTCGCCGGTGGCCGGGTCAACCCTGCGACAGAGCTACCAAAGCACTACTAGATGTTGTGCCCGGTGACGTCCCGAACGCGGTGCGCGGGGTGGCTGGTTGCCGAGCGCTGAGTGGGTGCGCGCTCGTTGTAGTGGTTGATCCAGTGTGGCAGGGCTTGCGCGCGGGCGTCGGATGAGGCGTATTGGAGCGCGTAGGCCCACTCGCGCATGAGGGTCTGGTGGAAGCGCTCGACCTTGCCGTTGGTCCTGGGCGTGTAGGGGCGCGTGCGGAGGTGGCTGATCGCTCGCCGGTAGAGCAGCTGCTTGAAGCGTCTTGCTCTGGGTGTAGGCGAACGCGTTGTCGGTCATCAGCCGCTCGCAGACGATTCCCTGCTCCAGAAACCAGTCCAGCGCGCGGCGGGTGAACGCGGTGACGGTCGGCGGCGGTCTCGTCCGTGGTGGATCTCTGAGTAGGCCAGCCTTGAGCAGTCGTCGACGATCGAGTGCACGTACTCCCAGCCGACGCTCCTGGAGCGCCGTGTGCGGTCGCCGGTGAGGGCGTGCCCGGGCGTCGGGAAGCGTGCCGAGCTTCTTGACGTCCATGTGCAGCAGGTTGCCGGGACACGGCCACTCGTAGCGGACCACCGCGGGAGCCTCGGCGGCGTGGTTGGCGTGAGCAGCCGCCACGACGCAGCACCTGGTGGATCGTCGAATGCGGCCGTGCGATGTCAGCCTCGTCCGCGAGCCGCCGCGGACTCCAGCCGGTGCGCTGCCGCCGCTCGCAGATCCGTGCCGCCTCGCCAGCCGGCACCTGGTTCGGGCTTCGGTGCGGCCGCGAGCTGCGGTCCTCCAGACACGCGAGCGTGACGCGATCGGGCTCGGCTCGCTTGCGCGCCAGCGGCGTACCCACTCCCAGCACGTCGACTTCGCCACGTTGCAGGCATCCGCTGCCGCCTGCAGCGTGCATCCTCCTCCTCGACCAGCAGCACCAAGCGGAGCCTGCCGATCACGGTCAAAGGAGCGTTAGCGTGTTGCATTCCGGGCCTCCCTGAGGTCAGTGAGCTTTGAGAACCCACAGCCTCTCGGTAGGCCCGGACCTACCCTCACACCGTTCGCAACGTCCCTGGGCACGTCAGCTAGAGCGGGAATGCCGTGCTTGTGGTGGTCTCGGACGCGCACTGGGGGGCCGTCTGACCGGTCCCCTCTGGGCTGTGCTGGGTGATCATGCTCGGATGATTGTCGATCGGTCTGCGGCTGGACGAGGCGTTGCGGGGGATCGCCAGAGGGTCCCGGTCAGACGGCCCGAGACGGCTTTGCGGCTGGGCACGGTGGGTATCGGGCTGGTCGGGGGTGTGGTGGGGCAAACGGCAGGGTTGGGAGATCTGGCTTGCGCCAGCTCTCCCGGGCCGGGGAAGGCGCCGGCTTGCGCCGGTGTTCCCCGGCAGCTACATGACTGTCATGTTTGACAGTCATGTGATGATGGTGTAGTGTGCGGCGGGTGATGTCGTGTTGTCCATGCTTGGAGGTTGGTCGTGGCTGATCGTTCGCGTGGCGTACTGGGCCGTGCTTCCAGGGGTGTTGTAGCCGAGATCGACCAGAAGCTGGCCGAGCTGGACGGCAAGCTTTCCTCGTACCGGCCGTTGGTAGCTGAGCGGGAGCGTTTGCAGGCCGCGCGGGACGCGTTGACAGGCGAGGGTCGCAGCGCGCGTCAGATCACTCGTGAGGATGTCGCGGCTTATCTGGTCGAGCACGGCGAATCGCGGCCGGGGATGATCGCGCAGGCTCTCGGGGTGCCTTTAGCGACGGTATCTTCGCATCTGTATCGGGGGAAGCACACGTTGTTCGTCAGCCGCGGGAAGGGCTGGGATGTGCGTGAGCGACCCGCGAAAAGCCCCGCGGGGGAGAAGGCCAAGTGAGGCGCCTCATCGTCCCCCAGCGTGCTCGTGGATGGCGCGCTGTCGCGCCGCGGTCCGTGATGGTGTGTCGTGGTGAGCGTGAAGGCGCAACGATGAACGGCACACATGAGCGCTGAGGATCGATCGGCACACGGTCGGCGGCGTCGCTGGCGCCACTACGAGACAGCGAGCGGCAGCCGGCCGGTGCTGAACTTCATCCGCAAGGTCCCCGACGAGGACAAGGCGGCAATCCTCGCTGCCATGAAGGAGGTCCGCCAGCAGGGCGTACGTGCCGCACGGCACCTGCAGGGCGAGCTGTTCGAGGTTCGTGCCGACGGCAGGCGGGTGATCTACCGCGTCCTGTTCGCCCGAGAAGGCGAACACGGCCAGGTGCTGCTGTCGCTGGTCGCGTTCAACAAGAAGACCCAGAAGACGCCGCCCGCGCAGATCGAGCTGGCGGCGCGGCGGCTGCGTGACTGGCGATCCCGAGCCCGCGAGAACACCTCCAAGGCAAGCGGGCGCGCCCCCGACAGCAAATAGCCTGCTTGATATATCAAAGAAAGCATGATACTGTCCTGACCATGAGCCCTGCCACTGCCCTCAATCACCAGGAACCGGACGCGCTCGATGAGATGATCGCCGAGTTCACCGAGGCCAATCCCGCCTTCCCAAGACTGCTGCGTGCGGCGGAGCGCCGCCGTGCTCTGCTGCGCACGCTTGCCGAGCAGCGTAAGCGCCACAACCTCTCCCAGACCCGCGTCGCCGCCGCGATGCACACCTCACAACCAACCCTCGCACGCCTGGAGACGACGGCCGCGGACACCAAGCTCTCAACCGTGGAGCGCTTCGCTGACGCCCTCGGCTACAGCGTCGAGTACCACCTCGTGCCCGCCGGGAAGTCCAAGCGTAGGACGGGCGTGGTTGTCGAGGCGTAGTCATGGGCGCCGTCGGGCCCGTCTGTGCTCAGCTCGAACGCCACCGGCACAGCCAACGTTGGTCCGGGCACTAAGGGGTGTGTGTGCTGCGTCTCCATCGGCGCTTGTAAGCGGTTGGCTTCATTTGCCACACCTTCGGTGTGAGTGACGGAGCGGCGGAGACCGCCAACCGCGACGAACGCCTACTGCCGTCTCCTTGAGCGCGCGCGGCGGGCTCGGCGGCGCGGTGAGACGGGCGGGGATGGTCGTCGGCCCTGAAGGCTTCCCGGCGCTCGTCCCGCCCCGTGTCGCTCGGCTTCAAGACGACCGATGCGGTTTGCCGATGCCGGCTTGCATCCTCCCGGACCATTGCTGTCATGCCCACTCGCCCACCGTTGGGTCCCAGGTATGGCCGTCGGCCGATCCGGTGATGGCTGGGTCGGCGAAGTCGATGACCGCTGAGATGACCTCATCGAATTGCTCTGGCAGCCGGTCCTCGAGTTGTTGTCGTGCTCGCCAGATCGCCCACCTCGCTTGGTTGGTCGCTCCGTAGTCGGCGAGCAGATCCACGAGCGGGATCGGTCGCACTCGACGGTGTCCGGCGACGCCGCGGATCGAGTGAGCGAGCTTGGTCCCGTCCACGGTGTGGCGTCGTGAGAGCAGGTATATGTCGGCGAAGTCGCGCCATCTGGTGTTGGTGGCGCCTCTGTCGATGGCGGTGACGATCTTCTCTGCGTACACCATCGGAAGTGGGTATCCGCGTATGACGATCTCACCGCCGAGGAGCCGAGGCAGGCGTACGTTCTCCGGTGGTGGGCTGATCGGGTCGCCTGTGTTCACGTCGACGCGGAAGCGGATGCGGGCGGTTGCCAATCGCGCGTTCATTGTCACTCGTACACCCGGGTACGCCTCCTCGTCCCGGATGACCTCAGCGGCTGCGCTGTCGGTGTCGAAGATGACCCCGTCATCGATTGGGGTGGCGGCGATCTCGCACACCATGACCCGGATCGTCTCCAGGTCGTTCTCGACTGCTTGTGCCTGTAGGTCGATGTCACGCGTGGGGCGGCGCTCGTGCAGGGCGGCGAGCAGGACTCCGCCCTTGAGCGCGAGCCGGGAGGCGAAATCCGATTGGGTCAGCCGGGCGAGGAAGGTCTCAAGGACATAGAGCTGGTGCAGCTCATCGACCGGTCGGTGGTTCGCGCGTGCCAGATGGCGCAGGTCGAGGTATGCGCGTCCGGCGGTGGTCGCGCGGGTGGGTGCGCTCACAGCAGGATCTCCAGGGCGTTGCGTAGTGCCGGTTCGGCGCGGGTGAAGTGCTTGGCCAGCTCGATCAGCTGTCCGGGACTGGAGCCCGGTTGGCGCAGCCATCGCCGTAGTGCTTCCCAGGCGAGGTCGCTGCCGTGCAGGTGCCGGGTGCGGACGATGTCGATGATGGAGCGCTCGGGGGTGTAGATGCCGATCGGGGTGCGCCCGCCAGTGTCGAGCGTTGCTCGTCCGAGCTCGAATGTGCGGCGGTCGAACTGGTGCAGACGGCTTGGCGCGTGCAGGACGGGGCGTGTGTTGCCGCGCGGGATCGCGATGTCGATGGCGGGTGGGATGGAGTCGATCAGCCCGTGGCGGGCCAGAGCGCTCTCCAGGCAGAGCGTGGCGTGAGGGACGCGTTCGGCGATCTCGATCAGGTCGATGTCGGCGGGTGGTGCGTCGGTGAAGCGGTAGACTCCCCCGCCGAGCGGCAGGATCGCTCCGGTGTCGCGCAACCGGTAGAGGCGGGCATCGCTCAGCCCGGCCGTCCTGGCCTCGCCGTAGCGGAACGTGTCGCCCAGGAGTTGTCGTGGATCGGCTGCGCTCATGGAGGAAATACTACTCACTTCTCGACTGGATGGGTAGGATTTCCTTGGTAGCTGTCGTCGGGTTCGTAGTGGCGATCATCGCCTCGCACGAAACCGTGTCCCGAACCATGTCCCGAACTCCGCAAATCTGAGGTCATTTGGGACACTTTCAGGTGTCCTCAAATGGCTCTACAAAGCCAAAAGCACGGCATCCCGGGCCACTACGGAACCGAAGGTCGGGAGTTCGAATCTCTCCTGGCGCGTAGAAAATACCTGCAAATCGGCACAATCGTGTTCACCGAGCCCGCAGCGGACCCGGTGCGCGGCGCATGAGGCTCGCGCTAAACAGTTACACGCGGAAACGACGGATACGCCGGGCGGTGAGGGCCTGCTGAAGGCGGTGGGAGTCGCTTGCCGTTGCTACGCTTACATCATGGCCACGACGAAGAGACGCACAACAAAGCCGCTCGGCTCCAAGGACAGAGCGTTTCTGGCCGAGATACGCGCTGCGAAGGCGAAAGGTGAGAGCCTGACGCGCGTGGTGTACAAGGCTATGGACCCGGAGGCCAAACGGGTCTTCTGGCGTCGGCACGCAAAGTAGCCCGCGCTCGGTTCGTCGTCGTGCAGGAGTACCGCCGGATTACGCGCGCCTGCGCGAAGCGTGATTGGGATGCCGGCACCCACGATGAGGTGCTGGCCCGGCACAGGGGCAGTCATCTCCTACGACGGTTCCTGGGCGATGAAAGCTTGGATCACTGCTACGTGGGCGCCAACCGGTTGGACCGTGCCCGCGATCGGCCGCAGGGAGCGCCGAGCGCTGGGCCGCATGTGCTCGGAAACTTCCATATCAAGGCACCGGCGGCGCGCCGGGCCTGGCTGTGGCGCGACACGGGCGAGCTGAACCTGGACGCGAGCCGGTTGCGGATCGACTGGATGGTCGCCGAGGGACCTCGGCGACGGGGACACCACTCAGACCTGCAGGTTTCCCACGCCGACATCCTCCACGACCCCAATGACGCTTGGCTGCCGACCGAAGATGACTATGCCGACCTCGCGGACCGGCACGAAGGCGAATGGATGCAGCGTGCCTGCGACGCCGTGGTCGTCGCCGTGCAGGAAGCGCAGGCCCATCGTGGCGAGTTGATCGCGGTGGACATCGACAAGGTGTCCGCTGCCGTTGCCCAGGACTTCGGGGTGTCGGTCACGGTGGTAGAGGAGTATGCCGAGCGCTGGATCATCGTCGATCGCCTCGACACCGACAAGCGGCCCGTGGACGACAGGACGGCCTTGACCTTGGCCGAGGCCGCCTTCGAGGGTGTCAGCGACGAAGACATCCAGGCGATCTTCGAGCGGACGGAGATTCTCGATGGCCGCCACGTCATCGACCCGGGCCGCGTGTACGCATGGTGCGCACTCGTCTGAGGCTCGCTCCCGCGAAGGCGTCGTGGTCTCCCAGCGGGCCTTGGGGCCCGCCCAAGTACCGATCGCGCTGGCGGCGGGCGAGCCCGTGCGACGATGGGGGGTAGACAAGAGCCTCACGATGTGCATATACTGATAACCGTCGTGGTAACCACAAGCGGTTGCCCGGCGGAATCGGTACATAGGATCGGGTTTGGGTCGGGCCCTCGTGGCCGGCACCAGTACAAGCGGGTTTCCCTGGGAGAGGGATCGGGTCAGAACGATGAAGGGGATGGAGTACGCGTGAAGTCGTTTAAGACATACGTTGTGGGGGATCGCCGCGCGGCCTTAGGGGCCCGTTGTAGATGCATCGGCATCGATGCATCTCTCTCTCTCTCTCTCTCTCTCAGCGACTGCTGAACCGCCTCTCGGCGCCCGTTTCGGCGCCCACGATCATCGTCTAGTAAGTCCCGGCCCCGCGCCTACGCGCGGAGGCTTTTGTCGTGCTTGTGGGCCTTTGGTTTCGCGGGTCCGCGGGGCGGGTCCCGTAGGTCTTGTTGGTTCTCCCCATACCTCTCGGAGGACCGATGAGGAGGCTCCGTCGCGCCAGTCCCCTGCGCGCGCCGGCGCCGTGAGTACCGAGTGTCGCGGTCGTTCGTACGGGATCGTGGCCCTCAATCACCCCGGTGCGTATTCCCAAGCGCACTGGAACCTCAGTCCCCGAGCGCCGCGGCTTTGCACCCAACCAGAGTCGCGGCGCTCCCCCCTCTGCATTGGTGGTGAGTTCCGATGAGGCGGGGAGGCGGGCGTCCCGTGACGACCGCGGAGAACGGGTATCCGGTGCGTCGTCCCGGTCCTCCAGGTCCCTTGGGCGGGAAGACGTATATTCCCGTCGCTCAGCGCGAACGGCTGCTGGACGCCGCCGCGGAAATGCTCGCCGAGGGCGGGGTCCGGAACATGCGCGCCAAGCCGATGGCGGCGCGCGCGGGAATGTCGCCAAAGACGTTCTACGACCTGTTCGCCGACAGCGAAGACTGCTTCCTCGCGCTGTTTGACCGCACTCTGGAGGGGGTCGCAGAGATCGTGCGCCCCGTGTACGAGAGCGAGACCGGCTGGACCGCGAGCATCCGCGTGGGCCTGGGAACGCTGCTCGCATACCTGGATGCCAATTCGGCGATGTGCGATCTCCTATTCGTACAAGCCTTGGCCGCCGGCCCAAGAGTGTTGGAGCGCCGCACCGAGGTACTGGATGTCCTGGCAAGAGCAGTAGACGAGGGTCGCCGGACGAAGGGGCGCGACCGGTCAAGCGGACCGTCACCGCTGACGGCGGAGAGTGTGGTCGGTGCGGCGTTCACCGTGATCCACACTCGAGCCTGCCAACAGCAACCTGGTGGGCTGAGCGGTCTGCTGAACCAGCTGATGGCGATGATCGTCCTTCCTTACAGAGGTCAGGCGGCGGGGCGACGGGAGCTTGGCCGGCGTCTCGCAGTCAAACGAGACGAAATATTTTCATCCGTCCGAAATCCGGCTTCACCGGACGGCCGGCCTGAAAATATTTCGTCTCGTTTGACTGAAGCTTCCTCGGGGGAACGCGCGCCTGTAGAATTGCCTATACGCCTGACGTGCCGCACGGTCCAGGTGTTGCAAGCCGTGGCGGAGAATCCGGGCGCGGGGAATCGCATCGTCGGTGAAGCCGCGGGGGTCTCCGATCAGGGTCAGATCTCCAAGCTTTTGCATCGTCTGGAGCGCCATGGGTTGCTCCAGAACACGGGTATGGGTCGCCCGACGAAGGCGACGAATGCGTGGCAGCTGACGTCCCGAGGCGAGCATGTCGTGCTCGGCATCGGCGAGGAGGTGACACGTCATGCCGCGTAAGCGCGGTGACTCCAAGCATACCGCCAGACGCGGTAACCGCGTGGTGCGTGGTCCCGTGCGCTCCCCGTCGCTTGCGCCGGCGGCGCGTGACGGTCGTGTGCGGGTGGCGGAGATGCAGCGCTCGCGTCTGCTTGGTGGTGCCGTTGCCGCCGTGGAGGAGTTGGGTTGGTCGAATGTGACTGTGGCGAGCATCGCTTCGCGTGCGCGGGTGTCACGGAAGACGTTCTATGACCTGTTCAGCGATCGTGAGGATTGTCTGCTTGCGGTTTTGCGGGATACGCGTGAGCGGCTGGTGGGTGAGCTCGTTGCGGGCGATCTCGATGGGCTGGGGTGGCGTGAACGGGTGCGTATGGGTTTGTGGACGATCTTGTGTTTCTTTGATCGCGAGCCTGAGCTGGCGCGGTTGTGTGTGGTTCAAAGCGCGTTTGGCGGTTCGCGTGTGTTGGCGTGGCGTTCGGAGCTGTTGGCGCACTTGACGGCGATCGTCGATGAGGGTCGTCTGGAGCGACCGGGCGCGAGCGAGGTTCCTTACTTGTCCGCGGAGGGCGCTGTCGGTGCTGTCCTGGCGATCCTGAACTTGCGTTTGACGGATGGTGGGGATGAGTCCCTGCGCGGCCTGTTGGGTGGGTTGATGGGCCTGATCGTGCTGCCGTATCTCGGATCTGGTGTGGTGTTACGGGAACGCAAGCGTTCTGTGCCCGTGCTGCCCGCGAGCCCGGTGTCCGCTTCGGCGCGCGTGTATCACGCTGGTGAGGACCCGTTGCGGGACGTCCCGATGCGACTGACATATCGCACCGCGCTTGTCCTCGAACAGGTGGCAGAGCGCCCCGGGGCGAGCAACCGCCGGATCGGCGAGCTGGCCGAGATCCCCGACCAGGGCCAGGTCTCAAAGCTCTTGGCGCGGTTGCAGGGATTGGGCCTGCTCACGAACACCGCGGGTCGTGACGCCCACGCCAAGGGCGCGCCCAACGCGTGGCGGTTGACGGCGCTGGGTGAGCGCATCACTGAGCAGCTCAGCCTCAACACCACTCTTCCGCAGGACGAGATGTGATGCCGGCCGCCGTCCTCTCAGCCGAGCTTTGCAGCGGGCATGACGCGCCTGCTCGGGTCGCTGGGCGGCACGGTCGTGCAGCGGCCTGTTTCAAAGTTCCCGACGTTCGACGGGGGCGGTATGACAATCACAAGGAGAGGTTCTGAATGTTCATGTTGGTGAGGCAGGGTAGGTCGAGGATGCGATGCTCGCGCGCTGGGTTTGGCGGGCGTGGTGGCGCTGGTCGCGGTGTGTTCGTTTGGCGCCTCAGCGGCGGTGGCTGCGCCGGGTGGGGAATTCGCTGTCTTCAAGGAGTGCCCGATCGGTGCTGAAGGGTTGAAAGGCTGTTTGGTCTTTCATATAGAAAGTGGTGAAGTGAAGGTCGGTAATGTGACGGTGCCGATCGTCAATACGCAGACGCTGCAGGGCGGGTTCGGCAACCCCAACCCAGAAACTGGTGAGCAAGCCTTCTATGGCGCCGAGAACGGCGAAACGCTCCCGAGGACGCCGCAACCGGTCCCGAGTGGTTCGGTGGGTTGCAGTGCAACCGGTACTGGTGGTTGGCGGGAAAGGGGAGAACTACAGCTCTGCGAAGCGATCTTTGGGAGCTGGAGCGGTTTGTATGAGACGCTCGAACTAGCGGCGCCGGCGAGCTCGATCGGCCTGAACGAGGCGCTCGCCCAGCTACAGGTGGGCACCGCGCTGTCGTTGCCGGTGAAGATCAAGCTGGAAAACCCGCTGCTCGGGAACGAATGCTACATCGGTTCTGACGCTGACCCGATCGTGATTGAACTCTCGACCGGGGTCTCGGGTTCGTTGAAAGGCAAAGTCGGTGAGCTTGCCTCGAGAGACAGTGGGGAAATCCTCGTCGCGAGCGACAACACACTGGTCAGCAACACGTTCGCGGCACCGGAAGCGTCGGGTTGCGGCTATCGCGGGGTGCTGGACTCGCTGATCAATACGAAGGTCGGACTGCCCGCGCCCGCGGGAGCGAACACCGTGGTCTTCAACGAGATACACGAACAGGCCGGCCACGACGCCGTCGAAGAAGAGGAAGCCAACGAATCCTCAACCACACCACCGCCGCCTCCGCACACGTGGCCTCCGCATCACAGGCCACCACATTGGCATTCGAGTCGGTTCCCTCAAAGGAGAAGCTCACGATGACCCTCAGCGTCATTGCGTTGGCCGACAAAACACCGTAACAGCAGCGCTGCGTGGGACCTCTCTTTTGGCTCCACGCAGCGCTATTTACAACAAATCTTTTGAGCATGAACACCACACACCACAGGAAAGGGACGAACGTGAAAAGCTCATCGTCGGAGCACGCTCCCAGCCGGGCTCGGCTCCTCGCCTCTGCGCGTTCAGGCGGCGGCACTGTGCGGGGTGCTGGGTGCGGGCAGCGCGTCGAGGACGGCTTGGGGCAGGCGTTTGCTGGCGTCCCAGACCTCGAGCGCGACGACCTCGTCGGTGGTGGCGTCGTGGTCTATCAGGCCCCAGCCGACCTGTTCGCTGAGGACGTCTTCGGACTCGCCGGTGGGCAGCCATGCGATGTCGGCGTCGCGGTCGTAGTAGGCGTAGCGGGCAGTCATTGCTTTGAGGATAGCTGGGGTGGGCATTGTTCGCTAGGGGCCTTTCTCTCTTCGCAGGGGCCACGCACTGACGATTCGCGCCGTGTTGGGGTGGTGTTTGGTGGGGTTGTCGTAGACGACGGCGAATGTCTTGCCGTCGGGGCGAACGCCGTGGACGCGCCAGTCGGCGCTTCCGAGGTTGACCTGCCGGTCTGCGTGTCCGTCACGGATCGCCTGCTCGACCCCCTCGCGCGTGAGGTGGCGTTCGCCGAGGCGCACCTCGGCGTGGTGGGTCCATTCAAAGCGTTCGATAGCCATCGACGCTCGTCCTCTGCTCCTGGTCGTTGGTGGATACGGCCGACGACCATAGGCCGCGCTTGGGACGGCAAACGCGATCTGGACGCCGTCCGGCCGCCAAACCCCCGTCTTTGCGTGCGATCGCGCCGAAAACTTGGCGCGAAAACGCTCACCCGCCGCCACACCAACCTTCGTCACATCACCACAAGAAAGGCACGAGCATGACCCCCACAGAGCACTCACCGAAGACACCGTCCCCCCGGACCAGCTTCTTCGCGCTGCTCGGTTCGCTGCTCCGTGTCAAAGGGAGTGGTGCGTCCAAAACCAGGGGAGGGACCGGTCCCTCTTCCGTGCGCCGGCCAGGGCGAACATTTCATCCGTTCTCACGGCTGAAATGTTGCGTCCCTGTCCTGCTCTGCGCTGTCGTGGGCGCCCTCGCCTTCACTGCTGCCCCAGCCCTCGCCGCCGCTCCGGAAGCCCCGGCAACCCTAAGCCCAGCGCAGTCGGTCACCGCCACCACGGCCACCCTGGAAGGCACTCTGAACCCCGGTGCGAAGGCGAAAGCGGGCTGGTTTTTCGCCTACAGCACGGAAATTATGTGCGCGATCAATCCGCTGACGACCCCGACGGAAGCGGAAGAAGAAGTCCAGGCCAAGACGGAGAAAGCTGCGGTGACGGGTTTGGAGCCGCGCAAGGAATACAAGTTCTGTTTGTTCGCCACAAATGAAGCTGGCGAAGCGACCCAGAGCGCCAACGAAGTCTCCTTCACGACTCCCGCCGCTGCGCCGGCGGTCGTGAGCGAGGCCACCTCCGGTGTCAAAGCGACCGAAGCGACGCTTGAAGCGGTCTTGAACCCGGACAACCAGACGACCACCACGACGTATTCCTTTGAATATTCCACGAAAGGCAAAGTTGGGGCGGGCGAAAAGCTCGAAGCTCCGATCGTCGAATTGGCGGGTGGTGAATTCCCGGCGGAAGCCTTCGGCGAAACGCCTGTCGGCGCCTCGACGGGCGCGGTCTTGAACCAGGGCACGACGTACTTCTATCGCGTGGTCGCGAAGTATGGGGCCAGCGAAGAAGTCAAGGGCAAAGTGCTGTCCTTCACGACCGCGATTCCCCCGGAAACCCCCACCGCAACAAAAGTCAAACCAGGTTCGATCACCGCCACGACCGTCGAAGTCGAAGGGGAGCTGAACCCGACCAAAGCGCGCACGAGCGAACCGGGCTCCTTCGAAGTCCTCTACAAGGTGTCGCCGCTCTCTGAAGCAACGACGGGGCAATGCGAAGAAAGCGCTACATCCGCGCCCACGTCTGGAGCCAAGGAAGAGAAAGTCTCAGAAAAATTGACAGGCCTCCAGCCGAACGCAAAATACACGTTCTGTCTGCGGGCGAAGAACGAAGCCGGCGAAGAAGCGACGGGGGCGCCCGTGACGTTCGATACCCCAGCCGCTCCCCCCACGATCGAAAGCGAGTCCAGCTCGCCCGTCCAACCGAGCGAAAGCAATCCGCATCCGAGCCCGGCGCATGAAATCCGCCTGGAAGGGAGCGTCAACCCGAACAACGAGCCCACGGAATGCGATTTCCAGTATCAGGCCGAAGAAGCTTTGTTGAAGGTGCCCACGACGGTGCCGTGCGAACCGGCGAGCTTCCCGGCGTTCTTCCCTGGGCAGGGCGTCGCTCTGAACGTGGGTGGGTTGGAAGAAGGCAAGACCTACTACTACCGCGTCGTGGCGAAGAACGCGGCTGGGGAAACGGTGGGGATCGAAGGTGAACCCGTCAAGTCCTTCGAAACCGCCCTTTCCCCCAGCGCTCCGGAACAGGCCAAAGCGACCGGGATCACCGCTAAAACCGCCACGTTGAACGCGGTGTTGAATCCCGGCGGCCCGCGCGCGAAGGAACCGGGCTCCGACGAATTCGTCTACCGCCAGTCCTCCAGCGAATGCCGGTACCTGCTGTCGGCGGAAGAAGAAGCGAGCATCCAAACGAAAATCGCGGAAGCCCGTGGGCTCGAAGACACGGCAAAGCAGGAAGAACTAGAAGCCGAACTGAAAGCGGACCGGGCGAGGCAAGCGGAAAACAAAGCCACTCCCGCGGAAGCTCCGCCGGGGCTGGGTGAAAAAGAAGCGGCGAAAGCCGCGGTGAGCGAACTGCACCCGGGCGCCGCCTACACCTACTGTCTACTCGTTCGCAACGAAGCGGGCGAAGAAGTCCTGGGGCCGGCGGAAACGTTTACGGCACTCCCCTTCGCCCCCAAGATCGTTGGCGAGTCCGCGGCGAGCGTCACGGCCACGGAAGCGACGCTGAACGCGCAGATCGAACCCAACGGCGCGACCACGACCTACCACTTCGAATACGGAACCACGACCTCTTACGAAGAACCCCCCACGGCCCCGACCGAACTCAAGGGCTCACTGACGGCAGCGGACACAGCCGAAGCGATCGTCAAGCCGCTGCATCCCGGCACGACCTACCACTATCGCGTGGTCGCAACAAATGAAGTGGGGGGCAAAGTCGAAACGGAAGACGGCCCCGACCAAGAATTCACCACCCCCGAAACCCCAACGACCGCGGAAACTTGCCCCAACGAAACCCGCCGCGCCGAACAGCCCTACGCCAAGACCCTCCCCGACTGCCGCGCCTATGAGATGGTCTCACCGGTGGAAGCGGGCGGCCAGGACGCCACCGACACGTCCATCCCCTCCGGGCAGGCGCGCGCCGCGCTCTCGGGCGAAGAACCGGCTGCGGGGGGAAAGCCGGTCGGCGAGGCGATCACGTACAGCTCGAAGGGCTCGTTCGCCGAACCCGACGGGGCGAACTTTGAAAACCAGTTCCTCTCGCGTCGCGAACCCGAACACGACCGCTGGAGCACACGCTCGATCACTCCACCCCTTGAAGCCTACAATACCAGCCTCCACGGCGGTTACTTTGGTGTGTTCTTCACCCCGGAGCTCACCGAAGGCGTGACGCCGATCACAGCCCAGCTCACCCCCGAAGCACCGGAAGGCCTGGAAGAGCTCTATCTCGTCGGCCTCGCCGACGGACCCGGGTCCTACCGGCTGGTCTCGCACCTGCCCCCCTCCGAAGAAATCTATGCGCCCCAATACCACACTGGAGGAAGCGGGGGCGTCTATCCGCTGGGGGCCTCCGCCGATCTGGGACAGATCGTGTTCACCATCGTCAATGAAAGCAATCAAGTCGTCGGGCCCTTGCGCGAGTGGGTGAACGGCGCGGTCGTCCCCGTCAGCGTGTCCAACAGCGGCGAACCGTGGTACGAAGCGACCGTCGGTAACAGTCGACCGAGCGGACCGGGTAGCTCTGATGTGTGGCGTGCGGTTTCCGAAGATGGGTCGCGGGTCGTCTTTGGCTATAGCGGTGAACTGTATGTGCGTGTGAACGCCGAACAGCCGCAGCCTAAGAGCGATGAACAATGCACAGTCTCCACTGATGCCTGCACGGTCAAACTCGGCGGTGGCGGCGCGAGCTACCGGGGCGCGAACACCGAAGGCACGGAGATCTTCTACACCGAAAACGAAGATCTCTATGAAGCGAGCCTGCCGGTCGGGCAGGTGACGCCGCACGTGACGGCTCTCACCTCTGGTGGCAAAGTGCAGGGTGTCGTGCAGATCTCCGAAGACGGCTCCTATGTGTACTTCGTCGCGAAGGCTGAACTGAAAGGTCCTCACGGTGAACCCCTGCGAAACAGCCAGGGTAAAGAACCGGTCCCGGGCGCAGACAACCTCTACCTCTCCCACGGCGGCGCGGTGCAGTACATCGCGACGCTCTCTGCCGCAGGCGACTTCGAAGATTGGCGGGAGGACCCGGCGCCGAAACCGCCGTCCTCGCGCCGGGCGCGTCCGCTGGCGGTCGTCTGGCGTTCGCCTCGGTTGAAGGCCTGACCGGCTATGACAACGAGCAGGCCGAAGCGGGCGAGTGCGAGAGCAGCGAACTGGCGCAGAAAGAGGTAAGTGCCGCGAGGTCTACCTCTTCGACGCGGGATCGGGGGCGGGGCCCGGTTCGCTGGTGTGCGCGTCGTGTGACCCCAGCGGGGCGCGCCCGCGCGGCTCGCGCGAGCCTCGCCATCGGCGCATACTGCCAGAGGAGCCGGCGCCAGCAACTATCGTCCCCGCAATCTGCTCGAAGACGGGGCGCTGTTCTTCGACAGCTCCGACGCGCTCGTGCCGCACGCGAGCGACGGTCGTCGGAACGTGTACGAGTACGAGGACGGCACGTCCATGCGATCTCGAACGTCGCGGGGGGCTATGAATCGTTCTTCCTCGATGCGAGCGCGGACGGCAGAGACGTGTTCTTCGCGACCTCGGACAAACTGTTGCCCGAAGACACGGGCAACAACGTCGTCGTCTGGGACGCGCGCGAGGGCGGCGGCTTCCCGGTCAACGTCGCCGCGCCGGCCTGCACGACCGCGGAAGCCTGCCGCGCCGCCTCGCCGCCCACGCCGGCCGTCTTCGGCGCCCCCCCAAGCGCAACCTTCTCCGGCCCCGGCAACCTCGCCCCGCCGCCCCGCCACCGCCCAGCGGTGGTCGAACCGAAGGTCACCAAAGAAGACCGTGACATGCAAAAAGGGCTTCGTGAAGAAGCAAGCAGGGGAAGTGCGTCAAGAAGCAAGGAAGAAGAAACGCAAAGCGAAAAAGTCTGCACACACCAAGCGGAGAACACGATAATGTTCAAGCGACTACCTACCGGTCTCTGCCGCTCTTGTGTGTCCTCACATTTGATCGCCAGCCCCGGCAATGGCTGAATTCGGCCTCGAAAGCTTCGTGTTCTCGGCGCCCAAAACGAAAACGGCACGCCCGACGTGCAGGCCGGCTCGCACCCCTACGCGCTGACGACGACGTTCGTCCTCAACGAGCCGCACTCCCCGTGCCCCGCAAGCGGCGATCAAGTCACCTGTGTTGCCGAAGGCGACCTCAAGGACGCGCGGCTCGAACTGCCGCCCGGGTTCGTCGGCGACCCCAACGCGACACCGCGCTGCACCTACCAGGAATTCATCAAGGCAGAGACCGACCCATGAACGAATCGGGCCTGCTCGACCGAAACGGTGGTCGGGGTGGCGTCGACCTTCAACACTCGTCGAGACGCAGAACGAACCCGTTCCCGATTTCGGATGACATCCAGACTCGGTTTACAACCTCGTGCCGCCGCCGGGTGTCGCGGCCGAGTTCGGCTATCATCGTCGGCGCGCAATACGCCTGTGCTGCTGCAGATCTCGGTGCGGACGGGCGGGGACTATGGTCTGACGACCAGCCGTGTCCGACATCAACCAGGCTGTCCTGGTCGTCGCGAGCAAGGTCACGATCTGGGGTGTGCCGGCGAGCCCGGCCCACGACGATGTCCGTGGGGCGTGTCTCGGCGAACGAGCCTCGAAGCATTACTCGCGAACAAGGAGTTTGGCAGGAAGGTTGGGGCCTGCGTGAAAGCGAAGACGAACTGGAAGGCCCGATCGGCGACGAGACAGATCAGCGGACGCGTGCTCTCGAGTCTGACGTGATAGAATGTCCGTACTCCGGCGCCGCAGCTGCCGTTGTTGACGAACCCGACCTCGTGTGGGGTGCCGCGCACCGCCACGTTCAGCGTCGATGATTGGAAGGAACCGGGGAACTTCTCCGGCTCCCGGACGAAATCGGTCGTCGCTGCCCGCGCTGTCGGGTTGTGAAAAACTCGATTTCTCACCGACGTTGACAGTCAAGCCCGATAAGCCCGACGCGAGCACGTCCACGGGGTTGACGGTCAACGTCAAGGTCCCCCAGGAAACGACGCTGAACCCGGTCGGGTTGGCCGAGGCGGATGTGAAGAATACGACCGTGATGCTGCCGCCGGGTGTCGCGCTCAATCCCTCCGGCGCGAACGGCCTGGAAGCGTGCTCGGCGGATCCGGGTGCTCTGGCGGGCGGGCAGCTGGGCAGTCCGGGCGATGGGATCGGCTATCAAGGGGTGCAAGCCCTCGACGCAGCCGGGGAGAACGTGCTTGGGTTCACGCCGTACCTGCCGGGCAGCATCGCCGCGAAAAACGGCGTCTCCACGGGGCGCTGGCTGCGGGCGAAAACGTGCTGCAGCCGGGCTGTGAACTTCTGTTCGAACGCGTCGGAGATCGGCACGGTGCGGATCAAGACGCCGCTGCTGCGAAACGAACTGACGGGGCACGTGTTTCTGGCGGCGCAGGAAGCGAACCCGTTCGGGTCGTTGATGGCGATCTATGTCGTCGCCGAAGAACGGGAACTTCGGCGTGCTCGTCAAGCTCCCCGGCGAAGTCACGTTGTGCAAGAGCGTGGGCGAAGATCCCCCCAACGCCGCGGGCGAACCGATCCCGGGTGTCACCTGCGAAGCGTTGGGGCAGGTCGTCACGACGCTGTTGAACACGCCGCAGCTCCCCTTCGAAGAATTCGAATTGCATTTCTTCGGCGGCGAAAAAGCGCCGTTGACGACACCCGCGCATTGCGGGATCTATACGACGCAGACGTCGTTTGTGCCTGGAGCGGGGAAACACGGCGACCCGTCCGCGCCGATGGAAATCACAAACGGCCCGAATGGCGGTCCCTGTCCGGGCTCCTCGTTGCCGTTCAGCCCGTCGTTGACCGGTGGCGCGTTGAACCTCAACGCGGGCGCGTTCTAGCCGTTCACGCTGACGATGAACCGCTCCGATGGGGAACAGAACCTGCAGTCCGTCGAAGCGAACCTGCCCCCGGGGCTCTCGGGGATCCTTCGGGCGTCGAACTGTGCCCGGAACCGCAGGCCAACTTGGGCGAGTGCGGCGCCAACAGCCAGATCGGGGAAACGACCGTCTCCGTCGGCGTGGGTGGCGACCCGTACACGGTCACGGGCGGCAAGTTCTACCTCACCGGCCCCTACAACGGCACGGGCAGCTGCAACGTGGTCGAAGCCGGCTGCGCGCCGTTCGGGATGACGTTCGACGGTTCCCGCGAAGGCGGGCCCGTTCGACCTCGCGCACACGAAGAGCTTCAGCCCCGCCTGCGACTGCATCCTCGTCCGCGGCAAGATCGAAGTCAACCCGCTGACGGCCGCGCTCACGATCACGTCGAACCCGCCGGGCACCCCCGACTCGATCCCCACCTCGATCGAAGGGATCCCCCTGGAGATCCAGCAAATCAACGCGGCGACGACCCGCGGCGACTTCCAGTTCAATCCCACGAACTGCTCGAAAATGGAAGTCTCGGGGACGATCCACTCCAGCGAAGGCGGCACGGACACGATCGGTGTCCCGTTCCAGGTCACGAACTGCCCTTCGTTGAAGTTCGACCCCGAAGTTCGCGGTCTCGACGCAGGCGAAAACCAGCAAAGCCAACGGCGCGAGCCTGAGCTTCAAGGTCACGAGCCCGCTGCGCTCGCTCAGGGCGCCGAGGCGAACTATCGCCAAAGTCAAAGTCGAACTCCCCAAGCAGCTCCCCATCCGGTTGACGACGCTGCAGAAGGCGTGCACGGCGGCGCAGTTCAAGCGAACCCCGCCGGCTGCCCCTCGGCGTCGATCGTGGCTACGCGGTCGTCCACACCCCGCTGATGCCGGTCCCGGTGGAAGGCCCGGCGTACTTCGTCAGCACGGCGGCGAAGCGTTCCCGCAATTGACGTGGTGCTGCAGGGCTACGGCGTCACGATCGACCTCGTCGGCGACGACGTTCATCAGCAAATCGGGGATCACCAGCTCGACCTTCAAGGCAATCCCGGACTTCCCGTTCACGTCGGCCGAAGTCGTTCTTCCCGAGGGAAAGTACAGCGCCTTGGCGGCCAACGGGAATTTGTGTCAGGAGGCGAGCAAGCTGAAGATCCCAACGGAATTTGTCGCGCAGAATGGGGCTGAACTGAAGCAGACCTCGACGATTGCCGTGACAGGCTGCCCGAAGGTCAAGGCCCTGACCCGGGCGCAGAAGCTGCAGAAGGCATTGAAGGCCTGCCGTAGCAAGTACCGCAAGAAGGCGCGGCGGGAGAAGTGCGAAAAGGCCGCACGCAAGGCGTATGGGCCGGTCAAGAAGTCGAAGAAAGGGAAGAAGAAGTGACCTCAGGGTCTTCCCGGGGGACGCGAGCCCGTTCCGTCGCTGTGCCGTGTTGTTATGCGCCGTGGAGGAGGCGCTGTAGCCAGTTGCGGCGCGGTACCCTCGACCAGCAGCAGTGCGAACCCGTCGTGACCCTTGGCGCCGACCATCTGGATCGCGGTGGCGGAGCAGGCCGCTGCTCTCGCCGTCGGCGAGCAGCTCGTAGAAGCGGCGGACGCCCTTGATCACCTCGTCGCCGTGCGCCGGGTCATAAGCGTTGGGGTCGAGGATCCTGCCGTCGCGCACGACGTTATCGCCGACGATCACGGTGCCGGGCCGGGACAGTCGCAGCGAGAGCTCGAGGTAGCCGGGGTAGTTGTTCTTGTCGGCGTCGATGAAGATCAGATCGAACGGACCGGCGCCCTCGGCGATGAGCTCGGGCAGGGTCTGAAGCCCCGGTCCGACCCGCAGCTCGACGACCTCGTCGAACCCTGCGCGGGCGATGTTGGCTTCGGCGACCGCCGCGTAGCGGGGCTCGGCCTCGAGTGAGATCAGGCGTCCGCCGGGCGCCAGCGCGCGCGCCAGCCAGATCGTGCTGTAGCCGCCGAGCGTGCCCAGCTCGAGGATCTTGCGCGCGCCCTGGATGCGCGCGAGCAGTTCCAGCAGCTTGCCCTGATTGGGCGTGACCGCGATCGGCGGCAGCCCCGCGGCGGCGCTGTCCGCAAGTGCTGCCTGCAGCGCCGCGTCCTGCGGCACGAGCATGTCGGTGATGTAGTCGTCCACCGCGCTCCAGCGCGCTTGAGGTTCTGGCTCTCCTGCGGGCGCCTCGCTCACGACTGGCCAGGCTATCCGATGGGGCGCTCGTGCCCCAGCTTCCACCCCGCCAAGGTCCAACCGGCGCTCATACGAGTGTTCTACCCGGGAGTGTTCTATCCAGCCAGAGCCCGTCCGGCGGTCCTGCCCGAGAAGAGGCAGCCCCCGAGGAAGGTGCCCTCCAGCGAGCGGTAGCCGTGCATGCCGCCGCCGCCGAAGCCGGCGGCCTCGCCCGCGGCCCACAGGCCGGAGACGGGCTCGCCGTCCGAGCCGAGCACGCGGCCGCAGAGATCGGTGTGCAGGCCGCCGAGAGTCTTGCGGGTGATGATGCTCAGGCGGACCGCGATCATCGGGCCGGCCTTGGAGTCGGTCAGGCGGTGGGGGGCGGCGACGCGGCTGATGCGGTCGGCGATGTAGCGGCGTGCGCCGCGGATCGCGGTCACCTGGGAGTCCTTGGAGTAGGGGTTCTCAAGCTCCCGGTCGCGGGCGTTGACCTCGCGCGGACCGTGCTCGCCTCCAGCAGCGGCTCGTCGGTCAGCGCGTTCATGCCCTCGATCAGCCGCTCCAGGTCGCGCTCGACGACGAAGTCGGCGCCTTTGCTCATGAACGCCGCGATCGGGGCCGGGGGCGCCGGGGGCGATGCGTTCGCGCAGGACGCCGGCGACGCTCTTGTTCGTGACGTCCGGGTTCTGCTCGGAGCCGGACAGGGCGAACTCTTTTTCGATGATCTTCTGGGTCAGGACGAACCACGTGTGGTCGTGGCCGGTGCGGCCGATGTGCTCGAGCGTGCCGAGCGTGTCGAAGCCGGGGAACAGCGGCACCGGCAAGCGCCTGCCGGTCGCGTCCAGCCACAGGGAGGAGGGGGCCGGCAGGATCCTGATGCCGTGGCGCGCCAGATCGGCGACCAGTTGCGGATGCCCTCGGTGTAGTGCCACATGCGGTCGCGGCCGATCACCTGCGCCCCGGCCCGTTCGGCGATCGCGATCATCCGTCCATCGACGTGGGCCGGCACGCCCGAGATCAGGTTCTTGGGCGGTGGACCGAGGCGCTGCGGCCAGTTGGCGCGCACCAGCTCGAAGTTGCCGCCGATGCCGCCGGAGGTGATGAGCACCGCGCGGGCCTGCGCGGCGAACTAGCCGATGGCGGTGCGCGAGCTCTCCTGCCCCGCGAGATCGCGCTGGGCTCGAGGATCTCGCCGTGGACGCCGTCGACCGCGCCGGCGGTCTGGGTCAGCTCATCGACGCGGTGCCGGAACAGCACCCTGACCGTGCCGTCCGCCCGCGCGCGGGCCAGGCGCTCGCAGGAACGGCTCGAGCACGCCCGGGCCCGTGCCCCAGGTCAGGTGAAAGCGCGGGACGGAGTTGCCGTGCCCGATCGCCCCGTAGCCGCCGCGCTCGGCCCAGCCGGGGTTGGGCAGCCAGCGCACCCCTTTGGCGTGCAGCCACTCCCGCTTCTCGCCGTGCGCGAACTCCACATATGCCTTCGCCCACCGCCGCGGCCACTCGTCCTCGGGGCGGTCGAACGCCGCCGTGCCCTCCCAGTCCTGCCAGGCCAGCTCGGGCGAGTCGCTTGCACGCGCCAGCGCCGCTGCTCGGGGGTGTCGACCATGAACAGGCCGCCCAGCGACCAGTGCGCCTGCCCACCCAAGCTCTGCTCGGGCTCCTGCTCGACGAGCACGACCCGCTTGCCGGCGTCGGCCAGCTCAGCCGTGGCCACCAGCCCGGCCAGGCCGGCGCCGACCACGACCACGTCCGCCTCGTGTCTGTCTTCAGACATCCCGCGCCATCCTATGCGCTGCTCCCGCAGAGCAAGACCTCGAGCGCTGCGTGCGACTGCCGATCTGGTGACCGCGACGCCGCCGCGGTCACCGGCACCAGTGTTCGTACGCCGCCTTCGTGACCGCCACCCCTTTGTGTTCTTTGGCTCACGGAATGACCGGGCGTCGGATCGCGGAACGTTTTATCCTCGAGTTGCGGAACAAGAGGCCCTCGTATCGCGGAGAATTTTAGCCTCGGATTGCGGAGAATCGTCTATAGCAAAGGGATGTCAGTGGTCCTGGGCGGGATCGTCGAGCGCCGCCTCGGCGAGGTGGTCGATCGGCGGATGGACGACGAGCCGGTGATCGTGCTCCAGGGACCGCGTGCGGTCGGTAAGTCCACGCTGCTACGGGAGCTGGCGGCTGCGCAAGGCCGGGAGGTCGTCGACCTCGACGATCTCGGTACCCGCGACGCGGTCGTAGCCGACCCGGCGCTGTTCGTGCGCGGTGAGGCCCCGGTGTTGATCGATGAGTTCCAGCACGTGCCCGAGCTGCTGGACGCGATCAAGGCTGAGCTCAACCGCGACGGTTCCCCGGGCCGGTTCGTGCTCACCGGCTCGACACGCTACGCAACACTGCCCGTGGCCGCGCAGGCGCTCACCGGCCGTGCTCACCGTGTAGATGTGCTGCCGCTCTCCCAGGGCGAGATCGCGGGGGTTCGCGAGGACTTCGCCGAGCTCCTGCTGAGCGATCCGGCTGCGAGCTGCGCGGCCTACTGAAGCTTCGCAACAAGCTGGGCGCCCAGTTCCTGGGTGGCGTCGTGCTCTATACCGGCGCGCGGGCATATACCCAGGACGGCATCCAGATCCTGCCGATCAGCCGACTATGGGACGCGACGCTGGGGACTTGACATTTCTGTCGCTGGTGGATGAGTTTCCGGTGGGTTCGGAGGATCGCAAACAATAGGTTTGGGATGGGTCAGACCCCCTCTAGGTCCTACATGGGAGGCGGTCACGCCTACTTACAGTCTTCCATCACGTACCCCGGCTGACAGCTCGTCCGCGCCTTCCAGCGCTTCTCGAATTCGTCCTGCAGCTTGTTCAGCGCCGCCTGCTTTTCCGCGCTCGTGTGCTTGGAGGCCGTGACCTTCTCGGCGATCGCCGACTCGAGCAGTTCGAGCTTGACCCGCTGCTGCAGATCGGCGGTCGTCTCGTGGGCCTTGCTCAGGTACTTCTGCAGTTCCCCGCTCTTTTTGAACTGTTTGCGATCGATGCCTTCCAAACGCTTCTTCACGTCGGCGGCGGAGACCGCGATCCCGCGCGCGGCAGCTTCGCCGAGCACCCACTGTTCGGTGATCAAGAACCCGAGCGCTTTGTCCTTGACCGCCTGACTGGCCGCGCTCGCGCTCTTCCCGCTCAGCGCCGCGGTCACCGCCAGCCAGTGCTCGTACGCGGCCTTCGCAATCGCCACGCCGCCCACCGTGGCCACGACGTCCGCGCTCCCCGGCGCCGTCTTCGCGGTCTTCGCTCCGCCCGCCGGCAAGTTCGCGCCGACCGCCACGGTCGTCGTCGAGGTGCTCGAGTTCGATCCGCAGCCGGCGATCGCCAGCACGAGGGCCATCACGACGGCGAGCAGGCCCGTGCGCACGTGCCGGGGGGCGGCGATCTGCATGTGCGCAGACTATTCATGCGGGCTCAAGGAGGGTTAAGCAACAGCTCGTGCAGCGACCACTCGTGCGAGGATGCCGCCATGAACCGCGACCCGCTCGTCACGCTCCCCCCCGCGCTCGCCCCCGGGGGCGTGATCACGGCCCTCCCGGCGCGACCGCGAGGGCGCGCGCTACGTGCTCGGCATCGACGGCGGCGCCACCAAGACGCTCGCCGCCGTGCTCGACCTCGAGCTCGGCGCGCTGCACCTCGGTCACGCCGGCCCCTCCAACGAGGATGCCGTCGGTGCGCGCCTGGCCGTCAAGGCGGTGCTCGACGCCACCGATCAGGCGCTCGCGCGCGCGGGCATCGCCAGGAGGACCTCGCCACCGCCGTGCTCGCGGTCGCCGGGACCGACACCGACTCGATCGACCGCCATCTGCACGAGAGCCAGAGCCCAGCGGTGGATCGTCGTGGGCGACGTCGTCGGCGCCTGGGCCACCGCCACGGGCGCCGCAGCCCGGGATCGGCGTGATCTCGGGTACCGGCTCGAACGTGTTCGGCGTCGGCGTGCACGGACGACGGCGCAGCAGACCTGGCGGGCCGGGGGCTGGGGGCACCTGCTCGGCGACGAGGGCTCGGGCTACTGGCTGGGCGCGCAGTCGCTCGCCGCCGTCCTGCACGACCGCGACGGCTCCGGTCCGCCCGACCGCGCTTCAGCGACGCCGCCGCTGCGCGTTCTTCGGCGCCCCAGCGTGCGAGGCGCTGGCGGCCAGCGTCTACACGACGCCGCTGACCAAGAGCGAAGTGGCGGCGTTCGCGATCGAAACCTCGCGGCTGGCAGGCGAGGGGACGCGGTCGCGCGCGAGCTGTATGCGCGCGGCGGCCGACGAGCTGGGCCGACAGGTCGTGGCCGTCATCGCCAGGACCGGCCTCGCCGGCGCCTTCCCGGTCGGGCTGATCGGCAGCGCTTGGCGCGCCGGCGAGGTGTTCGTCTCCCCGCTCACCGACGATCGTCCACGAGCTCGCGCCCGAGGCCGACGTCTTCACCGTCGAGATGGCCCCCGTCGGCGGCAGCCTGCTGCTCGCCGCGCGCGCGTGCGGGTGCGAGGGAGCGATCTCCGTCGATGAGCTGCGGCGGCTGATTGACAGCGCCGTTGCAGCCTGATTTCTGAAGCGACGCTTCGCTAGCCTGACCGCGTCGAACGGGCGCCTCGCCTGTTTGCAGACTGTGGGCGCATCCGCGCGCCCGACCCGACTCCAGGTCCTATGAGCTTCCGCTTCGATCACCGGCTCGCCGTGCGCATGCGCACCACGACGCTGATCCTCATCCTGGTCGCCTCGGCGTGTGCGTGTGCGCAGGTGCTGCCGGTATCCACCGCGCTTGCCTCGACCACGAGCTCCTCCAAATCCACCTCGAAATCGAAGCCCAAGCCGAAGCCCAAGCCCGTCCTGCACGGCAACCCCGCGCGGGCGCTGGCCGCGTTCGAAGCGATGCAACGGGTCTACTACATCCCCGGCTCGGGCCTGTATCAGGGCGAACCGTTCTCGTTCCTGTGGCCCTTCTCCCAGGCGCTGGCGGCGACCGTGACGCTGAACAACATGACGGGCATCGGCATCATCCCCGGCCTGGGCTCGACGCTCAAGCGCGAAGCGAACGCGCGCCTCGTCGGTCTGCGCACATACCTCGACACCGACAACTCGGGCGCCCCCGAAGGGACGTTCACGAGCACGCTCGCGGCCTTCGACGGCACCGTCGCACCGCCCGCCGGTCCGGGTGGGACGAAGTACTACGACGACAACGAGTGGGTCGGGATCGAGCTGGTACGGATCTACGAACAGACCCATTACGCCGCCACGCTCGGCAGCGCCGAGGCGATCATGGCGTTCGTGATGGCCGGCTGGGACACCAACCCCGAACACGTCTGCCCCGGCGGGGTGCCGTTCTCGAACTCGCCAGAAATCAGCGAACGCAACACCGTCACCAACGGGCCGGGCGCCGAGCTCGCGGTCAAGCTGTATCAGCTCACCGGCAACGCCTCCTACCTGCAGTTCGCTGAGGAGGCCTACGAATGGGTGCGCCGCTGCCTGACGAGTCAAACGGCCTGTATGCCGATCACATCGGCGCGCACGGGCGAGTCGAACCGGCCGAGTGGAGCTACAACCAGGGCGCGATGATCGGGGCCGGCACGCTGCTGTACCAGGCCACCCACAACGGCGCCTTCCTGTATGAGGCCCGCCAGACCGCGAAGGCCGCGCTCGCCTACTACACGCCCACGATGCTCGGCTCGGAAAACCCGTTCTTCGTGTCGGTCTACTTCCGCAACGTGCTCTACCTCGACTCGGTCACCCACGACCCGCCCGGTCAGGTACTCGCCCAGGCCTACGTCAACTACGCCTGGCAACACCTGCGCCTGTCCGACAACGTCTTCGTGTTCGGCTCGCCCGCCTCCTCACAGCTGCTCTACCAGGCCGCGATCGTGCAGATCTACGGCCTCTTGTCCTCCCCGCCGAGCACTTACTTCTAGAGCCTCGCGCGTTTCGTCCTTGCGCCGGTACAGACGCCGGTCGGCGAGCCGCAGCACCGCTGAGGGTTCGGACGCCTCGTCCGGGATGCTCACCGAGCCGTGGGCGGCGCCGATCGCATAACCGTCGCCGCGCTCTGAGAGCGCCGCGACGCTCGCCTGCTCGAGCTCCTGCTCGTGCGCGGCCGAGTCGCCGAACAGCACGCAGAACTCGTCCCCGCCCATCCGATATGCGGTCCCGTGGCCGGCCACGGAAGTGCTGAGATTATCGCTCAACCGCGCCAGCAGCGCATCGCCGGCGGGGTGGCCGAACGTGTCGTTGTAGCGCTTGAACCCGTTCAGGTCATACATCGCCAGCCGCCACGGCCGGTCCGGTTTGGCCAGCAGGCAGGCGAGCTGCAGATCTTCCATCAGCCGGCGGCGGTTGCCCAGCCCGGTCAGCGGGTCGGTCAACGCCAGGCGGCGTGAGCCGACGAGCATCGTCAGGTTCTCGCGCACGGTCAGCATCAGCCGCGCGCACACCGCCAGCACCGTCGCGGTCGCCAGGAACACGGCCACCGGGGCGAGCTGGACGTGGGGATCGTTGCCGACGATCAGCACCCCGAGCGCGGCCAGCAGCGAGACAGTGGGCACCAGCACCAGCCGCCAGTCCTCGATCCGCTTGCGTGGCAGCCGCGGCCACGGCGTCCACGCGGCGATCGCCAGCAGCACCGCGGCGGCCGGCCACAGGCTTTCCAGCCACGTGTCGGGCGTGTAGGCGTTGGTCGCGGTCTGGTACAGGTAGACGGAGTCGGCGATCGCGGACAGCAGCATGCTCGCGGCGATCAGCAGCCACACCCGCCCCGGCCGCCAGCCGGTGATGCCGAGCGCGAAGATTGTGAAGATCAGCAGCAGCATGTCCCCGATCGGGTAGGCCAGGGAGACCGCGACCGAGGCCGTGTCGCCGTGGGCGCTTTCGAGGATCGGCGGCAGGACCAGCGCGGCCGCCAGCGTAGCGGCGGCCAGGCCCGCGATCAGACCGTCCAGCCACATGCTGATCCGCAGCTCGCGCAGCTGCGCGCCGACGAGCAGCGTCAGCGCGACGTACATGCAGGGGTACATCGCCAGGTACAGCGCCGAGGCGGGGGAGACGCCGCCACCGCCGGCCACGCCGCCGGCGCCCTCCGCGAACAGCGTGAAATACAGTTCGCCCAGGCTCCAGCACATCAGCCCCGCGCCCATCGCCACCCACGCCGCGCGCTGGGCCTTGACCGTAATCGCGCGGACGATCACCACACCCGCCGCGCCGAACATCAGCGCGTTGTAGACGTCGTCGTCGAACAGCCCGTTCGCGTGCGACCCGCCGAGGCCGGTCGCCATATGCAGCACGAGCACTCCCAGCCCACCGATCAGACAGGCCAGAAACAATGTCGGTGGGGTTGTGCGGGCACGCATTGTGGGCAGGTGGCTTCTCCAGGACTACATCGGCCGGCTGCGGGTTTTCCTGGAGCGCGCTGGGGTTTCTTACGCGCGCACGCGGTGACGGGCAGATGGGTTCGGACGGATGTGGGGTCCGGCGTGGATGGACATATCGTGTGCCGGTAACTACTACGCGCCCAGACGACGGACGAACCGCTTGGGCGAGCGCTCATACAGGCGTGTGCCCTCGCGCAGGGCCCGCTTGCGCAGACGCGCGCGCCGGCGCGAGATCGCGCGCAGCAGCTGCTTGCGCGCGCGCCGATGGTCTCGCAACGGCCTGTACGCCGCGATCAGCTCGCCGAGCACCATCAGGTCGTGCTCCTGCCCGAGCGCTTCCCCGAGTTTGTCCGCGCGCTTGGCGAGCTTGCCCAGACGCTTGCCCGGCCGCCCCTGGACGTCGATCGCTTCCAGCGCGTAGCGCAGATCCTTGACCTGTTTGCGCCACTTGTGCAGCGCCCGGCGAGCGGGCTTGCGCCTGGCGGCGAGCTCGCGGCGGTCGCGCCCGGCGCGATAGATGTGGGTCAGGCCGGGCTTGATGAGCTTCTGCGCGGAGCGCCGCTCGCGCAGCTTCCACCCGGCCACGCGCACGCGCAGCGCACACAGCTCCCGCGCGACCTGCTCGCGGGTGGCGGCGTCATCCAGCGCCCGCGCGGTCGCTGCTCGGCGCTCGTCGCGCAGATGTTCGCGCAGCGCGATCACCCCGCGGCGGCGGCCGAGCTTGCGGGGATGGCGGCGGATCAGGTCTTCGAGCGTGTCCACCATCACCTCGGCATCGCGCGCGCCCGCCAGAGGACCGGCGACATCGCTCAGGACCCGGCGCTCGCGGGCGGCCTGCCTCGCGCCGATCTCGCCCTCCAGCAACCGCATCAGCGCGCGCAGCCGCTTGAGCGCCTTGCGCGTCTCGTGCACCGCCTGCGCGGGCGGGGGGGCCGCTTCGCCGCGCAACAGTTCGATCGCGAGATCCAGCTGGGCCAGCACGATCCGCTGCAGTCCGTGTGCGGCCGTCTCCTCTCCCAGCAGCCCGAATCGCCGCCTGTGCTTGGATAGCCGTTCGCGCGTGGCGCGCCGCTCGCGCTCGGAGCGGGCCATCGCGACGCCGATCCCGATCGCGACGGTCGCGACCAGGGTGGCCGACCACGCCGTCCAGGCGCGGTGCCCTGGCGCGATAATGGGGCGATGCCCAGAGGTGCCCCAGCGCGAGGCCGCGGGGGCGGAGGTCTTCCGCCCGCCCCATGGTGGACGGTTCGCCGCGCGGCGAACCGCAAGCCGACGACGTATCGCTGTCCGATCTGTGGTCATCGCATGTCCGCTCTGTCCGAGCATATGCTGATCGCGCCCGAGGGGGACTCGAGGCGCCGCCGTCATGCCCACACCGAGTGCGTGCTGGCCGCGCGCTCAGCCGGGCGGCTGCCGCTGCGCGAGGAGTGGCTGCGCACCCAGCCGCGCCGGCCGTCGCTGTGGCGGCGGCTGCTGGGCGGGGGCTGACGTGTCCCGCACTAAATATTATTTGCCTGCGGCGCATGCGCCGCAGGCCGGGGGAGTGCATGCACTCCCCCGCGGGTCGGTACATGTACCGACCCGACCCCACCGATATATAAAGGAAAATCTATCTACTGGCGGCCGGCGGCCGAGGGGATCGGCGCGAGCGGGGCCAGCCGGCCGTTGTTCAGCTGAAACGGCACGGTCGCCTCACCGCCGCCGGCCAGGGCATAAGCGAGCGTGACTTCGGTATCGCCCTGGCTGACGACGTGGACCTGGGCGCTCGGCTGCTTGGTGTCGGTGCCGATGTAGCGGCCGTCGACGAAGAAGAACGCCTGCTGGCCGGAGGCGGGATTGGCGCCGATCAGCACGCGCAGGGTCTGGTTGGGGTGGTAGGTGGACGTGTCCTGGGCGGTGTACCCGTGCGCGCGCACGACCGCCAGCGCGGCCGGCAGCCCTTCGCTGCTCGTGCCCCCGGAGGACTTTTCGGTTTCGGTGAACGCGGGCGCGGTGGCGGTGCGGGTGGTGCTGGGTGTCGATGTCGTTTCGCTGGGCGTCGTGGCGGTGGGCGTCGTCTTGGCGGTGCTCGTGCTCGGCTGGGTCGTCGCGGTCCTCGAGGTGCTCGGCGAGCCGGCGACCGACACCGTCTTGGTTTCGCTGCCACCGCACCCGGCGAGCACGGCCGCGGCGAGGGCTATGAGTGTCAGGGGACGGACCGTCATTGAGACGCGATCGATCATGGGCTTGATGGTATTGCGTGCCGGCCCGCAGAGCTGCACCTTGACAAACTTATTAGTCGCTGCTAAGTTCCTGGTAGAGAGGCGAAACCCGGAGAAAGGAGCATCGCGATGAGCAGTACACGCAGACGAAACGGCTGGACGTTGGGCATCGTGTCGGTGGCGCTGTTCATGGTGGTGCTCGACAACCTCGTGGTCAGCGTCGCGCTGCCCACGATCCACCGCGACCTGGGGGCCTCGATCCAGTCGCTGGAGTGGACCGTCAACGCCTACGTGCTCGCCTATGCGGTGCTGCTGCTCACCGGCGCGGCGCTCGGAGACCGGTTCGGGCGCAAGCGGATGTTCCTGGCCGGCTTGTCGCTGTTCACGCTGGCCTCCGCTGCGGCCGCGCTCGCCCCGAATACGGGCCTGCTAGTCGCCGCACGGGCGGTGCAGGGGGCCGGCGCGGCCGCCGTTACGCCGCTCACGCTCACGCTGCTGGCCGAGGCGTTTCCTCAGGAGAAACGCGGGATGGCGATCGGCGTGTGGTCGGGCATCAGCGGGATCGCCGTGGCGATCGGCCCGCTCGTGGGCGGCGCGGTCGTACAGGGCATCTCCTGGCATTGGATCTTCTGGATCAACGTCCCGATCGGACTGGTCGTGCTGCCCCTGGCGATGCGCTGGCTGCGCGAGTCCCACGGGCCCTACGACGCGCTCGACCTGCCCGGCCTCGCGCTCGCCTGCACAGGTGCGTTCGGGATCGTGTTCGGGTTGGTGCGCGCGCAGTCGCTGGGCTGGACCAGCACGACGGTTCTCGTCTGCATGATCGGCGGCGCTGCGCTGCTGGCGGGGTTCGTCGTGCGCGAGCTTCACACTGAGGAGCCGATGCTGCCGATGTCGTTCTTTGCCAAACGGTCGTTCGCGGTCACCAACGTGGTGTCGCTCAGCATGTACTTCGGCATGTTCGGCTCGATCTTCTTCCTGTCCCAGTACATGCAGAACGTGCTTGGCAACACCCCGCTGCAGGCCGGGCTGAAGCTGCTCGTGTGGACAGGCGCTTCGATGGTGGTGGCCCCGCTCGCCGGCGTGTTCTCCGAGCGGCTGGGCAGCCGCCCGTTCATGTTCGCCGGGCTCACGCTGCAGGCGGGCGCGCTGGCGTGGTTTGCGTCGATGGCCTCCACGCACCTGGCCTACTCGCACATGCTTGTCCCGTTCGTCATGGCGGGCGCGGGAATGGCGCTCGTGTTCGCCCCGTCGGCCAATGCGGTGCTGTCATCCGTGCGCACCGAGCAGGCGGGCCAGGCGTCGGGCGCGAACAATGCGATCCGTGAGCTCGGGGGCGTGCTCGGGGTGGCGGTGCTCGCGTCGGTGTTCACCGGCGCCGGCTCCTATGCCTCGCCGCAGGCGTTCGTCGACGGTCTGATCCCGGCCCTGTGGGTCGGTGTGGCGGTGCTCGGAGTGGGCGCGCTTACGGTGCTGGCGCTGCCGTTCCGCACGCGCGCGGTTGCAGGGGAGTCCCTGACGGTATCCGAGCCTGGGCACGCTATGGGCGCCGCACATGCCGCGGGCGCCGAGGGTGCGCTGGCGCTTACTGGGGGGGAGGCTTCATGAACGCTGGATCGGAGACCGCGAAGTCCGGCGAGTCAACGATGCCCGAGCCCGAGCGGCCCGAGTCCGAGCCCGTTCCCGTCAAGCCCGAGCAGGCCCGTCGCCGAGTCCCGGCGGCCGAGCGGCGCGAGGAGCTGATCGCCGCGGCCGTGCACGAGTTCGCGCGCGGCGGCCTGCACGGGACCGCGGTCGACCGGATCGCCCGGCGCGTGGGTGTCGCCCAGCCGTACGTGTTCAGCCTGTTCCCGAACAAGCGCGAGCTGTTCCTGGCGGCCCTGGAACGGAGCTTCGAACGGGTAGCGGATACGTTCCGACTCGCGGCGGCCGACTACCGCGAGGGACGAGCGCCGGTCGAGTGCGAGGACGTGCTGCAGGCGATGGGCATGGCTTACAAGGAGCTGCTTGCGTCCGATCGCGACTACCTGATGCTCCAGCACCAGTGCTATGCGGCCTGCGACGACGAGCTCGTGCGGGCACGCGTACGGCATCGGTTCGCCGGGCTGGTGGATCTCGCCCGCGAGCTGTCCGGGGATGATCCGGAGCGGCTCGACGACTTCTTCAGGCACGGCATGGCCCTGAACGTCGCGGCGGCGCTCGGCGTGGAGGAACTGTCGGTCCAGTGCCCGTGGGTCGCGGCCGAGCGGGAGACGGCTAGGGTCGCCGGGGTCGAGTAGGATCGAAGTCGATGTCCCAGCAGGTATCAGGGCCCTCGCAGCCCAAGCGCAGTCGCCGCGAACAGGCCCGTACCGCAGGATTGGTCATCCTCGCCGTGCTGATCACGCTCTTCGCGGTGCTGAACCTCGAATCGGTCGAGGTCAACTGGATCTTCGGCTCCGGCAAGGCGCCGCTGATCATCGTGATCGTGATCTCGGTGCTGGTCGGGATCGTGCTCACCTATCTGGTCGAACGCCGCAGCTCTCGACGGCGCTGAGGCTCAGGCGGCGAGCTCGGCGCGATCCTCGAGCACGATCTCCGCGGCGGCGTCGGCGCCGATGAACGGCGTGAGCACGATGTAAGTCAGATAGTCAGACAGGGCTCCGAGCAGCTGGATCTGCCCGCCGGCGACCTGACAGCGGAGCGTGTGCCAGATCGCCCCGGCAATCCCGTCGACCGCGAGCTCGTTGTGAGCCTGGACGGGCGCGCCCTCGGTCAGCAGGGTGGCGATGCCGTTGGCGAGCTCGCAGGTGCGTTCCAGTGCTTCCGGGCAGGCGCTCGGCGCCTCGCAGGCGATGATCTGCGCATACAGTGGACGGGCGGCGAGCAGGCTCAACAAGCTGTCCAGGACCCGGCGCACCGCGCGCGGCCAGTCGCCGGAGACGAGATCGGGGTCGGCGACGAGCGCCAGCAGCCGGTCGCCGAGCTCGTCGAACGCTGCCAGGAAGCACGCTTCCTTGGAGTCGAACAGCTCGCAGAAAGCCTCGATCGGGACACCCGCCTGCTCGGCGATCTGGGGAGCGCTCAGCTCGTGATAGTCCTCGACCACGGCGAGCTGGAGCACGCTCAGTCGCAGGCGCTCGCGCAACTGCTCCTCGGACTGCGGGGCGGCACCGGGGTGGCCGGAGCCGCTGATTCTCCCGGGTCCACCGGGTCTGCTCGACCCGCCGGACCTCTGTTGTCCGCCGGCGCTCGCCCGTGAGAGCGTGCCCGCCGCCATCCACGGCTCGAGCGTCGAGCCGGCACGATGGCGGCGAGTGGCATCGGGGCGGCGCCGGTCCATGCTCGCCAGCAACCGCACATGGGAGCTTGCCACCGAGCTCGCGCGTGCCCGCGCCGCCAGGGTCTCAGAGAGGCGGGCGATGGCCGGCGTGTGGAACAGGAGCGTCCAGCGCACAATCTCCTCGCTGAGTCCGGAGATCTCCTGGGCGCGGCCCGCGCGCAGGCGCACCGACGTGACTTCGTGCATGCCTCCGACGATTCCCCTGACGATCGGCATCGGCAGGGGACCGGCGCCGGGCGCGCGGGCGAAGCTGCCGGCGAGCATCTGCTCGAACGTGCCCGTCGCCCTGCGCAGACGTGCCAGCCCCGGCGCACCCGCGGTCTGCGCCTGCACGACTGCCAGGATCGCGCCCTTGACGTTGAGCTCGATCTCGTGGGTGTACTCCGCGACCGCGGCTCCGATCCGCTGCTCCAGCTCGTCGCCGCCGCAGCGATATGCCTCGCCGACCCGCTTGATCCCGCGCGCGGCGATCAGGTCGAACGTTGCCAGGAAGCACGCCTGCTTGTTGGCGAACTGTTCGTAGAAGGCTCGCCGTGAGACGCCCGCCAGCCCGACGACCTGCTTGACGCTGGTCTGTGCATAGCCGCGTTCGGCGACCGCCTCGACCATCGCGCCGTGCATGCGCAGGCGCTGATGGCGGGCGACCTCCGTGGGACCGAGATGATGGGGTCCTCTCGGCAAGCGCTGATACAGCGGCGCGATCGATCCAGTACGCAGCACCCCACTGTCGCGCTTGGACATCTCTCTCCACCTCCCCGCAGCGATCTGCTGTTCCACGTCTCTGTCAATAAATCCGGCAGGTGGGAAATTATCCCATGTCAGCGATTTGTTGTCTACAGCTGAACACGCACGCAGACTATCCACTCTGTGGGATAGATCCGGTCAGTCACGATTTCCCTGCTGACGCGCGGTTTTTGGGGGTTCGTATGAGTTTGAGGATTGACCTGCCGCGGGTACGTCCTAGCGCCGGCGGCACGGTCCGTCGGTGCGTATGGCACGCGGGACGCGAACGTGGCGTGCCTGGTTCAGCGCTCCGGGGGCGGCATGTCTGCCGGGATGTCGGGGCTCAGTGCGCCAGCGACTTCAGCGCGAGGATCGCCACGCCCATCGCGATGCCGACGCTGCCTTCGAACGCGAGCTCCTTCGGCGCCGAGCCCGCGCGCACGCCCGCGAGCAGCTCGAACGCGATCAGCGTCGCCACGGCTGCCCATACGGCCGCGTTGACGGCGGTCGTCTGGGGCGCGCCTGCGATCCCGCACACCACGAGCGTGAGCAAGGGGATCGAGGCGCCCCGCACGATTCCCCAGTCGTGGGCCATCGCGCGGCCGAGAGCGCCGAGGCTGAGCCGCTCCCGGGTGGCGATGCGTCGTCCCAGGACCGTCGCATAGGAGTGGGCCAGCCAGTAGATGGCCATCGCGAGCACCGTCGAGCCGATCTTGTCGAGGTACCCGTCATGCACTCCGCTCTCGGCGGCGATCAGAGCTCCGACCAGGATCACTCCATAAACGACTCGCTCCGGAGCTTCGCCTCGCAGGATCCAGCCCGCCAGGCGCTGCAGCAACTTGTGCGCACCAGTGTGCCGGGAGGCGCTCGTACGCGGGGGGTCTTCGGGAATGGGGGAGGAGTCGATGACGCCGATTATCGTAGGGCGCGGCGCTGGAGCCGCGCTCCAGGCGGACGGGCTGTCCACGGTCGCGCGCTGTTGATACCGATCCGCTGGGAGGAGCCTTTCGGGATGGTCATGGTCGAGGCGCTGGCGTGCGGGACCCCGGTGATCGCGTTTCCCGAAGGCGCCGCCCGCACCGCTCGATCAGCTGACGCACCGCTAATCTTCCAGCCACGCAATTGAGTCGCCGGGCCCCCCGCCCAAGCGCGCCAGTGGGACTTACGACGACGATCCGGCCTCAGCGAGATCGGCCTCGCTTCGGCCGGTC
>CAVTPC010000002.1:0-162982 GCA_963736555.1 uncultured Solirubrobacterales bacterium
ACAACTACGGGCCGGAGTACGATGCGATCTTCATGCAGTGGATGATGGCCTACGGGCAGGCAACGGGCGAGCTCTACTGGCTGACGCTCGCAGAGGTCAACGCGGCAGCCGCAGCGGCGAACGCCGCCAACGGGCAGGGACTCTGGCTCTCGAGTTGGTGGGGTGGGGCGATCGCGGACCCTGAAACGCACCCGAACATGCTGCGCACCATGGGTGCCACGACGAGCCTCTTCGCTTGGGTCGGGGTGTACTCGAGCGCCGGCTCGTAAGACCGGAAGATCATAATTGCCCCTAGCTTTGAAGGACGGGTCAGATTGACAAATGGCTCGGATCTGGGCGCGCCAGCATGGTCGATAGGTCCGCACTCCTGCTCTGCGCGAGCGAGCAGGCGTCTCCAACGACGCTCCGCAGACACACGCAATGGACGATTCTCGATCGCGTCGGCTGACGGAGGGGACACGCCTGCTTACACGACGCAAGCGCTGCAACGTCCCCACGGGGCGGCTGTGGCGTCCGCTGATCACAGTTGCCATGGGTCGAGAAGCTCCATCCCTGGTGTCCTTGAAGTCACCGGTGTTGCGCGTGGCGAGCGTGGCCCTGAGCTTGCGGCAGATTGCCGCTATCTGCGCGTCGGCGGCACTGATCGGACGACCAGCCCTCTCGCGATCGCTGAGGAGATCGGCATAGTGGGTGGCGGCCGTCGCGTCGAACGCCTCGACGCGACCGTCGAGGTCTTCCTCGATGAGCCCATGGATCGCCTCGCTCAGTCGCTTCTTGCGTGCCCGGCCGGCAGGCGGGCGACGCCGTACAGCAGCTCGGCGGCGGTGATCGCGGTGGTCGCGACCGCGGCGGCGTCCAGCGAGTCCAGCAACTGCGTGACTCTTTCGTCGGGCTCGGGGCGGATAGCGCGGAAAGGACGTTCGTGTCGAGCAGGATCACGCCTGCAGGCTCGCCGCCCGTGGCATCTCACTGCGTCGGAACAAATCCAGCTCCGCGCCACCAACGTCCGCGAAGCGGGCGTGGATGCGACTGCCGAGACCGCCCGATGGGTGTTGAGCGGCAGCGCCCCGTCCAGGATGCTCCGCACCTCGGCCTCCATCGAGCGCCGGTGACGCGCCGCGCGCACGCGCAGGCGAGCCTTGGTGTCGTCATCGAGTCCGCGAATAGTCAGCGTCGCCATTGGTGCTCCTTTAGTCCGCTGTCATTGCTCTCAATGCTAGCAGCATCGAGGCCTCGGCTCGGATCGTCGTCTCCGCCCTGGATCGTCTCTCGCCAGCGACCTACCCGCGAGCTGCCAACGTCCCTCCGTAGGCATCCCTGCCGCCCCGCTCCGGTGTGTCGGCTCGGTTTGGGTGCGTCCAGCGCGACGCCGTGCAGTCGCTCGATGTCGCTGAGGTCGGTGAGCTGCAGGTCAAGGCGCCAGCGATGGTGGTCGTAGGGCACGTGGTCCTCCGGGGAGAGACCCCACTCGGCCAGCGCGCGGTACCACTCCGCGGTCGCTGTTTGCACCGTGTCGGCGAGGTAGAGCGCGGGCACGATCTCGCCGCGCTGCCAGCGGCCATCCGATGGCGAGTCGGATCGTCCGAGCAGATCTGCTTGGTGCGGTACATGCCTGATCCATGTGTCCTCGACGGAGCGAGGACGAACGGGCAGCCGGCTCACCGTGTCAGGAGACGCCGGGGTATTCGATCTCAGAAATCAGCTTGGCGACCCGTTTGTAGTCGCCGCGGGCGATCAGCTCGATCGGCTTCTCGTCGTCCAATGCGAGGATCGGCCGGTTCAGCCAGATCGCGATCGATCCCGGCTTCACGACGAGCGCGAGCCGTTTGATCATCTCGGCGAGCTCGATCAGCCGTTCGCCGCGCGCCGACTCGTGAACCCGCGCTTGCTGGTCTGCTTGCCGTCATTTCGTCGCACGACATAGCGCCAGCGTGTGCCTTGCGCGGTGCTGTACGGGTAGACGCCTCCCTGCGACCCGTGAACCGCCGTGTCCGCTCGGCGCTCGGCCGGGCTGACCTCGCCAAGCGCCTCGTCGAACGCTCGCGCCGCCTGCGCGTCCTTGAATCGTTTGGCGCGCTTGCGCCCGGACCCGTCGAGCCAACGAACCTCCCAGCCACCCCGATCGAATCGAACGCTCATCGCGGCGCGCCCCCCGAAATGACAACGATACGTCCATCGCCCCGAGTGTAGGGCCATACAGCGGCGGGATCCCTTTATTGGCTGATTTCCAGGGATTTCCTACAATGCGGATGAGAGGACTCGAACCTCCACCCAGTTGCCTGGACACGGACCTGAACCGTGCGCGTCTACCAATTCCGCCACATCCGCGTGTCGTGAGGAAGCGAAGATATAGCACGCTGACCCGGACCCCATGGCGGCTGGCGCGGAGCGCTTTGCTAGCCTCGGTCGAGCTTCAGTGCGCGCCGCCATCGTCTAGGGGACTAGGACGCCGCCCTCTCACGGCGGTAACACGGGTTCGAATCCCGTTGGCGGTACTGACGGATGTGCCTCCAGTGCTGGGGATCCGGTATCGACGGGTGCCAATTTTCGAATCGAACTCGGGTTGGACGGGCGATCCGGCTGGGTTCGGACGTGCTTCGAGCCGCTCATCCCAGTCGCGACGCTCGTCGGTATTACTTGCTAGTCTTACGCTATGCGTGTCACGCAGAAGGGCCAGGTCACGATCCCGTTGGCGGTCCGGCGGGCGCTCGGCATCGGCCCGGGTAGCGAGGTCGAGTTCGAGCTCGACGATCAGGTGCTCGTGTGCTCGTCGGCCCGATCGCCCCGCAGGGGAGATCGCTCGTATGCGCGGCGCTGGCGAGGGGGAGCTGAGCACCGATGAGATCCTCGCCCTGACTCGCCGGTGAGTGCGACCGGTGGCGGGGACGCTGTCGACAGCAGCGTCCTGCTTGACGTCTTCACCGAGGATCCGCGCTGGGTGGAGTGGTCGCAGGAACAGCTCACGCGGGCTGCACAGCGCGGTGCGGTCGTCCTCAACGCGGTCGTGCTGGCCGAGATCGCTCCGCGGTTCGCGCGTATTGAGACGCTTCGCGCGGCGCTGCCCTCGATGACGGTCGTTGAGGAGATTCCTTTGGCGGCGGCTTTCTGGCGGGGCACGCCCACGCGGATTACCGTCGTGCGGGAGGCACCCGCGAAGCGATCCTGCCCGACTTCCTGATTGGTGCGCATGCGGCCGTGACCGCTCGCTTGCTGCTGACGCGAGATCCGCGCCGGGTCACCACCTACATCCCGGGCGCGACGCTCATCGCTCCGGAGGAGCCAGGTTCAGCCCAATAGAGCGGACCCCAGCTTTGCCTTGCGTAGTCTACCGATGGGCAGCCTTCCTGGTTGTTGGGGTGCTGAATCTCGCGGGTGGCTGCTGGTACATCACTGTCGCTCGCTCAGCATCTCCCCGAGCCCGAGCCCGAGCCCGCGCGCTCAGCTAGGATCGCGGCGCAAGCGCGCCGAGGTATCGGAACTCTCTCATGTCCGCTCTCAGCATAATCCTTACTGTCATTGGCTTTGTCGGCTTATCCGGCGTCGCGGGCGCACTAGGCGCCAGCCGGCGACTGACGCGCCAGAACAGATTGCTGCGATTCGGTCGCGGGGATCTGCTGGAGGTCGTGTTGCCGACATCCGAACGAGGACCTGGCGGCCTGGGAGTAACGTACATCCGCCCTACGACCGCTGTAGGCAACATGCGGGGAGCGGTCGAGATCGCGCGGATGGTGGGACACGTATCGAGACGGCGAGTTCTCAGCGTCGCGGTCAGCGAGGACATCGAATCGGACCTCTCGGGCGATTTGGTGCTCATTGGGCTCCCAGGCAAGAATGCTGCAAGCAAGAGGGTGCTGGAACGTCTCAAATCCCACCATCCGGAGATCAACTTCGCAATTTCCGAGCCAGACCAGTCGAACGGGCACATAAAGCGGGCGCTCAAACACCTTAAATCCTGCCATCCGGATATAAATTTACATATTTCCGAGGCGGGCGAATCGGGTGTGCGCATAGGCCTAGGCGGATTTCGCGAGGACTTCAAGCTGACCTTCCAAGCCTCCAGCGATATTCCCGACCGCGACCTCGCTGTGATTGTGCTCTGGATCAACCCGTTTGCCAGTGGCAAGAAGCGTCGGCTCCTGCTGTGTGCCGGCATCACGGCATACGGCACAGCCGCAGCCGCAGCCTACATCGTGAACGATCTTGTCGATTATCGCTACCATCAACTACGAAAAGCACGCAAGGGAGCGCTGCCGTCGCTCTTGTCAGTTCGTCATTGGGCATGCTTTGCGATGGTCGTCGAAGTGCTGCTCCAGAATGATCAAGCGATCGATCTCATAGAGCGTAGTTTTGTGGTCCTCCCTGATCCTGGTCGTCCTCCTTGGGATTGAGCGGCGCGCCATAGCGCCATCATCTTATTATCTCGGGACGAGAGGGATCGCCTGTTGCGCCGCCACAAGCTGGGGGACGAGGGAGGGCAGGCCGGCAACCAGCCTGTACCTCCCGGTGAGCTCTAGCGTAGTCGCGACTGGTGGCCGCCCGTCAAAGGACACTACGCGTCCCGTTTGCCGGGCGATCAGCTGGCCAGCTGCCGCATCGACCGACCGGCACTCCTTACATGTGAGCATGCCATCAAATCGCCCTAGTGCCACATAACAAAGCGCAATTGCGATCGAGCCCACAACTCGAATCTCGTGTACGTCGGCGTTGGCGAGTTGCGGTAAGCCAAGGGCGAGAAGTGCCGGCTCGGCTGACTCGCATCCCACGATGCGGAAGGGGGCTCCAGAAACCTCGCCGACAACGGACCCGTTGACGCTCACATAGCCTTGATCATCTGCAAGGAACTCCTCGCCTGTTCCGAAATCAAAGACATAAGCAAACCAGACGTCGGCCATAGTTGAGCTGCGCGAGATGGCTACGCTGAGGCTGAACTGCGGTAGACCCTGCGCGGCGTTTTTCGAGCCGTCAACAGGGTCTATGATAACCCATGCCACCTGATCGGCGTCGCCATAAGAAATAGTCCCGCGCTCCTCCGAGACTATATGCAAGGCCCCCAGACTGGATTGTGCTTTGTCGATCTCGTCGATGACGATCTGCTCGAAGTCGACATCGATTTGGATAGCGATATCTCCACCGGCGCTTGGTTTTGTCACCTCTCGGATAGCCGTCTGATGCGTATAGTGCTCTAGGAGGTCTCGCTGACGAGCCACCACGCGACGGCACAAGTCGCGCCAGAGCGCGGCCGGATGGCTCGAATCTAGTCGCATCGTCTTGGTGCCACAATAGCGTGGCGACGATCACTTACGTCGGACTGGGTTGAGGCTCCGTCAAACCCAGCCTGACTCACAAGCACCAGACAGCTCCCACCGGGACCTGAGGTCCGGCGGCCCAACCATGCGACCTGGTGTCGACATGGCGAGAACCACCAGTCCCGCCGGGTGCCGCAATCACCCACCACCGCATCGAGGAACTGCTCGGCCCGCGGCCAACCGATCGCCGGCTGCGCGGCCCGTGGGATCACGCGGCGCAGCTCATCGCCGACTATCGCGAGCGGTGGGCGATCTCCGACGATGGGTCTCTCTTGGGCACGAAGCCGCCGGCCGGGAGTGTCCAGGGGGGATATCGTCTTGCATGACCGCCCTGAACCGGTTCGAATCCCGTTGGCGGTACTGACGAATGTGGCTCCAGTGCTGGGTATGGGCGCCAGCGGAGCGGAGCTGAGAAAAGTAGGAGACGCGTCTCGACTTACGGGCGTCGAGCTACGAACCTCTGGAGTACGCATGGGCTGGCGATCGGTGAGAGCGACCGAGATCTGCGTCTACGCGAGATCGAGCCTGACCGGCGCCGTGGCCGAAAGGGTGCGAGGATCTTTACTGGTGAGACGAGACGATTAAGCGGGAAGACGATGGCTTCGATTGACAGACCGCGTGGGTCCGGTTCAAGGGCTGGTCCCGCGTCCGGTTCGCGCCTGCGCCCCGGTCCGGGCGGGCTCTCGCGCGGGCAAGTGACCGAGATCCAGCGCTCGAGGATGCTGGCCGCGGCGGTGCAGGCGGTCGAAGAGGTCGGTTACGCACGCATGACCGTCGCCCAGGTGATCGGTCGGGCGAAGGTGTCGCGCAAGACCTTCTACGACGTGTTCCTCGACCGGGAGGACTGCTTTCTGGCGGCGTTCGAGCACATAGTCGCCCACGCCCGCGGACTTGTGGTCGAGGCCTACGCGCGAGAGTCGGGCTGGCGAGAGGGCATCCGCGCGGGCATGGCGCGGTTGCTGAGGCTGATGGATGAAGAGCCCGGCCGGGCCAGGTTGTGCGTGGTCGAGGCGCTGGGCGGCGGCCCACGTGTGCTCGAGGATCGTGCTCGGGTGCTCGGCGAGCTCGCAGAGGCGGTCGATCACGGGCGGACCGTCAGCAGCGCCAGCGCGCGTGAACCGCCAGAGGTCACGGCCGAAGGAGTGGTTGGCGCGATCTTTGCGGTGCTGCATACGCGCCTGCTGGAGCAGCGCTCAGAACCGCTGATCGATCTGCTCGGGCCGATGATGAGCATGATTGTGCTCCCGTATCTGGGCGCGCGGGCGGCGAGCAGAGAAATGGCCAGACCGGCGCCCAGACCACAAAAGCAGACACCTGCTCCCGAGCGTGCAGGCAGCCGCGACCCGCTCGAAGGCCTGGAGATGCGCCTGACGTATCGAACGGTCCGCGTGCTGGTGATGATCGGCGCGCATCCGGGGGCAAGCAATCGCGCGATCGCCGAGGGCGCGGAGATCGCCGATCAGGGCCAGATATCCAAGCTCCTGACACGCCTGCAGCGGCTGGATCTCGTGGAGAACAGGGGTGGGGGTCAATCCAGGGGCTCGGCGAATTCCTGGTATCTCACCGCGCGCGGGACCGAAGTTGAACGCGCCGCCCGCCCGCGCTGAGTACCGGTCCGACGCGGATCAGCGGGCGCCGCGCACTGCGATGATCCCGATACCGCCCCGACCACCACATAGGGGACGCTGGCCGGATACGGCGGCAAGCCATTCTGGGCGCCGACGAACCCACCCTCGTCGTTGAACGCCACATAGCCGCCCTGGGAGACGCACAGGTTGATTGGTTGGTAGGTGCTGACAGTCGAGCCGCCGGCGCCGCCCGCGCCGCAAACGGGGATTTCAAAGGCCTGGCTGGTCAGTTCGACTTTCGCGCCGCCGCCCGGTTGGGGCGAGAGGGACTGGAAGTGGATCTGGGTCAGCGGCGCCGGGCCGCCCGAGCGTGCGCAACCTCCAAGCTCACGCTCACGACCTGCCCGCTCGCCGGCGCGCTCGGAACGCCCGAGGCCAGCTGCGTGTTCCACGGCGCGGTGTCCGCGCCGTCGTGAGGGATGTGGAAGACCGATCCGGGGACCGACACGTTGGAGCCGGCATAGTTGAGGTTGTTGGCGGTGTCCTTAGTGGCCGGGACCGACAGCGGACTGCCGAAGGTCATCGTCGCGGCGCCGGTCTCCCCAAGCGTCAGCGTCAACATCAACATCAACGCGAGCGTCATTGTCAGCGCGATCGCCGCGACGGCCACGACAGCCGAGGCAAGCGCACGCCTGAGGATCGATGACGTTCTCATCTGTGTGGTCCATCGGATGCTGGCAGGCCCGAGCTTGAGCTGCGCCATCTTCGGTGGACCTCAGTTGGAGGGCGACTGTCCCGTTTTGGGGCGAGCGTCGGAACAGCAGAGGAGATGTTGCGATTTCTTCTATGGCGCCTGCTGGGCCTGGTCGCGCTGATCGTCGCGATCGCGCTGGTCGCGTGGCTGCTTGATGGCGGGCTGAGCGCGGCGCTGCGCGGGACGCCTGGGGCACACGGGGTGGGCGCGGGCGTGGGTCATCTCTCATTCAGGGCGCTGACAGGCTCGTTGGGTGCGGGCCTGGGCGCGGTCTGGGACTGGGCGCCTGGCGGAGTGCCCTGGTGGAGGTTGGCGATGCTGATCGTCTTCGTGACGGGAGTCTCGCTCGGGATGATCCGTCTGCGCGCGCGCGAACGGCGCGGGTACGTGCGGTTGCGCGTGCAGTCCTACCGCGCCGACACAGCCGGCGCCGCAGCGGTCGTGGCGATGGTCGAGGTGCTGCACAAACGTCTGTTGCGACGCTGGTGGCGACGGCTGCTCCATGGTCAACCATCGGCCGCGCTGGAGGTCCACCACGCGCGCGGCGCCGTCTGGCTGGCGGTCACGTGTCCAGCCGGAGCGGAGGGGATGGTGCAGGCAGCGCTGCGCACCGCTTATCCCAACTGCCGGCTGGTGCCCGAGCAACAGTTGCCCGGTTCGCCTCCGACCGTGCTGCGGCTGAAGAAGCACGCCGAGTTCATCAAGCGCGCGAAGATGCTCGACCGCTACGAGCACGAGCGCGAACCCGCGATGAACCGACTGCTGACCGTGATGGGCGCGTGTTCGTCGGAGGCGTTTGTGCAGGTCGCGTTGACGCCGGCGCCCGCGCTGTTCGAGCACCATGCCAAGCGGTTGTACAAGCGCCACGAGGCGTGGTTGTCGCGTGAGCGCCGCGATCACCTGCAGGTGCGCGATCGCTCGATGGTCGAGGACGCGGAGCTGCGCGGTGGTCTGGACATCCAGCACCGGCCGCTGTTCTTCGCCGACCTGCGCGTGATTGCCCCCGATCGCGCTCAGTGCGAGCGGATCGCCTCTGAGCTGCGCGCCGGGGAGGGGGAGAATCGCCTCGTCGAGCGTGGCACGGCGGTGCGGCAGGGCATGTTCGGCCTCTATGACCGTCGCATCCAGCGTGGCGAGGGAAACCCGCTGCCGTCGTGGCACCGCGGCGTGTTCGCCTCCACCGAGCTGGCGGCGATCTGGCACATGCCGTCGATCGACTACGCGACCGTTCCGTTCGCGCGTTCGGTGCTGCCCGTGGCGCCTGCACCCACCGCGATCCTGCGTCCCTCCGATGAGGTCGGCACGCTGCGCGACTCACTCGGGCCAGTGTCGATCCATCCAGCGATGCGCAAGCAGAACACCGCCGTTCCGGGGACGGTCGAGCAGGGCAAGTCCAGCTACCTAGTCGCCACAGTCGCCGAGGATCTGCGTCGCGAGCGCTGCTGCGTGATCGTGCTCGACCCTAAGGGTGATGCCGCCGAGGCCGCCGTCAGCCTGGTGTCTGAGGAGCGCACGTGCACGCTGCTCGACCTCGCTCATCCCACGTGCGGGTTCAACCCGCTCGCCGTGGATGCCCCGGCGGATGTGATCGCCGACTACGTGGTCGCAGCGCTGAAGAACCTGTTCACTGACGCTGACATTAGAGCGTCGTCCGACAGATACCTGCGCAACGCGATCATTGCTGTGCTTGCCTACGACCGCGAGTCGACGCTGTGGGACGCGGCACGGCTGCTGTCGGTCGGTGAGGAGGGCTACTCGTACCGAGCGCGTGTGGGCGCGCGTGTGCGGACACTACCCGAGTTCAAGGAGATCTCCGAGTTCTTCACGGCCGAGCTGACCGCCCAGCTCGCGGACTCGCGCTCGACGACGACCGCCAAGCTCGACGCGCCCGTGAACAAGCTCGCGCGACTGCTGAACTCGCAGTCGATCAAGCGCGTCCTGTTGAACGACTCGCTGCGCGTCGACTTCGACCGGGTGATCGCCGGACACGAGGTGCTCGTCGTCAAGGGCGCGCTCGGCGTGATGGGTGCGGGAAATACGTCTGTGCTGATGCAGCTGCTCGTGGGGATGCTCGACGCGGCGCTGGCCCGCCAACAGGACCTAGTTCCGGAGGAGCAGCGGGTGGCGGTCGCGCTGAAGGTGGACGAGGCGCCGCTCGTGCTCAACCGCGGGTTTGCCGAAACGATGGCGCTCAAGCGCTCGGCCGGGTTGGAGACGGTGGCGTGCTGGCAGACCGAGGCACAGTGGGTCGAGCGCGAGGTGCGCGACCAGCTGGACGCGCTGTTCGCCCATCGCGTCTACTTTGCCACCGCCTCCGTGCGCGACGCCCGCGCCGCCGTCGGGCTGACGATGGCCGAGTTCTCCGACGCAGTTCGCCCCGGGATCGAGCGTCTATCGGCGCTCGGGCGTCCCGACGCCCGCCTGCACCTGCCCCGCCACCACGCGATCGCCAGCTGGTTGACGCCGGAGGGGCGTCAGTCACCGTTCGTGGCCGAAACGATTCCGCTGCGCGTCGATCCCGAGCGGGTGGCGCTGCACGCCGCGCGTCAGGCGCAGCGCGGTGGCAGCTACCGCACCGAGCTGAGCCAGCCCCATTGGGACCGCGAGCGCCGTGGCGGCGACGGCGACAGATCCACGGAGGCTCCATCGGATGCAGCCCAAGCAACTGCAGCCACAGAGCAGCGGCCCGAGCCCATCCCTGCCGAGCAAGCCATGCAGACTGGAGCGATGGTCTCGCGAACCCTGCCGGACAGCTATCGCGAGCTGATCGAGCTCGACGACGCATACAGTGTGCGCTGGGCCAAGCAGGTTGCCGAGTCACGCGCGCTGGAGCCCGAGCTGCTGGACCTGGAGATACTCGTGCTCGTGGCGAGCATGCGTCACGTGCTCAGCAGCCAGATCCACCGCCGGTTCAATCCCGGCCGGGCGGTCACGACGACACAGCGCCGTCTGAAGCGACTGTCTGACGCCGGGCTCGTGCGGCGGTTTCAGTTCCATCGCCGCGACGGTGGCGGCGTGCCGATGTGTTACGCGATCACCGTGGCGGGTCTTCAGCTGCTGCACACTCACGACCGTCTTGCCAGACTCGGAGAGGACGAGCTCGACACGCTGCCGGGCTCAACCGCACGGGCCGGGTCGGTGCAGGGTGAGCGGCTGCTGCGCCAGGCGCGCCACGACGTGCACGTGGCCGGCTGGACGCTGGCACTCGAGCGTGTCCTGAATGCGCCGCCGCTGGGGATGCGTGGAGCCCAGGAGTCGGTGCTGTCGCCACCGATGCGCTCGAACGCGCAGGGACGCATGGCGCTGGGACCGGACGAGTTGACCCTGCCGGGCGGGCGCGCGCCACACGAGTTCCTGCGCACCGACGCGACGGGCGTGCGCGTACCGGTAGAGCGATTTGAGACAGTCCGCCCCAACGTCACGATCGAGCTGGGTGAGCGGCTGCGCGAGCGTATCGGGGAGCAGGCGGCTGCCACGGGGATGCGCACCACGCAGGGCGCGGATATGGCGACGCCGGCGGGCGCGATCGATCTGCTCGTCGAGCTCGATGACCGCCTACCGACTGGACGTGCGGCGGGCAAGCTCGAGCGCTACGATCATCTCCTGGCGGGCTGGTCGGTGCACACCCGCAGGTACGGTCCGTGCGGACAGGCCAGCCCGATCGTCGTGTTCGTCTGTCGCGACCGCGCCCGTGCCCGGGAGTGCGCGCGCCGAGCCGACGCGCTGCTGAGCGCCTGCCGGGCCTACGCCGGCGAGTATCCCGCCGACTGGGAGTACCCGGGACGCGAGCGGATCCTGTTCGTGGCCGAGCGCGATGCACACCAGGGCTCGCTGCACGCCTACCGCATGTCCCGCCTGCCGCCGGAGGTGCGTGTGTCCGTGGCGCACGGTGACCCGCGGGCGGGGGAGGCCGTTGTCGAGTCGTGCGAGCTGGTTGCGAGGACGCCGATCGGCGGGTAGCTCTACAGCGGGGAGTCGGATCTTGGCGCGCGAACGCCCATGCATTTTACCCGGCCAGGCGTGTTGTTGCCCCCCACAGCCGTGCAGTCGCCACCCCGTACGGCGTGAATATCGTGCAGTCTCCCTCCCGGTGCGAGGACCCGCAACTGCACGCTGTGATTCCGCAGTTCGGCTTTACAGAGCCAAACTGCAACGGCCGGTCGGGTGTCGATGAGGCTCAGAGCTTGCGCAGGCAGCATTGCGGCTTGACGTGTGCCCATCCGCGACTAGGATCGTCGACTCGACTTTTTCGCCTCCCCAAGCCATTCGGCTCGCGCCGACCCTCACAGCTCGCCACCCGATCGGCAAGCACCGAAGCGGACTTTCACGAGCCACGGATGGCCGCCGGCCGTCGTCGCCGCGACACACAGCGGTCACGTCGCGCATCGACCAAAGTGCTTCTGAGCGGCGAGTCGCATCGACCGCGTGCATGACACGGCAAGGTGATGAATCGACCGGCGTGGTTATGAGCGTTGGGTCGCATCGATCGCGCGCATCGCCCCGGGTGGCGCGCGAGCCAAGGACGATTTCGCGCCAAGTTTTCTGATTTCGGTCGTCGTGGAGCGCGATTTCCGAGACCCCCTTAAGGGGTCTCGGACTGTTCGGTCGCGTACAGATGTCACGCAGTGCAGCCCTTGACGGACCACCGCGAGCCGTCTAGAAGGCCCTGCCCATACACCCAAGCGACCGCCCCGAGTCGGGCAGGAGGCATCCATGACACAGACCATCGCGCCTGCATCCTCAGTCGCCCGCCGAGCGCCTTCGGGACCTCCGGCCGGATCATCGCGGCGCTCGAAACGTCGCAGGCCGGCACGAGCTCGAGGTAATCCGTCCAACCAAAAGGCCAGGGTCGGGGCCCGGGGCAGGCTCGACACATTGGGCAGCTACACCGACGCGAGCGGACGCCCACGAGAGGTGATCGCCGCGCGCCGAAGCGACGGCTGCGTGCTCGTGGTGGATCGCGACACAGTGAAGCTCGGCGATTGCCGGCTGGTCGCGCACCTCGCTGCCGATGAGCCGAGCGAGAACGCCGCGCGCATGTGCGATCACTACCTGCACGACGAGCATCGGGGCCGCTGCCGGCGGGTGAGCGCGGAGGACCTGACGGGCAGACCATCCGCCGAGGAGGAGTCACCGTCGAGACCAGCGTCCGGGAATCCGCGTCGCGCCGAGCTCGTGGGCCGGCGCGGAGAGGAGCGCGACTACGCCTATCGCCTGGAACCGCTGCGGACGGAGCCCTCCGACGTGGAGCTGCGCTGGCGCCGGCATTCGCGACGTGCAGGTCCGGCGACGCCGACGCCAGTATGCGTGCGCGACGTGATCGGGGCGGTTGAAAGCTATGAGCCCGTCTGCGAATTGACGCTCAGGGCGATGGCGATGTATCGCGACGATCCGCAGATCTCGACTGCCGTACTGCGCGACGAGCTCGTGCGGGTGCGGAAGAGCCCGATCGTGCTCAACCGCAGGCTACGTCAGGCGGTGCTCACCGCGGTCGAGCACAGGGGCCTGAGTATGAGCGAGATCGCGCATCGCTGTGGCCGGGTCAAGCGTGGATGCAAAGGCGGGGCCTGCGGGGAGACCAGCTGGCTGGCGCGTCGTGTGGGCATCCTGCCCGAGAGTGGCACGGATCGTCTCGGCCCATGGGTGCACAGCGACGTACTGGCACTGATCGCCCGCGACGGACTTGGGATCAGCCCGCGCGAGGTCGAGCTCGGATGAGGACGGGGTCCACGGTCGTCGACTTTCCCGTTCCGCACCAAGCGCTCGGGCCGGCCGGCGCAGGCGCAGTCCTTGTGGTCGAGTCTGACCCAGGCGTCGCGCGGTCGCTCCTCGCGCAGCTGCTCGCGGACGGGTTTCGAATAGAGCTGGCCCGCACTGCCGAGCACGCACGGATGCTCATCGTGCGGCATCCACCCCGGCTGGTCCTGCTCGGCGGCCTGGACTCGCCACGGGGCGCGGTGGAGCTGCTTCAGGAGCTCCGTGTATCTGCTCGCTGGAGCGCTCGGTGGGCCGGCAGGGTGCCGGTGATCGTGCTCGGCACGCAGACAAACGAGTTGGAGATGCTGCGAGCGTTCGAGACCGGCGCGGACGATTTCATGGCGCGTTCGGCGCCATATCTGGAGTTGCGAGCGCGCATGCGAGCGCTGCTGCGCAGGGCCGAGTGGACGACTGCGCCGGCTCATCGTCTGGCGGTCGGATCGCTGCGGGTCGACGTGGACACGCACACCGTCAGCCTGCATGGACTGCCGGTCGCTCTGCGCCGACTGGAGTTCGAGCTGCTTGTCCATCTGGCCGGCGATCCGAGGCGCGTGTTCACAAAGCAGGAGCTGCTGTGCGCCGTCTGGGGATACCGCTCGAGCGGGTCGACACGCACGGTCGACAGTCATGCCAGCCGGCTGCGCCGCAAGCTGCAGGAGTGCGGCGGGCACTGGGTGATCAACGTCTGGGGCATCGGCTACCGGCTGATCTGAGCCGCCTGCCCGCGCGCTGCGAACTCCAGGGACCGCTTCTCGCTGAGCGCCGTGCACCGCCGGAGCCACGGCGCCGGGACGGACAGAAATCCGGTGGGCTCGAGCAACCCGCCACGCAGCACACAACCTTGACGGGCTGAATCGTCCGCTTGCAGCACACGATCTTGACGGCGAGCCTCGGGCTCGCCGTTTGCGTTCGGCAGTCACCGCGAGCGCGTGTACCGATCGTCGATCGACGGGATCGCGGGCACACAGCCTGGATGGCTGGGTCGGGGGCACATAGCCCGAAGGGCTGGGTCACGCCGCGCTCCCACCGAGCGGTCTCACCGCAGCACAGCGACGGCGGCCCTCGGGCCCGTCAGTCGATTGACCACCATGGCCGGCGCTCGCGCCGGCCCCAACAGGAAGGGATCGGCGTAAACATGCCGTCATCTGAATACACAACCGAACCTGCAGTAAACCCGCTGGAGCCGGTGGAACAGCTCGTCCACTGGCTGATGAACATGACGATCCACCTTGCGATCGGGCTCGTGATCGGGCTGATCGCCACCCGGGTGATGCGCAGCCGCCATCTGCGCTGGACCTGGGCCAGCACTGCACTGGGCCTGGACGTGCTCGCATGGCCGGTGCTCGGGGGTGGCATCGCCTCGATCCTGGGTACGGCGGCGCTGTGCGCAACCGTGCGCGGACGGCGCTGGCACCGCGAAGACCTCGATGCGGGCGCCGATCTGGCCGACATCGCCGGAGAGCGGCGAGGGCCGCTGGACGCGATGCGCACCCTCATCCGCCAGGTCATGCCGGGGCTGATGGCCAGATTGGCTCCGCGGATCGCGATGCCGGTGTGGATCGGGATACCGGCGGGCGGGAAGGACTGGTTTCGCGGCAACCAGCTGATCGTCGGAGAGGAGGAGAGCGGCCGTCGTTCCGTCTCGATCCCGCTTGGCGGTCCGACGGGAGGCACGCACACGCTCGTCGTGGGTGCCACTCGCTCGGGCAAGACGGTCACGATGACCTGGATGGCCGCGCGGGCGATCGAGCACGGCATGGGAGCGATCGTGGTCGACCCCAAGGGCGATCGCGACCTGGCTCGTGAGCTGCGCGACGCGGCGCGGGCGGCAGGGAGGCCGTTCGTCGAATGGAGTCCGCAGGGCCCGTCGGTATACAACCCCTACGACCGGGGCTCGGAGACGGAGATCGCCGACAAGGCGCTCGCCGGCGAGCGTTTCACCGAGCCGCACTACCTGCGTCAGGCGCAGCGCTACCTCGGCCACGAGGTGCGCACGTTGCGCACAGCCGGTGTCGAGGTCAGCCTGAGGACACTGGTGGAGCATCTCGACCCCTCGCGGCTGGAGCTGCTCGCGCGGAGCCTGCCCGAGTGCAGCGCGCAGGATGTGCATGATTACCTGGACTCGCTCACGACGCGCCAGCAGAGCGATCTGACGGGCGTGCGCGATCGCCTGGCGATCATGGCCGAGTCCGACATCGGGCATCTGCTGGATCCGCAGACGCCGGGTATGGAGCGACTGGACCTGTTGGTGGCCGCGAAAGCACGGGCGGTCGTGTACTTCAACCTGCAGGCCGACTCCCGGCCGTTGCTCGCCCAGATGCTCGGGGCGGCGATCGTGGGCGACCTGCAGGCGATGGTCGCGGCGCTGCAGGGCCGGCCGGTGCCGACGCTCGTGACGATCGACGAGTTCTCGGCGATCTCCCCCGACCGGGTGGTGGGCCTGTTTGCCCGGGCCGGCGGGGCGGGCGTGAGCCTCGCGCTCGGTACGCAGGAGCTCGCCGATCTGCGTGTACCGGGACGGGAGATGCTCAAGGAGCAGGTCATGGGCAACCTGTCGGCTCTAATCGCCCACCGCCAGGTGGTCCCAGCCTCGGCTGAGCTGATCGCTAGCTTGACCGAAACCATGGGCGTCTGGCGGACCTCGCAGCACAGCAACGGCGGGCAAACCCGCACGCGGGAGCTCGACCACGCGCTGCGGCCCGAGCAGGTCATGAGCCTCCCACGGGGTTGGGCGGCGGTCATCGGGTTGTCCGACGGTGGCAGCGTGAGCATCGCGCGGATGCACTCGGTCAAGCACTGTCGCTGATCGGGTCGGTCAAACGCCGGCCTGAGCCAAAGCCATCGAAACCATCGCGTAGGTCGCGAAACCAGCACATGGATCGGCTGGCGCCGATCGATCAAGGGGTCTTCGGGACTCCTGTGCAGCAACCCCTCGCGGGGGACTCCCACGGGAGTCCCCCGCCCATAAACATCGAACACAAAGGAAACAACCATGGTCCGTACATGCTTTCCATCCCTGGCCACATCCAAGACATCCAAGCAGTCCAAGTCCGCGGCCAAGCCTCGATCGAGCACCAAATCCACAACCAAGTCCGCACCCTCGCCCGAACAGGCGACGATCATGCAGTGGACGGCTCGCATGGGCGCCATCACGGCCGAGGCTGTGGCCGATCGCAAGGGTGTGACCGTCGCCTCTGCACGCGCCCGGCTACAGGTCATCCAACGGGTGGGCTGGCTGTCGTGCAGCCGGCCGCTGGCCAAGCAGCCGGCGTTGTACACGCTGACGCGAGCGGGTATGCGCAGCTGCGGTCTGCGCGGGCTCGACCCGTGTCGTGTGAGCGCCTCGAACGCGCAACACCTGATCGTGTGTGCCCAGGTCGCAGCGTCCCTGGAGGGTTGTTATCCCGATCACCTGGTGTTGGGTGAGCGCGAGCTGCGCCGTGACGAACGTGAGCGTGAGGTGCAGCTGGCCAGCGCGCGTCTGGGTATCGGAGGAGACGGCGGAGCGCTGCTGCATCGCCCCGACCTCGTGCTCTGGCCGCAGACGGCCGTAGACGCGGGTGCGATCGAGGACGGGCTGCCCGTCGCAGTCGAGGTCGAGCTCACGATCAAGGCTTCGCAGCGCCTGGTGGACATCTGCCGGGCCTGGGCGCGCTGCCGGTGCGTGGCGGGTGTGCTCTACATCGCCCCGCCGGAGGTTCAGCGTGCGCTCGAGCGCGCGATCGATCGGACTCAGGCACACGATCGAATCGTGGTCGTCGGACTCGATGCGCTGCCCGGTCCGGATGGGAGCGGGGACGTCAGCACGGTTGATCGGACTGGGTAGAAGCCTGGCCAGAAAGGCGGCCTCAGAGACTGCCGCGCCAGCGTTTGAGCAGCCCATCGAGTACGCGTCACACCGACCGGCCGAGAGTACCGTCGCAGGCGACGCGTAGCTTGGTCGGTGGGGATCACACACACAACACGCAACAATGGAGATAGGACCATGTCTAACCTCACTATCAACCGTGTCGTTCTCGTCGGACGATTGACGCGCGATCCGGAGCTGCGCGCACTGCCCTCGGGAGTGAGCGTCTGCGGGCTGCGGGTCGCCTGCAGCTCGAGCCGCAAAGACGCCAGCGGCGAGTATCGCGAAAAGCCCAACTACTTCGACGTGAGCGTCTACGGCGCCGCGGCGGAAGGCGTCAGCCTCTACACGCACAAGGGCAGCCGCGTCGGCATCGACGGCCGGCTGGATTGGCGCGAGTGGGAGACCTCCGACCATCAGAAGCGCCAGTCGGTGAGCATCGTGGCCGACACCGTCCAGTTCCTGGACAGCCCCGGCGGCCAGCGCCTCCAGTCGGGCGCAGACGGCGGCCGCGACGCCGGTCGCGGATCGGACGGAGAGCACGACGAGGACGGCAACGACGGTGAGCTCGCCGGCGTCGGCGCGGGATCGCAGGATTTGGAGCTCGTGTTCTGACGACTGCGGTCATGGCCAGAGATTCGACGGTGGGGGATGCCGATATCGGTGTCCCCCACTGTTTGGCCCAGCGGGCCTTTTTGCGTTTAACGCGTAAACTGGCGCGCCGCGGCCGTCACGGCGGCCCGCGAGTGATCAACAGCCCGCGTCAGGAGTTAGCCCGGTGCCAGTCAACACCCAAGCAATCGGCAAGCAGTACGAGCCCTCGACCTACGCGGTCGGTCGGGAGAAGATCAGGGAGTACGCCCGCGCGGTCGGGGAGACAAATCCCCTGTATCTCGATGTGCAGGCCGCCCGCGACGCCGGCTACGCCGATGTCGTGGCGCCGCCGATGTTCGCCGTCGTCTACAGCGCGCCCTCGGTCGGCCCGCCGATCTTCGATCCCGAGATCGAGATGAACTTCGCGCTGATGGTCCACGGCGGGCAGGAGTTCGAGTGGGGGCCGCTGGTCGTGGCCGGCGATGAGATCACGACGACCGCATCGGTCAAGGACATCTCCGAGTCCGACGGGCGCGGCTACTACGTGTTCGAGTCGATGTCGATCAACCAGCGCGGCGAGCAGGTATGCCGGGGCACCTGGACCAACATCGTGCGAGGAGTGTGAGCCATGGACACTGAGATTCTGCAGGCCGGCAGCGAGATTCCCGAGGTGAGGGTCACGCCTGACAAGTACCTGACCGCCCGCTACGCGGGCGCTTCGGGCGATTTCAACCCGATACACATCGACGAGGAGTTCGCCAAAGCGGTCGGTCTGCCCGGACGGATCCTGCACGGTCTGTGGACGATGGCCCAGGTCGCGCGTGCGCAGACCGAGGCCGCCGGCGGACCCGAGCATCTCAAGCGCCTGTCGGTCCAGTTTCGCGGGATGGGTGTGCCCGAGCAGGAGATCGTCGTGACCGGCACCGTGCGCGAGCACGAGGACGGTCGCGTGATCGTTGACACCGTCGCCGAGCAGGCCGGCAAGCAGATCGTACGTAACGCGCGGGCCGAGCTTCAGCTGTGAGGGTCACGCCCGCCCGGGGCCGTCGACGAGCAACCTAGAATCAGGGCGATGCAAGCCCTGACTGCCCGCCAAGAGACGATCCTGTGCAAGGTCGTCCAGGATTACCTGCGCACCGGTCAGCCGGTGGCGTCGAAGTCGATCGCGGTCGATCCCGCACTCGACTGCCGCGCCTCGACGGTCCGCAACGAGCTGGCGCTACTGGAGGAGCACGGCCTGCTCGCCCACCCGCATGTGTCGGCGGGCAGGGTGCCGACCGATGCCGGACAGCGCTACGTGGTCGATCGGATGCTCTCCTCCGGGCATGGCCTGGAGCCCGCACGCGACGCGCAACCGCGACTGGAGCTCTCGCTGATGCGCCGCGAAGTCGAGGAGGCGGTCAGGACAACGACAGAGGCGCTATCCCAAGTGACCAACCTGCTGGCCGTCGTGTCCGCGCCGGCTCTGAATACCGCGAGCATCCGGCATATCGAGGTGCTCGCGCTTGCAGCCGCAGGCCGTGGTGGTGGTGATCATCACCTCCACGGGCGGTGTGTCGAAGATGATGGTCACCTTCGGGCACGCCGTCGATCCGGGATTGGTGGTGTGGGCGGGGGAGTACCTGAATGAGCGTCTGGCCGGGACCGGTCTGGGATCGCGCATGCTGCATCAGCGCCTGATCGACTCTGGTCTGTCCGCGACCGAGCTCGCGTTCCTGCAGCGCCTGGCGCCGGCGTTCGGCGAGATCGACACCGACGGTGAGGATGTGCTCTACGTGGGCGGAACTGCGCGGCTGTTCTCGGCCGGCATGATCGAGGACACCGCCCAGATCAACGAGCTGATGAGCCTGCTCGAGCGGCGGGTGGCGCTGCTGCGGGTTCTACGCATGGCTCTGGGCGAGCAGGGCGTGTATGTGCGGATCGGTCAGGAGAACGAGCTTCCGGCGATGCGTTCGCTCGGGCTGGTCGCGACCGGCTACGGCGTGGCGCAGCGCAAGCTGGGCGCCGTGTCGGTGATCGGGCCGGTGCGGATGGACTATGCCGAGGCGATCGTGACGGTGCGCAAGGCCGCGCACGAGCTGTCGCGGTTCGTCGAGGACGCCTACGCCGAGCGATGAACAGGATTCTATGAGCCGAACGTCGACGCCACGCGACCCATACGAGGTGCTCGGAGTGCAGCGCGACGCCTCCGAGCAGCAGATCAAGAAAGCGTTTCGCGCGCTCGCCCGCGAGCTGCATCCGGACGTGAACGCGCACGATCCGCAGGCTGAGGACAAGTTCAAGGAGGCCGCCGAGGCTTACGAGATCCTGTCCGATGCCGAGCGTCGCGCGACCTACGATCGCTATGGCTATGAAGGCCTGCGCTCGGGCGGGTATGCGCCCAACTTCGAGGGGTTCGGCTCGATCGGCGATCTGTTCGACGCGTTCTTCGGTGGCTCGAGTCCGTTCGGTGGACGTGCCGGGCCGGTGTCCGGTGACGACGCGGCCGTGGCGGTCGAACTCGACCTCGCAGAAGCCGCCACGGGCGCGCGGGTGGAGGTCTCGTTCGAGGCGATCGAGCGCTGCGAGCACTGTCACGGCAACGGCGCCGAGCCCGGCACTCCGATCGAGACATGCGAGCGCTGTGGCGGCAGCGGACAACTGCAGGCGGTCACGCGCACACCGTTCGGGCAGATGGTGCGCAGGGTCGTATGCGATCTATGTCATGGGGATGGGCGCGTAGCGGCGCAGCCCTGCAAGGAGTGCCGCGGTCGTGGTCGCCGGGCCGCGCGGCGGACGCTCGAGGTCGATGTGCCCGCGGGGATCGCCGATGGGCAGCGGATCAGGCTCTCCGGGCGTGGTCACGTCGGTGAGGCCGGCGCCCCCGAGGGCGATCTGTATGTGCTGGTGCGGGTGCGCGAAGACGAGCGGTTCGTGCGCGAAGGCGCGGATCTGATCACTGCGCTGGACGTGCCGGCGCCGCTCGCGGCGCTGGGAGGCACGCTGCAGGCCCCGACGCTCGAGGGTTTAGCCCCGGTCGAGGTGCCCGCGGGGATGCAGCCGGGCGAGATCGTCACGCTGCGGGGGCAGGGGATGCCAACGCTTCAGGGCTCGCGCAACGGCGATCTGAAGGTCATCATGAACGTCATCGTGCCCAGACGCCTGAGCGATGAGCAGCGAGAGCTGATCGAACGTCTGCAAGAGACGATCACCGAGGAGAACATGCGCTCGGATGAGTCGATGTTCACCAAGCTGCGCCGCACTTTGCGCGGCCATTCGGCGTGATCCGTCTCGCGGTGCGCGTTCGCAGCGCGGACGCGGAGCTCGTGCTGGCCGATCTGCTTGAACTGGCTCCCTCGGGTGTCGAGGAAACCGAACGTCCGGGTGAGATCGTTGAGTATGCGATCTACGGTGCGCCCGGCGAGTTGCCGGTGCTGCCCGATCTGCGGGCTGCGGTCGGCGAGGCGCTGGTCGAGATCTCGACAAGCGAGATACCCGATGACTGGTCAGAGCGCTGGCGCGATTTTCACCAGCCGATCACTATCGAGTCGCCCGCGCCTGAGCATGTCAGCGCTCTTCGCGTGCGCGCACCATGGGAGAGCCCGAGCGATCGCGGTGATCTGCGGGAGATCGTGATCGATCCGGGACAGGCGTTCGGCACCGGTTCCCATGCAACCACGCGGCTGTGTCTGGAGCTGTTGCTCGCTCTGAGGAGTGCCGGCGCAGATGCCGGCGTCAAGCCAGCGGGGCTACTCGATCTGGGGAGTGGCTCGGGCGTGCTCGCAATCGCGGCGGCGGCGCTTGGATATGACCCAGTCCTGGCACTCGACTACGACCGCCTGAGCGTGACGGCGACGGCTGAGAACGCGGCCGTCAATGACGTGCAGATCGACGTGCGCCACTTCGATCTGCGTATAGATCCCTGGCCTACTGTGGACCGTCAGCCGATCCCGGTAGTGCTCGCCAACCTGCTCAGACCGTTGCTGCTGGATCTGGCCAACACGCTGCGCGATCCGCCTGCGCACCTGATCATGAGCGGATTGCTCACCCACGAGGCCGACGAGGTCAGCCTGGCGTTCGGGCGGCGACTGGGGATGTCGGTGCGCGAGCGCCGGGAGCAGGGTGACTGGGCCGCAGTGTGGCTGCAGGCCGGCGCGTGAGCGACCCTCACCAGGTCGGGTCGGGCAGCTCGGTCGCGGCGCGGACGATCGCGCGGTAGACGAGGTCGATCGCTGCACGTACGCCCTCCCGGTCCTGCAACAGCACAGCGGCGGCGCTGAGAGCCGAGCCGATCGTATCCAGAGCCTCGCCGACGGCGCCGGGCGCGGGGTCGCGGCAGGCGGCGAGCGCCATTTCGAGCATCGCCAGCGCCTGCTCGGGAACGCCGGCGAACAGGGCAGGTCCGGTGAGGCTGCCGTAGTTGTAGACGCGGGCCAGGCGGCCGGACAGCGTGATCGAAGGTCCCCGGCGTGGCGGGGTGACCGGGGGCAGGCCGCGACCGTCGAGCAGGTCCGCCATCGTGGCGCCGAGCACTCCTCGAACGGCGGCCTCGTCGAGGCCCGCCTGTATGGCGACGCGCAGTGCGAGGTACAGCGTTGTCGCCGGGAGCCCATAGGGCGGGTCTGAGGCGAACACGATCCGCTCGGCGGGCGCGCGGGCGAACAGCTGGATTACGTCGAGCGGGAAGAAGCAGGAGATGTCGTACAGCACGCCGGGATGGTCGGCCAGGCGCGTGGTCAGGATGCCCTGATCGCAGATCGCGCCGTGGGCGAGGATCAAGACGACGCTCGGATGGCTCATAGCGAGGTCGACGAGCCCATCTGCGAGCGGTGGCAGCCCGCGGCCGGCATGGATCAGGATCGGTACGTGCGCGTCGTCTGCGAGCGCGAATATAGCCCTCATCTCCGGTCCGTCGAACACGAAGTCCTGCGCGCGCGGGTGCAGCTTGATGCCACGTGCGCCGGCGCCCAGTGCACGTTCGCCCTCCCCGATCGGGTCTTCGGCGGGGTCCAGGCGGCAGAACGGGGTCAGCCGGCTGTCGCTTTCAGCAGACCACTTGATAACCCGGTCGTTCGGTATGCGATAAGAGGGTCGTCGCTCCGGATCGTGCAGCGGGAACACGCACGCACGCCGTGCGCCGGCGGCATCGAGCTGGGCGAGCAGCTGGTCGAGCGCCAGCGAACGTCCGTCCTCGTCGAGGCCGAGGTGGGTGTGTGCGTCGATGACTTCGGCGTCGGGTGGGCGCAGACGCTCGGTCTCGGTGAGGAACGGGGCGAGCGCGTCGGCGTAGAGGGAGTAGTTCACGGCCTGCACCCTATTCTGTCGTCGTGACCTGGCAAGTCGTGATAGCCGGAGGCGGCTTCGGCGGCTTCTACGCCGCGCGCGCCCTGGAGCGGGTGCTGCCGGCCCACAACGCCAGAGTGACGCTCGTCAACGATGCGAACTTCATGCTGTACACACCGTTGCTGCCGGGCGTCGCGGGAGCCACGCTGGACCCGCGCCACGTGGTGGTGCCGCTGAGATCGCAGCTGCGACACACTGATCTGATGGTCGGAGAGGTGACCTGCGGGGACCCGGCGCACAGGACGCTCGGCGTGAGGCGCATCGATGGAGAGCAGATCGAGCTGGACTATGACCAGCTGATCGTGGCGCTCGGGTCCGTCTCACGGACGCTGCCGATTCCGGGCCTAGCCGAGCACGCGATCGGGTTCAAGTCGCTGTCGGATGCCATCGCGCTGCGTAACCGGGCGTTGAGCTGCATGGACATCGCCGAGTCTCTCGAGGATCCACGCCGAGCGCGCCGAGTACCTGGGGTTCGTGTTCGTCGGCGCGGGTTACGCCGGCGTGGAGGGGCTGGCCGAGCTGCAGGACTTCGCCGCGCAGGCGATCGATCTGTATCCCCGCTGTCGCGCGCAGGGGATGCGCTGGATGCTGGTAGAGGCGCAGGACCGGATCATGCAGGAGGTGCCGATCGGTCTGTCGGAGTTCGCCTCGCGCGAGCTGCGTGCGCGGGGCATCGAGGTTCGCACGCAGACCACGATCGCTGAGCTGACTGAGCACGAGGTGACGCTGTCCGACGAGGAGCGGATTATGGCGCGCACGGTCGTGTGGACGGCCGGGGTCAAGCCGAGTCCCGCGGTCGGCAAGCTGGGTCTGCAACTTGATCCGGGTGGACGGGTGGTCGTGGATCGCACGATGCGCGTGGACGGCCACGAGCACGTGTGGGCGATCGGCGACTGCGCCGCGGTTCCCGACCCTGCGCGACCGGGCCGGCCATGCCCGCCGACCGCCCAGCACGCGATTCGCCAGGGACGGCTCGTGGCGCGCAACATTGCAGCGACGCTCGGCAGCGGCCGAGTGAGGCCGTTTCGCTACCGCACGAAAGGAGTCGTGGCCGAGCTTGGCGACAGCGAGGCGGTTGCGCTGACAATGGGCGTGCGCTGGCGGGGGCGGCCCGCGTGGTTCATCGCGCGCACGTATCACCTCCTGCTGATGCCTGGCGTGGGGCGCAAGCTGCGTCTGCTGATGGATTGGAACGTCGCGCTGCTGTTCGGCCGTGACACCTCCGCGCCGGGACGGCTGGGCAGCCCGACGCCGCCGGCGGGCGATCAGCAGGAGACGAGATCGACACATGAGTCCCACCGCGACGGCGTATCCTGAACGGAGATGGCGATACTTGACACAATCAAAGATGATCTGCAGGGCGCGATGCGCGCGGGTGAAAAAGAGCGCGTTGGCGCGCTGCGATTGGTGCTGTCCGAGCTGCAGAAGGCGGCGAAGGAGGGCTCAGACGACGAGCTGGCGGTGCTCAGGCGTGAGCGCAAGCGACGGCTGGAGGCCGCGAAGGCCTATCGCGAGGCCGGGCGCGAGGATCTCGCCGAGGGCGAGGAGACCGAGGCGAAGCTGATCGCTGGCTATCTGCCGGCGGAGCTGTCGGACGAGCGAGCTGCGGAGATCGTCGAGCAGGCGGTGCGCGAGAGCGGGGCGCAGTCGCCCAAGGACATGGGTCGCGCGATGGGCGCCGCGATGGCGGCGGTCGACGGCCGTGCCGACGGCGGGCGCGTATCGGGCTTGGTCAAGGCGGCGCTTGGCGGATGACGAGCTCGTTCGCGTGCATGCGGAACGCCGGATGAGGACCCAGATCGAGCTGCCCAACGATGTCGCCGCCGAGCTGGCGGGCAGTCAGGACGCGGTGCTGCGCGCGCTGGAGGCACACCTGCAGTGCAGGGTGTTTCTGCGCGGGAACCTGATCACGTTCGACGGCGAGCAGGACGAGACGCGCGCCGGCGAACGGGTCGTGCGCGAGCTGTCCGATCTGATCTCGCGCGGGCATCGAGATCGGGCCGGGGACGATCGCGGCTGTGACGGGCGCGCTGGACGCGCACGAGTCCCCGGCACAGGTGCTGGAGGATGTGGTGTGGCGCCATCGCAGCCTCCAGGTCGCGCCCAAGACGGTCAACCAGAAGCGCTACGTGGATTCGATCCGCAAGAGCACGGTCACGTTCGGCATCGGCCCGGCGGGAACGGGCAAGACGTTTCTCGCGGTGGCGATGGCGGCGGCGGCGCTGTCGCGGCACGAGGTGAACCGCATCATCCTGACGCGCCCGGCGGTGGAGGCGGGGGAGCGGCTGGGGTTTCTGCCGGGCGATCTGATGGCGAAGGTCGATCCGTACCTGCGCCCGCTGTTCGACGCGCTGCACGACATGCTCGACCCCGAGAAGGTCACCCAGCACCTGGAGCGCGGCGTGATCGAGATCGCGCCGCTGGCGTTCATGCGCGGGCGCACCTGAACGACTCGTTCGTGATCCTCGACGAGGCACAGAACACGACGCCCGAGCAGATGAAGATGTTCCTGACCCGCCTCGGGTTCGGTTCGCGAATGGTCGTGACGGGGGATGTCACGCAGGTCGATCTGCCGCGCGAGCAGCAGTCTGGGCTGATTGCGGTGGGCGAGGTGCTGGACACGGTCGAGGGCATCGAGTTCGTGCGCTTCGGCGGCGAGGACGTGGTCAGGCACAAGCTCGTGCAGCGGATCGTGGAGGCATACGACGAGCACGGCCGGCGCGAGGCGCCGGGGCTGCACTCCGCCGAGCGCCGCCGGGCTTGACCGCCGTGATCGAAGTCGAGCTGTTCGGTGCTGAGCTCGCGCCCGATGGACCGGCGCCGGCTGAGGTCGAGCGCCTGTGTGCGCTCACGACGAACGCGGTGGGCGTGAGCGACGGCCATCTGGCGATCGAGTACGTCGCGTACCAGTCGTATCGCCGCGGCTCAACGCCGAGCATCGCGGCAAACCCGAACCGACGGACGTGCTCTCGTTCCCGATCGACGGCACGGACGACATTCCCGGGCCGGCGCCGGCGGCGAATGGCGGGGCGATGGGCAGTGGCGATGACCGCGATGGGAGTGGCGACAGACATCGCCCGGACGCCGGGCCACGCGAGCTGGGCGACGTGCTGATCTGTCCCGAGCACACGGCCGATCTGCGCGAGGCGATCGTCCACGGTGTGCTGCACCTGGTGGGGATGGATCACGAGACCGACGACGGCGAGATGCTCGCGCTGCAGGCTCAGTTGCTGGAGGGAGAGGAGGTGCACATGACGACGCGCAGCGGGTTCGTCGCACTGGCGGGCCGGCCGAACGTGGGCAAGTCGACGCTCGTGAACGCCGTCGTCGGGGAGAAGATCGCGATCGTCTCCGACCGCCCGCAGACCACGCGCCGCGCGATCAGGGGAGTGTGCACGCGCGGGGACAGCCAGCTCGTGCTGGTCGATCTGCCGGGGGTGCAGCGTCCGCGCGACGCCCTGACCGCGCGGATGGCCGGGCGCGTGACACACGAGCTCGACGAGGCGGACGTCGCGCTGCTGATCCTCAATGGCGAGCAGGGCATCGGATCGGGCGACAGGTTCATCGCGGGCGTGCTCGCGGGCGCCGAAACGACGGTGACGATCGCCGTCAACAAGGTGGACAGACTCGAACCGGGCGGCGACGGCGGCGGTGCTCCAGCAGGCGAGCGAGCTGGAGCTCGACGGCGAGATATTTCCCATCTCGGCGCGTACGGGCGCAGGCGTACAGGCACTGGTCGATCACCTGCACGGGCTGATGCCCGCGGGACCGCTCATGTTCGCGGCCGATGAGAGCTCCGATCAGCCGCGCGAGCTGATGCTGGCCGAGCTGGTGCGCGAGGCGGTGATCAGACGCACCTTTCAGGAGATGCCCCATGCCGTCGAGGTCGTGGTCGAGGAGATCGAGCACCCGCGCGCCGGGTTGGTGCGGGTGCGGGCGCTGATCTGGGTCGAGAGCGACTCGCAGAAGGGCATCGTGGTCGGCGCGGGTGGGCGCATGATCAAGGCGATCGGCACGGCCGCGCGCCGTGAGCTGGAGCGCGAGCTGGGGTCCCATGTGCATCTGGACCTGTCGGTGCGCGTGCGTCGCGACTGGCGTGCGGACGAAGGGCTGCTGGATCGATTGGGTATCACGTAAATATGGGCGGCGCATGCTTGAAAAAGCTGATGATGTTCCTGGCGGTGCATGCACCGCCAGGCGGAAGCGCACATGTGCTGGCCGATCTTTGATCGGTCCGAGACAGGCCGCATGCGGCCCCACCGACCATCGTTCATAAGCGCGTGACCAACCGCCGGCCGATCGACCGGATCGATTCGAGGTCCAGCTCGGCCGAGAACATAAACGGGACCGTATGTACGCTCAGCCCATGACGGCGCAACCGCGCGATCTGGTTGTGCTGGACACGTGCCCGCTCGTGCACGCCCCGCGCGGCCAGGGCGGCCGAGCGCTTGATCGCGCTGCGAGCGCTCAGGCGTTCGATCTGCGTCATCTCAGGTCCGTCGAACCGGCTCGGTAGCGTCGCGTTGACGATCGCTCCGTCCAGGTCGCACCCGAGCTGTGTGTGCAGTCCCGACTGCAGGTCGATCGTCTCGCCGATCGCCATCTCGGTGGGCTGCGCGACCGCGAGGTAACCGGTCTGGGCGGGATCCTCCAGCAACTCGCGCACCTGCTCGGCCTGCCCGAAGATCGGACCCACGCGTGCGATCGCGCTGAACGTGTGCGGCGAGTGCAGCAGACCCAGCGCGTGTCCGGTGGCGGGCGCGTCGAGCACCACCAGGTCATAGCGCTGCGCTCGGCGGCGCCAGCGATCCTCACGCGTCAGCTCCCAGATCTTGACCATGCTCACCAGCTCGCGCGCGCCCGGGGCGGCGGCGGCGAAATACTGAAACGTGCCGCTGCCGGCGAGCACGCGACCGGGCACCCGCCCGCCGAGCGTCTGCAGCCACTGGAGCAGCGCCCGGTCGAGATCGATCGTCACGCTCCACAGGTTCTCCGCGAGTGCGGTCTCCTCACCCGCCCCAGTCCCAGCGCCGGCCTCCGCGCCGTCCGCACCTCCAGGTCCGTCCGCCTGCGACGCGGCCCTCGCAAACAGCCCGGGCAGCCGGTGCTGATCTCCCAGCTCGACCACGATCGTGCGCAGGCCGCGCTCGGCAGCCGCCAGACCCAGTGCGGCGGCGATCGTCGTCTTGCCCACGCCACCCTTGCCGGTGATTACGAGGAGTCGGCGCTGCAGCAGCGATGGTGTGCCGGCCATGGGACCTACAATTCCACAGATGCCCGCGCCCGCACTCAGCCAGATCGAGGAGATGGTCGTCTACGACGAGCGTGGCCTCGTGCCATGCGTCGTGCAGGACTGGCGCACCGGCGAGGTGCTGACGCTCGCCTACATGAACGCGCAGGCGCTCGCGCGTACACGCGAGAGCGGTGAGCTGCACCTGTACAGTCGCTCACGCCGGCAGGCGTGGCACAAGGGCGAAACCAGCGGCAACGTCCAGGCGGTTCGCGCGCTGCGCGTCGACTGCGACGGCGACACGCTGCTGGCGCTGGTCGAGCCCGCCGGTCCCGCCTGTCACACGGGCGAGCGCACCTGCTTTCACCGCGGCGAGCTCGATCCCGCGGCGCCACACGAGGTGCTGCCGACGTTGGAGCGGACGCTGCGCACGCGCGCAGCCGAGCGCCCGGAGGGCTCCTACACCGTGACCCTGCTCGACGATCCGGCGCTGGCGGGCGCCAAGGTGCGCGAGGAGGCCGAGGAGGTCACGCGCGCCGCGCGCGAGGAGTCCGATGAGCGCGTCGACGAAGAGGCCGCCGACCTGCTGTATCACCTGCTGGTGCTCGTGCACGGCCGGGAACGGGAGCTCGCCGACGCCGAGCAGGTGCTCGATGGCCGCCGTCGCTGAGAGCACGGCGTACAACCTCCTCCCAGTCTGCGAAAGCTTCATCGCCGACTGCGAGACGCCCGTATCCGCGTTCCTGAAGCTGCGCGCGCTCGCGCCCTCAGAGCCGGCGTTCCTGCTGGAGTCCGCCGACCAGGGTCAGCGCGTCGGGCGCTGGTCGTTCATCGGTGTGCGCCCGCGCTCGGTCCTGCGCTGGTCGCTGGCGGATGGCGGTGACCCATACGCGATCGCCGCTGAGCACGTCGCCCGCCATCGCCAGGCGCCGTTGCCAGATGATGCCCCGCCGTTCACGGGCGGGGCGGTCGGGTTCTTCGGCTATGACCTCGTACGCACGGTCGAGCCGCTGGGCGAGCCGAATCCCGATCCGCTCGGGCTGCCGGACATGGCGCTGATGCTGTCAGACGCCCTGGTCGCGTTCGATCACCTCAAGCACACGATCACGATCCTCGCCAACGCCGATCTAGATGCCGAGCCCGACCCCGAGCGAGCACGTGCGAGTGCACAGCGCGCGATCGGTGAGATCCGCTGCGCGCTGGCCGGTCCTGTCCCGCTCGGAGTGCCGGGTGGCTCCTCGGCGTCAGGTGATGCGCCTGCGACCAACGATGAGCCCGGCCGTGTGGGTGTGGGTGAGTCTGGCGTCGGACCGCCGCGCGAGATGCCGCAGTTCGAGTCGAACATGTCCGGCGCCCAGTTCGAATCGATGGTGGAGCGGATCATCGAGTACATCTACGCCGGCGATGCGTTTCAGGTCGTTCCCTCCCAGCGCTGGTCGGCACCGACGCCGGTGCAGGCATTCTCCATCTACCGGGGCCTGCGCGCGGTCAACCCGAGCCCATACATGTACTACCTGGACTTCGGGGATTTCCAGATCGCCGGCGCCAGCCCCGAGCCGCTGTTGACGGCCAGCTCCGCCGGACAGCCGGACGGCCGCTCGCGCGTTAGCACCAGGCCGATCGCGGGCACGCGTCCGCGCGGGGCGAACGTCGCGGAGGATGAGCAGATCGCCAAGGAGCTGCTGGAGGACGAGAAGGAGCGCGCCGAGCACGTGATGCTCGTCGATCTCGGCCGCAACGATCTCGGTCGGGTGTGCGAGCCGGGGACCGTCGAGGTCGAGACGTTCATGGCCGTCGAGACGTACTCGCACGTGATGCACATCGTCTCCTCGGTCACGGGTCTGCTGCGCGACGGGGTCAGCGCGGTGGACGCCCTGCGCTCGGTGCTGCCGGCAGGGACCCTGTCAGGAGCGCCGAAGGTGCGGGCGATGCAGATCATCGACGAGCTCGAGCCGATCAAGCGCGGCGGTTACGGCGGCGCGATCGGGTATCTGTCATATGCGGGCGACATGGACACGTGCATCCATATCCGCACCGTTGTTGTCAAGGACGGCAGCGCTCACATCCAGGCCGGCGGCGGCACCGTCGCCGATGCCAAGCCGGCGTATGAGCTGGCTGAGTCCGAAGCTAAGGCCCGCGCGGTGCTGCAGGCAATAGAGCTCGCGATCGCACAGCCGGAATGGTCATGATGGGCGCACATGGCGGCGCTGGATCTGCGTCCTTACCGATTGAAGGTCACGGGACCTTCAATCGGCCAGCACGCGTACCGATCGTCGATCGACGGGATCGCCGATTGGCCAGCACGCCATGCTCCCTGCGTCCTCACCAACGGCTATCGCCGTTGGTGCCGGCTTGCCCTCTGCACCCATCACATTGCTCATATCAGGGGGCCTGGCGATGAAGGTGCTGGTGATCGACAACTACGACTCGTTCACGTACAACCTCGTCCAGTATCTCGGCGAACTGGGCGCGGACGTGCGCGCCGTGCGCAACGATCGCGCCACCGTCGATGAGTTGTTAGACGACGAGTACGCGCGGTGCGTGATCTCACCCGGTCCGTGCACACCCAACGAGGCGGGGATCTCGTTGGAGGTCGCCCGGCGGATGCCCGAAGCAGGCGTGCCTACGCTTGGTGTATGTCTCGGCCACCAGGCGCTCGCGCAGACATTCGGCGGGCAGGTCACACTCAATCCTCCCGTGCACGGCAAGGCGACGACGATCGAGCACGACGGGCGCACGATCTTCACCGGCCTGTCGTCTCCGCTCACAGTCGGGCGCTACCACTCGCTCGTGGTCGACCCGCAACTGCCCGACTGCCTGGAGGAGTCCGCGCGGGGCGGCGGCGTGCTGATGGGCCTGCGCCATCGCGAGCTGCCGGCCGAGGGCGTTCAGTTTCACCCCGAGTCGGTGCTGACCGAGCAGGGCAGGGAGTTGCTGGAGAACTTTCTCGACGGTCGACCACCGATTGGAGATCGCAGGATCTCCAATCGGCCAGCAGATCGGCCAGCAGGCGCTGTGTCCGGCCCCGAGTCGCATGTCGCGGCGGAGGCGGACTAGAGGATGCCCAACGCGATCCTGACCCGCGCCATCGACTCACTCGCGGCGCGCCGCGATCTGAGCGCCGATGAGACCGCGGAGGTGCTCGAGCAGATCATGCACGGCGAGGCGTCTGAGACGCAGATCGCCGGGTTCCTGATCGCGCTGCGCACCAAGGGCGAGACGGTCAACGAGCTAACGGGGCTGGCCCGCACGATGCGCGAGCTGGCCTCACATGTGCCGGTGCGGCGCACGGACCTGCTCGACACGGCCGGCACCGGTGGCGGGCGGAGCACGTTCAACGTGTCCACTACCGCCGCGCTGATCGCCGCGGGGGCTGGTTGCGCGGTGGCCAAGCACGGCAATCGCTCCGCCACCAGCCGGTCGGGATCGGCTGACCTGCTGGAGGCGCTCGGCGCCCGTATCGACCTCGACCCGGATGGCGTTGCGGCATGCATCGAAGAGGCGGGGTTCGGGTTTATGTTCGCCCCCGCCCATCATCAGGCGACGCGGTTCGTCGTGCCCGTCCGGCGCGAGCTTCAGGTACGCACGATCTTCAACTTCCTCGGCCCCCTCACCAACCCGGCCGGCGCCCGCCGTCAGCTGGTCGGCGTCTCCGATCCGGCGTACCTGGAGACGATCGCGGGCGCGCTCGCGCGGCTAGGCGTCGATCATGCGCTCATCGTCGCAAGCGAGGACGGCCTCGATGAGATCTCGATCGGAGCCGCGACCCACGTGATCGAGGTGACCGGCGAGGAGCTCACCCGGTACGTGCTCGCGCCGAGTGATGTCGGTGTGCGGTCCACGGACACCGCGCCGGACGAGCGGGCGCTCGCGGGCGGCAGCCCACAGGAGAACGCCGAGATCGCGCGGGCGATATTCGCGGGTGAGGCTGGGGCGAGGACCGAGCTGGCGGTGATCAACGCGGGCGCGGCGATCTACGCGGCGGGTGGCGCCGAGTCGATCGCCGATGGCGTCAGCGCCGCACGCGAGGCGCTGCGCAGCGGACAGGCGTCCGCGGCGCTGGAGCGGTTTGTGCAGGCCAGTCACGCCCACGCGCCCGCGGAGGCGGTGGCGCGATGACGGTGTTGGATGGCATCTTGCAGAGCACGCGCGTGGAGGTCGATCGGCGCAAGCGCGAGTGCTCGCAACGAGATTTGGAAGCTCGGCTCGAGGGTCGGGGCGGTGAGGTGGACGTAGCCCATATCGATCGGGCCAAGCGCGGCTTCCGCGACGCGCTGAACAGCCCAGAGATCGGCGTGATCGCCGAGTTCAAGCGACGCTCGCCCTCGGCCGGCAGGCTGCGCGAGGACGCCGACGTCGCGGAGATCGTGCGCGCTTATGAGCACGGCGGCGCGGACGCGCTGTCGGTGCTGACGGAGGGCCCCAACTTCGATGGTTCGCTCGGCGATCTGCAGATCGCGCGTGCCGCCTGCGGGCTGCCGGTGCTGCGCAAGGACTTCATCGTCGACCCCTACCAGTTGTATGAGGCACGCGTCGCCGGGGCGGACGCCGTGTTGCTGATCGTTGCTGCGCTGAGCGTCGCTGAGCTGCGGTTGCTGCGTGAGCTGGCGCGCGGACTGGAGTTGGACGTGCTGGTCGAGGTGCACGACTCTGCGGAGCTGGCACTCGCGCTCGACGCCGGCGCTGATCTGATCGGGATCAACAATCGCGATCTGCGCGACTTCAGCGTGGCCGTGGAGCGGACATTCGCGTTGGTGGGAGACATTCCGGCGGGGGTGACGGTCGTCTCGGAGTCGGGGATCGCCGATGCCGGGCAGCTGGCGCGACTGGAGCAGGCCGGCGTGGCGGCTGTGCTCGTTGGGGAGTCGCTGATGCGCGCCCCTCACCCCGAGGAGGCGCTGCGAGCGCTCAGGGCCTATCCTGCCGGCGTTGACGAGCGGGTGCGGGCGGAGGGTGAAAGCTTTAGTCGAGCGGATGTTTCGCTTTAGATGGCCTTCATTGCCACCGTCCATCATGCTCGTCGATCCATCCGTTGTATGGACCTAACCTCATATCCTCAGCACCCATAGACCTCTGACCGACACCGCGCACCCCGATTTATCCCCTGCGCTCGCACTCCGACCCCTCAGATCCCAATAGCCGACACCGACACCGACACCACCCAAGATGAACCGCACTAGCTTCGCCATCCCCTTCATCGCCGCCCTCATCGGTGGAGCCGTCGTCGCCGCTGTGATTGCCCTCGCCGGCGGCCTGGGGTCCTCGACCAAGACCGTCACCACCGTCCAGGCGGCCACACCGATCGCGCCCTCGAATGCCTCGCAGACGAGCACGGGGCTGACGCCCCACGAGATCTACGAGCGCGCCGCCCCGGGCGTGGCGTTCGTGACCTCGACCGTCGTGGAGAAGAGCGAATCGGCATCGCCGTTCAACCTGTTCGGCGGCGAAGGCGGCGAAGCGCAAAAGGGCGAGGACACCGGCTCCGGAATCGTGATCAACGGGAACGGCACGATCCTCACCAACTACCACGTGATCGAGAACGCGGTCAAGGTGACGGTGAGCTTCGAAAAAGGCCAGAACGTCGAAGCCAAGGTGGTCGGCCAGGATCCGTCCGACGATCTCGCGGTGCTGCGCATCCCGACCGACGGACTGACACTGCATCCGCTCACGCTCGGAAACTCGAGCACGGCCCAGGTGGGCGATCCGGTGCTGGCGATCGGCAACCCGTTCGATCTCGAACGGACGCTCACGACCGGTGTGATCTCTGCCCTGCAGCGCCAGATCACCGCACCGAACGGGTTCACGATCGACAACGTCCTGCAGACTGACGCTCCGATCAACCCCGGCAACTCCGGCGGCCCGCTGCTCAACGAGGCGGGCGAAGTGATCGGCATCAATTCGCAGATCGAGACCGGCGGCTCGGGTAGCGACGGCAGCGTCGGCATCGGGTTCGCCGTGCCGATCAACACCGCCAAGTCCCAACTCTCACAACTGGAGAAGGGCGGCACTGTTCGCGGCGCCTACCTCGGCCTGACCTCGGTGACGATTGACGGCTCGCTGTCGGCCCTGAACCTGCCGGTCAAGAGCGGCGCGCTCGTGCAGAGCGTCGAGAAAGGGACGGCGGCCGAAAAGGCCGGCATCCACGGCGGCAACGTGACTGGCAGCACCGAAGGCGGTGAGGTGGCGATCGGTGGAGACATCATCGTCAAGTTCGACGGCAAAACCGTCACGAGCTCCGAAGATCTCGCCAACGACGTCGACGCAAAGCAGCCGGGCGATACCGTCAGCATCGAACTGCTGCGCGCGAACGGCAAAGGCGGCTACGAACCCAAGACGGTGTCCGTGACGCTGGGTAGCAAGCCGAACTCCGTGCCGAACCCGAGCACGCCCGAAGGCTGAGCGCTCCGCCCCCTGGGCGTCTCGCCCCGCTACCGTTGGGGCATGCCTGAGACATCCCAACGCGCGAGCCGTGTCGCGCCGCGCGTGAAGATATGCGGGATCACCGACCTGGCCGACGCCGAGCTGGCGGTGCAGCTGGGCGCCTGGGCGATCGGGATGGTCTTCTACGAGGGCAGTCCACGCCGCTGCTCGATCGAGCAGGCGCAGCGCATCGCGGCGGCGCTGCAGCGCAAGGTCGAGCTGTGCGGTGTGTTCGTCAACGAACCCCTGGAGCGGGTTGTGCAGACGAGCGAGGATCTGGGGTTGACGATGGTGCAGCTGCACGGCGATGAGGGCCCGGCCTTCTGTGGTGAGGTGCCGCGCCGGACCGGCGCTCGCGTGATCAAGGCGGCCCAGGTGTCCGGCCCGGGCGATGTGCGCGAGCTGGAGCGCTATCACGTGGACTTCCATCTGCTCGACGCGCGTGCGCAGGCGCCCGCCAGGCAGGCGCTGCGCGGCGGCACGGGGGAGACGTTCGACTGGACGCTGCTGGCCGACCGGCGCGCCAAGACGCCGCTGATTCTCAGCGGAGGACTGAACCCCGGCAATGTGGCTGAAGCCGTCGAGCTGGTGCGTCCATATGCGGTGGACAGCGCCAGCGGCACCGAGCGCGCCCCCGGCCGCAAGGACGAGGCGAAGCTGCGCGCGTTCTTCGACGCGGTCGCCTCGACGAGCGCGCAGGCCGATTCTTTGCAGGCCGACCCTTCCGTGATCGGTGACGGAGGCGAGGATGCCGTCGCCACCGAGGATGGCGCTTCGATCGAAGGCGCGCCGGCGTGAGCACGCCTGAGACGAGCGCGACGGTCGAGCACCGGTTCGGACAATACGGCGGCCAGTACGTCCCCGAGACGTTGATGCCGGCGCTCGCCGAGCTGGAGCGCGCGTGGACGCAGGCGCGCGAGGATCCCGCCTACCACTCCGAGCTGGATGGTCTGCTGCGAGACTTCGTCGGACGCCCGACGCCGCTGTATCGCGCGGACAGGCTCTCCGAGCACGTGGGTCGCACGGTGTATCTCAAGCGCGAGGACCTCAACCACACCGGCTCGCACAAGCTCAACAACGCGCTCGGTCAGGCGCTGCTGGCCAAGCGGATGGGCAAGACCCGGATCATCGCCGAGACGGGCGCCGGTCAGCACGGGGTGGCGACAGCGACGGTGTGCGCGCTGCTGGGCCTTCAGTGCGTCATCTACATGGGCGCCGAGGACACGCGCCGCCAGTATCCGAACGTGCAGCGCATGCAGCTGCTGGGGGCGAGCGTCACAGCGGTCGATGCCGGTGCGAAAACGCTCAAGGAGGCGACCTCGGCCGCGATCCGTGACTGGGTCGAGAACGTGGCGGACACTCACTACGTGATCGGCTCCGCCGTCGGTCCGGCGCCCTATCCGGCGCTGGTGCGAGACCTGCAGCGGGTCATCGGCGACGAGGCGCGTGCCCAGATCCTGCAGCGCGAGGGCAGGCTGCCGGCACGAGTGATCGCGTGTGTCGGCGGGGGCTCCAACGCGATCGGGATGTTCACGGCGTTCCTCGCCGACGAGCAGGTGTCGTTGATCGGAGTGGAGGCCGGAGGCGATGGGATCGACACACCCCGCCATGGGGCGCCGCTGACGGTTGCGGCGCGTCCGGGGGTGCTGCACGGGTCACGCTCGGCGATCATGCAGGACGAGGAGGGCCAGATCATCGAAGCTCACTCGGTTTCGGCCGGTCTGGACTATCCGGGCACGGGACCTCAGCATGCGTTCCTGCGGGACACGGGACGCGCGAGCTACGTGGCCGTGACCGACGCTCAGGCGCTCGCGGCGTTTCGCAAGGTCACACGCTTGGAGGGGATCATCCCGGCGCTCGAGTCCGCCCATGCGCTGGCGTGGGCGCTCTCCCGGCAGGACGGCGAGCTGGACCTCGTGTGCCTGTCCGGGCGTGGGGACAAGGATCTGGCAGAGGTGTTGGCCCTGACATGAGCGATTTCGTGACCACCGAGACCGCATCTCACGATGCAGTCGACCCAGCGGCTGATCGGGCCTTACCGACAGGCGTGCAGCGCATCGCGCGGGCTTTCTCCGAGCACGATAAGCGGGCGGCGTTGATGCCATACCTGATGGGCGGCTATCCGACGCTGGATGAGTCTCTGCGGATCGGCCAAGCGTGTGTGCGCGCGGGCGCGGATCTGCTGGAGCTGGGAGTGCCCTACTCCGACCCGCTCGCGGATGGTCCAGTGATCCACCAGGCGGGGACGCAGGCGCTCGCGGCGGGTGCGAACGTCGCGGGGGTGCTGGAGGTGGCGCGCGGACTGGCGGCAAGCGTCCCGGTCGTGCTGATGTGTTACGCCAACATGGTCCTGGCTCCGGGCGCCGAGGCGTTCGTGGCGAGGCTGGCGCAGTCGGGCGCGTGCGGTCTGATCGTGCCGGACCTGCCGCTGGAGGAGTCGGCGGAGATCCGCACCGCGTGCGAGGTGCAGGGACTGGCGCTCGTGCCGCTGGTGGCGCCCACGACCACACCCGGGCGGATGGCGGCGATCGGGGCGCAGGCGCGCGGGTTTTTGTACGCGGTCTCGGTCGTCGGCACCACGGGTGAGCGCGCCTCGCTGTCCGAGCGTTTCGGCGAGATTGTCGCGCAGGCGAAGGCGAGCACCGAGGTTCCGGTTGCGCTCGGATTCGGGATCGGCACACCCGAGCAGGCGCGCATGGCCGCCGATGCGGGCGCGGATGGTGTGATCGTGGGGACGCGGCTGGTGCGCGCCGCCGCCGACGCGCCCGAGGACCCCGCGGGGGCGGTCGGCGCGGTCGTGGAAGAACTCGCGGCCGGCCTTCAGTCGTGATCGGTCCGAATGCCACCGGCTGGCCCGCTGGCCGGCCGGTCGTGGGCGAGTAACAACGACCATCTGCGCGTGCCTCCGATAGGATGCGCGCAACATGGGATTCGTCCTCACCGTAACCGCTGGCCTGGTTATCTGGATCGTGCTCTGGGCGCTCGGAGCAAAGGGTTTTGATGCGTTCATGCTCGCCACGCTGATCATCGTCGTCGGCGCGACGCTGAGGATCCTCTCCGGCTACCTGCCCGGCCGCCGCAGCTAGGCGCCCGTGCTGGCGCGTAGCCGGTTCTGCCAAGCGGCGAGCGCGCTTCTCGTCGCGGCTGCGCTGGCCGGCACCGTGGCCGGCTGCGGGAGCGTCTCCGGCGTCGCGAGCGCCACCGGCAACCAGCTGACCGTCTACTCGAGCCTTCCTCTGCAGGGTCCGTCCGGGACGGTCTCCCAGCAGATCGTCGACGGCGAGAAGCTCGCGCTATACGACGCCGGTGGACACATCGGGCCGTTCAAGATCAGCTACGACTCCCAGGACGACTCCAACCCCACAAACGGTCAGTGGAGCCCGAGCGTGACCGCCTCGGACGCCAAGACGGCGGCCAACGATCCCAGCACGATCGCCTACCTCGGTGACTACAACTCCGCGGCCACCGCCATCTCCCTGCCGCTGATCAACGCGGCCGGCATTCTGCAGATCAGTCCCGCCAGCCCATACGGCGGACTGACCTCATCGCTGTATGCGGGCCAGGACGAGCCCGAACGGTTCTATCCGACCGGTCGGCGCAACTTCGCGCGCCTACAGCCCGGCGATCAGGCGCAGGCGCGGGCGCAGGTCGCGCTGATGCGCAGTCTCGGCGTCCACAAGGTGTATGTGCTCGACGACCAGGACCCGTTCGAGCTACCGCTTGCGCAGATGGTCGTGTCCGACGCCGAACACGCGGGGATCTCCGTCGCCGGGCACGACAGTCTCGACACGACCGCGAGCACCGAATTCACGGGCGAGGCCACAAAGATCGCCGAATCGGGCGCCCAAGCCGTGTTCTTTGCGGGCGGCACCGAGCCCGGAGCGGTCGCGCTGTGGAAGCAGCTGCACAGTGCCGACCCGCGACTGTGGCTGCTCGGGTCGAGCACGATGGTCAACGCCACGTTCACCGCGGACGTCGGGGCTGGAGCCGATGCTCGGACGCTGCTGAGCACACCCGTGCTCCCGGTGAGCCACTACCCGGCCTCCGCGCAGCTGGTGCTGGCCGACTATCGCAGGCAGTTTCACGAACAGCCCGAAGCGTATGCCCTGTTCGGGTACGAGGCGATGCGCGCCACCCTACAGGCGGTCAGACGCGCCGGTCCGCGCGGCAACAACCGCCAGGCGGTGATCGACGCGCTGTTCTCCGCGGACCGATCACAGATCGGCCAGCACAACTCTGTGATCGGCCGCTATGCGATCGAACCGGACGGCGAAACCACGCTCTCGAGCTACGGAGTCGACCGCGTGTCCGGGGGGCATCCGGTGTTTTGGCGCGAGTTGAATGTCGGCTGAACCGTGCAGGAATTAGACATTTGTCCGCCGCGCTGATGGCAGGATGAGCCTGTGCCCAGTCTCCTGGGCAAATCGTTGCGTCACCTCTTTGGCAAGTAGTCGTCCGCGGCGCTCGGCGTTGTCGGCCAAGTTCAGCCCAGCGTAGCCTGCAGCGCCTCATCCAGCTGCGGGTACGCGAACTCGTAGCCGAGCACCAGCGCCTTGGCGGGAACCGCGCGCACCCCCGTCGTGACGATCTCCGCCATCTCGCCGTAAAGCACCCGCAACGCCAGTCCCGGAACCGGCAGCAGCGCAGGGCGATGCAGCGCACGTCCGAGCGCGTGAGAGAGCTCACGGTTGGTGACCGGCTCGGGCGCAGTCGCGTTTACCGGCCCGGACCAGCGCTCGTCATCAAGGGCGGCGAGGATCATCCCGAGCAGATCCTCGCGATGGATCCACGCCACGTACTGGCCGCCGCCCGCGACCGGACCGCCGACGCCGAGGCGAAACGGTGGCAGCATCTTCTCGAGCGCCCCGCCGGAGGGGTCGAGCACGACGCCAGTGCGCACCTGCACCGCGCGCATGCCGAGCTCGTTCACGGTCTGAGCCTGGGTCTCCCAGGCCACGCACACCGCCGCCAGGAAGTCCGTGCCCGCCGCGGCCTCCTCGTCGATCGGCTCAGGACCGCGCGGGCCGTAGTAACCAATTGCCGAACTGCTCACCAGCACAGCCGGACGAGCAGAGCCCGAGCCCCACCCACCCTCGCTGTCTGTTCCGCTGTCGTCACTCAGCTCGCGCAATCCCTGCACGAGGTTGCGCGTTCCCACGACGCGACTGTCGCGGATCGCGCGCTTGGCCCGCTCACTCCAGCGCTGCGCGACCGGGGCGCCCGCGAGGTGCACGATCGCGTCGCGGCCGGCCAATGCCTGTGCGGGCGCCGGTTCTGAGAGGGGGTCCCAGCGCAGCGCCTGTACTCCCGCGCCATCAGCCCCCAGCCGCGCCCGAGCCCGGTCGGGGTCGCGCGAGAGCACCGTCACCTCATCGCCGCGATCGATCAGCGCGGCCACCAGTCCCGGCCCGATCAGTCCGGTCGCTCCCGTGACGGTAACGCGCGATGGCGCCATCGCCTACGTTCGCCCGTCTCCCGCCGACACGACGACCGGATGGGTCCCGGTCGGCGTATCGCCCTGCGCGAACCCGACCTCGTTGCCCGCCGCCGCCGCCGTCCCGCTCACGCGCGCCTCGTTGGCTACCGCCGCCGCCACCGCGGGGGCCACGTCGCGGTTGAACACCGACGGGATGATGTAGTCCTCGCGCAGCTCATCGTCGGTCACGATCTCCGCGATCGCCCGCGCTGCCGCCATCTTCATCGGATCGGTGATCGCTGCAGCCCGCACGTCCAGCGCGCCCCTGAAGATCCCCGGGAACGCCAGCACGTTGTTGATCTGATTGGGGTAGTCCGAGCGGCCCGTCGCCATGACCCGCACGTATGGGGCTGCCTCCTCGGGAATGACCTCCGGGTTGGGGTTGGCCATCGCGAACACCATCGCATCGTCGTTCATCCGCGCCAGCGCGTCTGCCGGCAGGACGCGTGCGCCCGAGAGCCCGATCACCAGGTCGCAGCCGTCGATCACATCCGCGGGAGATCCGTCCCGGCACTCGGGGTTCGTCGCCTGCGCGAACCAGCGCTTCTGCGGGTTCATGCTCCCGTCCAGATAGTCCTCGCGCTGCACATGCAGCGCACCCCGCGAATCGGCTCCCACGACCTGTCCGATGCCCGCCTCGAGCAGAATCTTTGTCACCGCGATCCCGGCCGCGCCCAAGCCGATGATCAGTACGTGCAAGTCCTCGATCGGCTTGCCCGTCAGCTTGAGCGCGTTCAGCAGCGCGGCCATCACGACCACGGCCGTACCGTGCTGATCGTCGTGGAAGATCGGGATGTCGAGCTCCGCCTTCAACCGGTCCTCGATCTGAAAGCACCTCGGCGCCGAGATGTCCTCCAGGTTGATGCCCCCGAACGCCGGCGCGATCCGCTTGACCGTCTCGACGATCTCGTCGGTGTCCCTCGTGTCCAGACAGATCGGAAACGCATCGACGCCCGCGAACTCCTTGAACAGGCAGCACTTGCCCTCCATCACCGGCATCGCCGCGTGTGGGCCGATGTCCCCGAGCCCCAGTACGGCGGTGCCGTCGGAGACGACCGCGACGGTGTTGCGCTTGATCGTGTACTGAAAGGCGCGGTCCTCGTCCTCGGCGATCGCCAGGCAGACGCGCGCGACGCCCGGGGTGTAGGCCATCGACAGGTCGTCGCGCGTCTTCAGCGGGTGCTTGTTGTGCTGCTCGATCTTGCCGCCGACGTGCAGCTGAAACGTGCGATCGATCCGGTCGATCACTCGCGCGCCCTCGATCGCATCGATCGCGGCGACGATCTCATCCCAGTGCTCGGGCCCGACCGCGTCCACGACGATGTCGCGCAGGCTGTGTCCGTGCTCGATCTCGACCGGGTCCACGGCGGCCACGATCCCGCCCGCCTCGCCGATCGCGCTCGTCACCCGGCCGAGCAGGCCGGCGCTGTCGTCGAGCTCGACGCGCACGTTCAGTCGGTACTGGGCGCTCGGGGTGATGCTTGTCACTGAGGGGTCTCCCGGTTTGAGTTGCGACCTGCGTCGGTCTCATGCAGCTTTGCACGACGGCGACGGCCGCCATGGCCATGGACAGCGGCCGGCATCTTATGGGAGGGTCCTCGTAGAGTGGTCGGTGCATGGCCTCACGGGCGACAGCACAGGCGAGCGGCTCGGCGGCGGCGAGCGCGGACGGGCGGAGCGCCGACCGGCGCCTGTTCCTGATCGACGGTCCCAGCCTCGTCTATCGGGCGTTCTACGCGCTGCCCGAGTCGATCGCCACCTCGACCGGCGAGCCGACGAACGCGATCTTCGGGTTCGCCTCGATGCTCGTCAAGATCGTCACCGAGTACGGCGTGCGCCCCACGGTCGTCGCCTGGGACGCGGGCACGTCCGGGCGCACCGAGCTGTTCGCCGACTACAAGTCCACGCGTCGCTCGCGCCCGGACCTGCTCAAGCTGCAGTGGCCGGCGATGGAACCGCTGGTCGAGGCGTTTGGATATCGCAACATCAAGCTCGACGGGTACGAGGCCGATGACGTGATCGCCTCGCTCGCCGAGCGTGCCCGTGCCGCGGGGCTGGCGAGCATGATCGTCACCGGCGATCGCGACGTGTTCCAGTTGATCGATCCCGACGGTCTCGTCAAGGTGATGGCGACCTCGCGCGGGATCACCGACACCAAGATCTACGATCACCAGGCGGTGATCGATCGCTACGGCATCGCGCCCGAGCTGATCCCCGATTTCTACGGTCTGAAGGGCGACACATCCGACAACATCCCCGGCGTTCCCGGCATCGGCGACAAGACCGCCTCCGAGCTGATCCAGTCCTACGGTTCACTCGAGGATGTACTCAGGCATATACGTGACATCGGCGGGGCCAAGCGCAAACAGAACCTGATCGATCACGGTGAGGACGCGCGCATCTCCAAGCGCCTGGCGACCGTCCAGCGCGATCTCGACATCGACCTCGATCTCGGCGCCGAGATCGCGCGCGAGCCCGATCGCTCGCGCCTGCGCGAGTTCTTCCGCCGCTATGAGCTGCGCGACCCGCTGCGTCGCCTGGAGGAGGCGCTCGGCGAGGAGGAGCTCGTCCCGGGCGCAGCGGTGGATCCCGCGACCGAGGTCAGGTTGCGCGCTCGCGTACGCTCGGGTGCGCCTGCCGAGATCGCCGGATTCGCCACAGGCGATGCGCTGTGCGTGGTCGTGCGAGAGACGGAGATCCCTGAGGGCGCCCTGTTCGCCGAGGGCACGCCCTGGCGCTTCGCCGTCGCTCCCACGGGCGCTGACTCGGATCCATCACAGGCCGACTCCGCCACAGCGAAGTCGAAGTCCGCTCCGATCGAAGTGCTCGCCGGCGATTGCACTGGCCCTGAGGAGATAGTCGCCGCGTGCGCGGGGCGGCCGGTGGTGGTGCATGACGCCAAGGCGCTGCTCACCGTCCCGGAGATGCTCGTGCACGACACGCTGCTCGGCGCCTATCTGCTGGAGCCCGCCCGGCGCGGGTATCCGTTTGCCGAGTTGTGCGAAGAGCGCGGCCTGCTGTGCGACGCCGAGGACGCCGTGGGGGCAGACTCGGTCCTGCTCGGCGCGCTGGCCGCCTGGCAGCGCGAGCAGATCGCAGAGCGCGACCTGGATCGGGTGATGGCCGAGATCGAGCTGCCGCTCGTCCCGGTGCTGCGTGACATGGAGTTGATCGGTGTGCGCCTGAACCTCGACCGCCTCGCGGAGATAACCGCGCGCGTGCGCGAGGAGATACTCGAGCTCGAAGGAGAAATCTACGCGCTCGCCGGGGAGGAGTTCCTGATCGCCTCGCCCGCCCAGCTGGGGGAGATCCTGTTCGAGAAGCTCGGGCTCTCGCGCAAGCGCCGCGGCAAGACCGGGTTCTCAACCGACGCGCGCGTGTTGCAGGCGATCCGCTCTGAGCACGCGATCGTGCCGCGGATCGAGCGCTGGCGCGAGCTGAGCACGCTGATCAAGACCTACTTCGATGTGCTCCCCCAGCTCGCCGACGAGCACTCGCGCATCCACACCACGTTCCTGCAGACCGTCGCCCAGACCGGGCGCCTGTCGAGCACCAACCCGAATATGCAGAACGTCCCGATCCGCACCGAGCTCGGACGCGAGATCCGCGGCTGCTTCGAGGCGGCGCCCGGCAACGTGCTGATCTCCGCCGACTACTCCCAGATCGAGCTGCGCGTACTCGCCCATGCGGCCGATGACTCCGCCCTGAAGGAGATATTCCGCCGCGGCGAGGATGTCCACACCGCGACGGCCTCCCAGGTTTTTCACCTCGCCCCCGAGGACATCGACCCGGGCATGCGGTCCAAGTCGAAGATGATCAACTACGGCATCGTCTACGGCCTCTCCGACTATGGACTGGCCGACCGCTTGAACATCCCGCGTGAGGAGGCCAAGGAGTTCATCGACGCGTACCTGAATCGCTTCTCGCAGGTGGCCCGGTTCATCACCGACACGATCGAGCAGGCCAAGGATGAGGGTTACGTAAAGACCCTGTGGGGCCGGCGCCGCCAGATTCCCGAGCTGCGCGCCCGTAACTACCAGGTGCGCACCCTCGGCGAGCGCCTCGCCGTCAACACCGTCATCCAGGGCACCGCTGCGGACATCATCAAGCTGGCGATGATCCGCTGCCACGATGCGCTCGCTGACGTAGGGTTGCGGACGCGCCTGATATTGACGATCCACGACGAGCTCCTGTTCGAGGGCCCGCCCGATGAGGCTGACGCCGCTCGCGCGCTGATCGAGCTCCAGATGTGCGGCGTCTGGGATGCCGAGCCCGCGATGGCCGTCGACATCGGTGTCGGCGCCAACTGGCTGGAGGCGAAGTGAGCCGCACGCTCGCCGTCCTGCTGGCCGCGTTCGGAGGCTGCCTGGCCGGGATGCAGGCGCCGATCAACTCGCGCCTGGGCAAGACCGTTGGCAACGTTCAGGCAGCGACGTTCTCGTTCCTGGTCGGGACGGTGGCGCTGGTGGTGATCGCCTCGCTCGTGAGCGGTGGTCTCGGCGAGCTCGGACGGGTCGGGCGCGCGCCCTGGTGGGCACTGATCGGCGGTCTGTTCGGAGCCGTCTACGTGACCGCGGCGCTGCTGGCCGTGCGCACGCTGGGCGCCAGCGGCGTGACGGTGGCGATCATCGCCGGTCAGCTCACGATCGCCGTGGCGATCGACCGCTTCGGCCTGTTCGGTCTCGCCAAGCAGCACATCGACGCCTCGCGCATCGCCGGGCTGGCGTTGCTGCTGGTAGGAGTGGTGCTGGTGGTGCGGAAGTAGCGCTGTTCGTGCCGGTGCCCGCAGTGAGTCGTAGCGGCTGACGGCGAACCCATCGCCAATCGCCGGGTGGGTAGCATCATCGCCGGGCACATACCTCCCGATACGCCTCGCCCAGCAGCCGCACACCCTGCGCGATCGCCGGCTCGGCGAGGTTTCCGTAGCCGAGCACCAGGCCCGGCGGTCCACCCGGCGCGAAGCGATGCCACGAGAGTCCCTCCATGCCCACTCCTCGCGCCCCGGCTGCGCGCAGCAGGCGCGCCTCATTTACCTCTTCGGGCAGCTCGATCAGCTCGAACAGGCCGGCGGCCCCGGGGCTTGCGACATGGGCGTCGGGCAGCCACCGCGCGAGTGCGTCGAGCAGCGCCTCGCGGCGATGCTGATAGTGCAGCCGCATGCGTCGCATATGCCGGTCGAGCTCTCCCTGAGGATGAAGTCGCACAGCGCCAGCTGCCCGATCACCTCCGAGCCGCCGTCTTCGACCGCCTTGGCTGCGGTCAGCTCCCACGCCAACCACGATGGCATCAGCAGCCAGCCGAGTCGCATGCCAGGCGCCAGTCGCTTGCTCGCGGAACCGATGTAGGCGACGTGCTCGGGCGCCAGCCCCTGCAATGCGCCCACCGCCACGCGGTCGTAGCGAAACTCCGCGTCGAAGTCGTCCTCGATGATCAATCGTTCCTCGCCGGCCCACTCGATCAGGGCGGCACGCCGCTCCGGGCCAAGCACCACACCGGTTGGGAACTGATGCGCCGAGGTCACGAGCACCGCCGCCGCGTCCGTGCGCGCAAGCTCCTGCACGCGCAGCCCGTGCTCGTCCACGCCCACCGGCACGACCTGCATGCCGGCGTTCTCGACGATCAGGCGGTGCACGTGCCAGCCGGGGTCCTCCAGCGCCACACGCTCCACGCCGCGAGCGTGCAGGTTGCGGCAGACGAGGGTGAAAGCCTGCATGAAGCCGGTGCACACAAGCGTGTACTCGGGATCGGCGTCGGCGCCGCGGACGCGACCCAGATAGCCGGCGAGCGCTTCGCGCAGCTCTGGGGCACCGCGTGGGTCGCCATAACCGACGGACGCCAGGGGCGAGTCGCGCAGCGCCGCGCGCAACGAGCGCAGCCACGCCTCGCGCGGGAACGCCGCGAGGTCGGGTAGACCGGGGTGGAAGTGATAGGGGAAGCTCTCCAGAAGCGAACGGGCCGGCGTCCGCGGGCTGACGGTACGCACAGCCCGGGCGACGCGCGCGGGTGCACCCTGGTGCATCGCCAGATACCCCTCGGCGGCGAGCTGCCCGTAGGCCTCGGTGACGACACCGCGGGAGACCCCCAATTCCTGGGCGAGCGCTCTGGTGGAGGGCAGTCGCGTATCGCTGACGAGATGGCCGGAACGAATCAGCTCGCGCAACGCCCGCTCGATCTGCTCGTGCAGGGGAAGCTCGTTCGCCCTGTCGATCTCCAAGAGCAGCCCAGGCCCCAGATGCGAATCAACTGGTCCTGTTGTGCTGCCCATAACTGGAACTGTAAAGCAGGCCAGTGTGGGTCTACCTTGAACCGTGTAATCGCCATCAGCTCCTCGCCGGCACGCAACGGCGCCGGCCTTCCAAACGGAGGCACAGACAATGAGCCATACCAATGGCAGCTCAGCTAAGCGAATCACGATCGTGGGAGCCGGGATCGCGGGACTCACCGCCGCGATCGCCTGTGCGGAAGCGGGCGCGAGCGTGACGCTGCTCGAGGCCCACGACCAGCTGGGCGGGCGGGCACACAGCACCGACGGCCCATACAAAGCCAATCTCGGACCGCACGCCATGTATCACGGAGGTTTCTGGGAGTGGCTGCGCAAGCGCGAGATCCTGCCGGCCAATGTGACGCCTCGCCTGACCGGAGCGCGCCTGCGCATCGACGGCGTCCTGCGCCGCACCGCGCCGCTGGCCGTGCTCCCTGGGGTCCTGCGCCTCCGTGGCCGCGAAGCCCCGGTGGACGTCGACTTCCGCACGTGGGCGGCGAGTCACACCGACGAGCGCACCGCCACGCTGTTGTCATCCGCCTGTGGCGTGTTCACCTTCTACCACGACCCCGGCGAGCTGTCGGCCGCCTTCACCTGGCCGCGCGCTGTACGGCTGCTGCTGTCGCTGCCGACGCCCGTCCGCTACCCCGTCGGCGGCTGGAGCACCCTCGTGGACTCGCTCGAGCGTCGCGTGCGCCAGCTAGGCGTGGACGTGCAGACGGGCAGCCGCGTGGATGAGCTGCCCGAGCCGCCGGTGATCATCGCCACCGAGCTGTGTCAGGCGCGCGCGCTGCTCGGCGACGACAGCGTCAGCTGGAAGAGCGGCAACACCGTCTGCGTCGATCTCGGCGTACGACACCGTCGCGGTGATCCGGCAGTCGTCTCCGACATGGACGAGGCCGGCTGGATCGGGCGCTACTCGACCACCAATCCCTCAATTGCCCCGGACGGCGAGGAGCTGATCCAGGCACAGATGCCGATCCGCCCGGACGAGAGCACAGAGCAGACCGCGCTGCGCTTGGAGCGTCTGCTGGACACAGGGCTCGAGGACTGGCGCGAGCGCGAGACGTGGCGCCGGCGTCAGGTGATGGACGCGCGCAGCGGTGCGCTTGACATGCCTGGAACGACGTGGCGCGACCGGCCGGCGGTCGATCGCGGCGACGGCGTGTTCCTCGCCGGCGACATGGTCGCCGCGCCAGGACTGTTGGCCGAGGTCTCGTGGGCCAGTGCGATCGAGGCCAGCCGTCTCGCGCTGGATGCGACCCGCACCACGAGGCCGCAGTTGCGCAAGGTCGCTTGAGCGCTCAGATCCCCGCTGGGACAGCGACCCGACCGGCCGACGGTGTCCGGCGCGGGGTGGATGGGCCATTGTCGACGAACGACGGCGGGGCAATCCCCAGGTAGTGCTCGAAGATCCAATCGGCGAATCGCCGAGTCTCGAGGCTGCGCGAGAGCGCGGTCGGGAAGTACGTGGGCGTCAGTCGCCCGAGCAGACGCTGGGTGTTCAGCAGCCAGCGGTATTTGCGGGCGTGCCGGTCCGAGAACGCACCGTAGCGCGCGAGCGCCTGCTCGCGGGTGATGCGCCCCTCATGCGCCGAGCGCAGCTCGCGCGCGCACGCGAGCCCGAAGTACAGCGCGGTGCGGATGCCCTCGGCGGTCAGTGGGAGGCAGTGTCCGGCGGAGTCGCCGGCGAAGAACACGCCGTCCTCGATGGCCGGTCGCAGCTGGTGGGGGATCCAGTTGCCCTGATAGCCCTCCGGTGGCAATCCGAGCTCGTCCGCCAGCCGCACGGTCGTCTCCTTGACGTGGCGGGCAGGCCAGAACGAGCCCGCCCGATCCGGACCTCATCGCGCGCAGGAAAGCTCCATCCGTACCCGGCGCGCACATAGCGGTGATCGATCCACAACTCCAGCTCATCGCCGGCCCCCGCGGGGTGGACCTCCAGACCGCGGGACAGCGGCGCGTTCGGTGGCTGGATCGCGGTCGCGTTGGACAGGACCCGGCGCCAGCCGAGCGCGTCGATCACAAGTGGCGCGGTGAGATCGCCGCGATCGGTGTGCACGGTCAGCCCGTCGCGACCGGTGACCGTGGCGGTCTCGAATTCCGTCTCGGCGGCGTCGGCCTGCGCGTAGAGGAGCGCACACAGCTCGCGATAGTCGAATGTCGCAAACGACCATGGCAGCCGCCAGCGGGAGGTTCGCGCGCGTGTATGAACCACGAGCGAGTCGAACGTCTGGCGCAGCGAGCCCATCAGATCCATCGCCTCCAGCCACACGGTCGGCATCGCACACGCGGAGGTCTGGCGCTCACCGATTTCGTAACGGTCGATCATCAACACGCGCATGCCCGAGCCGGCGAGCTCGCGTGCGACCGCGAGACCCGCAAACGATGCGCCGCACACGAGCACATCGCAGTCGTCGTGGTGTCCCCTCAGGGGCGTGCGTTCGGCTCCGCGCTTGGTCGCACGTGTAGGCATCCACCGATGGTATAGGTCGTCGATTCTCACGGCCGGTGTTGCGTGCCCAGCTGGATAAGCGCCACCAGAGTCGAATCGCGCCCAAAAAATCAGCTCAAGCAGAGCGGACTTTTCGGGCCGGCCGGACACGGCCGGATGAAAAGGTCGCCCTGCGATAGGCTTCGGAGCCGTGCAAACACTGATCGAGAATCCCCAGGCCCATGTGGTCGCGGGGTCCAACGGACTGCTGCTCGAGATCGACGGGCAGATCGTCCCCAACTACGACGCCACGTTCCGCGACATCGAGGAGGGCGAGGTCGTCACCGGCCACGTCGTCCGGATCGACAAGGACGAGGTGCTGGTCGACATCGGCTACAAGTCCGAGGGCGTCATCCCCGCCAACGAGCTGTCGATCCGCAAGTCGGTCGATCCCCACGACGAGGTGCATCAGGGCGAGGAGGTCAACGCGATCGTCCTCACCAAGGAGGATCAGGACGGCCGGTTGATCATGTCCAAGAAGCGCGCCCGCTTCGAGAAAGCGTGGCGGCGCATCGAAACGGCCGCGGAGTCAGGCGAGCCGGTCGAGGGAACAGTCATCGAGGTCGTCAAGGGTGGGCTGATCATCGACCTCGGCGTCCGTGGCTTCCTGCCCGCCTCGCTGGTGGATATCCGGCGCGTGCCGAACCTCGACGAGTACATGGGCACGAAGATCGAGACGAAGGTGATCGAGCTCAACCGCTCGCGCAACAACGTCGTGCTCTCGCGCCGCGCCGTGCTGGAGGAGGAGCGCAAGGAGGTCCGCCAGCAGATCCTCGACCGCCTGCAGCCGGGACTGGTCGTGGAGGGGCAGATCTCGAACATCGTCAACTTCGGCGCGTTCGTGGACCTCGACGGGATCGACGGGTTGATCCACATCTCCGAGCTGTCGTGGTCGCACGTCAACCACCCGAGCGAGATCCTCACGATCGGCGACACCGTCCAGGTCAAGGTGCTGGACATCGACCGCGACCGCCAGCGCATCTCGCTGGGGCTGAAGCAGACCCAGGAGGATCCGTGGCAGCGGATCGTGGATACGTACAACATCAACGACGAGCTCGCCGGCACCGTCACGAAGGTCGTCACGTTCGGCGCGTTCGTCGAGATCCTCGACGGGGTCGAGGGGCTCGTGCACATCTCCGAGCTCGCTCCCCAGCACGTCGAAAGCCCGCGCGAGATCGTCCATCCGGGCGATGAGATCCGGGTGCGCATCCTCGAGATCGACTCCGAGCGGCGCCGGTTGTCGCTGTCGGCCAAGCGGGTCGAGGATCAGATCCTGCCGGTGTCCCGCCCTGATGATGCTCCCGCGGCGGAGATCACGGACGGCGAGGAGGTTCCTGCGGAGGCGATCCCGGCAGAGGAGGAGGTTGCGGAGGGTTCAGTGTCGGAGGACGGTGCGCCTGTCGCCGAGGCCGCCCTGGAGGAGGCTCCGGTCGAGCCCGCGGCCGAGGAGACGCCCGCCGTCGAGGACGCCCCGGTCGAGCCCGCGGCGGAGACTGTTGTCGAGGAGCCCGTGGTCGAGGCTCCCGCCGAGGACGCGCCTGTCGCTGATGAGGAATCCGTAGAGCCAGTCGCAGAGGCTGTCGCAGATGAGCCGCCGGTCGAGGCTCCCGCCGAGGACGCGCCCGCTGCTGAGGCGACCCCGGCCGCAGAGGCGTCTGACCCGTCCATCGCTGCTGAGGTTACGACCGCAGAGGAGTCTGAGCCCGCCGAGGTCGATGAGGCTCCGACTGCACCGGAGGTGTCCGCCGAGGGCGACAGCGCCGACGCAGGGCTGCTGGCCGATCTCCGATCGGTGGCGGGCGAGCCCGCGCAGGACTGACGGCTCGTCCGAGGATCTGGGCCGGCGCCGGGCGGATGGAGTCGCAGGATGCCCCGGTCGTACCGTTCGTAGGACTGACGGGCGGCATGGGCGCCGGCAAGTCCACGGCACTGGCCGAGCTCGAGCGGTTGGGAGCGGCCGTGCTGTCGAGCGACGCGGTCGTGCACGAGCTGTATGACACGGAGCGCCTGCGCGACGCGGTCGTGGAGCGCTGGGGTGAGGAGGTGGCGCCCGGGGGTGTTGTAGATCGCTCGGCGGTGGCCTCGCATGTGTTCGCCGGCGCGGATGACCGCGCGTGGCTGGAGGGTGTGCTGTGGCCGATGGTGGGCGAACGGGTCGGCGCTTGGCTGACCGAGGTCCGTGCACGGCGTCCCGCTCCGCGTGCCGCGGTGGTCGAGGTGCCGCTGCTGTTCGAGGCCGGGCTGGAGGGCATCTACGGCGCGACGATTGCTGTCGTCGCCGAGGAGGACATACGACGCGAGCGTGCGGCGAGCAGGGGTCATGCGCTGGAAGATGCACGCGCGGCGCGCCAGCTCTCCCAGGAGGAGAAGGCACGCCGGGCGACGTTCACGGTGCACAACGACGGCAGTGAGCAGGAGCTGGCGGCACAGCTGTCGGGCGTGCTCGACACTCTTGGAGGATGAGCATCGGGCGATCACAGTCCAGTGCACGTACTACGACCACTCGCACCACGTATCGCGCGCGAGGGGCGCGCGCGCGCCCGCACTCACAGAGCGCCAAACGGAGACGTGGACGGCGCGGGGGAGACCTGAGCAGGTGGGGCGCGCTGCTCGTCGTGGTACTGGCGATCGGCGTGCTGGTGGTCGTGTTCGGTCCCAGCCTCGACAATACGGTACGCAAGCTGGCGCTGCCGCTCTCAAACGAACAGATCATCCGCGAACAGGCTGCCGACCAAGCATCTGGACCCGGCGCTGATCGCCGCGGTGATCTACGCCGAGACGAAGTTCGACCCGCGCACTTCCCCGGCCGGGGCGGAGGGCCTGATGCAGATCGAGCCGGCGACCGCCAAATTCCTGGCCAAGCTCTCGGGTGGATATGAATTCACGACGAGCGATCTCGGCACGCCCGCGGTCAACGTCGCCTACGGGAGCTACTACCTGCGGTACCTGCTCGACCACTACGACGGCGATGAGATGCTCGCCGTGGCCGCCTACAACGCGGGCATCACGAATGTCGATCAGTGGGTGGCCAAAGCTCGCGCGGAAGGCCACGAGCTGACGGTCGGCGAAATCCCGTTCGGTCAGACGCGCGCGTACGTGCAGAAGGTGCTGGCGGCGCAGGGTGAATACCGCTCGCTGTATGCGCACCAGCTCGGCATCGACTGAGCTCTACTGACGCCGTGCCGCCGCGAGCAGCTCGGCAACCTCCAGCCGGGGGAGCTCCAGGGCCTGCGCTTGCACGGCTCCGTCCGCCGGGATCTCTGTAATCGCCTCATAGCCCGTGTCCGTGGGGTCACGGTGCACCACGACGAGACCAGCGTCGAGGTTCACGACCCAGTACTCGGCGACGCCCGCGTGGGCATAGAGAACCGGCTTCTGGCGCAGGTCGCGATCCTGGGAGGACACTGCCACCTCGATGATCAAGGTAGCCGTCGCCGGATGGTAGGGCCGGGGCACGTCGGTCGCGATCACGGCGAGGTCCGGCTCGGGCTCGGAGCCGCCGAGTGTGAGGGCGGTCTGCACGCCCACCTCGAACCGCTTCGGGTCGACCGCTGAGATCAGCCAACGCGTCAGCCATCTGATCGCGTTCTCGTGCTCTGCCGTCTTTGGGCTTATATCGGCTATTACTCCCTCGATCAGCTCTACGCGCGAGTCCTCGTCAAAGCCCCCAGACTGGATCAGCTGGTGGTACTCCTCCAGCGAGAAGCGATGGGCCTGGGCAGCGGTCAGTACGACATCAACAGCCATCGAGCACGATTGTAGGGTCTGTCGGTGCCGGACGGTGCATGCACCGTCCGGTGACGTGCCGCATGCGGCACGTCTACCGCTGGCGCATGCGCCAGCGGGGGAGCCGCGCATGCGCGGCTCCCGGGCATGGCCGCATGCGGCCATGCCGACCACGGCGCATGCGCCGTGGTCAACCGCATGAGGACGACTCCTCGCTACGGTAGATAGCCATGCCCGAGTTCAAACTCGACGCCGCGTTCACACCCACCGCCGACCAGCCCAAGGCGATCGAGTCCCTCGCCGAGGGCATACGCGCGGGTGAGCGGTTCCAGACGCTGCTGGGTGCCACCGGTACCGGCAAGACGATGACGATGGCGGCCACGATCGAGGCGGTCCAGCGCCCCACGCTCGTGATCGCGCACAACAAGACGTTGGCCGCCCAGTTGTGCAACGAGTTCCGGACGTTCTTTCCCGACAACGCGGTCGAGTACTTCGTCAGCTACTACGACTACTACCAGCCCGAGGCGTACGTGCCCAGCCGGGATCTGTACATCGAGAAGGACTCGGCGATCAACCAGGAGGTCGACCGGCTGCGCCACGCGGCGACGGCGGCGGTGTTCGCCCGCCGGGACGTGATCGTGGTGGCGTCGGTGTCGTGCATCTACGGACTGGGCTCGCCCGAGGTGTATGAGATGAACATGCAGATACTCAAGCGCGGCGAAACGATCGACCGCGACAAGCTGCTACGCAAACTGGTGTCGATCCAGTACACGCGCAACGACACGGTGCTCGCGCGCGGCACTTTCCGGGTCAAGGGCGAGACGTTGGAGATCTGGCCGGCGTACGCGGAGACGGCGGCGTTCCGGGCGAGCATGTTCGGCGATGAGATCGAGCGCCTCCAGCAGTTCGACCCGCTCACGGGCGAGCTGATCGACGACGAGCTCGAGCACGTCGCGATCTGGCCGGCGACGCATTACAACGTGCGCGAGGGCACCGTCGAAGCGGCGGTGGCGGCGATCGGCGCTGAACTGAACGAGCGGTGCGCGCAGCTGGAGTCCGAGGGCAAGCCGCTGGAGTCGCACAGGCTGCGCCAGCGCACGCAGTACGACATGGAGATGCTGCGCGAGATGGGGTTCTGCTCGGGGATCGAGAACTACTCGCGCATCCTCGATGGCCGTAAGCCGGGCGAGCGGCCGTACTGCCTGATCGATTACTTCCCCAAGGACTTCGTCTGCTTCATCGACGAGTCCCACCAGACGGTCCCGCAGATCGGCGGCATGTTCGAGGGTGATCGCTCGCGCAAGCAGACGCTCGTCGACTACGGGTTTCGCCTGCCGTCGGCGCTGGACAACCGGCCGCAGACGTTCGACGAGTTCCTGTCGATCACCCCGCAGCTGCTGTTCGTGTCGGCCACGCCGGGCGAGTACGAGCGTACGCGCTCGGGCCGGGTGGTCGAGCAGATCGTACGCCCGACCGGAATCGTCGACCCGCTCGTGGAGGTGCGCGAGACCAAGAACCAGATCGACGATCTGATGAACGAGGTCCGCGCGCGGGTGGACCGCGACGAGCGCGTGCTCGTGACGACGCTGACTAAGAAAATGTCCGAGGACCTGTCCCAGTACCTGCTGGAGATGGGGTTCAAGACCCGGTACCTGCATTCGGAGATCGACACGCTCGAGCGCATCCAGATCATCCGCGACCTGCGCCTGGGCGAGTACGACGTGCTCGTCGGCGTGAACCTGCTGCGCGAGGGTCTCGACCTGCCGGAGGTGTCGTTGGTGGCGATCCTCGATGCCGACAAGGAGGGGTTCCTGCGCGGGGAGACCTCGTTGATCCAGACGATCGGACGGGCGGCGCGGAACGTCGAGGGGACCGTGCTGATGTATGCCGACCGCGAGACCAAGGCGATGAAAGCGGCGATCTCAGAGACCGACCGCCGCCGCGAGATCCAGCTCGCGTACAACGAGACGCACGGGATCACGGCGGCGACGATCGTCAAGGGCATCTCCGACATCGCCGAGTTCCTGCAGGCCGACTCGAAGGTCCCGCGCGGCAGCCGCCGGCGCGCGGCCGAGCGCAGGGCCAAGACCAAGGAGATGGGAACACACGAGCTGGAGAAGATGGTGGTGGAGCTCGAGGAGGAGATGAGCGTGGCCGCCGAGGACCTGCGCTTCGAGTATGCCGCCCAGCTGCGCGACGAGCTGCGCGAGCTCCGGCGCGACCTGCGCGAGATTCAGGCCAATGAAGCCGAGGCCGAGCCTGCCGGCGAGGTCGCCTGAGGGGTCCGCTAGGCTTCGGGCGGGATGGACCTCGACAGGCAGAGCATCGAGCGACGCGACTTTCCGATCGGACGGCGCGGGTATGACCCGGCGGCCGTGGATGCGCACCTGCGGGCGCTGGCCAGCGAGATCGAGGAGCTCAAGCGCTCGGCCGCCGGACGCGGCGCTGACTCGCTGGCGGCGAGCGCGGGAACCCAGGTGCAGGCGATCGTCGCGGCAGCCGAGGTCGCCGCGACGGAGATCGAGAGCGACGCGCAGGCAAGCGCCGAGCGCACGCGCGCGCTGGCCGCCCAGGACGCCGAGAAGACACGCGCGGACGCGATCACGCAGGCCCAGGCGCATGTCGCCGCGGTGGAGCGGGCGACCGCCACGCTGCTGGCTCGGGTGGAGTCGCTGGACGGCGAGACGGGTGCGCTCGTGGAGAGCCTGCGCGCGGGTGCGACCCGGTTGGCGGGAGATCTGGCGTCCGTGGAGACGAACATGGGCGAGCTGTATGACGCGGCATCGGGGCGGGGGTCGGGCGCGGACACGGTGTCGGCGGTTGCCACCGAGCAGACGGCGCCGAAGATCGAGGATCCGGCGCGCCCGCCGGATGTGCCCCCGCCGCCGGTCGCTGGACCGACGGACGCCTCGTCGGGGACCGATTCCGCGGCCTCTTCGCCATCCTCACAACCACAACCACCCATTCCGAGCTCACCCCCGCCGACCCCCTCGGTCTCGCCGGCCCATCCCGCCCCGCCGGCGCCGGTTCCGCCTGTGCCGGCGTCCCGTCCGGAGCAGCCGGCAAGCGAGAACGGGGACCTGGACGGCGCGCGGCTGGTAGCGCTGAACATGGCCCTGAACGGCGACTCGCGCGAGGACACCGACCGGTATCTCGCCGAGAACTACGAGGTCGCCGACCGGGCCAAGCTGCTGGACGAGGTGTACGCGGCGATCGAGGGGTAGGCGCGCGGCCGGCGACAATACGAACGTCTGTTCGCCACAATACAATAGCTAGGAATGCCAGCAAGCGATCAGATCGTCGTCTCCGGAGCCAGGGAGCACAACCTCAAAGACATCTCGCTGACCCTGCCGCGCGACGCGCTGGTGGTGATCACGGGGCTGTCCGGGTCGGGCAAGTCGAGCCTTGCGTTCGACACGATCTACGCCGAGGGGCAGCGCCGGTACGTCGAGTCGCTGTCGGCCTACGCGCGGCAGTTCCTCGGGCAGATGGACAAGCCCGACGTCGACTCGATAGAGGGCCTGTCCCCGGCGATCTCGATCGATCAGAAGACGACCTCGCGCAACCCCCGCTCGACGGTCGGGACGGTGACCGAGATCTACGACTACCTGCGGCTGCTGTGGTCGCGGGTGGGCAAGCCGCACTGCCCGATCTGCGGGCGACCGATCGTGGGCCAGTCGGCCGAGCAGATCATCGACCAGGTGATGGAGCTGGGGGAGGGGACGCGGTTCATGGTGCTGGCTCCGGTCGTGCGTGGGCGCAAGGGCGAGTACGGGAAGCTGCTCGATCAGCTGCGCACGGATGGGTTCGCGCGCGTGAAGATCGACGATCGGGTGCGGATGCTCGAGGAATCGATCGTGCTCGACAAGCGCTACAAGCATGACATCTCGGTCGTCGTCGATCGGCTGGTGATGCGCCACGACCTGCGCAAGCGCTTGGCCGATTCGATCGAGACCGCGGTGGGTCTCGCCGAAGGGCTGGTCGAGGTCGAGATCGTGGACTCGGCGAAAGCAGCGTCCGATCCCGGGCATGCCACCGGCGCGAAGGGCGCGCGCAAGGCCGCTGCGCAGATCGTCCCCGGCGAGGTGCCTGCGGGCGGCACGATCTTCACCTTCTCCGAGCGCTTTGCCTGTCCGGTGCACGGCCCGTCGCTGGTCGAGCTGGAGCCGCGGATCTTCTCGTTCAACTCGCCGCACGGCGCCTGCGCGCACTGCACCGGCTTGGGCGCGCAGATGGAGATCGACCCCGAGCTGATCGTGCCCGACCCGTCGCTGTCGATCAACGAGGGAGCGCTCGCGCCGTGGGCGGGGAGCTCGTCGAACTACTACGAACAGGTGACCGAGGCGATCGCCGAGCGTTATGGCGTCGACCTCGACACCCCGTGGGAGGATCTGCCGGAGGGGATGCGCGAGCTGTTCCTGATCGGGACCGACGAGCGCCTGCCGATCACCTACCGCAACCGCTACGGGCGCAGGCGTTCATATTCCACGAGATTCGAGGGGATCGTCAAGGGCCTGGAACGCCGCTACCGCGAGAGCGAGAGCGAGGGGACGAAAGAGAAGATCGAGCAGTTCATGTCGCTGCGGCCCTGCCCGGTGTGTGGCGGCGCGCGGCTGCGCGCGGAGTCGCGCGCGGTGCTCGTGGGAGGGACGCCGATCGACGAGTTCTGCGCGCTGTCGGCGCGGCGGGCGCTGGAGTGGCTGCGGGAGGTCGAGCTGTCAGAGACCGATCGGCACGTCGCGCGGCTGATCCTGCGCGAGATCGACGAGCGGCTGCGATTCCTGGAGAACGTCGGGATCGGCTACCTGTCGATGGACCGCGCCGCCGCGACGCTATCCGGCGGCGAGGCCCAGCGGATCCGGCTGGCGACGCAGATCGGCAGCTCGCTGGTGGGCGTGCTGTACATCCTCGACGAGCCTTCGATCGGCTTGCATCAGCGCGATAACTCGAAGCTGATCGGGACGCTCGAACGGTTGCGCGACCTCGGCAATACGGTGATCGTGGTCGAGCACGACGAGCAGACGATGCGCGCCGCCGATCATCTCGTCGACATGGGCCCGGGCGCGGGCGTGCATGGGGGCAAGGTCGTCGCGCAGGGCACCGCGGCGCAGGTGCAGCGCGTGAAGGACTCGGCCACGGGTCAGTTCCTCGCGGGAACGCGCACGATCGAGGCGCCCGCCAAGCGGCGCACCCCACGCGGGTACGTGGAGATCGAAGGGGCGAGCCAGCACAACCTGCGCGACGTCGACGTGAAGGTCCCGCTCGGGGTGCTGACGTGCGTGACCGGGGTCTCGGGCTCGGGCAAGTCGACGCTCGTCAACGAAGTTCTGTACAAGTCGGTCGCCAGTCGCCTGCACCGCGCCCGTCGGCGCCCGGGAGCGCACCGCGCGATCCATGGCCTCGATCAGCTCGACAAGATCATCGCGGTCGACCAGTCCCCGATCGGGCGCACTCCGCGCTCGAACCCAGCGACGTACACGGGTCTGTTCGACGTGATCAGGGACATGTTCTCCAAGACCCAGGAGGCGCGCGCGCGCGGGTACAAGCCCGGCAGGTTCAGCTTCAACGTCAAGGGCGGGCGCTGTGAGGTCTGCAAGGGCGACGGGCAGATCAAGATCGAGATGCACTTCCTGCCGGATGTGTATGTGCCCTGCGAGCAGTGTCATGGCAAGCGCTACAACCGCGAGACGCTGGAGGTCAAGTTCAAGGGCCGCAGCATCGCCGATGTGCTCGACATGGCGATCGAGGATGCGTTGGGATTTTTCGAGCACATCCCCAAGGTGCGCCGCCGGCTGGAGACGCTGAACGCCGTCGGGCTCGGCTACGTGCGGCTCGGTCAGCCCGCGACGACGCTGTCCGGCGGGGAGGCGCAGCGCGTGAAGCTCGCGACCGAGCTGTCGAAGGTCGCGACCGGCCGGACGCTGTACATCCTCGACGAGCCGACGACCGGATTGCACTTCGCCGACGTGGAGCGATTGCTGGAGGTGCTGCAACGGTTGGTCGACGCCGGCAACAGCGTCGTCGTGATCGAGCACAACCTCGACGTGATCAAGTCGGCGGACCGCCTGATCGACATGGGCCCCGAGGGCGGTGAGGAAGGCGGGATGGTGATCGCGCAGGGCACCCCGGAGCAGGTTGCGGGCGAGCCGATCTCGCACACCGGAGAATTCCTCGCGGAGCTGCTGACGCCGGCAACGCCCGCGAGCGCGAAGAAACCGCGCGGCAAGGCTGCCCCCAAACGCAAGCCCCGCGCGAAGGTCGCCGCTTGAGCGACGGCGATCTCGCTCGGCAGGCCAGATTGTGGGTGGCGAAGTGGCGCTGGTATGAGCGCAACTCGCTGCCGTGGAACCACGCGCGGATCCACTGGGAGGCGATGCGCCGCGAGGCGTTCATCCGCTGGCCGGTGCACGGGAACGTGCTGGAAGCGCTGCGTGAGGGGCGGCTGGAGCTCGGGCGGGGCGCGCTGCTCGAGCCGGACGTATGGATCACGGCCCCGGGGCGGGCACGGGTGCGGATCGGTGCGGGCACGTTCTTGAACCTCGGCGTGATGGTCGCCGCAGAGGAGCTGGTGGAAATCGGCGACCACTGCATGCTCGCGAACGGCTGCTTCGTGACCGACTCCAGCCACCGCTACGACGATCCCGAGCGGCCGGTGCCGTGGCAGGGATTCACCTCCAAGGGTCCGACACACATCGGGGACAACTGCTGGCTGGGTGCGAACGTCGTCGTCACCAGCGGCGTCGAGATCGGGGAGCGGTGCGTGATCGGGGCCAACAGCGTCGTCACCCACGACATCGAGCCGTTCTCGGTCGCGGCCGGCGCGCCCGCGCGCGTGCTCAGGCGGATCGAGTACACATAGGCCCAGGCCGCCCCAACGCCGGCGTGGGCCGGGTCGGGGCGGCTGGGGTGCGTGTCGTGTCAGGAAGCCAGCGTCCAGACGGTGGAGATGTGGCAGACGTTCGTCGCCTCCGAGACGTACTCGAACACTTCGAGCTGCCCGTGTACCGGCGCGGTCACGGTCAGGCGCCCGCCGGCGTAGGCGTCGGCGGAGAGCCCGGAGTTGGCCAGGCCGAACAGTGGGTTGGGCGTCGCGCTCGGAATCTGGGTGTTGCGCGCGAACGTGGTGTATGTCGGCACGCCGTTGTTTTCTTCGGTGCGCATTTCGTCGAACTGCACCGCATCGGCGTTTGACACTCCGAGCGTCACCGCCACCAGTTTCGGGCCGAGCTGCACGCAGCTGCCGGTCAGCTCGAACGGCCCGGCGTGCCCGAGCGGCGTGTTCTGTTCGCTGGCCGCAGGCGCGGTCGAGTCATACGTGTACTCGACGGCGCCCGGTCCCTGCGGACCGGTGGAGCCGGTTTCGCCTTTCGCCCCCGGCGCGCCGGCGAGACCCTGCGGGCCGGCCGGACCCTGTGGACCGGCAGGACCGGTCTTGCCCCGCGGGCCCGTGGGGAGTTTGCGAGCTCGGGATTTGTGACCGTGCGCCGAGGCGCTGTGTGCGCCGCGAGCGGGAGTCTGGCGCGCGCCGGCGCCGGCTGCGCCCAGAGTGAGCGAAGCGATGATCGAGACGGTGGCGATGCCTGAAATGAGAAGTGAGCGGGTGATGTGCATGGTGTGTCCTTTAGGTTGTGCGGGCTGTGCCCGCTGTGTGTTGTGCTCGCTCAACCGGGTTCCCGGAGGTTCCTTACGGGCGGGCCTAAAAAATTTCCCCGCCTCCTCACTGGCTCGGCGTAAGGAAGTGGTCGATCGTCCGTTGCATCTGACGCCCGCAGTCGGCACGCGCCGGTACGGGCCGAGGCAAAGGAGATGACCAATGGCTCAGCGCTATCCGAACGGTCTTACACCCGGACGATCTGGGAGAATCGCCATGAGCAGGTGGCAATGGCGAGATCAACCGCACGCCCCAACAGCGCACGTCTTCGCACCACGCTCGACGATCGCGAGCTCGCGAAGCTGGCAATCGACGGCGACGGCGAGGCATTCGCGCAGCTGTATGACCGCCACGAGCGGCGCGTGTACGGGTTCTGCCTGCGGATGCTGGGCACCCCGGACGAGGCGGGTGACGCGACACAGGAGACGTTCATGCGCCTGCTGGGGCGCCTGCCGGCCCTGGAGGGGCGGGACGTGAACTTCATCGCCTACGCGCTCACGACGGCGCGCAACGCGTGCTTCGACGCGATCGAGGCCAGGCGCAGGGTGCAGCCGGTGGCCGAGCAGCTCGAGCCCGGCGCCGCCGAGCCCAGCGAGGTCAGGCTCGACCCCGAGCGGGCGGCATTGCTGGCGGCCACGCGTGAGGACGTGCGTGCGGCCAACTCGCGGTTGCCCGAGCGCCAGCGTGAGGTGCTCGCGCTCAGGGAGCTGGAGCAGCTGTCCTACGAGCAGATCGGCGAGGTCGTGGGTCTGAACGAGAATGCGGTCGCGCAGCTCATCTCGCGCGCGCGGATCAGACTACGGGAGGAGATCCGGAGCGATGCGCTGGGGTCGATCGCTGCGTTCTCGCTCGATTGCGAGCGCGCGCTGCCGTTGCTGGCGCGCCTGCAGGACGCCCAGACGAGCGCCACGGATGAGCTCGACTGGCTGGACACGCACATGGCCAGCTGCGAGACCTGCCGGCTCAGCCGCGCGGCGATGGAGGAGGCCGGTGTCTCCTACCGGGCGCTTGGACCGATCGTGGTACTCGCCTGGCTGCGTCATACGACGATCGCGCGGGCCGCGCAATTCGTGGGGGCGGATTGGAGTCACATCGCGGGTCGCGCACACGAAGCCGCCGGCGGTGGGCACGCCACGACGCCGTCCTCGACAGCGCCGGGCAGCACCCGAACCGCTACGTCCGATACGCAGATCGTCGCCGCCGGCCACAAGGATGTGCGTGGTCGGACTCAAGCGGCGACGCGGCGGATACGTCCGCTCAGCGCGGTGAGCGCGCGCGGGACGACGGGCCGGCGCTCGCGGTGGATGCCGGCGGCGGCGATCCTCTGCGCGGTCCTGGTGGTGATTCTGGTCGTGGTCCTGGCCGGGAGTGTCACACCCGACAATCGTGTGCTGTCGCGAGTGGCGACCCAGGCGCTGAGCTCCACGACGGCAGCGCAGGCCGACGGACATCAGCTGGCTCACGCGACTGGGCCCACTCATCGGGCAAGCCATTCGGCCAACCCATCGCTCGTCCGGGGGCATGGCGCCACACCTGTCGTCGTTGGGAGTGGCCGCGGCGCTCAACTAAGCACCCCCACGCCGGCGGTCCACCGGGCGCACCGGGTGACTCGCCATCGATCCACGCACCAGCAGAGCACGACCCCGGTTACGCCTACGAGCGGCACCCCAACATCACCGCAACCGGCGACCACGACGCCGACCTCGACCACGCCCGCGCCAAGTCCTCCGAGTGGTGGTTCGGGTTCGACCGGGAGCGGTTCTGGCACCTCGACGGGCGGTGGAGAAACATCGCCGCCCGCGGAAACATCCGCGAGCCCACCTGGCGGCGGACCCACCGAAACCGCGCCCAGCTGCGCCCTGGCCATCGCCTGCTGAAGGCCCTTCTCTGAAGGGCGCGTCTCAGTTCAACCGCGCGTGCAGCTCAGCCAGCTCGGCCGGGTCGATCGAGTAGGTGTGCTCCGCGGCCGGGTAGCGCCGGGTGCGCACGTCCTCGGCGAAGGCGGTAACGCCCGTGTTCATCTCGTCCTGGAGGTTGGCGTAGCGCTTGACGAAGCGTGCGCCCAAGCCGTCGCGGATACCGAGCAGGTCGTGGAACACGAGCACCTGCCCGTCGGTTGCGGGACCGGCGCCGATCCCGATCACAGGGATCTCGATCCGAGGCATCAGCTCGTCGGTGACGGCGGCGGGGATCGCCTCGAACACGAGCGCGAAGCAGCCCGCGTCCTGCAGTGCCAGCGCCTGCGCGGCGATCTGCGCGGCGGTGGCGGCTGTACGACCCTGAGCCTTCCAGCCACCGAGCGCGGTCGCCGTCTGGGGCGTGAGCCCGACGTGGCCCATCACGGGGATGCCCGCGTTCGACGATCGCGCGCGCGCGGCTGACCGAACCAACCCCGCCGCCCTCGAGCTTGACGGCCTCGCAGCCCGCCTCCTTGACCATGCGCATGCGCCGTCGCAATCGCCTGCTCGTCCGAGACCTCGTACGAGCCGAACGGCAGGTCGCCGATCAACAGCGGGGTACGCAGACCGCGGCGCGCGGCCCGTGCGAGCACGAGCATGTCGTCGAGCTCTACCGGCGTGGTCGAGCTGTAGCCGAGCACGGTCGTGGCGGCCGAGTCGCCGACGAGCACCAGGTCGACCCCCGCCGCCTCGGCGGCGCGGGCGCTCGGATAGTCATAGGCGGTGACCATCACGATCGGATCGACAGGCGCTTCTTCTCCGCCAGCAGCGGCAGGGTCATGGGCAGGCGTCCGGGGTCGGCGGGTGCTTGGACGTGTGGATGGCTGGACATGGGGTTATTCCTCTCTGGCTGCAGGTTGGACGCTCGCGGGCCTCAGGCCAGCAGGGTCGCCACCTCGTCGTCGATCGTGACGATGCGGTTGGTATTCGCCTGCACGTGGACGACGCGAGGCTCGTAGCGGGACAGCTCGGCCTCGTCGTACTGGCCGTAGGAGATGACGATGATCGTGTCGCCTTGATGCACGAGGCGGGCGGCGGCGCCGTTGACCTTCATGTCGCCCGAGCCCCGCTCGCCAGGGATCGTGTAGGTCTCAAAGCGGGCGCCATTGTCGATGTCGAGGACGTGGACCTGCTCGTACTCGAGGATGTCGGCGGCCTCCAGCAGGTCGGGATCGATCGTGATCGAGCCGACGTAGTGCAGGTCGCAATCGGTCACGGTCGCACGGTGGATCTTCGACTTGAGCATCACGCGTTGCATGTTGTCATCGCCTTTCTGTGTCGGGAGCAATTGTCGCGGACGGCGGCCGGGTGAAGCATCAAGTTGTCGATCAGGCGGATATCGCCCACCTGGGCGGCGACCGCCAGCAGCGCGGGGCGTCGAGCCACTCGAGACGCTCGAGCGTGTCGTGGTCGACGAGCTCCAGGTACTCGGGATGGACCCCGCGCGTGGCGGCCCTGGTAGCGGCCTGAAGCAGCGCGCGCGGTGCGACGCTCGCCGCCCGCGGCGCAGTCCTCGATCGCACGCAGCGCCGCATAGCGGGGCCGGCGCCTGCTCGCGCTCGCGCTCGTCCAGCAGCGCGTTACGGCTGGACATCGCCAGGCCGTCGGGCTCGCGCACGGTCGGGCGGACCTCGATCCGGACCGGCAGGTTCAGGTCGCGGACCAGCCGGCGGATGACGAGCGACCTGCTGGGCGTCCTTCTGGCCGAAGTAGGCGACGTCAGGTAGCGCCATGCAGAGCAGCTTCGTGACGACGGTGCAGACCCCACGGAAGTGCTCCGCGCCACGAGCCGCGCCCTCCAGCCGATCGGTGATGCCGAGCACCTCGACGCTCGTGGCGAACCCGGCGGGTAGACCTCCTCGACCGACGGCGCAAACAGCAGTCGGCGCCGGTCTGTCGCGGCGAGTGCCGCGTCGTAGCCCTCCTGACGCGGGTAGCGCTCGAGATCGGAGCGCTCATTGAACTGCGCCGGGTTGACGAACAGCGACACGACGACTAGGTCGCACTGCTCGCGCGCGCTCTGGATCAGCGAGAGATGACCTTCGTGCAGCGCGCCCATCGTCGGGACAAGCCCGATGGTGTGTCCGTCACGACGATCGGAAGCGAGCACCGCACGCAACTCCTTAACAGTGCGGACGCGTCTTCACTCGACGAAGAGTCGGTGTTGCTCGGCTCATCTGGCTCGGTCCAGTTCCCTGTGGATACCGGTCGCGACTGTATTGGGCAACCGCTCGCGAGGGCGCAGCTCGATAACGCCCTCGACAATCATACGCGGCGGATGCCCGCACACGTGCGACTCCTGTCGCAAGACCGCACACGAAGAAGTTCGCCTGTACTCTGCATGTCGCCCGCATCCTGCGCACGAATGGATGCCGTCGGCCTCACCAGGCGTCGATGTTCGGGCGCTTCTTGCCCGCCCGCCGCCGCCATTGGCCGGCGGTGTCGTCAAACAGGGTGGCGATCCAGCGCCGCGAGTCGGCGGGGTCGATCACGTCATCGATCTCGCCATAGGCGGCCATGTTCAGGCCTTGCCCGTGCTCATAGGCGGCCGCGACCGTCGCCTGGAAGACCTGCTCGCGCTCCTCGGGGTCCTCGATCGCCTCGAGCTCGCGCTTCATGCCCAGCCGCACGGCGCCCTCCAGACCCATCCCGCCGAACTCCGAGGTTGGCCAGCCGACCGTGAACAGCGGCGCCTTGAAGCCGCCGGCCGCCATCGCCTGCGCGCCGAGCCCGTAGCCCTTGCGCAGCACGATCGTGCCGGTCGGGACGGTCAGGTTCGCGCCGGCCAGGAACATGCGCGCGAAGTGGCGGACGGTCGCCGTGCGCTCGGCCGCGGGGCCGACCATGAAGCCGGGCGTGTCGCATAGGAACAGCACAGGCAGCTCGAACGCGTCGCAGAGCTCGCATAAAGCGGGCCGCCTTGTCGGCGCCGTCGGCGTCGATCGCCCCGCCGAGGTGGGGCGGTTCGTTGGCCACCACGCCCAGCGGGCGACCGTCGACGCGCGCCAGCGCGGTGATGATGCCCGCCCCGAAGCCGCGGCGCAGCTCGAGCACGGAGTCCTCGTCGAACAGCCCGTCGAGCACCGGCGCACGTCGTAGATCTGCTTGCGCTGCTCGGGGACGAGTCGGCGAAGCAGCCGCTGATCGGGCACGCGCACGTCGTCCGCCGGGACCGGGCCGCCGAAGTAGGACAGGTAGCGCTTGGCTGCCGCGACCGCCGCGCTGATCGTCGGCGACGCGCAGGTCGACCACGCCGTTTGCGTACTGGACGTCGATCGGGCCGACTTCGGCAGGCTCGTAGACGCCGAGGCCGCCGCCCTCGATCATCGCCGGGCCGCCCATGCCGATGCTCGAGTCCTCGGTCGCGATCACCACGTCGCAGCAGCCAAGCAGCGCGGCATTGCCCGGCGAAGCAGTAGCCCGAGGCGATGCCCACGAGCGGGACCAGGCCGCTGAGGTGCGCGAACAGGTTGAAGGCGCGGCAGTCGAGGCCCGCGACGATCGGCATGTCGACGTCGCCCGGGCCGCCGCCGCCGCCCTCGGCGAACAGCACGACCGGCAGCCGCCGCCGCTCGGCGAGCTCGAACAGGCGGTCCTTCTTCATGGTTGCGCGCGCCCTGCGTGCCGGCGAGAACCGTGTAGTCGTAGGACATCGCCACGCATGGCCGGCCCTCGACCTCGCCCACTCCACCTACGAGCCCATCCGCCGGGGTGCGCTCGATCAGCTCCTCGCGCGTGCGCCGGCGCTCCTGCGCGGCGAATAGCAGCGGCCCGTACTCGACGAAGGTGCCCTCGTCGAGCAGCTCTGACAGGTTCTCGCGGCGCCGGCCGCGCTCGCGGCGCTGGCCGCGGCCGCCCGCGCCGCGTCCAGACCGAGCGCGTGGCGCTCGCGCACCGCTTGCAGGTCGGCGCGCCGCGTCCGGGTCGATCTGGGCCTGCGGCTCGGCGGTTGGGCTGCAGGACCGCCCGCGGCCAGCACCAGCAGCAGCTGGCCCTCGTCACGGCGTCGCCGACGGCGACCTCGACTCGTCGCACACGCCGTCGGCCTGCGCGAGCACCTCGTGCTCCATCTTCATCGCCTCGAGCACGATCAGCGCCACGCCGGCTCGAACCCGCTGGTCCGGCCGATGCGCGACGGAGATCACGACGCGTCAACGGTACGGCAGTTGCTGCGGCAGGCATCGCATCATGCCCAAGGACGGGCGTCCGCAGCTGTCACTGCATCCGGCCTCGCCGAGCCGCGGCCGCGAGGCGCGAGGCCTGAAGCAGGTGCTCGTGCAGGCGCGCGCATGCGTGCGCTGCCCAGAGCTGGCGGCGACGCGCAAGACGGTCGTATTCGGCGCCGGAAACGCCGACGCAGAGCTGATGTTCGTCGGCGAGGCGCCCGGTGCGAGCGAGGACGAGCAGGGGGTGCCATTCGTCGGGCGGGCGGGCAAGCTGCTGGAGACAGCTGCTGGGGGAGATCGGGCTTCGAGCGCTACAGAGGTGTTTATTGCAACATGCTCAAGTGCCGACCTCCCGGCAACCGCGATCCGCAGCCGGTCGAGATCGAGAACTGCCAGGAGTACCTGCTGCCGCCAGGTCGAGCTGATCCAGCCTACGGTGATATGCACGCTCGGCAACTTCTCGACCAAGCTGCTGCGCGGCGACCCGACCGGGATCACGCGCCTGCACGGACAGCCGGAGGTGCTGTGCTGGGCCGGCGCGCCGTGCGTCTGTATCCGATCTATCACCCAGCCGCCGCGCTGTACACGCCGCGGATGCTCGAGACGCTGCGCGAGGACTTCGCGCGGTTGCCGGAGCTGCTGGCGCAGGGGGCGCCCGAGCACCGCCGGTCGAGACACCCGCCTCCGGCGAGCGTCCCCGAGGTGGCCAGCCGGAGTGGGCGCACGGCGCCGGATCGATGAGCGAGATCGACCAGCTGCGTGCCGAAGCGGGCGCGAGCGGCGCAGGCGCGGCTGCCGGCAAAGCGGAGGCCTCCGGGTCTGCTGAGCCGGATCAGAGGGCTTGTTCTTGATGCTCTTAAGCGCCCCGAACGTGCACTGCGAGCAGGCGATTCACGGGAGATGTCGAAAATCTCGTCCAAGGCCTAAAGGTGGGCGCGATGTTGCCGATACAGGCCCTGTCTCCATCCCTCCAGCAGTGACGACCGGCCCGCGCTTCCTTTCTCCCGCGGGCCGGTCGTGTTTAAACGCACGTGTCGAGCCGGGCTAGTCTGAAGAGCTCGCTTGGCTCTACAGTCTCGTCGTGGCCGTACGTATCGTGGAAACGTCGGATCCCGTGGCGACCGAATCGTTTGGGCGCCGAACTGGCCGAAAGCTTGCGCGACGGAGACGTGGTGCTCGTGCGGGGCGAGCTGGGGTCGGGTAAGACCACGCTTGTGCGCGGCGCGGCTCGTGCGCTCGGCGTGACTGACCCGGTCACGAGCCCCAGCTTCAGCATCGGCCATCGCTATCGGACCTCGGGCGTGACCGTGTCACACCTGGATCTGTACCGACTGGCGGGACTCGAGCACGAGGAGCCGGCGCTGCTGGCTGACTATCTCGGCCCAGGGCGGATCGCATTCGTCGAGTGGCCGGAGGACGAGGAGCGCGAGCTCGCGGGCGCTCGTCTGCGGATCTGGCTCGAGCCACCGCGGCGCCGACCGGCGGCGGATCGAGGTGACGAGCGATGATCGTGCTCGGGTTCGACACCGCCACGCGCGCGACCGCCGTCGGTCTGCGTCTGGCGGACGGCTCGACGCTGCAGTCGCGCGATGACCCGCGCTAGGGCGAGCGACCCGGGCATGCCACGCGGCTGCTGACGATGGCGGGCGAGCTGCTCGCCGCGGCGGGTATCGGCTGGAGTGCGATCGACCGCGTCGCTGTCGGCGTGGGACCGGGCAGGTTCACGGGCCTGCGCGTGGGGGTGGCAACGGCGCGCGGACTGGCCCAGTCGCTTGGGCTGGATCTGGTCGGCGTGTCGAGCCTGCGGGCGCTGGGTCAGGCCGCCCGGCGAAGAGGGCCGCGGTGCTGTCGGTGATCGACGCCCGTCGCGGGGAGGTGTTTGCGGCCGCGATGCGCGTGGGACAGAGCGGCCACCGATGGCGAGTGGACTCGACGTGGGATCCGGCGGGCGATCGAAGATCGGCCAACAGGAGCGGCGATCTCGAGAGCATCGTGCCGGCGGATCTCGTCAGGGCTGGATGAGTTCGTCGCCGGGCGCGAAGGCACACTGGAAGGCGGTAGGAGACGGAGCTGTGCGCTATCGCGATCAGCTAGAGGCGCCGGGGTGGTGATGGCGCCCGAGGGCTCGCCCCTGCACCTCGTCGAACGGCGAGGCGATCTGCGAGATCGGCGCCAGCGACTCCGCTGGGCGGCGATCACACGGTCCTGCCGGACTACCGGCGCCCACCCGACGCGGGAGCTGGCTCGCGCTCGCCGGGCGGGGCGTGAACGTGCCGCGCCGGATCGCGGAGCCCGGGATCGAGGACATGGCCGGCGGTCGAGATCCGGAGGCTGTCTATCCGGACCTGCCGCAGGTGATGGCGATCGAGCGACGGGTGTTCCCGACGCCGTGGTCGCTGGCGATGTTCGTGCTGGAGCTGTCCAAGCAGTCGGGCATGTGCCTGGCCGCGATGCTCGAGCGGACGAGCAACGGCTCGTCGGGTATCTGATCTGCTCACGCTATGAGACGGTCTGGCACGTGATGAACATGGCGGTCGACGCAGAGCATCAGCGCATGGGAGTGGCCTCGGCGCTGCTCGCCGAGCTGTATGCGCGGGTGGGGGACGCGACCGCGCGTTTCACCCTGGAGGTGCGCCGCTCGAACCAGCCGGCGATCCACCTGTACCAGCGAGAGGGCTTCCGTGCGGCCGGCATGCGCCGGCGCTACTACCAGGACAACGGCGAGGATGCGCTCGTGATGTGGCGCACTCCGGCGACGCTGGCGGGCCGCTGGACGACGTGCCCAATCCAGGGCCGGTATGAGCACGGCACGGGTGGCGGCGAGCCCGGAGCGATCCTGGCGCTGGAGACGAGCTGTGATGACACGTGCGCGGCGGTGCTGGACACGCGGGGGAAGGGCACGCTCGAACGTGATCTCCTCACAGGGCGTGCACGATCGCTATCGGCGGGGTCGTGCCCGAGATCGCCTCCCGGCACCATCTGGAGATCGTCAACTCGTCGTCGAGCAGGCGCTGAGCGAGGCCGGAGTGACGCTCGATGGAGATCGAGCTGGTGGCGGCCACGCAGGGCCCGGGCCTGGTGGGGGCGCTGCTGGTGGGCTCTCCACGGCCAAGGCGCTGGCGGCTGCCAGGGAGCTGCCGTTCGCGGCTGTCGACCACCTGCAGGGGCACGTGGCGGCCAACTTCATGCTCGACGGCGCCGGCGGGTACGGAGGCGTTCGAGCCGCCGTTCGTGTGCCTGATCGCGAGCGGCGGGCACACGCTGCTGGCGCACGTGCACGAGCACGAAGGCTTTGAGGTGCTCGGTCGAACGCTCGACGACGCCGCGGGCGAGGCATTCGACAAGGGCGCAAGGATGCTCGGGCTGGGCTACCCGGGAGGGGCCGCGCTCGAGCGGCTGGCCGCCGGCGGCGATCCCGAGGCGTTCGTGTTCCCCGGCTCGCGCGAGGACCGCGCACGCGGGGGATGGGGAACACGGCGCTCGCCGGGCAGGCGTTCGCGCAGGGTCTGGACTTCTCGTTCGCGGGCGTGAAGACGGCGCTGCTGTACCGGCTGCGCGAGCTGTCCGCGGCCGAGGGCAGCGCGCGGCGGCCGCCGACCTGGCGGCCTCCTACCAGGCGGCGATCGTCGACAGCCTGCTCTTGCGCGCCGAGCGGGCGCTCGAGCAGACCGGGCTGGATCGGCTGGCGATCGGGGGCGGCGTGGCGGCCAACGGCGAGCTGCGCCGGCGGCTGCGGTGCTCGGCGCGGCCGTGCACGTGCCGGCGGCGTGCTGTGCACCGACAACGCCGCGATGATCGCGAGTCCGCCGCGCGGTTCGGCGCCCGCTCCCGTATCCGGACGTACCTGGGACTCGACGCGTATGCGACCGGAGAACGGCCGCGATGATCGACTGGATCGCACGATGACGAGGAAGGGCCTGCTCACCGTCTACTCCAAGCCCGACTGCCATCTGTGTGCGGAGGCGGTGGCGGTCCTGCGCGAGCTGCAGGCGGAGCTCGGGTTCGAGCTCCTCGAGCGCGACATCACCGCGACGAGGCGCTGCATCGGGGCTATTTCGAGCGTATTCCGGTGGTTGCGCTCGACGGCGAGGAGCTATGCGAGTACTTCGTCGACGAGGCGGTGCTGCGCGAGCGTCTAGAGTCACGGCGATGAGCTACGGAGAACCGACGGTGGGCTCCAGCGGGCGCCGAGCGGACGGCGATGCTCCGGCGAGCGGCTCTCGCTCGGCGTGGCTGCTCGCCTGTCGCGCTATCTGCAGGTGCTGACCCAGGCCAAGAAGATGGGCAAGGAGACGATCTCCTCGCAGGAGCTGTCCGACTACACGCACGTCAACTCGACCCAGATCCGTCGCGACCTGTCGGGGTTCGGCAAGTTCGGCAAGCGCGGCGTCGGCTACAACGTCGAGGCGCTCGTCTCGCAGATCCGCAAGATCCTGCGCACCGCCGGCCAGCACAACATCGCCCTGCTCGGCGCCGGACATCTGGGCAAGGCGATCGCCTCCTCGGACATCTTCGCCGACCACGGCTTTCGCGTCGTCGCGATCTTCGACGTGCGACCCCGCGAAGGTGGGCACGAGCGTCGGCAATCAGGTCGTGCGCCATACCAGCGAGCTGCGACAGCTGGTCGAGGAGGAGGACATCGTGGTTGGCGTGCTGGCCGTGCCCACGCACGCCGCCCAGGGGCTGGCGGACGAGCTCGTGGAGGCCGGCGTGAAGATCATCTTCAACTACTCGGAGTCGCTGCTGATGTGCCGCCGGAGGTGACCGTCCACACGTCGAGCCCGGCCGTCGACCTGCTCTACGCGTTGTACTTCTATCTGACTTGAGCACCGCTCGCGCGCGCCACGCTGTCGATGCAGCCGCAGACCAGCTCACGCACCCGCTAGAGACCCCAGCCGACCCAAGCGATGACCAGCCTGGACCTAGACCGAGCGGCCGAGACGTTTGCGCAGGCGACGCGACTTCACGGTGGGCGTGGAGGAGGAGTTCTCGATACTCGACCCTCAGACGCTCGATCTGAGCCGCGCTTCGAGCAGCTGCGCGCTGCGGCCGAGGGCGATCCGCTGCTGTACGAGCGCATCACGGGCGAGCTGATCTCCTCGGAGATCGAGATCATCTCCGGCGCGGGCAGGACCTGCACGACGCGCTCGCTCGCCAGCGCGAGCGTCGGCGGCACTTGTTCGCGCTCGCGGGCGAGCAGGGCGCGGCGCTGGGCGCCACCGGGACGCATCCGTGGGCGGACTACCGCGAGCAGCCGATCATCGACACCGAGCACTACCGCCGCGTCGAGGAGGGCCTGAAATACGTCGCCTGGCGCAACAACACCTTCAGCCTGCATGTGCACGTCGGCGTGCGCGACATCGACCGCGCGGTGCGCGTGTGCGACCGCCTGCGCCCGGTGCTGCCGCTGCTGCTGGCGATCTCCGCCAACTCGCCCTACCTCGACGGCCGCGACACGGGGCTGCATTCGGCGCGCACGCAGAGCTTCACCAAGAGCTTCCCGCGCTGCGGCATGCCCGACGCGTTCGGCGGTTGGCGCGGCATATCGCGAATACATCGAGTTCCTGGTGCAAACGTACTCGATCGTCGAGTTCACCCAGGTGTGGTGGTCGGTCAGGCCGCATTTCAGCTTCGGCACGGTCGAGGTGCGCATCTGCGACGCGCAGGCCACCGCGCAGGAGTCCGACGCGTTGGCTGCGATGATGGTCGCGTGCATCGCCCAGGCGGCGCGCGACGTGGACGAGGGCGTCCCTGTCACCGACTTCCCCCGCGACTGATCGAGGAGAACATGTGGCGCGCGATCCGCTACGGGCTCGACGGGCGGCTGATCGATCTGGACCGCGCCGAGGAGTATCCGGCGCGCGAGGCGATCGAGCGGCTGGCATGCATGGACTGCGCCGGTTCGCGCCGAGCTGGGGATCGAGCCCGTGTTCCCGGAGCACAACGGCGCGCAGCGCCAGCGGCGGATGATCGAGGCGGGCGCGACGCGCGAGGAGGTATTCGCGGCCTCGGTCGCGGAGACCCGACAGACATATTCCGAGGAGGTGACGGTGTGAGCACCGATCCAACCGCAGTACGGCTGAGCAGGGCGCCGACCCGGGCGGGCCGCAGGCGCAGGGACAGCAGGCGCAACCGAGCGAGGAGGACCGATCTGCGCGCCGCATACGAAGCCGAGATGAGCCGCATCACCAGCGCGGACATGATCCTGCAGGCGACTGTGTCGCTGCTGAACATCGGCGGAAACGGCTGGGACCGTCGGGCCACGCCCGGCGGCTGGGTCGGTCGGCGCCGGGCGGATTCGCCGGCGGGGGCAGCCGGCGGGCGACGCGCGATCTGGAGCAGGTGCGCGACGCGATCGACGGCGCGCGTGCGCTGCTTGCCGATCCTCGAGCGCAGCTCAGCCCGACGAGCTGGGTCCGCTGCGCGACGCGCTGTCTCAGCTGCAGATGGCCTATGCCCGCGCGGCCGGGGCAAGCGCTCCAGCCGAGCGGACCGCGGCCCAGACGCCGGCCGGCGCAACCGGGGCCACGGGAGCCAAGCAGGACGCCCCCGGACAGACGCCGAAACCGGGCGAGCCCGGGCCGGCGCAGTCCAGTGGACGGCTGTGGGTGCCGGGACGCTGAGTCCAGGCACGACGAGATCCCGCACGACGGATACGGCCGATGTATGGCCGACGGGACGGCTCGGGATCGGTGGTCCACTCGCGATGCGTCGCCACCAACGCGACACTCTCACCAGCCGGTCCGCTGCCCGGCACGATAGACTGCCCGCGCGTTTACGCCGGCAGGCGGTGCTCGTCATGTGATGAGCACCGAGTCCGGCGAGAATGTGTGCGCGACGATCCTCGCGCGGCACGCCAATCAGACCGCGGAGGATTACCGTTGAGCAGCTTTCTGACGAACCATGGGGTCGTCGTCGCCCTCGTATGCGCCGCCTGTGCCGTGGTCTACGGCCTGCGTGACCACGCGATCCCTGCTCGCGCTGTCGCCGGGCAACGAGAAGATGCAGGGCATCTCGCTGGCTGTCCAGCAGGGCGCGCGTGCGTACCTGAACCGCCAGTACACGACGATCGCGGTGGTGGGGGTCGTGCTGTTCGTTGCGCTGATCTTCATCCAGAACATCGCGGTGGCGTGCGGGTTCGCGATCGGAGGCCTGCTGTCCGGGTCGACCGGGTACATCGGCATGAACGTGTCGGTGCGCTCGAACGCGCGCGTGGCGGAGGCAGCGCGCGGCGGGCGTTTCACCGGCGCTGAAGGTCGCGTTCCGTGGCGGCGCGATCACCGGGCCTGCTCGTGGTCGGGCTCGCGCTGCTCGGCGTCGCCGGCTACTACGGCGCACTCACGTCGCTGTTCAACGACAGCCCGAAGACGGCGGTCGACGCGCTGATCGGCCTCGGCTTCGGCGGTTCGCTGATCTCGGTGTTCGCCAGGCTGGGCGGCGGGATATTCACGAAGGCCGCCGACGTCGGCGCCGACCTCGTCGGCAAGGTCGAGGCGGGCATTCCCGAGGACGACCCGCGCAATCCGGCGACGATCGCAGACAACGTCGGCGACAACGTCGGCGACTGCGCCGGCATGGCGGCCGACCTGTTCGAGACCTACGCGGTGACCGCGGTCGCCGTGATCCTGCTCGGCGTGCTCACGTTCCACGAGGCCACGCAGCGTCGCGCTGTATCCGCTCGTGATCGGCGGCGTGGCGATCATCGCCTCGATCATCGGCACGTTCGCGGTGCGCACGAAGAACGGACAACGTCGAGCGGGCGCTGCTGCAGGGGCTCGTCGTCTCGGGCGTGCTCGCGGCGGCGGCGTTCGCGCCGATCACCTACTGGCTGATGCGCAACCTCACGTTCAAGGTCGTCGGCAGCACGGTGAACACGCCGAGCTGGAGCGCATCTGTACCTGTGCTCGCTGATCGGCATCGCCGTCACGGCGCTGCTGTTCGGAATAACCGAATACTACACCTCGACCCGATTCTCGCCGGTGCAGAAGACCGCCAAAGCGTCGATCACCGGTCACGCGACGAACATCATCCAGGGCTTCGGCTCGGGGCTGCAGGCGACCGCGCTGCCGGCGATCGTGATCGTGCTCGGCATCCTCGGCGCGTGGAAGCTCGCCGGCGGCGGCGTTACCGGCATCTACGGGATCGGCGTGGCCGTGATGGGGCTGCTCTCGCTGACGGGCCTGATCGTCGCGCTCGACGCGTTCGGCCCGATCACCGACAACGCCGGCGGCATCGCCGAGATGGCCGACCTGCCCGAGGAGGTGCGCAAGGTCACCGATCGACTCGACGCGGTCGGGAACACGACGAAGGCCGTGACGAAGGGTTACGCGATCGGCTCGGCGGTGCTCGCGGCGATCGTGCTGTTCGCCGGGTTCCAGAAAGAACTCGAGACCAAGCTCGGGCACGCGATCTCGTTCGGCATCAACGAACCGCCCGTGCTGATCGGGCTGTTGCTCGGCGGGCTGATGGTGTGCCTGTTCGCGTCGCTGTCGATCGAGGCCGTCGGTCGCGCCGGCGGCGCGGTCGTCGAGGAGGTCCGGCGCCAGTTCCGCGAGCACCCGGGGATCATGGAGTGCTCCGAAGATCCCGACTACGCGACGTGCGTGGACATCGTCACGAGGACCGCCCAGCGCGAGATGATCCTGCCGTCGCTGCTGCCGATCCTGCTGACGCTGATCGTCGGGCTGATCGACCAGCAGGCGCTCGGCGGGCTGCTGATCGGCGTGATCGTGGTCGGGCTTCTTCTTCGCCGTGCTGATGACCGCCGGCGGTGGCGCGTGGGATAACGCGAAGAAGCTGATCGAGGACGGCGCGTTCGGCGGCAAGGGCTCCGAAGCACACGCGGCCTCGGTGACGGGAGACACCGTCGGCGACCCCTTCAAGGACACCGCCGGCCCCGCGATCAACCCGATGATCAAGGTCGCCAACATCGTCGCGATCCTGATCATTCCGCTGATCACTTGAGGTTCACGCCCCGAACCCCGGAGCCGGGGCGGTGGGGTCGCGTCCATACATCGTCTGAGGCGAGCGCGGCCCCGTGCAGTCCCTAAGCTCAGCGAAGAGATGACCGGTCGAGGAGCTCATCGCGCGGGCACGCTGGTGCTCTCTCTGCTGATGGGAGCGATCGGCGTGGCACTGATCGTGCAGGCCGTCGGCGCACACGGGAGCATCATCTCGCCGCGCCTGCTGCTCGGCGTGCTGTTCATCGCCGCGGGCGGCGGCCGGATCTATCTCAGGTGCGCCGGAGCCGAGAAGCATCGTGAGACACCGCAGAACCCAGGAGGGGAACCGCCGGAGAGCGTGGCGGGCCCGGAGCATGCCGGGCACGAGGCCGAGCAGGGTGCGGAGGAGCTCGAGCGGTCAAGCACCACCTATCGGAGGTCCAGTGGAATCTACGATCGGCCAGCAGCGCGCTCGATGGTGATCGTGAGACGGAGCATTGGCTCGCCGCGACTGTTTGCGATCGTCTACACGTCGCTGGCCAGCGCGATCTACTTCTCGCTCGGCGTGATCGCCGGCCACGCGCTTGGCCTGACGCCGCTCGTGTTCCTGCTCGCCGCGCTGTTCTTCGCGCTCGCTGCACTGACCTACGTCGAGGGCGCCTCCCTGCACCAGGATCGCGGTGGCGCGACCGTGTTCGCGCGGTACGCGTTCAACGAGCTCGTCAGCTTCATCGCCGGATGGGCGGTCCTGCTGGACTACACGATCCTGATCGCCGTCACCGCCTACTCGGCGACCCAGTATCTGCGCGTGTTCTGGCATCCGCTGGGCAACTCGACGGAGGCGCTGCTGCTGTCATTCGCGTTCATCGCGTGGGTCGTGCTCGCCAACATCCGCGGGTTCGGTGGGCGCCGGGCACGGCGGATCGGGATGCTGGTGATCGGCGATCTGGCGCTGCAGCTGCTGATCGTCGTACTCGGACTGGCGCTGTTCTTCAATCCGCACACGCTGCTGGGGCCGATCCATCTTGGCAGCTCGCCGACATGGTCTGGATTCATCTTCGCGCTGACAATCGCCGCGATCGCGTTCACGAGCCTCGAGTCGGCCGCCGGGCTGGCCGGCGAGGTGCGGATCAGCCGCGCCGGCCTGCGCCAGATGGTTGGCAGCGGCACGGCCACGGTCGTGATCGGCTACGTGGGCATCGCGGTCGTGGCGGTAACGGCGCTGCCGGTGCACGACGGTCACACCGAACTGGCCACGCGTTACCTGAACGACCCCGTGATCGGGATCGTCGCGCAGATGCATCCGCACTGGCTGGCACAGAGCCTCTCCTATCTCGTCGGCGCGCTGGCGACGCTGACGCTGGTGGCGGCCGCGAACTCGGCGATGCTCGGGCTCTCGCGGCTGGCGTACTCGCTGTCGACCAACCGCCAGATCCCCAGCGGTCTCGGGCGGCTGCATCCGCAGCGCTCGACGCCATATGTGCTGATCGTGCTCGCGGGCGTGATCGCCGCGGGGCTGGCGGCCTCGGAGAATCTCGACTTCCTCGTCGGGCTGTATGCGTTCGGGGCGATGCTGGCGTTCACGATCGCGCATCTGTCGATCTGCAGGCTGCGCTACACAGAGCCCGACCGCGACCGCCCCTACAGGGTCCCGCTGTCGATCAGGCTGCGGGGCGGCGAGCTGCCCCTGCCGGCGGTCTTCGGTGCGCTTGTCTCGGCTGCCGGATGGCTGGCCGTGATGATCCTGCACGAACCCGCACGCTACGTCGGCCTGGGTTGGATGGCGATCGGGATCGCGCTGTATGTGGTCTATCGCCGGGCGGATGAGACCTCGCTGCTGCGCCGGGTGACCGTCTCCCCGCAGATGCTGCACCGTGAGCCGGTGGCCGAACGCGACTACGGCTCGATCCTAGTGCCGCTGCTCGGCACGGCGCTCGACGACGACATCGTGCAAACCGCGGCCATGCTCGTCTCGAGCGAGCAGACCGATGAGGCGGCGATCGACACCGCGACGATCGAGGCCGTGTGGATGTTCGTGATCCCGATGTCGCTGCCGCTGGAGGCGCGCCTGCCGGAGGCGCAGGTCAAGCACGCCCGGCAGGCGCTGGCGCGAGCGAGGGCCGTCGGAGAGGAGTACACGGGGGTGCACGTCGCCACCGCCACCGTGCGCACCAGGCGCGCCGGGTATGCGATCGTCGAGGAGGCCAGACGGCGTGGGGTGGAGGCAATCGTGCTCGCCGCCGAGGAGCCTTCGCGCATCCGCGGCGGCGCGCGCCTGGGAGGGCGGGGTGGCCCGCTGGAGGACTTTGTCGGAGACGTGACCAAGTACGTTGTTGCCAAGGCCAGCTGTCGTGTGATCGTCACCGCGCCGGCGGCCAGGGATGACACCGTTCGTGGGTCCGGTGAGACACTCACGGCGACAGCGGGGGCATGATCGTCGTCAGCCCGCATTCCACTCCCCCGGTGCGGCGTGTCGGCGTCAGCATGTACCTACCCGCGTTCTGCGCAAGCATGGGCGAAGGGCGCGTGAGCGCGAAGGCGTGCATCGTCTAATCTCCGCGCCATGTTCGTAATGATCGTGGGCGCCGGACGCGTGGGCTCGGCCGTCGCCAAGTCAGCTCTCGCGGCAGGGCACGAGGTGTCGGTGCTCGACGAGGACCCGCTTTCGCACGAGCGCCTGGACGCCGGTCAGGGTCGCAGCTGGGAGGACGCCAAAGGCCAGTTCACGGTCGGCACAGCACTGGAGACCGACGCGCTGATCGGAGCGGGGATCGAACGCGCGGACGTGTTCATCGCATCGACCGGCGGCGACAACACGAACCTGATCATCGCCCAGATCGCCCAGAAGCGCTTCGGCGTGGAGCGGGTGATCGTGCGGGTGATGGACCCTGCGCGCGCCAACTGGTACGGCGAGCAGGGCCTGGATACGATCTCCCCGACCAAGCACGCGATCGAGATGTTCGAGCGCGCCCTCGAACCAGAGCACGCCTGAGGTCCGCCTGCCGTGTACGCGATCGTCGTAGGGGCCGGCAAGGTCGGGCGCAACCTCGCCCGCGAGCTGATCGTCAAGGGTCACGAGGTCACGCTGATCGAGTCCTCGCGCCCGCGCTACCTGGCGATCGAGGAGGAGTTCGAGCACGCTGCCCAGTACGGCGACGCGACCGAGCTGTGGGTGCTGGAGCGCTCCGGGATCCAGCGTGCCGACCTAGTCGTCGCGGTGACCGGCGACGACGAGGACAACATGCTCGTGTGTCAGGTCGCCAAGGAGAAGTACCTGTGCGACCGGATCATCGCGCGCGTCAACAATCCCCGCAACCACGACCACTTCCGCCTCTTGGGGATCCAGCCGGCGGTGTCCGCGACCGACCTGATCCTGCGGTTGATCGAGCACGAGGTGCCCCGCTACGGGCTCGTGCACCTGCTCGCCCTGGAAGAGGAGCGCCTGGAGATCATCGAGCTCGAGGTCAGCGCCGACGCGCCCGTCATCGGCGAGCGCGTGGCCGACATCGCTCTGCCCGAGGGCAGCCTGATCATCTCGGTGCTGCGCGACGGCGCCGGCTTCGTGCCCAAGCCCGACACCGTGATCGCCGACGGCGACGAGGTCCTGCTCGTGCTCGACCCGGGTCTGGAGGAGTCGATCACGGCGTTCTTCGCGCCGGAGAGCTCGGCTGCGCAGGCGTAGGGTCGGCGGGGAGCCGAAGCCCGCAGGACTGGTCGCTATCCTTGGCCGTCCGGTCCGGGATGGTGTAACCGGCAACACGCCTGCCTCTGGAGCAGGAATTTGGGGTTCGAATCCCTGTCCCGGAGTATGCTTGCGCCCCGTGAACATGGGGCGTTTCGCGTTTCAGGGGGGTGCTCGGGCCAGGATTTGGGCCAGTCATGCGATCGCAGCCTGGGCGGGTGCCCCGGAGTGGGTATCGTGAGCGCGTGTTCGATGACGCGGTGATAGCGGAGACTGGCCGTCGGTTGTCAGAGGCGGCGCCACCGAGCTCGCGGGTGATCCTGTTCGGCTCGGCTGCGCGTGGGGAGCTGACGCGGGACAGCGATCTGGACTTCTTGGTGATCGAGCCGGAGGTCGAGAATCCCGCCTTGGAGTCGGTGCGGCTGCGTAGGGTACTGGCGGATGTGCTGGTCCCGATGGACATCATCGTCGCGAGCGAGCACAGGGTGCAGGAGTGGCGCGACGTGCGCGGCAGCCTCATTCACGCGGCGCTGACGGGCGGCCGGGAGCTCGTCGCCTGATGGCGAGCCAGCATGATCTCGCAGAGCAACTTCTACGCCGCGCCGACGAGGATGCGGCCGGGGCAAAGGGGATGCTGCCGATCGACGAAGTAGCGGACGTGCTCGTCTGCTTTCACGCCCAGCAGGCCGTCGAGAAGGCGCTCAAGGCCGTGTTGGCCGCACGTGGGGTGGAGTTCGCCCACCGGCATGATCTGCGAGTACTCATAGGGCAATGCGAGAACGCGGGCGTGCGGCTGCCGGCGGAGCTTGTCGACGTGGACTTGCTCTCGCCCTACGCGGCGGAACTTCGCTATGACGACGACACGGTGCACGCCGTCGAGCGTAAGACGGCGTCGAGGTGGGCGACCGCCACGGTCCAGTGGGCGCGGGGCCTGGTTGAGGAGGCTGGGGGTGGACAGAAGTCCTCAACCGAGCCCGAAGCCGTCGATGGTGGCTGAGAGGCGGAGGCCGTCCCCTGAGGTGTTCGAGGGGTGCGTCGTAGGGCACCTGCAGCGGGCTCCAACGCCCGCTCCATCATCAATCGGCGACCCCGGTGTCTGTGATGGAGGAAGACAGACTTCGCCTATAGCGCGTCGAGGATTCGCTTCTTTTGATCGTCAAACTCAGCCTCGGTCAAGAGGCCCTGCTCCCGGAGCTGGCCAAGCTTCGCGATTCGGTCAAGAGGATCGTCTCCAGATGCTGCGGTCGGCTGGGACTCGCCGGTATCGGGCAGTAGGGATATCGCGATGTGAACGGCCTCAACGAATGCCTCGATCTCATCAAGGTCCTTTGGCGGATATTATCGGTAGACCTGCCACTGGCCACCGCGTACCCACAGTGCCGCTCCGCTCGTATCGGAAACCGTTCTCGCCTTCGCATTACCTGCGAGTAGGAGACCAGCAGGTCCGAAAAACAGAGTGCCCCATGCCTTGGATGCCATATCGCGGCCACGTTCCACTTGGACGCCCCCGACCGTGATAGCCCGAACACTCATGTAGCGTCCGAGGCGCGCTTGCTTGCGACCTTTCTTGTCTTGCCACGAGATTCTGTCGGGAAACAGGCGCACATCATCGAGCCGCGCGAGCGCCGGGTAAAGCGAGTGAACGGGCAGCTGCTTATTCGCTGGTGGTGCTGGATCAAGGTGCCCGTCTTCGAGAAGGGACACGGCCCGCACGGTTTCGTACCCAGGATCTACTCCCCGGAATGTGCGTTCACCGCCCGGTGTCGAACAAATCAAAGCCCCCGCCTTAGTGATCGTCTTACGCTCGGTCTCTAGGTGCAATACATCGGCGATTGGCCACTCCTCGGCTGCCACCGCCGACGAGGCGAGGCTTCGATAGAAGACGCGTTGATCAGTGAGAACTAAGAGAATGGGCTCGAGCTTGTTCTTGCGATCACGTTCAAGGTGTGTCGACATCCAGGCGTGCAGGATCTCTCCGCCGTGCAGCTGATCTTTGACGCTGAGCGCCGCTTCCGCGAGCTGCTTGCGCTTGCCCGCACGCTGCCGCACTGAGCCGGCCAGCGTCGCCGCCATGAGGGGCCACATCTGGTCACTCAAAGTCTCCGGAATCTTGGCCATGCTTCGCGACTATACTCGCCACTTCCAGCGCTAACTCGCGAGAACTGGTGCCGGAGGGATAGTCCCTGTCACGCAGAGCGCCGGCCCGAGCGGGCGGTTCGGGGCACTGTGCGGTAGTGTGCGACGATCATTGCGCGTTCAGGCAGCCGATCATCGGCGTCGTTGACGTGACGCTACTCACCGGGACGCCCGGCGAGGCGGTTGCTGACGCTCAGCGGCTCTTCGTGATGGCCGCCGAGCGGTCTGCTCCCGAGCTGGTAGCGATCGCCGCCGATCTTGGCCAAGAGTATGTCAATGAGCGCGACCACCTGCAGCCGACGTTCAGGGCGACTCTTGAAGAGGTCGCGGCCGGAGTCCTCCCGTGTCCGGAGGTTTCTGGCGTGCTCGACCACGGCCTCGGCGCGACGTGGCCAAGGCTGGGCAAATTCGACGTGTCTCTGTCCTGGGCCGGCTCAACGACGGTGTTCGGCGAGCTGAAGTGCGGTGACAGCGAGAAGGCGCTTAGCGCCTGTGCGTGGGATGCTGCGAAGTGCGCGTTCTGTCTACGTCACGGCGTCGGCGTGGGGATGCTGCTTGTCGCAGCCGGTCCACAATCCCTGTGGGAGCGATACACGCTCGGGACCGAGCTGTTCTTCGGCGGCGAGTGGAAGATGGCTGATGTGCGCGAGCGCTACGCCAAGAGCTTTACAGCATGGGAGCGAGACGGCTACCTGCCGCTGCGCGTACCCGAGACGTTGGCTACGTTTGACATCGGTCGTACCAAGTTCACGATTGCGGGCAAGCCGTGGGTACTCGGGGTAGCGCGGGTCGAGCCAGTTGGCGAGGCGTGGCTGGAATGGGTGCCGTTCCTACCAACCACGGGGTGACATCGAGACTGAGCCAGACCGGCACGACTGCCCGACGAACTGGCTGCCCGCAGGTCGGGCAGTGATAGGCGCCAGGAAGTGCGGCGATGGCCGACGCCCCGCCAGTAAACGGGGCGAAGAGGACTCCGAAGGTGCCGCGAGCGCTACGCCAGCCACGGGGCGCTGCAATAGTCGCACCACATGCCGCCCTTGCTCTTGACGCCCATCATCAAAGGTTCGCACAGCGCCTCCGGCCGTGTCCGAGGGTTTTGGCCGCTTATTGGGCGGGTCAGGGCTCGCAGCGCGGAATCCGCAGCGCCGGGAAATTGATGCAAAAGCTGCCATACGCTCAAGCGTCACTGGTGTCCAAAATAGGCTTTGAGCGCCCTGCCTTTCAGCGTCCTCGATCCGCGCTGTCGTCGCGGGTGCGATTGAGGTTGCGTGCCGGTGGGACGAGCTGCCGAGCGAGACGCAGTGGCCGCAGCGAACCGAGGTCGAACCCGGTTCCCCAAAGGTGGTCGGGCAGCTCGGGGTGCGCGAGCGATGGGCTCTTGGTGCGACTGTTGCACATCTTCTGGGCCAGGCGCGTGACGCGCGCTGCGTCCTGTCCTTCGGTGCCGAGATCGTCGCGGGCGATGAACCAGTCGGTGCCGTGGCGCGCCCGGGTCGCCTCGACGTAGGCGGTCTCCTTGCTGGTCTGCCAGCCGCCGGTGAGCACGATGGAGCGCTCGACGGTCGCGCCCTGCTGGCGGTGGACGTGCTGCGCATAGGCCAGCCTCAGCGAGTCCAGATCCTCGCCGGCGAGCTGGACCCTGCGCTGCGATCCGTCGAGCGTGATGGTCACGCCTCGTTTGTGGACCGCGCTCACCTCGCCGCGGGTGCCGTTCTCGACCCGCGGCTGCCCTCGCGGATGGTGCTGCGCGGTGAATGCGATGAGGTCGCCTTCGCGCAGGCCGTAGTGGACGCCGGTCAGTGGGATCTCGTGGTGTCCGAGTTCGCCACGCTCTGCTCGTAGGGTGTTGTGCGCGGGCGTTGAGCCGGTCGATCTCCGTGTTCGCGGCGTCAGCGATCAGCGCGACCTCGCGGATCTCGCGCCCGTCCGTGAGCGAAGCCCATGTTTGTACGGCGTGCTCTGCAGCTTGGTCGCGGGTGTCGGAGAGGTGCAGCTGGCCGCGTGAGGCGTAGTGCGCCATCGCGTGCTCTGGTTCTCCTGAGCGTAGTGCTTGCCATGCGCGCCGCTCGGCAGGGTCCTTCGTGCGGTGGATGTCGGACAGCTCGGCGGTCGGGGCGTGGGTTGCGAGCCGGTCGAACATGCCGCCGGGGCCGATCGACGGGAGCTGCTTGCCATCACCGGCCGCAATCAGCTTCGCTCCGGAGCGCTCCACCAGCTCGGTCAGGGCATCGAGGCGCTTGTGGTCGACCATCCCCGCCTCGTCCAGGACGACCGTCGTGTCGCTGCCTACTTTGATGGTGCCCGTGTTTGCCCGAGCGACCAGGGCGTCCAAGGTGAGCGTGCGTCCAGCCAGTGCGGGGCTGTCGGCTCCCAGGCGCTCGGCTGTGGAGCCGGACACGGCGACCCCGATCGTCTCACGGTCGGCGGTCTGCTCTGCGCGGGCGGCGGCGTCGATCACGACACCCTTGCCGGTCCCGGCGGGGCCGACGAGGACCGCGGCGCGCTCTGGGCCGGTGAGCACTTCGAGCGCGTGGTGCTGCTCGGGGCTGAGTGACCCGCCGATGCGCTCGGCTACCTCACGGACAGCGTCATCGCGTGCAACCTCGCCGACGTCTCGGCCTGCGGGCTGGGCGAGCTGTGTGGCGCGGCGCTCGATCGCCTGCTCCTGGGCGCGAACCGCCAGGGTGGTCATCCGCCCGCCCTCCAGAGTCAGCACGCGACGGTCGCGGACCATCTCCCGCGCGACGGCGAGCGCCTGCTCCGGTGCCATCTCTCCGGCGGCCTGCTCCAACACGACCGCGCGCAGGTCACGCTGCTCGAAGATGGCGTGCTGTTCGGTCAGCTTCGCCTCGACACGATCCTCGATCTTGCGCTCGGCCTTTGGCCGTTCGGATGCCCCGATCAGCCGCACGGCCTCATCGGGGCCGAACCCGTGACTGCGGCCGGTCTCTACCCATGCTCGTTGTAGGTCCGAGCGTGTGGTCAGCTCCTTGGACCGGCGGTTCTCGAGCGCGAGGTTGCGAAGCTCGCCGCGTTCGGGTGCCCGGCCGTACCGGGCACGGAAGCGCTCCGCGGCGCGGGCGACCTCACGGGAGCGACCGGAGAACGCCTCGCACAGCTCGGGGGGGACACCGGCGATCTCGAAGTACCGGCCATCCTTGCCGGTGCCCTGTTCGATGGCGTACCCCTCGCGCACGAGCTCGTCGGCGAGCGCGGAGCGGTAGAACGCGCCGAGCTCCCGCGCGGAGCGGAAGATCGGCCGGGACGCGACGGCCACGATCCGGTCGTCCTCGCGGACAGCGCCGGTGATGACGACATGACTGTGCAGCTGCGGGTCTGGGGCCTGGGCGCCCTGGACTCCGCGGGCGGTGGTGTGCCGGTACTCGGTTGCGATCACGTCCTTGGCGTGCTCTTCAACGACCTGGCCGCTGTAGCGGCGGCGCACGACGGGCACCTGCTCTCGCAGGTGGCGGATCGTTTGCTCGACCGCGCTGGCGTGGGCTTGCTCGATCTGCTCGCGCTGCCACGGGTCGCCGAGCGCCCAGACGGTCGAGACGGACTTCGGGGCGCTGAACGTCACGTCGATCCCGCCACCCCGGCCGCCACCGGCGCCCTCCGGACGAAGCCACCGGCCGCTGCCAGGGTGACGGCCCTCCATCAGCGCGATGAAGTCAGCGCCATCCACCGGCCCGCCGGGCTGAACCCCGAGGCTCTCCAGGGTCTCGGCATCGGCCAGCCAGCGGCCGGGGGCCTGCGCCATCTCCCCATCGGGTGTCAGGTAGTAGTCCCCGCGCTCGGGCTCCACGGTCTTGCTCTCCAGGTAGCGCGCGTACCCACCGCCCCGAGACGCACCTATGCTCGCCGCCGTCATCACATGGGTGATGACCCTCAACGCGCCAAACCGGCCAAGCAATTCGCACAGCGCCCGCTGTGCCACGGCACAGCCGTGCATGTTGTCTGTACGGGCTTTTTGTCGTGCCGAGGTGCGCGTGGTGGCGCAGCCAGACGCGTCGACCGTCGGGGTCGCGTCGAGCGCTTCGTGGTGGGATGACTCGTTGGTGGTGCGGGCGACTGACCGAGCGAAGCGCAGGTGTCAGGGGCTTGTGGCCTGCCGCGCGGCTTTGCCCTTCGAGGGCGTTTGAGATGCGCGCGCCAATGTCGCGCCCGCGCCGGTTCTTCACGCAATCTCTTGGCCGGTCCGTGCGGGTTGGGGTCTGTAACCGCGATGGCCCCAATATCCCCACGTACGGCAGTCACCTTTGCGGCCCGGAAGCAGAGCGCGCCCGCCCTCGCCCTCAGCGTCGAGCAGGCGTGCGAAGCGCTGGGCGTGTCGTGGGACACCTGGCGTGCGCATATCGAGCCCGATGTGCGCCTCGTGCGCCTCGGGCGCCGCAAGCTGATCCCGGTCAGCGAGCTGCAGGCTTGGCTTGACCGGCACGCCGAAAGCGTCGGAGTGGGGGAGTAGGGTGCCGAGCTATCTGCAAAGCGCCCCCGCACCGTTGTCGCGGCCGGGGGCATGGCACAGGAGGTTAAGCTCCCATGCAATCGGCACCGTACACCGCGTCATCGTCTGGAGGTGATTGCTGATGGCCACCGGAGTGCGCCAACGCCACGGCAACGGCTGCAACGGCAAGGGCCGCTGCGACTGCCCGTGGCGAGCCGAGGTCTACAGCAAGCGCGACGGCCGCAAGCTGCGCAAGACGCTCCCGACGCAGGCGGCGGCAAAGGCGTGGCGGGCGGACAAGCTCTCAGCGGCGAACAAGGGCAAGCTCCGTGCACCCACGTCCATGACCGTGCGGCAGGCCGCCGAGGCGTTCATGGCCGGCGCCCGCGACGGCTCGATCCCGACGGCATCGGGCACCCGCTACAAGCCCGCGACGCTCCGGGGCTACAGGGTCGGGCTCGACAAACATCTACTGCCGACGCTTGGCGGCATGCGCTTGTCGGATGTCGAGCGCCGCGACGTGCAGGAGCTCGCCAACCGTCTGACGAGCGAAGGGTTGAGCGCGAGCACCGTGCAGAACACGCTCGACCCGCTGCGCGTGATCTATCGGCGTGCGATCCGCGACGAAGAAGTCACGGTCGACCCGACCGAGCGGCTTGAGCTACGCCGGCCCGACGGTCGGCGGGAGCGGATCGCCGACCCTACCGAGGCGGCGGCGCTCATCGCTGCTATCGCCGAGGGCGAGCGGGCGCTGTGGGCGTGCGCGTTCTACGCCGGCTTGCGGCGCGGGGAGCTGCGTGCGCTGCGCTGGGGCGACGTCGACCTGTCGGCCCGTGTGATCCACGTCTCGCGGGGCTGGGATGCGATCGAGCGCGAGCAGGCGGTGAAGAGTGCTGCGGGCAACCGGCGGGTGCCGATCCTCGAGCCGCTCGCGGGGGAGCTGGCTGCGCACAAGCTCCGCACCGAAGGCTCTAACGACGCGTTGGTGTTCGGCAGGACCGCCGCCGACCCGTTCAACCCGGAAACCATCCGGCGGAACGCGCTCGCGGCATGGGGCTGGCAGGAAGTCCCGAACGAGGAAGCGGACGGTCCGAGGACGATCATCGCCAAGAAACGAGACGACGCGCAACAGCCGATCACGCTGCATGAGGCGCGGCACACCTGCGCGTCGCTGCTGATCGCCGCGGGCGTGAACGCGAAGGCGCTGAGCGTCATCATGGGCCACGCGACCATCGCCATGACGTTCGACGTGTACGGCAAGCTGATGCCGGGCGGGCTGGATGAGGCGGCGGCTGCCGCGAACGCCTATCTGGCAGGCGATGGGAAGCGTCCGGCGCTCAGGCTCGTGGGGTGAAAGCTCGGGCCAATCTCGGGCCAGTCGTGTACTGATTCGGCCGGATTCCAGCCGGACTCGGCCGGATGAGCGATCGGGCGTTTCGCCTGCACTGGAGCCATATTTGGCTCTAGCACAGGGATTGCGCGATCCGCTGCCCAGACTTCGAATCCCTGTCCCGGAGTACTTTCTCGCGCCCCGCGCCCGGCGGCAGACTTGTTGCCGGCGTGGTTCGGGCCTACGCCGCGGCCTGCGTGGCCCAATCGCGATACAGCTCGTAGTAGCGCCCGCCGGCAGCGACCAATTCATCGTGGGTGCCCTGCTCGACGATGCGTCCGTGTTCGAGCACGACGATCCGCCCGGCCTGGCGGATCGTGGACAGGCGGTGGGCGATCACGATCGACGTGCGTCCCGCCAGCAGCCGGCGCAGGCCAGCCTCGATCCGACCCTCGGTGTGCAGGTCCACGTTGGAGGTCGCCTCGTCGAGGATCAGGATGCGGGGGTCGGCGATCAGGGCGCGGGCGAACGCGATCAACTGGCGCTGGCCCGAAGAGAGCTGGGCGCCGCGCTCGCCGACCTCGGTGTCGTAGCCGTTCGGCAGCTCTGCGATGAACTCCTGTGCGCCGACTGCCGCCGCGGCGTCGCGAATCTGGCGCTCGTCGGCGTCGGGACGGCCGAATGCGATGTTCTCGCCGACCGTGCCCGAGAACAGGAACGCCTCCTGGGGCACGATCCCCAGCTGTGAGCGCAGCGACTTGCTCGAAACCTCGCGCAGGTCGTGGCCGTCGATCAGGATTCGCCCGTCGGTCGGGTCATAGAAGCGCGCGACGAGCTTGGCCATCGTCGACTTGCCGGCCCCGGTGGCCCCCACAAGCGCGACGGTCTGGCCCGGGTGGGATCGTCAGATCGATGTGCTCCAGCGCCCGCACTTCCTCGGTCTGCGCGACCTCGGGGTCGACGACGACGCCGTTGGGAGTGGGTTCATCGCCGTTCGCGTCGTCCGCTGTATGCCGCTCGCCGCCGCCTTTGGGCTGGGCATTGCCCGAGCCTCGCCTCGAACGCGCGCGCGGGTTGTACGCGAACGAGACGTCCTCGAACCGGACTTCTCCGCGGATGCGCTCCAGCGCTGTGGCGCCCGCTCGGTCGGTCAGGTTGGGGGTGACGTCCAGCAGCTGGAAGATCTTCTCCAGAGCGGCCATCCCGGACTGGTAGGTGGTGTAGAACTGGGAGAGCTGCTGGATCGGTTCGAACAGGTACGACAGCGTCCCCACGAACGCGACGACGGTGCCGGCGGTGATGTGGCCCTCGAGCGCCTGATAGCCGCCGTACAGGACGATCAGCGCGAGCGCGATGCCGGAGAGCATTTCCACCGTCGGGAAGTAGGCGGCGTTGAGCCGCACCGTGACCATGTTGGCGTCACAGTTGTCCGTGTTCAGCTCCGCGAACCGCGCCTCGTGGTAGGGCTCCTGGCCGAAGCTGCGCACGACGCGGATGCCGGACAGGGTCTCCTGCAGGTAGGCGGTGATCGTGCCGATCGTCTCGCGCGTGCGCCGGAACGCGCCAGCGGAGACGAGCCGAAACCAGATCGAGCCGGCGGCCACGAATGGGACGATGCAGAACGTCAGCAGCGCGAGCTTCAGATCCAGATACATCAGCACCGCGATTGCCCCGACGAGCGTCAGCCCCGACTGGAACAGCGTCACGACCGAGTCCGTGACGAGCGATTCCAGCGCCTCGACGTCGTTGGTGATGCGCGAGATCAGCACCCCCGCCGGGCGGCTCTCATAGAAGCCGATCGGCTGACTCTGCAGGTGCGTGAAGATGCGGATGCGCAGGTCCGCGAGCGCGCGCTGGCCGACCCAGCCGACGAGATAGGTCTGGGCATAGGTCATCAGCCACACCAGCAGCGCGGAGACCAGGAATGCGATCACGACCAGCACGAGCGTATGGACGTCGTGACGGTTGATGCCATCGTCGATCGCGACCTTGGCCAGCAGCGGCGGCGCCAGCGAGGCTGCGGTGCCGAGCAGGAGCGCCGTCAGCATCGCGCTCACGCGCAGGCGGTACGGGCCCAGCAGTGTCAGCAGGCCGCGCAGGTTGCGCCCGCGGCGTGCCCTTCTGGCGCGCTCGCCGTCCCAGTGCGCTCCGCCACGCGCAAGACCAGGGCCGAACCCGCGCCCGCCGCCGCCGCGACCCATGCCGCCGCCGCCGCCTCCTCCACCGCCGCCGAATCCGCCGGGAGGGCTCATATCCCGCTTACCTCGCGTTCGCGGGGCAGCTCGCGAGTCAGGAACACCTGGTCGGGCAAGCCCTTTTCGACGATCTCGCGATACAGCTCGGAAGCCTCCAGCAACTCCTCGTGACCGCCATGCGCGGTGATCCGGCCGTGATCGAGCACGACGATCTCATCTGCCAGCGCGATCGTGGAGAGGCGGTGGGCGACGATGAACGTGGTCCGCCCTGCCATCGCCTCGTCGAGCGCGAGCTTGATCTGGCGCTCGGTCGAGGCGTCGACCGAGGAGGTGGCGTCGTCGAGAATCAGCACGCGCGGGTCTGCCAGCAGCGCGCGCGCGATCGCCAGGCGCTGGCGCTGCCCGCCGGACAGGGTCAGGCCGCGCTCGCCGACACGAGTGTCGTAGCCATCCGGCAGGCGCTCGATGAACTCGTGGGCCTGGGCGCGGCGGGCGGCCTGTTCGATCTCCTGCAGCGGTACGTCTGGGTGCGCGTAGGCGATGTTCTCGGCGACCGTCTCGCGAGAACAGGAACGGGTCGTCGCTGACGACCGCGACGGCCTGGCGCAACGAGCGCAGGTTCACCTCGCGCACGTCGGCGCCGTCGAGCAGCACGCGCCCGGCGCTGGCGTCGTACAGCCGCGAGATCAGCGAGACGAGGCTGGTCTTGCCCGAGCCGGTGGCGCCGACGAGCGCGACCGTGCGCCCGGCGGGCACGTCCAGATCGATGTGGCTCAGCACTGCACGTGCGCGTGGTCTGACACGGCGCCGTTTGCGCCAACATCGGGCGGTGTCGCGCCGTTTACAGTAGTGACTTGGGCCAGGTGGCGCCGTTGGTCGCTGTCGGAACCGGCGTGGTGCCATCAACCGCGGCGCCGTTTGCGCGGGTAGCCGAGTAGGCCGCGCCGAACTCGTCGGAGTCGTCATAGCGCAGGGTGACGTCGCTGCAGCTGCACATGCCCGCTGCCGGGCGGCAGCGGTGGGGCGCCGGGCGGTGAGGTCAGGCGCGGGGGGCGGTCGAGAACCTGGAACAGGCGCGCGCCCGAGGCGGTGGCGCGCTGGGCGAGGTTGAGGATCACGCCGAGCGTGCGCATCGGGGCGATCAGCATGTTCAGGTACAGGTAGAACGCGGTGAACTGGCCGAGCGTCAGATGGGCGTGGATCACGGCGTTGCCCCCGATCAGCAGCACGGCGGCAAGGCCGAGCTGGGGCAGGAAGCCGATCATCGGGTTGTACTTCGCTTCCAGGCGGGTCGCCACCATCGCCTGGCTGAACACGCGCCCGACGCTGCCCCGGAAGCGCTGCAGCTGGCGGGGCTCGCGGGCGAAGGACTTGACGACGCGCACCCCGGAGATGTTCTCCTCGGCGTCCGCGGTCAGCTCGGCGATGCGCTGCTGGGTCTCCTGGATCGCCGGTCGCGCGCGGCGGCCGTAGCGGTAGGAGATCAGCACCACGAACGGCACCGGCGCGAGCGAGATCAGGCCGAGGCGCGGTTCGGTGACGATCATCACGATTCCCGCGAGCACGATCGTCAGGATCGACTGCAGGATGAACACCAGGCCGTAGCCGAGGAAGAAGCGCACGGCCTGCAGGTCGACGGTCGCGCGCGACATCAGCTGGCCGGTCTGCTGGCGGTCGAAGAAGCCGAGCTCGAGTTGCTGCAGGTGGCCGTAGAGCAGCTTGCGCAGGTCATATTCGACGCCGAGCGAGAGCCGCCCGGCGACCATCCGCCGCCAGTACATGAATCCCCAGCGCATCAGCGCGATCAGCGCGATCGCGAGCGCGACCAGCGTCAGTTCGTGGTGGGCGCTCGCCTGCGCGGCGGCTTGATGGCGGGGCGCCCGTGCTGATGATCTGCACCGCGCGCCCCGTCAGCGCGGGCAGCGCGACCGTCACCACCATCGCGAGGCTGGCCAGGGTCCAGGAGATGATCAGGCCGCGCCTGTAGGGGCGCAGAAAGCCGAGCAGTCGATAGAAGGTCGTCATAGTTGTATGGTCAACGATTATTGCAGGGGGCTGGCGCGGAGGTCGGGCTGGGCCTGGGGCATTACGCTGCGGCGATGTCCCCCCAGCCGCCGCTTCAGCCGGCCAGGTCACGCCCAGGCCCGGGCGCCGGGCTGTGCGACACGTGTGAGCACCAGGTCGAGGTTCGCAACACGCGTGGGTCGGTGTTCTCGCTGTGCGCCCGCTCGCGCACCGACCCAGCCTATCCACGTTATCCGCGCCTGCCGGTGATCGCGTGCGACGGGTATGACGACAGAGCGGCCTTGACTCGCATGAACCCGGGGATCGAGCACACATCACCCCGGCAGCAGAGACAACCGGCTCGGGCTCGAAGCCTGCGCGGCCGGCGAATCCCCCGCGGAGACGAAGTCGCGGCTGCGCACGAGCACGAATGCCAGCACGCCGCCCACGAGCGCAAGGAGCGCCGCGATCAGGGCGATCGTCGTGAACGCGTCGGTGAAGCCCGACGCGGTAGGCGTGTTCCAGGGAGGCACGGACAGCGGGGGAGAGGGAACGGGCGATCTGGCTGACTTCGCCTGACTGAAGCAAGCGTCCCGAGCTGGCCGTGGGCGGCGCTCAGGACTTCGGGCGCATGCCCGCCGGCGCGCAGCGCCGCCGTCGTGGAACGGGTGACGCCGTGCTGGAAGACCGCGCCCAGCCCGGCGATCCCGGTGGCGATGCCGACCTGGCGGAAGGTCGAGTTGATGCCGGAGGCCATGCCGCTGCGCTCGAGCGGGGACCACGCCGATCGCGGTCGAGGCCAGCGGCGGGTTGACCAGGCCGATGCCCGCGCCGGCCGAGCAGGAAGCCGGGGATCAGCGCCGTCCAGCTCGAGGCGGCGTCGATGGCGGTCATCGCGAGCAGGCCGATGCCCGATCAGCAGCGAGGCCCGAGCCCAGCAGCAGGCGCACGGGCACGCGCACGCTCAGCCTGCCGGCGATCGGGGCGACGATGAACGACAGCAGCGTCATCGGCAGGAACCGCAGGCCGGCCTGCAGCGGGCTGTAGCCGAGCACGTCCTGGATGTAGAGGGTCAGGTAGAGGAACATCGCGAAGAGCGAGCGCCGAGAGCGCGAACGCGACGATGCTCGCGCCGCGTGAAGCGGGCCGGCGAAACAGCGCCAGGTCGAGCATCGGCCGGCGACTGCAGGAGCTCGACGATCAAGAACGCGATCAGCAGGACCGCAGCCGCGCTCAGGCAGCGCGACGATCTCGGTCGAGCCCCAGCCCTCGTCGTTGCCCTGCACGAGCGCGTACACGAGCAGGAACAGCGCGCCGGAGAACGTCACCAGGCCCGCCCAGTCGACGCCGGTCGCGTCGGGGTCGCGCGACTCGGCGACGCTGGGTCAGCGTGATGAACACGGCGGCGACGCCGATCGGGACGTTGACGAAGAAGATCCACTCCCAGCCGATGCCCGAGGTGATGACCCCGCCGAGCAGCGGGCCGACCGCGACGGCGGCGCCGGTGACCGCGCCGAACACGCCAAAGGCGGTGCCGCGCTCCTTGCCGTGGAACGCCTGGGCGATCAGCGCCAGCGAGGTCGCGAACATCATCGCGCCGCCGGTGCCCTGGACGGCCCGCGCGAGGTTCAGCATCAGCGGCGAGCTCGACAGGCCGCAGACGGCCGAGGCGGCCGTGAACACCACGAGGCCCGCGACGAACACGCGCCGGCGCCCGATCAGGTCGGCGATCGAGCCCGCGGTCAGCAGGAACGCGGCGAGCGTCAGCGCGTAGGCGTTGACGACCCACTGCAGGTCGCGAGAAGCGACGAGTGCAGCGAGCGCTGGATGTCGGGCAGCGCGACGTTGACGACGGTGATGTCGAGCAGCAGCATGAAGATCGCCACCGAGACGGCGATCAGGGTCCACCACTTGCGCTCCATGACTCGACGCTCCTTGCCCTCGCCTGGTTGCAGTCGTAGCACCGCACTATATGAACGGCCGCGTGTTTCTCCGGGGCATTCGAGAGCTGCCGTTCACAGGGCGGACTCAGTGGCCGAGATCCCGGGCTCCTCGGCGGTGGCCGGTGGAAACGCCCCCTCGGCGTGGGCGTCCAGCTCGCGGATCCTGCGGCGCACGCGCTTGCGGGTCTCGCACAGCTCGCCTTTGAGCTTGGCCAGCTCGCGGCGCGATGCTCGACGAGCTCCAGCTGGCGGTCGATGTGGCCGAGCGCCTCGTCCAGCAGCTCGCGCCGGCGCTCGGGGTCGACGTCCTCGCGGCGCAGCTTGCGCGCGCACGATCGCGCGCGACTCCTCCGCGGCGAGCAGCGTCTTCAGCTCCTCGAGCGTCACCCCGAGCAGGTCCTTCAGGCGCATCACCTCGCGCAGGCGCTCGACCTCGGCGTCGGTGTACACGCGATGCCCGCCGGACGGGCGCGCGGGCGCCTGCGGCAGCAGGCCGATCTCCTCGTAGTAGCGGATCGTCCGCGGGGTCGTGCCGACGAGCTTGGCGACGTCGCCGATCCGCAGGCTGGGCGTCCGGTCTGGCGCCGTGCGTCACGGCGCTCGCTGCACGTCGTCGACCGCTCCGCGCGGTGGCCGCCCGAGTCGTTCGTCGGCCCGCGCGCTGCTCCTGAAGGCCGGCGTCGCGACTCGAGATCGACATGGCTCGGGCGCAGCAGGCACACGACGCGCCCACCAGCGAGGTCGCCGCGAGCACCCACAGGGCGACGTGCATGTTGTCGATGAACGGCGCGAGCTTCTGCTGCGGAGAGCCCGTGGGCCAGGCCCGAGAACACCGCGAACAGCGTCGATTTGGGCACCGAGGAGGTGACGATCGCCAGCACGAACGCGATCGACAGGACCGCGCCGGTGTTCTGCACGAGCGTGCGCGCGCCCGCGGCGATCCCGCGGCGCTGGGCGGGCACGGCGCCCATCATCGCGGCGGTGTTGGGGCTGTTGAACATGCCCGAGCCGACGCCCACGAGCGCCAGCCAGACCGCGCTCTGCCAGTAGGCGGTGTGCACGCCGAGCGTCGTCATCCCGGCGAGGCCGACGGCGCTGACGAGCATGCCCAGCGCGGCCAGCGTGCGCGAGCCGTGCCGGTCGGCGTAGATGCCCGCCAGGGGCGAGGCGATCAGCATGCCCAGCGCGAGCGGGATCAGCTTGATGCCGGCTTCGATCGGCGAGTTCGACTGGGCGCCCTGGTAGTAGAACACGAACAGGAACATCAGCGCGAACCGTGCAGCCCGTTGATGAACGCCGAGGCGGTGGCCGCGGCGAACAGGCGGTTGTTGAACAGGTCCGAGGTCGAGCATCGGCGCGCGCGAGCGGCGCTCGATCACGCACCCATGCGGGCAGCAGCACGGCCGCGGCGGCGAGGCCGGCGATCACGAGCGTGTCGTTCCAGCCGCTCAGTCCGCCCTTGCGAGACGCCGAACACCAGGCCGGTGAGCCCGAGCACGAACGTGGTGGTGCCGAGCACGTCATAGCTGGGCACGTGTTCGCGCCGGGCCAGCTCGCGCAGGATCAGCGCGCCCCAGGCGGCGCCGGCGAGCGCGAACGGGACGTTGAACCAGAACACCCAGTGCCAGGAGATCGCCACGAGCGCCCCGCCGAGCACCGGTCCGAGCACGAGCCCGATCGCGGCGACCATCGTGTTCGCGCCCATCGCCAGGCCCAGTTCCTCCTTGCGGGAACGCGTCGGTGACCAGGGCGGCGGCGTTGGCGAACAGGAACGCCGAGCCGATCCCCTGCAGGATGCGCCAGCCGATCAGCACGGTCGCGTCGGGCGAGAACCCGGCGCCGAGCGAGGCCAGCGCGAACACGACGAACCCGCCGACGTAGGCGCGCTTGCGCCCGAACAGGTCCGACAGGCGGCCGGCCATCAGCACGAGCACGGTGGCGGCGATCAGGTAGGCGAGGATCACCCACACGAGCGCGAGCAGGCTCGTGTGCAGCGAGCGCTCGAGGTCGGGCAGCGCGATGATCAGCGTGCCCGAGTTGGTCGCCGCGAGCAGCATCCCGAGGCTCGTGCACGACAGCGCCCACCACTTGTAGTTGGCGTGGCCTTCGCTGACGCCGATGCGCCTCGATGTAGAAGTTGACGTGAACGTAAACATCATAATAGCAGCAGCGGCACGGGGCTGGGTCTGTTGGGAGGGCGAGACCAGGCGCGCGCTGGCAACGTCCGTATGCGGTAGACCGGGGCCGTGCGCGTGCTGGTCGATCGGAGCATCGCCGCCGATCTCCGATCGGTACGGGACGCTTCTCGACATCGATCCTGCTGGACGGCCGCGTCGCGGAGCCGGGGTGACGAGTCGCGGGCGTGCTAGAACTGGATGGGGATGCGTAGCGAGCCGAAGGTGGTCAAGTCCGAGAGCGAGTGGCGTGAGCAGCTGACGCCCGAGCAGTACGAGGTGCTGCGCAAGGCGGGCACCGAGGCGCCGTTCACGGGCGAGCTCGTCTACAACAAGGCCTCGGGCGCCTACCGCTGCGCCGCCTGCGGGACCGAGCTGTTCGACTCGAACACCAAGTTCGACTCCGGCACGGGCTGGCCGAGCTTCACCGAGCCCGCCGTCGCCGAGGCGGTCGAGCTGCGACCCGACAACAGCCTGTTCATGCGCCGCACCGAGGTCGTGTGTCGCACCTGCGGCGGGCATCTTGGGCACGTGTTCGACGACGGTCCCGGGCCGACCGGCCAGCGCTACTGCATCAACTCGGCCGCGCTCTCGTTCCAGCCCGAGTCGGCCGCCGGATCGGCCGCTCAGGCAGGATCGGAACGGGCCGCGAGACCGCTGCGGATCATGCCGTGACGCTGCCGCTCCGGCCCGCCGCCACTAGACCGGTAGGCTCGCCGCGTCATGATCATGATGGACCAGTCCAAGCGGCTGTCCGAGCCGCTGCGCTGGGGGCGGCGTGAGCGGGCTGTCGTCGCTGCGCTGCTCGCGTGCGTGGCGCTGATCGCGGTCGGTCTCGGCGCGTACGCGCTCGACCAGCGGCGCGCCCGCGCGCAGGGACTGCATCGAAGTCACGTTCGCCTCACGCTCGGCGGTGCGACCGAGCACGCCTGCGGTGCGCAGGCCAGGCGCGGTGTGCGCCTCGCCGGATGCGTTCAGGCACGTCGCCGCCGAACTGCGCGCCGCCTGCCGGCGGGCCGGCTTCCCGTTCGACTGATCGCCTGCGCCTGGCCGCGCCCGAGCCCGCGGTACATCCCTTCAGCAGGATCGGTATCGAAATCGCTGTCGACTCCCGCATGCGCATCGCCGCGGTCACAACGTGTGCGACCTCCCACCCGCGCTGTCTCGGCCCTCTACAGCCCGCTGTGGGGACGTCTATACAAATGTCGAAACGCCTCCGCCAACTGTTGGCCACGGTGTCCCTACCGGCTCGCCGCGATGCCGGTTTTCATACGCGGACCGCAATTGTCGCGTCGCTGCCCTCGTGGACGGGCGCCGGCGCGGCGGATCCAACCGCAGGGAAACGGAGGCACATGTCCTGGCACGTCATACCCAACCTGGCTCAACGCCGGCGACAACGCGTGGCAGATGACCGCCGCGACGTTCGTCGGGCTGATGAGCCTCCCCGGTCTCGCCGTGCTGTACGGCGGGGTCATGCAGAAGCGCTGGTCGGTCAACGCCATGATGCTCACGTTCGTCGCGTTCTGCGTGACGCTGATCGTCTGGTGTCTGTGGGCGTTCAAGATGGGCTTCGGCCATCCGATCGCGCAGAGCGGCGGGGGCATCTTCGGGACCAAAGGGTTCCTGGGCACCGCTCTGGGTGAACCGGGCAGCGTGCTCAGCCATGTCGGCGAGGAGGGCCAGGCGGAAATCCCGTCGATCACGACCGGTCCGCCGTTCCACTTCCCCGAGGCCTCGCTCGTCTACTTCCAGTTCGTGTTCGCCGCGATCACCCCGATCCTGGCGCTCGGCTCGGTGCTCGGGCGGGTCAACTTCAAGGCCTGGATCCCGTACGTGGCGCTGTGGATCACGTTCGTGTACGCGGTCAACGCGTTCCTGATCTGGGGCGGCGGCTACTTCGCCGCGCACGGCGCGTTGGACTACTCCGGTGGTTACGTCATCCATCTGTCCGCAGGCATCTCCGGGTTCGTGTTCGCGGCGGTGATCGGACCGCGATTGCAACGAGACCGCGAGATCGACGCCCCCAACAACCTGCTGATGCTGGCGGTCGGCGCGGGTCTGCTGTGGCTCGGCTGGAACGGGTTCAACGGCGGGGACTCCTACTACGCCGGCGCGGACGCCTCCGCGGCCGTGATCAACACGAACCTGTGCACGGCCGTGGCGATGATGGTGTGGATCGCGTGGGACTACATCTTCCGCGACAAGCCCTCGATGATCGGCGCGGTCAACGGCATGATCACGGGCCTCGTCGGCATCACGCCCGCGGCCGGGTTCGTCAACGGCTGGGGCGCGATCATCATCGGCGTCGTCGACGCGACGATCGTGTGGATGGCGATCCGCTACCTCAGCCGGGTGCGGCCGTTCCGCAACGTCGACGACACCCTGGGGGTGATCTACACCCACGGTATCGCCGGCCTGGCCGGGGGCTCTGTGGTCGGGTTGCTGGCCGACCCGCCGATCGTCGAGTACATCGGCGTGGGCGGCGCTGCCGAACCTGCCGGGGCAAGACGGGACTGCTCCTCGGCGGCGGCTGGACGCTGCTGCGCTGGCAGGCCGAGGCCGGCTGCCTGGGTGATCGCGTACACCGCGGTGGCCACGTTCATCATCCTCAAGCTGGTCGGCATCTTCGTGCCGCTGCGACTCTCCGACGAGGAGCTGGAGATCGGCGATCACGCGATCCACGGCAACGAGGTCTACCCCTCGGACGTGCCCACGCTCGGCGGCCCCACCCGCCGGTGTGGCAGCCGGGCGGCAGCGAGCCCGCGCTGGGAAGCGCGACGTAGGCGCACGGACAGCTTCCGGGTCGCGTCCCTGTCCACCCCACGGGCAGAGGGTCGCGACCCGGTGGACTCGGACAACGAGACGGTCGCGGCCCCGCTTCGGCGGGGTCACGCCGTTCGGCTCGTCCGCGGACGCCCAGGCTCAGCGACGTCGGGCTCAGGCGCTCGTCAGGCCGATCGGGACAGGCCACGCCCGTGCCGCCGAGGCCGCAGTAGCCGCCGGGGTTCTTGGCGAGATACTGCTGGTGGTAGTCCTCGGCGTAGTACATCGGGTCGGCCGCGTCGGTCTGGCATGGAGCGATCTCGGTCGTGATCTCGCCGTGGCCCGGCCGCTGAGAGCATCTGCTGGTAGGCGTCGCGCGAAGCCTGCGGCGGCGGCCCGCTGGGCCTCGTCGCGCGAAGTAGATCGCCGAGCGGTACTGGCTGCCGACGTCGTTGCCCTGGCGCATGCCCTGGGTCGGATCGTGGCCCTCCCAGAACAGCCGCAGCATCTCCGCGTAGCTCGTCTTGGCGGTGTCGAACGCGACGAGCACGACCTCGGCGTGGCCGGTCTGTCCCGAGCACACCTCCTCGTAGGTCGGGTTCGGCGTGAACCCGCCCGGCGTATCCGACGGCGGTGGTGTACACGCCCGGCGTCTGCCAGAAGATCCGCTCGGCGCCCCAGAAGCAGCCCATGCCGAACACGGCCGTCTCGACGCCGTCGGGGAACGGTCCGCGCAGCGGCGTGTGCAGTACCTCGTGGCGCTCAGGTACGGGCATCTCGATGGCTCGCCCGGGGAGAGCCGAATCGGCGTCCAGCGGCGGGGATGGCTTGCGCGTGAACAGCATCGTCCATCCAGGGTACTGGCCGGCGGTGGGTCAGTCGGCTTTGGTCAGCTCAGCGCGAGTGGCGGCAGGCGCCCATCGGGGCTTCTGCGTAGGCATGAAGGTTTGTTGTCAGGGGCCACGCTGGCTCAAGCCACCCGGGGGCACGACCGAAGAGTCAGGCAGGTGCTCGTTACATACAACAGCTCGATCCAGTCCTCTGACCGGCCTCGGGGTCCGGAGACGCGGCCCAAGCCGGCGCGCACGCCAATCGCCCGCTCGCTGCGCCTGCTCTCGCGCCGGCTGATCGAGGCACGGCCCGCGATTGTGTGGACGCTGGCTCTGCTGTTTCTGGTTCAAGGGCTCCTCGGTGTGCTGGCCGCCGCCGACCCCGTCAGCGCCAGCGAGCCTGTGGCGATGGTTGGTGTGGCCGGCGCGATAGCGATCGGGTGCGCTCTGGTGATCTGGCTCATCGGAGCACGCATGCCGCTGCTCGGCTTCGAGCTCATCGCCGCGGCCGGGTCACTCGCCGCCAGCTGGCTGGTGGCGCAGGCCGTCACTCCTGGAGGCATGATGATCATGGCGTTCGGCTATCCGTGGGTCGCGATCTACTCGGCGCACTTCTTCCCGCGGCGCGGCGTGATCGCGCAGGGCGTGCTGATGTCGGCCGGCTTCACCGTCGGTCTGCTGGTGGGCGGCCTGTCAAACATCGCTCGTCTACTGGATGGTCGTGATCATCACGATCTGGTCGATCTGCCTGCTGCTCGGGCGACTCAGCGAGGGCATGCGCCGCCAGGCGGGCACCGACCATTTGACGGGCCTGCTCAACCGCAACGGCTTTCAGACGGCCGCGCTGCGCGAGCGCGCGCTGGCGGATCGCACCGGCAATCCGCTGACGCTGGCCGTGATCGACCTCGACGGGTTCAAGCAGATCAACGACCGCGATGGCCATGCCGCCGGCGACCGGTCTGCTGGCCAGCCTCGGTCGCGATTGGCGCGCAGCGCGTGCGACCAGGCGACATCCTCGCGCGTCATGGCGGCGATGAGTTCGTGCTGCTGCTCCCTGCGACAACGAGCGCCGGCGCGGAGGCATTGCTCGAGCGCCTGCGCGGTGGCTCCGATCTCGTCGGCTGGTCGGTCGGCGTCAGCGAGTGGCGCTCCGGGCGAGCGCCTCGATGCTCCGATGGCTCGCGCCGATCGGTATCTGTATGGGGTCAAGAGCGCTCAGCGCGGCGGTGACGCCGAGGGCGGGCATGGCAAAGCGGCCGATGGCCGAGTCCCTCGCGCGCGGCGCCCTGCTGCCGTCGATCTGAGTGGCTATCGCCCTCCGGGGATCTGCGCTGGAAGTTCGCGCGAGCAGGCTCTCGACGGGGACGGGCTTACCGAGATGGAAGCCCTGGGCGTAGTCGACGCCCAGCGCGGCGACCGTCGCGAACGTCTTGCTCGTCGCCGACGAACTCGGCGATCGTGCGCGTGCCCAATCCCTGGGCGAGCTTGACGACGGCGCAGATCACGAGCCGGTCGGTGGCGTTGGTGGTGCAGTTGCGCACGAACTCGCCGTCGATCTTGATGTAGTCGAACGGCAGGTGCTTGAGGTAGTAGAACGAGCCGAATCCGGCGCCGAAGTCGTCCAGCGCGAACCGGCAGCCGAGTCGCGCCAGCTGCTGGGCGAAGTTGCGTGCCGCGGCGATGTTGCCGATCGCGGTCGTCTCGGTGACCTCGAAGATCAGCTGGCCGGGATCGACCTGCGCCTCGCGCAGCTCCCGGCCGATGTGCGCGGCCAGCTCGCGAGTCGCCGAGCGAATGGCCCGACAGGTTGATCTCCATCGTCGGCTTTCCCGTCGCTCGCTGGCGGCGGCGCAGAATCGCGATCGTCTCGGTCACCACCCAGCGGTCGATCTCGCGGATCAACCCGAATCGCTCTGCGATCGGCAGGAACTGGGCGGGGGAGACCAGCGAGCCGTCGGTGTCGAGCATCCGCACGAGCAGCTCGTGCTGGGTCGTGCGCCCGCTCGCGGTCTCCACGACCGGCTGGGCATGCAGCGTCAGCCGTCCCTCGTCGAGCGCCGCCCTGATACGCTGCCACCCACTCCAGGCGCGTCTCGATGCGGCCCGGGCCGAGCGGGTCGTTGGCCGTCAGCTGGCGCAGCGCGAGCTCGGCCCGTTCGCGCTCGGCCAGCCGGCGGTCGACCATCTCCAGGGCGTAGCGCTCGCGGCGGGCCGCCTGTACGCTGAGCGCGACCAGCAGCAGCGTCAGGATGCCACCGACGATCAGCACGGTCTCAGTGAGCGACAGGTTCGCCGCGGGCTCGCCGATCTCGAGTGTCCACGAGCGCCCGGCGACGGAGATGCTCGTGCTCTGCGGGTCGTGTTGTGTGCCCGTTCCGAGCAGCTTCGAGCGCCCGTCGTACAGCGCCAGCGCCGTGCCCTTCGGGAGTGCTTTGAGCACGTCGGGCGCCAGCGCCGCATAGCGGTAGCTGCTGGAAACGAATCCGCGCAGGTCCGCCACCCGCGCGGCAGGCATGCGCGGAGCGCGGGCGCTCGGCGCGTACACGGGCACGTACAGCACGGTCGCGTAGCCGCGTGCTGCCGACCCGGCGCACCGGCGGGGTCGCCTGTGGCTTGCCGGACTGCTGCCGCGGCGAGGAGGACCGCATGGCGAGCGGGTTCTTCGCCCACGTTCGTGTCGATGTTGCGCGGCTGCCCCGGCCTGCTCAGCACCTCGGCGACGACGTAGTACCGTGCGCGCGCCGGCGCGGGCCCGGACGCGCGTCCGTCGCGCAGCGCTTTGATCTGGCCGTGCTCGCGTTCGAAGGCTGCTCGCCGGTCTGCCCGCACCGGCTCGATCAGCCCGACGCCGTTCATCGCCGGGTCTTCCAGCAGCCCCCGCGCCACCGCGTTGAACCCACTCAGGCTTCCCGGCCTGTCCTGGCCGGTGGCCGCCGCCAGATCCTGCAGGCGCGTCGATCGTCGGATCGACCGCTTCGGCGATCTGCGCGCTCGCGCGCTGGGACAGCGCCGCGCGTCTCATCCGCGCTTCGCTGTGGGCCAGCTCGTCGGCGGTGATCGCGGCGGCCGCCGTCAGCGACCCCAAGGCAGACGCACACCGTGATCGGCATAGTTCGCCATGAGCGCCGCCGTGACCCGTTTGTCTGCATGGCGAATACGTATCGGCGGCTCAGTCAGATCACTCAACTATCTGGGAGCAATCGTTCAAGTAAATGGGCAGGCCTAAGCCCAGGGTTTCCCTGGAGAGAGCAAGCCGTGTGCGTGAAGGTTGATGTTCGGAGCGGGGCGGATCTCGGGGCTATTTCTGTGGATTGCGAGGCGCGTAGCGATGATGCAGCATCAGCGGGTTGCCGTCGGGGTCGTTGAACAGCGCCATATGACACACGCTCGTGTCCAGCGTGTCGCCCTTGAACTGCACTCCGCGCGATTCCAGCGTCGCGCGCGCGGCCTGCACATCGTCGACATGCAGCGCGATCTCATGCCCGCGCACCTGATGCTCCATGCCCATCTTCTCCGCGTCGATCACGCTCAGCGTCAGGTTGCCCGTCTCGAACTCGGCGTAGTTGCGCTCCTCCAGGTGCACCGACATCGGCAGTCCCAGCGTCTGGCCGTAGAACTCGATCGCGGTGTCGAGGTCTTTCGTGGATAGGGCGACGAAGTCCACGCCTGTGACGATCTGCTCGGATGCGGTCTCGGTGGCTGCCATGTGTTACTCCTTACTCGTGAGTTGGTTATCTCAGGCGGCGATGTTGGGAGTGAGAACCCTGATCTGGGCATTTGCCGGTCCGAGGTCCAGGGCGGCATAGATCACGTCTCGATCCAGGTCGATGTTGCCCGGCCAAGCAATCGTCCCGATCTCCTGGTCCACGGAGACCCGCTCGAATACTGAGGGGTCACGCAGTGGCGCGAACGCTTCTGTGACCAGCAGCGGCGTGATGTCAACGTCGCGAACCTCGCCGTCGGCGAACATCACGCGGACGATGTGATCCGGGCGCGGAGTCGCGGCGATCATCTCGGGGGCGATTGCGGGCTCCATCGCGATCAATCGTAGCGCCCGATCGGATGCTGTTTACGCTTGGCGCGCTCCCAGTCGACCAGCAACGTCTGGCGATTGCGCCGGCACCATCTCGTGACTCGAGTCGCCTTGACTGCCGGGAGCAGGCCGTCGATCTGCTCGCCGGTTTCGATCGCGAAGCGTGCCTCGGCCACGCCGCGGTTACCTGGGGCGACCGACGCGCACATGCACGTGCGGCGGCGGATGGTCACCGAAGCAGAGTGTGACGACGATTCCCTGGAAGCTTGCGAGTGCAAGAGAGCGCAGGCGTGTCTGTTCAGCCGACCGCGCTGCGTCGACGCGCGCTGCTATCGGTGTGCCCGACTGCGCGTTTCGCGACGCGGCTGGAGCGGACGATCTTGCCGGAGCTGTCGACCACACGCACCTCGCCGCCACCTTCACTGCGCACCAGATCTCGTGCTCGAGCCAGCGCCGCGTTCTTGGTTTGTGCACTCACCGCTGCGCGGCGGTCACCCTCTCTCAGGACATCCCAGCCACCCGTGGCATTTGGCTTTACATCTCGCTTGGTCGCCATCGTTACGTCTTCTTTCTATCCGAATGAACCTATCGTCAATGTTAGGAGGCCCCTCGGATGGCAGCCTATCGGTCGCCTCGTTGAGTCACTGCACTCGCAGCCCGGGATCGCCGAACGGGTGGCTGCTGGCGTCAAAGAACCGCAGCTCGTCGGTCTGTAGCCGCGCGTAGATCTCGGCTTGGCGAGCGGCCAGCTCTCGTCGTGGGCCAGGTAGCAGCGACACCGCGATCGGCCGCCGCGGGTGCTCGTTGAGCGCATCCACGAGATGATCGTCCTGCTCGCTGAGGCTGCTCCCGAACACGACGATCGGCAAGCCCACAGAGCGCATCGTCCGCAGTGCGTGCGCCAGATAGGCGTTGCCCTCGATTGCCCGCAGCTTGTCGCGTGCCGCCCCCTCGGTGACCAGCAGCGGGCGTGCCTGTGGATCTCCGGCGATCGGCTCTCCGAACTGATCGAGCAGTGTCTGGATCGCCCCACGCCGGAGCTTCCAGGTGATCCCGGAGCCACTCACGATCAGGTGCAGAGCTCCGTGGAGGAAATACACCGGGACCTGCCCTGCGTATACATCCGCGCGTTCGGCGTCGAACTCAAGCCGTCCGCCCCAGCGAAAGTGGTCGACGAAGGGGGAAAGATGCCGGTCTCTGTTTTCGGTCCACCGAGTGTGAGAGCTGGTGGATAGAAGAAGGGGGAGAGTAGCTGGGGGTTCGGTCGGGTCGGGTGGAGCGGAGGCCCTTGGGCCGTAGCGGAGCACGACCCGACCGGCGCGTTCCCTCGCCGGGGGGGTCATGCCGCTTTGCGGTCGGTGGCGCTGGGAGTGCATTGGGCGGCGAAGGTGGCCGGGGTGAGCATCCCGAGCGCGGAGTGCGGGCGGCGCTGGTTGTAGTCCTCGCGCCAGTCGCCGATCACTACCCGCGCCTCGGCCAGGTCGGAGAACTCCTCGACGTCGAGCAGCTCGTCACGCACGCGAGAGTGAAAGCTCTCCACGAACGGGTTCTGCCACGGTGAGCCCGGCTCGATGAACACGGTCCCGGTCTCCGCCAGCACGCACCAGTCTTTGAGCGCGTGCGCGGTCATCTCCGGGCCGTTGTCGCACCGCAGGAGCTCCGGGGCGCCGCGCTCGCCGCACAGCCGCTCCAGCGTCGTGACGACCGTGTCAGCGTCGATCGAGCGCTCGATGAACATCACCAGCGACTCGCGGGTGAACTCGTCGAGAACGTTCAGCAGCTTCAGCGCCCGTCCGTCGGCGGTCTGGTCGAACTGGAAGTCGAACGCCCACACGTGGTTGAGCCGCTCGGCGCGCAGCCGCTCGGCCGGGACCGTCGAGTCTCCGAGCTGCTGGCGCTTGCGCTTGCGCACAGGGACTCGCAGCCCCTCCTCGCGCCACAGGCGCTGCACACGCTTGCGGTTCACCTCCCAGCCCAGCTCCCGCAAGTGATGATGCGCACGGCGATACCCCCACCGCGGACGGTCCTTCGAGAACTCCCGCAGCTCGGCGCGCAACGCCGCATCATCCACCGCGCACACCGGCTCGTGACGCTGCGTGAGCGATGCTGCCCGACTACCCGGCAGCCCAGCGCTCGCTGACACCGAGGCGGTCGCGGAGCATCGCGACCGCCTGGCGTCGACGGACCGGGCCTACCAGTTCCCGGGAGATTCCTTCAACGCCCGAACCTCGAGCGCTTGATCGGCGACGATCGCCTTGAGGCTCGAGTTCTCGCGCTCGAGCTCCTTCAGCCGCTTCGCGTCCTGGGCCTTCATCCCGCCGTACTGGTTGCGCCAGCGGTGAAACGTCTGCTCGGAGATCCCGAGCTCCTTCGCCGCCTCCGGGATCGTCTTGCCCTCACCGAGCATCCGCTCGGCCTCCCGCAACTTGCGAATGACCTGCTCCGGCGTATGCCTGCATCGCTTCATCAGAGTTCCTTCCTCGCCCATCATCACGGGCACGAGAAACTCTCACAAGAGCCGGACCGAACTCGGGGGTCAGGCAGTTACCGCCGCATCCCATGGCCCAGTAGAGGAGCAGGTCATAGGACGTGTTGAAGATCCACTCATAGTTGAGCAACTCTTTCCTGATGCTCCCGAGAGTCGACTCGGGCACCCGCGTGCGATTCAGGTGCACCTCACGGATCGCATGACCAAGCGCCCTCTGAATACTGCGATAGCGCTCGTAGACGCGATCGGCTCTCATACCAAGCGCCTCGTTCACGCGGATCGCGGTGTTCAGGTCGCTCAACACGCGCTCGAAGTTCTCAGCCCCTCCAAATAGCGCGAGATCCTCGTCGGTCAGGCCACCCGAACGGGCGTGGTCAAACAGGGATCCGTAGGCGAATGCCGGCCATACATTGATGCCCAGACCATTGCCGCAAAGCAGTGCGCTTCCCGAGAACCTCGGCACGATGTCCGGCCAAGCTTCGAGAGAGCCATCCAGCCGTGGAGTCGACATCGCCTCATATTCCTACCGGGAGGAGCGGCGGCTCATGCGTCTTGGCTACCGAATCGTGCATGCCAGACCCTGATTTGGTACCTGCAAGTGGTACCCGCACCATCCGTCATCACTTCGCACCCCGCCCAAAAACGAAAAACCCCCGCGATTAGCAGGGCTTTCCAAAGAGCGGATGAAGGGACTCGAACCCTCGACCTTCTGCATGGCAAGCAGACGCTCTAGCCAACTGAGCTACATCCGCGCGTGGCTGAACTATACCCGCCTCGGCTGCGCCAGATCCGTCCAGCTCCGTTCAGATCGACTCAGAATGCTGCGCTGATCGTACGACCGAGCGCCACCGCCCCGAGCCCCACGGCCACGCTCACGAGCACGTTTGCGCTCGCCGCCCGGCGGCGAGCGTCTTCGTTCAGGCTGTGGGTCTCGAGCATCCAGGTCGAGAACGTCGTGTATGAGCCGATCGTCGCGCTGCCGGCGAGCGTCATCGCGTTGCCGGTCAGCGCGATACCCGTCAGCAGGCCCAGCACGAACGTTCCGCTCATGTTCACCGCCAACGTGCCCACCGGGAACGTGATCGGCAGCCTCGAGGAGACCACGTCCTCCAGCAGCAATCTTGCGACCGCGCCGATCGCGCCCAGCGTCCCCACGGCGATCCACAGGGGGGCGCTCACGGCCCGGCCCCGGCAGCGGCCGTGCCGACGGTCGCTCTCCCGGTCAGCTTCGTTGCGACCGACACCGCCGCGTAGCCGACCAGCACGCTCGCTCCGACGTAACCGATCGCCAGCTCATACCGTGCGCGGTCGAGCATCTCGAGCAGCTCGATCTGCATCGTCGAGAACGTCGTCAATGCCCCGCAGAATCCCGTTCCGAGCAGCCTATACGTCGGGATCGAGAGCGGTCCGTGACGCAGGGCGGTCATCAGGCAGCCCAGCACGAACGCCCCGAGCATGTTCACGGCGAACGTCGCCCACGGCCAGCTGCCCACCGCGCTTGGCCATGCCTGCTCCAATCCGACGCGTCCCAGTGCGCCCACGGCACCGCCTGCGCCGACCGCGACGAGCTCCAGCCTGCCGATCTGAGGGTGGGCCGCGCGGAAGGACTCGGGCAGTTCGCCCACGTCCTCGATCGGTGCTCCAGATTGTGGCGTGCCCGACGTCGTGATGTCCACCGGAGTAAGTCCTCCCGCTCGGAGCTGGCTCGTCTCGGTAGAAGCCATCAGCGGACACACCGCGGTTATGGAGCGGGCCTCATCGCTCTCCGGCGGCCACATGGCGCCGACGGGACGAAACCTTAACTCACGATCCGGCCGGACCGTGTGCAACCAGCGGTTGGCGTGCCATCCGCGCCCGGCGCGCAGAGTCCCGCCTCCCGCCGGTGCTCCTACCATCCGGCCAGGCTCTCACGTGGCACGTAGCGTCCGCCGTCCCCACGCGCCAGCAGGCCGATCAGCTCCAGCTCCGCAAGCGCCAGCATTGTCTCGCCCGCATCCCCGCCTGCGCTGGTCAGCTTGCCGGGCGTGTCGTGTCCGGCACCCACCTGCTCGAGCACGGCTTGCAGCCGTGGCTCCAGTCCTGCCGGCCGCTGCCGGCCGCTCTGCCCGCGCGTGGGAGGCTGTCCGCACGCGGGGCGCTTGCCTCGCGTGCCATACAGCCACTGCAGCGCGTCTTCTGGGTCTCGCACCAGCGGCGCGCCCTCCATCAGCAGCGCGTTCGTGCCCCTGCTGACCGGCGAGCTCACCCTCCCGGGCACTGCCGCGACCGTGCGTCCCATCATCAGCGCGGCGCGCGCACCCACCAGCTCGGGTCCCTCGTCGGCCTCGACCACGATTGTCAACCCAGCGAGTCCCACGACCGTCCGGGCGCGCGCCGGCCCGCACCAGCGACGCGGCGCAAGCCCACACTCGAGCTCCGCCACAGCGCATCCGCTCGCGCTCACCCGCTCGTACAGCCCACGCCTACCAGCGGGTTTGACCACATCCACGCCGCCCGCCATCACCGTGACCGTCGGTCCTGCCACTTCCAATGCCCCCGCGAGCGCGGCCGCCGCGATTCCGTTCGCCAGTCCGCTCACGATCGTCACTCCGCTGGCGGCCAGCCCCCGGGCGAGACCGCGCGCCATCTCCATCCCGTAGTCGGTTGGCCGCTCGCTGCCGACAATCGCCACCGCCGGCTCGGTGCTCATCGTCTGCAGGCGCTCGCGCCCACCCACTACGTGCAGCATCTTCGGCGCGCCCCTGCGCTCGCCCAGCATGCGCGGGTAGTCGCGGCAGTGCCGGCACACCGTCTCCACCTGCGGTTTGATATCGAGTTTGCATGCCTCGAGCTCCTCCTCGACGGGGGTGGCTTGACCGGGCTTACCGTGATGGTCGGATCGGCCAGGCTCCGGCTCGCCGAGCTCGAACCTCCGCCAGCGTGCTTTCAGCTCGTTCCGTCGTCTGCCGGCGACTGCCTCGATCAGCTGCTCGTCCTCCAGTTCCAGTAGCGCAAGCAGCCGGTTCTCGTCGCTGCTGCGGTAGTCCAGCCTCAGGCTCAGCTTGCTCAGCAGCCAGCTGCGGCGCACGCATTCCTTGCACGCGCCGTCGCTCGCCCCGCTCCGCTCGTCCTGCCTTGCGTGTCGTCCTGTGCTGTTCACCTCACGCCGCCCGGCTGCCGCGTATCCCGGTCTCCGGGCGTAGCGACAGCGCCACGCCGACGTCGCGCCTCCGCACCCGCTCGCACCCGTTCAGATCGGCGATTGTTCGTGCCACGCGCAGGGTTCGGTGCTGTCCCCGCGCGTTCAACGTCCCTTGCGCCTGGGCGTCTTTGAGCATCTGTTGTCCCTTTTCATCGAGCCTCGCATGCCGTTCCAGCATCCGTGTGTCCAGGTGCGCATTGACGGACACGCACTCGCCCTGCAGCCTGTTCGCCTGGCGTTCGCGGGCCTGCGTCACGCGCTCGCGTGCCTTCTGCGAGCTCGTCCACGGCTCGGCGCTCAAGCCCTCGCTGCCGGCGTTCTCGAGCTTGGCCTGCAGGTCGATCCTGTCCACCAGGGGACCGCTCAGCTTGCGCCGGTGGCGCGCGAGGTCGGTTTCGCTGCACCGGCACCACTCTCTTTCGCCCGCATACCCACACGGGCATGGGTTGGTCGCGGCGACCAGCATGAACCGCGCCGGATATACCGCCGAATGCTTGGCCCGGACGATCGCCACGCGCCCGTCCTCCAGCGGCTGGCGCAGCGCCTCGAGCGTCGGCTTGGCGAACTCGGAGAGCTCGTCCAGGAACAGGACCCCGCGGTGGGCGAGCACCACCTCGCCGACCCAACCCCTGTTCGCGCCGCCCACTAGTCCCGCGGTCGTGATCGAGTGATGCGGCGCCCTGAACGGCCGGCTCTGGGCCAGCTCGCCCTCCAGATCGCCGGCGATGCTGCGGATACGCGTCACCTCGATCGCCTCCGAGCGGCTCAGCTCTGGCAGGATCGACGGCACTCGCTGGGCGAGCATCGTCTTGCCCGTCCCCGGCGAGCCGCTCAGCAGACAGTTGTGCCCGCCGGCCGCCGCTACGATCAGCGCCCTGACCGCGTGGTGCTGGCCGCGCACCTCACTCAGGTCCGGACCGGCGACTGCGCCTGTCCCCGCCGGCTCTGGACTGTCTGACTCGGGCAGGGGGTCGGGCGCCTCGCCGCTCAACACTGCCACCGCACGCTCCAGCTTCCGCGCCGGGGCCACATTCAGTCCTCCCACCAGCATCGCCTCACGCACGCACTGCGGTCCGAGCACGAGCGTCCCCAGGTTCGCCTCCACGCACGCCTGCGCCACTGCCAGTGTTCCCTGGGAGCCGCGCACCTCGCCGTCGAGTGCCAGCTCACCGAACAGCGCGTGGTCCTCCAGCCGCTCCTTGGAGAGCTGTTCGCTGGCTGCCAACACCCCGCATGCCAGCGCCAGGTCCAATCCCGGTCCCACCTTCGGCACGTCTCCGGGGGCGAGGTTGACCGTGATCCTGCGCGCCGGGAACTCATATCCCGAGTTCAGGATCGCCGCCTGCACCCGCTCGCGCGCCTCGCGCACCGACGGGTCGGCGAGACCGACGATCGTAAACGCGGGCAGCCCCGCGCGGATGTCGACCTCGACGGTCACCTGCCGGGTCTGCAATCCCTCGATTGTGAATGTCTTCGTACGTGCCAGCATTGCTTTTGCCTCCTGTCTTCGACGGAGACATCCAAGCTAGGCATCGCCGGGGACGAAACTCTCCCGCAGGCGCCAGCCACGAATTGGGCCGGCCCCGTAGGGGCCGGCCCGTTGCTCAAAGAAAGTCAGCCGTCTCAGCCAAGCGGGCCAGGAGGGCTTCGGGTCGGCCGGCCCCGCGGAGCGGGATTTCCGGCCGAGCGTAAGCTCCGGGTCCCGCGCTGCTCAGCGGGACCTACAGTCCAGCCGGATGGCGCTCCACGAAGCCGCCGCCGTCATCGCCGGACGAGTTCGACCAGCGCGAGCCGTCTCCTGCAGCGCTACCGTGTCGAATCGACGGCCGTCGATCGTCATACAGGCGTGTTCGGCGTTGGCGTAGATCGTTATGTACTTGCCCGGGCCCGGTTCGCCGTAGGACTCGAGCCCCGTGGAGTCCTCGGGCGAGCTCAGCAGCCCGCCGCCGTGCAGCGCGTAGGACACCGACCCCGAGCAGTCGTACCCGGCCGACTCAAACGAGCCGTGCCCGCCGCCGTACACGTATGGCCGCGTCGCGATTTCATCGGCCGCGGCGATCACCCGTGCGACGACGCCTTCTCCACCGCCGGCGCTGGAGGATTCACCGCCTGCACCCGCCGAGCTTGGGGTGCTCGTCGACGGAGCCGGCTCCGGCCAGCGCCGAGGGGGGCGGCGTGAGCGTCGGTCCGTCATTGACCCCGATCGCGCTCCACGTCGTCGGTCCCACGACCCCGTCCACGGTCAGCCCGTGGCGCGCCTGCAGCCGTCTGACGGCAGCCTCGGTTTCCGGGCCGAATTCGCCGTCGACCGGGAGACGCAGTGCGGCCTGCAGTCGCACCACCGCGTCGGCTGCAGTGACCGGGGAGCGACGGGTGCGCCCGTCGTCGTAGCCGCCGCTGCGTCCATGGCACCCAGGTTCCCCCGGTGCCCGGGGTCAGCCCGGCCGCGGACGTCGCTGTGTCCGCGGCACTGCTGTGCTGGCGGGTGGGGGGGGCAGAGCCGAGGGTGGGGGGGTCAGCGTCGCCTCTTGGCTGACCCCGATCACGCTCCACGTCGCCGGTCCCACGACCCCGTCGACCGTCAGGCCGTTGCGGGCCTGCAGGCGGCGAATGGCGGCCTCGGTTTCGGGGCCGAAGTCTCCGTCCGGTGTCACGTGCAGCGCGGCCTGCAGCCGTGTCACCGCATCCAAGTGGCGCTTTCAGAGGATGCGCTCGTGCCGGCTGAACCCGCACCAGTGCCCGCATTCGTCCCACCAGCGGCGGGGCTATAGCTCGACAAGCCCGTGTCCACACTGGCCGTGGTCGCGCTTGCTCCTGTGCTTTCGCCGGCTCCCGCACCGCCTTCGCTCGCTTCTGTTCCGCCGGTGCCGTCCTGGGCGCCTTCTGTGGCCGCTGCGCCTTCCGAGCTGACGCCCGGTTGTGTGGAGGACGCATCCGAGACGAGCTCCGCCGCAGCCGTGGCCGCCGTCGCGGAGTTATCCGCAGACGATGCTTCGCCCGGGACCGGATCGTCGAAGCTCTGAAGCGTCGCCGTCGCCGCGGTCTGGGTGCGCAGCGCCGCGCTTGTCAGCGGCCCCACGACGCCGTCGACCGTCAGTCCCCTGCTCGCCTGGAACTCTGCACCGCGGCCTCGGTTTCCGGGCCGAACACGCCGTCGACTTTGACGCCACCCAGCGCCTGTTGCAGCAGGCGCACCTGCCGGCCTTCGCTGCCTTCCAGCAGCACGATGCTGTGTTCGGGTCGTCGTCGGCCCGGCCGGCCCGGCGGCTGAAGGCGAGACGGAGCTGCTGCCTTCGGCCATGCTCGCGCTCGGACCCGCCGCCAGCGCCACCAGCGCGCCCAGCGAGATCCGCTTCGCGCGCGTGCTCGTCGGCACGAACCGCAGCTCCTCGGCGCGTCTGCGCGCCCGCGAGCGGCCCAGCGACAGATCCCACGGCTCGGTCTCGGCCAGGTCGCGTACGTCTGCGCCCTGCTGCCGATGGGTGCCCAGCAGCGCCGATAGCGACGGTGGAGATTGCCAGGCGGCGTTGTTGCGGCGTCCACGGCCGCGGCCGACGGGGAGCGGCCGGCACGCTCCCGGCGCACCCGCGAGCGGGTCGTAGGAAGCCTCCCAGGGGTCGACTAAGGCAAGGTCACGCGACGGGAATCCCGGCATGCGCAGCACGTCCTTTCAAAATCGTTGGCTTGGCGCCTACGGGGTTAGCTGTCGGGCTCGCGCACGTGCGCTACGCCACACAGTGGTGGCGATTCGCCCCCGCAGCCATTTGTCCGGCTGCATCTGGGTCCCCCGCTCCCCGACCCCGTGAGGATCAAGGATTAGGCACGAACGCGGGGCAACCTAACAGGTCTGTCTGCAATTTGCATCACACAGGAAGGTCTGCAACGTATCTTGCCGACGGTGTCATCGCCCGACGTTCCGTTCAGCAGGACCAGTATCGAAATCGCTGCCTAACCCAACACGCGCTGGGACGCGGTCACTGCCCCGAGTGTCAGCCACGCGCTCAGGTCTCGCCCCCCAAACCAACCCGCAGACGGGCACACATCCCACCCGTGCGCTGGTAACTTCGCTGGGTATGCGCAACCGTGGACTCGGCCCCCGGATGCTGCTGGCGCTGCTCGTGATCGTCGTCGTCGCCGGCGGCGTCGCGGTGCTTGTGATCGGTGGCAACGCGCCTCCCACGGTCGCCGGCACGACCACGGCTCACGGCCAGTTCCGCGCCCAGGCCGTGTTCTCCCCGCCCACGCCCGCGCCACCGCTACAGCTGCGCAACTACCTCGGCCAGCCGGTCAACATCGACTCCTACCGGGGCAAGGCCGTGCTCGTGACGTTTCTGTACACCAACTGCCCCGACATCTGCCCGCTGATCACCGCTGCCTTGCATGCAACCCTGGAACTGATGGGTCCCGCCGAGTCCAGGAACGTGCAGATCATCGCCGTCTCCGTCGATCCTCGCGGCGACACACCCAAGGCCGTCGCGGCATTCCTGGCGCGCCATCGGATGACCGGGCGGATGCAGTACCTGATCGGCTCCGCCCACGAACTCGCGCGCGTGTGGCATGCGTGGGGCGTCGGTTCCGAACAGGACGTCCAGCAACCGCAGTTCGTCAACCACACCGGTCTCGTCTACGGCGTATCGGCCTCGGGCCGGCGCACGACCGTGTACGCGGCCAACTTCATCCCTGCCGAACTGGCGCACGACGTGCCGCTGCTGGCGGCGCAGTAGGATCTGACTGGCGTCATGCCCGAGCCCCAGACAGACGATGGCACGGCCGATCAGCTCCCCAGCTGGACGTTTGAGCCGGGTCACACCGAGGCGGGGTTTCGCGCCCGGCACATGATGGTCACGTGGGTGCATGGACTGTTCAAGGACGTGCACGGCAAGCTGTATCTGGACTGGAGCGATCCGCTGAGCGCGACGTTCTCGGGCCAGATCGACGCCACCAAGCTCTGGACGGGTGAGCCCGAACGCGACGCGCATCTGCGCAGCGCGGACTTCTTCGATGTCGATCGCTATCCGACGATCTCCTTTGTCGGGCGCCTGACCGAGCGGACCGGCGATATTGCGTTCAAGGCGCAGGCAGACCTGACGATTCGCGGCATCACCCGTCCGGTCGCGATGGACGTCTCCTACCTCGGTCAGTGGCAGACGCCGTTCTGGGTCGGCGATGAGAACAAGGGGACACTGACCCGGATCGGCTTTGAAGCCAAGACTCGGATCAACCGCCACGACTTCGGCGTCTCCTGGCAGGATCAGATTCCCGACGGGGGTGTCGTCGTCAGCAACGAGATCGAGATCACCATCGACATCGAGGCGATCCTCGACGCCGATCTGTACGCCACTGGCGCGATCGAGTACTACCGCGCGGACAACCCCGCCTGAGCGACCGGCGACCCAGCAGGACTCACCGACCTGCCACCGGCGGCACAGGCTCTCCCGCGGCGAACGCGCCGGCCGGATCGTGCTCCCCGGCGAGGAAGAGCTCGACGTCGTCGGGCGCCAGCGGCCGGGCGAACAGGAATCCCTGGGCGAGGTCGCAGCCCTCCAGTTGCAGCGCGCGGACCTGGCTGTGCTGCTCGACGCCCTCGGCGAGCGTCTGCAATCCGAGCGCCTTGCCGAGCTGGATCAACGTGTGTGTCAGCGCGTGCGCCTCGCTTGAGAGCTCGAGGCCCGTGATGAACGTGCGGTCGATCTTCAGCGAGTCGACGGGGAACTGGCGCAGGTAGGCGAGCGAGCTGTAGCCGGTTCCGAAGTCATCGACCGCGATCCGCACACCGAGCGCCTTCAGCTCGGACAGCAGCTGGGCGGTCGCGTCGGGTTTGCGCATCAGGACCGTCTCGGTGATCTCGAGCGTCAGCGTCATCGGGTCGAGACCACTGTCGGCGAGCGCGGCGCGCACCTCATCGACGAACTCCGGGCGCTCGAGCTGGCGCGCGGAGACGTTGACCGAGATGTTCAGGGTGTGTCCGTTCGCATGCCAGGTGGCGGCCTGGGCGCAGGCCTGCTCGAGCACCCAGCGGCCGATCGGCACGATCAAACCGCTGTCCTCGGCGATCGGAATGAACGCGTCGGGCGGGATCACTTCGCCCGAGCGGTGGCGCCAGCGCAGCAACGCCTCGACGCCGACGACCCGCTCGTGCTCGAGGTCGAGCATCGGCTGGTAGACGAGGAAGAACTGGTCCGCCTCCAGCGCGTTGCCGAGGTCCATCTCCAGGTGGATGCGGTCCTGCGCCGCAGTCTGCATCGCGGTCTCGAACTTGACGTAGCCGTCCTTGCCGAGGGCCTTGGCCTTGTACAGCGCCAGGTCGGCGTCCTGCATCAGATCCTCGGCCGATGCCGGGCGGCCGGTCGCGATGCCGATGCTCGCCGTCACCGACAGCGGTTGACGGGAGGTCTGGGACAGGCGGATTGGCTGGCGCAGTACGTCGAGGATCCGCTCGGCGACGAGCTCGGGGGCGGCCTGTAGGCCGAGCGAGTCGATCAGCATGACGAACTCGTCGCCGCCGAGGCGCCCGACCGTATCGTTGTCGCGCAGGATGGTCTTCAGGCGCCCCCCGACCTGGCGCAGGACCTCGTCGCCCGCATGATGGCCGTGGCGGTCATTGATCTGCTTGAAGCCGTCGATGTCGACGAACAGGGCGGTCACCGGCACATCCTGGCGGCGCCCGCGCGCGAGGATCTGCTCCGCCCGGTCGAGCACGAGGATCCGGTTCGGTAGGTCCGTCAGCGGGTCGTGCAGCGCGCGGTACTCGAGCTCGTCGGTCTTCTCCCCGACCAGGCCCCATGCCCGCTGGCGGGAATGGGTGAGCACGCGCCAGAGCAGGAACACGAGCAGCGTGACCAGCAGGCCGAACGCCAGTGCGACGGCGCCCTGTGTGTCGGCCGCGAGCGGGCTGTCCGCCACGCCGGTCACCGCGATCAACCAGCCTTCTCCCAGGGTGAGTCGCTCGGAGTAGCCGGACGTGCGCCCGGAGGTGGCAGTGCTCGTGTGGCCGATCAGCTCCAGCGGGTCGCCAGCGTTACGATGGTACAGCGCCAGGGTCAACGAGCCACGACCGGCGAGCAGCGGTGACAGCAGCGCAGCGCTGTCGAACGAGGTGCCGATGATGCCCCTGAACGCCGCCCGGCGTGCCGTCTCGGTGGAGAGCGGAGCGCCGCGCCGGTAGACGGCTTCGCTGATCCCGACCAGTGAGGGGACGCCGAGACCGGATAGGGGAGTGACGATGAACGCGCCCGTGGTGCGCTCGGTGGCGATCAGGGCCGCATATGGCGACTTGCCGATCCCCGGGATCTCCGGCGCGCAGTAGTCGAGCAGCGGAGGATAGGAGGTTGTTCTGCCCGCATCGTTGCCGACCGTGGCCCGCGTGAGGCAGTACAGTGGCCGGGGGCCGGACGGGACGATCTGGAAGGAGCCGTGCAGCAGCTTGCTGTATGTCGGGTCGGCCTCGGCCTGGGCTCGGAACGCGGGCAGTCCGGAGGAGCGGACCGCCTGGATGTAGACAGCCGTGACGTCTGGCGAGGCGGGGGCTCTGCGCTGCAACTGTGCGTACCACTCCAGATACCGCGTGTCGCCGGCGTTCGGCTCCATCGTCGCGATCGCGCGCATCGTGCGCGTCAGCTCGATTTTCGTCTGCAGCTTCGCCTCCAGCGTGTTGCTCAGATCCGCGACCGTGGACTGGAATGACTTCCTGTTGGCGTGCAGTGAGCTCGAGCGCCATTCCGCGGCCAGAAGCGCCGATCCGCTCACGCCGGCCACGAGGATCAGTGCTCCGATCAGGATGGTTCGGATGCGTGCCGACAGCCGGTGTCTCTCCACGCCGAGCTGTGCGCGCCGCCGGTTCTGGGTGGGAGTGGGAGTGTTCGGGTCCGCGTTCGGATGCTGCGCGCGCGCGTCGGGTGTTGGATCTGCGCCAGGAGTGCCGGGAGCCCCGGAATGCGGATCGACGGGCGGGCCCGGAGGATCTTCAGGATCCACGTCTCGACCCCGGTTGTCGGGGCGCTGTGCCCGGTCGCAGCACCCCTGTCAGGCCCACTGACCGTGACGATCCCGACATGCCACAACAGGGCCGTCCGTTGGCGAGATGCGGCCTGTTCCGCGGGGGATGCATCAGTCAGCCAGATTCCATTCTACCCCCCCCAATCGTCAGCTAGATAGAACAGCTTGAACATTGCGCAGCTCGGCCGAACACGATCGCCCCCAGGCACGCGCCGGCGATCTACAGCGAGGCTGCTCAGCCCGAGACGTCGCCCGGCGTGAGACCCACGCCCGCGGCGCGTCCGGAGATCCGGCTGGAGATCGAGTCGACGACGTTGACCTCCAGCCCGTCGAGGATCCAGGCGGCGCCGAGCCCAAGGACGATCATCCAGTGAAACCGCGACCACGGCAGCCGGTCCAGGCGTGCGGGTGCCGGTTTCGATCGTGCCCGTCTCGATGTCGTCGTCCTCCTCGCCCCGCATCGCCTCTCCGTTTACCCCGAACCGCTCGTCGTCAACCCGTTTTGAATCCAGGCGAGACGGGTAGCCGAACCGGTTGAACATGGATCTAGACCGAATCGCAGCCCATTCCACAGGCTGCGTCCCATGAGCTCTAAGCCGACCGTCGCGGTGCTCGGCGCCGGTGGCACGATGGGTCGCGGCATGGCTCAAAGCATCGCCCGTGCTGGCATACCGGTGCGGGCGTGGAACCGCTCCCGCGAGAAGGCCGAGCCGCTGGCCGAGGACGGCGCTGAGATCGTGAACTCGCCCGCTCAGGGCGCCGAAGACACCGCAATCGTCGTGACGATGCTATCCGACGCGGACGCCGTTCTGGAGGCCATGGACGGCGAGCAGGGGTTCCTCGCGGGGATCGATATGCAGCCAGACACACGCACGCGAGGGACGGAAACGGGCGACCGTCCGATTTGGGCGCAGATGAGCACGATCGGTGTGTCCGGCACTGAGCGATGTGCGGAACTGGCCGACCGCCACGGCGTGACGTTTGTGGATGCCCCGGTGCTCGGTACCAAGGCGCCGGCCGAGCAGGGCGAGCTGGTCGTGATGGCTTCGGGTCCCGAGGATGCGCACGAGGCGCTCGAGCCGGTGTTCGACGCGGTCGGCAAGAAGACGATGTGGGTCGGTCCCGCCGGTGCGGGCAGCCGGTTGAAGGTGGTCGTCAACAGCTGGCTCGTGACGGTCGTTGAGGGCGTCGCCGAGACGATCGCGCTGGCCGAGGGCGCCGATGTAGATCCCCGCCTGTTCCTGGAGGCGATCGCGGGCGGGCCGCTGGATTTACCATATCTGCAGATGAAGGCGCGCGCGATGATCGAGCGCGCTTTCGAGCCATCGTTCCGGCTCGCGTTGGGCGCGAAGGACGCCAACCTGGCGGTCGCGCTTGCCGAGCGTCACGATCTCGACCTGCCCGTGCTGAGGACGATCCGGGATCGCATGTATGAGGGGCTGGAGGCGCACGCCGACGAGGATCTCGCGGTGACGTTCTTGACAAGCGCTCCGCGGCAGCTGGGACCGTCCTGACGCCCAGCCCGTGTCGTGAACGAACACCCGGATCGGGTGATCGTCCAAACGGCACGAGGCAGCACTAAATGTGTGAGTTCACACAAACGTTCTGTTTGAGCGAAATGGGGGACGGGTAGAACCCCAGCACATCGAAACGAGGAGGTTCGTCATGGTCGCGCTAATCGCTCTGCTCTTGATTCTCGCCATCTTCGGTGGTCTGGGATTCGCGGCACACGTGCTGTGGTTCGTGCTGATCGTGGCGGTCGCGCTGTGGCTGCTCGGGTTTGTGATCGGAGGCGTGGACGCGGGCGTCGGCCGCCACCGCTGGTATGGCCGCTGGTAGGGGAGGTGGGGCGACCTGGCGGTGATCCCGGGATAATCGCCGTGTGATCGCTGCATTGGCGCCAACCGCCGGATTTCTGCCCAGCCCGTCGCGCAACGGGCTCTACGTCGGGCCTCTGTTCGTGCACGCGTACGGCCTCGCCTATGTCGTCGCGGTGATCGCGGCGGTGGTGATCACGGTACGCCGCTGGGAGGCGCAGGGCGGGGATCGCGAGCTCGTGTACGACGTCGCGCTGTGGGCGTTCCCGGCCGGAATCGTCGGTGGCCGGCTGTACTTCATCGCCACGAGCTGGAGCGAAGTGCCCCCGCACTGGTGGGGCGTGTTCGCCGTCTGGGACGGGGGCCTCGGCATCTGGGGCGGCGTGGCGGCGGGCGCGCTCGTGGGGATCTGGGTGCTGCGTAGGCACGGCGCGAACGTGCCGCTGTTCATGGACGCCGTGGCGCCGGCGCTGCTCGTGGCGCAGGCGATCGGGCGGGTCGGGAACTACTTCAACCAGGAGCTGTTCGGCGGCCCGACGACGCTGCCGTGGGCGCTCGAGATATCCCCGGCGCATCGCCCGGTCGGGTACGCGCAGTACGCGACGTTTCAGCCGACGTTCCTGTACGAGTTGATCTGGAACCTGCTGCTGGCCGGCGCGCTGGTATGGCTGGGGCACCATCGCAAGATCCGTGCCCCCGGGCTGTTCGCGCTGTACGTGGCCGGGTATTCGTTCGCGCGGATTGGCGAGGAGCTGATGCGGATCGACCCGGCCCACCGCATATTCGGTCTGCGGCTCAACTTCTACGTCGCGACCATCATCTGCCTGGCCGGGATCGCATGGTTCGTGCGGATCCAGCGCGGGGGCGGAACCGCCTGGCTGCCCAAGGTCGTGCGCAGCGGGGGAGCGCTGCTGGCGGCTGGGGGGATGCTGGCGCTAGCCGGTTGCGGGCAGGCGTCGCAGCAGTCGAGACGCGATAGGCGGACGCAGGCAGGCTCGATGCAGCCGACATATGTGGCGTTCGCACCGCGGCCCGGTGATCGGGAGATCTCACTCGAGATCCCACTCGTAGATCAGACGACGTTCGCTGGCAATCGCTCGCGAGCCCCAGCGTGAGGGGCACGCTCAGGCCGGCGGACGGTAGACGGCCAGCCAGGCGAACAGGCTGGTCGTGGCGGCTTGGGTCTGGATCAGTTCCGGTTCGGCGTCTTCGGCGGGCAGGGTCGAGCCGGCCCAGGAGAGCAGATACAGGCCTACGTCGTTGAGGGCATGCGTCTGGGCGTCGAGCGCGTTGTCGGCCGCGAGCGTGTAGAGGGTCGAGTTGCCGTCCAGGGCGTAGAGCGCGAGCATCCACTGCAGGTAGATCGCGTCGTACTGGGGCGAGAAGTCGAGCGTCGAGCCGAAGCGGCGCAGCGCGGTGGCGGTCAGGTATTCGGCGCGCCGGCAGTCGGTATGCGTGTCGGTGAGCCGGCAGAGCAGCGCCTGGGCGTAGATCAGCGGAGACTCGATGTAGTCGATCGGGGTGGGGTTGAGGTTGCTGGCGGCATACAGCTGGTTGGCGGCGCTGAACCCGCTCGTGTTCCCCCATTCCAGGTACTTCAGCGCCTGGTCGAGCGCGAACTGGGAGTGGGTCTGCTGGTAGAGGAGCGTCGCCAGCAGCGTGCCCGAGGCCAGCGCCTCGCCGGCGAGATACGGGTGATCGGTATTCCACCAGATGCCGCCCCCGTTCGGGCGCCAGCCCACGGTAGCGATGTAGCGCAGGGCGCGTTCGGCGTCGATGAGGTAGCGGTGCATGCCGGTGGCGCGGTAGGCCTGCAGGAACGCCAGTCCCCACCAGCCGTTGTCATCGAACCAGGTCTCGGTGTCCGGCGTACGGTCGCCCGGGTATGGAGAGTAGCCGGGCAGCGGCCGCAGGCCGCGGTTCAGGTAGCGTTCGGCCCCGGCCGCAAAGCTCGCGAGCGCGTGGCGGTTGGCGGGTGTGGGCTGGGCGATCGCGATCGCATCGAGCGACTCAAACAGCGGCACGATGTCCCAGATCGTCGCCAGCGGATAGCGCGCGTGGTCGTTCAGCCGCGCGTCGTACCAGCCCAGATGCGAGTCTCGCCAGCGCTGCTCGGTACGGGCGACACCGGACTCGGCGAGGGCGAGGTAGTGCTGCTGGGCGGCGCTGAGTGTGGGCGCGGGCGTGTACGCGCCTGAGGGCGTGGCGGCGCACGTGCAAGAAGCGACGCCGGTGGCGAGCGTGCATAGGTAGAGGGCGAGTGTACGCATGGGATTCTTTAACTCGATACGAACAGCATCGGCGCGGTGCGAGCGCGGTTGAGCGTGCCGGACAGCGCCCGGGCGGACGCGGTAATTTCGGTACGAATGTTTCTAATTCCATTCATTGACACTATTTCCTTAAGTTAGTAAGCTCCTGCACGCCCGATCACCAACGAGATCCGGAGAGCGCGCATGCCCGGTCCAACCCAGCAGTACAAAGACATCTTCATCCGCGAGAACTTCGGCGACACCGGCATCTACCCCTCCCAGGGCAGTGTCTCGTCCTCGCCCGACATCGTCCCGTATCAGACCGGCCAGCTCACGTGGGCCCAGCTGTCGAGCAGCTATGCGAGCGGACCGGACAACGGCAAAGATATCGTCAGTCCCGGGATCAACAACATCTACGTACGGGCCAAGAACCTCTGGCCGGGTGTGGAGCAGGGCACGGTCAACCTGTACTACACGAAGGCCTCGATGTTGCTCTTGCCGGGTCAATGGAAGAACAATCAGATCTCCGCGAACGGCAACGTCTCACCGCCGTTCGTCGGCCAGGCGAACAGCCCGAACATCGCCGCCAACGAAATATGCGTCGGCAACCCGCCGTTCGTGCTCCAGGGGCTGGCGCCTGCGCCGAACGACCACTACTGCCTGATCGCGGTCGTGCAGACGGTGAACAACCCCTTCGTCATCCCGACCTCGTTCAGCTCGAATGCGACGTTTGCACAGTGGGTCCAGAACAATCCGGCGGTCGCGTGGCGCAACATCGGGCTGGTCGCCAATCCGCAGCAGACGATGGTCTCAAACGCGGGGTTCGGCAACGACAACGCCACGAAAACCGCCCTGCACTTCGCCGTCCTGGGGCGTGGCTTCCCGGAAAACACCCAGGTCGTGGTGCAATGCTCGGACGTGCGCGCCCCGGCGTTCAGCCAGACGGTTCTGCTGCCCAAACCGGACGGCAACGGCGACCAGCTCGCCGGCTTCGATCAGGAAGTCAACGCCAACTACTTCGGGCAGCTCACCTACGCGGCGACAGCTCCCCGAGGGCAGTCGTTCACACCGTCGGTGAGCCTCACGGTCGAAGCGATCCAGGTCGAACTGAACCCGGACGACGAGGTCGAGCAGGCGGTCGCCCACACCATGACGCTAACCGGCGCTGATCCTGAGGACCCGGCCCCGCGCACGCTGCGCGCGTTCAGGCTCGGGGAGTGCACGATTCGCGGCATCGCCGCCTAGCCGGCGATGCGCCACACCGTCCAGCGCACCGCGGCATTGGGGGGAGCCCCCCGCGAATCGACCTTCGTCACCGACTTCAGCGCCTCCTCGGGGAAGGTCACTTGCACCAACCTGCCGCGCATCAGCTTCCAGGGAACCAGCCAGTGGACGTTCGAGGCATGGCTCTACCTCGACGCCTTGGTCGACCAGATGGAACTCATCGGCCGGCCGTCTGAGTTCGTGCTCGCAACACGGGGCTCGCGAATCTACGCGGCGCGCACCAATCAGGTTGCGCCGCTGCTCAGCGATCCGCTGCTGGAATCGCACACCTGGTATCACGTCGCGGTCAGCTTCGACGGGTTGACGATGGCCCTGTATGTGAACGGCGTGCAGCGCAACTCGCTCACGGTCAGCGACTCCGGCGTGGCCAACAAAGGCGCCCCGATGACGATCGGCGGCGGGTTCTACGGTCAGCTCGACAGCGTACGCCTATGGAGTGCCCTCGTCGGTCCCGGCGCGCTTTACGGAAACCAGTACCTCGACTACCCGTCGCGAACGTCGGGTCTGGAGGCACAGATCGACTTCGCGATGCTGGAACCGAAAGACACCTCCGGCAAAAACGTGCCCGTGACCCTCTCCAAACAGGGCGTGGGCTGCCGCACGTTCGTGCCCGCGGGCGAAATGCAGGGGATCGTTCGCCGACCCCTACAACGACAGCGCCGTGAACCCCGGTGGACGGGCGCAGGACTTCAGTGTGATGGCCTGCATCTGCCCGAGCAGCATCGGCCAGCGGGGCGCGATCTTCAGCAACGGCCCGATCGCCGGCTCCGCGGGCATGTCGCTGCAGCTGCTGGAATCGGGCAAAGTCCAGTTCCAGGTCGGCTCCTCGACGCCGGTGGTCTCGAGCAAGGTCCTCGAACCCAACGAATGGCAAAACGTCGCCTGCACGTGGCAGCAGTCGAGCAAAACGGGGACGCTCTACATCGACGGCCAAGCGGACGGCACGCCCGCCGCGATGACAACCGACGGCTCGATGACCGAGGGAGAACCGCTGATCGGCGGTGGCGCCTATGACGGCGAGTCGCTACCCTCGCTCGGGTTCTGGGGCTATATCCAGTCCGCGAGCGTCTGGAGCTACGCGCTCAGTCAGGCCCAGGTCCAGCAGTACATGACCGACGATCCAGTGCTCGATCAGAAATGCGTCGCCGACTACGACCTGCTCGGGTCGCTCGCCAACAACAACGTCACGCTCAACCCAGTCGGGATGGTCGGCAGCGCCTCGCTGACGGTCGTCGAGTCGCTGACGTCAACCACATCGCCGACCACGCCCACGCCCACATCCACATCCACATCCACACCGGAAGTGATGCCGCCGCCGAGGACGCGTTCGCGTCCTCTCCTGGCCACCCATGCGCCGCGGGGGATCGCGCCCTCGAACGTCACCCCGGAGATGCTGTCGGCCGCCGCGCGGGCCGCGATGGTCAAGGACTACCGCGAGCTGATCGACGAGCAGCTCGGGATCGTCGGCGATCAGCAGGCGCAGCTCGCCGCGGGCTTGGAGCAGAAACTCGCCCGCCTGTACGAGGAACTCCTCGAGGGCACCCATCGCATCCCGTTCGAGGTCGACATCGAGCAATGGGATGGCGTGAGCATCATGACACTCCGCACCGAGGACGGCTCCACCGTCGTCTATGAAGGACTGGCCGACGCGGCGTGTGTCCTGTGGACCGCGACCCTGATCGCCCAGGTCGGCATGTCGATCTTCACGGTCTACGGGTTCACCATCAACGTCAACCAGTATGTGAGCGGGCTGACGAACCTGCTCCAGCAGCCGCTGCCAGACGATCGGGCTCGGCCGCCAGCTCGTGGCGGTGTTCAGCAGCGGCGTGACGCCGACCAGTATCTGGCTGGCGCTGAAGCTGCTGCGGGAGTACAAACTCCTCGGCTCGATCGTGTCCGTCGCATGGCAGGGCTTGAGTGCCTCGATCTGGACCTACCTGGCGCTGGCCGGGCGCATCGCCCTGCTGTTCTCGCCCTGGGCCCCGCTCGAGGCCGCGATCTTCATCGCTGAGCTATACGTAGCGACGGCCGCGATCATCGCGCAGTGGAACAAACGCCCTGCAGGCTGCTGGAGCTGAGCGAGCGGCCAAGCAGGCGGCCATGGTGATCCCCCGCAAGCTGCGCCCGAGGTGGGCGCAGCTTAACTTGCTGTATGTCAAGGCGACGACCGGAATCGAACCGGTGTAGACGGCTTTGCAGGCCGCTGCGTAGCCACTCCGCCACGTCGCCAGGATTGCTCCCCAAGCGTACCGAGCGCGACCGTCGAGGACGGGCGTCAGCGCCGGCGACGCCGAACCAAAGCCGTAGTCCACGTCGTCGGCCAGTTGAGTTTCCCTCATAATGGTCGATATATAGGGCAGTATGACCTATAGTGCATTACATATGGAAGCATAAATCTCAAGAGCAACTCCGATCCCAGTTCGGCGTGCCCAACGGAGCCTGGCGGACAGCATCGCCACATGGCGGAAGCTGCGCGGTCTCACGCAGGCTCAGCTGGCAGAGCGTGCCAACGTCTCGCGCGGGGTAGTTCGCCGCATCGAGGCGGCCGATGGCGGGGTCAGTGTCGAGAACCTGCTCCGAATCCTGAGGGCGCTCGGCATTCAGGACCTTCTGAGCGAGGCGCTGGACCCGCTCGCCAGCGACATCGGTCGGCTGCGCTCAGAGGAAGAGCTGCCTCGTCGCGTGCGACCGAGGAGGCTGACGGGCGATGGTTGAGCAGCCGATCGAGGTGGACGTGCAGATCGCCGGCCGCGCCGTTCCCGCGGGAGCGGCTCTGGACGCATCGTCACGGACAGAGCGAATCGGCCACCTTCAGCTATCGAGAGGACTATCTGCAGCGAGCGGATGCCTACGAGCTCGACCCCGGGCTGCCGCTTCAAGCGGGCCAGCAGCAAACGCCGGTCAAACAGGCCCTGTTCGGAGCGATGTCCGACTGTGCTCCGGACGGATGGGGACGGCGTCTGCTCAGACGCGCGGAGGCAGAGCGGGCCCGCGAAGCCCGCATCCGGCAACGCGGGCTCGCCGAGCTCGACTTCCTGCTCGGCGCCCGGGACGACCTGCGCCAGGGCGCGCTGCGCTTCCGCAGCCACGACAGCGAGCGGTATCTCGCCGTCGATACCGAGGGGGTGCCCCACCTGATCGGGCTCCCACGACTGCTGAACGCGGCCGAAGAGCTCGAACGCGACGAACCGACCAGCGAGGATCTGCGCCTCCTGCTCCACGGCGGCAGCTCGCTCGGTGGCGCGCGGCCGAAGGCGCACGTGCTCGACACCGAGGGGCGTCTGGCGATCGCCAAGTTTCCCGCTCCCAAGGCCGACGACTGGGACGTGATCCGCTGGGAGGCGGTCGCTCTCACGCTCGCAGGAGATGCCGGAATCACAGTCGCCGAACACGATCTGCACGTCATCGAGAATCGCCCGGTGCTGGTGGTGCGCAGGTTCGACCGCGATGGCGAGACCCGCATCGGCTACCTCAGCGCCATGACGATGCTGCAAGCCAAAGACGGCGAGCAGGCGAGCTATCTCGAAATCGGACAGGCGATCGAAGAACACTCGCCGGACGCCGTGGCAGACCTACGTGAGCTGTGGCGACGGATCGTCTTCACGATCCTGATCTCCAACACCGACGACCACCTGCGCAACCACGGATTCCTGCGCAAGAGCACCGCAGGTTGGTCGCTGTCGCCGGCGTTCGACCTGAACCCCAACCCCGAAGGCGCAGCAAGGCAGCTGGCGACAGCGATCGACGAGCACGACACGCGGCCAAGCATCGCGACGGCCCTCGAGGTTGCCGGGTTGTTCAGAGTCTCGCCAGCGCAGGCCCGCGCGATCGTCGCGGAGGTGGCGGCCGCGACCGAGCGCTGGCGGGACGTCGCTCGGGCGACGAGGCCTCGGCGCTCAGCAGATCGCGCGGCTCGAGCCGGCGTTTGAGCACGAGCAGAGCACCGCCGCTCGCGAGCTGTCAATCACGCGCAACTGATCGATAGCCGAGATTCCGTTCCCTGCGGCTGCAAAGCCGTCTACACCGGTTCGATTCGGTCGTCGCCTTTACTGGTGAGAGCTCGGGCGAATCGCTCCCGGTTATGAACAATTTCGCCGACCGTTAGCGGCGCTTAGGGACATTGTTAGGGCGCACACAGCGAGCGCACGCAAGATGGGTCCATCCTAAAAAGAGATGGAGGTGGTCCGTGAAACGTCCAGTCGCATCCATAGTGCTCGCGGCGATTGCCGGGGCGGCCGTCGCACTCATCGCCGTGATCGCGCTGGGCGCCACGTTGCGTGGCAGTCGGCAAAGCTCGACGCCGGCTACAGGCGCGACTAACGTGTCGAGTCAGAGCGGATCCTCGACGGGAACCCGTCGCGAGGTCTCCGCATCGTCTGGGTCATCCAAGACGCTCACGGCCACCCAGATCTACCAGCAGGACTCAACGGGAGTCGTGGCGATCAAGGCCGTGACGTCCGAAGGCGAGGACGAGGGGACCGGGATCGTGCTCAACGACAAAGGGCTGATCCTGACCAACGATCACGTGATCAAGGGCGCGACGAGTCTCACCGTCGACGCAAGCGGGTCCTCGAAGAAGACCACGAGCGCGAAGATCATCGGCGAAGAAGCTGACCAGGACCTGGCGCTGATCGAAGTCGATCCGTCGGGCCTCGAACTGAAACCGCTGACGCTTGCGAGCTCGAGCTCGGTCCAGGTCGGGGACACCGTGTATGCGATCGGCACCCCGTACGGCCTGGAAGAGACATTCACCAAAGGCATCGTCTCGGCGCTCAGCCGCGAAATCTCCGCCCCGGACGGGTCGAAGATCACCGGCGCGATCCAGACCGACGCGGCGCTCAACCCCGGCAACTCCGGCGGACCGCTGATCGACGAACAGGGTGAGGTGATCGGCGTGAACTCCCAGATCGCAAGCGACGCGGCCCAGACCGAGGGCTCCCAGCCCGGCAGCACCGGAGTCGGGTTCGCGATCTCCTCGAACACGGTCGCAACGGCAATCAAGAAGATCGAGGCCGGCGAAGGCGTGACCTACGCCTCGGCCACGCAGGGCGCAGCTCGATCCGAAGGTGGATCCGGCGAGGAGTCCCCGTACGGCAGCCGTTCGCCCTACGGTTCGGAGAGCCCGTACGGCGAAGTCGAAGCAGGCGGCTCTGAAGCATCAGGCTCTGAATCGGGCGCCGAAGCCGGCTCCGGACAGAACCGCGAGGTGGTCCCCGGCGGAGCCGGCGCATACGGCTCCGAATCGGGCGCGGCCGAAGGTGCAGCGGGCGCCGGAGGTGTCGGTCGGGAAGTGATCATTCCCTGACGGAGTTGCAAGGCCCGGGCGCTTCTTGAAGGCTCCGCCCGGGCCTTGTGTAAGCACTACCGCGGCAGAGAGCGGCCTCGGCCCTGGACGAGCCGGCGAGGCTCCACCGGGCCGCCGTCAGGCAAGCGCGCGTTGATAGGCTGGGACCAGTCCCAGGGCGATTAGCTCAGCTGGGAGAGCGCCGCCTCGACAAGGCCGTACTCAGCGCCATTCAGCCCGCAAATACAGCACAAACAAGCCGCTTTCCGTCCGATCCCTGCGCTAGTGTGTTGCATGGATGTTGCATCGCACACACCCATCATCAGATCAGCGCTCGCCGACCTTCTTTTCGTTCCCGGCCTTCGGGTGCCGCTGATGTCGGTCCACCCGTACAAGACCGCTGACGGGACGCGCTATCGCGTGTGCTGGCGCGAGGGAGGGCGCCTGCGCAGCCGATCGTTTGGCAGCAAGAAAGACGCCAAAGACTTCGACATCCAGGTCAAGTCGCGCAAGCTGCGCGGCGAGCCCATTCCCCGCGCTTCGCGCGACACCCTGGCGCAAGCGTATGAGCACTGGAAAGCGTCATACGCCGAGCCGCGCCTTGCGCCGAAAACGCTCACCCGGTACGAACAAGCGTGGGAGCCGCACATGAAGGGCCGCCACGACCATCACCTGCTGGTGGAGTTCGTCGCCGAACCCCAACTCTTTGACGAGATTCTTGCCGACATGCGCGAGCGCGGCGTCGGCAACGAGAGCCAGCGCAAGGTGCTCTTGGTCATGTCGTCGGTGTTCAAGATGGCTGTGCGCTTGAAGAAGGTCAGCGAGAACCCCGTGCGGGACGTGCCCAAGCCACGAGCTGCACGCCAGCGCCTTCCGCGCCCCTTCCCGCCGCTGGTGGTGGAGCGCATCCGTTACCAGCTCAACGGACGCAGCGCCAGAGCGGATCACAAGGTGCCCCGCCGCGCCGACGCCTGCCTGGTGGTTCTCATGGCCTACGCGGGCCTGCGTCCCGAGGAGGCCCTTGCCCTCACCTGGGGCAACATCGAAACCAAAATCATCGTGCTCGACAAGACCAAGACAGACAAACCTCGACACGTCCCCCTGATCGCCGCACTCGCTGACGACCTGTCCGAGCTGCGCGAGGTCCGTGGCAACCCGACCGAAGATCAGCTCGTCTTTCCCAACCGCGACGGTAAAGTATGGTCGAAAGCGCAGTACAACAACTGGCGCAATCGCGCGTGGAAACCCGTCCTCGAAACGCTAGCGTCGAGCAAGAAGTACCCGCAGCCACGGCTGGCAGAAGCCGTCCCGCGCGACTGCCGTGCCACGTTCGTCTCGCTGCACCTTCGGGCGCGTGAGAACCCGCTCATCGTCGCCAGGTGGGCGGGCCACTCTCCCAAAGTCATGTTCGAGCACTATGCCCACGTCATTGACGAGCTGGTCGGCCAGCCCGAGATTCCCGTCGCGGACGAAATCGTCCAGGCCCGGCAGCTCGTCGCTACGCAGCGCAAAGAAGCCTTGGACGAGCTGATGGCGAAGGTCTTGGGACCACAGATGAAGGCATTGGCCGCAGGCAAGGACGACACCGCAGTCGCCGCCTGAGTTCGGTTCGCCGTTGCCACGACGAACGTCGTCCGCAGGGTCCGATAGGATGCCGCGAAACAGGCCACTCCGTCCGCGTCGTCAGGATGGAAGCCGTACAGCCTGGTATCCACAGACCCGTCCAATGGGGTATTACCGCCGATTGGACAGGGTGCCAGCCGCACTTTGCGCGGCTGGGCCACCACCCGCCCCGCCCGGTTTTGTATGGGGAATCTGCCTCACGCCCCCGCGCTTTTCGGTTGTCCTTTGGACGCCCTTTCGCTCCCGCATCCCACCGTCCCAACATAGTTGTGACACTGGGATGCGGGAGCAGCGCGGGGGCGTGAGGCGGATGTGGTGTTGTGGGCGGGCGGGGCGGGTGGTGGCTAGGTAGTCAACTGAAGTGGTGAGAAAAAGAAAGAAAAGAAAAAGGACTGCTCTGGATTCTGCTTCTACTGAGGATTGAGAAAGGTGGGGGTCGGTCGGCAGAATCCAGAGCAGAGGATGATGGTTCGGACGAACAAGAACATCATCGAGAAGAAGATCGGAGCCAAAAACGGCGATGATGAGCCAGAAGGCGAGCAGCAGGGTAAACGTCAGCGCTTGCTCTGCTTCTCGGCCTCGCGCAGCAGCTCCGACGCCGGTACGCCGAGCCCGTCTGCGAGCTGCCACACGGCGCGGATACTGACGTTGCGCTCCCCACGCTCTGCATCACCAACGTAGTTGGTGGTCAGGCCGCAGAGGTCGGCGAGAGCTTCTTGCGTGAGGCCGCGCTGATCGCGCAACGCGCGTATCGCGTCGCCGAAGGCGCGGTGTCTGGAGCTGAGCACGGGCATCCCCAGGACCCTTGCCGACGCTCCCCTGTTCGTCCACCAACGATCAGGGGAGTTCGCTGCTAGAGTCCCGCGCGCTTATGGCCGACGTGCCGACACGCAGGAGTGCCGAGCCAGAACACGGCGAGCGTATCCGCGTGCCGGATGACCGCAAGCACGTCCCTATTAATTGGCCCCGGCGACGGCTGTAGACCGCCCCGGGACCGTGGCACAGGAAGGCTATTTCCCATGCAGACGCAGACTAACCCAGGGGAGTCCGAGGAGTTCGCCCGGCTGGAGTGGGCGATCCTCGGGCTTCTCGTCACGCCGTACAGCACGCGCCCGTTGTCCGAAGATGAGATCGCACGGGCGATCAGCACTCCAGGCGATGTCCACGAGGCCGTCAAGAGGCTGCACAAGGTCGGGCTCGTCCATCGCTGGAACCGGCTGGTGAGCGCAACCCTCGCGGCGGTGCGCCGCGAGGAAATCACACAGGAACACGACGACAATCCGGTGCTCGCAGCGGATCGGCGCATGGAAGGAGAAATCCTGCACGTGCTCTTGCAGACGAGGCACGTGTTGCCGATGTCGGAGAAGGACATTCGCCGCGCGCTGCGCGTCAAGAAGAAGAACAAGCTGGACGTGATCGACGCACTGGACCGGCTGGACGGAGCGGGGCTGGTGGACCGTCACGGCGGGCTTGCCGTCGCGTCCGGTGCGGCGGTACGCTTCGACTACATCGAGAGCGCCTGACGCGCGGACGGCATCATGCGCGTCACGGAGCTTGACCTAAGCCCCGCCGCTCTTGCCTGCCTTCGGGCAGCCGACATCGCCGACGTGGATCAGCTCGTCATGCACTCTGCCGACGAGCTGATCCGCCAAGGCTTCGGGGCGATGGAGCTGTACGAAATCGTCTGCCAGCTCATCTGGCACGACCTCTCATTGCCGTCTCGGCACGGGGGCACGATCCGTGTGCCCGACGAGCGCGACCTTGAGATGTTTCGCTTGCGGCTGGTGGAGGGCTTGACCCTGAAGGAGACGGGCGAACACGTTGATCTCTCACGCTCGCGGGTACGCGAGCTTGTGCGGTTGCGCTTCGGCCTCTCCGTGCCTCCTGCCGTCAAGGCCCGGCGGTGGGCCGCGACGGACAGGAGGCGCACCGAACGGGAGGGGGCAGAATGAGCGACAGCCTGCGCGTCTCACTCGACCTTCCACCGCCAACTGGCTTCTGGCGCGTGGAGGGCGCCGAGCTGGGAGCGGTCATCCGAGTTCGGCGCAAGAAACGTCGGCAGAGCATTGACGACCTCGCTGGCGAGGCCGGGATGCACCCGACGTACCTCTCCGGCATCGAGCGCGGCGTCCGCAACCCGACCTGGGACAAGGTGTCTGACCTGGCGGAAGCCTTGGAGGTTCCCGTCTCAGTCATCGCCTGTGAAGCCGAGGATCACCGCATCAAAGGGGCGATCTGTGCCGCCGCGATCGACGCATACCGCACGGCGGCTCGCATCGACGCAGCGCGACGATAGCGGAGGCTTCGCAGGCGCTGACGCAACGGAGCGCCGAGCCGTGCTCCGTGGTGTGGCGGAGCTGCGGCCCGCCGCTCGTGGACCTGATGATGTGGGTCGATCGTGCACCCTGCTCGGGCGACGGCTTATGCGGCATCCGGCGATTCGCCGTGACCACCTGAGCGCGTTTCGCTCCCTGTAGCTGAGCAGACGGCCCTTGCCCGTCAACCCCTCCGGTCGGCCTCCATACCGGCCGAACCTACCTCCTCCGGGGCGGACGGCCTGCGAACTCGCCTGCTTGGCGCTCGGTATCGAACCACGATCAGGAGGTCATACCGACATGCCCCGCAGGAAAGCCGCATCAACAGCCGTTCTCGAGAACAGCCCCACGCTCAACACGAGCAAGGGACCGGCCCTCAACCGCGCAGCGCTCATCTGTCGCTTGACCCGCGACCCGGAGCTGCGCCACACCAAGACTGGACGCGCCGTTTCCACTCTGCGCGTCGCCGTCAACGATGGCCCCGAGCCCACTTTCCACGATGTCGTGGTGTGGGGCCGCACTGCCGAGGTCGTCTGCGAGTACATGCGCAAGGGGCGCCTCATCCACGTCGAAGGGCGCATCCAGTCGCGAAGCTGGACCGCCAAGGACGGCAGCGAGCACCGCACGGCCGAGGTCGTCGCCCACCGCGTGCAGTTCCTCAGCCGGGGTGCATCCCCGGCCGTGGACGTGGAGGTCGCGCGATGACCGCCCCGCGCATCTACGTCGCCTGCCTGGCGGCATACAACAACGGCCGCTTGCACGGCACATGGATCGACGCGGACCAGTCCGCCGACGAGCTGCGCGAAGCGGTTGCGCAAATGCTCGCAGCATCCCCGGAGCCGGGCGCGGAGGAGTGGGCCATCCACGACTACGAAGGCTTCGGCGAGCTACGTCTGAGCGAGTGGGAATCGTTCGAGCGCGTGGCAGCCATCGCGGCGGGCATTGCGGAGCATGGCGACGCGTTTACGGCGTGGCTGTCGTACGACGCGGACCGCGATCCGGTGGACGTGCAGTCGTTCGAGGACGCATACCTGGGCGAATGGGGTTCGCTGCGCGCCTACGCCGAGGATTACGCAGAGCAGGCCGGCATGTACGACGCCGCCGAGAAGGCGGGATCGCCCTACGTCGTCGTGGACATCGACATGCTGACGCGCGACCTCGATATCGAGCTGTACGCGATGCAGAGCGACCACGGCACTGTCTACGTGTTTGATCCGAGTGCGACATGAGCGAGTACGGCGAACTGTGCGACGCGACACGGTGGGCCGAAGAAGGCTACGCACCGAACGCGATCCTGCGCTCGCCTACCAACGATCAGGGTGGGATGCTGCTATGGTTCCGCGCGGATGGCCGACGGCCAGCATTACGACTTCCCGACCTATCTTCTCGATGCCTACGAGGCGATCACGTCGCAGCTCGCAGCGTATGACGAGACAGGTGATGATCGCCAGCTCATACGCGCCCTACGCAGCGGTTGTATACATCTCCAGCAGCTGGTGGCTGATACGACATTCTGGACACTCCTGGCCGACCACAAAGCGTCATCTGAGGCCCTGCCGAAGCCAGGTGATCTTGCGGACCTACTCGGCCCACTCATAGAGGCTGAGCGCTACCTGCTCACACAGGTAGGCATGTCACCGCGGGCCGTCGCGGTGCTGCTCAATGAGGTCGAACTCGCCGCGCGAACAGGAGGTGGCAGCGACGACATGCCAACCGCCGAGCTGCAGTCTGCTATGGGTGCACTAGCCGAGGTTACGTGTGCAGAATGGAACCGCAATAAATCACTGTTGCGGCCGATGTGGCCGCCCACACCCGATACACCGCCACCCTCGGGAGACTTGCAAATCTCCCGCCGCGTGCGCACCTACGTCGTGAGAACTGCGAAGGTGCTTGGCGGTGGAGTTGTCGTGGTACTCAATGTGATTATGGGAGCCCACGGGCTCCCGGCACCACTCGCGGGCTATTCAGTCCAAGTGGGGGGTGGGATCATCTGGGACGGTGTGAGAGGCGAGGGGAGGTAGCCCCTCAAGTTTGGACTTCACAAAGATTCCGTATCCGAACATCCATCCGTCAAGAATTTTGCCGAAGTACATACGGTTTATCTTTGTGTCCCGCTTGTTCAACCCAAACGTGCCCGTCATAACGATCTCTGTTCCGCGGGCGCCGTGGTCAAACACCCAAACGGCGATATGTAGGTTAACGGGTGAATCATGCGGAGTAGTAACCATTATGTACCCGTGAGCCACGCCCTTTGTGAGTTCAGGAACCTGATCCAGTCGAGCGATGACGTCAGCGGCATTCGCAGGTATGTAGAACGATCGCTCGCGGTCCAGAGCGATCCGGTCGCGCCTTTCTCTTGCCACTCGCCGCCCTCCTGCTACGTCAGAAGCGACCGGCCCCCGTTTTTCGGTCCACCGAGTGTGAGAGCTGGTGGATAGAAGTGAGGGGAGAGTAGCTGGGGGTTCGGTCGGGTCGGGTGGAGCGGAGGCCCTTGGGCCGTAGCGGAGCACGACCCGACCGGCGCGTTCCCTCGCCGGGGGGGTCATGCCGCTTTGCGGTCGGTGGCGCTGGGAGTGCATTGGGCGGCGAAGGTGGCCGGGGTGAGCATCCCGAGCGCGGAGTGCGGGCGGCGCTGGTTGTAGTCCTCGCGCCAGTCGCCGATCACTACCCGCGCCTCGGCCAGGCTGCAGAACTCCTCGACGTCGAGCAGCTCGTCACGCACGCGAGAGTGAAAGCTCTCCACGAACGGGTTCTGCCACGGTGAGCCCGGCTCGATGAACACGGTCCCGGTCTCCGCCAGCACGCACCAGTCTTTGAGCGCGTGCGCGGTCATCTCCGGGCCGTTGTCGCACCGCAGGAGCTCCGGGGCGCCGCGCTCGCCGCACAGCCGCTCCAGCGTCGTGACGACCGTGTCAGCGTCGATCGAGCGCTCGATGAGCATCACCAGCGACTCGCGGGTGAACTCGTCGAGAACGTTCAGCAGCTTCAGCGCCCGTCCGTCGGCGGTCTGGTCGAACTGGAAGTCGAACGCCCACACGTGGTTGAGCCGCTCGGCGCGCAGCCGCTCGGCCGGGACCGTCGAGTCTCCCAGCCGCCGGCGCTTGCGCTTGCGCACAGGGACTCGCAGCCCCTCCTCGCGCCACAGGCGCTGCACACGCTTGCGGTTCACCTCCCAGCCCAGCTCCCGCAAGTGATGATGCGCACGGCGATACCCCCACCGCGGACGGTCCTTCGAGAACTCCCGCAGCTCGGCGCGCAACGCCGCATCATCCACCGCGCACACCGGCTCGTGACGCTGCGTCGAGCGATGCTGCCCGACTACCCGGCATGCCCAGCGCTCGCTGACACCGAGGCGGTCGCGGAGCATCGCGACCGCCTGGCGTCGACGGACCGGGCCTACCAGTTTCCCCGGGAGATCTCCTTCAACGCCCGAACCTCGAGCGCTTGATCGGCGACGATCGCCTTGAGGCTCGAGTTCTCGCGCTCGAGCTCCTTCAGCCGCTTCGCGTCCTGGGCCTTCATCCCGCCGTACTGGTTGCGCCAGCGGTGAAACGTCTGCTCGGAGATCCCCAGCTCCTTCGCCGCCTCCGGGATCGTCTTGCCCTCACCGAGCATCCGCTCGGCCTCCCGCAACTTGCGAATGACCTGCTCCGGCGTATGCCTGCATCGCTTCATCAGAGTTCCTTCCTCGCCCATCATCACGGGCACGAGAAACTCTCACAAGAGCCGGACCGAACTCAGGGGGTCAGGCCAGCGAGGGTACACAACCGGATGCTCGCCCTGCTAGTGGCATCCAGCCTCGCTTGATTGCCGATTCTCAGCCGGATCGCCACGGCTCCGACATCTTGACGCGCGACCTCGACACCGAGCTATACGCGATCAGAAGCGACACCAACACGGTCTACGTGTTCGATCCCGACGCATGAGCGAGTATCTGCCAGATTGGCTGTAACTACCCTCCAACTGTTGCAGGAATGTCGCAGACGCAGACCCGTGTAGGCGTACCGTAGAGGGTGGCAGGGGCCGCATTCTAGCTGGCGCGATAGCTTGAGCGGTCAGAGCCGTGGGCACGCTACCCGACAACAGACCTGATGGGGCACGGCGACCGGGGCATCGTCGTCGGTCGGGTCGGCGTGCTCGCGGCCCGCAACTCACCGAGCGCGACGTTGAAATCCTGCGCTGGATGACGCGCCACGGCGTCGTCACGGTCGAACTGCTCGGCAGGCGCTTCTTCTGGCACCCAGAGCGTAATGACTACGGCAAGTGGGCAGCATACCGCCGAGTTCGCGCGCTGCGCGAGCTCGGCCTGATCCTCAGCGACAAGCCCTTTGCGGATCAACCGGCCGCGCTGCGCGTGACGCGCGAGGGCGCGCGCCTCGCCGACATTGGTCTGCGTCCCGCGCCGCTCGTGGTCTCCGAACTGCGCCACTCGCTCGCGCTCGTCAAGCTCACTGAGCGGCTGCTGTACGACAACAAGGGCGCCGAGCTGACCACCGAGCGCGAAATACGCGCCGAGCGATACCGCGAACTGCGCGACGGCGGTCGCCAGCCCGAACAAGGCCGCGCACCGGACGCGATCCTGCGCATCCCGACCAAGGGTGCGGGGGCGCAAGGCGTGATGACCGTCGCCGTCGAGCTGGACCTGACGCGCAAGGACCGGCGCGCAATGGAGCGCATGGTCCGCCAGTACGACCGCGAGAAAGTCGATCGCGTTTGGTGGTTCGTCGCCAGGGCAAGACGTGAGCGCACCCGCGATCTTGTGCGCGAGCTGCGCGCCGACGATCGCGTCGAGGTCTTCGAGTGGCAAGACTAGCCATCGAATCGCAAGCTGCGCCCGCCGCCCAAGGGCCGATCGAGACGCAGATTCAAGAACTTGCGGTCACGCTCATCGTCGTCTGTGCCTGTCTCGCACTGCTCGATCCGGGCATCCTGCTCGGCGCGGCGGCCGCCGGCGCCTGGTGTTGGTGGTATCGGCCGTCGTTGATACGCCGGTTGGTCTGCGCCGCTGTCGCCGCTGCTCCGTTGCTCGTGCTGTACCCGCTCATAGCGTGGGCTTGGCCTTGGCGTGGTTTGCTCGCCCAACTCTTTCCCGGTCAGGTCTTCGCCGGTTGGCGGAGTGGTCGCGCTGCGGAGCTTCTGCGTCGAAGCCCTCGCCGGTCCGCTGTGGTTCGAGGCCGCGTTCTTTGCATCAAATCTGCGGAGGCGTACAGTTCAGGCTCAGGTACGCCGCGATCACCGCCTCGATCAGCGTCGCTGGCGGGCGATGCGCGGGGACCGGCAACCCATGTTGCCCAACCCATCGACACTGCGGGCGGATACCAGCCCGGCTCATCCGCCGAGGGCGATCCGCCTCGGCATCGATGCCGAAACTAACGGTCCGCTCGACCTCGCGCTACCCACCGACCTCGCCGCGCACGTCTTCCTGCCGGGCGCCTCCGGCAGCGGCAAGACCAGCACCGTAACCCGACTTGCCGACGGCACGCTCGCCAACGGGTACGGCGTCGTCATCGTGGACTGCAAGGCGGGCGGGCTCGGCAACGCCGCGCGCAAGCTCGCCGCCCGCTACGGCGTGCCCTTCAACCTTGTCGATCCCGAAGACCCGCAATCGCTCGGCTACAACCCCTGCACCGGCGATCCTGCGTCGGTCGCCAACAAGCTCATGGGCGCGTTCACGTTCAGCCCCGCCGCCGAGATTTACAAGAACATCGGCATGGAGATCGTGCCGGTCATCGTGCGCGGCCTCCAAGCCGCCAGCGAGCCGGTATCGCTCCATGCGATCTACGATGCGCTTGGCACGCGCGGCATGGAGAACATCGCGCTCAAGATCACCGGCGATGACCGCACGCGCGAGCGCCTGTTTGAGTTTGGCAAGCATCTCGACCCGACAAATCACCACAGAGACCGCAACCACCGCCAGCGGAATCATCGGCTTGCAGCGCCGCCTCGGTGCGTTGTTGGAGGGCAAGTTTGGCGAGCTGTTTCGCGCAGACAACATGCTCGATTGGGACAGTGCGCTTGCACGGCCGTCCGTGACCTACATCGCGCTCAGCGCCCTGGCCAGTAGCGAGGACGTGGAGCTGATGGGCCGGGTGGTCGCCCAAGACCTCAAGCAAGTCTGCGCGCGTCGCTTGCGCCAGCTCGCGGGCGGCAATCCGCCCACTCCCGTCCTTGCGATCTTCGATGAGTTCGCCGCGCTCAACGAGGCAGACCAGCTCGTCAACTTGCTCTTGCAGGCGCGGCAAGCGCTCATGCCAGTGGTCATCTCGACGCAGTACCTCCCCGAGACGGTGGCGCTGCGCAAGGCGTGTCTCGGCGCCGGACTGCTCATCGTCCATCGCGTCGAGGCAGAAGATTCCGAGCTGATCGCTGCGCAGTTCGGCACTCGCCGCGCAACCCAAGTGACCAACCAAGTTGATTACGTGACCGGCTTCTCCGAGAAGGGCACCATGACACGCACCGACAGGTACAACGTCAACCCCAATGAGTTCCGGTCGTTCACGGCCGGTCAGGCGGCGCTCAGGTCCGTCACCAAACAGAGTTACACCATCGTCCAGGTCCACTACGACCCATCTCTCGCGTGAGCACCGACGCTTCGCAGGGGCCGTATATCGTGCCGTTTGCCAGGCCGTATCGCTATGCCACAACGGCGCAGTGGCTCGGCGCTGGTCTGCGCCGTCAGCGCCTCGCCGCGTTCGGCGCGCTGATCGCGGCGTGGACCGGGCTCGCCTTTGCGCTTTGGTTCGCCGTGGGCGGCATTGTTATCGGTGCACTTGTAGGCGCGGTCGGAGTGTCATCGCTCGGCGGCGGCCTCGCCACGACCATCGGCGTCAACACCGGGACCGGCGTCTTCGCCGCCGTCGCCGGTGCCTTCCTGGGCGGCATCGCCGGGCTGGTGCTCATCTACGTCCTGTTGGTGCTGCATCCGTTGCAACTGCTCGCGGCTCTCGCCAGCGGCACCGTCGTGAGCGCCATCTTTCTGCTCGTCTACGTGCGCGCCGAACCGCTGCTCATCCGTCTGCGCGGCTACCGCGAACCGAGCAGGAGAGAGCAGGCGCGCCTCTACCCACTGCTCCTTGAAGCCGCACGCGCGATGGAGCTGCCTGTCGTGCCCGCCATCTGGGTCAGCGACCAGCAGAAGCCCGGCGCCTGGGCGCATATGCGCGCCATCGTCGTCACTCGCGGGCTTCTCGGTGACTACGACGCCTCCGAGAAACCGCCTCACTCTGACCTTGACCCGACCGCCCTAATCGCCATTCTCGCTCACGAGCTGCACCATTGGGATAGCGCCGACGTGGTTGGCCTTTCGATCGTGACCGCGTGCTTCTGCCCGCTGGTGCTCATCATCAACTTCATCTCGTGGGTGCGAGAACACGGTGAGTGGTTGGGAATTCTCCTGTGGGTCGTGTTCTGGCCCGTGTGGGTCGCAAGCAAGCTGGTCGTGGTTCCGCTCATGGCGAAACGCTCACGACAGTACGAGTACGACGCAGACGCGTGCGCCGCGAGTTTCGGCGATCCGTTCCGTCTCGGCTTGCGTCGCGCCCTCGATGAGTTGTCGGCGTGGGAGGCACCGCGTACCGGCTGGGAAGATGTGCTGGCCGCGACGCACCCACCCATCGAGCATCGCCTAGAGCGGTTGGAGGCAGGCTGGGAATCGCAGTCCGTCGAGGCCGTGGCGCGTCGTGCGATCCAGCGTCAGCCGCCGCCACAGGTAGAGCCAGCAACGCCAGCGGCTACCGCATCGTTGGTTGATGGCAGTGCTACAGCGAGGCGTCGTCCCCCTCCCAAGCGAACGCAATCCGCTCCAAAGCGCGCCGCTCCGCGCCGACCTCCGCCACGCGGAAGTTCGCGGTGACCCGAGCCTTTGGGTCAAAATTGTCTTTCAGGCATCTCCGTGTGAATCACCGCCGCAATTGAGTCCGGCATTACGATCGTCGAAAAATTCCACTTTTCGACGGGGCTGAGGTACGGCATGTGAGCCGTTGACAACCTGCGCTTCATACAGGCCGCCGTTCAGGTCGGGGTCCGCACTTGAGCAACCAAAAAGCACAAAGTACGAACCCGGGCTCGTGAGGGCGGTGAGAGTATTGTGCCCTACCTCGGGAAATGTGGTTACGAATTCCTCCGTATAGATACTCGACTGGCCGCTGTCGGGAAGTATGCCCCAGATAGCGCCTGTCTGACCTACAGACAGCAACGGGCGGGCATCGATCCCGGTCCAACCCGTAATGCGGGTTTCATTCGGGTCAGTAAATTGTCCACCACAACTGGTGAGCGTCATCAACAGTAACAGCGCACATAGCAGCATACGTGGAGCCATTACGTAACATTATACCTATACATGGAGTTAGGCTAGCCATGCGCGCCACCTGCTCCGCGCAGCGTTAGCGGCATTGTGGCCCGATGCCCGTCGCTCGCTTGAATCGTGAGATTCACAGGTAGGAGGGACCGATGCTTTCGTAGGAGCTTACGAGCGGCCGCCGTCAGGTGAACGTGGATCATCGCTGCCTGGCCTGCTCGTAGCGAGAAGTGAGCGCGACCAAGCCGGGCAAGATGTCCCTTCGGGCGCCTAGACGTCTTGCGCGCTACCTGCGCTGCGACCGCGCCCTGGTAAGTCAAGAGGACGGCGCCCTGGCACGCCTCACCACTCGGACAGGTTACAGGAATCCCAACTACGCCACTCCCGCTCACCGAGGCGTCCTGGTTAGTAACACCTATCCCAACTGGTTGGTTAGTCTGTGCGATATTGAATGTTTCGCTGGCTTCTTCGCCGAGATAGGCACCAAGCAACTCATTCCCTCCTTGCCCTTGGTTGACTGCCCCGACCGTATTGGCGCTAGTGATCCAGGGACCACCGCTGCTTCCAGGAATCAGGGCGCTGCATGGTATGAGCGTCAGCAGTTCCGGTCCGCCTGGGTTCGACATGGTTCCGATCTGTCCGCCTGGCCCACAGTGCGCGACGCCTTGCGTAGGCACAGGCTCGCCATAGGGCGTCCAATTGTGTTCCTGGCTGCCCGACCTTGCGTCGCATGTGGGGAACTTCGGGGAATGTCTCCCTTGACAGAAAGTGAGCCTGAGTCCTCCCCCCACGGCTTGCTGGACAGAGATACCACCCTGGGTTTCCAGCAACACAAAACCGTAGTCAAGTCCCTTAGCTTCACCAGACAATTGAAATTCTCGAAACTGGGTGTCGGCAAATAACGTTCGCCCATACCACCAGCTATACGGTGCGACACCACACAAGGTTTCCCAGGCGTATTTTTTGGCGCCACACAGACTTCCGTAATATCCGGGCGCAAATATCACTTCGTCGTGCCAGGTCTCGCCCGAAGTGACACAGTGACCGGCTGTCAACGCAATATCACCATTGCTGCTGGAAACGACGGAGGCCGTACATTGGCTAATATAGTCTCGATCCGTAGGGGACAGCGAAGGGTCTCGGTAGATGAGTGTGCCGATCTGCGGAACGTAGTAGTAGAAGGAGTTGGCGGCAGATGCGGTCGGCGAACTGGACCCGGCAGGTGTATTGACTCTGATCGTGTGCTTGCCCGCGACAATCATCGGAACGTTGGGCGTTACTGCGGTGAGTTGGGTCGATGACTGGACTGCAACGCTTGTAGCTGACTGCCCGTAGGGTTCGATCCAAACTTGTGTAGCACCGGGCACGAAGCCTGATCCGGTGATCGTGAGCTGCGTGCCGCCTGAAACAGGACCGCCAGGGAGCTTTGTGCTGCCGATGGGAGAAGACACGGAGGTCACCTGCGGCGCTTGTGGCTGGCTGCTCCCTCCACCAGCGTTTCCGCCGCCGGAGTTGCCTCCACCTCCGCCGTTACCTCCACCTGGATTTCCGCCGCCATTACCTCCCCCTCCACCCGGAGCAGCAAGAGGTGGGACAATCCCTGTTTCTGCTGAGGACGCAGGAGAACTCGGGCCACCAGCGTTGCGGGCGGTCTCTTGCACCATAATGGTGTACCCGACATCCGCTGCCTGGACGCTGTAGGTCTGGCCCGTTGCTCCCGGGATTGCTGAGCATCGCCCTTCTATTTCACAGCGCTCCCAAAGGTAGCTATAGCTCGTCGGTGATCCCGTCCACAAGCCGTGGACCTCGGTCAGCGTCTGACCTACAGCTGCACTGCCCTGGATCGACGGAGGGGAGACGACCGATGGCGACGGCACCGCTTTTGAGACTATGGCTGTACGCGGGGAATACGCAGCGCCGCCAGGGCCGTATGAGTTTTCGGCGACTTCGTGAACGCGTACCTTGTATCCCAAATCGCTGCCTCGTAGAGTGTACGACTGTTCGGTGGCTTCCGCGATTGGGAGGCAAACCATGTCCTCGGCGTAGCAATCTTCCCACTGGTAGCTAAACGCCGTCGGCGATCCGGTCCACGTTCCGTGGACGTCAGTCAACGTCTGACCCTCGACCGCGTTACCCTTGATCGACGGAGACGAGATGCTAGCCGGACGCCGGGGTTCCCCAGGCGTTACCGCGGTGGCGGTTACAGTGTGCCGCGTGTAGTTGATGCGCACGGTCGGCGTTACGCCACCCCCGCAATAGACTGAAAGCACGGTGCCGTCCGGTGTCCCGGCGAAGGTGCCTTCGATCGACCCGTCGCTCTTGATCAGGGCGTAGACGTTACCTGGATTCAGTCTTGGGCATTCTCCGTATTCAGTTGAAGCGTCTATCCCAATGAATCGGGCGCCGCCTAGATTCACATTGCCGGTTGCTTCCAAACGCCCGTATCCCCATTCTTCATCCCCGGCCTGCACTAGATTCACCGGTACCTGCGATAGGCCCTCCTGTACCGAGCTTGCGGAATCGAGTGTCACTTCTCCAGCGACAGAAAGCGCAGTAACTGACTGTGCCGTGAGAGCCAGCTCGCCACCGATCGATGTGAGCGGGCCTACGGTCCCGTTCTCGCCCACGAGCGTAGCCCCCTTGAGTGTCACGGGATTGCCGTCTGTGCTGTTCAGTCCTTCGTCAGCATAGTGTTTCCCGAGAGAAACGGAGCCGTTTCCACTTATTGTGATTGGCCCGGTCTCGATATTTTCCGGCTCGAAATAGGCTCCGCCAGTGAGGTTAACTTCGAGCGCGGATGTCCCGGTAACGCTGTTGTATGTCGCAAGCCCGCCGTGATCTTCATTGCCGTCGATCGTCCAGGTCTGTGAGGACCCGAGTACGATCGGAAAGTAAAGGTCTGCGTATCCCTCGGAGGTCGCCGAGGTCGTCGCAGTTAGACCACCGGCACCGAGCGTGATGGATTCGCCTTTGATCCGGTAGGAGTAGCCATCGTTGATCGACAGCGATTCTGCGGTTAGGCCAGGGACGTCATTTTCGTTTATATAGCATTCTTCGCCCCCTCCGTCGAGAGCACACGTGCTGTTTTCCTGCGCTGGGAAGGAGAGCAGTCCAACGGTTGAAAAAGGCGTCGGCGCGGTATCGGATTTCCAGTTCAATGGATCGGACCATGTTGGGAACGCGGGCGCTCCGGCCGCGCTCCACGTGAATTCTTCGAGTTCTACTGCACGAGCGGAGGAGACCGAGACCATCAGGGAGGCGATCAGAATGGCGAGCAGCGCGGCAAGCGTCCGGGCAGCACGAGCGCCGCCAGCCTGCGTGCGTGATAGGCATGGGCTGAGGATGCAGGACGGGAGAGATGCTGGGCGTGTCGGCCGCATGGGTGGCCGGGCACCCTACCAACTTTCAGGGGGACGTGCGGATACGTTGCAAGACGCGGCCAGCTCCGCCGGTCAGCGCTTCTTTCTGGAGGCAAAGGGCTTGGTCTGCGTAGCAAGGTGCATCGCAAAGCGCCTACGGACAACAGGCACATTGCTCCGCCTCATCTGGACTGCATTGCCTCGGCGCCAGGCAAGCGCTCCAAAGTGACGGTCGTTGCTCCCGATGACATCGGAGCCAAGCGCACCCAATAGGCCCGCACCGAGCACCCAAGATGCTCCAACGAGCAACACATCGTCAGGAGACCTCGCTAACGCGCTTGATCCAACGAGCGCCCATGCCGGCGGTGATGATGCAAGAGCGATGCTTTTATCGTCACGCGGCTACCTCATCCTAAAAGACAGGGCCGCGACAGGGGCTATTGCGGCGCCTGTCAACCTTAGTAGTAGATCTTATTTAGACAAAAATGACAGTAACTAAAACTCCTTGTTACACAAGAGATATCTCACCGTTACAGCTATATCTTAGATTGACTGACCACATCATCCAAAGCTGCCGTTTAGCATGATGCATTTTTCTCGTTAGCAGTCGTTACAAGCGTGCAACGAGTTGATCGGACCTCACGTAGCGGCGTACCCTTGACTTGAACAGGGCCGCTTCCAGCTCAGCGCTATGAGCTGACGGAAAACAGTTATGAGCGGCCCAGCACAGCGCGGCTTACCCTTTGAGATTTCACGGCATGCCTTCTCTACGAGAACACCGCAGCATAGCGTAAACAGCGATACGTCGCATACACAGGCGCCGTTGTGGAATCCCAAGACAGGGATTTTTGACCCGGCGCAACTCCGCCTCGCCATCGTCATGCGCGGGTGGACCGTGGGCGAGTTCGCCAAGGCAGCCGCGGTAAGCCGCGGCTGCCTATACAGCGCGCTGCTTGGCAGCGGCGTCACGGATCGCACCGCTATACGCATCTTTCAGACGCTTGCCACCCGCGATCCCTTCTCACTGAGGCTGTAGCGGAGGCTATCTACGTCAGCGGTCGCTCGCTCCAAACGCACGGTAGAAGCCTTCGGCCTGAGCGTGTCGATTGCGTGTGTAGTAGCGGCGCACCATGTCGAGCGACCGATGCCCAAGTGCATCTTGCAGATGAAACATCGGCACGCCCTTGTCCACACACCGCGTCGCGTATGTGTGCCGAAGTTTATGCGGATTACAGTGAATACCAGTTGCATTCTCCAGTCGCCTTAATAGCTTCTGGACACCGACTGTGGTAAGTGGGGGATGCGCCCCCGTATCTTTCTCCGTCCGGCTGGACAGAAAGACCTCCGGGTAGTGTGTCGTCTGGCGTGTATCTTCAATATAACGCCGCAGCCGTGTCACATAACCTCGACCGAAGCCGTGGACGTCATAGTCGATCACGACCTGTCGCTCCTCGGAGTTTTTCGGCCGTTCGGGGTCATGAACGGTGCCGCGCACATGGAGGTAGGCTGGGCGGCTGTCGAGATGCGCCGTCTCGACCCTCAGCTCGCACAATTCGCTCAGGCGCAGACCGGCTAAGAGCAGCGTCTCAAGCACGAGACGGTCACGCTCGCAGGTGCCACAGGCCGCGATGAGCCGCAGGCATTCAGCTTCGGTTAGTGCTTCGGGGATACGTTCCACGAGCTTTGGCAGGCGAAGCCGCTGTAAGTCGTCCCCTTCAAGGCCACTGTAGCCTGGCGTCTCAGCGCAGAACTCGGCCAGACTGGCAAAGAGCGTCTTCACCTTGCGGAGCGTTGCCGGCGCCGCGCCCCTGTCCCTCAAATAGAGCACGTAAGCGGCGGCGTCTGCCGCGCTCAGTTGGTCGATGGTTGTGATGCCCTGCTCAGCGCGCCAACCCCTCGCCCGGCGACTTTCCAAATGCTCGTGCGTTGCCCGTGCGGTTGACCGGGCAAAGCCTCGCATGGCGATCCACGCGTCGATGGCTTGCTCGACGGTTGGCGGCCCGGCGACACGCGTTGAGATGAACGCTTGCGGGCTATTTGCCCTTGCGCGTCTGATGGGAAGGTCCCAGGTTTGTGCTGCTTCTGTTGTCCTGGCCATGTCTGCCCTCATTGTCTGACGTTTTCCTCGGAATTTTGGGCCACCGCTCGCCCCAAAACCGGCCAAAAATGGCGGTGTCCAGACAACCCCGGACAAGCCCGGAATCGAACTCAAAAACAGTTACGATGGACACCGCTTTCGCCCCGTTCGTCTAGTGGTCCAGGACACCGCCCTCTCAACGCGGTGGCCGCGACAAGCGCCGGTTTTGAGTTACAGGACACCGCCCTCGGCCGTTTTGGACACTGCCTTGGGCTTTATGAACTCCGCTGGAAAACGATGGATACGACGATGCCATTTTACAGGACGACTGTGAAGGCAAGTTCGATTTAGATGCCCACGGACCGCCAGCCACGGGCCCGCGAGATTCAAATAGTGGTACTCGGACTGGAGGTCACAGCGGCCGACCGTACAGAAAGCTGGAAACCTGATGATATTGGAGGTATGCTTGGAGTGTTATGGCGATGAATGCACCACAGACCCCTCCCGTGCGTCACCAAGGTTCTGAAATCGCCCCTGGGCGCCCAATGCCTACCTGGCAGGCGTCGGAGCCGGCGAAGCCAGCGACGAGCCCGCTTGTGCCGGGCCGCTTGTATTCGGCTCAGCGGCTTGAGAAAGGCTGGGGACTACGAGTAGGACGAGCGCCAGCAACGCCACCACCGTCTGCACCCCCAGGGCAATCAGAGAGCGCTTGAGCGCTCGGACTTTAGGCCGGTAGCGTTCAGATTCATTCTGCTGGTACTGGTGCCGTAGCGTCTGGTAAAGGCTACCTTTTACAAAATCGTCTGACTGCCCGTTGGCATAGTCGCTCTCTGCGTCGTCGAGGTCTGCTCCGGTATCAACCAAGACCGGAGCTAGTTGCTGGCCGGTCAGCACTCCCATGACGCCAAACGCAAGCAGAGAAACACCTGACAGAACCCCTACCAAAATGACCAGCCATTCGGGCAGGCCGGCGGGGTGGGGCAACGCCAGAGCCGAAGCCACAATCGCGGCTTCGGCAACTCCTAGAGCGAGGACGCCGCCAACCTTTGCATCGAGAGCATCGAAGCTAGAGAGTTGGGCATCAAGCTGTGCGCGTGCCTCGGTGTAGAGCAGATCGAGGTCCACAACGTGGGGACTTTACCCGTCCGCCGTTGAGAGTGTCACTAGGCCCGCTGTGTTTGAAGAAAAAGAAGCGGATTGTTTCAAGGCAGTAAGCCACCCCCACGAATGGGCGGTCGCGTCCCATTTCCCGGGTGAATTCACCGAGGCGTAGCTCCGCTGGCTGCGGATGTTATGCGGCGATCACCTCCTCGGCGTCGACGGTCGCCGTTGGGCCGGGGTCCTCGCGCAGCTGACGGCGTAGCCGCTCGATCTCCGCGACGGTCTTGGGGTTCATCTTCACTCCACGCCAGCCGCGGCTGGAGAGCTCGAGTACGGCCCAGATCAGGGACAATGCTGAGGTCTCGCCGGGGAACCGGCCGATGACCTTGGTGCGCCGGCGGACCTCAACGAACGTCCTCTCCAGGAGATTCGTCGTGCGAATCCGCTTGCGGTGGGCGGACGGGAACTGCAGATGGGTGACGAGCGCGGGGAGGTCCGTTTCGATGACGGCCATCGCCGAGGGGTAGCTGGTTTTGTAGTCGGCGATGATGCCCTGCAGCTCGCGGGTGGCCTCGCCCGGGGAGCGGGCGTCGTCGAATGCTTTCCACCAGCGCGCCTTGACCTCTTGGTGGTGGCGCTCGGGGAGCTTGCCGGTGACGTTCCTGAGTGCGTGGACGGTGCAGCGCTGCTCCAACGCTGTGGGCCAGAGCTCCCGCGTCGCCTTCCAGATCCCGGGTGCTCCGTCGGCGATCACGAGCGCCGGCGCCCGCAGGCCTCGGGCGATCATGTCCCGGCCGAAGGCAAGCCAGCTGTCATAGCTCTCACGGCTTCCCAGAGCCAGTCCGAGGAGGACCTTGCGGCCCTCCAGCGTCACGCCCCAGCACACCAGGACGCCCTCCGCGGGCGTGTCGTCGGGGTGCAGCTTCAGATAGATCGCGTCCAAGAAGCAGTACACGATGTCGTGCTGCTCAAGGCGCCGCCGGCACCACTGGCGGTATCGCTCCCGGGTGTCCTCGCAAATCCTGGACACCGTGCTCTTGGACGCGATCGGCTCCTCGAAGACTTCCTGGAGCGCGGCCTCCACATCACGCGTCGAGAGTCCCCGAAGGAAGCTGCTGATCACCAAGGACTCCAGCGCGTGCGTCCGCGTGACGCCCTTGCCGAGGACCCGACTCTCGAACCCCAGCTTGCTCGCGTTGCGAACCCGCGGACGCTCCAACGTCACCGAGCCGCTCGTCGTCTTCACCGTCTTGGGTTCGTGGCCATTGCGGTGACTGACCGTCATACCAGCGCGCTCATAGCGCCGGCGGCCGAGGAACTCCGTGACCTCGTCCTCGAGCACCTGCTGCAAGATCAGCCGTGCTCCCAGCCGCCCAACCGTCTCGATCGGGTCTTGCTCCTCGCCGACACCGGCCAGGACCTCATCCAGTTCAGAGCGAAACCTCTCGCTCGGGGCTACCTTCTCCATGCGGGCGTACCTCCATCGCTTGGTCTTCTCAGGACAAAGCGGAGGCTACGCCCGCAACATCAAATCCCCCGGCTCATGAGACGCGACCAATGGGCACTGGGATCACTCCCCGCAGCTCGGCAGGCGCAGCCAGCGCGCCACGACCATCAGCAGCAGGGACGCCAGCGTCCGTGCGACCAGCGCCATGAGCCACTGACTGCGGCTGGTGTTGTGGGCGCGGTGCGGGCGCCGGGTGTGACGGTGAGCTTTGGTTGCCATCGGGTTTCCTCCGAGTGTGGTTTCGACGCCCACGCCACGCCAGCACTACCGCTGCGGAGTGCTCCGAGCCAGCGAGTGCATTTCAGAGCCGAAGCCGATAGGGAGAGCTGGCAGAACAGCGGGGCCGAAGCCACGCCGGGGGAAGCGCGGCACCCAAGGCCACGGCAGAACCCGTGCGTCCACGCGCCGCGACCGCATACAGCAGCACCGAGGGGTGAGTGTGCGGTGGTTGGTGGTACAGAGCTGAGCGGCACTCGGCCGGTGGTCATCCCCCATACCCGCAGGCGAGAGCGACTGACTTCACGGCGCCTTGAGACTTGCTCCGCTTCGCTTAGGGAGAGCACGCGCTCCCTAAAGCCGGTGGCGACACCTTCCAGATATGGTCATTTGTGCAGCCTGGCGGACAGCGGAGGGGAGAGGGTCAATGTCTACGCCTGTAGCCGAGCGTCCGGGAGTGCTCCGACGTGTCTTGACCGCGATCCCCACCCGGACCATCGGCACCGCCGATCATCTACTCAACTCCGCTGGTTGGCTACGTCGCGGTTGTCAGCACACTGGCGGTCGTGGTCGCGGCACTCACCGTCCGCGCTCCATTTCACCTGCCGACTTTGGCGATCGGTGCGGTCGTGATCGTGGCCCTTGGACTTGTGATGGTGCGGTCGTTCGGCGGTGTAAGCGCCGCCTGGTCGCCGATCGCGTTCGTCGACCTGGCGCTGAGCGTCACGCTTGGTCCACCGGGAGCATTGCTCGCCGCGGTGGTGGCGAGCGTCGCCAGCGTCGTCCGTCTGCGAACCGGCTGGTTTCGCGCTCTGCTCAACTGCTCCGACTTTTTCCTCTCCAACGTCGCCGCCTGGGGCGCCTTCCACGCGGTGAGCCAGCTCGACACGCATCGCATCTGGTAGCTGCTCTCGCGGGCCTTGCAGCAGGTCTTGCCTCCTACATCGTGAACCACGCCATCGTGTTGGTTGCGATCCGGCTCGCGTCCGGCGTCTCGATCTGGACGATTCTCAGAAGCGTCGTGGCCGTTCTGCCGCTCGACCTGGCGTATGGCGTCGGCGCGGCCGGAATCGCCTACTTCTACGTGCAGGGCGGAGCGGTGTATCTGACCATGTTGCTCCTGCCCGCCATCGCACCGCAAGGATTCCTCATCGACATCGCACGCCGTACCAACGCGCACAACGCGGACCGCGACCGCCACTCGCGCGAGCGCGTCGAGCTGTTGCAGCGGGTCATCACCGCCGCCGACGATGAGCGATTCAGGACCGCGAGCGACCTTCACGACGGACCTGTCGCGCACCTGAGCGGCCTTGCCTTCGAGCTGGACGCGGCAGGGCAAGAGGGCGTAGCCGACGAGCTGCGCGCGTGCAGCGCGAGCTACGCACGAAAATCTACGCACTGTCGCCGCACGACCTCGACAAGCCCGGCCGCCTGCGAGAGGAAGTGACCAAGCAGCTCGAATCGCTGCGCGAGCGCGGCGTCGCCATCAACGTCGAGGTTCCCGACGCTATACCGCTCGATCGCGGCGCGCTCGAACTGGTGCATCGCGTCTGCGGCGAAGCGCTCACAAATGTTCTGCGCCACGCGCACGCGCGGCACGTCTCGGTTGCGCTCGCCGAGAGCGACGACACGATCGTCCTGACGATTGACGACGACGGTCGTGGCTTCTCCCCCGATGACGTGGAGCGCCAGCGAGCGGCCGGGCATTTCGGGACGCGCTTCCTGGCCGAGAAAGCCGAGGTCGCGCACGGCAGCTTTCGACTGGAGAGCGAGCCGGGCGTCGGCACGCACGTCCGCCTGAGCCTGCCCGCCGCGTCTGCGCCTGCGGCGTCATCCGACGGCAGCCTTCCTCAACGACCAAGACCACGCCGAAGCGTGGCCTTGGGTACTGCACACCGCGCTATCGCGCGACGCTTACGGCGTGCCGCCGCTCCCTAGCACCAAGTGGTGTGCGCAGAAGCGATGGGCACGATGTAGAGGCTCGCCAGCCCAACCGCGCTTACGGCGAGCCCGTATATGCGTAGTCGATGTCTCTGCATCGGCTTCCCCTTTCGGGATCGACCGCCCGCGCACGGAAGACCCGCCGCGAGCACATACCACCCTCATAGTTGGTGGACTGCCCGGAACCCTACCAGACGGCCACCCTGATAGTTGGTGTCTTGCTGGTCGCGGTGCATCCTGCCGCTCCGCCGCGATCTGCGTGTGCGTGCGAGCGATAACATGGCCCTGCGATGCAAAGCGTTTTCGGCCAGCAAAGTTGCATGGATGTTGCATTTCAGCGCAGCGACCGCTGTGTGGGCAGGCACGAAAACCGCATAGCAAAGCATTCCAGGGCGATTAGCTCAGCTGGGAGAGCGCCGCCTCGACAAGGCGGAGGTCACTGGTTCGAGCCCAGTATCGCCCATCGCTCGAAATCCGCATTCTTGTGCGGGTTTTCGTCTTCTACGGCGCCGCCAAGGTTCCAATGAGGTTCCGTTTGTGACTTGTGGACGTGCAGGGCATGCGCCGCGCTTTGTCGGATGGCAGCGGGGCGGGCTCATCCGATCGCTTGCGTGGCACCCGTCATGCCTGCACGGTTTCAAGGCGCACGACCGATGCGGAGCCAACGTTGCGGTAGCGGTCCGGGTCGCACGTTAGGACGATGATCTGCGCCTGTCTGCCTGCCGTGTTGAAGACGGCTCCGAGCCGCTCAAGGCGCTGGGGGTCGGAGTTGCCGAGGGCATCGTCGAAGATCAGCGGCGCCCCTTGCGCATCGCCTTGGGGCCTGTGGCCACAGGCATGCGCACGCCAGCCGGGATAGAACGCAGATCTGTTCGCGAGCACCGACTGACAGTGACTCGTATGGGACGGTTATGCCGTTGAGAGTGCGGCTTGCGACCTTGAGATCGTCGTGATCGACCTCGATTGTCGTGCTGGGACCGAAGACGATTCGTGCTAGATCCTCGAGTCGCGTGCGGAACGGGGCCGCGTAAGCGCGTCTTGCTTCGTCTCGCTTGGCTTTCGTGACCTCGTAGAGGAGTTCAGCGGCGCGTGCTCGGCGCTCGGTCTGGCCTTGCTCGCGCGATCGATGCTCGAGTTCGGTTTGCGCTTTGGCTAGCTTGTCGTGCAGTCCGGCTTCTCCGCGGACGTCCAACTCGGTGCGCAGGGCGGTCCGCTCCTTGTCGGTATCGGTCGCCTGAGATCCGAGGCTTACGAGGACCGCCTCGGAGTTCTCGAGGAGTGTGATGGCGGCGTCAGGGTCCTGGGCCGTGAGCGCCTCGGCCTGCTCGTCATAGGCGGCCTGTCTTTTCTCTGCTTCAGCGGTAGCAGTGGCGATCGTCGAGGCGAGGACGTCGTCGGGGGTTGTCTCGCGAGCGCTGTTCAGATCTCCTTCTGCCGCCTTGATGCGGCCCTCTGCAGCTTCGATGTTGACGCGTCGTTCTATCGTCGTGTGCTCGAGTTCGCCGAGCTTGGTTTCGAGTGTTGAGAGCGCTTCGCGGTGCTTCTCCAGATCCTTGGCCGAGGTCTCGGCCGCGGCATCGGCTTGCTCGCTGGCTTCTTTCGCGCGGTCGAGGTTGTCCGGTATCGGGATGTCGGATGACCGTTCGGCGAGGTAGGACGTGATCCGCTCCTCGAGTCTCTCGATCTTCTCCACCATGAGCTCAGGGGTTAGATCGCGCAAGTTGTCCGCGAGGACTCCACCGGCGCGAGCGACCGCCTCGACCGCTTGTTCTCGTCTTCGCTCTGCCTCGTTGGCCTCGGCTACCGCATTCTCGGCTCTCACGCCAGCTGCCTTGCACGCGTCTACTACACGGCGTTCCGCTTCGGCGAGCGAGTCTGCGAGCTCCTGCTGTGCGGCGCCTGCTGTGACGGTCAGCTCGGCGATTCCCTCGAGCGTCACCGCCTTCTCACCAGCTACCTCGGCTTCGTAATTGTCTGCCGAGCCCACCGCAGTCTGCTCGCCGTCCGATGAAACCGTGAGGTCTTTAAGAGCGTGAACCTGAGACGGACCGTTCCACCCTTGAGACCTGCCTTTGCAGTCCGCAGGGCAACCACGGCGTCTGGACCGCAGCTGTCTTCTCCGGCGAGATGAGGCAGGAATCCAGAAACGCCTGGGCAGCGGTCTGGTCGGTCTGCGCGGCCTCGATCCTGCCGAGCCGCTCCTTCAGCTGCTCGCAGTCGAGTACGTTGCGGCAGTGCTCCTGGTCGGCGTGCGCGAGGGCGCGTCGTCGTTCTGCTGTCTCAAAGACGACTCTCGGCGGCCTCCACGTCGGCTCGCAGCGGCGGTCTTGGCGGTCTCCTCGACGGTGGCGCTTCTGGACTTGACTTCATCTTCTTCGACAAGGGTTGCATGCGTATCACGAGCGTCTTGCAGAGCTTTGACGAGCTGATCGCGAGCCTCCCGCGCAGTCGCTGCCTCGCGAGCTGCCAGCGCCGATTCCTTGACCTTGATCTCAAGCGCTGCAACCTCTTGCTGCTTGGCGCGTATGTCGGCGACAGCGGCCTTGTACCCGGCGACAAGCTGCTCCTGCTCGACGGCTTTGGTCGTAATGTCCGCGAGTGCCAGCCCCAGTGAGCGGTGACGTTCAGCGGCCGCCTCCATGCCCTGAGTTCGCGCGCGATTCCCTCGACGTCGGCCGTCAGCGTGTCGATCGTGTCTTGCAGCTCGAGCCTCGCCGCGCTCTTGCGCCCGGCCGGGGTCACAAACTCGAGTCGGTGTTCCTTGATGCGCGACCACAGCCCGTCCTCGTCGTCGCCTCCCAGTGCCCCGCCGCTGGCAGAAGCGTCGAGGGCGGCGGACAGGGTTCTGCTGTCGCCGAGGGCTGCTTGCGCGACTGACTGGCCCTGCTGGTAGCGCAGGGCCGCCCACAGAGTCTCGTCGAGTGTCTCGTCGAGGATGGCCCTCATTCGGTGGTGAGCGTCGCGTCCCGTCAGCTGCTCGGCCCTTGGCTTGTGGATAGTTAGCGTCGTCATCGGTTTCGACAGCCAGCGCTTGGCGTAGGTCACGCTGTATGGGCCCGTGGTGAGGTCGATCTCTACCTCGGGGCCGACGTCACGGTTGACGGGTTTGGTGGCCTTGATTGACGCGCGGCTCGAGCTGTCGAGCTCGTCGAGGAGGTTGTTGATCGCCTCGGCAATACTGGACTTACCGACCTCGTTTGGCCCCTGGATCACGGTGACGCCCTCGGCCGCGATCTCTCACCTCGCTCTTAACCACGCCTCGGAAGTTGCGTAGGACGACTCGTTGAAGCCTCATCGGCCTGCTCCCGACAGGCGGTAGAGGAGGCCAAGTGCGTCCTGGGCGGTCTGTCCTTCCTGGTCCGGGCGGTCTGACAGCTGGCGGAGTTCAGTCAGCGCTTCCGCGGCGAAACCGGAGAGGCCGATCTCCTGGTAGGTCGGACTCGTCTGGCAGGACGGCAAGCTCGGTCTTTCGCTCCCACGTGTCCAGTGCCGCGAACAGGTCGCCCGCCTTCTCGAGCTCCTCATCTAGGACAGCCTTGTCACGCAGGCTGATCGTGCCGACGAAGCTCAGCTTGACGACCGTTTTGTCCTTGCTTTCGATGTTGCTGAGCCAGGTCGCGACAGCTTCGACGTCGTCGCGGCCGTTGACGTCGAAGGTCTGAGTGACGAAGGCCCAGTCGCCCACCTTGTGGCGCGTAACCTCGATGGTCTCTCGGTCGACCTCGACGACGAGAACCTCGTTGGGGTCGACCTCTCGATAGTCGGTGACGAGCGGCGCTCCCGAGTACCAGATTCTCCCCGTGCTTCCAACCTCCGTCACGGAATGCCGGTCGCCGAGCGCCAGATACTGAATGGTCCCGGAGCCTACGGCCGCCTCGGCGGCCTTCTGGTCGATGAGCGCGGGATCTGAAGCGTCCGGACTAAGCGTGTCGACCGCGCCGTGTGCGACCAGAATGCGTACACCGGCGCCATCGCCATCGAGTGCACCGCATGCTCGCTGCACAAGGTCCTCGAGGGGGTGCTTGGAATCCCACGGAGCACCAACAACCTCGACGCCCGCACCGGGAACATCGATGGGCTCGCAAGTCTTGGAGAACGGTCACGTTGTTTGGGCAGCGCTGAACAAAGACGTCAGACAGATAGATCGACGCCGCGTTCGCTGGGTCGTGGTTCGCAGGGAGCAGGTACACGGGCACGTCAAAAGCCGCCATCGCGTCGAGGGCACGCGCGAGGACCTTCCGGTCGAGCTGGTTGGACTCGAACACGTCGCCAGCGACCACCACAAACGCGCAACCCTCGCTTTTAGCGAGGCTGGCGATCCGGCGGACAACGTCGAGCTGGCCCTGCGAGTACCGCGCCTGCTCCTCGACGGAGAGGAACTGTCTGGTCATGCCCAGCTGCCAGTCTGCAGTGTGTAGGAACTTCGTCATCCGAAATCGTCCCGATCAGGCGCAGCGCCAATCCACAGCAGCCTCCTGGCCCGCCGTTCGCCGCGTTGCAGGCTCGTGGGCAAGGTCAGACGAGCGGCTCAAGGGCCGCTCGTCCTTGGCCGACCATCCACCGTGCCGCCTGCAGGGCGGCCTCGACATCCAGACGGCTCGACGCATAGTCGGCGTTCAGGAGCGACTCGCTGAGAACATCATGGTGCTTCTCAACCTGCTTATTGCGGATCTCGCTGGCGAGATCGACAGCCGATGGCGGATGGACGAGTATCCGTTCCAAGGCCGCAAGCACCTGCGCAGCCGTGCCGCGGGGCACGAGCACCGCGACCCCATCGCGAGCAGCCTCATCGAAGCGCTCGCGACGCAGCATCAGCGCCAGCGTGTCGAGAGTCCGGTCGCCAATCCAGGGAACAGCACTACGTCCTGACCCCAAGGGATCAACGGGCTCTCCCGTAGACCGAGGCGCCGTAGGTGCTGCGCCCCTCAGCCAGGAGTCTGCGTGCGCCAGGGTCAAGATATGGCTCGTCGCCGTTGGCCTCGTAGACGAGGCGCATCCGTCGTCGCACCGCGTCGTCGACCAGCGCCGCGCCACCTGAGAAGGCCGGTGCGCGGCCGCCGGGCGCCGGCTCGAGTTCTATAACCCGCTCCGCGTCGCGAACCTCCAGCACCCGCCAGCGCCTGCCCGCGAAGAGGAGAAGGTCGCCCACGAGCAGCGGCCGGCTGACCGGCAGTGCGCCGAGGGTACGTGGTCCCACTACCAGTCGGTACTCTGCAGACGTCACGAAGGCCGAGTAGAAGTCGTGGTGGTTGACCAAGCGCTCGCCTTGCAGATCGAGCATGATTGTGCCGTCGTGGGTCTGCGTAAGCAGATCATGGGAGGCAAGATCGCGCAGCAGCTCAGCAAATAGGTCCGCGGTCACGGCTGTGAAGGGTCCTTGCCCGCATAGTGCACGCCAGGCATCGTCGGCGCGAAAACCACCGCGCTGGGCCGCCAGCGAGAGGACCTGCTGCACGAGGGTTGAGAGGTGCAGCGCACCATCCCGAGGCGACTCGTTGAACCCGTCGATCAGCAGTTGCACCATGGCCACTGACTGCACGACCGACTCGCGCAGCTCATCCTGTGGAGGCGTACGAACGGTGACGGGCGCCTCCTCCAAGTAGACCCGCAGAACTGACGGATCTCCGTCGCGTCGGCCGGACCGGCCAAGGCGTTGGCGCATGGATGAGACTGACGGCGGTGGACCAATCTGCGCGATTGTGTCGACGCTGCCAACGTCGATCCCAAGCTCTAGCGTCGTAGCGGCCACAACCGTCGCCGGTCGCTCGGAGCGTAGAGCGTCCTCCCCGTTCCTCACGCACGTCCTTGGCCAGGCTTCCGTGGTGTGGCCAGAACTCATCGGGCGCACCGTCGCGTTCGGCGCGCCGCTTGAGCAGGTGCACGTACTCCTCGACGTCGGCGCGCCGGTTGGCGAATACGATGTGTGTCCCACCACTGACGACGTCGTAGAGATCATCGACGATCTCCAGCGGCTCGGGTAGGGCGTCGTGGCCTGCGGCTTCAGGTTGGATATATCCGCGTACCTGAAGGCGGATCTCGCGCCGCCACAGTTGACTCAACGATCTTGGGGGCATTCTCGGCGCCCGGCCTCAAGAAGCCAGCGGCAGCGCGGATGTCGCCTAGCGTGGCTGACAGCCCGACGCGCGGCACCGTACGGCCGATCGCTAGCTCTACGCGATGCATCAGCGACTGGAGCTGTCGTCCTCGCTCAGTGGCGATAAAGCTGTGCAGCTCATCGATGACCACATAGTCGAGTCCACCGAAGAAGGCGGTGAGCTCACTTCCATGGGTAACGAACATCGCTTCAAGGGACTCCGGGTGATGAGCAGGATCCCGGCTGGCGTGCCACGAAGTCGTCGCTTGCGCGAGCCCGCGACATCACCGTGCCATGGTGTGACGGTCGTGCCGATGGCGTCGGCTAGCGGCTCTAGGCGGCGGCTCTGGTCGTTGATGAGTGCCTTGAGCGGGGAGACGTAAAGGATGCGAAGTCCCTCACCCTTGATGGTGCGCGAGAGCAGTGGCAGGAATGCAGCCTCCGTCTTGCCTGAGGCGGTGGCTGACGCCAGCACGACATCGCGGCCGGCGAGGATGGGATCGACTGCGCGCTCCTGAATGTCGCGCAGGGTGTGCCATCCTTGCTGCCACGCCCATCGGCGAATCGGTTCGGCGAGCCGATCAAAAGCCGACGACGGGCGCTCAGCGGACGTGGTCACAGACGGAACGTCGCGAGTTCCTCGTTGTCCCCGGCCAACCCGTCGTGCTCCACGAGGTCCGGCTCTGGCCCCCGATCGACCTCCACCGGAGCTTCGCCGACGAGCGTGCGCCACTCGGTCGAGGGGTTTTGATCGAGAACCGCAAGGAGCTGGACGAACGACTTGATCGTCGTCCGCGGAGTGCGGAAGTAGCTCTCGCCTAGCCGACTCGAGCAGTGCACCATGAATGCCTCCAACGCCTCGTCGGGAAGAGATAGCGGTCCTCATCTCCGGCCGCCTGGACATGGCGCAGCTTCTGAAGTAGCACGTAGAGCTCCTCGGGCGTCAGGCTGGCAAGGCGAATGACCGGCCCCGAGAGATCGCGCAGGTCGTTAGAAGCGAAGGCATTCTCGGCTAGCCGGCTCTGCAGGGCCTCGTAGCTGTAGAGACCTCGACGCGTGTCGGTCAGGAACTCGGGGTGCCCCCCATCAGGAAGCCGAGGTGCTCAACGCCACCTTGTAGGCAGTCGTTGACGATTCGGAGGATCTGCTCAGAATCGCCGCGCCGGGCGACCGTGTTGCCGAGCTTATAGAGGTTAACCATCTCGTCGAGGGCAATCAGCAGGCAGCCGTAGCCGGCGAGCACTACGAAGCGAGCCAGCAGCTTGAGATTGTCGTAGACGTTGGCGTCATCGATGATGACCCGCACGCCGAGGTCGGCTCGGGCATCCGTCTTAGTGGTGTACTCCCTCGCAGCCAGCGCACAGCTGCTGCAGTGAGCGCCGCGTCCCCCCCATCATGCCCACGCCAGTAAGCGGCAATGACCTCCGCAAGTCGTAGCCGCCCACCATTTCTTTCAGCGCCGCTAGGCGCTCGTCGATGATGTCCTGCACTGGGCGATTAGCTGACTTCCCGTCCTGTAGCGCAGTGGTGATGAACCGCTCAACCACCGAAGGCAGGGCACCGCCCTCGGGGCTGGTACGCGTCGCGAGGTTGTGTGCGAGCTCGACATAGAGGGCGCGCGCCTGGCCGCCGCTTGCGTGCAGACGACGGCCAGATGTCAGGTCGGCGTGCATCGTGACGAGGTTCTTCTCAAGCGCCACCGAGCGGGCGAGCTGGAGGAAGAAGCTCTTGCCAGCGCCATAGTCACCGATCACGAACCGGACCGCGCTGCCGCCGTCGACGAGCGGTCGAGGTCCTCAATGACCGCCCCGATCTCCCCCACGCGGCCGACCTGGATGTGCTGCTGCCCACGGTGTGGCACAACACCGGCAGCCAGCGACTGGAGGATAGCGTCACGGTCGCGGCGGCGAATTCGCGCTTCAGGCATCCAACATCTCCTTTAGGACGTGGCCGTCCAGTTCGATGGGGTCGTCGCCTTCTATCAGCGGTCCGTCGGAGACTGTAAAGGCAAGCGCCGTTGATGATCTCAATCGCGCCTGCGGGGAGCAGCCCGAGCTCGGATGCTTGCGCATCGAACTCAGAGCGAGGCCAGACCGGCTGTGTCGACAGACGCCGCACGAGGACGGCGTGCGCGTGGTTGAGCGTTGTGAACGGTCCTGGCTCGGCCTCGTCGTGCTCGTCAGTCCTGATCGGTTCGGGCGAGTCGCCGTCAGATTCGCTGGCGACGAACACCGCGGTGAGGACCTCGCTCACCTCCTCGGTCGCCGTCATCACCTCCGCCAAGCGGCGCTCGTCGAGGATCACCTTGCCGGGAAGGGCGAAGTCGCCAGGGTCGGCATCAGCTGCGAGAATCGACGTCGGCGACGACGCAACGCTGTGCAGATCCACGTGCACGGACTCCGGGTCAAGCCCGAGCAGGCCATAGAGACGGCGTAGACTGTCGACCTCCTTGGGGCTGATAGAGCCGTCAGCACCAGCCACCGCAAGTAGATAGCGGGCGATTAGCTTTCGCTGAGCCGCTTCGATGGCATTGATGCGTGCCTTGATCCCAGCGATGCCGGGGCGCTCCGCGAGAGCCAGCGCAGATGCGCATGCAACCGCCGCTGGCCTGCAGCGGGCAGGTCAAACGCTTTCGCCAACCCAGACTCCAGCCGACGCCGCTCGACCGCACTTACCTCGCCGTCGCTCTCTGAAACAGTCACACCCAGGTGCAGGAGGAAGGCCGCGGCCGCGAAGCCATCGCCAGCGGTTGCCGATGCCTCTTCCTCGCGCCAGAGCGCAACAAAGCTGTGATGCGAGAAGTTCGGTGAACCGAAGCGCACGTCCGGCTCTAGGCCGACGTCCTGGGCGGCGAGCAACAATGCTAGAGCCGTGGCATCACGCTTGGGCAGCTTTTGGCCGGGCCGCTCCCGAAGATCAAAGCGGCGTCGGCGGCTGGGACAAGCAGCTGCCCTTCGGCGGGCAGGTCGGCCAGCAGCGCCGCCAGCGATGCCGGCGCACTGATCGCGTGCTAGTACGGCAGGCAGCAGCGCTACAGCACGGGCGGCGTCGCGGTCGTGGTTGCGGCCGATGTGGCGACTGTAGGCGTCGAGTTCATCCGTGACCGTCGTGACCAAAGTGGCGAGCTTCTTGGTGGGCGCCGGGAAGGCGCGTCACATCTGGCACTCCGCCCGAGTCGAGTCTGGATCGAGCCGCCAAACGACAACGATGCGGGGCGGTACTCCAGATGCAGCTTGGCCTTGCTGGGTTTGATCTGGAGGCCGTTTCCATGTGCCGCTGCATAGCGGGCAAGGAACAGCTGTGCAAACTCCTCAGGGCAGCGCCTCGCGGGCGTGCGCCTTGGAATCTCGGGGCTAGTCAGCGCCCAGGCGAGGGCCCACTCGCCGGGCAGTGGCTCGTTGTCGGCCGCCAGCGCCCCAACCGCGAGCTTGACCTCAAGCGGTATGTCCCAGCCGATGCGTTCGCGCGGAGGTGTTAGGTCGGCGATACGCGTAAGGACGCCAGCGAGGCGAGCCGTGGCTAGGAAGTCGCTCGCGTAGCCGCGGAATGAGCCATTAGACTCGTAGAGTTCGAGCAATCGCTCAACCTCACTGAGGAGCGCCGGAACTTCGGCTCGTACCAGCTCAGACGTCGCGGCGTCGCGATCACTCGGCGCTCAATCCCGTAGAAGAAGAGAAACACATATCCGATGTACGCCCCACCGGGTCGGCCAGCCTCTAGCCAGTGAAGGTAAGCGCCGCGCGACGCGGGCGGGATGTTGGAGTAGGCAGGCCAGTAACCCATCTGCTGGCCGCCCAAGTCAGGGCGGCGCAGATTAACCGACAGCCGCGGGTTCACCAACGCCGGCTCCACGCCGCGCATCGGTGAGACGGCCGGGAGCTGATCTCCCATGTAGAGGCCACCGGAGAGGACGAGACCTTTGATGGCGACGGACTCATCAAGCGGAACCCAGCGGGCCACGGATCGCCCAGGCCGGGGACTTGGGCGTTCTACGTGGCGGCTCGAAGTGTCACGTCTCGCAGCAGTCGGACTCTGGGGCGTCGGGGGTAGCGGTGAGGCGCCCGAGCGACGGCGCAGAAGCCACCACGGCGCCAGCACCGATCAAGATCAGGACAATCAGGGCCCCCATGCAAATTCCTCCTGCAGTCCTTCAGCCGGGGAGCATTCGGAGGAAGTCATTCTCGAGAGAGCAGCTCGATCGGTGCTCCGGTTCGCTGCAGCTCAATGGCTCTCAGCATCTTCCCGGAGTGGCTGCCGTCCTTGAGCCTCGTGGCGTCCTGCATGCCAAGAACGAGATAGTCGACCTTCTTGGACACGCTGGCCATCGCGTGTCCACCTGCGTTGACTACGAGCTGGGCTGCTTGGGCTGGAGATAGTCCACAGGTCAGTGTGCCGGAGGAGACCACGGTCTTTTCGGCAACGGGCTATCTTCAGGAACCTGGTCGACGGTCGGGCTCAGGGCCGAAAGACGTCGCTGAGCAACACCGCTCGGCGTCCATCCGTCGGATGACAGCTCCCCGACGGTGATCCCGAGGGCTCGACACGCGTCAATCAAGAGGCGCTCAGCAGCGTGGCCGCAGCAGGCGATAGCAAGTTCCGCCGCGGTCGCAGCGTCGGCGCCTGGCTGGTGGTGCTCAAACGTCAGTCCACACGCATCCGCTAGGTCGATCAGACGGTACGACACCATCCCCGGCCATGCGCGCCTCGCGAGAGCGCGTGTACAGGTGTAGCTCAGATTCGGCCAGTCGCTCCCTCTGGCCGTGAGCGCGCTACGCAACACACTCATGTCAAATGCCGCATAGTGAGCGACCAGAGGTCGCGCGCCAACAAGAGCCGCAATCTCCGGCCACACATAGTCGATCGTCGGACTGTTCTGGGTCATATCTGGCGTGATGCCATGAAGAGCGATATTGAACCCGTCATACTCATTTTCTGGCGGCTGAATCAGCCACCGCCGCACGTCCTCGACCTGACCATCCGCGACGAACCCCACGGCGACAGCGCAGGCGCTTGCACGCGAACTGGTCGCGGTCTCGAAGTCAATCGAGACGAAGCCTTCTGCCCCGAGTGCACGACCCGCTCGGAGCCCTTCGATGATGTCGGCATCGGAGCCCACATCGAGCGAGGGTGCCGCGGATCTCGGGAGCGGGTGCGACTCGATTGCCTGTCCCAGCTCATCCATGCGCTCGATGCGCGGCTCGAAGACAATCTCGATCTCGCCGGCGTCGCGGCGCCTGGCAAGATGCCTGGGTGCAGCAACAGCGTCGGCGTGAACACCAGGCGTGAGATCTTCGGCGGACCTCTCACGCGGGGCGTGGCGATTCGCAACGTCGTCCCCACCCTCGATGTCCGCACCGCTCCTCGGCGCCGGTCGCAACGATGACGGCCTCCTGCGCCAGCTCACGATCTGAGTGCATGCGCGCAGCCCACGCTGGTTCGGCAACATTGCCCAGCGTCTGGGATACGCGAAGAGATGTCGATCAACGTAACTCGCGCAGCCATTCAAACTGCGAAGCACCGGCCCGGGCGGTGGCCTTCGAGCGACATTCTCATGTCGGAGAAGCGGCTGGAGGGTCATTGACGGTGGCGGAAGCTATCGAGCGAAACGCCACGGCGCGGTCAGCGACTGCGGCTGATCCCTATGGTCGGGCGCGTCGCGGTGGAGCGTCCGGGTGAGCCAGCGCATCGGCGACAGCCGGGAGCGGAGTTGTAGCGCGTCGCGGCTAGGCATCCAGCCAGAGTAGGAGAGCTCGGGGTGGGCGAGGGAGGGTGTTTGCGCGCGGCTCTTGCGCATCTTGTGGGCGAGTTGCGTGATGCGTCGCTCGTCTTGGCCATCGGCGCCGAGCTCGTCGCGGGCGAGGAACCACTCGGTGGCTTGGCGGGCGCGGCTGGCCTCGACGTAGGCGGTCTCCTTGCTGGTCTGCCAGCCGCCGGTGAGCACGACGGAGCGCTCGACGGTGGCGCCCTGCTGGCGGTAGACGTGCTGGGCGTAGCCGAGTCGCAGAGACTCCAGATCCTTGCTGGCGAGCCGTACCTGGCGGTTGGAGCCGTCGAGCGTGAGGGTCAGACCGCCTTGATCGTCGATGGGTGACCTGGCCGCGGGCGCCGTTCTCGACGCGGGCCTGTCCTGATGGCCGGTGTTGGGCGGTGAACGCGATCAGGTCTCCTTCGCGCAGCCCGTAGTGCTGCTGGGAGCGGAATCTCGCGGGCCGAGTTCGCCGCGCTCGGCGCGGAGGTGTTGGGCGCGGGCGTTGAGCCTGTCGATCTCCTGGTTGGACGCGTCGGCGATCAGCGCGACCTGGCGGATGTCGTGGTGTTCGGTGAGCGTGCCCAGCGTTGTACGGCTGCCTCGCCGGCCTCGTCGCGGGTGTCCATGAAGTAGAGCTGCCCGCGTGCCTGGTAGTGCGCCATCGCGCGCTCGGGTTCCCCGGCGCGTAGTGCCGCCCAGGCCTTGCGCTCGTGCGGGTCGTGGGTGCGGTGGATGTCGGCGAGCTCGGCGATGGGCGCGCGCTCGGCGATGCGGTCGAACATGCCGCCGGGGCCGATCGAGGGGAGCTGCTTGCCGTCGCCAACGGCGATCAGCTTCGCTCCCGAGCGCTCCACGAGCTCGGTGAGGGCGTCGAGGCGCTTGTGGTCGACCATCCCAGCCTCGTCGAGGAACACCGTCGTCTCCGGGCCTACCTGAATGGTGCCCGTGTTCGCGCGAGCGACCAGCGCGTCCAGGGTGAGCGTGCGTTCGGCAAGCGCGGGGCTGTCGGCGCCGAGACGCTCGGCGGTGGAGCCTGATACGGCAACGCCGATCGTGTCGCGGCCGGCGAGCTGCTCTGCGCGTGCGGCCGTGTCGATCACTACACCCTTGCCGGCCCCGGCGGGGCCGACGAGAACCGCGACCCGCTCGGCCCCGTCAATGTGCGCAGCGCCCGCTCCTGCTCCGGGCTCAGGCGTCCGGCGATCCGCTCGGCGACCTCTCGTGTGGCCTGGGTTCTGGCGGCGTCGCCCACGTCCCGTCCGGCCGGCTGGGCAAACAGGGTGATCCGCCGCTCGATCGCCTGCTCTTGGGCGCGAACGGCGAGCGTGGTCATCCGTCCGCCTTCCAAGCTGAGGACCCGCCGGTCACGAACCATTCCCCGCGCGATGCCAAGCGCCTG
>CAVTPC010000003.1:0-648888 GCA_963736555.1 uncultured Solirubrobacterales bacterium
CGGCACGATCTTCCGCAAGACCACCACGCCGCTTACGGATTGGTTTCACGCTATCTACTTATTTTCAGTTGCTAAGAACGGTGTCAGCGCTAAGGAGCTTGAGCGCCATTTAAGGGGTCACTTACAAGACCGCTTGGCGCATGGGTAAGCAGATAAGACTGCTCATGCAACAGGACACCACGCAGCTTACCGGCGTCATAGAGGCTGACGAGACGTATATAGGCGGTACTCGAAAGAAATACTTACAGAGAAGTCAGTGGGCTAACAAGACGGCTGTAATCGGTATCGTTGAGAAAGGCGGCCAAGCCAAGACCTTAGTTACCAAGAGCGCCAACGCTACTAATACTATCCCGTTCCTGAAAGCTAACATAGTTCAAGGTTCAACCATTCAAACGACGAAAGCAAGATCTACACACGGGTTAAGCGAGACTTTGACCATGTTTTTCGTTAATCACTCCAAGTATCAATATGTAAAGGCTGGAGTGACCACCAACACCATAGAGGGCTTCTGGGGTCAGCTCAAGACTTCTTTGAAAGGGACTTACCACGCCGTTTCGCCGAAGTATTTACCTTCTTACGTGAATGAGTTCGTTTTCCGCTATAACTTCCGGGGTGTACGGGGGGGTCGAATTCTGCTGGAATTGGCGTCGAAGCCCTTGCGATAAGTCGATCGAATAGTTTCTTAGACATAAGCCTATTATACTCCCTAGCACCAATATTCTTTTGGAGTAAGGGTCGTAGTCGTACAGCTAATCTGTATATTATTATCAGGGCTGGTACATATCATGCCTACTCCGGCGGCGGACATATTTTGTGTGGTACAGGAGTATGCTGCGGATCGGTTCGGGTCAAACTGAGTGTAATGAGCCAGTCTATCCACGGACTGTACGCGTGGATTGTATAAATAGAGGTTGCGGTAGTGCGCAGCCAAGCTGGTGGCTATAGCCGTTGCTACTAACAATACGGCAGTTAAACAACTAAAACCCGCATAAGCTTCATTAGAAAACTCCTTAATAAATAAAAAAGGACAGTCACCGACTGTTCAGGTCTGTAGCAAATAGTCGAACTATCTCTACTGGTGACTGCCCATTACCTAGTTCGACTAAATAAAAAAAGCGCCACAAACCTGAACGCTTTTATGGTACCACAATCAGTTAAAGAAGTTTACTTGCTTAGAGGGGATAGTCGCCAGGTTGGAGCTATTGCGGGCGATGCTATTTCATACTATAATAGTATCCCATGAAATATACGATCGAGCGCAATGGCAATTCATGAAACCGAGCCTTTATCTGTAGAGGCTCAGGGTTTCTATTCGCTCATGAACCTAAACGCCGGTGGCGCAGCATCCTACCTCTACCAAAGCTGGGAGCGCCCAAAGCGCCATAATATGCGGATTGAGCGCGCAGCCATGTGGTACACACTTATGTTGGACAGGGATTGTGGCCGGGCACTCACTTCACCTGATACTTCGTTACTCATGCCACCAGGGACTGATGTGCAAACACGTTATGAGCTCCAGGCGGGGATCAATACGGTGCGACACTGCCTACCTTGGACGCATTCAGAACGTGAGATTCTACATTCGCCCCTAAACCAAATGGTCGAGGACTATGAATTTATTGGTGGGGAAATTGTTGCGCGTGAACCAGCACTAGCCGATCGTTGGCATCAATGGCTCTGGATGGGACAGCACGGCGAACCACAAACAAGCATTGAGGCTCTCGGAGCCAGCGCCGTTTTGGCAGAGGGATGTAAACGGGAGCGGTGTCTTACCTGAAGTATTGGGTTGGGAGGCAGTGGGCTAGTGCAGTGAGTCCGGCCACTGAGCACTTTTACGACTAGCTATCCGCCGAACAACCACTGGCCTTGACTGTGCCCCCGGCCAAACTTGCCCTATTCACTGCACAGCAGTTCATTCTTCGGGTCACCGGGGTTGATAGTCTGCGGCGCGCCACCGGCTAGGGCTATATAGGTGTATTCGTGGTAGTTGGCATGACAGGTGACGATGCGCCTGCCGGTCATACGGATAGTGCCACTAGCGGGCAGTTTGTTGAGTATATCACCGGCATACCCATCAGCCACTGCTGGTGCGCCAGTGTTGCCATTGATGGGTGCGGATCACCCGGGGTGATGGCGTCAAGGAGTACCACCCACATGGTGAAGTTGGAAGGTTCATGCGGCTCTAGGATGCCCAGCGAGGCAGTGGCCGCTTCTTCACTTGACGATGCACCACGCCCACACGTTGCCGCCCCGTAAGTATTGCCCATCACGAAGTCCAATGAATCTGAAGCAGGTTGTTCGGGAACGGTCAGCGCCACCTGGGCGGACAAACTGGACTGAATCGTGGTGGTCAAGTCCAGCCGTGTCACCAGCTCCCGGCCATCAACCTGGGGACATTCACCCAATACGCTTGAGTCAACATCAGATTCATTGGCCGGCAGGACTGGCCCGAACCGGCCTTCGATCTTCAGCTTGTCACCACTATGGGCTTGGTCAGCTATCACGAGATCCGGTGGGGCACTTGGATCAGGTGTTGCCTTATCTTCAGCCACGTGGTAAAGCGGGTGCCGTGGCAGGGCTGGGTGGCCGCCGGCGGTGCCGTGGTCTGGGTGGAGGACTTGGCTGCGGTGTCGCACCCCGCCAGCAGTGCGACGCTAACGCCGAGTGCCAACCAGCGCACCTGCCGGCAGGAATGGAGGGTCATGCCAAGAGAGCTACGTCGCCCACCCGCACTCTTACACTGGCGCTGGTAGCCGGTTCGTAAGCGTTGCCCCGGGCGATAGCCCGTAGCAGCGTGTGACTACCACGCAGGCCAGCGGGCACCGTGCATGGCACATTGGCCACACCACCAGCAGCCGAAGTGCTGCCGATGACGTGCCAGTGCCCGTGGCTCTGGACTTGCACGAGCACTTGAAAGCCCGGGTCGCTGATTGGTTGGCCTTCAGGCGTGCTGACGTGGACGGCCACCGTGCCGCGTAGCGGCAACACCCGCCGGTGGGGGATGAACAGGCGCACCTCATGCTTGACGGAGGCCGTAAAGCTGTAGGGGCCGGTAGTAGCTGTAAAGCAGCCTCCCGCCCCGATGACCAAGGGCATGGTGCCACTGACGGTGGCGCGGAACCACAGTGCGGCCTTGCCGTTGCTGGACACCATTTCGTGTGCGACGGCCTGCGAACCGACCAGGTTGAAGTCCGTCGTGCCGACGGGAAATACCATTGCATAGCTTTCGGCCGGTGCTTCCCAATCAACCGTGACCGCATCGCCAGCTACCACCGGCAGGTTCCACCAGCCATTGTTGCCGGTCTGCGAGCATTGCTGCTCAAGACTCAGGCTGCCGGGGTTGGTGCCGCCGTCAGTGGCGGTGTTGCCGAACTCCGGCTGGCCATAGGCGACGGCCGGGGCGGTAGCGATCGAAGCACCGCCACCGGCAGCAGCGGTGCCTGGCACCGCCAAGAGGCTGGCAATCCCCAGGCTGATGAGGCCAATGGCTCGTCTCATGTTGTCGCTATCCCTCCTCAACGAAGATGATGGCGGCACCTTATCAGGACATGAGCACATGGGACATGGCCGCTCTGGACATGGATAGTCGGGACGTATGGGGTTGGGGTGGTCATGCCCAAGCCCATCTCCCCAGCCACCCGTACCTTGGCGAACGAATCCGTGCCCAGCGAGAGGCTCAGGGTCTCAGCCAGGAAGCCCTGGCTGCCCGCAGCGGCGTCCACTGGACATTCCTCGGCCAGGTCGAGCGGGGCCGACGCAACCTGAACCTGCACAACCTGCTCAAGCTGGCCGCTGGCCTGGGCGTCGATCCCGGCGAGCTGGTGCAAGGGCTCCGGCCGCCGGACGACGCCGACGGATAGCGCCGCCTTGCCCGATGGCGTGTTGGCCCAGCTCCCTGACGTAGGACTTATGTCTATGGCACTAGTTGGTAGCGGCCATAGGCGACCCGCTCGAATCGCGGCACCTTTGCGTGAGCACCAGCCCCCAGGCACCAGCTCACCGAGTTCTTGGAGACGGGATGCCCGAGCAGGCGCTCAACTGCCAGATGGATGTCTGCACCGCGCATTGGCCCACCAGCCGATGCCAAGACCTTGATGACCGCTCGCTGCACGACGCCATTGCCGAGTCGCCCCGTCGCTACCTGCGGCTCAGGACGTATGCTCGACTCGATAGGCTCATCTGGCAGGGCCTCAAACACCGCTTTCAGGGGCGCAGAGAGGTCCGTAAAGTGTCCTAGAAGGCGCATTGTAGGAAATCCCTGGAAATCAGCCAATAAAGGGATCCCGCCGCTGTATGGCCCTACACTCGGGGCGATGGACGTATCGTTGTCATTTCGGGGGGCGCGCCGCGATGAGCGTTCGATTCGATCGGGGTGGCTGGGAGGTTCGTTGGCTCGACGGGTCCGGGCGCAAGCGCGCCAAACGATTCAAGGACGCGCAGGCGGCGCGAGCGTTCGACGAGGCGCTTGGCGAGGTCAGCCCGGCCGAGCGCCGAGCGGACACGGCGGTTCACGGGTCGCAGGGAGGCGTCTACCCGTACAGCACCGCGCAAGGCACACGCTGGCGCTATGTCGTGCGACGAAATGACGGCAAGCAGACCAGCAAGCGCGGGTTCACGAGTCGGCGCGCGGCGAACGGCTGATCGAGCTCGCCGAGATGATCAAACGGCTCGCGCTCGTCGTGAAGCCGGGATCGATCGCGATCTGGCTGAACCGGCCGATCCTCGCATTGGACGACGAGAAGCCGATCGAGCTGATCGCCCGCGGCGACTACAAACGGGTCGCCAAGCTGATTTCTGAGATCGAATACCCCGGCGTCTCCTGACACGGTGAGCCGGCTGCCCGTTCGTCCTCGCTCCGTCGAGGACACATGGATCAGGCATGTACCGCACCAAGCAGATCTGCTCGGACGATCCGACTCGCCATCGGATGGCCGCTGGCAGCGCGGCGAGATCGTGCCCGCGCTCTACCTCGCCGACACGGTGCAAACAGCGACCGCGGAGTGGTACCGCGCGCTGGCCGAGTGGGGTCTCTCCCCGGAGGACCACGTGCCCTACGACCACCATCGCTGGCGCCTTGACCTGCAGCTCACCGACCTCAGCGACATCGAGCGACTGCACGGCGTCGCGCTGGACGCACCCAAACCGAGCCGACACACCGGAGCGGGGCGGCAGGGATGCCTACGGAGGGACGTTGGCAGCTCGCGGGTAGGTCGCTGGCGAGAGACGATCCAGGGCGGAGACGACGATCCGAGCCGAGGCCTCGATGCTGCTAGCATTGAGAGCAATGACAGCGGACTAAAGGAGCACCAATGGCGACGCTGACTATTCGCGGACTCGATGACGACACCAAGGCTCGCCTGCGCGTGCGCGCGGCGCGTCACGGGCGCTCGATGGAGGCCGAGGTGCGGAGCATCCTGGACGAGGCGCTGCCCGCTCAACACGCATCGGGCGGTCTCGGCAGTCGCATCCACGCCCGCTTCGCGGACGTTGGTGGCGCGGAGCTCGATCTGTCCCGACGCAGTGAGATGCCACGGGCGGCGAGCCTGCAGGCGTGATCCTGCTCGACACGAACGTCCTTTCCGAGCTCATCCGCCCCGAGCCCGACGAAAGAGTCACGCAGTTGCTGGACTCGCTGGACGCCGCCGCGGTCGCGACCACCGCGATCACCGCCGCCGAGCTGCTGTACGGCGTCGCCCGCCTGCCGGCCGGGCGACGCAAGAAGCGACTGAGCGAGGCGATCCATGGGCTCATCGAGGAAGACCTCGACGGTCGCGTCGAGGCGTTCGACGCGACGGCCGCCACCCACTATGCCGATCTCCTCAGCGATCGCGAGAGGGCTGGTCGTCCGATCAGTGCCGCCGACGCGCAGATAGCGGCAATCTGCCGCAAGCTCAGGGCCACGCTCGCCACGCGCAACACCGGTGACTTCAAGGACACCGGGATCGAGCTTCTCGACCCATGGCAACTGTGATCAGCGGACGCCACAGCCGCCCCGTGGGGACGTTGCAGCGCTTGCGTCGTGTAAGCAGGCGTGTCCCCTCCGTCAGCCGACGCGATCGAGAATCGTCCATTGCGTGTGTCTGCGGAGCGTCGTTGGAGACGCCTGCTCGCTCGCGCAGAGCAGGAGTGCGGACCTATCGACCATGCTGGCGCGCCCAGATCCGAGCCATTTGTCAATCTGACCCGTCCTTCAAAGCTCGGGGCAATTATGATCTTCCGGTCTTACGAGCCGGCGCTCGAGTACACCCCGACCCAAGCGAAGAGGCTCGTCGTGGCACCCATGGTGCGCAGCATGTTCGGGTGCGTTTCAGGGTCCGCGATCGCCCCACCCCACCAACTCGAGAGCCAGAGTCCCTGCCCGTTGGCGGCGTTCGCCGCTGCGGCTGCCGCGTTGACCTCTGCGAGCGTCAGCCAGTAGGACTCGCCCGTTGCCTGCCCGTAGGCCATCATCCACTGCATGAAGATCGCATCGTACTCCGGCCCGTAGTTTGCCGGCCCCCGTTTTTCGGTCCACCGAGTGTGAGAGCTGGTGGTAGAGTGAGGGGGAGAGTGCTGGGGTTGGTCGGGTCGGGTGGAGCGGAGGCCCTGGGGCCGTGCGGGCACGACCCGACCGGCGCGTTCCCTCGCGGGGGGGTCATGCCGCTTTGCGGTCGGTGGCGCTGGGAGTGCATTGGGCGGCGAAGGTGGCCGGGGTGAGCATCCCGAGCGCGGAGTGGGGGCGGCGCTGGTTGTAGTCTTGGCGCCAGTCGCCGATCACTACCTGCGCTTCGGCCAGGCTCGGAGAACTCCTCGACGGCGAGGACCTCGTCGCGGACGCGGGAGCCGAACGAACTCGACGAACGGGTTCTGCCAGGGTGAGCCGGGCTCGATGAAGCTGCGGCCGCTGCCGCCGAGGCGGCACCAGTCGCGGAGCGCGTTCGCGGTCATCTCGGGGCCGTTGTCCATCCGCACGAGCTCCGGGCGGGTGCCGCGTTCGCGGACGATCTGGTCGAGCGACGCGGACGGCGTGGTCGGCGTCGATCGAGCGGGCGACGCGGATCGCCAGGGCTTCGCGGGTGTGCTCGTCGACGACATGCAGCAGCTTCAGCGTCCGGCCGTCGACGGTCGTGTCGAACTGGAAGTCGAGCGCCCAGACGTGGTTGGGCCGCTCGGCCCGCAGCCGCTTGGCCGGGCACGGTCGAGTCGCCGAGCCGGAGCCGCTTGCGCTTCCGCTGCGGCACCCGCAGGCCCTCCTCGCGCCACAGCCGCTGGATCTTCTTGCGGTTCACCGCCCAGCCCTCGTCCCGGAGCGCGGCCCCACGCGAGCCGGTAGCCCCAGCGCGGATGCTCCGCGGAGAGCTCCGCAGCCGCTCCCGCAGCGCGTCGTCGCGATCAGCCGCCGCGCACGCCGGCTGGTGGCGTTGGGTCGAGCGGTGCTGCCCGACTGATCTGGCACGCCCGCCGCTCAGACAGCCCGAGCCGCTCGACGAACATCGAACGGCGGCCTGCGCTGCGCGAGCGGGCTCAGAAGTTTCCCCGCGCGATCTCCTTCAACGCCTCGATTCTCGAGCAGCTGATCGGCGACGATCCGCTTCAGCCGTCGCGTTCTCACGCTCGAGCTCCTTCAGCCGCTTCGCGTCGTCGGCCTTCAACCCGCCGTACTGGCAGCCGCCAGCGGTGGAACGTCTGCTCCGACACCTCCAGCTGCTTCGCCACCCCGCGAGCGTCCATGCCCTCGCCGAGCAGCCGGTCGGCCTCCCGCAACTTCCTGATGATCTGCTCCGGCGTATGCCGGCGTCGCATGTCCCATCGCTCCGATTGTCCTCCTCGCCCACATCACTGGGCAGTAGAGACTCTCGAAACGAGCCGGACCGAACTCAGGGGGTCACGCCAGTATTCATAGCCATATTCGTCGACGTGCTGCTCGGCGAGCGTAGCCGCCACTCGTCCCGCCTGAACGCAGTAGTCTTCTCCCTCCCCGTCCTGACACAGTAGGTACTGCGCGTAGATCAGCGGAGCCTGCACGTAGTCGTTCACCGAGTCCGGCTGGTTGGGCATCTCGAGGTAGAGCTGGCGTTCGTCGTGGTTGTCATTGGCGTTTGCCCAGTCGACATACATCTTCACGTCTTCCAGTTGCCAGCGTTCGTGGTCTTGGCCGTAGAGCAGAATGCCCAAAAGACTGTCGGACGCGAGAGCGGGTCCTGAGTGGTAGGGATGGCTGGTATTCCACCACATTCCCCCGCCGTCCTGGTCCCAGCCGCGGGCGGCGATGAAGTGAAACGCGCGCTGGGCGTCAAAGAGCCAACGGCGATCGTGGGTGGCCTTGTAGGCGTCGAAGAACGCGAGCCCCTCCCAGCCGTTATCGTCGAAGAACGCCTGAACATTTCCTGCACGGTCCCCCGGGTAAGGCGCGTAGCCGCCAAGCACACCGTCCCAGTAGCGCTCGTTCGCACGCGCGAAACGGTCTACGAGCGCTTGGTGCGCCGATGAGGGCGAGGCCATCGCGAGCGCATCAGCGGTCTCAAATAGCGGCACCTCACCCCAAATAGTGACAAGTGGATAGGGCCCATGGGTGCAGCGGAGGTATTCGCAGTACCAGCCGCCATGGCGCCAGTGCGAAGCCTGACTAACCCCAGCTTCGGCGAGCTGCTGGTAGGCGAGCAAACGCGGAGACGGAAGTTCGACAGACGGTTTGCGCCACGGGGTGAGCGGCTGAAAGCCCCCAAGCCCGGTTTCGCTCGCGAGTGCCGCCGACGCCACAGGCGCAGCCGCCGAAGACGCACGTCCGGCGCTCCCATTCGCTCCCGCCGCCAGCGCCCCGCAGGCAAACGTCAGCCCGGCCACGGCGAACGTCACGGCAGCTGCCGTGAAGATCCCATAGGCCGATTTGTGTACTGGCGGCTTACTCACCGTCTACTTCCCGACTCCCCTGTTGGGAGTCATGACGCCTTGGCCAAGCGACGCAGCCTACCAGTGCGGCCAAACTACGGAGCACCAGGCTATCGCGGCGGGACCACGTTGTTGACCTGCGGTCCATTGTGCTGTGGCTACTTTTTCTTCTTGAGCGTGATGGTCACCGACTGAGTGTGTGAGGTGGGGCTGCCGCCGAGCGAGGATTGGAATGTCAGGGTCGCGGTGACGGGCAGGCCCCGCTTGTGCTTGAGCGCGTCCTGGAGTGCCTTGAGCGCTGATGCTGTCGGCTTGACCGTGAAGCTCACGGTCCCCGCGGCCGCGACAGCGTAGCTGCCCTTCGCAAAGATGACCAGTGCCGGGCGGCACCTGCCGTCGAGCTTGACCTGGCCTTTGCCGCATTTCTTGGTGCCCGCCGCGAACGCACCGAACTTCCCGTTCTGGAAGGTGATCAGCCAACTGAAGGTTCCCGCCTGGCTGACCGTCTCCTTGAACGTGACCGCGCCGGTGTTCTGGTTGACGCTCGCGGCGAGAGCGCTGAACTGGCTGCTGGGCGAGCTACTGCTCGCCGCGACGGGCGACGACGCGGGCACCGCCGAGGTCAACGCGGTCGGTTGCGCGCCGATGACCGTGTAGCCGATTGATGCTGTGCCGGTTTGGTCGTCGGTGCTTTTCGCGGTCACCGTGTAGGTGTGCGGCCCCAGGGTCGAGGTTTCAAGCGTGCCTGTGGTGCCAGACCCGCCGTTGGAGTCCGTGCACGACTCGATCCCCGGCCCGTCTTCGCCTGCGATGCACGAGAAATTCGTCGTGACGGCCGCGCCCTGCGCGTAGGTGCCGCCGCTCGCTGGAGATTCGATCGACGCTTTCGGCGCAGCCGCGGTGCCGCTCGACGCTTCGATCTCACTGACCGTACCTTCGCGGTCGTTCGTGACCCAGACGTGGGTTCCATCCGAGGACACGCCAAGGGCGCCGGTGCCGACGGGGATCGTGTGGATGACGGTGCCGCTCGACGCTTCGATCTCACTGACCGTACCTTCGCCGACGTTCGTGACCCAGACGTGGGTTCCATCCGAGGACACGCTCTCGGGGTAGCTGCCAACGGGATCGTGCGGATGACCCCTTCGGCGGCCGCCGAGGACACGCCGATGCAGCATGCCACCACGGCCACCGCCCCGGTCAGTCGGACTGCACCTGCTCGTGAGAAGCCATCCAGCAGCCTCATAAGGAATCTCTCCAATCCAAGGAAGGACTCCCTTCCCCGCTAAGGCCCCGAGATCTGCCTCCGAGCCGGGTCAGCGCCGAAAAGCGTACCCGCGAAGGTATCAGAGCCCACAAATGGGAGGAACGCCCTCACGGCCCGCGCTCGTCGTCAAGCCGGGATCGATCGGGCACGCTCGATCTGATCCGGTCTGCAGTCATCGAACAGCAGGGGGCCGGGATCCCTCCCCGACCCCCTGCTGGCGATGCTTTAGGGTGCGCCTGCGCGCTGAGACCTTGCTAACTGATGGTGGCTTCTGGGCGCCTGCCAATGCTACCAATAGGGCCAGTGCCCCCGATGCCTCCTTTCGGCTTCTTCCTGCTTCTTTTTCGCTTCTGCTTCTTCCTGCTTTTTCTTGGCTTCTGCTTCTTCCTGTTCCTTTTTCGCTCCGGCTTCTTCCTGATGCTTCTCGTTGATTTCCACGGTTTCCGCAGTGGCTATCCTAATTTCGTTAGTGAGGATAGCTGTGTTGTGGCCGGCTGGGGGAGGGCAGTTTGACCATACCGTCCAGGATCGGGTCGATGATCGGCGAGAACGATTCGCCGCAGCCTTCGGCTGCAGGCGCCGAGAACGTGTTGTCGACCAGGGAGTCGTTGGAGACACGGAGCATTGACAGTGCTTGTCCGTTCACTGTTTCTTCCAGCGTTTCCGGTTTGCCGAGTTTTCCATGGATCGATTTGAAGCCTTCCGGTGGGCTTGTCGCTCCGGTGGTCAAACGCAGCTCCAGCGGGCTCGATTCAGACCCGATGTAGCAAGCGTTGCCCAGAAACGGATTTTTGAGATGCACCCGGATCGGAAAGATCGCCGCCGTCCCTTCTTCCCTGGCAGTCGCGGGTTCGTTGAAGGTCACCGGGTTCTTCACACTGGCCGCTAATTCAACGGTTGCCGTCACCCTCATGGTTCTGTTGAAGAACGAGGACACTCTACACGTATCCCGCTCGAATCTTTCCCGGAAACCCCAGCCCTTGATTGCTCCACAATCGATCAGACTGCGCAGACCGCCGGGTACTTCCAGTTCCGTTTTGGATAAGCTTTCAGCGCCTTCCGCCGGAAAGGAAAAGAATTCCCTTTCGTTTTCGGGATTCCCAGTTTTGATGAAGCCACCCTGGAGCGTGACCGTCTGGGCGATCGGGACTTCCATGGAACCTATCACGAACTCACCACCAGTCACCTGGTGATACGCACACAGCGCTTCTTCCGGCGGAACACCCAACGCCCTGAACCCCACCAACGGACAGGCCGCAAACACCGAGAATACACCACCAGGCGCCGCTATCGCCGGTGACGAAGCGACACTGAGCGAAACCAAAGGAACCACTACCAATACCGCAATAAGTACTATACGTTTCGCATGCTTAGCCATTAACCATCTCACCCTTCGATTGATACCGGCCAGGAGCATCTCACTCCCATTCCCAGTAATGGATAACGATGATTAATTTATACCCATACCTACGACAACCATGGTGCACCAATATGGCACGCAAAGCCATTTATTACGCACCATCTAACATCACTTTATCGAATAACCACTCCATTTCTAATCCCTCTTCTTCCCACCCCTGCGACGCTCCTTCTTCTTGTGCTTGACCACGCCCTTCGGGCAACCGGTCACACTGATCGGGGTAGTCCGGGTGATCTTCATCCGTTCTGCGCGACGAATTCGGTCGGCATCGCAAGTGAGATCGGGACGGTCTCCTTGACCTTACGCGTGACCGTCTTCCTGCGACCCTTGACCCTGACCGTGACCTTCTTCTTGACCGTCTTGGTGGTCGTCTCCGCACACAGGTTTCCATTAGCAGCAAGAGCACTGAAGGGGCCCTGAGGGAGGGTGACTTCGGCGGTGGTGAAGGGGAAGTCGGGGATCGCCTTGAACGTGCTCGACGTCACACCGGATTTGCTGATGAACGTATCACCGACGAGGTGCGCGGTGACACCGTAGCCCTGGAGGACGACGATCAGGTTGGGGAAGGCTTCGCCGCCGTTTGAGACGAAGTACATCGGGCCTTCCAACGGCACCGGCAGAACAGGCGATAGGACCTTCATGTGACCGACGACCGACGGTGCCGGGCATCCGGCCGGGTTTTCATCGAACTGCTTTGCCGTACACGCTTTCTGCAGCGTCGTCAACCGTGAGGGCAGCTGCTCGGGCAGTTCGACTTTGAACTTGGCGTAGTTCGCGTCGGTGCCCGGGGGCACGCTGGGGTTGGTGAACTTGAACGACAGGCTCGCACCGTCGGCTTTGCTGGTTTTCGCGGACGTCGAGACCGCGAGCTTCGGTTCGAATTCCAGGCTCTTGCAATTCGTCACCTGGAACGGCACGCCGATCGTGTCCATTCCGCCTTCGCTTGAGTGGATCGTCCCGGTGACTTCCATCTTGTTGCAGTTCGTTGGGTTGAACTGGAAGCCCGAGCGGGTCGTGATCGCGTTCACGTGCTGGATTTCCAGAGGGATCCCTTCCAATATCGTTGGAATCGAATCAGGCGTCCCCGGGGGATTGCTCGTAATCGTGATCGCCGCGGTCAACGGGTTGACTTCGATCTTGCCCCGCACGAGCACGCAGTCGCACGCCGGATGGTTGCGGGCCGTTTTCGCGAAGTCGAACGGGCCCGCCTTCGCCGGAACCACGAACGTGATCCCAAACGGCGCGCAGCCGTTCGTACCCGGCGTGCTGCAGGTACCCGTACCGTTATAGGGACCGGTGAGGTAGAACTTCCCGCCCGAGACCGTGAACGGCTCGCCGCCGACACCCACGCTGACCGTCGTTTCGCCGATCAGGCTGTTCGGGCCGCACTCTCCGAGGTTCGCCTGTGGTTCGGGGCACAGTTCGACGCCCGTGAGGATCCCCGACAAGCCCGGAGGCAAGTGCACTTCGATCGACTGCATGTTCTGTTCACCGCCGGCACGCGAGAACGTCGCCGTGAACGGCGAGAACGCGCCCGCGTTGACGTTCAGCGCACCGCCGGTCAACGTCGGCGAGAACGGCAGCTGTGCGCCGGGGCAGGGGGTTCCGTTCGGGCCGGAGGTGATCTGAAAGCTCGCGGTGGATCTGACCGTTTCGCCGCCAGACCACGGCGTGAACGACGCTTCGGTCGTATAGGACCCGCAATGCGCCGGCATCGCCAGCGGCGCGCGTTCCCCACCAAAGAAGCGCAGTTCGGCGTCTTCGAACGCCAGCTGCGGGGTGTTTTCGAACGTTGAGACGATCTGCCCCGCCACTTCGCAGGTCATACCTTCGATCACTTCGCCCGCGCCCTGACACAAAGATACCTTCCCGGGGAGCTTCCCGACGAACCCGGAGACCGGGTCTTCGACGACGATGTACATCGCGAACACGCTGCCGAACGGGTTGGATTCCTGCGCGGCGAGATACACGAAACCCTTTACCGGCTGATCGGCGGCCAGCAGGTGGCTGGGTTGAGGCGGGCCCGGCGCCTCGCTAGAATGCGGGTCATGTTCGATGACGCGGTCATAGCTGAGGCTGCGCGGCGGTTGTCAGAGGCGGCGCCGCAGGCGCAAGTGATCCTGTTCGGGTCGGCTGCTCGTGGGCAGCTGAGGAAGGACAGCGACTTGGACTTCCTTGTGATCGAGCCCGAAGTGGACAATTGCGTCGCTGAGGCCGTGCGCTTGCGCGATGCCGTTGGCCGAGTCGGCGGGCCCGTCGATGTGATCGTGATAGACGCACAGCTGGCGGCCCGCCGCGGGAAGGTGCGCGGGACGATGGTTCATCACGCCCTGCGGGAGGGCCAGGTTCTTGCCGGCTCCGAGCTCTGAGCAGCTCGACTACGCGAACATGCTGCTCGAGCGCGCCGCGAGCGATTCTGCCGCCGTCCACGTGCTGATCGCCGACGACGACATGCTCGACGACGTCGTTGGCTTTCACGCCCAGCAGGCGGTGGAGAAGGCGCTGAAGGTTGCGCTCGTGCTGGCGGACATCGACTTCCCCAACTCGCACGATCTCCGCGAGCTGGCGGACATCGCGGCGGAAAACGGGGTGTCGGTCCCGAGTTCGATTCAAGCGGCACGCTGGCTGACGCCGTGGGCGGCACAGCTCCGCTACGAGATGTTGGAACCGCTGGACCGTGACGCCGCCGTGTCGGTCATGACCGACGCCGTCACATGGGCGCGCACCCTGGTTGAGCAAGCAGAAGCAGAAGCTGTGCACGACCCCACGACGGAGGACGCGCCCGACTGACGCAAACCCCCTGAGCGCAGCGGCGGGGGCAGGAAAATGGTTTCTCACAGCCGGACGACGGCTTACCGGCCGGACCGAAAAGCCTTGCGCGGACGCGACGCGCCGGGTCACGACCGGCCCTTCTTCTTGCCCATCCCATGCTTCTTCTTCGCCTTGTGCACGGCCTTCTTCGGGCAACCGGTAACCCCGATCGGGACGGTCGTGTTGACCTTCAGCCCGTTCTGAGCGACGAATTCGGTCGGCATCGCAAGCGACGTCGGGACGGTCTCCTTGACCTTGCGGGTCTCGGTCCTCTTGCGGCCCTTGATCTTGACCGTGACCTTCTTGCGGACCAGCTTCGTCGTGGTCTCCGCACACAGGTTCCCGTTCGCCGCCAATGCTGAGTAGGGCCCCTGCGGGAGGGTGACTTCGGCGGTCGTGAAGGGGAAGTCCGGGATCGCCTTGAATGTGCTGGACGTGACCCCCGCTTTGCTGATGAACGTGTCGCCGACGAGGTGCGCGGTGACACCGTAGCCCTGCAGCACGACGATCAGGTTCGGGAACGCTTCGCCGCCGTTGGAGACGAAGTACATCGGCCCTTCCAACGGAACCGGCAACACCGGGGTGAGGACCCGCATGTGACCCACAACCGACGGGGCGGGGCACCCGGCGGGGTTTTCATCGAACTGCTTTGCGGTGCAGGCTTTCTGCAGTGTCGTTAGGCGTGAGGGGAGCTGCTCGGGCAGTTCGACTTTGAATTTGGCGTAGTTCGCGTCGATACCCGGGGGCACGCTGGGGTTCGTGAACTTGAACGACAGGCTCGCGCCGTCGGCTTTGCTGGTTTTCGCGGACGTGGAGACCGCCAGTTTCGGTTCGAATTTCAACGCCGCGCAGTTCGTGACCTGGAACGGCACGCCGATCGTATCCGCCGCACCTTCTGAGGAATGGATCGTCCCCGTGAACTCCATCTTGTTGCAACTCGTCGGGTTGAACTGGAACCCCGAGCGCGTCGTGATCGCGTTGACGTGCTGGATTTCCAGCGGGATCCCTTCCAGAATCGTCGGGATCGAATCCGCTGTCCCCGGAGGATTGCTCGTGATCGTGACCGCCGCCGTGAGCTGGTTGACTTCGATCTTCCCCCGCACGAGCACGCAGTCGCACGCGGGATGGTTGCGGGCCGTTTTCGCGAAGTCGAACGGCCCCGCCTTCGCCGGAACCTCGAACGTGATCCCAAACGGCGCACAACCCGGCGCCGTCGGCCCCGGCGTGCAGGCGCCCGAGCCGTTATACGGGCCGGTGAGATAGAACTTCCCACCGCTGACCGTGAACGGCTCGCCGCCGACGCCGACCGCGACGGTCGTTTCGCCGATCAGACTGTTCGGCCCGCATTTGCCTTCATTGGCCTGCGGTTCGGGGCACAGTTCGACGCCCTTGAGGATCGCCAACAGACCCGGGGGCAGATGCACTTCCAACGACTGCAGGTTCTGTTCCCCGGACAGACGCGTCATCGTCGCCGTGAACGGCGAGAACGCACCCGCGTTGATGTTCAACGCGGCCCCGCGCAACGCCGGCGAGAACGGCAGCTCGCTACCCGGGCAGGGAGCGCCGTTCGGACCCGAGGTGATGTTGAACGAGGAAGAGCTATGCACCGCCGCTTCGCCCGACCACGGCGTGAACGACGCTTCGGTCGTATACGTACCGCAGTGCGACGGCGTCGCCAAAGGCGCGCGTTCCCCGCCGAAGAAGTGGATTTCGGCGTCTTCGAACGCGAGCTGCGGGTCGTTTTCAAACGTCGAGACGATCTGCCCCGTCGCTTCGCAGGTCATGCCCGCGATCACTTCGCCCGCGGCCTGACAGAGCTGCACCTCGCCCGGAAGCTTCACCAACGACCCCGACACCGGGTCTTCCGCGACAATGTACATCGCCAGCACGCTGCCGAACGGGTTGGATTCCTGGGAGGCCAGGTAGACGAAGCCCTTGACCTGCTGGCCCTTCGGCAAAAGCGGCGTCGTGATCGTCGCTTCCGCGATCTTCGACCCATTCGAACAGAAGTTCGTGCCAGGTTCCAGGATCGAGTGTTCGCCCGCGGCGAGCGACGCGATGCTGCCCGGCAGGTACGACGTGAAGATCGCGGTCTGGTTACCAGGTTCAAAAGAAGAGTTGAGTTCTTCAAAGCCTTTGAAGCCGATCTGATCGCCCGGACTGCCGATCTGACCCAGAGCCAGATCGCTCGGATCGCCCGTGCACGCTTCCAAGCCATCGCCGCTGGAAGGGTTGATCGCGACGCCCGCGGGCAACTTGACCGTGATGCTCTTGACGTTCGACTGTGCGAGCCCTTCCCCGTTGAGCTGCCCTTCCTGAGGAACATGCACGTCAACGGTTAACCCCGTCGGCTTTGACGCCTGCTGCCCGTCGGGCGAGACCTTGATTTCAGGGACGAACGGCAGCGCGTCGCAACCATCCAGCGCCGGCATTTCATAGCTCGCGAGCTGTTCCAGCAGCGGCGGGAGCCCTTCTTTCTCGCGGTTGTCCGCCTGCGTCCACGAGTTCCCTTCGATGGTGCTCAGCGACGGCCCGTTGCAGGACGTCGGCAGCGACAGGAACGCCGGCGGGTGTTCTTCCGGTGAGCGATCGCAAGCAGGGCGCGTAACTACTCCAGTGGTTTCGTAGAGGCAGCCCCAGCCGCGGAAAGCGGCGTGTTCGGGAGCGCCGGGAACGCCCCAGACCGTGACCCTGACGCTGAGGAACGACGCCTTCTGGGTGGTGTTGTCGCCCGCGACCGTGATGCCGTAGTCAGAGCCCGAGCGCAGCGACGGATCGATGTACACCGGAATCCCCGCGCCCGCGCCGATATAAAAGCCGAAGCGCGCCGGCTCGCCGTCCTCCGGTTCGAGATTGAACAGCGGTACGGTGAACGTCGAGTAGCCGATGTGAGCATCTTCCTCGACGGTAACCGACGCGATCCCGACCGTGCTGGCGGCCGGACACTCGTTGATTTCAGTGTTGGGGGAAGCCGTGATGAACTGCGCGGTCGTGCAGCGCGCGACCGGCGTAGGGTTGCCGATCAGACCCGGCGGCCACTTGATATTGATGTCCTTCGCGGCGCCGGCCGGATACACCTTCGGCCTTTGTCTATATTCCGGGCTTTCTTCTGCTTCCAGCGGGTGCAAGTCGGCGAGCTGGTTCTCGTCGATCACCGTCGTCTGCTGGTAGGGGTGCGAGCCCGCCTGCGTGTCCGCCGCGCCACCGGCATCTTCGTTGATCAATTCGTAATCTTCCACGCCAAACGGGGTCGGTTCTCCGTCGACCGTGATTGGCCGCGTGAGGTGAGCGGGCGCGGCACCCCCACCGGAGATGCTCACCTCGTTCTTTTCACAGTTGGCTTCGCCTGGCTTACGCAGTACCGCGCCTTCTTCGACGTGCACCTTGATCCGCAGTTCGATCGCTTCATACGGCTCCAACGGACGCGGATCGGCAGCCGTCAGTTCGCAGGAGACACGCCCCCCTGCATCTTCGGGTGCCGAGCACGGCAACCATTCAACTTCGTTAAAGGACCCTGTCTCAATCTTGTTCGCGACGACTTCGACCGCCCGCACATGCGCGGGCAGAATGTCCGTGATCCGCACCGGCGCGCTGGCGCCTTCGATGCCCGCGTCGCCGAGATTCTCGGCAAACACGACGATGTCGCCTTCGCCCGCGACCCCCCCTTTCGCCGAAGGCAGGTAGGAGGGATTCGAACCGGAGGTCAGATGCCACCAGGGTCGAAGCGTTTCCGCGGAGGCCGCCGAGGCCGAGAAAGCGAGGATGGCCAGAACCGGGACAACGATGGGCAGCGCATCTCGGCGCCCTGGTCGTGCTAGACGGGATGAGAGGAGAGCCTTAAAGGTGGTCATTTACTTAGCCCTCCGGTCGGTGTGAGCAGACTTCTTCGCCTTGCGCTTCTTTGATTTGGACTTTTTGACGCACTTGCCCTTGTAATTCTTGATGTCACCCTTTTTGCATTTGGTGGGTTTCGGTTTGGGTTTGGTGGCCATGGCTGGAGGCGGTGGAGAGACGAGGTTGCCGGGGCCGGAGAAGGTTTCGCTCGGGCCGGTGCCGTAGATCAACGGTTGCGGCGTCGGGGAGGCTTTGCAGGAGGCTTCGGTGTCGCACGGCGGCGGCTGCACTGCCGGCGGGGAGATGCAGGGGGAGGCGCTGGTGCATTCGTGCGCGTCGTAGATGTCGGGGCTCGTGTCGTAGTCCTGCGGGGCGAGCTTCGACGTCGTCACGAAGAACACTTCGCCACCCGTTTCCGAAGCGTCCAGGAACGCCGATTCTTCCGCGGACGTGCCCGAGGAGATCAGCGCCACACAACCGGCGGCTTCTTCGCCCCGCTCCTCGACGCCTCCCACTTCGACCTCGAAGGGGTGCGCGGGCTTGAATACCTCGCTGCCGCTCTGGGTCGCGGACGAGCACGCGGACGAACTGCCAGAAGGTACGTTTTCGGGCTCGTACTCATACACATCCTGCTCACCGTTCACATCCAGCGGGACGAGCGCGTCGCTGGTATCGAAGAACAAGCGGCCTTCGTCTGTCAGATAGCGCGCCTGGTAGGCGGCAGGCCCCTCATAGGTACCGTCCCCGGGCTCGGTCGCCGCGCCGCGCGGGCGGGCACCCGTCGGGCTACACGACGCACAGATCAAGGTAGGAGAACTCGGTTCGCCGGCGAAGTCTTCGGGCGCGTGGTAGAGGTACACCTCCGCGTCGGGCGCACCGGTGGTCGCGTCGCGGTTGTCATAGCCGGTCAGGCTCTGCGAGGTTTCGAACGCCAGCCACCGCCCGTCAGGCGAGACCCGCGCATTCTGTCCGGCGCCGCCGGACAGAACCGCGACCAACCTAGTTTCGCCGTCGTGACGGACATACAGGTTGCACAACGCCCCGGGCACAACCACGGGTGCTTCCTCTTCAGACTGACATGTGCCGGGGACCGCGCCGGGCACCAGCTCACCCGTGTTCTTGGCCACACCATCGGCGACGAAATAAAGGTATGGGCCCCCTTCGGAGGCACCTTCGGGGTTACGGATCACGCTCTGGACCCCTTCCGTGAGCGGTTCCCGCATTTTGGTCTGCGCGTTGTATGCGTAAAGCACGCCGGCGTACGTGAAGAACACTTCGGAGAGGTCTGGGTTGGCGGTGCTGAAGCGTGGGAATTCGCCTCCTGTCAAACCTTCGTCGAGCTCGATCGTGCACGCCTTCGCCGGTTCGATGCACTGGCTGAAGGCTTCGAGCGGGACTCCGGCGGCGGTTCCGGTCGCAGCGGCTGAGAGGGTCAGCTTGAGGACCCGGGACTTTCTTCTTCGACCTTGGTGATCGTGGTACCGGCGGGGATCTCCGAGGCGGAAACCGTCTGCCCAACCGCGAAAGCACCGGCACTGGCACTGGCTTTGGCTTCGGTCACCTGGTCAGAGCCCGCTTCGAGGTTACCGATCCCAGAAGCGCCACCATGCGCGAGAGCGCTCTGCGGCTGCAACGCGTTCTCCCGCAGATACAGATGGCCGCCATTGTGCTGGCCTTTGCCATAGAAGACCACGCGCGAGCCGTCTTCGGAGATCGCATGCCAGAAGCTTCCTTCCTCGTTAGGTGGGGTACCACCTTCTCCGACCCCGATTTTCTGGCTTCCGGGTGGAACCAGTTCACCGTCGGGCAGGACGCTGAGAAGCGCCAGCTGACCGTCGGTGTACTCATACAGCGGGCCAGTTTCATTGTCTCCGGTTTTGGGGAACGCTTCAGCTGTCAGGGGCACCCGCGACTGGACCACGATATGGCTCAGATCCGGAGTCGCACCGCGAAACATCGGGCCGCATATGATCGACCTGGGACAGGCGTTATCGAGCACGCCTCCTGCTTCTACGGCCACCTCCTGGCTGAGGCCGAAGGCCGTGCCGGGCGGCACGTTCGCGTGTTCGGCCACACCCGGTTCACAGAGCTTGCCGGCTTGTTCTTCGGCCTGCGAGGGGCAACCGGTGACCAGCGGCGTGTACGTGGGTCGTTCACTCGAGATACCCCGTTCCCTCAAGGGAGCACTCGTACCTTCGAGATCCGCCAGGAACGCGGTCTGTTCGGAGGCATCCGGCGACAGGCACGGCTGCAGCGCGCCTTCCGCGGAGCGACAGGGTAAGAACGCACCAAAGGGCTGCACGACGGCGTGCGAGAGATCCGGCGAGTAGAAGAAGCTGGGGATCGGCCCCGCATCCCCCCCGACGTGCGCGCTCGCTCCGAGGCCGTCCGGGATCGCGACGTCGCGCGAGCTCCAGCCCCCCGGCCCGCGCGCGGAGAGCACCTGCACTTCCGAGGACTGCCCGTAGCCCAGCACCCCGGATTCGGTCGGCGCGCTCGCCGTGTACGCGATCGCACTGCCATCGGCGGCCGCCTGGACCACGCGCCCGTATTCCGGGATGCTCCGCGCAACGAGTGCGCCGTGCTTGTCCGGCGGGGTCACCATTTCATACTGACGGCCATCGGGCAGCGCGAATTCGCCGCCGGTCTGCTGGGTGGTGAAGGAGACCGGTTCGCCGGTTACTCCCTGCTGAACAGAGTTGCTGACGACGATGCGGAACTCGTAGGTCGTGTTCGCGGACAGCGTCTGCATGTGCACTTCCAGGGGAATGGGAGTAACGCCTTCGGGCAGCGCGCCGCTGCCCTTGGGTTCGGTGACCGGTTTGAATTCACTCCCCACGGGGGCGTATTCGAAGCGGTAGGCGGTTTCCAGGCCGCCGGGTTCGACGGTGGCGTGCAGCGTCGCACTGGTCGCTTTGACATCGGAGACAGACTCGCTTCCGAAGACGATCGCGGGGGCGACAGCGGGTTCGGTTTTGAATGTTTCGATCGTCGGGTCCGTGGTCGTCCCCGTCGCGTTCGTCGCGGCGACACGGAAATAGTAGGCAGTGTTCGACTGCAGGCCGGCCAGCGGAGCCGCTACGATCACGCCGCCTTCGAGGCCGCTGGCGAGGTGTTCGGACGGTTCGCACGGCACGGTCGTAGCGTCCGCAGTCCCGACCTTGGCTTCTTCGGTGGCGTATTCGAACTTGCACGTCGTGGCCTGGAAGTCCGGGTTGACGATAGCTTCGAGCTTCGCTTTTTCCGCCGTGAGACCGGAGCTAAACTCGCCTTCGATGACGGGGGCCGTGGGGAGCGGTGTGGTGAATTCGCCTGCGCCTTCGATTTTGCCGGTCGCGTTTTCCGCGATCACGCGCAGGTGATAAGTCGCCCCGGGCGTCAACGCACGGCCGGTGGACACGCTCGCCGTCTGATAACCATACCTTTCGAGAGGACCCGCGCCTTTGAGCGTGACGACCGCCCCGCTCAGTCTCCCACCAGCTTCTTCGGTGGAGTACTGGAAGGTGTAGCTCGTCTTCTGGTTGTTCGGGTTGACCTGAGCTTCCAACGTCTGTTCATACGGCGACGCGCCCGAAGCTTTCACGCTGGCGGCCTGGATTTCGGGCGGGGCGGGCTTCGTTTCCAAGGTCTCCGGGTTACCCGCGGTGGTCTGTGTGCCCGCGGCGTTCGTCGCGACCAGACAGAACGTGTACTTCTGGCTGGGCTCCAGGTTCGTGACGGTCTTCGTCTCGGTCGCGGCTTTGACCGTCGCTTCAGGTTCCTGAGCACTCTTTTCCGCACCCGTACACGTCGCCCCCGTGCTGTAAGCGAAATACCAGCCCGCCTTGGCTTCGGCTTTCGGGTTCAGGACCCCTTCCAGTTCCGCCGTGGTCGCCGTAACCGATTTCGCCGGGGTGCTCGTCGTGGGGGCTTCCGGCGCGGACGTGAAGGACTGCACCGGGCCCGTGACCGCTTTGCCTTCTTCTTTGCTCTTTTTGTTTTCTGCGACCACACGGTAGAAGTACGTCGTGTCCGGAGCCAGAACCTCGGTGGGCACGGCGACCGTCGATTCCACAAATTCAGCCGGGAGCACGCCCGGAGCGCTCGGGACCTCGACGATCGGAGCTTCGAGCTTTTCGCCCGCGCCGGTTTTGCCTTTGGTCGAGTATTCAAAGGTGTACGTCGTTTCCTCGTTGTTCGGGTTCAACGTCGCTTCGAGGTTCGCACCGGTCGGGGTCACCAAAGAAGCTTTCTCGCTGGCAGTGGTGAGCGCGGGCGGCAAGGGAAGCGTTTCAAAGGGCACGAGCGCACCCGACGCCGATTCGTTCGAGAGGTCGCTCGCGACGAGACAGAACGTGTACTTCTTGGCCGGCTGCAATTCCGTCACGCTCTCTTCGACCGCTTCTTTAGCACCCAGCGTCAATTCCGGCAACGCCGGTGCGACACCACCCCCGGCACATTCAGTTTCCGAAGGCGCATAATGAAACTGCCAACCACCCGCCAGACCCAGGCCAGCGGGGTTCACAACGCCATGCAGGACAGCGGTGGTGGCCGTGGGTTCAGCAACGCCGGTTTCGGGGGTTTCCAGGGAGGCGGCGAGGGCCGTGCCTGGTGTGAAGCACACAAGCATCAGCGCCGTCAGGAACCACGCGGGAACGAGCCCACACAACCAGACGCGGGGACGCGAAGACCCACCACTCCCACCGAACGCACACAAGCGAGCAGGGTGGGCGAGCCCTGATATCCCGAGGCGGTGACGTAAGGATGTGAGCCTGTTCGGTGCCTTGGTCATGGACATGCCTTTCCTGTGGTGATGTGTGTTCATGCGCCCGGGTCTTGTCGCGGATCGGTGTTCAGGGCAAGATGCTGGGTGATACCCTCCCCCAGTGCTGTCAAGCTCCACGCGTTGGCGGCACCCTTGGTGTGAGCGTCACGACCCGCGGTGTTCGTGAGCAGACCGAGGTTCTGCAAACGGGCTAGGAGCTTCGATACCTGGCCCTGGTCGGGAATGCCCGCCAGTTCGCCGAGCATGCGATTGCTCGCACTTGGATGCTGGGCCACCGCTTCAAGTACCCGCGCGGTCCGATACGTCAAACGCATCGGGATGTCCTTCAGGGGATCCTCGCCAGCGTGATAGACACGCGCCTGCGAAGAACTGGGCGGCGGCGTCTGCGGCAGGGGGCGCTTACGCATCGCGCGCGCTCCCTTCGCACCCACATACGGCAACACGACAAGGCTCGCCAACTCATCCAACGAACCAACCACAGACCCACCATCACCAACCACCAACAACCGATTCAAGATGCTCAACACCGCACCAACAACACCCTCAGCCATCAACCCCGGAACCCCAGCAGCACCCGCACCCTGCAAACGACCCTCATCCACGACCGCGATCAGGCGCTGCAACAGATCCGCGCGCCAGGCACGCGCCCCAGGACCACCATGCACACTCTCAACCACACACACCCGCGCAAGCTCGAGCTCGCGATCAAAGAAACCCAAGATCACCCACAGGCCCGTGCGGATATGCTCAGGCCACGCCAGCTCTCCCACCTCCACGGCACGCAACTCGGCCAGGACCCGCTCCACAGTGTCCTCACAGACCTCCAGCAGACAATCTTCGCGATCGTCAAACAGGTCATAAAACGTCTTCCTTGACACTCGCGCCCGCGACGCGATACTCGCCACACTCACATTCGTCCAGCCGAGCTCCTCAACCGCCGCCACCGCACCACCCAACAACCGGGCGCGCTGCATCTCAGACACCCGCACACGACCATTACGCCCAGCGGGCACCAACGACGGAGAACGCACAGGACCACGCACCACACGATTACCACGCCTGGCCGGACGCTTGGATTCACCACGCTCACGCGGCATCGCACACCACCTGCTCGCCGATGCTGTACACGACCTGCTCGCCCTGGGAGGTCAACTGCCAAGCGTTCGTCTCATGCATCGAACGACCAACGCCCGTGTTCGCCAGCAATCCAGCACGCTCCAGGCGATGCAATAGCTTTGAGATCTGGCCCTGATCGTTGACCCCCGCCGCTTCGCGAATGATGCGGTTGCCCGCGCCGGGGTTCTGCGCTACGGCCTGCAACACCCGAGCGGTGCGCTGCGTAAGACGCATGGGTAGCTGACCGGCCCCCGTTTTTCGGTCCACCGAGTGTGAGAGCTGGTGGATAGAAGTAAGGGGGAGAGTAGCTGGGGGTTCGGTCGGGTCGGGTGGAGCGGAGGCCCTTGGGCCGTAGCGGAGCACGACCCGACCGGCGCGTTCCCTCGCCGGGGGGGTCATGCCGCTTTGCGGTCGGTGGCGCTGGGAGTGCATTGGGCGGCGAAGGTGGCCGGGGTGAGCATCCCGAGCGCGGAGTGCGGGCGGCGCTGGTTGTAGTCCTCGCGCCAGTCGCCGATCACTACCCGCGCCTCGGCCAGGCTGCAGAACTCCTCGACGTCGAGCAGCTCGTCACGCACGCGAGAGTGAAGCTCTCCACGAACGGGTTCTGCCACGGTGAGCCCGGCTCGATGAACACGGTCCCGGTCTCCGCCAGCACGCACCAGTCTTTGAGCGCGTGCGCGGTCATCTCCGGGCCGTTGTCGCACCGCAGGAGCTCCGGGGCGCCGCGCTCGCCGCACAGCCGCTCCAGCGTCGTGACGACCGTGTCAGCGTCGATCGAGCGCTCGATGAGCATCACCAGCGACTCGCGGGTGAACTCGTCGAGAACGTTCAGCAGCTTCAGCGCCCGTCCGTCGGCGGTCTGGTCGAACTGGAAGTCGAACGCCCACACGTGGTTGAGCCGCTCGGCGCGCAGCCGCTCGGCCGGGACCGTCGAGTCTCCCAGCCGCCGGCGCTTGCGCTTGCGCACAGGGACTCGCAGCCCCTCCTCGCGCGACAGGCGCTGCACACGCTTGCGGTTCACCTCCCAGCCCAGCTCCCGCAAGTGATGATGCGCACGGCGATACCCCCACCGCGGACGGTCCTTCGAGAACTCCAGCAGCTCGGCGCGCAACGCCGCATCATCCACCGCGCACACCGGCTCGTGACGCTGCGTCGAGCGATGCTGCCCGACTACCCGGCATGCCCAGCGCTCGCTGACACGGAGGCGGTCGCGGAGCATCGCGACCGCCTGGCGTCGACGGACCGGGCCTACCAGTTTCCCCGGGAGATCTCCTTCAACGCCCGAACCTCGAGCGCTTGATCGGCGACGATCGCCTTGAGGCTCGAGTTCTCGCGCTCGAGCTCCTTCAGCCGCTTCGCGTCCTGGGCCTTCATCCCGCCGTACTGGTTGCGCCAGCGGTGAAACGTCTGCTCGGAGATCCCCAGCTCCTTCGCCGCCTCCGGGATCGTCTTGCCCTCACCGAGCATCCGCTCGGCCTCCCGCAACTTGCGAATGACCTGCTCCGGCGTATGCCTGCATCGCTTCATCAGAGTTCCTTCCTCGCACATCATCACGGGCACGAGAAACTCTCACAAGAGCCGGACCGAACTCAGGGGGTCAGGCCATAGCTGCGCACGCGGGTCTTCTGCCTGGACGAGTGGCGAATTGGAAGGGATTTTCTTGGGCGCGGTACGCCTCTTGAGCTCCCTTTGTGCCGCTGCCTGCCCCCTATAGGGCAGGACTATTGTCGCCATCAACGGGTTCAATAGATCGCTCAGGGACCCAGCTTCTTGCTGACAGACACGGGTGTGAATCACGGTGAACGCCGCTCCCACCACGCTCTCCGCCGTCAACGGGGATGGTTGGGATGCACGCCCGCGACCAGTGCCCGCCTCACGACCCTCGTCGATCACGCGCGCCAGGACATCCAGGACCTCTGTGCGGCGCTCCAACACCCTCGGTCCCGCACCGAGGGCCTGCACGAACAACAGATCGCATGCCCGCGGGTCGGTATCGAGGTAGGCCAGGAGAGTTCCCAGACCCGAGCGTACGCGCGCGGTCCACTCACGCTCACACTCATACACAGGCCGCACGACCCTTGCCACGTCCTCCAGTGCGCGGTCGAACAGCGCCAGGAAGCAGTCTTCGCAATCAGCGAACAGGTCATAGAAAGTCTTCGGTGACATCCCCGCGCGCGCCGCTACCGGCTTGGCGCGCAAACCCCGGACACCGCCCTCGGCGACCATCTCCGCAGCGCCATCCAGCAACCTTTCACGCTGAACCACGGGGATATACGTCTTCCCACCCCGCGGACCCGGAACGACCGGGCGACGAACCGGAAAGCCCGTGGCGGCTGTGGTCGTTGTGGCCATCAGCGCTCACCACCGACGAAGATGGGTGAGCGCCGCAACCGAGCGAAAGAAGAACGACAAAGGCCACCGCGCATACGCGCGGGGCCAGGACCTGCTAGACGATGATCGTGAGCGCCAAAACCGGCGCCAAAACGGGGTTCAGCAGTTGCCGAGAGAGTCACTGTCATGCTCGCTCTCCCTGGCTGGCGGTGTTGCTGTCCGGCCGGGGCTGTTGGGTGTTTCGGGTCGGCGGCGAGCTGACTCCCCGAGAGAGTGTCGACCCCGTCCGGGGCCTGACCAGTCTCTGTTGTGTCGCTCGCCGCCGTTGCCCGAAGAGGACCGCCGGCTTGACCTGATAGGAGCGTGGCAAATACGCCCCAAGTGACTCGTGTCAGCCGGCGATCCGCCCAAACAACAGACCAATCGATGAATGGACGGTACGAATGATCCTGATCGGAGCGGACACACACAAGCACACCCACACCCTCGCCGCCATCGACACGCCCAATGGGCAGCATCTCGGCGAGAAGACGATCCCCGCGAGCAAGACCGGATTCGTCGCGCTGCTGGACTGGGCCCGCAGCCTCGGTGACCCCGAGCGGGTATGGGCGCTGGAGGACTGCCGGCACCTCACCGGCCCCCTCGAGCGCTACCTCATGGCCACCGGAGAGCGCATCGTGCGTATCCCACCCAACCTCACCGCCAGAGAACGCGGAGCAGAGCGCACCCGTGGGAAGTCCGACCCTATCGATGCCCGCGCGATCGCCAGAGCCGCGCTGCGGGAGGGAATAGACACCCTCCCCACCGCCCACCTGGACCAGGTCTCGCTTGAGATCAAGCTGCTGCTCGATCATCGCGAGGACCTCACCAAAGCCTGCTCACAAGACCAACAACGACTACGCTGGCACCTGCACGACCTCTGGCCAGACCTAAAGATCCCCGTCGGAGCACTCGACCGCGCAGTTGGTTGCAGCGGATCTCCCGCAAGCTCACCCGCGCCGAACACTGCGCTCGCGTGCGTATCGCGCGTGACCTCGTGCGCTCACTCAAACAACACACCCGCCGCGCACACGAACTAGAGCGCGAGATCACGACACTCGTGCAATCCAAGGCGCCACAACTCTTGGAGCTCGCCGGTTGCGGCGCGCTGACAGCCGCGAAGATCCTCGCCGAGACCGCAGGGGTGCAGCGCTTCAGCTCCGACGCCAAGCTCGCACGGTTGGCCGGAGTGGCACCAATACCCGCATCCTCCGGGAAAAACAATCGCCACCGCCTCGACCGCGGCGGCAACCGCCAACTCAACTGCGCGCTACACCGAATCGCAATCGTGCAAGGACGCACGCACCAGCCCGCACGAACATTCCTCGCCAAGAAGGAAACCGAGGGAAAGACACGCCGCGAAGCACTACGCGCACTAAAGCGACACCTCGCACGCGTGATCTGGCGCGCCCTACAACCACACCCAGCACAAGACCAAGAGCCAAAAAAGCCCCCGGCGGCGCCCCTACCAACCCTCCTTAGAGCAGAACCAGACTCAACTCCGAGCTTGACATAGGAGCAAGAGAGAGAGAGAGAGAGAGAGAGGTGCGTCGGTGCCGACGCACCTACAGACGGCCCCAAACGGGCACGCAGCGACCCTCTTCACATCTGATCCCCATGGAACCACGCGTACACAGCCTCTCTTCATACGGCCCAGCACCTCTCCCATTACGACTTCCCCTGCGAAACGTTTCTACTGTCGACCCAAGGGGGCCACACCCAACTCAACCTATCGAACACCGGCAACCCTCACGACAGGATGCCATTACGAGACCAATGTAGCTCCTCGGATAACAAATGTCAAGTGGGCAGGTGAGCACGAGCTGCGTGCCGGCGAAAGGTCGTGGATCGAGCGCGACCGATCGGAGACCTAAAGCAAGCTCCGCTCGGCCAGCGTGCCGGCGAAGCCCTTCGGACAGACAACGGTGACTGCATCCTCGCAGTCACCTCCAAACGGCGTGAATGGCTCATACTCATGTCTCGGTATGGGCCATGAGCTGTGGCGATCAGCGGACTCAGCCCGTCTGGGCCATTCCCCTCGACCGACCACGACCGCGGCGCGCCAGCTCAAACCAGACGCGCGTCCCGTCCTGTGAGTCCACCCCCCAGCGACTGGCCTGGTCCTCGACGAGATACAGTCCATAGCCGCCTCCGTACTGCTGCGGGTCGCGCGGGACCGGCGTGAACCCGTTGCCCTGGTCGGTCACCTCCACGCGCACGGCACCGTCATCCAGCAGGCGGAAGCAGAGCAGGATCTCACTCGACGGCGGAGCATCGGCGTGAAGTACCGCGTTGGAGACTATCTCGGAGACCAGCAGCGTGAGCGTGGACATGCGCTCCGGGTCGATCTCTCGCTGCTCGAGCAGGCCTGCGGTGGCGGCCCGTGCCAGCGACGGCGCCTCGGGGCTGCGTCCCAGGATGATCCGCAGCACCCGTCTATCCACGGGGGGTCGCGGTGGTCGTCCGCCGAGATCCATCATCAGCGCACCGGGGGCCCCTCGAACGGCAGCGCGGTGTCGGCCCCGGTGAGCCGGAGGATCGCCCGGGCCGACTCGTGCTCGGGGGGTATGAGCGCGAGCGTCCATGCCTGCGCCGCGGCGCACTGGTGAAGCTCGATCAGCAGACGCAGCCCGGAGGAGTCCATGAACGTGAGATCGCTCAGATCCAAGGTCAGCGCCGCAGGCGCGGCGGCGAGCGCGGCCTGCACGTGTTGAGCGAGCTCGACGGCCGTGTTCAGATCCAGCTCGCCGGCGACCGACAGGACCGGGAGACCCTCACGAGTGTGCTCGGCGATCTCGAATCTGGCTGGTCGTACCATCGCTTCCCCTATACCCGCGCGGCGATCGTGTCTGGCGCCGATGCCGGCGCCGGGATCGTGTCGGCTCGCCGGACCGTGCGCGGACGCCGGCTCCGGGGACGCTCGCCCGGGGCCAGCCGGCGCAAGACGATCGCCGCGGTGTCATCCGCATGGACGCCGGTCTGAAACTCATCGAGCCTGCTGGTCAGTCCCTCGATCATCTCCGCGGCCGGGCGCGAGCCCAGGTGCGAGAGCGCGTCGTGCAGTCGCCTCACCCCGAAGCGGGCGCCGTGCTCATCGCGCGCGTCGGTGAACCCGTCGGTGTAGGCCACAAGGGCACCCCCTTCGTCCAGCTGCAGCGGAAAATCTCGCCAGCGTACATCCGGGAACGCACCCAGCAGCGGACCGTGCTCGCCCAGCTCCCGGATCCCCTGCGAACTGACCTGCACCGGCAGCGGGTGACCACCGACGGCCAGCGTCAAGCCGTCACGATCCAGGCGCAGGCAGAGCGCGGTGCACACCGACAGAACAGGTCGGCGCTTGAGCGTGCCGTCCACGAACGCCAGCAGCTCCGCCGGGCTCGATCGAAACTCCGAGGCGCTGCGCACCGTGTGACGCACGAGCGAGGTCAGCGCCGCGGCCTCGATGCCCTTGCCGGTGACATCACCCACGATCACGATCCAACTCTCGCCGACCTGCCAGACGTCATAGAAGTCGCCGCCGACCATGCTCGTCTCGCGGGCGGGCAGGTACACGCTGGAGAGCTCGTATCCGGGGATCTCCGGCAGCTCCTCGGGGAGCAAGCTCTGCGCCAGCGTGCGCGCGATCAACGAGCGCTCGCTGTAGAGCCGTGCGTTCTCGATCGCCACGGCCGCGCGGGCGGCCGTCTGCTCGGCCAGCTCCAGGTCGAACCGATCGAGCGTCCTGGCCGACTCGGCGCTGACGAGCGTCATCGCGCCGAGGATCCGCTCGCCGATCCGCATCGGCACGATCAGCACCGAGCGCAACCCGACCGCACGCAGCAGCTCGCAGCTGACGCTCGTCGACCGCCGCCTGCTCGAGCATCTGATCGGTTATCTCGGGATAGATCTCCGCCTCGCCGGTTGCCAGCACGCGCCCCAGACCCTGCCCGGGATCGAGCCGGTCGGGGGTGTAGCGCCTGAGCTCTTCGGCGAGGACGATGCGCTCGCGATCGACGTGCGCCACCGCGACGGTCCGCCGCTCCCCATCCTCGTTCAGCAGATCCACGGCGCACCAGTCGACGATGTCGGGCACCGCCAGCTCGGCCACGTTGCGCAGCGTCTGCTCGTAGTCGAGCGAAGAGGCCAGCACCGCGCCGGCCTGCGCCAGAAACGCGCTGCGCAGCTGCGAGCGCCGCTCCTCGGTGACGTCCTCGATGATCGTGATCGTCGCCTCGACCTGCTCGTGCTCGTCCAGCAGCGGCGCGGCCTTCAGCAGATCCCAGCGCTGCTCGCCGGTCTGACGATGGACCGTGCGAATCAGCAGCGGCTCGGCCTGCTCGCCGCGCAGGATGCGCACCGAGGGGATGTCATCCATCGCGATCTCCCGCCCATCCTCGCCCCGGACGAGATAGTCCTGCATGATCGCCGCGGGAGCGGTGTCGCGCAGCTGCTCCCAGGAGTCGAACCCGAGATGGACGAGCGCGGCTCGGTTGGCGTACACGAATCGATGCTCGCGATCGCGGATCGTCACCGCGTCGCCGAGCGAACCCACGATCGCGTCAAAGCGCCGCTCGCTCCCGCGCAACGCCCGGCGCAGCTCCGCCACGAGCCGCTCGGGAATGATCAGCTCGGCGACCGCCCGCCCCAACGCCCGCTCGCGCGGAACGCCGAACACCTGCTCCGCCCGGGGATTCCAGTAGGTGACGCGCCCCTGCTCGTCCATCAACACGGCGGCGTCGTGCGCGCCGTCGAGGATCCGCTCGGTCAGGTTCTCGGCCATCGCGCTCATTATCTCGCACTGGGAGTAACTCAGGCAGGCTCTGTGGGGACGGTCCGCGCATGCGCGGACCCGAGATGTGCCGCATGCGGCACATCTACCGACTGGCGCATGCGCCAGTCGGCCGGAGGGCGCATAGCGCCCTCCGGCGTGGGGCCGCATGCGGCCCCACAGGGTCTGCCGCATGCGGCAGACCCATCCACATGGCCTCTCTCCTACCGCTTCTTACTCTCGTGTCGCGGATCGGCGCCGGCGGGTCCGGCGTGCTCCCGTGCCCGCGTAAACAGTTCGGCCGGAGCGACTCGCAGCGCGGCTGCGACCTTGAGGATGTTGGTCAGGCTCGGGTTGCGGGTCCCACGCTCGATACCGCTGATGTAGGTGCGATCGAGCCCACACTCCAGGGCGAGCTCTTCCTGGGAGACGCCTCGCTGCTTGCGGATACCACGAATTGCCTCACCGAACGCGGCGTGTGCCGGAGATCGAATCGGCATGCCCACAGTCTTCCGCCTTGAGGACTATTAGTCTATGGACTATCAGTCACGATCCACACAGCCCGGTATCCCGGCGCGGCGTCGACCGCCCGGGCGCGGCACGGAAGGAGCGCTCCCATGCAGGACCCAACCAAGCAGCTTGCCAGCGACAGCGACCATCAGATCGAGCGAGCGATCGTCTCCCAGACCCTGCGCGACGACCACGACCCAAGCTGGTCGCGCGCCGAGCTCGAGATCGAGCTCGGCGGCATCGACGCGCTCGCCGTCGGTGACGCCATCGCCCGCCTGACAGACCATGGCGTAATCGAACTCGCGGGCGAGACCGTACGCGCCTCGCGCGCGACCGTGCATCTGGACGAGCTGGACATGATCGCCGTGTGAGCGAGCGCGCGTTCCGCCATACCGAGACGCGTCTGCGCAGCGTCCCATCGGCGAGCCTCGCCCGCGGGGACGTCACACAGTCAGCGGGAGGGGGTCAGGCCCCCCGGCGGGCGGGTACCCCGGACGGGAACCGACACACGACCCGCAAGAGTCCCATCGGCCAACATCGCGCGCAATGCCTTCTTGTCGAACTTGCCGACACTCGTTTTGGGGACCTCAGAGATGAAGGCGAACTCGTCCGGCAGCCACCACTTGGCAACACGCGGCCGCAGATGCTCGAGCAGATCCTCGGGGCCGGCGGCGGAGTCCTCGCGCAGCACCACGCAGCACAGCGGCCGCTCGGACCAGCGCTCGTCGGGCTTGGCGATCACGGCCGCCTCGATCACGTCCGGGTGGGCCATCAGCTCGTTCTCGAGCTCGACCGAGCTGATCCACTCCCCGCCGGACTTGATCACGTCCTTGGCCCGATCGGTGATGCGCACGAACGCGCGCTCGTCGATCGCGGCGATGTCGCCGGTGCGCAACCAGCCCGATTCGAATTTGTCATCGCCCGAGGGATCGTTGTAATAGCTGGAGGCCACCCACGGCCCGCGCACCTGGATTTCGCCCGTGGACTCGCCGTCCCAGGGAACCTCCCGACCGTCGTCATCGATCAGGCGCAGCTCGACCCACGGCAGCGGCTTGCCCTGCAGCGCCCGTTCGTCCCAGTAGCGCTCGTCGTGCCCACCCACGCCCTCCGGCCGCGGCGCCCCCTCGAGAGGCTCGCAGAACGTGGCGACCGGACTGGTCTCGGTCATCCCCCACCCCTGACAGATACGCACGCCGTGGCGCTCCTGAAAGTCCTTCATCAACTGTCGCGGCACGGCCGAGCCTCCGCACACGGCGTTGGTGAGCGAGGACAGATCCACCTCATGCGTATCGGCATAGCGCAGCAGGTCGGCGAACACCGTCGGCACGCAGCCGGCCACCGTGGGACGCTCGGATTCGATCGCGCGCGCCAGCGGCTCGGCCTGCAGATAGCGGTCGGGCATCAGCAGATCGGCCCCGCACAGCGCGGCCGCGTGGGGAATGCCCCAGGCGTTGGCATGGAACATTGGGACGATCACGAGCGCGCGCTCGCGCTGGGACAGCGCCAGGTTGTCGGCCATCAGCGAGGCTGTCGCGTGCAGGCACAGCGAGCGGTGGGAATACAGCACCCCCTTGGGGTTGCCCGTGGTGCCGCTGGTGTAGCACAGCGCCGCCGCCTGGCGCTCGTCCAGCTCGGGGTAGTCGTAGGGGCCGGAACCGGCTTCCTGCAGGAGCTCCTCGTAACGCAGCACGTTCGGCAGCTGGCCGACCCAGCCATCCGGGCTGTGTGCCCCCGATCGGTCGGCGTCACCGAGGTCGGCGTCACCGGGGCTGGCGGGATGGACTGGGTGGACTGGGTGGGCGGGGTCCCCCGGGTGGGCGGGATTCCCCGGGTGGGCGGGATCCCCCATCACGACGAAGTGACGGACAGTCGTAAACGATGCGGCCAGCGGCTTCAGCAGCGGCACGAGCGAATCGTCGACGAAGATCACCTGATCCTCGGCGTGGTTGACGATGTACGTGAGTTGCTCCGCAAACAATCGAATATTGAGCGTGTGCAGCACCGCCCCGACGCACGGGACGGCCATGTAGAGCTCGAAGTGGCGCTGGTTGTTCCACGCGAACGTCCCGACCCGGTCCCCGTCTTCGATCCCCAATTGCCCGAGCACGCGGGCGAGGCGATCGACGCGCTCGGACACCTCGCCGAAGCTCGCGCGCGCCGTTCCCTGGGGAGTGAGCGTCGCCACCTGCGCGGATGGATGACAGTCACGCATCCGCCGCCGCGCGTGTTGGAGCGTGAGCGGAAAGTCGTCCTGCATCAGTCCTCTAAGCGCAGCGCTCATGCTCTCCCCACCTCCGACTCGACCCGCACCGCATCTGCATCACCCTCCATCTCGATCTTGCGTTTGACCCGTACTCACGCGCGTGACCCGTTGCTCGCCCGATCGCGCGCGCGGCGCATCACACTCGCGCAGGGCAAGCTCACTGTAGATGGCATGCGTGCGCTGGGCAATGTCGTCCCAGTCGAACCGCAGCACGTGCTCGGAGGCCTCGGTCACGAGCCGATCGCGCAGCTGGGTATCCACCAGCAGCCGCTCGATCATCACGCCGAGATGCTCGGCGTCCCCGCCATTGAAGCGCAGCCCAACGCGCTCGCCGGGAGGCACGACCTCGCGCAGGCCGCCCGTGTCGGCGACGATGCACGGACAGCCCGAGGCCATCGCCTCCAGCGCGACCAGGCCGAAGGGCTCATAGATCGACGGCACCACGCACAGGTCGGCGATCCGGTAGAGCGAGTGCAGCGCATCGTCGCCGATCCAGCCCAGGAACACCCCGTGCTCATCCAATCCCAGGCGCTGCGCCTGGGCGCGCAGCTCGACCTCGTGCGTGCCCGAGCCCGCCACGATGAACCGCACCGCCCCGCGTGCGGCGCCGACTCGCTCGATCACGCCCGGGAGCGCGTCCAGTGCGAGCTGAAACCCCTTCTCGTATACGAGCCGTCCGATCAGCAGCACCAGTTGATCCTCGGGCTCGGCGAACTCGCGCCGCAGCGCCTCGAGATCGCCGACGGGCCGCAGGTCGCCGGGGTCGATCCCGTTGGGAATCACGGTTATGCGCCGCTCGTCGATGTCGAATATGTCGGCCACGTGCCCGCGCATGTAGTAGGAGCAGACGATCACCGCATCGGCGCGCTGGGCCATCTCGCGCTCGACGGCATGGATGTGCGCCTGGGGCTCGTCTTGCACCCAGCCCTGGTGGCGGCCGTGCTCGGTCGCGTGGATCGTCGTCGCGTAGGGGATTTCCAGGCACTCCGACAACGCCGAGGCGGCATGGGCGACGAGCCAGTCGTGACCGTGGATCAGGTCGTATGTGTGCTCGTTGTTCTGCGCGAGCGACCGCCCTGCCGCGAGCATGTCGTCGTTCATCCGCTCCACCCACGCGACGAACCGGTCGAGGTCCCGTGGCCAGCCGGGCTCGGGCACGCGATAGACGGTCACGCCGCCCCGCTCTTGCACCTCCGCCCCGACGCCAACGCCACGTGTGAGCACATCAACGGACACTCCCCGGCGCACGAGCGCCTCGGCGAGCTTGCGCACATGCCTGGCCAGACCGCCCTCGATCACGGGCGGGTACTCCCAGGAGAGGAGCAGCACGCGGTCGCTCATCCACGAGACCCTACCTCGCGCGGACCGCGGGCCGTGCGGTCAGAGTCCGCTCCGGTCAAAGCCGGCAGACGCAGATGCGCGCGACGCGGAGGTGCACGGCCCGGTGCGATACTGATCGATGTCGGGCATCCGACGGTGGCGATCGCGGGCCACGATCGAGGATGCCGGCATATGCGCGATGCCCAGACCAACGGGGGACCCGACCAGCCTCAACGCCGAGCCTGCGCACGACGCCGGGGTCGAGCTGCTTGTCGAGGCGGGCATCGTCCTGGCCACCTCCCTGGATCCGAGCACGACGATGGGCCAGGTCGCACGGCTCACGGTGCCGGTACTGGCGGATCTGTGCGTAATCGACCTGCTCGACGAGGACGGCACGATCAGGGACGTGGCGGTCGCGGCGGCGGACGAGGAGATCGCACGGGGACTGGAGCGGCTGCGCGCCAAGCACCGGCTCGATCCCGAGGGCGAGCACCCGGTCGCGCTGGTGATCCGCGGCGGCGAGCCGGTGTTGCTCCCGGAGATGACCGACATGCTGTTGAGCTCGTTCGCGCAGGGCTCAGAGCACGCGCGGTTCATGATCGACCACGACTATCGTTCGGCTGCCGTGGCTCCACTGCTGGCACGCGAGCGCACGCTCGGCGCGATCTCGGTGCTGCGACTCGGCGACGGCGAGCCCTACACCGCCGAGGACATGAACCTCGTCTGCGAGCTGGCGCGACGAGCCGCGCTGGCGATCGACAATGCTCGCCTGTTCTCAGAGCTGCGCCGCGTCGAGCAGCGCCTGCAGGCGGTGCTGGTCAACCTCGCCGAGGCGATCACGGTGGTGGACGAGCAGGGCCGGACGGTGTTCGCCAACGAGGCGGCCGCCGACCTGCTCGGGGCCGATACGCCCGATCAGCTGACGAGCGCCAAACCAGGATCGATCATGCCCAGATTCCTGGTCCTGGACGAGCAGGGCCGGGAGCTCGATCTGGAGAGCATGCCCGGACGCAGGCTGTTCAGAGACGAACAGGCGCAGCCGCTGCTGGTCAGGAACATCGTGCGCGCCACCGGGGAGGAGCGCTGGCTGATGGTGCGTTCCTCGCCCCTCCTGGACCCTGAGACTGGACAGATCGAGTACGCGGTGAACGTGTTCGAGAACATCACCGAGGTCAAGCGCGCGCAGCTTGCCGAGAGCTTCATGGCCGAGGCCAGCCGCGTGCTCGCGTCTTCGATGGACTACGCGGAGACGCTGAGTCGCGTAGCGCGCCTGGCCGTGCCGCGGCTGGCGGACTGGTGCGGGATCGACATCGTCAACGATCGCGGTGAGATCGTGCGCGTGGCGGTCCATCACGCCGATCCGGCACAGGTCGCGATGGCCGAGCGCCTGGATCGCTCCTATCGACGCACGCTCGACGAACCGGAGGGTGTGGCCGAAGTGATTCGCACCGGACAGGCGAACATCTACACGGATATCGATCCGGACGCGCTCGCGGCCTACGCCCAGGACGACGAGCACCTGCAGCTGCTCAGCGCGATCGGGGCGAAGGCGGTGATCATCGTCCCGATGATCGGCGCCAACGAGACGGTCGGCGCGATCACGCTCGTCTCCTCGGAGTCGCTGCGCCGGCTGACGCCGGCCGACCTGGCACTCGGCGAACGGCTTGCCCGCCGGGCCGGGACGGCCGTGGAGCGAGCGCGGCTGTATACCGAGCGCTCGCGGATCGCACACATCTTGGAGCGCTCGCTGCTGCCCGAGTCACTGCCAGAGATCCCCGGCGCGGAGATACAGGCTCGATATTCGCCGGCGGGCGAGGTCAACGAAGTCGGCGGCGACTACTACGACGTGTTCGCATACGATGACGTGCGCTGGATGCTCGTGATCGGCGACGTCTGCGGCAAGGGCCCACGGGCCGCCGGCGTGACTGCGCTTGCGCGGCACACGCTGCGCGCCGCCGCTCTGAGCGGCCAGTCGCCCGCCGAGATGCTCCAGACGCTCCATCGCGCGCTGCGCCTGCAGCCAACCGGCGCCGATCTGTGCACCGTCTGCCTCGTGCTGATGGCCCCGGCGACGGACCACGCGCAGCTCACGATCGCCCTCGCTGGGCATCTGCCACCGCTGCTGATCGACCGCAGCGGACAGGCTAGGCCACTCGGCCAGGCGGGCACACTGCTCGGGGTGCTCGAGCCGATCGAGATCGTCGAAAGCGAGGCGAAGCTGCACGCCGGTCAGACGCTGCTGCTCTACACCGACGGCGTGCCGGAGGCGGGTCGCACGAGCAGGCAACTGGGCGAGCAGGGCCTGCTGGAGCTGTGCACGCAGGCGCCGGAGCTGACGCTCGGCGGGCTGCTCGAGCACGTTGAGCAGGGAGCGCTCGAGCGGGCGGCGGGCAGGTTGCGAGACGACATCGCGCTGCTGGGCCTGCGCCTGGCCGATGCCGAACGCTCAGGGTCAGATCGCTGACACGGAGCGCCGGGTCTCAGCCCACGGACCGGCGTGAGCCCTGCGATATCCGGCGTGAGCCCTGCGATATCATTTGCGTGTGGACGTAGAGGCGCAGATACGGGGCGAGCAGCTGAACATCGACGTCGTTCATGACGGCGAGATGGTCATCGTGGCACTGCACGGAGAGCTCGACCTGGCGAGCGCGCCGCTGCTGGCGAACACGATCGAGAGCCCCGAGACCGACGGCGCCAGACTGGTCGTGCTCGATATGGAGGACCTCGAGTTCATCGACTCGACCGGACTGCGAATCGTCCTCGCGGCCCACACACGCGCCCAGGAGCGCGGTCAGGAGCTCGTGTTGACGCGCATCGGTCAGCAGGTCCAGCGCCTGTTGACGATCACTCGCGTGGGCGAGCACCTGCGGATCGTCGACTCGCCCGAGGAACTGCTCGTCTAGCGATGAGGCTGGGTGGCTCCGGACGAGTCGTCACTTGCGCTGTCCAACTGGCGTAATCTTATAATCGCTAAGGACGGTATTTGAACCACGAGACGGTCGCGGGATCGAGCGGCTGACGGGAAGTTGTGACTGCGGAGGCAAGTGATTCGGGGTGCTGCCGCGAGGCGTTTGACACGACAGAGGTGGGATCGGAGCTGTCCGCAGTATCAGCGCACTAGACGCCAGCAGGTCGAGAGTCAGTTTGAGCCGGGGTTTTGTGCTGTGCCGTCCGCTGGGGCGCCCTGATTGGCCGCTCCTTGAGAAGGGGGTGTGCTCGCTGGCTGCCACCGTTTGACTGTGGGGTTGACTGGGGCTGCATGAGGTTGACGGGCTGTCGGGTCATGGGTGCCTGATATCCGCCGCGCTTTGTGAGGTCGCTTGGCGAAGGGGGCTGGGGCGTGTTTGTCACTCACTGGAGCTAGCTCCTGATGGTGGTGGTGGCGCTGATGGCGGCGAAGCACGTTTGATGGTTGGGACGGCTGCGCCGGTCTGATCTGTTGCTGCATGAGGCTTGTGGGACGACCGGGGTCACTCGATCGCTTGATAGCCACCCTCCTTGATGATGCTGGGTTCACGAGTTGGCATAGGTCTCGATTCTACTCGGACGACGGCTGGGACTGGCTGGCGAAGGTGGCGGATTCACGCTCGGCGAATCGCCGTGAGCTGAGCTGGCGGAGCCAGGCTCGCTGCACGCGCTGGCGGAACTGTGGCGGGGCGCTGGGCGGCTCGATGAAGACAGAGCGTCGATCTGCGCTGGAGTCGAGCCAGACGCCGCGGCGGACGGCGAACTCGTCGCTGATCTGCCCGTCGGAGCTCGCGGGCCAGACTTCTTCGAAGTAGATATCGCTGGAGGTGGTAGGGAGTCTGTGGAGCCCAGGATGTGCGACCGAACTTGCCGACGAGGAACGGATTGTCGCTGCTCGGTCGCCAGGCTTCCAGGTGGATCAGGACGAAAGCCGGCGCCGTAGCGCTAGAAAGATGTAATCCCACGCATCGCGCGCTCGCGCCCGCCGAGCGCTAGTGGATCCAGGTCAGCGAGCCGCGGCTTCAGCGCGCCGCAGGACCCTCCGAGCGCGAAGCCGATGATCGTCGGCGCGAGCAGGATGACGACGACGACATAGAGCGCGATTGCGTCAGACATGGTCTCCCACAGTGGATCTCGCGCCTGGCTTGGCTGCTTCAGCAAGCCGGCGGTGTCGATCAGCTAGGTTGTCCAGCCGGTCAGGAGCACGAGACTCTGCAAGCACGAGCGCGTAGATCAACGCGCGAAGCACGAGCTCCCAGTCGGATCGAGCTGATCGCTGCGCCCGGCGGGCCTCGGCGAGGTCGGCGATGATGAAACCAGGGAGCACGAAGGCTGATCCGACGATGATGCCCGCTACGGTGTTGAACACGGTTGATGAGCGTACGCTAACGGTCGGCTACACAGATGACTCTGGCGATCGAGCGCTGCACCGCACGTGCAGCTACTCGCAGGCTTGTGGTCAGACCGGTAGCTGTCCACTTTGAGGCGGTTGCTGTCCGGGTCGGTGACGATCGTGAAGCGCACGGGTGTCGTCGATGGTTTGGCAAGCTCATCAACTGGCCGGAGGGCGCCCGCCCTGAAGTCTCCCGGTCGCCTCGAGCAGCTTCACGGCGGCCAGAGCTGGGCTGTCGCGGTACTGCTTGCTCGCGGCAACGTCGATCAGCTTGCTCGCGATCTCCTCGGGCCCGAACACCTCGAAGCCCGGCATCTCCCGGATGCGCGCCTCGTGAATGCCTTTGCCCGGTCCGGCGAAGCGACCGGCGTAGAGCCGGAGCCGCACCCGGTCTTTCCGGTAGCCGTAGCGCTTGGCCGCTGCGGCGATGACTTCGTCTCGGATGAACGAGTCGTTGAGGAGCTTGTAGTGAGCGCCGAAGCGACCATCGCCGGCCACGTCCTCCGCGGCGACCCCTCGCGATCCGAAGAACGACTTGACCGTCGCCAGCACGAGCATGTTGGCGCGAGCGGCCACGAGATCGACCTCGTAGCCGTGCGTCTGCACCTTTTGTGCATCGCCTTTGCCGTCCGACGCGTGACGGGGAACTTCACCGCGCCCGAGACGACGAACCCCTCCGCCTCCAAGACCAGTGCGACTACAGACTCAAAGCTCTCCATCGGGGGTTCCTGGGTTCGCGGTCATCTCTTGCGACCTCGTTGGGAGCGGATTCTTCGGGAGGCAGCTACGCTGGAAATCTCCACGCCTACGGACGCCAGCGCTTCCTGAAGCAGCAGAGTCTCCGGCACAGACGGCGGGCCAGCGTAGCCGCCTGCTTGACGGCGATGACAGCCGCGCCACTCGGAAGGGAGAACACGAAGGCAGCACGGTCGCGCACGTGCGTTGGATAAGGGTGACCGCCGTCACTGAGTCGAGCGATCACCGGCAGACGCAGATGATCCTCAAGCATCGAGAACCAGGGCACGCCGAAGGCGAAGATCGGCGTCGCGCCGAGTTCTTCGATCGGCGCGAACACGAACTCGCGGATCACTCCTGGGGTTGGTCGCATCGGAGCGGTCAGCGGGTGGAGTGCCACGGATAGAGCTCGAAGCTGAGCATGTCTTGGGCGCTCAACTCCGGCTGATTCCACCAGCGACGCATGAACGTCAAACGGCTGGTGTGATGACGGTTCTTGCTCATGTTCTTCACCCAGATATCCCGCAGGTATGGCCAACTCGCGGCCCAGGCTCGGTAGGAGCCCATGCGTCTGATCTCATCGGCTAGCAGTCCTGTTGCCGATTGCATCTCCGGCGAGGACGCTCCGGGGTTGAGCGCTAGGAACACGGCGCGTGGCTTTCGGTCCAGCGGCCCAAGATATGGCTCGGCAAGGCATTCCACTCGACCTCACCGTCGCCCTGGCCGCGATACGCCTCGGCCGATACCTCCAGGTCCCTCGGGAGGTGGCTGTCCCCAGCGAGAAAGCGATCGACTGCCTCGTCCCAGACCGCGGCGATGTGGGCTCTGGCTCCGAGGAGAGGAAAGTCTCGATCCTCCAGCGAGGCGGGTGGCACCGGCGCAGTCTACGCGCGGTTGCGCTGATCGTCGGCGAGGTTGGGGACACGTCGCTCGGGGATAGGACGATGCCAAGACGCCTACTGCTGGCCACTCAGCCGAGCACCTTCGCCTTTGCGGCCTGGAACTCCTCAGCCGTGAGCGATCCTTCCTGATGCAAATCTGCCAGCCGTTGCAGCTCCGCAGTAGCAGACATGAGGGGAGCTTGCGGCGTGGCTACCGGAACGTTTTGCGTTTCCTCCTCTAGCTGCTGTTTGCTCACCTGTCGTATCTGCTCCATCGTGCCATCATCGAACTTGACATGGAAATAGCCAGGACGGCTTCCAACTGCCGCCGTGACGGTGCCTTTTCGTCCTGATGCCGTGGTCACCTTCGTCCCCTTCTTCCACTTTGGCCCACGGGCCTGCGCTTCGCGCTTCTTGGCGTCTATCTGTTCTTGGATGATCGGAGCAGGCGGGACCTTGAAGAACACGGCGATGGCGACGATGAGCGCAAGCGCTGTTCCCGACCCCTCGAAGCCGAGGGCCTGGAACCCGAGGCCGAGCGCGAAAAACGTCAAGAACGACGCCCAGCCTCGGACAGATGCTATGCCCGTGCCGTTGCTTAGCTCTTCTCGTTGAGCCTGTTTCCTGGCCCATTTGTAGTCTTTCTTATTTTTGTAGTCGCTACGATTCGGCAGCATCGGGCAAATCGCCTTTCGCCGCTACATCTTCAACCTGATCGGCGAGACCGTTAAGAGGAACCCGATAGCGCCATCCGACGGCGCGCTCGGCTACCTCGGCGCCAGTCAGAGTGAGTCGTTCAGCCTTGCCCGTCCCGGCGCGCTCGGCGGCGATGTTGCCGACGATCTCGAGCCTCCATGTGGGGTCAGTGCGCGCGCGGTCCACTTGCTCTTGGTTTACGTCGGCGGGATAGGTAAACGAGCCATCCGCCTTCAGCAATGGCTCTCCCCAACCCTTGACCTCAATCCGTTGTGCTGGCCCACCATTCTCGGGGACGCTGAGCAGGTCGCACCTTCATCGTGCTGGGCGCGCTGGCCTAGCAGTTGCCCGCGACTGAAAGCCTCGCGCACGCTCCGCATCGCACACGATCTCCAGCGGCATCCTCGCCGCGCGTCGCGAAGTCGCCTCGGACTGTGCAAATGTACCAACGGCGACTCGCAGACGCTAGTCGTTGGCGGTCGTCCGAGTCGAATGCCGAGGCACAAGCATCTCGGCCAACAACCGTCAGCTTTTCGGCCAGCGCTGTCGTTCGATCTCGGCCGCGAGATCGGCGAGGGTTACATCGAGTGCGCGTAGGAAGCGTTGGAGCGTGCCCCAGCGGGAGGTGCCAGATCCGCCGCCCTCCACGCGAGAGATGTAGGTGGGGTCGATGCCACACGGGCGCTGAGCTCTTCCTGCGCGATGTCGGCCGCTGGCGCAGCCCGCGAAGTGCTCGCCCGAGGGCGCCTTGGCCGTTCTCGTCGCTGGTGTCCGCAGGCTCCATCAGGGCCTTTACATAACTGGCAGGATACGCTAATCTTGGGGCGAACCGAACATACAAGTTGGCGCCCGCGCGGGTAGGACCGCCGGGCGCCGTGGCACCGAGAGCTCGCGGCTCCCGGCACAGAAAGACACCCTATCGGCATAAACAGGGCGTCCTCCCTGCCAGAGCCGTAGTCCCGGGGCCTCCGAACCATAGGAGGAACCGACATGAACACGAATCATCAAGCCTGTCCGCGTACGCGTGCTGGAAGGAATGATGCGGATGCTCGGCCGTGCGGTGGCAGCCTGCGCGCGACGCTCTGCACGCTGCAGGCGTGAGCATCTCGGACATAGCACTCGATGTTCCTGAGCGAGGGCACAGTCGAGCACCCCGACACCGTCACTGAGCGGCTGCTCGTCCTTCAGATCCCCGAACAGCGAGAGCCACCATCACACGCCGACCTCGAGAGCGCACTCGGCGACATCGAGACCGTTGGCGATCCGTGCCGCGCTGTATGCCCTTGAGGCCGAGGGTGTCCTCTACGTCGGCCATGAGCAGGTGTGGGCCTCCGGTTGCGTCAGGCACCTGGACAATCTCGGCCTCATCGCGATATGAGCACCCACGCTTCCGGCAAAGACCTGGGACGGGCAGTCCGCCGCCTACGCAAGGCCCACGGCCTGAAGATCGAAGCCCTCGCGTTCGCCGCCGATATGCACCCGACCTATCTCTCCGGGATCGAGCGTGGCCTGCGCAATCCGACATGGGCCAAGCTCTGCGGGCTCGCTGACGCGCTCGGCCTATCCGTCGCGGCGCTCGCGTCGCAGGCCGAAGAGGAGGCCGCAGTCGCACGGATCGCACGGGCCGCGAGAACACGCCTGAGAACCCAGCATGTCGCGCTCGGCACACCCGTGACACATCAGCAGACTCCTGTATCAGCACGGCCCGGCGCTTGAACGCGCCGGGCCGATCACGTGGTGCTGATGATCGCTGGATGGGTTTAGAAAAAACTTAGATGCCGTTTTCGGTGGTTCGCGGTCAACAACAACATGCGCCCAAAATCCGTTGACCCATTTCCAGCAGCTCCGGTGCTTAAGGTATGGATGACCACCCAGCAAAAACCGGACCGCGCCAGCCCCTACCAGCACCCGAGCGCCTTTGCCGTTCGGTCGTTCGCGATCGGCAACCCGAGACAGGCCGTCTTTGGCTTGCTGATGGGGAATCCGTGACAGATCGAGGCGCGCTCGACTCTCTCTACCCATCCCTACTCGTGCCGTGGACGTCGCTCGTTTGTCGTGTGTTTCAGGCCGTCCGCGAGTGCCCAGGTCTTCTGCCCATGAGTGAGCTATCGCGCTAGCGACCGTGATCGTGTCGTCCGGCCTCGTCGTCTCGTCCCCTCCCCCGCCGGACGTCCAGCGCGTTGACTGAGATCGACCGGCGACTGCTGGAGGTGCTTGTGCGCGCATCGCGTAGTACGCCAAGATCAGCTCGGACGACTGTTCACCGAGATCCCCGAGCGCACGCTGCGCTACCGCACACGACGCCTGCACGACCTCGGACTTGGCGGGGCGCAGACGCCCCTACCGGGAGCACGGGCTCGGCCCGAACCATCACTGGCCGACACGCCACGCCGACAACCTGATGCGCGGAGAGCCCGTCCCACGCGGCGGAGAGCGCAAGCAGCCAAACCCGGTCTTTCTCGCTCACGCCACCGCGCTGACCGAGTTCTATGTCGCCGTCTACACGAAAGCGCCGCAGCCGTCGGATTCAAGAATCTTCGCTACGACCGCGAGAGAGATGCGCGCGAGCCTTTCAAGGACGGGCAAGCGCGAGCGAGCACTCGCACCGGACGTGGGGCTCGGGCTCCTGGACGAGCAGAACCGTGGACTGTTGGCGTTCGTCGAGATCGACCTCGGCACGATGTCCCACACACGCCTGCGCCACAAGGCCGCGCTCTACGCCGCCTACGCGGCTCTGACGCGTGGCGCGAGCGCCACGCATTCCTGCCCGCACTGCTGTTCCTCACCACGACCGACATTCGCGCGCGCAGATTCTTGAGGTGCTCTCGCCCGCGCGCTCTCCTACGGGCCGCCCCTGCACAAGCGTCGCACGTTTATCACTGGTGCCGCCGGGATCGCCTGGACCCCACACAGGCTCATGACCGATCCTGCCTCACCGATCTGGACGGGCACACCGGGCTGAGACTCCTCGACGTCCTCCATGCTGCACACGCGCCATATGAGCGAGCGCTCACCTAGCGGAGGGAACGACGGGAAGCCGAGGGCAGAAGCGCCGGCATCTGCTCGAGGAGCCCGGAGCGATGCGCGACTGCCTGCGCAACCACGAGCACGCCGCTGGCTTCCTACTTCAACGCACTGAACGATCCCGGCACACGTGCGATCGAGCTTCTACTGCGCCTCGAACACAACACCGCTGCCACAGGAGAGCGAGGTGTTGCGCGCCATCGCACACGACCTCACCGACGCGCTACCGGAACCCGGCCGGCAGGCCGTCGACCCACCCGGCACCGCGGTGATCGAGGAGATCGCTCTACTCGTCGAGGACTACAGCGACATCCAGGACAAGCAAATCAGAGACGCTCGCCGCCAACCACGGCGAGGGGCCATCCCTGCAACGCGCCTGGAACCAGCTTGAGCAAGACGAGTCTGCTTAGCCCGAGCGACCTCGACCAGCTCCCACAGAACGCGGAGCGCGACGCAGCTGGCCAGCGCAACCAGCACGAGCGGCAAGCTGTCTACCTGGAATGGCGCGAGCAAACCGCACGGCAACGCGCGCGCAAAGCCGGACCGCTCGGACGACTCACCCACCGCGCTGAGGACTTCTACCCGCAACTCGACCATGAGCACCTGAAGGTCTGCGAGCGCTGCGAGGAGATTGATCTACCCAGCCGCACAGGCCGAGAACCAACGCACCCGTTTTGAGCAGCGCTACTCGCCCTGCCACTACTGCGGCAACACCTACCAAGCTCCAGGACTACAACACGACCGCAGCACGGAAAGCGAGGCGCACCGATGAGCAAACCCAAGAAACCATCTAACCGAGCCGCACCCCGCACAGACGGCAGCGCACCACGGGCGCGCAGTCGCAGCGAACAGTGCGGCGAGCCCGCGTCGCTTCATCATGCGGACGCGAAATCACGGGCGGGCGTACCGTGCAGATCCGGGCAGTGCGTCGTGAACCGCCCGATCTCGATCGTTTCGTCGCGGCGCTGCTCGCCTCGCGCTCGCCGAGCACCGAACAGACAGGACGACACCGAGGCGGGTGAGTGCTCATGAAGCGCGCAGCGATCTACCTGCGCGTATCGACGAGCGCGCAGGCGAAGCGCAACCGCGAGCCCGAGGGATACAGCATCCCCGCACAACGCGAGGCGTGCCAACGCAAGGCAAGCACCATCGACGCGGAGATCGTCGCCGAGTACGTCGACGCCGGCGAGTCCGCAAGACAGCAGACCGACCCGAACTGCGCGCACTGCTGGACCGCGTCAAGCAGCAGCGAGACCTCGACTACGTGATCGTTCACAAGGTCGATCGTCTCGCGCGCAACCGTTATGACGACGCGACGATCACCTACACCCTGCATAGACGCCGGAATGGAACTCGTGTCCGTCACAGAGAACATCGACGACACACCATTCGGACGGTTCATGCACGCGATCGTCGCTGCCAACGCCGAGTTCTACTCAGCGAACCTCGCCGCCGAGGCCCGCAAGGGACTCATCCAAAAGGCCAAGACCGGCGGCACACCAACCCGCGCACCAATCGGATATCTCAACGTCCGCAAGATGATCGACGGACACGAAATCCGCACCGTGGAAATCGACCCCGACCGCGCCCCACACATCCAATGGGCATTCACCGCCTACGCCACCGGCGCCTACACCCTCGACACACTCGGAGACGCCCTCACAGACCGCGACCTACCACCCGCCCCACCCCGAGCCGACCCCGCGAAACCGCTCTCCCGCTCACAGCTCGCCGCGCTGCTCGTCAACCCCTACTACATCGGGATAGTCCGCTACGCGGCGTCGAATACGACGGCAACCACCCCACCGCTGATCACAGACGCACCTTCCAGCGAGCCCGCGCCGTCCTCGACGCCACGGACACGCAGAGGAGCGCGACCGCAAGCACGACCACTACCTCAAGGGCACCCTCTACTGCGGACGCTGCACTCCCGCATGAGCCTCACCCACGCCAAAGGCAACGGCGGCACCTACCCCTACTTCTTCTGCATCGGCCGCACACGCCGCAACGGCTGCCAACAGCCATACATCCCCACCAACACGATCGAGCACGCCGTCGAGCGCACCTACACGCCAACATCGCACCAACCGCCGCCACATCGAAACCATCCGCACCAAGCTCGACCACGCCTCGCAGGAATGCGCCAGCACGCAGAACAGGAGATCAAGCCCGCCAGCAACGCCGCCTCGCCAAACTCACCGACGAGCGCACCAAGCTCCTACACGCCTACTACGACAACGCGATCCCCCTCGACCTCCTCCACAACGAGCAGGAGCGCATCAGCCGGCCAGACCGCCAACGCCGAAGCGCAACTCGCACCGCGCAGCGCTCCGCCGACCGACGTCAGAGCACCTCGACAAGGCGCTCGACCTCCTCGCCGACAGCCACCACCGCCTACACCAACGCACCCGCCCACCTGCGCCGCCAATGGAACCAGGCGTATTCCTGCGCCTCCACGTCCACGACCACGACATCCAACACGCCGAGATCGCCGAGCCCTTCGCCACACTCACGACACCAAGCCTCGCCGACAAACTCGACAGCCCACCAGACACGCGCGAAGGAAGGGCTAGCAGGACACAGCCCCGCTCAACGGCGACGGTTCAAATAAGATCAAATATCGGGGCGCCGGGATTCGAACCCGGGACCTCGGCCACCCAAAGGCCGCGCGCTACCAGGCTGCGCCACGCCCCGATGCTCAAGATGGTAGACGTAGGAGCGACTGTACCGGCCCGAGACCATGCGTCCGACGCCGGTCGATCAGGTCAGAGACATCGCGGCGGCGGGCGAGAGAATGCCGCCGAAGTCGACGTTCTTTTACCCGAAGCTGCTCACGGGACTGTTGCTGAACCCGCTCGCCTGACGCGCTGGTCGGTACGGCGCAGGACTGGCACGGGATTGGCGCTGAACCGGCTCGTCTGGAGAGCAGCGGTCCGGTGCGGTACACCGTTGATCGGACCGGCGCCGGAGTAGCATGTAAAGCAGAGGCGTAGGTGCAAGAGGGGTCGATCGGAGGGGCTGAGTTGATCGATGAGAAAGGTGGGCCGGCATGAAAGCTACGGCGCGACGTGACGAACGGACGTTCAAGCACACGGTTTCGGTGCGTGAGCATCAGTTGACCGTGGATGAGCCGCTGGAGAGCGGCGGGGAAGACGCGGGACCAGATCCGCAGGAGTTCTTGGCGGTCAGCCTCGCGTCGTGCAGCGCGATCACGATGGAGATGTATGCAGCACGCAAGGGCTGGGACGTCGGCCATGTCGAGGTGGACGTGCAGTACAGCCCGGCAGAGCGCGGGTGTCCGACCAAGTTCGAGCTCGTGCTCCGTCTCGCCGACGACCTGCCCGAAGAGCAGGTGCAGCGATTGCTGACGATCGCCGCGAAGTGCCCTGTCCATCGCGTGCTCGACGGCGAGGTCATGTTCGCCGAGCGCGTCGAGCGCGTGCACATGGCGGCCTGACCGTGACTAGTGTCGTGAGTCATAAATTCGGTCAGCGTTTGCCGGATGAATGGACGCGATCTGACGTTCGACGGCGCCAGTAAGTGTGCTACCGATCATCCGGGATCGGCCAGCACATGGCTGGCGACGGCGGGCGTCAGGCGCGTTCAGGCGCCGGGAAACGCCAGCGAATTTCTGACTCACGACACAAGTCGGCGCGGACCTTGACGGGACCGACAGCCGAGGATCAGAGACCAGCCGGCTCAGGATCCGGACTCATATCCGCAGCGGTGCTCGTGCCGCTGTTCCTCGCCGACCGCGGTGTCGGTGTTGACGGTGGCCCCAGTGGTGTCAGCGATGATGATGATGATGATGGTGGTGGTGGTGGTGATGATGATGATGATGTCGGCTTCGACGACGGGCGCGGTGAGCCCCACGCTGTGTTCACCCGCCGGCGCACCGATCTGCGCCGACACGCAGGCGAGATCTCATTTCCCGGCGGCCGGCGCGATCCCGAGGACGCCGATCTGGCCGATACGGCGCTGCGCGAGGCCGAGGAGGAGATCGGGCTGCCCCGCGCACGGGTGAGCCTGCTCGGAGAGCTGCCGGCGACCGCGACGTTCGTGACGGGCTATGTGATCCATCCATTCGTCGGCCTGATCCCGGCCGGACTGGCATGGCGGATATCAGAGCGCGAGGTCGATGCGGTGCTGGAGCTGCCGCTGCGAATCCTGCTTGAGAGCCGTACGCGTACGCGGATCACGCGCCGCGGGATCGCGTTCGAGACCGACGCGTACATCGTCGAGGACCATGTCATCTGGGGTGCCACCGCGCGCATCCTGGAGCACCTGTTGGAGCGGGCGGACGAGTTGCTGGCCCGCCACGCCGACACGTGATGTGCGACGCGACGGACCGGCCCATTATGGGATCAACAAGACGAGACCTTCTACGCCCAGCGACCGGTGTGGGTGCAGGCCCCAGCGGGTCGCGGGCAAGACCTCAGCTGGTGGGCTCCGGGACCAACCGTATGTACGGGCGCGGCTCCTCCCACCCATCCGGGTAAGTCTCCCGGGCCTCGTCGTTGGAGACCGAGCCCGCGATGATCACCTTGTCGCCGTGCCGCCAGTTGACCGGGGTGGCGACCTTGTGGTTGGCGGTCAGCTGCAGCGAGTCGATCACGCGCAGGACCTCGTCGAAGTTGCGCCCGGTCGTCATCGGGTAGACGAGGATCAACTTGACCTTCTTGTCCGGCCCGATCACGAACACGTTGCGGACCGTCTGGTTGTCGGCGGGCGTGCGCTCGGTCGGATCGCCGGAGGTGCTCGCGGGCAGCATGCCGTAGAGCTTGGACACATTGAAGTCCGCGTCGCTGATGATCGGATAGTTGGGAGCCGTGCCCTGGGTCTCCTCGATGTCCTTGGCCCACTCCTCGTGGCGGTCGAGCGGGTCGACCGATAGGCCGATGATCTTCACGTTGCGGGCGTCGAACTCGGGCTTGGCGTTGGCCATGTAGCCGAGCTCGGTCGTGCAGACGGGGGTGAAGTCCTTCGGATGCGAGAACAGCACCGCCCAGGAATCGCCGATCCAGTCATGAAATTTGATGCGGCCCTCAGTCGTGTCGGCCTCGAAGTCGGGGGCTGTGTCGCCAAGTTGCAGCGTCATGATGTGATCCTTTCTCGACGGACGTGTCGCGAGATTGAGTGCGGTAAAGAAGAGCAAGACGACGGAGAAACCACGTGCCCCTGAATCCTGATCGGTTTTTTGGAGATTAACCTCAGGATAGCGAAATCCATACCGAATCCGCTCCTGTGAGCGGGCAATCGGGCAGCAACCAGGCAGCTACATGCCGGCCGTGCGCACGCCGAGCAATGCGTCGACTGCCCCGCGTGCGTCTGTGAGCCATGTGTCGAGATCGCTCGGATCCGCGCGCACGTAGGCCACGGGGATCAGGTTGCGCGTGCCGACCGCGCCAACGATCCGTTCGCCCTCTGCCACCGAGGCATTGACATTGGCACTGGGAGTCTCGTACACGAATCCGCGCATCGTCGTATCGATCGCCTGTCCGAGCCATGCCTCCAGACGCGCCCCGTGCAGCGCCCGCACCTGCTCGGGCGCACCCCGGGCGGTCGCGAGCATCCAGCAGGCGATCGTCACGCCGTCCAGCGCCCCGCGCAATGTCGCCAGGCGATCGGGCGTGCCGATCATGCACTCCGCGCCGCTCGCCTCGATCGCTGCCCGGCCGGTCTCCATGCGCGTGACGATCCGCACGGTGTGACCCCCGTCCACCAGCTGTCTCGCCAGGCGCCTGCCGCGACAGCCGCCACCGACGATCAGGACCCGGGCCACGGTCGGCGATCCTATATACCGGGCGAGACCCTTGACCGAGTGGCGTCGCGGCCCGGTCAGACCGCGACGCCCGGTTGAGGAGACCCGTCGGTTACAGCCCCGGCATCAGTCGCATAAGTGCCGAGACCTGCTCGAGCGCCACCGGAGAGGTTTGGGTAGCGGCGCTCGAGCAGACCCCGGCACGTGCACATCCCCTGCGTCCTGTCCCTGTTCGGTGTCCGTTCCCCCTGGTTGGCTACCGTCCATTGCCATGAAGAAAAGCACAGTTTCTAATCCGTGTCAAGGGTTTAAGAAAAGTTTTTGTCAACCCGACGTGACCGCGGCTCCCGACCCTCGTCCCCTCCCGATCCTCGCCCACTCCTCCCCTCACGTCCTTAGCCTCATCAACCGGCGTTCAATACCATCCGCCGGCGATGACCGACCACCCCTCGGACCACCCAGCCCCAGTGAGCACGGGCGGGGATGTCGTGACGATGGACAAGATCGTCGCCCTGTGCAAGCGCCGCGGCTTCGTGTTCGGATCCTCGGAGATCTACGGCGGCGTCGGCTCTACCTACGACTACGGCCACTACGGGGTGCTGCTCAAGAACAACGTCAAGAACGCGTGGTGGCGGGCGATGCTCCAGGAGCGCGAGGACATCGTCGCGATCGACTCGGCGATCCTCCAGCACCCGCGTGTCTGGGAGGCCTCGGGACACCTCGCCGGGTTCACCGACCCGCTCGTGGACTGCCGCACCTGCGGTCAGCGCTTCCGGGCCGACCATCTGGACGAGCTGCCGTGCGGGCGCAAACCGTCCAAGCACCCGGGCGAGACCGAGGAGTGCTCGCTGACCGACTCGCGCGAGTTCAACCTGATGTTCGAGACGACGATCGGTCCGGTCCGGGAGTCCGGCTCCGTTGCCTATCTGCGCCCCGAGACCGCGCAGGGAATCTTCATCAACTTCAAGAACGTGCTCCAGTTCTCACGCAAGCGCCCGCCGTTCGGGATCGCCCAGGTCGGCAAGTCGTTTCGCAACGAGATCACGCCCGGCAACTTCATCTTTCGCACGCGCGAGTTCGAGCAGATGGAGATGGAGTTCTTCGTGCCACCCGACGAGGCGCCGCGCTGGTTCGAGCACTGGCTCGCCGAGCGCGAGCGCTGGTATTTAGAGCTCGGCCTGCGACCCGACCACCTGCGCCTGCGTGCGCACGATCCGGACGAGCTCTCGCACTACTCCTCGGGCACGAGCGACGTCGAGTATCTGTTCCCCATCGGTTGGTCGGAGCTCGAGGGGATCGCCAACCGCGGCAACTTCGACCTGACCCAGCACGCCCGGTTCTCGGGCGAGAAGCTCGAGTACTTCGACCAGGCCACCGGCGAGCGCTATGTGCCCCACGTGATCGAGCCCGCCGCGGGCGCGGACCGAGCGACGCTCGCGTTCGTGGTCGACGCCTACGACGAGGAACTGATCGAGCGCGAGGGCGCGGGCGCGGGCGAGACCCGGACGGTCCTGCGCCTGCATCCCCGCCTGGCGCCCATCAAGGCCGCGGTGCTGCCGCTCGTGGGCAAGGACGGCCAGCCCGAGCTCGCGCGTGAGGTCTACGAATCCGTGCGTGAGCGTGTCCAGGCCGAGTACGACACGGGCGGGGCGATCGGCAAGCGCTACCGTCGCCAGGATGAGATCGGCACGCCATGGTGCGTGACCATCGATCACCAGAGCCTCGATGACGGAACGGTGACCGTGCGCGAGCGTGACTCGCTCACGCAGGAGCGCCTGCCGATCGAGGGGCTCGCACTCGAGATCGAGCGGCGCGTGTCCACGCCGTGGACCACCCCCAAGCTGGATCGCACCACGACAGGCGACGCCGCTAACTGACCACGACCGCCCAACCGACGACGCGGGCGAGAGGAGACGAACACACATGGACTTCGACCTGACCGACGAGCAGCGCCTGATCAAGCAGACCGCGCGCGAGTTCACCGACCGCGAGATCGTGCTGCAGTCGCGCGAAAACGCCCGCAACCACCACTTCGACGTCGAGCTGGTCAAGAAGGTCGCCGCCCAGGGTTATCTCGGCGCGATCGTCCCGCAGGAGTACGGCGGGGCGGGTCTCGACTACTTCAGCTACGGCCTGGTGGTCGAGGAGATCGGCCGCGGCGACTCCGCGATCCGCACCGTGATCTCGGTCCAGACCTCGCTCGTGTGCTCGGGCATCGTCAAGTTCGCCACCGAGGAGCAGAAGCACAAGTACCTGCCCAAGCTGTGCTCGGGCGAGTGGCTCGGGTGTTTCGGCCTGACCGAGCCGGACACGGGCTCGGACGCGGCCAACCAGAAGACGCGCGCGCGTAAGACCGATTCGGGCTGGGTGCTCAACGGCGCGAAGATGTGGATCTCGATGGGCAACTACGCGAAGGTGGCGATGATCTTCGCCCAGACCGACCCGGGGCGCGGACACAAGGGCATCGCGTGCTTCCTCGTCGACACCGACCAGCCCGGATACACGGCGCAGACGATCGAGCACAAGATGGGCCTGCACGCCTCCGACACCGCCTCGATCTCGCTGGAAGACGTCGAGGTCGCAGACGAGGACATGCTCGGCGAGGTCGGCGACGGCTTCAAAATCGCGATGTCGAACCTCGACTCCGGACGTTACTCGGTCGCGGCCGGGTGCGTGGGCATCTGCCAGGGGTGCGTCGAGGAGTCGGTCAACTACGCCAAGGAGCGCGAGCAGTTCGGGCGGCCGATCGCGTCCTTCCAGCTCGTGCAGGCGATGATCGCCGACATGGTGCTCAAGACGGACGCTTCGCGGATGCTCGTCTGGCGCGCGGGCTGGATGAAGGACCAGGGCCGGCCGAACACGCTGGAGACCTCGATCGCCAAGCTGCACGCGACCGAAGCGTCGCTGGAGTGCGCGAATCTCGCGATCCAGATCCACGGTGGCGCCGGCTACGTCGACGACCACCCGGTCGAGCGTTACTTCCGTGACGCACGCGTCACGACACTGTACGAGGGCACCTCGCAGATCCAGAAACTGATCATCGGGCGCGCGATGACCGGGATCAACGCGCTCGTGCCGGGTTGAGACGGTGCCGGGTTGAGTGTGACGGAGGCTGTGAGGTATGTCTATTTTTTACTGCGTATAACAATCGTGTTAACCGACCTTAAAAGACAACGACATCACGTGGCTATACCGCATGCCGGCAGCTGACACCTCACCCGCGCGCGTAATCGGTGTCATCGGCGCCGGCACGATGGGCTCGGGCATCGCCCAGCTCGCCGCCCGCTCGGGCGCGCACACGCTGCTGCACGACCCGATCCCCGACGCGCTCGAGCATGGAGTGCAGCGCGCTCGTGACGGACTGGCCAAAGAAGCCGCACGGGGACGGCTGAGCGTCGGGGAGGCCGATGCGGCCGCCGCGCGGATCGAGCCGGCGGATATCCTGGACGCGATGGCCGATTGCGAGCTCGTGATCGAGGCCGCCCCCGAGCGCCCGGAGCTCAAGCGCGAGCTTTACGAACAGCTGTCGCAGATCGTGAGCGACGATTGCGTGCTCGCCACGAACACCTCTTCGCTGCTGGTCACCGCGATCGCCGCCGCTGCGAGCAATCCGCAGCGCGTGGTCGGGATGCATTTCTTCAACCCCGCGCCGCTGATGCGCCTGCTCGAGGTGGTCGCCGGCGAGCAGTCTTCCGAGGAGGCCCTGGCGCTTGCTCAGGCGACCGGCGAGGCGATGGGCAAGGCGGTGATCCGGGCGAAGGATGGGCCTGGCTTCCTGGTCAACCGCTGCAACCGCCCGTTCGGGCTGGAGGCGCTGCGGATCTTGCAGGAGCGAATCGCGGATATCGAGACGATCGACCGGATCGTGCGCATGGAGGGGGGCTTTCGCATGGGTCCGTTCGAGCTGATGGACCTCGTCGGAGTCGATACGGGCCTGGAGATCTCAAAGAGCTTCTATGAGCAGAGCTTCGGGGAGCCGCGCTGGCGCCCTTCCCCGATTACTGCCCGCTACGTCGCGGCGGGACGCTACGGCCGTAAGACCGGGCGCGGCTACTACGACTACTCTTGCGATCCCTACCGTCCCCCGGACCCAGATCCGCCCGCGGGCGGCGCTGCCGACGCCAAGGTCCAGCCCGCGGCCGGCGGCGTGCTCGAGCGAATCGTCTGCCAGGTGATCAACGAGTGCGCTTTCGCGCTCGGCGAAGGCATTGGCAGCGCGCAGGACATCGACACCGGCATGATGCTCGGGCTCAACTATCCCCGCGGACCGCTCGCGTGGGCCGATGAGATCGGACTCGACCAGGTACTGGCCGCGCTGGATGGCCTGTGGGAGGAGTACCGCGAGGAGCGCTACCGGCCCGCTCCCGAGCTGCGGCGCCTGGTGCGCGCTGGGCGGCTGGGGCGCGCCAGCGGCGCGGGGTTCTTCGAGCATGGATCCTGACCGCCCCTAGTCCGTTCAGCAGGATCGATATTGAAATCGCTGCGTCCCCTCCACCCAGACGCATGGGGTGACCGCGCTTGTGTCCGCCGCCCGATCCGTGCTCGCCCGCCGAGACCGCCTCACGTTTTTGCGTGCGCCCGCGTTCAATCACCGTGAGCCAAGTGCTGACAGCCAACCCGCCCAGGAGCGGACCGCGCGCAACTGTCGGCAGGGCTGGACCGCCGCCGTTCCAGCGCTTTCTCGACACCCACCGCGAGCTGGTCTGGCGCTTCCTGGTGTCCTCGGTCGGGCGGATCGATGCGGAGGACTGCTTTCAGGAGACGTTCATCGCGGCGATGCGCGCCTACCCGCGCCTGCGTGCGGACTCGAACCTGCGCGCGTGGATCTTGACGATCGCCCATCGCAAGGCGCTCGACTCACACCGCGCACGCGCCCGGCGTGCCCTGCCCGTAGCGGAGATCGCCGCGGTCGCAGACGCCGACGGTCAGGGATCGTCCCCCGCGCCGGCGCGTGACGAGACGCTGTGGAATGCCGTGCACGCGCTGCCCGCCCGCCAGCGCTCGGCGATCCTGCTGCGCTTCCTCGCCGACCTGTCCCACCGCGACATTGCCGCGGCGATCGGCTGCTCGGAGGAGGCGGCGCGACGCTCGCTGCATGAGGGACTGACCAGACTTCGCCAGGAGATCACGACATGAACGACACACGCCTGAACGACATACGCCCATCCGCGCAGCGCCCGTCGACCACACGGGCAAGCGCACTCGAACAACAGTTGCGCTCCAGCCTTGGTCACACCATCAGCACCGACGAGGTTCGCGACGAGGCAACAGCCGCCTCCGCGCGTCTGACCAAGCACATCGTATCTGACGGTCTCGCCGACATCGAGTATGCGCCGGTCGATTCCCCCTTCGGCACCCTGCGTGCCGCCATCACCAAGCGCGGACTGGTGCGGGTCGCGTTCCCCGAGGAGTCCGTCGACTCGGTGCTCGAACTGCTCGCGCGGGAGCTCTCGCCGCGGATCGTCGAGTCTCGCGCGTCGCTGGATCCTGTTCGTCGCGAGCTGGACGAGTACTTCACTGGGCGCCGGCGTGAGTTTGACCTGGCGCTCGACTGGGCCTTGATCGCCCCGTTCGGACGGCGCGTGCTGCGCAAGACCGCCGCGATCCCGTACGGCGGTCATCTCTCCTACGGCGAGGTAGCGGCCGAGGCCGGCTCGCCACGCGGCGCCCGCGCCGCCGGCAACGCGCTCGGCTCAAACCCGATCCCGATCGTGATCCCCTGCCACCGCGTCCTGCGCTCCGGTGGTGCGCTCGGCGGGTACGGAGGCGGGCCGGACCGCAAGCGGTTTCTGCTGGAGCTCGAGGGCGCGCTCACGCCACAGCTGTAGTACCGCCTACGCGGCCGGTGCCCACTGTGTTTCGGCCGGGTCTCCCGCCGGCATCTGCGCGGGTACCGGAACGCCGGGCGTGTCCCTCAGATACCACTCGGCGTCCAGCGCCGCCTGGCATCCCGAGCCCGCGGCCGTGATCGCCTGGCGATAGGTGTGGTCCACGAGATCCCCGGCGGCGAACACGCCCGGACGGTTGGTGCGGGTCGAGCGGCCGGCGGTGGTCACGTATCCGTTCTCGTCGACGTCGATCTGCCCGCGCACCAGGCCCGACTGTGGCTCGTGGCCGACCGCGATGAACGTGCCGGAAACGGGGATCTCGCGCTCCTCGCCGGTCTCGGTATTCACCAGCGCCGCATGTCCCAGCGAGCCGTGCTCGGCCGCGACGAACTCCTTCACCCGGTATGGCGTCAGCAGCTCGATGTTCTCCTGCGCGCGGGCCCGCTCGAGCATGATCTTCGATGCCCTGAACTCGTCGCGGCGGTGCACGACCGTGACGTGGCTGGCGAACTTCGACAGGAATATCGCCTCCTCCATCGCCGAATCGCCGCCACCGACGATCACCGTCTGGGCGTCCCGGAAGAACGCGGCATCGCACGTGGCGCAGTAGCTGACTCCGCGGCCCGCCAGCTGCTCCTCGCCGGGGATGCCCAGCTTCTTGTGCTCGGCCCCCATCGCCAGCACAACCGCATGTGCTCTGTGCTCGGTGTCTCCGACCCACACCCTGTGCACGCCTCCGGGCTCGCTCGCCAGCTCAACGCGCTCGGCCTCCTCGGTGAGCAGGCGCGCCCCGAACCGCTCGGCCTGGGCTCGCAGCTTGGCCATCATCTCCGGACCCATGATCCCCTCCGGGAACCCGGGATAGTTCTCGACGTCGGTCGTCTGCTGCAACAGCCCGCCCCACGCGAACCCCTCGATCACAAGCGGACTCAGGTTCGCACGCGCCGTGTACAGCGCCGCGGTGTAGCCCGCAGGTCCGCTGCCGATGACGATCACGTCCTCGACATCGCTGCTGCTGCTACCGGTGTTTTTGCTGCCGTCGCCGTTGTCGCTCATCTCATGCATCTCCAGGATCGCTTTACTTTGTAAAGTATACCCCTTCAGGGCTGGGTCCTGAACAATAGCTGTGATGCTATAGTATTACCCACCTCCGGACGCACGCTCTGCTCCTCACGCCAGCGCGCCACCGTCCGGCGCAGCTGGAAGTAGGCCACCGCCCCCGGGATCGTCGGCAGCCAGAACGAGATCGCGCGGTAGGACAACACCGCCAGCACCGCCAGATCGAGGTTGACCCCGAACGCCGCGAACGCCCCGATCATGCCCCCCTCGACTCCCCCCAGACCACCGGGCAGCGGCAGCAGGTTGCCGAGCATCCCAATGAAATAGGACATCCAGATGACGGTAAACGGGGGCGGCGAGCCGAACGCGTGGAACATCGCCCACAGCACGCAGATATCGAATCCCCACCAGGCCACGGCACCCAGCAGACCGGGATCGCGCTCTCCGATCAGATCGATCGCGGTCCGCACCCCGCTCGCCGCCAGCGCGGGCACCGTCACCGCCCGCGCCACCCAGTGGGCCAGACGACCCGAGCCCGAGGCCCACCGCTGCAGGCGCCGCTCGATGTCGTCCGGGAGCAGCGCCATCGCGCCGACCACGGCCATCAGCACCGCCGCCGCAATCGCGGGCACGATCGTCAGCGCAAACGAGCCGCCTCCCGGAAACAGCCCTGTCCCCAAGCCGAGCCCGTCCACCAGCACCGAGCCCGTATACACCGCATACAGCAGCACCATGAAGGCGACCATGCGGCACGCAACCAGCCGCGCCTCCATTCCCGAGCGCCGCAGCGCCCAGGCCGTCAATGCGATCCCGCCGGCGCCCGCGGTCGCGAACAGGCGCGTGGCGGCCAGGCCGGCCATCGTGATCTGATAGCTCTCCGGCCAGCCGATCGGTCCGGGCTCCTCGGGCGGCCGGGAAGGACCGGGTCTCCCAACGAACACCGCGCGAAACAGCACCACATAGCCGGCGAACGACAGCAGCTCGAGCACCACTCCGATCGCGATCCACCAGATGTCGCCGTGCTCGAGGTGGTGCAGCGTCGCACCCACCCCGGCCAGCTTGGGCAGGACAAAGTACAGGAACCCGACGACCGTGACCACGAACAGGCCGAATCCGACCGCCTGCCGGCGCGTGATGACCACGCGCGGCATCTCCTCCTCGTGGTGGGATCCGTGCCGCTGAAGCGCCTCCTGGGGCACGGCGCCGTTCTCCCCCGGCCCAGACTCCGGAGGCTTGTGGGACACGGTCCCGTTCTGCTCCACGATCCCGTCCGCCTCATCTGCAGTGCCCTGTTCCATCTCGCGCCCACTCACCTCCTCATCACCGCCAGTGTCTTGAGTCATAAATTCGGTCAGCGTTTGCCGGATGGATGGACGCGATCTGACGTTCGACGGCGCCAGTAAGTGTGCTGGGAGTACATGGCTGGCGACGGCGGGGGTCAGGCGTGTTCAGGCACCGGGAAACGCCAGCGAATTTCTGACTCACGACACTAGCCCGTCTCGTGTGCGATCGTCTCGAGCACTGCGACCGCTTGGCCGAAGCGCTCGATCGCCGGTGCGGCGCACGGCCCCAGCCGGCGCACGGCGCCCGTCAGCGCGACCCCGGCGAACAGGTCCACCGCGTAGTGCTCCCCGAGATACACGAGCGCGAACCCGAGCACCATCGCGTAGGCGCCACCGAGCGCACCCGCAACCGGTCCCGCCTCGGCGAGCAGGAGCGCGGCCATAACGGATGTTGCGAAGTGCAGCGACGGCATCGCAGCCAGGGGATTGCCTCCCAGCACACTGTAGAGGGGCCCCCAGCCGTCTCTCCAGAAGTGCTCGCCATACTCGACCATCATCCGGCGCACATGCTCCGCGCCCGCGCCGTGATCCTCACGCCCGGCCACCGTCGCCGCGTACCACGGCGGCGCTGTCGGAGCCAGCCAATACACGCTTGCGCCGATGTCGAACACGGCGTAGGTCATCACCGCGGCGCGCGGAAAGCGCTCGGGATGGCGGATGAGGATGTACGCGAGCGATCCGTGCGGCACCATGAACCACGCCCAGTGGGTCCACACGAGCACCTTGTCGAGCGTGCGCCAGCGGGGCTCACCGTTGCTGGGATCGAGTCGCGCGAGCGCCCGCTGCAGACGTAACGTCGGCAGCTTCCCCAAACCGAGCGCGCGGTCGATGTCGATCGGATAGTCGATGTACACGCGCTGCGCCTGCGCTGTCTCATCGTCGTGCGGGGTCTTGTACGCAGCCAGATACGCCCACATCTGCAGACCGCACACCGCCACGTCACGTGCACGCGAGCGCCTGACCGCCACACACAGGGCGACCGGCGCGGCGAACGCGACCGCCTGGGTCAGAACCGGCGGCGCCTCGACCCGCTTGCGTAGGAGCGGCGCAGCGACCCCGGCCGCCAGCACCCCCCAGGCGGTCGTCCTGATTGCCGTCGACAGCCGCACTGCGCCTGAGTATATGGTCGCGCTCGGGCGACTCTACCGGGTCGGTACTGGGGTGTCGGCGCGCATCGACGCCGCCGTGACGAATGCAGCGATCACCCGGCTGGCCGTGTCCGCCTCGGGGTGCCACTGCACACCGAGCACGAACCGCCGATCGGACGGCCGGGAGGGCGGACTCCCATCCATCTCGATCGCCTCGGGCAGCTCGTCCAGGGTCGAGACGCCGCTCACGCTAAGACCCTCCCCCAGCCGGTCGACGCCCTGGTGGTGATGGGACTTGGTTGCGTGTCTGAGCTCGCCCGCGGCGCGCGCGGCCAGCGAACCCTCGCTCAACTGCACCTCATGGTCGGCGCCGTCGAACGAACCGATCACGCGCCTGTGCTCCTCGTGCCCGAACCGCTCGGGCAGGTGCTGCAGCAGCGTGCCGCCGCAGGCGACGTTGATCAGCTGCATCCCCCGGCAGATTCCCAGCACCGGCAGGTCCCGCTCGATTGCTCCGCGCGTCAGCGCGAGCTCGAACGCGTCGCGCTCGGGCACCGTGTCCACGGTCTCGGTGTGCGCCGCCTCACCATAGGAGCCCGGATCGATGTCGGCGCCGCCCGCGAGCACAAGCCCGTCGATCGTGTCCAGCACCTCGCTTGGATCCTCGGTCAGCAGCGGATCGACCGGCAGCATCAGCACGAGGCCACCGGCCCGCTGAACCGCTTCGACATAGTTGTATGGCAGCAGGGCAGCCTGCAGATCCCACACGCTCCAGCGCGCACGCTCCAGGGCCGCGCACATGCCGATCACCGGTCGTGTCTGGGTGCTCACGCCGCACACGATACGCAAGGCCACCGCAGGCCACCCAACCCATAGGATCGCCATGCCAGCACGAGCGCCGTTAACGCGATCCACCGTACTCACCACCACTCACACGCCATTCACCGCACACCGCACACACGAGGAGAGCCATCCGATGACCGATCCGCACACACAACTTCAGACCGTCAACGTGTCCGTGACCGACGGCGTGGCCACCGTCCAGCTGAACCGCCCAGACACGCTGAACGCCTGGAACCGGCAGTTCGGCGAAGACCTGCTCGAGGCCCTGCACGAGGTGCGCCGGGACGAGGCTGTGCGGGCCGTGCTGCTCGAAGGCACCGGGCGGGCGTTTTCATCCGGAGCGGACCTGAAGGACGTTAGCGGCGGCGAGACCACGCCCAACGGGCGCCCGGACGTATACACGACCCTGACCAAGCGCTACCACCCGATCATGATCGCGATCAGGGAGATGCCCAAGCCCGTCATCGCCTCCGTGCGTGGCCCGGCGGTCGGCATCGGCTGCTCGCTGGCGCTGTGCTGCGATCTGATCGTCGCGGCGCAGAGCGCGTACTTCCTGCTCGCGTTCGTCAACATCGGCCTCGTCCCCGACGGCGGCTCCTCGCTGTTCGTGCCCACACGCGTCGGCATGGCCCGCGCAACCGAGCTGATGATGCTCGGCGAGCGCCTGCCGGCGGAGCAGGCCCTGCAGTGGGGGCTGATCAACCGAGTCGTTGCAGACGAGCAACTGGTCGAGGAGTCCGCCGCGCTCGCCGCCCGCCTGGCGGCCGGGCCGACGCGCTCCTACGCCGGGACCAAGCGCCAGCTGAACAACTGGCTGTACGGGCGTATGGAGGAGCAGCTGGAGCTCGAGGCTCAGATTCAGCGCGAGATGGCCGGCAGCGACGATTTTCTGGAGGGCGCGATGGCGTTCGTGGAAAAGCGCCCGACACGGTTTTCGGGTAAGTAGCAAACGTCATCAAGCACGTCCCGTCCGGGGCTGAATAGAATCCCGCTCGCCTTGGGCCACCTGCTCCCCACAACGCTGTCGTTCTTCACGCCCGAGTCGGGCGGTTCGCCAAACGCGGACAACATCAACTCGCTCTACAAGATCATCCTCGTGATCGCGCTGATCATCTTCGTCGCGGTGATCGGGGCACTGGCGTACGTGCTGATCAAGTTTCGCGCGCGCAAGGGCGCCCTCGCCACGCAGACACACGGCGACACGCGCCTGGAGATCGGCTGGACGGTGGGCGCCGCGGTGGTCCTGATCGGGCTGGCGATCCTCACGTTCGTCAGGCTCGGCTCGATCCAGAACCCGCCCAACTCCGACGCCGAAGGCGCCCACCTCGTGGGCGAAAGCGGCGGCGGGCATCTGTACGCGACCGCCACCCGCCACCTGCCCCCGAACGGCAAATCCCTGGAAATCCAGGTCATCGGCAGGCAGTTCATCTGGCAGTTCGTCTACCCGGGCGCGAACGAAGCGGACGGCCTGGGAGCGCCCTACTCATACGAGGAACTGGTCGTCCCCACGAAAACGACGGTCACGCTGGACATCGTCTCCGCGGACGTCGTGCACTCGTGGTGGGTGCCGGAATTGGGCGGCAAGTTCGAGGCGGTGCCCGGCTACCACAACTACACGTGGTTCAAGATCTCAAAGCCCGGCATCTACCGCGGCCAGTGCGCGCTGATCTGCGGGCGCGGGCACGCCCGGATGATCGCGACCGTCAAGGCCGTCCCGCCGGCCCAGTTCGAAGCCTGGCTGGCCTACCAGAAGCAGCTGATCGCGCAAGCCAACGCCGACGCCGCGGCGACGCGCGCGAAACTCGACTCCCAGACCGGCGCCGGAGAGGTCGAGAACCCCTGAGCACCTGAGAGCCATGACCACCGTGACCCCCGCCAACCCCTAAGCCCGCCGAACCCAGGAGCAGCTCGCATATGGCCACCGTCGCAACCCAACCCGTCCCCCAGATAGTCGCTCACCGCGCCACCGATCCAAGATCGGCCAGCGAGGGGCGTGGCTGGACGAGCTGGATCACGACCACCGATCACAAGCGGATCGGGATCATGTACATGGTCACGACGTTCATCTTCTTCTGCCTCGGCGGTACCGAGGCACTGATGATTCGCCTGCAGCTGGGCGCGCCGAGCAACACGCTGGTCACGCCCCAGGTCTACAACCAGCTGTTCACGATGCACGGGACGACGATGATCTTCCTGTTCATCGTGCCGATGATGGCGGGCCTGGGCAACTACTTCCTGCCGCTGATGATCGGTGCGCGCGACATGGCCTACCCGCGGTTGAACGCGCTCTCCTATTGGCTGCTCCTGGCCGGCGGGATCGTATTCTACGCATCGATCTTCTGGAATCCGCCGGAAGCGGGCTGGACCAGCTACGTGCCGCTGTCGAATGCCGTCTACTCCCCCGGCGGCGGCCAGGACGCATGGATCTACCTGATCCACCTCACGGGCCTGTCCTCGATCCTGGGGGCGATCAACTTCTACGTGACGACCGCCAACATGCGCGCACGGGGCATGAGCTGGGGCCGGCTGCCGCTGTTCGTGTGGGCACTGCTGACTTACTCGATCCTGATCATCTTCGCGATGCCGGTGATCGCCGCGGCGGTGACGATGCTGTTGACAGATCGGCACTTCGGCACGCACTTCTACGACCAGGCCGAGGGCGGCTCGCCGCTGCTGTGGCAGAACCTGTTCTGGTTCTTCGGCCATCCCGAGGTCTACATCATGGTGCTGCCCGGCTTCGGCATCGTCTCGGAGATCCTGCCCGTGTTCGCACGAAAGCCGATCTTCGGCTACAAGGCGATCGCGGCCTCGACCGTGGCGATCGCGTTCCTGGGCTTCCTGACGTGGGCGCACCACATGCTGACGGCACCGATCCCCGAGGTGCTGCTCGTGTTCGTGATGCTGAGCTCATTCTTCATCGCGGTCCCGACGGGCGTGAAGATGCTCAACTGGATCGCCACGCTGTGGCACGGCACGATCGAATTCAAGACGCCGCTTTTGTTCTGCGCCGGCTTCATCGTGCTGTTCTTGATCGGCGGCATCTCCGGCGTGTTCCTGGCCGTATTCCCGGTCGACTGGCAGCTGAACGAAACCTACTTTGTCGTGGCGCACATCCACTTCGTGCTGGTCGGCGGCGCGGTGATGCCGATCTTCGCCGCGATCTACTACTGGTTCCCGAAGATCACCGGGCGGATGCTCGGCGAAGGCCTCGGCAAGCTCAGCTTCTGGCTGATGTTCTGGGGAATCCTGATCACGTTCCTGATCCAGCATGCGATCGGCCTGGATGGGATGCCGCGGCGTGTGTATGAGTACCCGAACGTCGGCAACCTCGCGCTGTACAACCAGATCTCCACGGTCGGCTCATTCATCCTCGCCGTCGGCGTGATCGCGACGATCGTCAACGTCTGGCGCAGCCTCAAAGTCGGCGCGATCGCGGGACCGGACCCGTGGAAGGCGAACACGCTTGAGTGGTTCACCTCCTCCCCCCGCCGGTCAACAACTTCGACGTGGTCCCGGTCGTACACTCGGCCGAGCCGATGAAGGACATCCGCAGCGAGATCGGCCGATCGTCCGGGATCGGCCAACACACCGGGGCGAGAGTCACCGCGCCGGGCGCGGCAACAGTGCCATCCGGCGCCACACAACTGGGCGTGTAGCAGTGCAGGGCGCCGCCCAAGCGCTCGCGAGACCCCGCCTCGGGCTGGCCCCGCGCGCGCGTCAGCTGCTGAGCGACTACGTCGAGCTGACCAAGCCGAAGGTCCAGTCGCTGCTGCTGCTGACCACGATCGCGGCGATGTACGTGGCCGGCGATCCGTCGGTGGCGCTCGTGGCGCTCACGTGCCTCGGCGGCTACCTCTCAGCGGGTGGCGCGGGCGCCGTCAACCACTGGTTCGACCGTGACATCGATGCGCTGATGGCACGCACCGCCACACGGCCGATCCCTGCCGGGCGCGTACGCCCGACAGCGGCCCTGCTGTTCGGCTGCACGCTGGCCGTCCTGTCGTTCGTCGAGCTCTCGCTCACCGTCAACGTGCTGGCCGCGAGCCTGTCGTTCGCCGGGTTCCTCGGATACGTGCTCGTCTACACGGTCTGGCTGAAGCGACGCTCCACGCAGAACATCGTGATCGGGGGAGCTGCCGGCGCGATTCCACCGCTCGTCGGCTGGGCCGCCGTGACCGGCTCGGTGAGCGCCACGGCGGTGCTGCTGTTCGCGATCGTGTTCTTTTGGACGCCCCCGCACTTCTGGGCGCTGAGCCTGCTGATGAAGGACGAGTACGCCAAGGTCGGCGTACCGATGCTGCCGGTCGTGCGCGGCGAGACCGAGACCCGCAGACAGATCCTGCTGTACACCCTGCTGCTGTACGCGGTCACACAACTGCCGTTCTGCGCGGGCGCGCTCGGGACCGTCTATCTCGTCGCCTCGATGCTGCTCGGGTTCGGCTTCATCGCGGGCGCAATCCGTCTCTACCGCCGGGCCGATCGGCGCAGCGCACTACAGCTGTATCTGTTCTCGCTGGCCTATCTCGCGTTGCTGTTCTGCTCGATGGTCGTGAGCGTACATCTGTAGAATGCGATCCGACTGATGACCCGGCGCCTCGCACGCAAGAACATCATGACCGGCCTGATCGTCTCGGCGATCTGCATGTTCATGTTCGGTATCAGCTTCCTCGTGGCAGCGGCCTACATCTCGTGAGCCTGAACACGCATACCGAACCGGGAGACACTCGCTCCGCTCGCATCCCCGAACCGGCCAGCGCTGGATCTGCGTCCTTACCGATTGAAGGTCACGCGACCTTCAATCGGCCAGCACGCGTGCATAGCACGCCACGCGGGGTGGGTGGGCCTTCGATCAATTGCCCAGCTTGCCCTGCGCGCCCAGGATGGCGCAAAGTACTACAGAACGGACAGACACAGTGAGCCCGCTCGACCCCGAGATCCCGCCCGTCGGCGAGGAGATCCATCTTCCCGGGCCATCGATCCTGCCACTGCTGACCGCCGTCGGGATCACGCTGGCGCTGGTAGGCGTGACAACCTACATCGAGCTGACCGTGATCGGCGTGCTGCTGACGATCTTGTGCATCTGGCGCTGGGTCAAAGATACGCGCCACGAAATCGACGAGCTTCCGCTGGATTAGGCTTCCGGTCACGTCGCATGCGACGTGACCGGAAGGGCCGCATGCGGCCCTTCCTCGGGGCCGTACATGTGCTGGCCGATCTTTGATCGGTCCGCCGGTCGGTGCATGCACCGACCGGAACAACATCGTCAGCTCATCGCGCTCACCGGCACGGGACAGATCGCCCCGTCATCGGTCCAGCAGCGCACCACGTCGCGCACGGACAGCACCCCCACGGTCTCGCCGCCCTCAAGCACGATCAGGTGACGAAACCCACCCTGAACCATCGCTGCGGCCGCCTCCTCCAGAGACCAGTCGGGCGCGGCGAACACGACGTCCCGAGTGAGATGATCGGCCACCGACTCGCGATCCGGATCTTGGTCTGAGCCGAGCGAGATCAGGATGTCGCGCTCGGTGACGATCCCCGGCCCGTGCCCCTCGGGATCGATCACGATCGCGGCGCCAACCCGGCGTTCGGACATCAGCCGCGCCACCGCGCGCAGAGTGTGGTCCGGTCCGACCGTCAGCACCGTGGGCGTCATTCCTTCGCGAACCTGCATCGGCTGCTCCTTCCGCTCGGACCTCGGGCAATGTACTCGCCGCCAGAACTTGCAACGATTGCCTCAATGTAGTACCCCGAGCACCCACGGTCAAACCTCGCCTGCTGCGGACGGTGCGCGGCGCAAACACCACAACGTTCGATCAGGGCCGGGGGAGTCCATCCAGCCGGCCCTGTGCCGCGGCGATCACGCCCCGGGCGACGCCCTGCCAGGACCAGCGCTCGCGCACGACCTCGACCAAGCCTGCGCGCGTCTGCTCTGCTAGCGCGGGATCGACCGTCAGCCAGGCGACGATGCGCTCCGCCAGGGCGGGCACCGACGAGTCGTCGATTGCGAACGACAGCCACGGAGCGACCGCGTCGGGCACGGCGCGCGCCAACACGTTGCTGACCTCCGCGAGGCCGGAGTGGGCGGCGCTGATCGGCAGCGCTCCGCAGGCGGCGGCCTCCGCGGCGACCATGCCGAACGCCTCGGGAAACGTGCTCGGCACGACCAGCGCCTCGCATGCGGGCAGCAGCTCGGCGAGCTCGTCGTGGTCGAGGCGGCCGGTGAACACGACGCGCTCGTGCAGGGCGTGCGCGGCGCTCAGATAGCGATCGCGGGCGTCGCCGCTCAGACTCCGCAGGAACGCCAGCAGGTGCGGCAGCGCAATGGCCTCAGCCTGGCCCAGATCGCCGGCTGCCAGCGTGTCGAGCAGGCGTTCCAGCAGCCCGCGGTCGGCCCCGAACCCCACGACGACGAGCTTCGCCCGGGGCGCCTGCTCGAGCACGAGCGGCCACGCCGCGAGCAGCAGATCGACGCCCTTGTTGACGATCAGCTTGCCGACGAACCCGACGAGCCGATCGTGATCGAGATCGATGCCTGCCAGGGCGTGAGCGGCGGAGGAGTCATCGCGGGCGAACGCGTCCTCGCTCTGGGCGTCGGCGTTCTGGACATCCTCGCTCTGGATATCACGGGCGGGCGCGCTCTCCGGGCTTGCGAGAACCGCCGTGCCGGCACGTAGCCGGGAGACGAGCGCGTCGAGCCCCGCACGCGCGGCGGGACGATCGCGTGGGACGAACCGTTCGATGTCCACCCCCGGCGGGCCGAGACGTGTGCGCTGTTCGAGCTCCGGATCTCCGAGCGCCCGCCACAGGCTGGCGGCCGTGTGATGAGATCCGACGAGCACCGCTTTGGCGCCGGCGACGCCCTCGAGGGCGGGGCCGAGGAAGCGCTCGGGGTGCGGCTTGACGGTGTACTCGAGCGCGCTGCCATGCACCTTGACCGCATACGGAACCTCGTCGCTCAATGCCCGTGCCAGAATGACGGGGCCCATCACCAGATGATTGACCAGGGCGATGTCGGGAGCGACGCGGGCAACGACCTCGCGCACCGCGGCGACGTTCGCGTCGATGTACGCAGCGATCTCGACATCGGAGCAGTCGGCGAACGTGCGCGCCTGCATCCCCTCATAGCGATCGGCTACGTACACCGGCAGCAACGCGCCGATGTTCGGCCGGTAGACCGTGCAGCGGCCACTGCCCACGTTGGATTCGCGCCCGGCGGATGAGTCAGGCGGGGAGATATCGTCCGTCGGCCCATGTTCGCTACGCGCGGGGATGTCCGCATGCAGGTCGCGCACATGCAGGCTCCCCCTGTCCCAGTCTCCAGCGGCGTCGACGAACGGGTAACTCTCCGGATGACGGTCCTGACAGAGCAGATGCACGTCGTGGCCCAGTCGCACGAGCGCGGCGGCCAGACGTGCGTTGTAGACGTTCGAGCCGGTGCCGCCGAGCAGATAGCCGTGAAAGATGAGGATACGCACCGCGAGCAGCCTATTGATCGGCTCCTCCGCGACGGGACGATCGTCGTCGTGAGAAGCCTAAAGCGGCCCGTTCGGCGTGCCGGGTGCACGCTCCGATAAAGTTCACGCATGAGCTCCCAACAGCGTTACCGCCTGCGCAACCCGGCCACCGGACGAGAGATCGTGATCGAGGCCCAGCCCGATGAGATCTACACCGATCGCGATACGGGCGTGGAGATGGAGATCGTCGGCAAGGTCCTGCCGCTGGCGCCATCCGACTCGAGCCTGCCGTGGGCGGTGGAGAACCTGCGGTTCTGCACCTGGTGCGATCAGCACGCCCAGAAGGACCTGAACGACTGCCCGGCGTGCGGGCGGCGCATGGAGCCGCTCGGCGCTCCGGCCTGAGCACGTGAGGGCGTGAGCGCAGGCACAGAACCCATCCGCGCTCGCAGTCCGCGCGCGCGGCGCACCACCGCGGCGGTGACGGTGAGCGTGCTGGCACTCGCCTGCGGCCTTGGACTCGGTGCCTGTGGAGGAAGCAGCGTGTCCGATCCCACACCCAAGAGCACCCCGGAAATCACCCCGCCGGCGAATACGAGCGCCGAAAAGGAAGCCACGCAGACGACGGCGACCTCCACGACGGCGACGACCAAGACGAAATCCACCAGCGAATCCGAACCGAGCTCCTCCGGCTCAGAATCAGAACCGAGCTCGGAAGCGACGGGGGGCAGCGGCGCGGCGGGCGGATCGAGCGAAACCGGCGCGGGCGAAGCGGCCGGCGGCACCTCCGCGGGTGGGACGGGCAATGGCACGGAAGAAACCGCCAAACCCGAAACCAAACCCACCACCGAAGCCGGCGGCGCAAGCGCTCCCTGAATGTGCTGCTACCTCCTAGGGCGTCGTGGACCAAGCGAGGCGAGGACGCAGTGAGCGAAGTGTGCTTTGCTGGCCGGTCTTCGATCGGTGAGCGATCGAGGACGCAGCCTCGCGCCGCGTCCACGGCGTCCTACGGAGTGGAGATCAGGGTCGCGCTGTAAGTCAGGCGGGCGGTGCGATACAGGCAGTAGTACTGCACGTTCGTGCCGATCGCCGTCTGGGTCGTCTGAGTCGAGGTGCTGGAGCAGCCGGTCTTCGGCCGTGAGGCGCGCCAAGACGTCGTGTTGGCGAAGCCGAGCGCGAGCGCGGGCGCCCATGAGGGCACCGTCAGGGCGATGACATCGCCCTTTTTGACATTCAGCGTAGTTTCGAGCGGGAACTGGGCGGTCTTGCCGAAGTACGGTTCGAGTTTGACGAGCGGGCTCTGGGCGATCAGCTTGTATGTGAGGTTCGGTTTGGCCTGGGGGCGCAGGACGGCGATGCCCGCTTCGCTCGGACCGCCCTCGTTGGTGTTGAAGTACTTGATCTGCGTCGTGTTCGGCTTGCCGAGGCTGATCGTCCAGGCGACGATCGTGCCGGTCCGCGGCACCGACAGGATGCTGGTCGCGGTCCCAACCTTGACCTGGAACCCGGTTGTGCGGCTGACCGCCAGGCACGGACTGCTGGGGCAGCTGGGAGTGGTTTCCGGCGTGGTCGCGCCGATCACACCGACTTCGGTGAGGGTCGCGGGCGCCAGCGCAGGCAGTGCCAGCAGCAGCACGAGGCCCCCCAGGATCGCTATCGATATGCGTCGCATATGCGTCATGAACACGCCCACATCAGAAATGGTGCGGTCGATTTAGATTCGCGCCTCGCCTGAAAGTTCCTGCGCGGCGGCCGCGATCTCCGCGGGATCGCCGGGCGCCGGCACCCACGGCAGCCGCAGTGGATCGTCGGCGTAGCGCGGGATCACGTGGACGTGGAAGTGGAACACCGTCTGCCAGGCGACCGCGCCGCAGGAGTTGACGAGGTTGACTCCGTCCGCCGGCAGGCGCTCTGAGATGCGTTTCGCGATGCGCTGTGATGCTCGCGCGACGGCGCTGAGATCCTCGGGATCGATATTCAGCAGGTCGGGCGTGTGTACGCGCGGGATCACGAGCGCGTGCCCGCGCGTGGCCGGATTGATGTCCATGAATGCGATCGTGTGCTCGTCTTCGTCGACGATCGTGGCCGGCAGCTCGCCGGCGAGGATCTTGCAGAAAATGCAGTTCGGGTCGGGGTCGGGCATCGACTGCGAAGGGTAGACGTTCACGACCGTACGCTCGCAGATGAATGCTTATGACAGCTACATGCACGCCCGCGAGCGGTATCGCGGGTGGTCGCTGGGCGTCGATCGTGGGGCGTGGATCGCGGGTCACGGGGTCACGGGGCAAAGGTAGGGTTGGCGGGTTGGGGGGTATACTTTTTTTAACTCGGTGTAACCATAGTATGTCGGTATATACGAAGGATATCGGATTCTTTATATTTCTGTATATCTTTAGTATATAACTAGAACTATGGTTATACGCAGAAAAAAATTGAACACCTAGACATCCCTCCAGGACAGAGGCGCCCGACAGAGATGTCACCGACCGGAAGCAATGAGCCACGCGTGGGCGTAAGCGAGCGCCTGCCCACGAGTGGACACCTCGCCTGCGTACTGGGCGGCCGTGAGCTCGCGCAAGATCTCGCCAAGCTTGGGTCCAGCAGGTATCTCCAGGGCGCGGGCCAGCTCATCGCCCCGCCAGATCGGCGCTGGCGCTCCATCTGAGCGCCAGCGCAGCGCGTCGGCGAGCATCTGCCTGGCCAGATTCATGTGCTTCTCGATCGCCTCCTGCGCACGGTCTCCCCGACCGAAGCCGGGTGACACGCGCCTTCGGCGCGAATCCCCGTTTCGGCCAGCCAGACGGTCGGCGACGGACAGCAGCGTCACGTCGACCTCGACCGGCGAGGTCCCCTGCAGATAGTCGAACACGGTCCGCCGCGCCAGCGGTTGCGGCGCATGCACGAGAAAGCCCAGGCGCAGGTGGTGGCGCACGAGCGCGGCGACATGCGCGCGCAGGCGCTCGCTCGCGCGCAGGCGCTCCAGGACCGTGCGCGCAAGCTCGGCGCCGCGAACGTCGTGCCCGAGGAACGTCACGCGACCATCGGCGCGGGTGGCGGCAGTCAGCGGCTTGGCGGCATCATGGAGGAGCGCCCCCCAGCGCAGCGCCTCACCACGCGTGAGCTCGTCCGCGAGCGGTTCGGCCAGCAGCGCTGTGACGGGCTCTGCCAGCTCAGGGGAGCCCAGCAACGCGGCCGGGTCGGCCTGCAAGGCGATCGTCTGCTCCAACACCTCAAGCGTGTGTCCGTAGACATCGCGATGGTGGTAGCGAGACTGCCGGATGCCATGCAGGGCACTCAGCTCGGGCAGCACCGCAGCCGTGATCTGAAGCGAGTCCATCAGCGCCAGGCCCTCGAGCACGCTCGGTGAGGCGATGATCCGGCGCAGCTCCATGAACACGCGCTCGCCGGACACGCGCTCAAGTCCAGGCGCCGCATCCGAGGCGGCGCTCGCGGTGTCGGGGTCGGGCTCGAAGCCGAGCTCGAGCGCCAGCCGCACGAGGCGCAGCACGCGCAGGGGATCGTCGGCGAACGCCCGCGATGAAGCCATGCGCAGGCGCCGGGCAGCGAGATCGGCCAAGCCCCCGAGGGGGTCATAGATCGGCTCCCCTCCCGCCACGGGTTCGGCGATCGCGCCGACCGTGAAGTCACGCAATGCGAGGTCAGCCTCCAGCGAGCCGCCTCGCAACGGCTGGACATCGACCTGCCAGGAACGATCGCGCGCGCTGACGCGCCAGCCGGCGAATTCCTCGGAGAGCTCAAAGCACGCGGCGCCACCGGCGGCACGTGCGATCGTGCGTGCCGCCGCCTCGGTCGAGGAGTCCACGACGATGTCGAGGTCAAACGTCTCGCGTCCGAGCAGCCGATCGCGCGGGGCGCCGCCGACCAGCCAGGCCGGTGTCCCGGCCAGGGCACGGCGGACGACCTCCAGCGCGTTTCCGGCCGGCGTCCCGCTCACGGAGTCGCCGGCGAACGGGGCCTGTATGAGCGCTGCACGCGCGCGGACAGGCCGCAGGTGATCTCGTAGTTGATCGTGCCCATACGCCTGGCCAGCTCCTCGGCTGTGATCTGATCGGGACCGCTTGAGCCGATCAGGATCGCCTCGGCGCCACACAGCTCGATCACGGACGGGTCGGGACCGAGGTCGACGGCGACATTGTCCATGCTGACCGTCCCGACCAGTGGCAGTCGCGAGCCGGCGATCAGGACGTCGGCGTTGCCTGACAGCGCACGCCTGAAGCCGTCGCCGTAGCCGATCGGCAGCACGCCGATATAGGTGTCGCGCTCGGCGATGTACCGCCGCCCGTAGCCGGTGCTCTCCCCAACCCCACACGGCTTGACCTCGGCCACGTAAGAGGTGAGCCGCAGTGCGGGCGAGAGGTCATACGCGAATGGGTCAGTGTTGAACGGGTCGAGGCCATAAACGGCGATGCCGCAGCGTGCCATGTCGAAGTGAGCCCGCCGATCGCGCAGCACCGCGGCGCTGTTGGCGGCGTGGACGAGGATCTCGGGGTGCTCGGTCTTGACCGCGCTTGACCAGCCGGCGAACGCTTCCAGCTGGCGCTCGAAGAAGCCGTCGTCGTCGGGGATGTCAGCGGTGGCGAAGTGGGTCATGACACCGGCCAGCCGCACACCGGGGGCATCGATGGCGGCCGCAACGACGCGCGAAGCCTCGTCCGGATCGCGCGTTCCCAGGCGTCCCATGCCGGTGTCGAGCTTGACGTGCACTCGCGCCTGGCCCGATACTCGCGCGGCGGCTTCGGAGGCGAGCGCGAGCGCGCGCTGGCGCCACAGCACGATGTCGGCTCGCAGCTCGATCGCGCGCTCCAGCTCGGCGCGGTCGCACAGCGCACCCATGATCAGGACGGGCGCTTCGATGCCGGCGTCGCGCAGCTCCTCGGCCTCGCCGAGCGTGGCGACCGCCAGCCAGGTCGCGCCCGCATGCAGCGCGGCGAGCGAGCATTGCACGGCGCCGTGACCGTAACCGTCCGCCTTGACGACCGCGCACAGCTCAGCCCCGTCCAGCGCGGTGAGCAGGCGCGTGCAGTTGTGTGCGACCGCGTCCAGATCGACGTATGCCGTGACGCGCTCGACGCTCATGTGCTCACCGTTCGCGCAGCCGGCAACGAGACGATCACGTCGGTGGCGATCACGCCCTCCGGCGCGCCCACCGCACGCGCGGCGATCCGGCCGGCCCGTGCGTGCAGCAGCACACCGGCCGCGGCGGCCGTAAACGACGGCAGATCCTGGGCGAGCAGCGCGGCGATCACCCCGCACAGCACGTCTCCCGTACCGGCGGTCGCCAGGGCCGGACTGCCGCCGGGGCTGACCGCGACCATTCCGGAAGGGTCGGCGATGAGCGTGTCATCGCCCTTGAGCACGACCACGGCTCGGGCCCGCTCTGCCGCCCGGCGCACATGGGCCAAGCGCTCGCGCGCGATCTCAGCGGTGCCGGTGTCGAGCAGCCGCGCCAGCTCGCCCGGGTGCGGTGTGAGCACGGTCGGGGCCTCGCGCGCGGCCAAGTCGTCGAGGCGCCCGGCACCGTGCGCACCCGAGTTGCCCGAGTGCGCGTTCAGGCCGTCGGCATCGAGCACGAGTGCAACCTCGGCGCTGCCCGCAAGCGCGCGGGCGAACGCGATCGCGTGCTCGCCACGTCCGAGCCCCGGACCGAGCGCCAGCGCGCCACCGCGTCGCGATGCCTCGAGCACGACCTCCACTCCCGCCGGTGCCAACCCGCCGTCCTCCTCGGGCAGGCCCCTGGTCATCAGCTCGGGCGGGCCACCGGTGGCGAGGACCGCCTGCAGCGAGGCTGGCACGCAGGCGGTGACATAGCCCGCGCCGGCACGCATCGCACCGAGCGCGGCCATTCGCGGAGCGCCGGTCAGCCCACGCGAGCCGCCGGCGACGAGCACGTGACCGGAGGAGAACTTGGTCGATTCGGCCCCCCGGCGCGGCAGCAACTCCAGGATCGTGGGCGCGATCAGGCCGATCTCGGCATCGGCTGGACCGCCGCGAGGGATGCCGATGTCGAGCACCTCAACCCCGCCGGCACACGCCTTGCCCGGATGGATCCACAGCCCGGGCTTGGCCGTGTGGAACGTGACGGTCACGCTCGCGCGCACCGCGTCTCCGGAGACGACGCCCGTGGAGGCATCCACGCCGGACGGCACGTCCACGCTGACGACGGGCGCCGCACAGGATGCGATCGCCGCGATCGCCTCGCCGACGGTCCCGCGAGGCTCACCGGCAAAGCCCGTCCCGAGCAGGGCATCCACGACGATGCTCGCTCTGCCGAGCGCATCGGTTCCCTGTACGAGACCGACAGGCGCGGAGCCGGACAGCCGTTCGAAGTTCCTCAGTGCGTCTCCGGTCAACTTCTCCGGCGAGGCGGCACACACGACCGTCACCTCGCGACCCGCGTTACGCAGCAGGCGCGCGACCACGAACCCGTCGCCGCCGTTGTTGCCGGAGCCGCACACCACCGTCACGGGGCCGTCCGGAACCAACCGCTCGACGGTGCGCGCGACTCCGGCCCCGGCCCGCTCCATCAGATCGAGCGAGGGCACGCCACGAACATCGATCGCCCAGCGGTCGATCGCCCGCATGCGCTCGGCGTCGGGCAGAGGCGTCAACCAGTCAGGCAGCGCGTCCACTGACGAGCGATGCTAGATGGTCCTTACGCGCCCCAGCGGTCCGATGACCAAGCCGGGCCAGACCGAAAAGGCCCACCCACCCCCGCGTGGCGTGCTGGCCGAAACGGGGATGCTGGCCGAACGGGGGATGCGAGCGTAGGCGAGTGTCTCCCCGCTTCGGTAGCGAGTGTCTCCCGGCTTCGGTACGCGAGCTGGCCGATCGGAGATCCCGTCGATCTCCGATCGGTGAGGACGCCGCCTGGCGCCGCGTCAGCGGGCCGCTGGCTACTCGACGGTGACGGTCTTTGCCAGGTTGCGCGGCCGATCGACATCCAGGCCGCGCTTGGACGCGATCGCATAGGCCAGCAACTGCAGCGGGATCGTGCCCAGCAGCGGCTGCAACATCCAGTCCACATCGGGCACGCGCAGCACCTGCTGGGCGTGCGCGTCGATCATGTGGTCGCTGCGGGCGGCCACGGCGATCACGTGAGCGCCACGGGCGGCGACCTCCTGCATGTTCGAGACGACCTTGTCCTTGACCGGCGAGTCGGTCGCCACGACCACCACCGGCGTGCCCTGCACCAGCAGCGCGATCGGGCCGTGCTTCATCTCCCCCGCGGCGTACGCGTCGGTGTTGATGTAGGAGATCTCCTTCAGCTTGAGCGCTCCCTCGAGCGCCACCGCCAGTCCGACGTGACGACCCAGATACAGAAAGAAGCCGGCCTGCCAGTCACGCTCGGCGGCCTGCGCCACTGCTCCCGCGGGTTTGCCGCTCTCGGGATCGGTGACCGCATCGATGACCTCCGCGATCGAGCGCGGCAGCCGTTTGATGTCTCCGACGAGCTTTTGCAGCGTCGCCCGTTTCATCGTCCCGCGCAGCTCCGCCAGCTTCAGCGCGAGCAGGTACATCACGGCCACCTGACAGACGAACGTCTTCGTGGCCGCGACGCCGATCTCCAGGCCCGCGCGCGTATACAGCACCCCGTCAGCGTCGCGCGTGGCCTGCGAGCCGACCACGTTCGTCACCGCCAGCACCGTCGCCCCGGCCTCCCGCGCGGCGCGCATCGCCGCCAGCGTGTCGGCCGTCTCGCCCGACTGGGTCATGCCGATCACCAGATCCCCGGGACCGACCAGCTGCCTGCGATAGCGGTACTCGGAGGCTACATCGATCTCTGTGCGGATCTGCGCCCACTCCTCCAGGGCATACCGGCCCATCAGACCTGCGTGGTATGCGGTTCCACAGCCGGTGATCAGGATTCGGTCGATCCCGCGCAGAATCGATTCATCCAGCGCACCGACGTCGTCGAGATCCACGTGCGTACCGGATGCCGTGCGGTCGGATACGGCGTCGGCCACGGCGTCGGCCTGTTCGTGGATCTCCTTGAGCATGAACGTCTCATATCCCCCCTTCTCCGCCGTGTCCTCATCCCAGTCGACCGTCTCGACCGGCCGCTGCAGCTCCTCGCCCGCGGGCGTGGTGATCGTCACGTCGTCGGGACGCAGCACGACGATGTCGCCGTTCTCCACATACTGCACGCGCCTGGTCTGCGCCAGGAACGCGGGCACGGCCGAGGCCACGAACTGCTCGCCCTCGCCGCGCCCGACAATCAGCGGGCACTCCTTGCGCGCGCCCACGAGCAGCTCCGGCTCATCCAGGCTCATCGCCACGAACGCGTAGTGCCCCTGCAGCTCGGCATACGTCGCCCGCACGGCGTCGGGAAGATCGCCGTCGTAATGCGAGGCGATCAGGTGCGCGATCACCTCGGCGTCGGTCTCGGAGGTGAACACGCTGCCCTGCTCAGCGATCAGACGGTCGCGCAGCGCGATGTAGTTCTCGACGATCCCGTTCACGACCACGTGCACGCGATCCCCGGAGTCGTAGTGTGGATGGGCGTTCTCCTCGCTGACACGCCCGTGGGTCGCCCAGCGCGTGTGTCCAATACCCGTCGTGGCAGGTCGGGTGGCCACCGCCACAGCACCGGTATCTACGTACCCGTTCGCGCCAGCCGCCCCATCGAGCTTGGCGTGCAGCGCGCCCAGGTTGCCGACCGCGCGGACCGACTCGATGCGCCCGTCAGCGATCACTGAGATACCGGCCGAGTCATAGCCCCGGTACTCGAGCCGCTCGAGTCCGCCGAGCAGCAGCTCGCGCACCGGACGCTTACCGACGTAGCCGACGATCCCGCACATCTGTCGAAGATACCAGCGGGTCGGCGGTGTGCCCAAGCGAATTGGACGTATAGGCCGCTCCTGAGCCGTTCCCGGCGAGGCTGGCAATAGATCGGCGGCCCACCCACCCCGCGTGGTGTGCTTTGCTGGCCGAAACAGGGATGCTGGCCGAACGGGCGATACGAGCGTAAGCGAGTGTCTCCCGGCTTCGGTGAGCGACCGAGGACGCAGCCAAAACGAACGCGGGGACGGCTCAGGTCAGCTCGCGCTGCACCAGCGCCACCAGCCGGTCGCAGACATCCTGCGCCTCGGTATCGCTCGGCGCCTCGACCATCACGCGCACCAGCGGCTCGGTACCGCTCGGGCGCACGAGCACCCGCCCGCGCCCGGCCAGCGCCTCGTTCTCGGCTCCAACGGCCGCCGTCACGGCATCCGCGCCGTGCAGCGCCTCGCGGTCGCGCACCCGCACGTTGACCAGGCGCTGGGGCAGCTTGGCCATCGCGTGGCGCTCGCGCAGATCCGCGCCCGCCAGCGCCTCAAGCGTCAGCAGCGCACCGGCGAGCCCATCGCCCGTGCGGTTGAATCCCAGCTCGATCAGGTGCCCCGACTGCTCGCCCCCCAGCGTCCAGCCGCGCGCCAGCAGCTCCGCGAGCACGTACCGGTCGCCGACCTGCGTGCTCGCCACCTCGATCCCGGCGCTGGCCATCGCGGTGTGAAATCCGTAGTTGGTCATCACCGTGACCGCAACTCCCCCACCCGGCAGGCGTTCTGAGTCGCGCAGATGCAGAGCGATCAGCGCCATCAGCTCGTCGCCGTCGACCACCTCGCCGTCGCCGTCCACCGCCAGCACGCGATCCCCGTCCCCGTCGAACGCGAACCCGAGCGCGTGCCCGCCCGCGCGCACCTGCTCGGCCAGTCGCTGGATGTGGGTCGAGCCGCATTCGGCGTTGATGTTGCGCCCGTCCGGGCCGTCCGCCGTGACGGTCACGTCTGCTCCGAGCCGCCGGAACATCTCCGGCGCGACCTCGTAGGTGGCCCCGTTGGCGCAGTCGAGCACCACGTCCAGACCCGTCAGATCGAGATCGACGAAGCGTGTGTGCAGCTCGCGCAGGTAGTCCTCACCTGCGCCTCGCAGCTCGCGGATGCGCCCGATGTCGGGCGGTCCGGCTCCTGGCTTTTGCCGGGCCGCGGTGTCACTGCCGGCTCGCTCCAGCTCGTGCTCGATCTGTAGCTCGGTCTCGTCGCTCAGCTTGTACCCGTCGGGGCCGAAGAACTTGATCCCGTTGTCCTGGTATGGATTGTGCGAGGCCGACAGCACGGCGGCGAGGTCGAACCCGTAGCGACCGATCAGCAGCGGCGCGGCAGGAGTCGGCAGCACGCCGCCGAGCAACGCATCTCCCCCAGCCGCAGCGACACCGGCGGCGACCGCGGCCTGGAGCATCTCTCCCGACTCGCGCGTATCGCGGATGATCAGTACCTGCGGACGCTCAATCTCTGCCAGGCGAGTGGCGGCCTGAGCCAGCCCGAGCGCGAGCTCGGCGCTCAGCAGCTCACCGGCGACCCCGCGCACGCCGTCGGTCCCGAACAGCTTGCGAGTCATGGAGGCGGAGTCGGCGGATGGCGTGGTCACGGATAGCGATTACATCATCTAGCGGTGCGTTCGCAAAACCGGAGTAGTGAGCCGTAGAAGGGCGTTCATTCTCAAAAGGCCGACCGATCGAAGATCGGCCAGCAAAGCGGCTTTCCGGCCTTTTGAGAATGCGCTCTTCTACCTCTTGGAGAACTGCGGCCGCTTGCGGGCCTTCTTCAACCCGGCCTTCTTGCGCTCCTTGGCGCGCGAGTCGCGCGTCAAAAAGCCACGGCGCTTCAGCTCGCCGCGCAGGTTCGGATCGGCCTCCAGCAGCGCCCGTGAGACGCCGTGGCGCAGGGCGCCCGCCTGGGCGGAGATACCGCCGCCGTGCAGTCGCGCGACGACGTCCATGCGCTCTTGATAGCCGACCGTCTCCAGCGGTTGGCGGATGTTGCGCTGCAGCGTGACCCGCGGAAAGTGCTCCTCCAACATGCGCCCGTTGACGAGGTACGTCCCCGTGCCCGGCCGCAGCGTCACTCGCGCGATCGCGGTCTTGCGCTTGCCGGTCGCCCGGTAGCGCGCACCGGAGGCGAGATCGATCGCGGCGCTCGAGATCGGCTGGGCGAGCACCTCATCCTCCTGGAGCTCCTCGTCGGCCTCACCGTCCTCGGCGTCGGTCTCATACGCCTCCGCCACGCTCGCGTACGGATCGGCCGGATCGGTGTCGCGGCCCAGTGGATCGACGCCCTCCGGAACGATGTCCACCTCGAGGTGCGCACCGGGCACCGCGGGCTTCTCGCGCGGCGCGGGCTCCTCCTCCTCGAGCTCTTCCTCCAGCTCGGCCTCGATCTCCGCCTCGACCGCCTCCGCCATGACCTCCTCTGCGACCGCCTCCTCGACGACCTCGGCCACGACCTCCTCGGCGACCGCCTCCTCGACGATCCCCTCCGCGGCCTGCTCGGCTGCCGCCTCCTCGACGACCTCCTCCGCCACGATCTCCTCGACGATCTCCTCGGCCGCCACCTCCGCGACCGCCTCAGCCACGACCTCCTCTGCGATGGCCTCCTCGACGACCTCCTCCGCAGCCTGCTCGGCTGCCGCCTCCTCGATGATCTCCTCCGCGAGCTCCTCGGCCACGATCTCCTCGACAATCTTCTCGGCGATCTCCTCCGCGACGTCCTCCCGGAAATCCTCGACCAGTTCCTCGGCCTCGGCGCGCTCTTGCGCCTCCTGCGCGGCCTCCAGCGGAGCGTCCTCGGCAGACCCGGCGATCTCGCTGGCCTGCACGGTCGGGACAGCGTTGCCGAGGATCGGATCGAACGGCGCGGACTTCGTGGTCGTCTCTGCGGCTGGATCGGCACCGGCGCGCTCCTGGGCCTCCTCGAACGCCTCCAGCGGAGCGTCCTCGGCAGACCCGGCGATCTCGCTGGCCTGCACGGTCGGGACAGCGTGCGTCTCCTCGCTGGGCGTCTCCCCGGCGGGCGTCTCGGGGGTCTCGTGCTCGTCGTCGGCCATATTTATGCCTCGATCTCCAGTGGTTGCGGCTTCTGCGCGGTGTGCGGATGCTCGGGACCGGCGTACACCTTCAGCTTCGTGATCTGCCTGCGCGCGAGCCGGTTACGGGGCATCATCCCCTTGACCGCGATCCTGATGACCTCCTCGGGCCGGCGCGCGATCATCTCCTCGAACGTCCGCGACCGCAACCCGCCCGGATAGCCGGAGTGGCGGTAGTAGCGCTTGTCCGCTCGCTTGTTGCCGGTGACGTGCACCTTCTCGGCGTTGATCACCACGACGAAGTCGCCCGTGTCGATGTGCGGGGTGTACTCGGGCTTGCGCTTGCCCCGCAGCACGTCCGCGATCTGCGTCGCCAGGCGGCCGAGCGTCTTGCCGTTCGCGTCGACCACGTGCCAGTTGCGCTCACGGTCGGTGGGCTTGGCCACGTAGGTCTTGGCCGAGGGTGTTGAAGTTGATGTGGTCACAGGTGTCATCGCGTGAAAAAAGCCGCACGTCAGCGTGCGGCGCGAGGGCAATGATAGGCGAAGTCGCCGCCACTCGCCACGCCCTGCTTACAAGAACATATTCAGGAAGACCACGCCGCATGCGGCGTGGTCCCGGACCGCACATGTGCGGTCCGGCCGGGTCGTGCATGCACGACCCGGAAGGCAGGGCCGCATGCGGCCCTGCCACGACGTCGCACATGTGCGACGTCGCCGCCGGCACATGTGCCGGCCGGAACAGCATCACTCACTCCCACTCGATCGTGCCGGGGGGCTTCGAGGTGATATCCAGCACCACCCGGTTGACCTCGCGCAGCTCGTTGATCATCCGCGAGGCGATCGTCTCCAGCAGGTCGTACGGCAGCCGCGCCCAGTCGGCCGTCATCGCGTCGTCGCTGGTCACCGCGCGGATGACGACCACGTAGCCGTATGTGCGCTCGTCTCCCTGCACGCCGACGGTCCGCACGTCCGGCAGCACACAGAATGACTGCCACAGCTCGCGATACAGCCCGGCCCGGCGGATCTCCTCCTGCAGGATGTGATCGGCCTCGCGCAGCACATCCAAGCGCTCCTTGGTCGCTTCGCCCCCGACAACCCTGATCGCCAGGCCCGGCCCGGGGAACGGCTGGCGCCAGACCAGCCGTTCCGGCAGCCCCAGCTCCGCTCCGACGGCGCGCACCTCGTCCTTGAACAGCGCCCGCAGCGGCTCCACCAGCTCGAACCGCAGGTCCTCGGGCAACCCGCCGACGTTGTGATGAGACTTGATCGTCGCCGCCCCCGTCCCACCACCGGACTCGATCACGTCGGAGTACAGCGTCCCTTGGACGAGATACTTCGCGGGGTGGGCGGATCCGCCATCGCTTCCGCCGGCGAGCTTTGCCGCCTCCTCCTCGAACACCCTGATGAACTCGGCCCCGATCGCCTTGCGCTTGGCCTCGGGCTCGGTTACGCCGCGCAGCTTCTGAAGGAACCGCTCTTCCGCGTCGACCGCCACCAGCGGCACGCCGAACGTGTCCCTGAACGCGCTCACCACCTGCTCGCCCTCGTCCTTGCGCATCAGCCCGTGATCGACGAACACGCACGTCAGCTGATCGCCGATCGCCCGGTGCACGAGCAGCGCGGCGACCGATGAGTCGACCCCACCGGACAGCCCGCAGATCACCTGCCCGTCACCGACCTGCGCTCTGATCCGGGCGATCTGATCCTCCACGATCGACGCCGCCGACCACGTCCGCTCGCAGCCGGCGATGTCGGTCAGGAATCGCGTGAGTATTTCCTGGCCGTACGGCGTGTGCACGACCTCTGGGTGGAACTGGATCCCGTACACGTTGCGCTCGGTGTCCTCGACGGCGGCCACCGGCGAGGCGCTCGACGATGCCAGCGCGGTGAACCCGGGTGGTGGCTCGAACACGGTGTCGCGGTGACTCATCCAGCAGGTCTGCTCCGTTGGCATCCCGGCCAGCAGCCGTCCGGGCTCGATGACGGTCAGCTCCGAGCGGCCGAACTCGCCCACCTCGGCCTGCTCGACCTTCCCGCCGAGCTCGTGCACGAGCAGCTGCATGCCATAGCAGATGCCCATCACCGGCACTCCCAGCCCCAGCAGTCCCCGGTCTAGCTTTGGCGCCCCGGGCGCGTACACCGACGCCGGACCGCCTGACAACACAATCGCGCGCGGTTTGCGCTTGGCCACCTCCTCCAGTGCGACGCTGTGCGGCAGCAGCTCGCTGAACACCCCGCAATCGCGGATCCGGCGGGCGATCAGCTGGCTGTACTGACCGCCGTAGTCGAGCACGACCACCTCTTCGGTGGCCGCCGGCGCAGGTTTGGACGTGGATGCCACACCCTTTGCATCGACAATCGCGCCCGGCCTGGGGAAACTGGACGACTCGTCGTGTATCGCGGCGTCCGGCACAGCGCCCGGCGGCTCGGCGGCATCGGCCGGCACTGGCGCCGTTACGGCCGCTGCATCAGTCATTGACGAGAGCTGCAGCCTTCCCGTTGACCGCACCCATGCCGACGGCCTGGTCGCGTTGCAGCGCCTTGCCCTCGGTCTGCAGCGCCGGCGCGATCACGACCTCCGCGCGGTTGAACTCGGCGAGATCCTTGTGCCCGCACGTGGCCATCGACGTGCGCAGACCGCCGAACAGGTTGAACGTGCCGTCGTTCTCGCGCGCCGGCCCGACGAGGATCTCCTCGAGCGTGCCGTTCTGCGTGGTCGCCACACGCGCTCCGCGCGGCAGGGTCGGATGGAACGTCGCCATGCCCCAGTGATACCCCCGGCCCGGGGCCTCGTACGCGCGCGCCAGTGGGGAACCGATCATGACGGCGTCCGCGCCCAGGGCGATCGCCTTGGACACGTCTCCGCCGTTGCGCATCCCACCGTCGGCGATCACCTGGCAGTACTCGCCCGTCTCCAACATGTGCGTCGAGCGCGCATGGGCCACATCCGCGATTGCCGTCGCCTGCGGCACACCGATGCCGAGCACGCCCCTGGTCGTACACGCCGCGCCCGGTCCCACGCCGACGAGCACGCCCGCGGCGCCGGTGCGCATCAGGTGCAGACCCGTGTGGTAGGAGGCGCATCCGCCGACGACGACCGGCACGTCGAGTGACGGGATGAACTCCTTGAGGTTCAGCGGCTCGGAGATCGTCGAGACGTGTTCACCGGAGACGACCGTCCCCTGGATCACGAGCACATCCAGACCGGCATCCAGCGCCAGCTCGTAATAGTCGCGCACGCGCTGGGGCGTCAGCGAGGCGGCGACGACGACTTTCTGCTCCTTGATCTCGGCGATCCGCTGGGCGATCAGCTCGGGCTTGACCGGCTCGGCGTAGATCTCCTGCATCTCGCGCGTGGCCACGTCCTTCGGCAGCTCTGAGATCCGCTCCAGCTGCTCCTCGGCGTCCTCGTAGCGCGTGAAGATGCCCTCGAGGTTGAGCACCGCGAGGCCCCCGAGGCGGCCGACGATCGCGGCGGTCTCCGGCGAGACGACGCCGTCCATCGCCGATGCCAGCATCGGCAGCTCGAACTGATACGGCCCCAGCTTCCAGCTGATGTCGATGTCGTCGGGATCGCGCGTGCGCCGTGAGGGCACGATCGCGATGTCGTCGAATCCGTATGCCTGGCGGGCTTTCTTGCCGCGCCCGATCTCTATCTCCATCTATTCATCTTTGCAGTTGTGGCGGACGAAGGTTCATCAGTAGGGAAATAGTGAAGTTCGGGTAAGGGATGATGGATGCCAGACGCCGCATGTACCGATCGTAGATCAACGGGATCTCCGATCGGCCAACAGGCGTGCTACCGACCATCCGGAATCGGCCAGTATGCCGAGCACCACAGGCGGGTGTCTGGCGCTGCCAGACCGCTCGGATATGCTCGGTTGACCATGAACAGTAGGACTTTTCCCAGCTATGACCCGCACGCGATCGAGGCGCGCCGGCAGGCCGCCTGGCGCGCGCGCGACGCGTTCGCCACGCCGCCGGTGGAGTCCGATCGCCCGCGCCGCTATATCAAGCCCTCGGCGCCGTTCACCTCGGGCAATATCCACATCGGCCACGTCCGCTCCTACTCGATCGGCGATGCCTACGCCCGCTTCATCCGCGCGTGCGGCGAGGATGTGCTGTTCGCGTTCGGCTTCGACGCGTTCGGGCTGCCCGCCGAGCTTGGCGCGATCGACCGCGGCGAGGCTCCAGCCGACTGGGTCGCTCGCTGCGCCGAGCACATGACCGGCCAGCTGGAGCGCCTGGGGTATTCGTTTGACTGGACCCGCACGTTCCTCAGCTCCGACGCGCTCATGTATCGCTGGTCGCAGTGGCTGTTTGTGAGGCTACTCGAGGCGGGCCTGATCTACCAGGGAACCGGCGCCGTGGACTGGTGCGACACCTGCCAGACGACCCTCGCCACGATCCAGGTCGAGCCCGGCGGCACCTGCTGGCGCTGCCACAACCCCGTGCGCCTGATCCAGCGCCCGCAGTGGTACCTGCGCATCAGCCCTTACCTCGCCGAGAACGACCGCCGCCTGGACGAGCTGGCCAGCAGCGGGATCTGGGATGAGGTGGCCCTTTCCAGCCAGCGCTTCGTGCTCGGGCGCGTGGACGGGGTCGAGGTCGATCTGGCCGGCTCGGGCGAGGACACGCCCCTGACGGTGTTCACCCCGCACGCGGACGCCGTCGCGCTGGCCCGGTTCGTGCTGGTCTCACCCCGGCATCCCGACGTCGAGCGTTGGATCGCCGATCCCCGCGTGCGCGCGCTGCTGGAGGATCTGCGCTCGGGCGGCCTGCAGCGCGATGCCCGCGACGCCGAGGCGATTCCCCTGATCGAGACCGGTCGCACTCTGCTTTCCCCGGCGACGGGCGAGCCGCTGCCCGTGCTTGTCTCCCCTGTCGTGGACGGACGCTTTGGAGCGACCGCCATCCTCGGGATTCCGGCGCGCGACCGCACCGACGCGCTGATCGCGGGACGATTGGGGATGGCGGTGGATGAGGCCGACGTGGAGGATCGGACCGAGAGCGCGGGTCACGATTCCGGGGATGGGGATGTCGATATAGATGTAGATGGAACGAGACGAGAGCGCGCGCGCAAGGCCGAGGGCACCAGCGATCCTCCGATCGCGGGACTACGCCCGGCGGTGCGCTATCGCGCCAACGACTTCTCGATCTCCCGCCAGCGCTCGTGGGGGACGCCGATCCCGATCGTTTACTGCGAGGGCGATTGTGGCGCGGTCCCCGTCCCCGACGAGCAGCTGCCGGTGCTGCTGCCCCTCGACCTGATCCCCACGGGAGCCGGCAATCCCCTGGCCGAGCGCGAGGACTTCGTGCAGAGCACCTGCCCGAGCTGTGGTGGGCCCGGGCGACATGAGACCGACACGCTGGACTGCCACTTCGACGCGCTGTGGCTGTGGGTGCCCGTATGCGTGCCGCCGTCCGAGCGAGAGCGGTCGCTGGATGAGATCTTCGCGTTGGAGGATCTGCGCGCGTGGCTGCCCTCCGAGCGCGTGGTCGCCGGGTCGGACAGCGGCAACTTCGTGTTCGACCAGCGGATCGTCACCAAGGCGCTGCGCGACATCGGCCCGCTCGAGTTCCTATCCGACGGCGAGCCCTTCGCGGGTTGCCTCTTCCATGAGATGGTGATCCGCGACGGGCGCAAGATGTCCAAGCACCTCGGCAATGTCGTCGATCCGGACGAGCTCGTGTCCCGCTACGGCGCCGACACCGTGCGCCTGGCGACGCTGTATGCGGCGAGCCCGCAACGAACGCTCAACTGGAGCGATTCGGCGGTCCTGCGCTGCCATCGGTTCCTGAACCAGATCTGGGAGTTCTCGCAGAGCCGGCTCGCCGGGACCGATACCCAGCCGCCCGTCGCGCAGGGTGAGGTCAAAGACACGACCGAGCATCTGCGCGTACGCCTGCGAAAGTGGTGTGACGCCGCGGTGGAGCGCACGACCGAGGACATGGTCAACCTGGAGATGCACAGCGCGGTGCGCAACGTGATGCGGTTGTTCGACCGGATCAAGGACTACGAGAAGCTCGTCCGCAAGCGCACCGACACGCTGGGCGCGACCGATCTGCAGGCGCTGCTGAGCGCGCTGTCAGTGCTCGCGCAGCTGCTGGCGCCGCTGGCGCCGCACATCGCCGAGGAGCTGTGGGTCGCGCTCGGTAACGACGGCGATACACAGATGCCGTGGCCAGGCGTATCGTCTGCGGTACCGGCATGAGTCCGACCCCCACCCCATCGAACCGCCAGCCCGCCGGGCGGGCTGAGGAGGAAACGCGTGAGCAGACCCGATCGTGCGCAACTGAGCTGGTGTGCCATCGCTGCGCTAATCACTACCCGCTGTCAGACGCGGTGTTCTCCTGCCCGGACTGCGGCAAGGGCCTGGACATCGTCTACGACTATGAGCTGGCCGCGCGCCACTTCCGCGAGATCCCCAGCTCCGAGCGCCCGCAGAACATCTGGCACTTCGAGGAGCTGCTGCCGATCGTCGATGCGCACGCGCAGGCACGCGTCGGGCGCTACGCCGGCTATACACCGCTGATCCACGCCGATCGCCTCGGCGCGGAGCTGGGTCTGAGCAACCTGTATCTGAAGGACGACTCCACCTCACGGCCGAGCCTGTCCTACAAGGACCGCGTCGTCTCGATGTCGGTCGCCCGGCTGCTGGAGCTCGGCCGCACGGAGATCGGGTGCGTCTCCACCGGCAACGTCGGCACCGCCGTCGCCTCGCTGGCGGCCAAGGCCGGGGTCGAGGCGTACGTGTTCTATCCCAACCGCCTGGAGGACATGAAGGCCCGCGCGTGCGCGGCCCTCGGCGCGAAGGTCTGCCAGGTGGAGGGCAACTACGACGAAGCCAACCGCCGCTGCCGTGAAGTCGCCGCCGCGACGGGCCTGGAGTTCGCGAACATCACGCTGCGCCCGTTCTACGCGGAGGGAGCCAAGACGGCGGCGTTCGAGATCGTCGAGCAGCTCGGCTGGCGCTCGCCCGACCACATCGTCTCCCCGGCCGCCGGCGGCACCCTGTCATCGCGCCTGCACAAGGGCCTCGGCGAGCTGCAGCTGCTGGGACTCTCCGAGACCGACGCCACGCGCATCCACATCGCCCAGCCCAGCGGCTGCAACCCGATCGCCTCAGCGATCCTCGCCGAGGAGGCCGAGATCCATGCGATCACGCCGGAGACCGCGGCGCACTCGCTGGCGATCGGCAACCCGGGCGACGGCTATCTCGTGATCGACGCGGTCCGCAAACGCGGAGGCACGGGCGGCTTTGCCTCAGACGCGGAGATCTTCGCAGGCGTCAACCTGTTGGCAGCGACCGAGGGCATCCTCACCGAGCCCGCCGGCGGCACGACGATCGCGGTGCTCGAGAAGCTGACCCGCGAAGGCAAGTTCGCGCCCGACGAGACGGTCGTCGCGCTGATCACCGGCAACGGCCTGAAGACACTCGACGAGCACCCGCCCAAGCCCTGGCCGGAGGGAATCGACTGCGAGCTCGATGCGATGCTGGCTGCGCTCGAGGGGCTCGGGCGCACTCCGAGTCCAGTGGCGGCGTAGCGCTCAGGCCGAAGCCAGCTCCGCCCCGAGCACGGACGTCGTGACGGGCAGCTGCTCGGTCACGGCGACCGGCGCCGGCAGGGCGACCGGTGGGCCCTCGCCACGCAGGCGATTGGCCTGACAGACGACGTAGCAGTACTCGACCACGCGGCGGCTGTCCTGCTCAGCAGCGCCCGTGATGCGCGAGCCGACCACCCATGTTTTGCCCTCGCGCCGGCACGACTGCACCGCCAGATCGAGGCTGACCTGGACCGTCTCCCCGGACAGCCCGGGCAGCTGGACCGTCGCAGTGGCGCGCGTGCCGAGCGCGAGCGGCGCCGGCAGCTGTAGGCCGACGCCCGAGGGCGAGAGATCGCGGGCGCGGCCGATCAGCGGTGGCGCGCCCGGCGTGGACGAGACGGCGATCGCTGGAGCGTCGAGGGGCATGCGGTACTCGATCCGCTGCTGATGTCTACGCGCGACGATCGCGAGCGTGCGCAGCACCCGGCGCAGCTCGAACGCGCCCACCAGCGGAACCACCCACAGCGCGATCCCGCGCAGGCCCGGCAATACCAGCAGGTGCACGCCCGCATCCTGGAGCATCCGCAGCGCGAGCCCGCCGCTCAGCAGGGCAGCGACGATCAGGATCGCCCGCAGCTGACGCAGCGCGGCCAGTCCACCGAAGTCGACGCCTTCCTTCGGCGTGACCCTGAACGTCGTGCGGCCCGGTCGCACGACACAGCGCAGCGCGCGCGTGAATATCTCCGCGGTGCACAGTTCGAAGTGGGTCGTGTCGGACACGCGCTGATAGCCGCGGCACAGCGCCGACCCGGCGGCGACCGACAGCAGCGTCGCGGGCGCCCACAGCACGCCGAGCGTCAGCAGCGTCGCGGTCAGCGGCAGCTGACCGGTCCACAGCACCGCGGCGAGCACACTGAGCATCAGCAACCGCATCGGGCCGGCGAGATATGAGGAGAGGCTCGCGAAGTAGCTCAGCCGCTGGATCGGTCGCAGCTCACGCGCGCGCAATGGCGACTCGGGCGTCGTGAACACCGACAGGTTGCCGCGCGCCCAGCGGTCGCGCTGCAGCAGATATGCGGCTAGATCGTGCGGAGCCAGGCCCTGGATCAGCACCTCGTCGTGGTAGCGCGAGCGCCAGCCGGCGCGGTGCAGCTTGATCGTCGTGTGAAAGTCCTCGGCGATCGTCTGCACCGCCACGCCGCCGACGTCCAGCAGCGCACCGCGGCGGATCGCCGCGCCCGAACCGCACCAGAACACCGCGCCGTGGCGATCCTTGCCGGGACAGATGACCGAGTAGAAGACCGACTGCTCGTGCCGCCCGATTTCGTAGTGCTGGATCGAGTCCTGGTTGTAGAAGTCGTGCGGCGTCTGCACGAGCGCCAGCTCGGGATCGTCGAAGTAACCGACGACCGCGTCGAGCGCGTCGGGGAGCGGGACGTGATCGGCGTCGAGCACGAACACGAGCTCGCCGCCGGTGATCGGCAGCGCGTGGTTGATGTTGCCGGCCTTGGCGTGCTCGTTGTCGGGCCGCGTCAGGTACTCGGCGCCCCACTCGCGGGCGAGCTCGGCGATCTCGGGCCGGCGGCCATCGTCGAGCAGATACGTCGTGTGCGGGTATGTGATCGCGGCGCAGCCGGCGAGCGTCGCGCGCAGCACGGCCGGCGGCTCGTCGTAGGTGCACACGTACACGTCGACCTCGTGCCCGGGTGTCGCTGCCGGTCGTGTGGCGTCAGGGATGCGCCACGAGATCCAGGTCAGGATCGACAGGTTCCACAACCCGTACAGCTCGGTCACGAGCAGCGCACCCCACAGCCAGCGGCTGGCCCCATGCCAGCTCCAGCCGACGCGCCACACGAGGTAGACCACCATCCAGGCGATTGCGATCAGCGCGAGCGCACGCAGCGCCCGCGGGTGCGCGTCCCACCACCTGCCCCACGGCGCCTGGGCGCGACCGACCGCGGTCGGCGAGGCGCTGCCGGGCGCGAACGCCCGCAACGGCATTCCGAGCAGGCGCCGGGCGATCAGCGATGGGGTCACACGGGCTTATTCGGGCGGGGTTTGCGAGGGCTTGAGCGGTGAGAACCGCGAACCCGGCGTCTGGACCGCCCGCGACGCGGGGTGATCCCGGCCGAGTAGTCGCGTCCCGGACCGCAAGCAAGCGGCCACGATGAGCGGCCCATCCCATGCCGGCTCGGGAAACGTCGCGTCCATGGTGACGCACCGACCCTCGACGTTCCGGGTAGCGGCGCACAGGCGCAGGACTCATGCTTGCTTTGAGGGTCCGGCGAGCGCATTTGCCAGATGCCCGATGAGCCCGCTCGCCTTGCGAACAGCCCTGTCCATCATCAAAAATCCGTGCATCTGGTCATCTACATGGACATGCCGCACCTCGACTCCTGCGCTCGCCAGCTTCTGAGCGTAGGCGATGCCCTCATCACGAAGCGGATCGAACTCCGCGGTCATGATGAAGGTGGGTGGAAATCCCCGCAAATCGCTCGCCGCGAGTGGAAATAGGTAAGGGTCCTGCGAGTCCCAGCCCGCCGGAAGATAATGATCCATATACCAAAGCATCAACGACCGGTCCAGCGCATAGCCCGCGCCACGTTGTTGGTAGGAGGGCCAGCGGTCAACCACGTCGGTCATTGGATATGCCATGCTCAAATGGGTGGGCATCGGCGCGTTCCCTTCGCGCAGCAGCAGCGTCAAGCTCGCCGCGATCGTCCCCCCAGAGCTCTCTCCTATAATGGCACGTCTTTCAGCGTCAGCTCCAATGCGCTCGGCGTTGTCCAAGATCCATCTGTATGCAAAGTACGCATCCTGAAGTGCCACAGGATACTTGTGCTCAGGCGCGCGTCGATAGTCCAAAGACGCAAGCATCCATCCCGACAGCTTCGTTATCCGGCGGCACAGCCTGTCGTGTGTATCCACATCGTTGACGGTCCAGCCCCCGCCATGGAGAAAGAGGGCGATAGGCGATACAGCGGTGCTCGGCCGATAAAGCCGCAGGCAGAGTAAGCCGGCCGGCGTCGGCACTGACAGGTCATCCACAGACTCGAGAGCCAGCTGCTCGTCTCTGGCGACAAAGGTCGCTCTCATCCGCGCTCGTGCATCCTCCACCGAGAGCTCATGAAAAGGGGGTACACCCATCGCCTCGAGCACGTCAAGGACCGCCTGCGCATCGGAGTCGAGTTCGTTGGCCATCTGTAGACGCTCCACATCGGATGTTCGACCGTCTGCCATCACCGACGGTTCTCGGCAACACACCCTATCGCAACTGCCACTATTATACCCTCGACGAGGAGCAAAGTGGGACAACTAGTCGAGTATACTTTGCGCTTGACCAGCCAACCACATATGACTTGTTGTTATTCCGCGTAAACGTTATTGTCGCTGTTGGTCGTCCGTGACCGACGAGCTGCGGGGCCTAGTGGTCAACACCACCATCCCGGGTCAGATCCCAACCACTCCCCCTGCCCCCCCGCCGCGCCCGTGCTGTGCTTATCTGAACCGTCCGTCGCCGAACCGATCGCGGGCCACGGCAGCTGCGTGCTGCTGCCCCCGCATCCCAACGGATCGACTCTCTCGACGAGCATCTTCACCCTAACCCTCCCCTGTGGCTAAAGTGCTAGCGAGAACCGGTCGATCTTGTTGCTAGTTGACGCAACGGTTGAACAGCTAAGGTCAAACGCAGCTGGCAGCAACATCACACTTGCGAATCCTGACATCCGGCCTGCTGCGGTGGGCCGCTGGGTATTGCTTTCGCTGTGCCTCGCTCTTTGCGTGCTCCTTGCGGTGCTTGTTGTGGCGGAACTTTCGTCAGACTACGTGAGGGAGCCGCCCGAAGCGCCACCGTTCGTCGCTGGCAACCTGGCCTCCAACACCAGCTGCTTGCCGCCCGGCGGGATCGGCGCGCCATGCAGCGTGCCCGTGAAGTAGATCGTGTGATCGACGCTCGTGACGTGTGGGTCGATCGCAGGACGATGCCGGCATGCCCAAGCCGAGCGGTTCCATAGAGACGCCCCCGACCTCTTTGATCGCGTGTCCAGTCAAGAACCTGGCAACTGCACATATAGAAAAACCCCGCCGGAGCGGGGCTTTTCCTTAGCAGATCGATAAGCCGGATTCTGTCGTTGAGCAGCCATCCATCTGTGCGGCCTACCTGGACCTTGGCGGGCTACCTGCAAGCGGTCCAATCTGACCTTGCACCGGGTGGGGTTTGCCCAGCCGCCGCGTCACCGCGACGCTGGTGCGCTCTTACCGCACCATTTCACCCTTGCCTGTGAGCCGTTCACGTGGGACGGCCCCATCGGCGGTATGTTTCTGTGGCACTTTCCCGCGGGTTTCCCCGGGTCGATCGCTCGACCACCTTGCCCTGTGGTGTCCGGACTTTCCTCGAACGCCTTGCGGCGCACGCGGCTGCCTGATCTGCACCACAACCGTAGCGCGGCGAGGACATCGTGTAAAGGGACGCACCCGCGCGCCTGTACAGCGACGCGACTCGGGTTGCCCTCGTCTTACCGAGCGCCGCGACCATCCGGCCCCAAACTCGTCCCCGCCGGAACCTCAAACACTCCTGAGTAGACCCACGACGCGTCCGAGCACCGTCACGTCGGTGGCGCGGATCGCCTGCATCGTCTCGTTCTCGGGCTGCAACCGGATATGGTCGGGTTCGCGGAAGAAACGCTTGACAGTTGCCTCTTCCCCGAGCAGCGCAACGACGATGTCGCCGTCGCGGGCGGTGTCCTGGGAGTGCACGACCACGTAGTCGCCGTCGAGGATGCCGGCGTCCTTCATCGATTCGCCGCGGATCTGCAGCAGGTACTGGCCGTCGCCACCGCCCGCGATCTCGGGCACGGACACGTACTCCTCGACGTTCTCCTCGGCCAGAATCGGATCGCCGGCCGCCACCGAGCCGAGCAGCGGCAGGCTGTCGGAGCGCACGATCCCGCGCACGCTCTCTACGGCCCCGCCGACCGCGCGGTCGACACGGTCGAGCAACTCGATCGCGCGTGGCTTGGTGGGATCGCGGCGCAGCAGGCCGATCTTCTCCAGGTTAGCCAGATGCGCATGCACGGTCGATGAGGAGGCCAGTCCGACAGCTTTGCCAATGTCGCGGACTGTCGGCGGATAGCCGTACTTGGCCGAGTGCTTGCGAATGAAGTCGAATATCTCCTGCTGGCGCTTGGTCAGATCCATGCCTATTCTGCTCCCCGCTCGGGTGGATGGTGGCGTTTGACGAACATGTGTTCGCACGATAGCGGGCGGTGTGGACGGATGCAACCGTCAACCGTGCCGACGCCCACCTGGATGCCCCGTCGCCCCCTATACTCGGCCGTTCTGCGCTCGTGGCGGAATTGGTAGACGCGCAAGGTTGAGGGCCTTGTCCTGTGTAAGCGGGGTGGTGGTTCGAGTCCACTCGGGCGCATAAAAATAGCTGCAAATGATGGGTTTTGGGCTGCTTGTGATCTGTTTGTGATCGCGACGCTCAGGCTGGCTGGATGACGTTCATTCAGCTTCAGGCGTGGCAGTCCTACAGCTTGCCCCAGCGTAGCCCGCAAGACACAACGATGCCCATCAGGTTCACCGTCTGTCCGATCACGAACCGGCGGTAGTTGCGGACAGCGAACGCCGCCAGCGGCCGAACCGGTACGGCGTGCGGCTCAACGTCCATGCGGCACACCCCCGGCCCGGACTGGGAACGCCGAACGCACGGTTCAGCGGACGCGGAGCGCTCGAGACGCCGGTCCGGTCAGGTCCCTCACGACGCTCCAGCATGGCCCGTGCAGCCGCAGCTACGGCCACAGTCAACAAGAGTGCCAGCAATGGCATCCACGCTCGCATGTGGCCCATCAGCAGTGACCCGGCCAGAGCACCGAGGAGCACGCCGGCCAGCACCATCGACAGTCAGTGCCGCTCGATGCGCGTCGCCGACCAATGGGCGGTGTCGCCTACCAGCACCGTCCAAGTCGCCGTCGCCGCAGTCGTAAAGACTGCATGGACACCCAGCGCGACCGTCGCGGCGGTCTGGATACCCATGGCAAACGCGGAGACCGTGAGCAGGATGGGAAGCGAGGAGCCGGGGTGTCCCGATACCGCGAGCCACAGGCCCAGAAGGCAAGCTGTGCCAGCGCGCAGCCCGCCAGGCGCCGTGGTCACCTTGCGGGCCACAGCACGCCCGGCTGCTCCCGAGGCATCATCGCCGCCGTGAGCCAGGCGCCCGCGCCAAATGCGAGGAGCGCGATCACCGCGTGCAGACCCAATTCGCGCCCGACCAATCGTCGATCTCGTCGTCGAAGGTCTCGACATCGCTCCCCAGGCCTGCCTCCCGGACACCGGCGCCACCGCGATCGGCTCGGCGCTCACGTCGCCGAGCTCTGCGGGATCAATACCACCAAGTCCCTCGAGACGAAGCTCGCCGTAGGAGGCACGCTAGTCACAGCTCGAATGGCGATCGTGAGCCTGCAAGTCACCCGCGAGCGAGACTCCCACCAGTGGAGCGCACCAGTCTGGTTCTGCGAACCCTGGATCCCAGCATTCGGACTCCTTGGACTCACCGGATTCTTCGACCAGTTCCGGGTCACCATCGCCGCCCACCAAGAGTGGTTCGAACTCACGCCAGCAACCACGTAACGCTTCGTGATACCCGCGTTAGCCGTGGCTGTGGTGCTTGATCGGCTCGAACCTCGCTGCGGTGGCGGCGCTAAGGCGGCGGTATCGCCTCGGCTTGTGCTTACGGGTTCGGGTTGGCCTTGGCCCAAGCGACGATGTTGTTGGACTCGTCGACGACCGTGCCGTCGTCCAGGATGAGTGTGGGGACCTTGTAGTTGCCGGTCAGGCGCTTGACCATGCGGCGACCGCGGAACAGACGGTCGGTCCCGGCGCAGCCGTATGCCCGCACGACCTCGGGCGCGTAGCCGGCAGCCGTGAGCGCCCCGTAGGCGCGCGCGCACGGATGACGATCAGCGGGACCGAACGTGCCGTAGCAGACATAGAGCTTCATCATGAGACTCCTGTCGAGGACCGATGTCTTTACTTTGTGCGCGGCGAGCGCCGTGACCAAAGCAACCTACATGAAGAACGGCGCGCGCGGGATGTCGCGGCGTTCCGAGCTTGTGCCTTCTGGCTGGGGCCCGCTTGGCGAAGCTCTACCGCTTCGACGCCCGCACAGCGGTCCCGTAGGCACAGATCTCCGTCCAGGTCGTGCCCAGCTCGGAGGTGTCGAACCGGAACGCGATCACGGCGTTCGCGCCTTTGCCCTCAGCCTCCTCGGTCAGCCGTTCCTGGGCGTGTACGCGCCCTTCGGCCAGCATCTTGGTCATGCCCTTGAGCTCCCCGCCCACCAGCGACTTCAGCGACGCGCCGAACTGGGCGCCGAGGTTGCGCGCGCGCACGGTCAACCCGAACACCTCCCCCAGCACCTCTTCGATCTCGTATCCGGGCAGGTCGTTCATGGTGGTGATGATCATCTGCGCCTCCTCGCTCTGACTTGGCCTTGGGATCGGGGCCGGGGGCCTGGACCCCGGTTCGGCCGCAGCTTACGCCAGGCGTCCTCGTCCTTGACAGCCAATCCTATTCTCGATATATTTGATCGACAATGTTCCAATTCACGTTCGGCGGCGCTTCGGTGTCGAACGGCGTAGGCGGAACAGCGTAGGAGCATCTGACGCCTCCTCGTCCGGGCGGCGCACCCCACCCGCCGCTCGGACACCTCCCAGCGGCTGGGCCCGGTCTCCCCTCTCACCGGCCCAGCCGCTCGCTGACGGGTTGAGGCGGCCGTCCCACGGCGCCATACGCTGGCCGATCCCGGACGATCGGTCGCGATGCTCGACGTGCTACCGATCTCGGACGACCGGTAGCACGCCTGCTGGCCGATCGGAGATCCCGTCGATCTCCGATCGGTACGTGCGGCGTCTTGCATCCACGGCCCGACCCCCTCGACCCGTCATATATGTATCTACTCTTCCAGCGCCACCGGGCGATACTCCCTCGTCGTCGGGTCCTGCTCCATCAGACCGATCGTCTTCAGCGTCTTGACGTAGCGATGGGTAGTCGACGGCGACATGCCCAGCCGGTTGGATAGATCGCTGATCGGGCGCCACGGCCGATCCGGGCCATAGCACGCGAGCACCGACAGACCGCGCAGCAGCGACTGCGAGAGCTGCGGGTCTTCCATCGCCGCATCCAGCGCCTCCTGGGAGGCGCGCTGCAGGTCATAGGCACCACGGTTGCTGCCCGTGGGCGGCTCGTGGGCGTTGTCCAGCGCCGCCAGGAGCAGATTCGAGACGGTCCCGCTGGGAATCTGGCTCGCCGCGCGCATGACCTGCTCGACCTGTAGCGACGACAGGGTGATTGAGATGTCGTCCTTGTTGCTTGAGTGCTTGCTCATTGCGTTGTTCCCCCAAAGTCTCCGGTTGTTGCTCGAGCGGCCATGCGAGACGAACACGGACCCTCATCGATTCTCTTTCGATCAGCAGCCGTGTTCAGATCATCGGCCGCACCAGATAACCGAACTGTATTGGATTGGTCGCTCGCGCAGCGCTCCGTGAGCCCCGCCGGGCCGGGCTCTGATAGACCCCTCGCGATGGCCCGACCGCAGCATCCACGCGCCCCGCGTCCCTCGCTCGCCGCGCGTGTGATCCCGTCCACGCTCGCCGGGCGCGCCGGGCTGTTTCTGATCGTGGTGGTGCTCGCCGGCCTGGTCGCGTACGCGCTCTCGCACCTGAACCTCGCGCACGTCGGTCACGCCCTGATCACCGCGACCCCCGGCTGGATCGTGCTCGCGCTGGCGTTGATGATGTTGTCGTTGGTGTTGCGCTCGATCTCCTGGCACGAGGCGCTGCGGGCCGCCCTGCCGGATACCAAGATCGCCTGGATGCCCGTCACCCGCGCGACGATGATCGGCGTGATGGCCTCGGCCGTCGTCCCCGGGCGCATCGGCGAGCCGACGCGGATCGTCGTGCTCTCGCGCCGCCTGGATGGCTCCGCGCGGCGGCTGCTGCCGATCGTCACCGGCACGGTGTTCTCGCAGACGCTGATCAACCTGCTCGCACTGGCGATCCTCGCGTCGGTCACGTTCAGCAGTATTCCCCTCGGCCATGGCGAGGTGGCAGGGATCATGGCGGTCGCCGCGGTCCCGCTGGCACTGTGCGCGCTCGTGCTGTTCGGCCCGCGCCTGCTGCGTCTGGGCCGGCGCTCGCGCTCGTTACGAGTACGACTGGCGAGCGCGAGCATCGCGCGCCTGCTGAGACTGGCCCGGCAGGGGCTGATCGTGTTCGTGACCCCGCGCCATGGGATCGCCTCGGTCACGGCCCAGCTGCTGGCATGGACACTGCAGTGGCTCTCCTGCTACGCGGTCATCTTGGCGCTCGGCCTGCCCGCGCACCCGCAGCTGATCGCCGCCGCCGCGGTGTTGCTGGCCGTCAACGTCTCCGCGATCCTGCCCGCCACGCCCTCCAACGTCGGTGTATTCCAGGCCGCCTGTCTGGTCGTGCTCGCCGCCTATGGAGTCGGCACCGGCCAGGCGATCGCCTACGGCATCGTGCTGCAAGCCGTCGAGGTCTCCACGGCGCTGATCCTCGGCATTCCGGCGCTGCTCGGCGAGGGCCTGACCTGGCGGGACATCCGTGCAAGCTCCAAAACAGTGGAGTAGATCGCGAAACTAACTAGCGGCTCGCTGGCCAAGCCAGGCAAGGACGCAGTGAGCGAAATGTGCTCTGCTGGCCGATCTTCGATCGGTGAGCGATCGAGGACGCAGCATGGCGCCGTGCCAGCGGGCCGCTACCCGGCGAGGGCGCGTAGCGACTGCTTGAGCGAGTGCGTCGTCTGCAGCACCGCGGTCGGCTCATACCCGCAGTGAGCCATGCAGTTCTCACAGCGGGGGTCCTTGCCGCGACCGTACTTGCTCCAGTCGGTGCTCTCCAGCAGCTCTCTGTAGGTCTGCGTGTATCCGTCGGACATCAGATAGCACGGCCGCTGCCAGCCAAACAGCGAGTAGCTCGGTATTCCCCACGCAGTGCAGTCGAACTCGGCCTTGCCCTCGAGGAAGTCCAGGAACAGCGGGCTGTGGTTCAGCCGCCAGCGCTTGCGCCGCCCGTCGGCAAACGCCTGGCTGAACAGCTTGCGCGTCTGGGAGACGCCGAGGAAGTGCTCCTGGTCGGGGGCTTTCTCATACGCATACGCGGGCGAGATCATCATCTCGTCGACCTGCAGGTCGTCGTTGAGGAAGTCGAGCACTTCGCGCACCGTCTTGGGCGAGTCGTGCGTGAAGAACGTCGTGTTCGTACTCACTCTGAACCCAGCCGCCTTCGCCGCCTTGATCGCCGCGACCGCCTTGTCGAAGGTGCCCTCGCGCTCGACCGACTCGTCGTGGCGCTCACGCAACCCATCCATGTGGATCGCCCACGCGAAGTACGGGCTCGGCTTGAATTTGTCGAGCTTTTTCTCCAGCAGCAGCGCGTTCGTGCACAGATACACGAACTTCTTGCGCTTGACCAGTTCCGCCGCGATCACGTGGATCTCGGGATGGATCAGCGGCTCGCCGCCCGCGATCGAGACCATCGGCGTGCCCGACTCCTCGATCGCCGCGATTGCCTGCTCGACGGGCATCCGCCGCCTGAGCTCATGCTCGGGGTGCTGGATCTTGCCGCAGCCCGAGCACTGAAGGTTGCACTGGAACAGCGGCTCCAGCTCGACGATCAGCGGAAACTTCTCGCGTTTGGCCAGCCGCTGGCGCGTCAGATACCAGCCCATGCGCGTGCTCTGCCTGATCCGGACCGCCATCTCGCTTACAGTATCCCGCTCCTCGGCCTGACTGAAGTCCGTGGGAGCACATCGGCCGTGGCACGACTACGCGGCGGGAGGCTGGTCGATGCGCACCATATTGCCGGACGGGTCGCGCATAGCGCAGTCGCGCGTGCCCCATGGCTGGTCGGTTGGCTCCTGCACGATCTCGGCGCCCGCGGCGCGTAGCTGATCGAAGGTGGCGTCGAGGTCGTCGGTGTGGAAGTGGACGCCGTTCAGGGCGCCCTTGGCGAGGAGGGCGCCGAGTGCGTCGCTGTCGGCGGGGCTGCCGGCAAGGTAGTTCGTGAGGACGATCGCGACGCCGGGCTGGGCGGCGGCGCCGACTGTGATCCAGCGGAAGTCCCCGCGGGCGACGTCGTTGCGCAGCTCGAGGCCGAGCGTGTCGCGGTAGAAGGTCAGCGCGAGGTCGGGGTCATGGACTAGGACGAAGCAGGTGGAAAGAGTGAGGTTCATGCCTGCAAGGCTAGGGTGTCGGCGCCCCGCACGTTTCTCCGATCCTGCTCGGCTTGCCTCCTGCTCGGATGACGGCTCGGGCGGGTGAGGTCCTTGGCGACGCAGCCCGGCACGCTCATGAGTGCGCTGTGGTCACGGGCCCGGTAGGCCGTCGGCGTCTCGCCCACCAGCTGGGTGAAGCGGGCGCTGAACGAGCCGAGCGACGTACACCCGACCGCCATGCAGGCCTCGGTGACCGATACATCGCCGTGGCGCAGCAGCGCCTTCGCGCGCTCGATGCGCCGCGTCATCAGGTAAGCGTAGGGCGTCTCCCCATACGCCGCGCGGAACTGCCGCGAGAAGTGCGCGGTCGACATCAGCGCAATGCGGGCGAGCGCGGCGACGTCGAGCGGGCGCGCGTACTCGCGGTCGATCAGATCGCGGGCGCGGCGCAGGTGCGCGAGGTTGGCGAGCTCCTGCGGCGTCACGACGCCAGTTTAGGAGGCTTCGGTCAGGTGCCGATGTAGGCCGCGAGATGTTCGCCGGTGAGGGATCGGATTCCCGTCCGGCCGGCGACGAGCTCGGCGGGTGTTCCCTCGAAGACGATCTCACCGCCGTCGTGGCCGGCGCCGGGGCCGAGGTCGACGATCCAGTCGGCGTGCGCCATGACCGCCTGGTGGTGCTCGATCACGATCACCGACTTGCCGGAGTCCACGAGCCGGTCGAGCAGGCCGAGTAGCTGCTCGACGTCGGCGAGGTGCAGCCCGGTGGTCGGCTCGTCTAGGACGTATACGTCGGGTGAGCGGGACCCTCTTTCCACCATCTGCGTGGCCAGCTTGAGCCGCTGGCGCTCGCCGCCGGACAGCGTGGTGAGCGGCTGACCGAGGCTGAGGTAGCCGAGCCCGACGTCGGCGAGCCGGTCGAGGATCTTGTGCGCTGCCGGCGTCTGCGCCTTGCCGGCACCGAAGAACTCCTCGGCCTCCACCACCGGCATTGCGAGCACCTCGCTGATGTCCTTGCCACCGAACTTGTACTCGAGCACCTCGGCCTGGAAGCGCTTCCCGTCGCACACCTCGCAGGGGACGGCCACACCGGCCATCATCGCCAGGTCGGTGTAGATGACGCCGGCGCCGTCGCAGTTTGGACAGGCGCCCTCGGAGTTGGCGCTGAACAGCGCCGGCTTCACGCCGTTCTCCTTCGCGAACGCCTTGCGGATCGGGTCGAGCAGTCCCGTGTACGTCGCCGGGTTGCTGCGCCGCGAGCCCTTGATCGCTGCCTGGTCGACCGAGACGACCCCGTCGCGGGGCGGGCGGGAATTGACAATCGAGCCGCCGATCAGCGAGCTCTTGCCCGAGCCCGCCACGCCGGTGATGACGACCAGCACGCCGAGCGGGATGTCAACATCGACGTCCTTCAGGTTGTGGGTGCTGGCGCCGCGAACCTCCAGCATTCCCGAGGGCGTCCGCACCGACGACTTCAAGGAGGCGCGGTCGTCGAGATGCCGCCCGGTCAGCGTGCCACTGGCGCGTAGCCCCTCGACGGTGCCCTCGAACACCACCTCACCGCCCTCGGTGCCGGCGCCGGGGCCGAGGTCGACGACATGCTCGGCGATCGCGATCGTCTCCGGCTTGTGCTCCACAACGAGTACGGTGTTGCCCTTGTCGCGCAGCGCCAGCAGCAGCTCGTTCATCCGCTCGATGTCGTGCGGGTGCAGCCCGATCGTCGGCTCGTCGAAGACGTAGGTGACGTCGGTGAGCGAGGAGCCGAGCTGACGGATCATCTTTACGCGCTGCGCCTCTCCGCCCGACAGTGTGCCCGACGGGCGCTCGAGCGAGAGGTAGCCCAGCCCGATGTCTACGAACGAGTCGAGCGTCGCCGCCAGCGCCTGCAGCAACGGCGCGACCGACTTGTTCTCGAGCTTGCTCACCCATGCGGCGAGGTCGCTGATCTGCATCGCGCAGGCGTCGGCGATGTTGATCGCATCGATCTTCGACGAGCGAGCCTCCGCGCTGAGCCGGGTCCCATCGCACTCGGGACAGGTGGTGAAGGTGACCGCTCGCTCCACGAAGGCGCGGACGTGCGGCTGCAGCGAGTTGACGTCCTTGGAGAGCATCGACTTCTGGATCCGCGGGATCAGGCCCTCGTAGGTCAGGTTGACGCCGTCGACCTTGATCTTGGTCGGCTCCTTGTGGAGAAGGTCGCCCAGTTCCTTCTTGGTGAACTTCTTGATCGGCTTGTCCGGGTCGAAGAAGCCGCAGCCCAAGAAGATCCGGCCGTACCAGCCGTCCATGCTGTAGCCGGGGATCGTGAGCGCACCCTCCCTCAGGGACTTGCGCTCGTCGTAGAGCTGAGTGAGGTCGATGTCGTTCACCGAGCCGCTGCCCTCGCAGCGCGGGCACTGGCCACCGAGGATGCTGAAGCTTCGCTTCTCTTTCGTCGTGCGCCCGCCGCGCTCGAACGTGACCGCCCCGGCGCCCGAGATCGAGGCGACGTTGAAGGAGAACGCCTGGGGCGAGCCGATGTGCGGCTTGCCGAGCCGGCTGAAGAGGATGCGCAGCATCGCGCCCGCGTCGGTGGCGGTGCCGACCGTGGAGCGAGCGTCGGCGCCCATCCGCTCCTGGTCGACGATGATCGCGGTCGTCAGCCCTTCGAGCACATCGACCTCGGGCCGCGCCAGCGTCGGCATGAAGCCCTGCACGAAGGCGCTGTAGGTCTCGTTGATCAGCCGTTGCGACTCCGCCGCGATCGTGCCGAACACCAGCGAGCTCTTGCCCGAGCCGGACACACCGGTGAACGCCGTCAGCCGGCGCTTGGGGATCTCGATGCTGACGTCCTTGAGGTTGTTCACCCGCGCGCCATGCACGCGGATCACGTCGTGGCTGTCGGCAACGTCCAGAGCAGACGTCTTCATGTCCTTCCTCGTGGCTTTGGCCATCAACGATCCTGAAGCAGCCCGAAGTCGGACACGAGATGCAGCACGGCCTTGACTCCCTGGGTGGAAGAGCCGGTCATGTTCACTCCTGAAATCGTGGTGGTGATATCCACAGCGATCACCCTAGCCGCGGCTCGTGACCGGCGCTTCTCGATTCCTGATCGATCTGGTCACCTGTTCGCCACGCGCGACGGCATCTCCGCCGTCGCGCGAGCCGCAAGGCGCCGGTAGGTACTACCCGCCATCCGGCAATCGCACGGCGGACATACCCTCTGTGGGTGTCCAGTTGCGCAGCGCGCCGGCCACCCTACGCAGCACCTTGGCGGCGCGCAGCGCACCGACCGTCGCCTGGGGGCGCAACAGCTCGTGACTCGGGCTGTCCAGCACCACGCGCACCACCGCGAACGGCCTGCCCGCGGCGCCGGCGGCCAGCCACACCGACTCCATATCGACCGCCAGCGCACCGGCGGCCAGCAGCTGTGCGCGACGCTCACCGATCGCGATCTTCGACACACACACGATCTCGCCGCTGCGTACCTTCAGCCCGCGGCTTTGCAGCTTGGCCGCCAGGCCCTCGGCGTCCGCGCAGGCGACCCGCTCGGGGGGGTGACCCTCGTCGTCGGCGGTGCACACGGTCTCGGCGACGATCACTTCTCCCGGCGCCGACTCGGCGTCCAGGCCGCCGCAGAACCCGAGCACGAGCAGCGCCGTTCCCCGCGCCCGTGCCAGCGTCCCCGCGGCTGCCTGCGAATGCACCGGGCCCATGCCCGTCTTGCGCACTGTGACCTCACCGATCACAGATCGGCCAGCGGTCGAGGAGATCAATGCGGCCTCGATCCGCAGCGGCGCGGCGATCAGCAGCTCGCTCATCCCCGCGCCCCGCTCCCGTGCGCGACCGCGGCCTGGACAGCTGCCCCGGACCCACCCGTCTCAGCCACGGCGCCAGCGCCTGCCCCAGCCACCGCATCACCGAGCCTGCGCAGCACCGCCCGCGCGGCGCCATGCCCGCTGAGCACCGCACCCTCCAGCGTCGCCGGCCAGCCCGTATCGGTCCAGGAGCCGGCCAGCACGAGTCCCGAAGTGGACGTCTCGTTGCCGGGACGCAGCCGGGCCGCGCCTGGCGTCGCGCGCAACGTCGCTGCGTGCTCGCGCGTTACGAGAAAGCGCTCCACGCGTGCGTGACGCGCGCGCGGGAGCAGTGCGGAGAGGGCTGGCAGATAGCGTTCGCGCAACTCGTCCACGCTCATCCCCATCTCCCGGTCGGCCCCTGACAGCGACACCGCCAGATACTGACATCCCGGCGAGACGCCCCCCGCGGCGGTGCGGTCGAACAGGTACTGCACCGGCGTCCCCACTCCCGCCGCGAACCGGTGCTCGGACACTGGCCGGTCATACACGACGTGCAGGTTCACGATCGGCGAGCTTTCGATCTGACTGAGCCTGTCGGCGATCTCGGGCTGCCAGAGCCTTCAGCAGTCCCGCCGCGCGCGTATGCGGGACCGCCACGATGACGGCTGTTGCCTCCAGCGCGTCTGGTGTGTCAGCTGGGTTCTGTGCGTCCGGCGCATCCGGTGTGTCAGGGGCATCCAGCGCCTCCGGCCCGCCCGAGGGATCCGGTGCATCCGGCCTGCCGGCGCCACCCGGGCCATGCACGCGAAAGCCCGACCCTGCGCGCTCGATCCGCTCCGCGCGCCAGCCCAGTCGCACCTCCACACCGGCCCGCGCGAGCGCCTGCAGTGCCGGCTCGCCGATCGTCTTGCTGAGGGGACGCTCGTGAAAGCCGATGTCGCCCGCGCTCGCGCTCTTCAGCAACGCGGTCTGGAACACGAACGCTCCGAGCCCGAGCGAGGCCTGCGCCGCAGGCAGGTTCAGCGTTGGCAGCACGATCAGATCCCACAGCGCCGCCACCTCCTCCGGACCCTGGCCGTGCGCGGCCAGCCACTCCCCGAACGTCTGGCGCTCGAGCGCTTCATCGGCCGGGTCCAGCCGCCCGACCGCGAGCGCGGTGCGTGCCGCGCTCAGACGCTTTCCCAGCGCCAGGTGGCGATAGCGCAGCAGCGCCCCGGCGAGATGCAGTGGCGCGGGCAACCCGCTGCGGCGCAGCACGGCGGGCTCGGTCCCGGGGCTCAGGACCGGGATCTCCAAGCGCTCCTGCAGGAGCACACCCTGCTCGCTGCCGAGCCGGCGCAACAGCGCACGATAGGCCGTGCAGCAGCGCAGCAGCACATGCTGACCGTTGTCGATCTGCAGCCCCTCGCGCTCGAACGAGTACGCCGCGCCACCGAGCCTGCGCCTGACCTCCACGAGCGTCACCCGTGCGCCGGAGTGCGCGCAGTCAAGCGCCGCCGCGATCCCCGCCAGGCCGCCGCCGATCACGATCACGTCGCGCCCGGAGCTCAACCGCCGCCCCCGAGCATGCTGCGCGCCGCGACCCACGCCTTCTCATGCGCTCCCAGCGAGATCCGTTCGCTCAGCGCGCGCTGCGGATCGGCCGCGATCCGGTCGAGCAGCTTGCTGTAGATGCCTGCCATCGCCAGCAGGCAGGCCGCGCTGCGCCGATCCAGCAGCGGCGCCAGCGCGATCCCGCGATCGAACCAGCCGCGTGCGCGCTCTGCCTGGAAGCGTACGAGCGCCGACATCCGTTCCAGCTGCTCACGACCCTCGCCCGGCGGGATCACCCCAAACCGGTGCAGATCCTCGGCGGGCAGATACACGCGGCCGTTCTGCGCGTCCTCGCGCACGTCGCGCAGGATGTTCGTGAGCTGCAGCGCTACCCCCAGATCGTCGGCCAGGCGAGCGGCCTGCGCCCGATCGGTGCCGGCCGGATCGCGCAGCGCGAAGATCGCCAGGCATGCCCGCCCAATCGCGCCGGCAACGCGCCGGCAGTAGAGCACGAGCTCGTCAAAGCTCTCGTAGGTAACGCCCTCGACATCCATGCGCACCCCCTCGATCAATGCCTCCAGGGCGTCAACCGGCACCTGAAAGCGCGCGTATGCATCCGCCAGCGCGACCATCACCGGATCGCCCACGCCCGGCGCCGCGAGCGTCCGGGCCTGCTCGTCGAGCAGGCGCAGCTTCTCCTCACGTGCCAGCTGCCCGTCGCCGATGTCATCGACCCGCCGCGCAAACGCATATACCGCGCACATCGCCCTGCGCCGCTCCGGCGCCAGCAGGCGGATGCCGTAGTAGAAGTTGGCTGCGCTGCGGCGCGTGATCTCCTCACACCGGCGGTATGCCTCCGCGGTGCTCAGCGCCGCGCCTGTGCTGTCCGCGTTCATCGAGTTCTCCACGTCGATCGAGGCATCCATGCTCATCGACCCGCGGCGGCCATGGCACGCCGATGCCCCACCAGCGTGCTGACCAGCGCGAGCACGCGTCGCCCGGTCCCGGCGCTCGGAGGTCCGGGAAGGACGTCGTACCCAGCGCGCTCGATCGCATCCAGCGCCGCGCGTCCCCCGCCACGAACGCGGCCACCGCCAAGCGCACGCGCACGCCGTCCAGCTCGTCGATTAGCGGCGCTCCCAGGGCAAGCAGCCCCCGGGCACGATCGACCTCGAACGCCAGCACCGCGCGCAGCGACTCACCGGTGTGCTTTACCGACAGCTCAGCGAGCGTGCACCCGTACCGGTCGAGATCCTCGGCCGGCAGATACACGCGTCCGCGCGCGCGATCCTCAGCGACGTCCTGGCAGTGCTCGGCCAGTTGCAGCGCCGTGCAGATCGCGTCCGATAGCGCCAAGCGCACGGGCGTGGCCTGACCGAACACGCCGAGCACGAGCTCACCGACCGGGTTCGCCGACAGCGCACAGTAGCCACGCAGCTGCTCCCAGGTCTCGTAGGCGTTGACGCGCTGATCGGTGCGGTTGGCCTCGATCAGCCGCACGAACGGCCCGCGCGGCAGATTGCACGCGCGCAGCGTCGGTTCCAGGCGCTTCAGCAGCGGGTGCTCAGCCTCGCCGCGGTAGGACCGGTCGAGATCCCGTTCGAGCTCGTCCAGCGCCTGAAGCCGCTGCTGCGCGGTGGGTACTCCGATGCCGCCCGGCAGCGCGCCGTCGCCGAGTTCGTCCACGAGCCGCGCGAACCCGTACAGCGCCAGCAGATGTGCGCGCGCCGCGCGTGGCAGCACGTGGCTGGCGACCGGGAAGTTCTCCGCGGAGGCCCGTCCCATCACCGCGCCCGCCGTGCGCGCCTGCAGCGCCGGATCGACCAGGAGTGTCACTCCGTCAGACAGCGCCCGAGCGCCATGATCGGAAACACCAGCCTGTACAGGTGGTAGTTGATGTAGTAGTCCGACGGAAACCCGGTCCCGGTGTACTGCGGCTCATCCCAAGTCCCGTCCGCGCGCTGGGTGCTCACGAGCCAGTCCACACCGCACCCGAGCGCCGGCGAGCCGGTCTGACCGGCGGCGTGCAGCGCGAGCAGCGCCCAAGCGGTCTGTGAGGCGGTGCTGGGACCGCGACCAATCCACGCGGGATCGTCGTAGGAGCGGGGGTCCTCGCCCCAGCCACCGTCCTCGTTCTGGTGGCCCTCCAACCAACCGACCGCACGGCGGATGCATTGCTCGGTGGGCGCCACCCCGGCCGCGATCAGCGCGGGGACCGCGGCGCCGGTTCCATACACGTGGTTTACGCCCCAGCGCCCGAACCACGAGCCGTCGGGCTCCTGCTGTGAGATCAGCCAGCGCACCCCGCGACGGGCGGCGGGCGTGTCGAGCAGGTCGAGCGCGGCGAGCATCTCGACGGCGTGCGCGCTCACGTCGGCACTCGGCTCGTCGATCACCTCGCCGAAGTCCAGGAACGGCAGCTCGCGCACCAGCGAGAGCGTGTTGTCGGCATCGAACGCGCCCCAGCCACCGTCATCGCTCTGCATGCCCTGCACCCAGCGCTGTGCCCGCTTGATCGCCGAGTCGATCCGGGACTGGATTGTGGCGATGGATCGGCTCTCGTCGGCGGAGGCACCTCCGCTCGTGGAGGAGCCACCATTCGTGGAGACACTTCCGTTGGTGAAGGCGTAGCCGTTCGCCGCCGTGCTCCCGTTCGCGGAGATCGGTCCATTTGCCGCGGAACCTATGCCGACAGCGGCACTCATCGACTCGGCCACACGGCGCAGCGCGAGCACGACCTCGGCGGTGTCATCCACATCCGGGTAGTTGACGTTGGCGAACTCAAACGCCCAGCCTCCGGGCGCGATACCCGGCCTGCCGACGGCCCAGTCGCCTGTTTGAGTCACCTCCTCGCCGAGCAACCACTCCGCGGCACGCACCAACGCTGGATCATCGGTGGCCACGCCGGCGTCGGCGAGCGCGATCATCGCCAGCGCCGTGTCCCATACGGGCGACTGGCACGCTTCCAGGCGACGGCTTGCTCCCGGTGGAGCTCCGACACCACGCGCGTCGTCCCGATCCTCGACCGTGAATCGATCGATGCCTTCCAGCCCGCGCCGCATCACCGGATGCTCCAGCGGATAGCCGCCGAGGTGCAGCGCCATCAGCGAGTACACCCACGGTGGCTGGATCCCACCCCAGGAGCCGTCGGCCTCCTGGCGGCGCACGATCCAGCGCTCCGCCCGCCCGAGCGCGAGCCGGTGCAGCGGGCCGATCGGCCGGCGCTCGTACGCGCGCAGCACCTTGTCCAGCCCGGTCAGCAGCCGGCTGGGCCACGAGGTCTCGGCCCGCGGCGAGCGCTCCTCGCCATTGCACAGCTCGTCGAGCCCGAACCCCAGCTGACGCACCGGACGGTGCGCTTTGACCAGCGACAGCGCCACGATTGTCTGGCGCGCCCAGCAGGCGAAGTCATAGATATTCAGCGGCGTCCAGCTCGGTAGCAGCACGATCTCCGGCGGCAGCGCCGGGACCTGCTCCCACGACCACAGCCCGAACAGCGCGAGCCACACGTGCGTGAACACACGCGCACGCTCGATCCCGCCGCCAGACCGGACGAACCCTGCCGCCCGGCGCATGTGCTCCTGCTCGGGCTCGTCCCCCGCCAGGCGCAGCGCCCAGTAGGCCTCGATCGTCGTGGACAGCTCGCCGGGGCCGCCCTGGAAGTTCGCCCACGTCCCGTCCTCGCGCTGCTGTGAGCGGATCCAGGCAGCCGCGCGCTCGGTCTCACCCGGACTGCGCACACCCAGGAACTCGCGGAGGAGCATGTCCTCGGCGTCCATCGTCACGTTCGTCTGCAGCTCGCCCTGCCACCAGCCCGCCCGGTCCTGCAGCTCGAGCAGGTGCTCACATGCCCGTGCCAATGCCACCTGTGCGTTGCTGGGCAATGCCTCTACGGTCGAAGGAGAGGACATAGCGGGAAACCTAGATGTTTTTCATCTGTGAGGACATGTGCACGCACATTGTGCCCGCACAGTCGGGCGCTAATCTCACGCGCCGCTGGCGATGACCGGTCTCGGGCCGGCCGAGACGAGCACCTCGGAGTGTCCTTCGCGCGTGATCGACTGCCCGCGCAGCGTGGCCTCGGAGACCGTGCGCGGCGCCGGCGAGACAAACCGATATGCGATCAGCCCGTTGACGTCGATCCGTTCGAGCAGGCGAAAGCCGGGGGCGGGCGCTGTTCCCGCGGTGGGTACCAACGGGAGGTAGCCGACCTCGTCGATCTCACTCACCGTGATCGCCTGGCCCGGCAGCAGGTTGTGCAGCGGCGGCATGTAGTACTCCAGCGGCGCCGACCCCAGCTCGACCGTCACGATCGCGCGCGCGCCGGTTGCCGTGTGCGCTCGTGCACCTGACGAGGCCCCGCCGAGGATGCCCGGCGCCGTCGCCAGCCTGTGTGTCAGCCCACGCCAGTCGCCGCGCTGCAATCGCGGACTGAGGTCAACGTCAACAGCGATCGCCGCGAACCCGATGGCGATCAGCACGGCCAGCGCGATTCCCGTCCGCCCGGCGCGCTGAGTGGGCACGAGGACCGCGATCAGCGCCGTCACTGCGATCATCGCCCCGACGAGATTGCGCGGCGCCAGGTAGTCCGCGCCGAACGTCACGAGCACGATCGGGATCAGGATGCCCCCGGCTGCCACGCTCAGCGCGATCAGTGCGCCGCGCTCCTCCGGCGGCCTCAGCACACGCCACAGGCCGTATCCGATCCCCGCGACGATCGGCAGCGCGAGCAGCAGCTCGATCCCATGTCCGAGCGCCAACCCGTAGTAGTCGGTCAGGTAGTACTGCGGGATCGCCTGCAACCGGCTGGAGAGCGCCCATTCGCCGATCCACTGCGTCCCGTGGCCGCCCTGCGCGGAGATCAGCGGCAGCAGCGCCAGACCGACGAGCGCCAGCACCGCGATCGCGGGCAGCGCCGCCCGCCGGCTGGTCGATTGGAGATCGGCCGATCTCCAATCGGCTGGGTCCCAGGCCAGCCAGATGACCATCGGGATCAGCAGGAACACCGCGAAGTAATGGCTGAGCAGCGCCAGCGACCCGGCGAGCGCAAACGCCGCCATGCGCCCGCGCGTGGGAGTGTGCAGAGCGCGCAGGAAGCACAGCATCGTGACGGCCGCCAGCAGCACGAACAGCCCGTACGCGCGCGCCTCCTGGGAGTACCACACCAGCAGCGGGTTCACCGTCACGAACGCGGCTGTCGCGATCGCCGTGGCGCGGCGGCCTGTCAGCTCGCGCCCGATCGCCCAGGCGACGGGCACGGTCGCGATGCCCGCCAGCGCCGAGGGCAGGCGTAGCGCGACCTCGCCCGTTCCTAGCACGCGCGAGACCGCCCAGGCGATCGCGTACCACAGCGGTGGCGTGTTCTCGGTGTGCACGACCGAGCGCAGCGTCGCCCACAGGCTCGGATGCAGCACGTGCACGGGCGTGAACGCCTCGTCGTACCAGAAGCTCTGCAGGTCGAGCGTGCAGACGCGCAGGACCGCCGCGAGGATGATCAGCGCGGCCAGGGGCCACCACTCGGGAAGCGCGCGACGCCTCGCGGCGGTGTCGTGGGCGCCGCCCGGTGCTGCGACGGCGGCGCTCACCGGCCGGCTTCCACCGCTGCGCCGCCTGCTCCGTTTTCCGCCGCCACGGCGGCGGCCGCGGAGGCGGCCGCGGCCTTACCGCAGTACTGCGCGGGCGTCGCCGTGCCGAAGCAGCCATAGCGGTAGATCGGCACGTCTTCGACTTTCGGAGGCAGGTACCAGCCGCCGTGCACGGCGCGCCGTCCGTCGATGACCGGACCGGTCATCTGCAGGCACAGCTGGATGCGTTCTTTCGGAGGGCCGGGCGTCGTGTTGCCGCAGGCCACGTCGCGCGTGGTGTGGCCGTAGAGGTCCTCTTCGGTCGAGACGTTGTGGTAATCGTGGCCGGTGTACTCCCGCCACGTGCGCAGATCCGCGATCAGGCGATGGTTGACGTGGGTCTGATCGATCAGGTCGTTGACCGTCGCGACCGCCAGCAGCAGGCCCGCGAGGATCAGCAGCGTCACCTCCACCAGCCGGCGACGACCGGTCCCCGACAGCTCGGTATCGCGCGGCTGAAGCCACTCGGGCAGAAACCTCCAGCGGCGGCCGTCGATCTCGCTCGTCGCGCTGCTCATAGGGCAACCTCTGGTTGCTGGGCGCTCGGGTTGTTCTCGTTTTCTTTCCGAGGGAGGGAGATCTCTCCCGACGGCTGGTTGGGAGAGGCCTGAGACTCAGCGCATATAGCTGACCACCACCGGGAGAGCGCCTCGCTTGCTAGCCGCGTTGACGGCCCGCATGAGACACGCGCCTCCCGGTGGTGTGAGGCACCCAGAGCGGCAACAGGGCGTCGCCCCACCGAGGGCCTGTCTATGAGCACCCGCCACGGTACCTCCTGGCCAGCGTTTTTCAAGCGAACCTCGACCGAGGAGGAGGAGGACCTATGGGCGCAACCTGCGGGATCGACTGGGCCAACGACTGGCACGACGTTCACATCAGCGACGAGCACGGGCAACTGCTCGTGGCTGAACAGTTCAGCCACGAGCAGACCGGCATCAGCGCACTGATCAGGCTGCTGCTCGCTCACTGCGTGGAGTGCTGCGCGATCGAGCGCCCCGACGGGCTCTTGGTCGGAAGGCTCCTCGCGGCAGGGATCGTCGTGCTCGCGATCCACCCTAACCAGGTCAAGGCGACGCGTGATCGCTACCGTGCGGCCGCGGGCAAGAACGACCGCTTCGACGCGTTCGTGCTGTGCGAGCTCGCCAGAACAGACCGTCACCGCTTCCCCGTGCTCGCGCCCTCCAGCGATGAGACACTGGCGCTGAAGGCGCTCGTGCGCACTCGCGAGGATCTCGTCGACGCACGCGTCGCACTCACCAACCAGCTCCGTGCCCAACTGCAAGCGTTTTGGCCCGGCGCTGAACAGATCTTCTTCGACATCGACAGCCCGATCGGGCTTGCCTTCCTTGAGCGCTACCCCAGCCCCGCCGACACCCACGGCCTCGGCGCCAAGCGCCTCGAAGGCTTCCTCGCGCGAAACGCCTACTGCGGCCGACGCACCCCCACCGAGCTGCTCGCCAAGCTGCGCAGCGCACCCAACGCCATCGTCGGCGAGCTCGAGCAGGACGCACGCCGCTCCGCCGTGATCGGCCTCGTCGCTGCTCTGCGTCCCATCGTTGAGCAGATCAGCCAGCTCACAAGCCATATCGCGGGCGCCACCCGTGCGCATCCTGACGGGGCGATCTTCCTCGCGTTCTTCCGTGACCCCAAGAGTGTCGTGACCGCCGCCGGGCTGCTCGCCGAGATCGGTGACAACCGCGCCCGCTACCCAACCAACGACTCGCTCGCCGCCGACGCCGGCCAAGCCCCAGTCACGATCCAGTCCGGCAAACGCAGCAACGCCACCTTCCGCTGGGCCTGCGACAAGCGCCTGCGCAAGCACATGAGCGTCCTCGCTGACAGCACCAGGCACTGGCATCCCTGGGCGCGAAAGGTCTACCAGCACGCCCGCGCCCGCGGCTGCACACACCCCCACGCCATACGCATCCTCGGTCGCGCCTGGACACGCGTCCTCTGACGCTGCCGGCAAGACCACACGCCCTACAACCCCGCCCAACACAAAACCCTCAACCAACTTCTCGCACAAAAAGGTTGACACAGGACGTCTCATGACACCGGCACCAACAGAGGAGCCATCTGATGGACGATGTACAGCGCCTGGATCGCGAGCGTCGCGGCGAGCAGACGACGGTCGCGCACGACCACCGCCAGCGGCAGCGACCAGAGCGTGTACCACGGCAACAGCCAGGTGCTCGTGACCGAGATCGCGAGCAGCGTCCAGCCGGAGGCCGCGACCCAGTCATAGCCGCGCCACGTGCGCCACAGCAGGTAGAGGACGATCAGCACGAGGCCCGCCTTGAGCAGGTCGTGGTCGATCGGGAAGACCCCCGGCTTGCCGAGGAGGTGCGCGAGCTCGGTCGGGAAGCTGTCGGTCGAGACGAACGCCGCATCGCGGTTCAGCGCGGCGATGATGTCGATCCCGTGGATGCCGAACACGGCGTAGCCGACCACCGCGCCGATCGCCAGCGCGCCGAGCGCGCCGAGCATCGGCCTGAGCGAGCGGCGCGAGAGGATCATGAACGGCAGCAGCGCCGCGACGGTCGCCTTCACCAGCGTCCCCGCGATCACCGAGGCGGCCGCCGACGCGTCGCGCCCGGCGAGGGAGAGGGTCACCGCGCCCATCATGAACAGGGTCATGATCAGGTCGTTGTGCGCGCCGCCGAGCCCGTAGATCACCCACAGCGGGTTCGCGCCCACGACCAGCAGCGCGAACACCGGATCGATTCCCCGGATCCGGGCGCAGCGCCAGGTGAGCGCGAGCGTGCCCGCGCTCGCCAGCAGCGCCTGTACTTTCATCCCCCACAGCGCGCCCGTCACCCCGAGGGGCGCCAGCGGGTAGGAGAGCAATGTGTACAGCGGGCCGTAAGCGGTCGCGACGCGCAGCCAGTCGTGGCCGACGTACTTGTAGATCGGGTCGCCGACGATCGCGATCGGGCCGTTCGTATAGGGATTGATCCCGTGCTCGACGCCCATCCGCGCGTAGGCGATATAGCTGAACACATCCGTCGAGATCAAGACCGGGCCGACGAACACAATCAGCTGCAGCGCGGCCACCAGCAGAATCGCCCAGCGTTTGGAGACGCCCCGCGCGAGCCCCAGCATCAGCGCGTAGGCGCAGGTGAATGCGATCAGCGCAATCAGGAAGACGCGGTAGCCCAGACGCTCCCCGATCCGGGCACCGCCCCCGAAGGGGGTGGTCAGCCAGCCGTAGAGCCTGGGCTGATCGGGCAGCAGCGCCGAGTGCCCGACGGCCGCGTCGAGCACGATCTCGAGCGTCGCCGCCAGCAGCACGACCGTCGCCAGCACGAGCAACGCGCGTGTCCAGCGCTCGGCCTGGGGGTACTCGCGCAGCCGCGCCAGTGGCGAAACGCGCCGGCCGGCGCCTGCGGCCGCCCCCCCCGCAGACGTGCCCGCGACCGCGGCCACAAGGCTGGATCCCGTGCCCCGCCGGGCGGCGGCGCGGGTGGGCGGGTTCAAATTCACGACGCGGGTGGGCGGGTGCGAATCCGCGCCGCGGGTGGGCGGGCGCGAATCCCCTACAACGCTGTCCAAACCGTCTTCGTCTCCAGATAGGCATCGAGACCGTCGTGACCGTGCTCCCGGCCAATGCCGGAGGCCTTGAACCCGCCGAACGGCGCGGACGGATCGACCGCTCCCCAGTTGTTGACGTAGACCATGCCCGCCCGCAGCAGCGCCGCCAGACGGTGGGCGCTTGAGACGTCGCGTGTCCACACGCCCGCGGCGAGCCCGTACTCGCTCGCGTTCGCCCTGGTCGCGACCTCCTCGAGCGAGTCATACGGGGAGGCGACGAGGACGGGACCGAAGATCTCCTCGCGAGCGATCCGCAGCTCATCGTCGGTCGTGCTGAACAGTGTCGGCGCGATGAAGTACCCGCCGCTGTCGCTCAGCGCCGCCTCGCCCCCCGCCAGCACCTCGGCGCCTTCGGCGCGACCGGCGTCGATGTAGCCGAGCACACGCTCGTGCTGCTCGGCCGAGACGACCGGTCCGAGTTGAGTGGCAGGATCCAGACCCGGCCCCAGCTGTGCCTGCTGCGCCTGGGCAGCCAGGGCGCCCATGACCTCATCGAAACGCTCGGACGGCACGAACAGGCGCGAGCCGGCGTTGCACGCCTGGCCGGAGTTGAAGTACAGCGCCTGGTATGAGCCCTTCACGGCAGCGTCGATGTCGGCGTCGGGCAGGATGATGTTCGGCGACTTGCCCCCCAGCTCGAGCGTCACGCGCTTCAGCGCCCTGCCGGCCTTGGCGCCGATCTCGCGTCCGACCACTGTGGAGCCCGTGAACGCGATCTTGTCGACGTCCGGGTGATCGACCAGCGCCGCGCCGGTCTGGCCATCGCCGGTGAGCACGTTGATGACGCCGAGCGGGAACCCAGCCTCGAGCGCCAGCTCGCCGAGGCGCAGCGCGCTCAGCGGCGTCTGCTCGGCGGGCTTGAGCACGACCGTGCACCCGGCTGCCAGGGCGGGCCCGAGCTTCCACGCGGCCATCAGCAGCGGGAAGTTCCAGGGGATGATCTGCCCGCACACGCCCACCGGTTCGCGGCGGGTGTAGCAATGCATGCCCGCGCCGGCCGCCACCGGCAGCACGGCGCCCTCGATCTTCGTGGGCCAGCCCGCGAAGTAGCGAATGTGCGCGATCGCCCCGTTGACGTCAACGTAGCGGGCGAGCCCAACCGGCTTGCCGTTATCCAGCGACTCGATCTCGGCCAGCTCCTTGGCGTGCGCTTCCAGCGCATCGGCCAGCGCCCGCATCAACCCCTCACGCCCCGCCGCCGGCAGCAAGGCCCACGGGCCGTCGCTGAACGCGGCACGAGCGGCTGTGACGGCGCGCTCGACGTCCTCGGCGCCAGCATGCGCGACCTGGGCGATCTCGCGCCCGCTCGAGGGGTCGAGCGTAGCGAACGTGCGCCCATCGGCAGCGTCGAGGCGCTCAGCGCCGATCAGCAGACGGTGAGGCTGGGCTACGAACTCGCGGGCGGCGTCGCCGAGCGCGTCTGGAAGTGTCTGGGCGGAGGCAGTGGTCATGGACGCAGCCTACCTGTCGCGGCCGTGAGTGGCTACCAGCGCCAGGACGATCCGCTCGAGGGCGACTAGGGACCCTCGCCAGAATATCTGCCGGGATTGAGGCCGCCGTTCCGCGGCGTCAGCCGCCACCCACGATGCTCGACGTGCCACCAGCACGCCTGCGCTCGCGTGCGTCGTCTGCCATCCACGGCCCGACCCCCTCAACCCACCATCTATTCTGGCGAGGGTCCTACGGCGTCAGGACGATCTTCAGCGCCTCGCGGCGGTCATACAGCTCATACGCCTGCGCCGCCTCCTCCAAGGACATGTGATGGGTCACGAGCGGCGCTGGGTCGAGCAGTCCCGCGCTGACCATCGCGAGCACGCGATCGACGTGCGCGATCACGTTCGCCAGGCCCGATCTGATCGTCAGGCCCTTCAGCCAGGCCAGTCCGAGCGGCACCTCTCCCCGGCCGGCGTACGCGCCGATGCCGGAGATCGTGCCGGCGTCGCGCGCGAGGCTGATCGCCAGCGCCAGCGGACCGGGATCGCCGACCGCGTCCACCGCCACGTCCACGCCGGCGCCGTCGGTCCCGGCGCGGATCACGCGCTTTGGCTCCTCCTCGGTCAGATGGATCGGCGTGGCCCCGAACCGCCTCGCCATCTCCAGGCGCTCGGCAACCGTGTCGATCGCGAACACCTGCGTGGCGCCGGCGGCCCGGGCGGCCTGGACAGCACACAGCCCGACCGGTCCGAGACCGAGCACGGCGGCGGTATCGCCGGAGCGCAGCCCGGCGTGGGCGAGCGCGTGATAGCCGGTGCCGAGCACGTCGCCGGCGAACAGCGCGATCTCGTCGGACATGCCCTCGGGCACGCGCCGCAGCGTGAGGTTGGCGCGCGGGACTAGCACGCGCTCGGCCTGGGCCCCCTGCAGATCGCCGAGCTTTGAGCCGTGACCGAACGTGCGCCCGTGCGCGCAGCGGTGATAATCTCCACGGATGCACGCGGCGCAGGTGCCGCAGGCGCTGTGAAAGCAGCCGAGCACGCGCTCGCCGACCGCGGCCCGCTCGAACTCCGGGCCCGCCTCCAGCACGGTACCGACGAACTCGTGCCCGATCGTGAACCCCTGCTCGACCGGCATGCGGCCGTGGTAGATGTGCAGGTCCGAACCGCAGATCCCGCTGGCGGTGATCTGCACGATCGCATCGTCGGGACGCTGCAGCTCAGGCTCGGGCACGTCCTGCACGGAGACCTGTCCGGGGGATTGGAAGGTGACGGCACGCATGGAGAGGGGAGCCTAGTGGAGAACCAGATTACGAGGGCCGGGCACACATGCTTGTAAAAGCTGAGAGGGTCGGGGTCGTGCATGCACGACCCCGAGACCAGCCGCATGCGGCTGGTCTTCCACGGGCGCATGCGCCCGTGGCGGGGCGGCACATGTGCCGCCCCGTTCGGACGGTGCATGCACCGTCCGGGGAGCCGCGCATGCGCGGCTCCCCGTCAGGCCCGCATGCGGGCCTGACACAACATCAGCTTTTATAAGTAATGCGGCCCAACACACGTCATCGCATGCGACGTGGTCTAAACAATCCGGGGGTACGGCCGCCCGACCTCGAACCCCTGGGCGTAGTCCACGCTGTATCGGCGCAGCAGCTCGAGCGTGGCGCGGTCGGTCACGTACTCGGCGATCGTCTGCACCCCCATGCTCCGCGCGAGCCCGGCGAGGGCCTGCACGACGAGCTGGTCCTTGGGCGACTGCGGCAGACCGCGGATGAAGCCACCGTCGATCTTCAGATAGTCGAACGGGAGGTGCTTGAGGTATTGAAACGAGCCGAACCCGGCGCCGAAGTCGTCGAGCGCAACGGCGCAGCCGAGCGCAGACACACCTTGGCAGAACGTCTGGGCGCGATCCATGTCGGAGATCGCAGCCGTCTCGGTGATCTCGATCACCAGCCGTGCCGGGTCGACGCCGTGGCGATCCAGGCAGCGCTCGATGTAGGCGAGCATCGTGCCGTCGGTGACCGACAGGCCGGACAGGTTGACCGCGACCCGCGCGACCCCCTGCCCATCGGATCGCCCCTCACGCCCGCCCAGCAGTCGCACGACCCGCGCGAGTACGAGCCGGTCGATGTCGCGGATCAATCCATAGCGCTCGGCTGCGGGCAGGAACCGGCCGGGGGGCACGAGCTCTTCGGAGGGTTCGTCGGCGAGCCGCACGAGCGCCTCGTAGTGGGCCGCCCGACCGTCTGTCAGCGAGACGATCGGCTGGTAGTGCACGGCGAACAGGTCCTCCTGCAGCGCACGGCGCAGACGTGCAAGCCACGGACGGCGGTGCAGTCCCGCGGGCGAGGAGAACCCGTCGCTGAGGGCGCTCCCGTAGCGATGCTCGCGCGCATGCGACCGATCGGGCGTGCGCAGACACAGGCGGGGCGTGGCGTTATAGGTAAGCGTGGAGGAGAGCACGTCAGCCCAGGATTTCGACGCGATCGGCCTCGTGCCCTGCGACGCGCGCCGATATGGAGGTTTTGCTCCCAAACCTTCAGCAAACCTACGCAACCCTGCTCAGCTGCCCGTCAGTCGCGCGAGTACGGCCGGCGAGCGCGGTCGGAGATGATCAGCAGCAGCGCCAGCAGCACGAAGTTCATGACCACGCTCGACCCGCCGTAGGCCACGAACGGCAGCGTCACGCCGGTCAACGGGATCACGCGCGTGACGCCGCCGACGATCACGAACACCTGCATCGCCACGATGAACGACAGTCCGGTCGCGAGCAGCTTCGAGAACGAGTCTCGCGCCAGCATCGCCGTCTTCAGACCGCGCACGACGAACAGCAGATACACGAGCAGCAGTCCGGCCGCGCCGACCAGGCCGAGCTCGTCGGTGATGACCGCGTAGATCATGTCGCTTTCGGGCACCGGCAGGATCGAGCGGCGCACAACCACGTGATTGGCCAGTTCGACCGGATACTGCAGCAGCGACTGGTCGAACCCCGTCCCCAGCAGACCGCCGTCGGCCTGGGCGAACAGCGCCTGGCCGAGCTGGTAGCTGGTCCCGTTTTCGAACAACACCGGGTCGAGCGGATGTTCCCAGGCCAGCACCCGCGCGTGCACGTGCGCGACGTGCCCGACCACGAACCAGGCGCCGAGACCGAACAGGATCAGGCCGATCAGCGGGAACGACAGTCGACCGGTGGCGACGTACAGCAGCGCCAGGAACGCGCCGTAGAACATCAGCGAGGTCCCCAGCTCGCCGGTCAGCAGCAGCGTGCCCATCGCCGCGCCCCACACGATCAGCATCGGGCCGAACTGCTTCATCGGCGGGATCGTCAGCCCCAGCACGCGATGTCCGGCGGTGACGAGCACCTGGCGGTTGTCGTGCAGGTAGCTGGCCAGGAAGATCACGATCGCGACCTTCCCGAGCTCGGCCGGCTGGAACGAGATGCCGCCGATGTGGATGTCCAGGTAGGCGCCGTTAACCTGCTCGCCGATTACCGGCATGCGGGGCAGGACCGTCATCACGATGCCGACCGCGGCGATCGTGTAGCGGTAGCGCTCCAGCACGCCCACGCCGCGGCGGCGCAATGCGAGAATCGTCGCGGCGAACAGGATCAGGCCGAGCACCATCCACTGCGCCTGCTGGCGGGCGAGCGTCGGTTCGATGCGATAGACCATCACGATCCCCACGCTCGCGAGCACCGCGCCGAGCGGGAACAGGTACGGATCGGCGTCGGGCAGGCAGAAGCGGATCACCAGGTGCGCGGCGATGCACAGCGCGAGAAACAGCGCGCCGTAGGTCAGCGACACGCTGGAGGCGTGGTTGAGCGTGAGGTTGGTCGAGGATTCGCGCGCGGTGTCCTGCTGCTGGATGAAGATCGCCGTGAACCCGGCCGTCACGAGCAGCGCAGCGGGGATCAGGCCCAACAGCTCGCGATTTCTAGGGCTGAGCATGGCTGCGAGCGTACCTAAGGCTCCGGGCGGGCCGATACGCTTGGTCGATGCACGAGGACGAGCGTCCGCCTGCGCCGGGCTGGCGCATGGCTAAGCGATTTGCGATCGCCGCCATCCTGATCGTCGCACTGAGCGCCGGTGCGACCGCCACGGTCGCGCTGAACCGGATCACGGGCATCGCCGAAGAGGTGTTCCCCAAGCTCAACCAGATCAATGCCCCCAAGAGCGTGGTCACGGCCGAATACAACGGCGGCCCGCAGACGTTCCTGATCCTCGGCTCAGACCGGCGCGTGGGTGCGAAGGACTCCTACGACCGCGAAGACCCACCGCACTCGGACACGATCCTGCTGGTGCGCTTCGACCCCGAACAGGAACAGACCTCGGTGCTGTCGATCCCGCGCGACCTGATGGTCAACATCTCCACGCCGCGCGGGGAAACCTACCCGCAGGAAAAGATCAACGCCGCCTACACGATCGGTAACAAGCTCGGCGGAACCAAGGGCGGGATGGTGCTCGCCGCGGAAACGATCGAGCGCGAAGTGTTTCCCGGCCTGCACCTGAACGGCATCGTCGACGTCAGCTTCCGCGGCTTCATCGAAGTGGTCGACACACTCGGGTGCGCCTACGTGAACGTCGACCACCACTACTACGGTGGCGGCACACCCGAAGAAAACTACACGTTCATCAACATCCAGCCCGGCTACCAGAAGCTGTGCTACGAAAACGCGCTCGACTATGTGCGCTACCGCCACGACGACTCGGACTTCGTGCGCGTCGCCCGCCAGCAGGACTTCCTGCGCGACCTGCGCGAGCAGATCGACCCGTCGAACGAGCTCGGCCAGATCGACACGGTCGCCCGCGCGGTCGGGCACGCGATCGCCACGACCTTCCACGCCTCCGCGAGCGAGCTGATCGAACTCGCCAAGCTCGTCGCCTTCTCCCAGACCAAGCCGCTGCGCCAGGTCAAATTCCAGACCACGAACGTCGACGCTCAGGTGAACGGGGTGGACTACGTGACCTCGAGCCCCGAACAGGAGCAGGCGACATTGCAGGACTTCCTCAACGGCCACGAACAGCTGCAGTTGCCCCCATCCAGCGGCCCATCCCACAGCTCGCACCACAGCAAGCACGGCTCGCACGGACACTCCAACGGGTTCTCGGCGAGCGCGCTCGGCCTGGTCCCGACGCCCTCCGCCGGCGGCAGCGAAATGGTCAAAGCCGCCGTCGAAATCCCCTTCCCGGTCCTCTACCCGACCCTGCAGACCAACCAGGCCGAACAGCAGCAGGTGCGCGCCTATGGTCTCCATGACCCGCAGAACAACCTCCATCACGCCTACGTGGTCGTCTGGCACATCGGCATCGGCGCCTACTACGACTTCGAGGGCACCGACTGGTCCAACCCTCCCCTGTTCGCCCACGCACGCACCCAGGTGATCGGTGGGCGCGAATACTGGTTCGTCGACGACGGCTCCCACATCCACGTGATCGGCTGGCGCACTCACGGCGTCGTCTACTGGCTGACCAACACGCTGCTCGAGGAACTATCGAACGCGCAGATGCTCGCGCTGGCCAAATCCGCCCAGCCGCTGCACTGAGCGGGCCGATAGGCGGCGCTGGCCGATCCCGGATGATCGGTCTGCGTCCTCACCGATCGTCGATCGACGGGATCGCCGATCGGGGCACAGCCCGAAGGGCTGGGTCACGCGTGCAAAGCACGCCGCGCGGGTGGGTGGGGTTTCAATCCTGGTCTTGCTTGCCTCTCGGCCCGCTAGGGGTAGTGATGAGGGGTCGCCTCGATCGAGCGACGCGGTCAGAGAGCGCCGGCGTCGCGCGTCTGATCCAGGGCTGCGTTCACAAGCGCATCGGCCTCGGCGTTCTGCGCCCGGGGAACGGTCCGCACCGTCCAGCGCTCGAACCCGCGCAACGCTGACATCGCGTCCAGATACAACGGTCGCATCGCGGGGTGCTTGACCTTGTACTGACCGTTGATCTGCTTGGCGATCAGCTCCGAGTCATTGACGACCTCCACGTCGCTCACCCCCAGCTCGCGCGCGTGACGCAGACCGAGCAGCAGCGCGCGATACTCGGCCACGTTGTTCGTCGTATCGCCGAGCAGCTCGGCGTGCTCGCCGAGAACCTCACCCTCGGGCGTGGAGATGACGCATGCCGCGGCAGCCGGTCCGGGATTGCCGCGCGCACCGCCATCGACATGAACGATCGCTCTCATCGCGGAGCGAGATTATGCACTGCGCCCGGGACGGCACAGCTAGGTCGTCCAAATCTGCGTACTGCAACCCGTAAGCCCCCAGGACGGTCGTGGACGGGCACCGCGGCCGTAGGCCGTGGTCGGAGCACGGACGCAGGGAGCGTAGTGTGCTACGCACATGTGCTGGCCGATCGGAGATCCCGGGATCTCCGATCGGTAAGGACAAAGCTCCGCGCCGTGTCCACGGTCGCCCTGGCTACAGGGCCTTGGCGAGCGGCGGCAGATCGCCCGGCATCCGGGCGCGGCGGCGGTTACGAACGACTCGCTGCTGCTTGACCGCATCGCTCGGGCGCGCTCCGCGAGCGCGGCGGTCGGACTCGCGACGGTCGATGATGACCGTGACATTGTCCTCGTGCGCATAGTGCTCGACGAGCTTCGGATACAGCTCCTCGGACAGCGGCTTGGGTACCACGCAATAGATCATCTGAACACTGATCCTACCAGCGACAGCGCTCCGTCCTCACCCGCGACTGCATTCCCGGTGTGATCCTCGGCGGCGAGCTCGCTCAGCTCGGTGCCCTGGGCGGCCACGCTCGCACCGGCAGCCTCGTCGCCGAGATCGACCTCGTAGCGATACCAGCACAGCTCCCAGGCGACGACGATCGCGATCCTCGCGCCCCCGGACTCGGCCGGCGTGCGGACGGTGACGCTCGGCGCTCCGAGCGAGCGGGAGACTCCGGCGACGCGACGTGGATGCTCATCGGCGTTGAACACTTCGAGCGCACGCTGGGCCAGCGCGACGTCATCGCTGGACGTGCCCTTCGCGGGCAGCGGATCCAGATCGGGGAACGTCGCCGCGGGCACCGGTGCGGCGGTCTGCGCGAAATCGGGCGCGTGGGGCCCCTCGACGCCTGGCGCGGACAGCTCGGCCACTCCCGGACCGCCGTCGAAGAAGTCATACGAGGCGGTCTCGCCCGGATCTTCCGGGGTCACCGGGATCGCGTTCAGCGGCGTTACGGGCTCGCGCTGGCGTAGACGATCGAGCAGGCTGCGTCCCCGTCGTGGACGCGCCGGGGGCAAGCTCAACGAGTGGCTGTCGGTCTCACGCAGCCAGCCCTCGTGACTGGCGCGCGGAGCGCACAGTTCGCACACCGTCCGCCGCCGTCCGCCCGCCAGGAACACGTCCGGCTGCTCGCCCCGCAGCAGCCTGCGTCCACACACGTCGCAGGGTACGTCCGGCTGGGAGGTGACGATCGAGCGGGTGGCCACAGACGCCCAGGGTACCGGTTGGGGCTCGGCGCGGGGCGCCGGTCCGCTCGGGCCATACGCGCGCCACCCCGAGACGGCTACTCCGCGAAGGACTCCTCCTGCATCCGCGAGCGCAGCCTCAGGACGGCCTTCGTATGCAACTGGGACACGCGCGACTCGGTCACTCCGAGCACCTCGCCGATCTCGCGCAAGGTCAGGTTCTCGTAGTAGTAGAGCGCGATCACGAGCTTCTCGCGCTCGGGCAGCAGCGCGATCGACTCGGCGATGCGGTCCTTCAGGTCACCCATGTCGAGCGCTCGCGCAGGGTCGGGCGCGGTCGGATCCTCGATCGTGTCCATCAGCGAGACCTGATCGCCGCTCGAGTCAGACGTCGACCACAGCTCATCCAGCGCGACCATCGAGGAGTGCGAGATCGCCAGCAGCGACTCGTTCAGCTCATCGACCGTGATTTTCAGCTCGGCCGCCATCTCCTTGTCGGTCGGCGCGCGCTGCAGTGCGTTCTCGAGCTTGGCGTTCGCGCGCTCGACTTCGCGGGCGCGGGCGCGCACGCTGCGCGGCACCCAGTCCATCGAGCGCAGCTCGTCGATGATCGCGCCCTTGATGCGCATAATCGCGTAGGTCTCGAACTTGATCTCCCGCGACAGGTCGAACCGCTCGATCGCCGAGATCAGCCCGACCAGGCCGTAGGAGATCAGGTCGGCCTCCTCGACATGCGGCGGCAGCCCGGCGGCGGTGCGTCCGGCGACGTACTTCACGAGCGGCGAATAGGCGACAACGAGCCGCTCGCGAGCGCGCTGGTCGCCCTTGGACTTGTATTGCCGCCACAGTTCGCGCAGCTCAATCGCTTTTACGTTAGTCTCCATCCGGGGTCCGCCTGCGTCCTATCTCCCGTGATCAGGCCCGGGGGTGGCTGCGCGCATATGCGCTTTTCAGCTTGGCGGACTCTACCCGAGTGTATATCTGGGTGCTCGACACGCTCGCATGCCCAAGCAGCTCCTGGATCGAACGCAGGTCCGCGCCCCCGTCCAACAGGTGCGTCGCATAGCTGTGGCGCAGCGCGTGCGGGCTGATCGCGCCGGTCGTGGACTCGACGCCGCTGTGACGGGCCCAGCGCGCCAGCCGACGGCGCACATCGCTCGTGCTCAGCCGTTTGCCGGTCTTTGAGAGGAACAACGCCTGCTCGCCGATTGCTCTATCCACGAGCCCCGGGCGGCCGAGCACCACGTACTCGCCGACCGCTGCCAGCGCGAGCTCGCCGGCGGGGACGAACCGGGTCTTGCGGCCCTTGCCCTCGACGCGCAACTGCTCGGCGTCGTGGTCGACGTTCTCCAGTCCCAGCGATATGAGCTCCTCGGCGCGCAGGCCGCAGGCATAGGCGAGCTCGAACATCGCACGGTCACGGAGATTCAACGCCGCCCGCAGCTTCTGCGTCGCGCCGTCCGCCGCGCTCGGCCGGCTCGCTGGAATCGAGTCGAGCAGTGCGGCGGCTTCGCGTGCCTTCAGCACTCGTGGCAGATTGTGCGCGCGCCTGGGCGTGGACACCAACTCGGCGGGATTCTGGGCGAGGAGGCCGTGCTCGCGCTGGCTGTTGAACAGGGCGCGCAGCGCCGCCAGCTTGCGCGCGCTCGTACTCGGTGCGACGCCACGCCCCGACAGGGCGGCCACGTAGGAGCGCATGTCCTTGGGACCGATGTCCGCCGGTTGCAGTCCGCGCGCACCTGCCCAGGCGGCGAACTGTTCGATGTCGAGGAGGTACGCGCGCACCGTCCTGACGGCCGCGTCGCGACGACGCAGATCGTCGTGCAGCAGTCCGGCCGCCTCCCGCCAACGGCGGGCAGTCGCGTCGCTGGTTCGTGAGTCGGTTGTGCGCGGGTCGATCGCGCGTGGGTAAGTGATACGAGAGTCGGTGATGGGTCGTCGTTGTTCTTTTTGGGCGTTAACGCGCGCGGGCACGCGTGCCCGCGCATTCTCAGCCCCTGCGAAGGTGCTCATCCCGGCCTAGTTCGCCGCCGCGACCCCCATGCCCTGCTCGGCGCCAGTGCTCGGCTCGGCGCCAACGTCCTGCCCAACCCCGACGTCTCTTCCGGCGCCCACGGCCTGTCCGGCGCCCACGCCGGCCACAGCCGGTGAGCGAGGGCTCAGCAGGGGCTCGAGGGCGCGCGCGAGCTCAGGCCAGTTCTCGGCGACCAGGACGTCCTCTTCTTCGCACACGTCTCGGTTCCAGGGATGAGCGATCGTGGCGGCGGCGATCCCACGTTCGAGCGCCGCGGCGAGATTCAGCGGGCTGTCATCGATCAGCACGTCGATCTGGAGCTCAGCGCAGCGCGAGACCTTGTCCCAGGAGCAGCACAGATCGTCGAACGGCAACCCGATCTGTCCCAGCCAGCGCGCGGTCGCCGGTGCGCAGCGCGGATCGCGATGGCTGGTGACATGGATGAAGTGCCCGCCGGAGTCATGCCAGCGGCGCACCGTCTCGACCGCGCCCGGATACGGCGTTCCCGCCATGATGGCGGCCTCGCTGTGGCTCTCCTCGATGCAGATTCCCAGCTGATCCGCCCGCAGCCGCGTGATGCCCCACGTGAACTGCTCCTCATACGGGAGCTCGATGCCGAAGCGGCGCACCGCGATCTCCGAGAGCGTGTCCCAGTAGTGGTGCAGCGTTGAATCGATGTCGATCGCGATACGCATCGTCTGTCTCAGCGGGCGCCCACGGCTCCCGGCCGCGCTAGATTATGCAGATGAAGCTCACAACCGTGCGTCTGCCCGGCGGCAGTATCGACGAAACCGCGTCGCACAGCGACCATCGCAGCCCTGAAGTTTACAACCCGTCCGGACGGTCCGATTGGCTCGACACCGACTGGCGAAAGTACCAGCGCTGGGTCAGCGTCGACGGGCAGCCGGTCAACACGATCGATCTCGGCGAGGGGCCGCCGATCGTGTTCGTGCACGGGCTGACGGGCTCGTGGCCGAACTGGCTGGAGCAGCTTCCGGTGTTCGCCGGCCGGCCGCAGAGCGACGGATCTCCGCTTGCCCGGCATCGCGTCGTTGCGATGGACCTGCCCGGCTTCGGCCACTCCCCGATGCCGCGCGAGCAGATCACGATCTCCTTCTACGCGCGGCTGCTGGACGGGCTGCTGGACCAGCTTGGAATCGACGCCGCCGCGGTCGTCGGCAACTCGATGGGGGGGTTCATATCCGCGGAGCTGGCGATCGCGTTCCCCCAGCGCGTCGAGCGCCTGGTGCTGGTCTCGCCCGCGGGCATCAGCACCTACCGCGACCGGCGCGAGACGCTGGTGCCCGTGCTGCGCCGGTTCGAACCGGCGATGACGGCGCTGACGGCGTGGGGCGGGACCCATGCGGACGCGATCACAAGCCGTCCGGCGCTGCGCCGGGCGGTCCTGGGCGGCCTGGTCCGTCATCCGGACAGGCTGTCCGCCACGATGGCCGCCGAGCTGGTGCGCGGCGCCGGCAAGCCCGGCTTCGTGCAGGCACTTCAGGCAAACTTCGACTTCGACTTCCGCGACCGCCTGCACGAGATCGTGTGCCCGACGCTGATCGTCTGGGGCGAGCGCGATCAGGTGGTGACGGTTCGCGACGCGGCCGTCTACGCAGAGCTGATCCCGGGCTCGCGCAAGATCATCCTCCCGGACACCGGCCACCTGGCGATGGTCGAGCGCCCCGACGTGTTCAACGCGCTGCTGAACGAGTTCCTGGAGGAGTGAGCGGCGCAGCAACGCAGCAAGGGACCGTTTCGCCAGCGCACGACTACTGGGTGCCACACGCGCGCAAACTTAGTCGCCACCGCGCGTGTAGCACATCTCGGGCAGGTCCATACGGTTCCTTTCGCCGATCTCGATCTCGGCACGCGCGGCGTCCACCACCGCGGCGGTGCCGAGCGCGGATACGGGATATAGCGCGACAACCGGCGACGGAGAGCGGGACTCAGCGCGCGACCGCGCCGGTGGCGGCGCTGCCAACGAGCTTGGCGTACTTCTGGATGGCAACGTCCACGTGCTCGTCCGCGCGGGGGGGCCGACTGTAGGCGCTCACCCGGGCGGCGATCTCTTCGTCGCTGAGCGCCACGTCCAGCCGGCCACTGTCCGCGTCGATGGTCAGCTCATCGCCGTCGTGGACGGCAGCGATGGGACCGCCACGGACGGCCTCCGGTGCCACGTGGGCGACCATGAAGCCATGCGTGGCGCCGGAGAAGCGCCCATCGGTGATCAGGGCGACCTCCTCGCCGAGACCCTCACCCACGATCGCAGCGGTCACCGCCAGCATCTCGCGCATGCCCGGCCCGCCCGCGGGCCCCTCGGCGCGGATCACGACCACATCGCCCGCTTTCAGCTCGTGAGCGAGCACCGCCTTCATGGCGTCCTCCTCGCCGTCGAACACACGGGCGGGCCCCACGTGTTTGCGACGCTCATGGCCGGAGAGCTTCACCACACAGCCTTCTGGCGCGACGTTGCCGCGCAGGATGGCAAAGCCACCGGTGGTTTTGATCGGATTGGACAGCGGCCGCACGACGGGCTGGCCCTCGGTCTCCACCGCCTCGTCCGCGTGTTCGCCGATCGTCCTGCCGGTCACGGTCGGCGCATCCGCGTTGAGGATCCCCACGTCCTTCAACCGTGCAAGCACCAGCGGCACGCCACCTGCTTCATAGAGCTCCGTCGCCACGTACTGCCCACCGGGCTGTAGGTCGCACAACAGCGGCGTGCGCTCGGAGATCGCCTCGAACTCGTCGATCCCCAGCGGCACGCCCATTTCATGGGCCACCGCCAGCAGGTGCAGCACGCCGTTGGTCGAGCCACCGCTGGTGGCAACCGCCGCGATCGCGTTTTCGAGCGCTGGCTTGGTGATCACGTCGCTCGGTCGCTGGCCGCGCCGCAAGACGTCCATCACCAGTTCCCCTACCTGTACGGCCACCTCGAGCTTGCGCCCATCCTCCGCGGGAACCATCGCCGAGCCCGCCGGCGAGATGCCAAGCGCCTCGAACGCCATCGCCATGGTGTTCGCGGTGAACTGGCCGCCGCACGCGCCCGCGCCCGGCGAGGCGGCCTCCTCCAGCTCGTGCAGCTCCTGCTCTGTGATCTTGCCCGAGGCGAACTGGCCCACCGCCTCGAACACCTGCTGGATGGTTACCTCCGCGCCCTTGTAGTGGCCCGGCTTGATCGAGCCGCCGTAGAGCATCAGGCCGGGGATGTTCAGCCGCGCGAGCGCCATCACCGTGCCCGGGATCGTCTTGTCACAGCCGGAGATCGTCACGAGCGCGTCGAAGCAGTGGGCGGAGGCGACGAGCTCGATCGAGTCGGCGATCAGCTCGCGTGACACGAGCGAGGCGCGCATCCCTGACGTTCCCATCGTGATCCCGTCGGAGATCGCGATCGTGTTCAGCTCCATCGGCGTGCCGCCGGCCGCGCGGATGCCCTCCTTGACCTTGGCGGCGAGCACGCGGTTGTTGAAGTTGCACGGCATCGTCTCGATCCACGAATGCGCGACGCCGACGATCGGCTTGGCGAGATCCTCCGCGGAGTAGCCGATCCCGTGCAGATATGCGCGGGCGGCGGCACGCTCGGGACCCTCGGTCAGGGCCCGGCTGCGGTGTCTGATGTCAAATGGGGGCGTGCTCACGCAGCTGGCCGGTTCGGACTGGCCGAACGGGATCTGGGAAACGGGAGAGGTGTCTCCCCTTGTGTCCCCCGCTTTAATGCCCTAACCCCACCCCCCCCCCCGTCACACTACCGGCCCGCGGCAGCGCGGGTCGCGACTGGACATGGCCGCCCGTCACGCCGCCTGCGCCGGCTCCGGCAGCGCGGACACCCGCGCGCTCGTGCTCCCAGCACGCGAGCCTCGCCAGGTCGCGTATGACGCGCTCCGGATCGACCTGGCGCCCGGGCAAGTGCATGTTCGCGTCGGCGATCAGCCCGCGCTCGTCGGCGGTCAGCGCCATCCACTTCGCGAGCACGTCATCGGAGTCGGGCAGCCGCGCACTGCCGTACGGGCGGGAGTGGTCGGGAAACTCGACGCAGTACTCGCTTAGCAGCGCACCCGTTCGTGGAATGTAGGCGACGATCGGCTTGTGCGGGTAGATCAAGTAGGCGTAGCGCCCGCCGTTGCGGTCGAACACGCGCAGGAATCCGAGATCGCGATACATCGCCCACTCATGCTCGTTCACGCACGAGCGCAGCAGCTCACGCGCCCGCTGCTCGGCGCGACGTTCGCGGCCGGGGTCGTAGTGGAGCTCGTGTGTTCGATCGCGTGTTCGGTTGAAGGTACTGAGGGAAAAAACGCCGCGTTCGCGCGCACGTGCGCACACCCGCGCGAGCCCGCCCGTCACATGCTCTCGGCTCAGCTCCCACACGAGTGCGCTCGACACGAGCGCGGCGGTCGCCAGGCCCAGCAGCATGCTCCCTACCGCGCCGTTCCGGGCACATCGCCGGCCGCTGAAGTTCGCGCCGGAGGGCCCTCCCCCGTCTCGCCCGGCTGCTGCTCAGGCAGAGATCCACCGGCCGCGCGAGGAAAGAAGATCACGCGCTCGGCGTCTCGGGGAACGTCGGCAAAGCTCTTGACCAGCTCCGCCTCGCGCCGCCCATCGGTCGTCTCGGTCGGCACCGCGGCCCACATCCCGGCGTCCAGCTCGCGCCTGAACGCCTCGATCAGCTCCCGCTCCTGCTCGGCGACCTCCACGTCTCCCTCCGCGAGCACGATCTCGCCATGACCGGGCTTCATACGCAGCAGCTTCATCGCCAATCGATTATGGCACGCCGTGGCCGAGCGGATGAGCGCCAGCCGAGGCGGCGGCGGACGGCGCCGCCTAGAGCGGTTCGCGTGTCCCGGGGCTTGGGTGTCCGAGTCCTGCTTACCGGTGAGACCCACAGCTCAGCGAGCGCGCATCCGAGCCAGCCCGAGCACGTCGACCGGGCCGGCACCCGCACCGACGTCGCGCAGTCCGTTCGCGACCGCCTCCCCCGCGAGCCTGCGTGCGACCGTCGCCGCGTCCAGCAGCGTTTCACCGAGCGCGAGCCGCGCGGCCAGCACCGCGGAGTGCGTGCACCCGGAGCCGTGCGCCGCACCATCGGGATAACGCTCGCCCGAGATCTCCACCGCCCGGGTCACGTGACTGACCGCCGAATCGAGCAACAGGTCAACCGCGCGCGCGCGATGACCCCCCGTCAGCACGACCGCGTCCGGCCCGAGCGCGAGCACCGCTCGCGCTAGCTCGTGTGCCTCACGCTCTTCCCGGGGGGAGGCCTCTTGCTCGTCCTGGGCCTCGCTCTCGTACTCTGCGTCTCCCGGCGCGTCTGCCATTGAGGTTCGCAGTCCCGCGAGCACGCGCGCCTCGGGCAGGTTTGGCGTGAGCACGGTGGCGCGCGGGAGGATCTCCGTTACGAGCGCACTCTGCGCGTCGGCGTCGAGCAATCGCGCGCCCGACTCGGTGACCATCACCGGATCGACGACCACGGGTGTCCCGACCGGCAGCTCCTCCAGCGCGCGCGCGACCGCGAGCGTGACCGACGCGGTGCCGAGCATCCCCACCTTGACCGCGCTCACGCCAATGTCCTGCATGACCGCCTGCACCTGCGCGAGCACGATCTCCGGCGGCACGGCGTGGATCGCCCGAACGCCGAGCGTGTTCTGTGCGGTGATCGCGGTGATCGCGCTGCACCCGTGCACCCCGCAGCGCGCGAACGCCTTCAGGTCGGCCTGGACGCCGGCCCCGCCACCCGAGTCCGAGCCGGCGATCGTCAGCGCGACTGGCGTTCCAGTCATGAACTTGTCTTGAATAAATCTAGCGTTTGCCGATGGATGGGCGTGATCGGTCGGCGGCGCCGGTGAGTTGCTACCGATCGTCCGGGTCGGCCAGCACTGGCCGGTGCGGCGGGCGTCAGCTGGCGGCCGGCGGCGGCGCGAAGATCGTGTAGCTGCCGATCGCCGTGACCAGCAGGCGGCCGTCCTCGGCGCGTACCTCGCTGCGCATCACCGCGGTCGTGCGATTGCGCCGGTCGAGCGTGGTCGAGCACACGACCTCGCCCTCGGTCGCCGTCTGGATGTAGTTGATCGAGATATTGATCGTCGCGATCCGCTCCTCCTCGGTCGTCTGCGCCCACAGGGTCGAGCCCATGCAGTAGTCGACCAGTGCATACGTCACGACGCCCGACAGCAGCCCACCGGCGTTGATCAGCTCCGGACGGATCTGCAGGCGCACCGTCTGCGGATCGTCCCAGCGCATGCCCATGAAGCTGCTGACGCCGTCCAGCGACTGGGGCCCGTCGACATTGGTCTCGCCGTCTGGAGACCGGTGTCCTTGCACACCGGTCTCACCGCCAGGCGCCTGGGGTCCGTCGGGTTCGTCAACAGTGGTCTCGCTCATAGGCCTGGAGGCTACGACAGCACGCCCATATACGCAGCCCGGCCCTGCTGCGTCACAGATTCGTCACACACTTGGAGACAAGTTGTCACATATGCGCGTCCGCGGTCACACCTGTCGGTCTAGCGTGATCGACATGCCCAATACCGACACTTCCGGTCCCGCCCCCGGCTCCGATCCGACCGCCGACGGCGAGGACGCCAAACGCGCCGATCCCCGTCGCCTGCTCGGTCGCCGCGGCGAGCAGCTGGCCGTCGAGCACTTGCACCGCCTGGGCTTCTCGCCGCTGGGGCGCAACGAGCGCACCCGTTATGGCGAGATCGACCTGGTCGCGTTCGATGGGAAAACACTCGTTTTCGTGGAGGTCAAGACCCGTCGCGTGGACCCTCGTCCGGGTGGACCCCGTCCCGACCAGCGGCCCCTCGTCTACCTGCGTCCTCGCCAGCGCATCCGTCTGCGCAAGCTCGCCACCGCGTGGCTGATCGATGAGAAGCACATCCGTCCCAGCGCGCACACGATCCGGTTCGACGCGATCGGCGTGATGCTGGACAGCCGCGACCGGCTACTGCGGCTGGATCATGTCGAGGGGGCGTGGTAAATGACTGACGGCAGACCGTCGCACAAGCGGAGATCGATTCGACGGAGCGCTACCTCTTATGCAGTCAGAATCGACCCATCAATGTGCGCGTGGGGACACGTGAGGTTTTCAATCGAGGCGCGGAACGTGGTCGATTACGCGGTTGTGCTCCTAGTCAAGGAACGAGAGGAGTCGGAGACGGTTCGTGTCTACGACGGTACACATGGCGTAAACGAGCTCCACCGCTATACACACAAAGACGGCAAGCAGGCAGCCGAGATCTTCCACAGTGGTACTCTCGGAATGGGCATGCGCGCTGCGATCGACGAGATCAAGCGTAACTACCCGATCGATCATCGAAGGGTGGCGAAAACGATGAACACTGACAACCACATGTCACCCGCTGTGCAAGTGATGGACGAGGCAATCGAGCTGGCGATCGAAGAATGCTCGCCGTATCCCGATCGCGCCATGTTCATCGACGCTGACGCCTCCGACATGGGGAAGCAGATCAACCGGGCCCTCGAAGATGACATGGCGATCGTGCTCGTCTTTGCAGATCACAGCACACGAACCCTTTACGCAGAGCCTGTCACGGGCTGACGCAAGTTCAGACCCGCCTACAGCGCCAGCTGCTGGTAAGCGAGCGACTGAAACGACATCCGGTGCAGCGGCGATACGCCCTGGCGGGCGATCGCGTCGCGGTGGACTGGGGTGGAGTAGCCGACGTGCTCGGCAAACCCCCAACCCGGGTGTTCGGTGTCGGCGTGGCGCATATAACGGTCACGGGTCACCTTCGCGACGATCGACGCGGCGGCGATCGCGGCGCTCGTGGCATCACCATCCACGATCGCACGCTGCGGGCGCTCGAACTCGGGTACAGAGAAGCCGTCGACGAGACACAAGACCTCATCCGGGATGTCTGCCGTCACGTTGCGCAGCGCGTCGCGCAGCGCCGCGAGGTTCGTGTTGTGCAGACCGCGCCCGTCGATGCCGCTCACGCAGCGGGAGATGACCGTGACACGGGCGGCACAGCGCAGCACCAGTGGATACAGCTCCTCACGCGCCTGCGGGGTGTGCTGCTTGGAGTCGTTCAGCGCGCTCAATGTGCGCAGCTCGCGCGTCGTGAGCGTCTCGTAGTCAAACAGCACACCCGCCGCGACGAGCGGTCCAGCCAGGCACCCGCGGCCCGCCTCGTCTGCGCCCGCGACGAGCGGGACGCCGAGACGGCGGTCGAAGGAGAACAGGCGCCGTCCACTGGTGCGACGCGCCCGTGCGCGCCGGCGTCGAGCGCGGGCCGAGCCTCCGGAAGCCTTCGCCGAGGACTTCGTCTTCACGACGTCGGGCGTGGTGGCGGCGACCGCTGCGGGCGCGGTGGCGGTGAGAACCGGGCGGGCGTCCTCGACGCTAGAAGATTCCGATGCGGTCCGGCGGCCAGTAGGTGGCGAACGCTTCGCCGATGATCCATGGGGTGGGGACTGGCCCCCAGAACCTGCTGTCGTCGGATTCGCCACGGTTGTCCCCCATCATGAACCAGCGTCCGGCCGGAATCTTGATCGGGGTCGGAAAGCCCGGACTGCACTCAGGGCTCGAGGGGCACTCGCGGATGTAGGAGTCCTGCTCGCGCACGAACCTGGTCGTGCCGGCGGCCCGGCGATAGACGTGGCCTTCCTTGACGTAGATTTCATCGCCCGGGCCCGCGACGATGCGCTTGATGAAGTTGATGCTCGAGTCCTCTTTCGGGATCGGTTCGGCACACGCCGCGCCACCCAGCTTGACCGTGTGGGGGACCGGTCCGCACTCCTCCTGCTCGGCGCCTTCGGGCGGGTGGAACACCGTGATCTGGCCGACGTGCGGTTCGCTGAAGTGAGTGCCGATGCGGTCGACGAGCACGCGCTGGCCGACCGCGAGCGTCGGTTCCATCGAGCCGCTGGGAATACGGTACGGCTTGACGATCCACGCCTGGATCGCCAGCGCCAGACCGAGCGCGACGAGCACGATCACGACCAGCTCGACAATCGCGCCCGTCGTCGATTTCGACTTCTTACGCCCGGTCTTCGCCGTCACTGCCGTGTCCGCAGTAGCGTTGGCGTCCGTGCGCTTGCCGGCGCCGACCTTCACGCCGGCTGGTCACCGGCGACCTCGCCTCCCTGCGCGTCGCCGGCATCAGCGGAGGGGGAATCGGCGCTGGACGTGTCGGCCTCGGACTCAGGCTCGACGAATGTCTCGGACTCTAGGCCCCCCCAGACGCCTCGGACTCGGATCCGGACTCTGACTCCGATCCAGGCTCGGCGGATGCCTCCGCCTCGACGGGCTCGGCGTCGTTCGCGGGCGTCGCAGCGCCTGGGTCCTGGACCGCCTGCACATCCTCAGCGACCGCCTGCTCGGCGGTCATGCCGTCCGCGTCGGTCGCTCCCGTCGCCTCGTGCATCAGGCCGGGCTCGACCGTCTCCTCCGGGCCGGACCGATCGGAGACTTCGGCATCTGCGATCGACCAGCGGCGCTCGCGCACGCGCGCACGCTTGCCGACACGATCGCGCAGGTAGTAGAGCTTGGCGCGCCGCACGTCGCCGCGGGCGGCCAGCTCGATGCGCTCGATCTTCGGCGAATGCACCGGGAACATGCGCTCGACACCGACGCCGAAGGACTGCTTGCGCACGGTGAACGTCTCGCGTGCACCGTGACCCTGGCGCTTGATGACGACACCCTCGAACACCTGCACGCGGCGGCGCGTGCCCTCGATCACCTGGAAGTGAACCTTGACACGGTCGCCCGGCGCGAAGGCGGGGACGCGGCGCAACTGCGCGCGCTCGATGGTTTCGATGACGCTGCTCATAGTGAACGGGGGTGCTGGGGTGCTGGAGGCGCGCCTACAGGACCGCTCATCGGATCCCGATCGGGGATGGGCGGTCGGCGCGGTCAGCAATAGTAGCGGACGGTCAGCGTTCGCGCGCACGTTCGATGCTGCGCTTGCGCCGCCAGGCCGCGATCCGCTCATGATGACCGGACAGCAGCACCTCGGGCACGCGCCAGCCGCGATACTCGGCAGGGCGCGTGTAATGGGGATACTCGGGTCGCCCCTCAAGCGCCGCGCTGAAGGACTCCTCAATCGCCGACTCCTCGTGGCCCAGCGCGCCGGGCAGCTTGCGCAGCACGGTATCGCACACGACCATCGCGGCGAGCTCGCCGCCGGCTAGGACATAGCGCCCGATCGAGACCTGATCGCTTGCGAAGTGCTCGATGATCCGCTCGTCGAACCCCTCGTAACGCCCGCACAGCAACGTCAGTGCCGGCTCGCCCGCCAACTCTGACGCGAGCTCGTCGTCCAGCAGCCGCCCACCGGGTGTCAGCGCGATCACCCGGCGCCGCTCGCGCAAGCGCACCGGGTCGATCTCATAGCGGGCGCGCAGTGCGCTGTCGAGCACGTCCACACGCAGCACCATCCCGGCACCACCGCCGAACGGCGTGTCATCGACCTGGCCCGCGCCGAGCGGGGTGTGCTCGCGGAAGTTCACGCACTCGATGCGTGTGCCGGCGGCGATCGCGTTGTGTACGTGGCGCTGTTCGGTCATCCACGCAAACCACTCGGGGAACAGCGTGAATATGTCTATCTCCATGCGCCGCGACCCTCGATCTCGATCTTCACGCGACTCAGTCCTCGACGAAGCTCATGTTCACGTCGATCCGTCTAGCGGCGACATCGATATGGCGGATCGCGTCGGAGACCATCGGCACGAGCAGCGGCTCTCCGGGCGGGTGGGACCCGGTCATCTCCCGCTGCACCTCCAGCGCCTCGCACGAGGGCAGCTCGAGCAGGCGCGTCACCGTGCCGACGTGACGTTCCCCGTCGAGCACCGCGCAACCCTCCAGCTCGTGCGCCCACCATTCGCCCTGCTCCAGCTGCGGCGCATCCGCCGCCGTGACGGTCAGGGCCTGACCGCGCAGGGCCTCGGCCCCGTCCCGATCGGTAATGCCGTCGACGCGCACGATCGGACGCTGATCGGTCCCTGCGCGTCGCACGATCGCTGCGGTCCTGCCTGCGATCGTCACACCCGTGCCGAGCTCGAGCAGGCGCGGGCGGGCGCCGGTGACATAGAAGCTGCCGTCGAGACCGTGCGCCCGGCCGACCCGCCCTGCGGGTAGTCGATCCTGCGCAGCCGAGCCTTTGAGATCCGCCATCGCTGGGACCGATGGGTTGACGGTGCCCGCGAGCTGCCTCAATCGACGATGTCGACGAGCACCCTGCGTCCCGCGCCAGTGGCCGCGGCTTTCACGACCGTGCGCAGCGCGTGGGCGGTGCGCCCGCCGCGACCGATCACCTTGCCGTAGTCGCCGTCGGCGACGCACAGCTCAAGCACGATTGTGCCGTCGTCCTCGTCGAACTGCTCGACCGAGACCTCCTCCGGCTCGTCTACCAGGCCTTCGGCCAGATACTCGAGCAGCTGCCGCGGGATCTCGCTGGCGTTGTCCTCGTTCGTCATTTTTACGCTCCCGGCCTTGCGTGCGATGCTACGCACAATCTACGGGACCTAGGGCCTCGCTGGGCAAGCGAGGCAAGGACGCAGGGAGCGTGGCGTGCTACGCACGCGTGCTGGCCGATCGGAGATCCTGTGATCTTCGATCGGTAAGGACACAGCATCGCGCTGGCCGAAACGGGGATGCGAGCCATAGGCGAGTGTCTCCCGGCTTCGGTCAGCGTGGTCCTAGGTTGTGATGCCCTGGATGCGCAGCAACTTGCGGACCGTGCTCGTCGGCTGCGCCCCGCGCGCCAGCCAGCTGCGCGCGCGCTCCTCGTCGATCGCGATCGTCGAGGGGTTCGTCTGCGCGTTGTACCGACCGATCGTCTCGATCACGCGACCGTCGCGCGGTGAGCGCTGGTCGGCGACGACCACGCGCCAGATCGGATCCTTCTTGCCGCCCACCCGTGTGAGCCTGAGCCGTACTGACAACTTGTTGTTCCTCTCTCGATCCTGTGTGTGTGCGTTACGGTGCTGTCTCGCGCCGTGCCTTGATGTTTGCTGATTATCGCTGTTTTGGCTAATTTGGTTTAGAGAGCTTAGACGGTGCGCGGGCTCGTGGCGGGCACGTGGCGGCCGACCTCCCCTACCGCGCCTGGCGCATGAGCGCGCCGATGTCGGGCATCTTGCCCCGCCCGACCTGCTTCATCAGCTTGCGGGTCTGGCCGAACTGCTTGACAAGCTGATTGACCTGTTGCACGTTCGTGCCCGACCCGCGCGCGATGCGCAGCCTGCGCGAGCCCTTGATCAGCTCGGGCCGAGCGCGCTCGGAGGGAGTCATCGACAGGATGATCGCCTGCACCCGATCGAGCTCGCGCTCGTCGACCTTCATGTTCTGCAGCTGGTGCCCCGCCAGCCCCGGGATCATGCCGAGCAGGTTCGTCAGCGGGCCCATTCGCCGGACCGTCTTCAACTGCGCGAGGAAGTCATCGAGCCCGAATTCGTCTTGCCCCAGCTTGCGTTGCAGCGCGAGCGCCTCGTCCTCGTCGAACTGGCGCTCGGCCTGCTCGATCAGGCTCATCACGTCACCCATCCCGAGAATCCGCTGGGCCATCCGATCCGGATGGAATCGCTCGAACTGGCCGAGATGCTCTCCGGTGGAGGCGAACATGATCGGCTTGCCGGTGATCGCCTTCACCGACAGCGCCGCGCCACCGCGCGCGTCGCCGTCGAGCTTGCTCATCACGACGCCGTCGAACTGGACCTCCTGCGCGAACCGCTCCGCCACGGCAGCAGCGTCCTGGCCGGTCATCGCGTCGAGCACCAGCAGCACATCGGTCGGTTTGACCGCCGCGCGCATCCGCACCAGCTCGGCCATCAGCTGCTCATCGACGTGCAGCCTGCCGCTGGTGTCCACGATCAACACGTCCTTGCCCTCCGCCTTGGCGCGCTCCAGCGCCCAGGCGGCGATCTCGACCGGATCGAGCTCGGGGTGGGTGGGGTCTCGGTAATACACCTCCGCCCCGGCCTGCGCGCCGACCTTGACGAGCTGATCGACCGCGGCGGGGCGATAGGTGTCGCATGCCGCCACCGCGACCGCGGCGCCGCGCTCCTCGCGCAGATAGCGCGCGAGCTTGGCCGTGGCGGTCGTCTTGCCCGAGCCCTGCAGCCCGACCATCAGGATCACGGTCGGGGGGTGCGAGGAGAAGCTGAGTCCGGCCGAGGCGCCGGGGGCGGGCGGGCCACCCATCAGTGCCGCGAGCTCCTCGGCGACGATCTTCACGACCTGCTGGCCTGGGTTCAGCTTGCCGACCACGCCATCCTGGCCCGGTGTCCCGTCCGCGCCGAGGCAGCGCTCCTTGACCTGGGCGGTGAACTGACGGACGACCTTGAAGTTGACGTCCGCCTCCAGCAGCGCGAGACGGATCTCGCGCATCGCCGCGTCGATGTCCTGCTCGCTCAGCGTGCCGTGCCGGCGCACGTCCGCGAGCGTGGTCTGCAGCTTCTCGGCGAGGGCGTCGAACATGGGTCGCGAATGATTCTCGCAGCCGCGAGCCTCAACGGGTGCTGCTCAGCTCAGAGCTCTTCTCAGTCCTCGCCGCCCGCGGGTGGTACCGCTCGCGGTCCAGGGGCGCCGTCGGGCGCGGACCGCAGGTGCGGCGGCTCGGGCTCGCCACCGGACGAACGCCGTGTCAGCGCCTCTCCGATCCCGCCAAACGCCTGTGCGAACTCGCTCGGCACGACGAACACCTTGTTGGCGTCGCCTTCGGCCAGCTGCGGCAGCATCTGCAGGTATTCGTAGCTGAGCAGCTCGCGATTCGGTTTGCCCTCGTGGATCGCTTTGAATACGGTGTCGATCGCCTTGGCTTCGCCCTCGGCCCGCAAGATCGCCGCCTGGCGCTCGCCCTCGGCGTCGAGGACCGCGGCCTGCTGGGCGCCCTCGGCGGTGAGCACCGCCGCCTGCTTGGCGCCTTCGGCAGTGAGGATCTGGGACTGCTTCTCGCCTTCCGCAGTCAGGATCGCGGCACGGCGGTCGCGCTCGGCGCGCATCTGCTTCTCCATCGCCGTCTTGATGTCCGGCGGCGGATCGACCGACTTGATCTCCACGCGGTTGATCCTGATCCCCCACTTGCCGGTCGCCTCGTCCAGGACGGTACGCAGCTGGGCGTTGACGTTCTCGCGCGAGGTCAGCGTCGCCTCCAGCGTCAGTCCGCCGATCACGTTACGTAGCGTCGTGACGGTCAGCTGCTCGATCGCCTGCAGCGGATCGGCGATTTCATACGTGGCCGAACGGGGATCGGTGATCGTGAAATACAACACCGTTTCGATCGCCACGACCACGTTGTCCTCGGTGATCACCGGCTGCGGTGCGAAGTTCACGACCTGCTCGCGCAGATCCACCAGCGGCCTGACCCGATCGATGAACGGCGTAACGAGCGTCAGGCCCGGTTCCAGCGTGCGGCTGTAGCGACCGAGCCGCTCCACGACCCCGGCCTTGGCCTGGGGAATCACGCGAATCGTGCGCGCCGCGACGAGCAGCGCGAACAGCACTACCACCACGACGACGATGATTGCGACCATTGGTCAGCTCCCTTGCTCGTTGTCCCGGCGACTCAATGCATCACCAGCGCAGTCGCCCCGCGGATTTCCACGACCTCGACCCGCTCGCCCGTGTCGATCACCTCGTCCTGGTCATAGCTGCGCGCGGTCCACACCTCGCCGTCGATCTTCACGCAACCGACACCCTCGTCGTTGGCGATCCGCTCGATCACGATCGCGGGCTTGCCGATCAGCGCCGCGGCGCCGGTCCTGATCGCCGGTGGCAACCGGCGGTGCCGGCGCGCGACCGGTCGCAGCGTGGCGAACACGATCCCCGAGGCGGCCAGGAACACGATCGCGCTGAGCGGCGCCCCCACGCCGAGCAGGCCCACGATCGCGGCAAGTCCCGCACCGATCGCAAACGGGGCCAAGTAGAACCCGCCCTGGTGCATCTCTCCGATGCCAAGCACACATGCCGCCACCAGCCATGCGATCCACACGCCCATACCCATCAGACTACCCCTCGGGACCTGTAGCGCACGTGAGTCATGGCTCGATGTGGTCGCCTGCTGGATGGAGTCATAGTCCACTCGGGTCGGGCGATGCAACCCGCCGAGCAGCGCAACCGATCGACTCAGCTCTCGGCGATCAGTGCACGGGCGAAGTCCTCGGGATCGAACGGACGCAGATCCTGCACCGTCTCGCCGATCCCGATCAGCTTCACGGGCAATTGCAGCTCGTCGGCGATCGCGAGCGCGATCCCGCCGCGGGCGGTCCCGTCGAGCTTCGTCAGCACGACCCCGGTGACCTCGGCCGCCGCGGCGAACAGCTGTGCCTGGCGCAGCCCGTTCTGGCCCGTGGTCGCGTCGATCGTGAGCAGCGTCTCGTGCGGCGCGCCATCCAGCTGACGCGCGATCACGCGGCGCACCTTGCTCAGCTCGGCCATCAGATCGTCCTGCGTGTGCAACCGCCCGGCGGTATCGACGATCACGACGTCCACGCCCTCGGCGCGCGCACGGGCGATCGTCTCGAATGCCACCGCACCCGGATCGGAGCCCTCCGGCCCGGTCACGATCCCGGCGTCGGCCCGCTGCGCCCAGCCCGCCAACTGCTCGGGCGCCGCCGCCCGGAAGGTGTCGGCCGCGCCGAGCAGCACACTCAGACCCAGCTCCTGGCGCAGGTGCCAGGCGAGCTTGCCGATCGTCGTGGTCTTGCCTGTTCCGTTGACCCCCACGGCCATGATCACGGTCGGCTGTGAGCGGACGTCGATACGAGCATCGCCCACGCGCGCGGTCTGTGCCAGCAGCCCGATCAGGCGCTCGCTCAGCGCCTCGCCGCCCGCAAGCTCGCCCGTGTCCGCCTCTGCCTCCAGCGTGCCGACGATCGAGGCGGTCGTGCGTGCGCCGACGTCGGCGAAGATCAGCGCCTCCTCCAATCGTTCCCATGCACCGGCGTCGAGCGTTCCGAACAGCGTCGCCTGGATCTCGCCGCCGAGCGCCTCGCGGGTCTTCGACAGGTTTTCGCGCAGACGCTTGACCCAGCCGTGCCGGCCGTGTGCCCACCCACGTCTGGGTGTGCCCGACGCGCTCGACTCCGTATCGCGCGCAGGCACGTCGGTGATGAACAGCTCGCTCCAGTCGCGCGCCATCGATCCGACGCGACTCAGGCGACCTCGGCCACGGGCGCGGTGGACGCTGGGACGTCCTCGCCCTCATGACCGTTCACCCCGTTCTGCATGGCCTCGGGTGGCAGTCTCCGGGAGAGCACCTTGGATACGCCGTTTCCTCCCATCGACACCCCATACAGCCAGTCCGCAGCCTCCATTGTGCGCTTCTGGTGGGTGATCACGATGAACTGCGCCCTGTCGGAGTAGCGGCGCAGCAGCGCCAGGAATCGATCGAGGTTGAGATCGTCGAGTGCAGCCTCGACCTCGTCGAGGATGTAGAACGGGCACGGCCGCGCCAGGAACACCGCGAACAGGAACGCCAGCGCGGTCATCGACTTCTCCCCGCCCGACAGCAGCGACAGGCGCTTGGCCGACTTGCCGGCCGGCGTGATCTCGATCTCCACGCCCATCGCATCGTCCTGTAGACCACCCGCGCCCGGGTGCTCATCCCGCTCAGCCTCGGCATCCGCCGCGGCCTCCGACGCCTCCGCTGCGGCCCGTGCATCGACCGGATCTCCACCGTCCGCAGCGACTCCCTGCGCCGGTGATTGCCCGCCGAGCACGGCCCGCGGAGTCTGCTCGTCGCGCACGAGCCGCAACCGTCCGCCGCCGCCCGGAAACACGTCCCTGGCGAGCTCCTCAAAATTCTTCGCCGCCGCGGCGAACGTCTGCTCGAACGTCTCCGCGATCTGGCGGTCCGTATCTCTGATCACCGTCCTCAGCTCACGCAGCGCTGTCTCCAGGTCGGCACGCCGCGTCTCGAGCTCCTCGACGTGCGCAAGCGCCTCCGCGTACTCCTCCTGCGCGAGCGGGTTCACCGGACCTAGCTGCTCGCGCCGTCGCGTCAGCCGCTGCACGCGGGCTGTCAGGGCCTGCGCCTCCTCTTCGGAGAGTGGCTCAATCTCTGATTGCTCCTCATGCTCAGGCGCCTCATCGGCGCCCGCCTGCTCGGACCGCTCCTCCGCGCTATCGCAATCCGGACGCTGTTCGACGGTCGGGATCGTCGCCTCACTGCCCTCGACGTCCGGCCCGCCACCCGGCGCGAACATCGGCAATGGGCGCTCCAGGCGCTCGGCGATCCCGCGCAGCTCCTCGGCGGCCTCGGCTGCCTGGTCGCGCAGTCGCTGAGCGGCGACCTCCGTACCGGTCACCTGCTCGCCCAGAGCACGCAGGCGCGTCTGGATCTCGGCCTCCTCCTGCGCGCACGCGCGCAGCTCGCCTGCTACCTGCTCGCCGGCCGCACGATCGTGTGTGAGTTGCTCGTCCAGCTCGACGAGCAGTCGCTCGGCGCCCTCACCCACGGATGCCAGCACCACCGCCAGCCGCTGCGCCCGCGGCGCCAGCGCGACGTCGGCCGCGTGCCGGGCACGCAGGCGTGCGATCCGCTGTTCGCGCTGTACGCGTTCGGCGGCCAGCCGCTGCGCCTGCCTGCGCTCGGCCGCCAGCTCGCCCTGCAGTTGCGCCCGGCGGACGGCCAGCGGACCCTGCTCGGGCGCGATCCGGCGCTGCTCGATCAGCCATCCGCTGCGGCGCTCGGACTCGCCCGCCTCACCCAGGGCGCGCTCTGCCTCGCGCAGCTCCCGCTCAGCCTGCGCACGCGCCTCATCTGCCTCGTGCACCCGCCCGAGCGCGGCCTGCGTCTCGGTGCCGGCTGCCTGCTCGGCTCGAGCGGCCGCCTCGCTTGCGGCGATCAGCCGCTCGCGTTCGTTGCGCCGCGCGAGCACACGCTCGGCGCCGCCCTCGCTGACCTGGCGCACCTCTCCCCAGGCGCCGAACAGCACCCGCCCGGACCGCGTCGCGGCGATCCCGGTGAACCCGTCGGCGAGGTCGTCCAACCGCTGCACCACCCACGCATCGCCGAGCAGCCGTCGCGCCAGCTCGAGCGCGGGATCAGACGCGCTCACCAGCTCGATCAACCTGACGGCCCCGGGCGCAGGGGCCACGCTCAGGTCCGGTGTGCCCCCCCGCCCGTCCAGCGCGGGCCGATCGTCGGCAGCCCCGGTATCGGGCCCCGCATGCGTCTGCGCCCGACCATCCTCGACCGTGGCCGCCCGCTCATCCGCCGAGGAGGCACCGGCGCCCTCGGTCTCGGCAGCGTCACCCGCGAGCAGCGCGCTCGCGCCGTCGGGACCGGCCCCGTCCAGGAGCGTGTTAGCTCCGCCCAGATCGCGCACGAGCGCGGCGTCCAGACGCCCGCCCAGCGCCGCGGCCAGGGCCAGCTCGTAGCCGTCGGCGACCGTCAGCGTCTCGCTCAGCGCCCGCGCTCCACCTGCGCCGGCGGCACCGAAGCGGGCATGACTGCTCAGGAACTGGTTGGCCGCCGCCAGCTCGGCGCCGACCCGTGCGGCCTCTCGCCGAGCTGAATCCGCGGCGGCTTCTGCACTACGCAACCCGGTGCGCGCCTCCTCGGCAAGGACATCCGCCTGCGCACGCGCATCGCGCGCAGCCTGCACCGTACCCGTGAGCTCACCCACCAGCGTCGCTGCCCGCTCGCGCTCAGCCTGCAATCCCTCGATCTCGCGCTCGACTTCCTGCTCGCGGCCGCGCTCCAGCTCCGCCAGCTCCCCTTCGAGTGCTTGCACACGCTCGACGCTTGCCGTCTCGGGCTCGGGCTCGCCCGTTTCCCGGCCGGTGTCCGAGCAGCCCGGGCCGGAGGCTTGCGCGGACTCGGCCAGAGCGCCCAGCTCGATCTCGATCCGAGACGCGCGCTCGGCCAGCGTCACCGCGCTCGCCTCCGCCTGCTCGCCGCGCAGCTGCAGGCGCTCGCGCGCAGAACGGATCTCATACGCACGCCGCGCGAGCGCGTCGTGACGCTCGGTCCGCTCCGACAGCGCGGCCTCCGCCTGTGCGCGCCGGTCGACGACCGCCTGCAGCTCTGCCTCGACCAGCTCGCGCTGCTCGCGCGCCTCCCGCACGTGGGTCTCGGCCCAGCTCAGGTCGACGCCACGGGCGCGCAGCGCCTCACACGCGAGCGTCCAGCGGGCTTCCAGCAGCTGGCGCTCCAGCCGCTCGTGCAACTCGGCGGCCTCGGCCTGGCGCTTGAGCGGACGCAGCCTGCTGCGCGCCTCCCGCTCCACATCGAGCGCGCGATCGAGGTTCTCCTGCGTTTTCTCGAGCTTCAGCTGCGCGCGGCGGCGGCGCTTGCGGTGCTTGCCCAGTCCCGCCGCCTCCTCGATCAGCAGCCGCCGATCGCGTGGCTTGGAGGTCACGATCGACTCGACCCGGCCCTGGGAGATGACCGAATGCGTCTCCTTGCCGAGACCCGTGTCGGACAGCACCTCGATCACGTCCGTCAGCCGGCAGCGCGCCCCGTTCAACCGGTAACCACCCTCGCCCGCACGATCGAGACGGCGCACGATCGAGATCTCGCTCAGCGGCAGATCGACCGTCCCGTCGGAATTGTCGAGCACGATCTCGACCTCCGCGGCGCTGCGCGCCTGTACGCCGCGACCACCACCGAAGATCACGTCCTGCATCGACTGGCCCCGGATCGCGAGTGGGGACTGCTCGCCCATCGCCCACAGCACCGCGTCGGTCACGTTGGACTTGCCCGACCCATTCGGCCCGACCACGACGCTGACGCCCGGGCCGAAGTCCAAGCGGGTGCGGTCGGGGAACGACTTGAACCCCTTCAGTGTCAGTGACTTCAACCTCATGTGGGCGCCCTCATGTCTGCTCCTGCAGTCGGTCCACGGCCTCTCGGGCGGCCTCCTGCTCGGCGTGCTTCTTGCTTTTCCCGCTCCCCTCGCCCAACTTCTCGCCATCGACGAGCGCCGCCACAGTGTAGGTGCGCTCGTGCGGGGGTCCGCTCTCCTGCGTGACGTCGTAGCCGACGAGCGCTCCGCGCTGGGCGAGCAGCTCCTGCAGCGCGGACTTGAAGTCGACCGGATACTCGAGCGCCCGCTCGATCTCCGGCTGGAACGCCTCCACGACCGCTTCGGCGGTCCGCTCGTAGTCGGTGTTCAGGTAGCACGCGCCGATCACCGCCTCGATCACCGAGGCCAGCACCCGCTCGGTCTCCACCAGCGCCACCGCCCCGCCCGCCGCGCTCTGCGGCGCCGCGGCGCGCAGCCGCTCGGGCACGCCCAGCCGTTCGGCAACCGCCCGGCAGCTCGGCCCCGACACCGCCTGCGCGCGGATCTTCGTCAGCCGCCCAGCTCCGAACCGCTCGGCCTCCAGCCGCGGATACAGGTGCGTCGTAACCGCTAGCCCGAGCACCGAGTCCCCGAGGAACGCCAGCCTGGCGTATGAGTCCTCGCGGCGCTCGGTCCACGATGCGTGCGTGAACACCTGGCGCTCCAGCTCCTCCGGGAGCTCTTCCAACAGTTCGTTCAGCAGGTTCATCGCAACGCATCAGACGGCAGCGTGCGCTAGGACGAAGTCCACCGCCTGCCCGACCGTCGTGATCTGCGCCGCCTGCTCGTCGGACATGCTCACGCCGTAGCTGTCCTCGAGCTCCTGCACGAGCGTATACAGGTCCAGCGAGTCCGCCTCGAGGTCCTCCTTGAACCGCGTCCCCTCGTCGATCGAGCTCGGATCGACGTCCAGCTCGTCGGCCAGATGATCGACGATCAGCTCCGTTACCTCCTCACGCGTCATTCCCAGGCAGGCTAGCGACCCGATCGGATACGGGCGCCCTGCGCAGCGCCCCCGCCTGCTCCAACGCGGCGTGAGTGCGGCCGACCAGATCCTCCTGCGCGCCGCGCTCGGCGCGCAGGATCGCCTGCGCGAACCCACGCCGGCCGAATCCGCCGTGCGGCACCACTCCCAGCCGGCGCAGCCCGAGCAAGTAGGCGCCCCCCTGCCCTTCGGGATCGATCTCCTCGCGCAATCCCCCCAACGCGGGCCTGAGCAGCGCACCTCCGAGCTTCGCCTTCGCCGAGCTCGTCGCCGCGTCCCTGATCGCCCGCAGCAGTGTCTGCGACACGCCCTCCATCGTCTTCAGCGCAATGTTCCCGGTCAGCCCGTCGGTCACGATCACGTCGGCCACGCCTGACACCAGATCCCCGCCCTCGACGTTCCCGACCAGCTCGAACGTGCCCGCCCCCGCGTCGATGAGCGCGCGTAGCCGCGCGTGCGCCTCCATGACCAGCCGGCTCCCACGCTCGGCCTCCTCGCCGTTTGACAGCAGCCCAACGCGCGGACGCTCCACGCCGAGCACGGTCTGCGCCAGCGCGGCCCCCATGAACGCGAACTGCTCCAGGTGCTCTGGTCGCGCCTGCGCGTTCGCACCGACGTCCAGCAGCGTCACCGGCCTGCCGGGAACCGGCAGTGGCAGCGCCAGCGCCGGGCGGTGGATCCCGCGCGCGCGCTTGATGTTGAACAGCCCCGCCGCCAGCGCCGCGCCGGTCCCACCGGCGCACACCAGCGCCTGCGCCCTGCCTTCGGCCACGGTCCGCGCGGCCTGCACGATCGAGGCGTCCGGGTTCGCCCGGGCAGCGCTCGCGGGATCGGCGCTCTTGGCGATCGACACTTGCGCGTTCACCACCCCGATCATGCCTTTAGGTACATCACTCACGGCCTGTCTGAGTTCGTCCGCGGGGCCGAACAGGATCGTCCTGACGCCATCTTCCGCGGCGATTGCGGCGCCCGCAGCAACCTCGGCCGGACCGAGGTCGGCGCCGTTGCAGTCCACTGCGACCACCACGTCCGTGCTGGCGCCATGCGCGATCGCCGCGTCATGTCCACTCCTCGTGTCCGCGCCCCCACGGGTCGCGCCCGACCCCGAGCTAGTCAAGCTTCAGCTCTTTCAGCTTGGCCCAGCGTGAGTCCGGGGCGCGCTCGTGCGTGTGCTCGGGCCCGGCCTCGTTCAGGTCGGCCGCGCACTCCGGACACAACCCCGCACAGTCCTCTCGGCACAACACCTTCGCCGGCGCCGCCAGTGCGAACGCGTCCCGCGCCCACGCTGCCACATCTACGACCTCCCGGTGCATGTATGGGCTTTCCAGCTCCTCCCCTTTGCCCGGCACATCCACCTCCCGCGCCTGCACTTCGACCTCCGGCCCTGCCTCCTTCAGACAGCGCATACACGGACCGGTCAGCCTCGCGCTCAACGCCAACCTGAGTGCGTACCCGCCGCCCATCATCTTCGACACATCCAGCACCACTGGCACGTTTGCCGGTCGCGCCTCGTACCGCTCGCCGCCCAGCTCCAGTGGGTCGATCGGCACGTTCAGCTCGAGCCGGCGCCCCTCTCCGGGGCTGAGCTTCAGACCAGCCAGGTCGAATGTCTGTGTCATCGCCGCCATTCGAGCTTCAGGCTAGCGCCGCCCCGTTTGCGCCCCGTCTTTCATGCGCCCCTCAGTTCAGCAGGATCTGTTTTGAAATCGATTCGTTTTCGCGCACGCGCTGGGACGCGGACACAACGCCCTGGACACGACGCGTGAACAGGTCTCGGCCCCTACCAACTACGCGGCGGTCTGCAACTCGCGCTTGAGCACCTTGCCCGTCGCGTTTCGCGGCAGCTCCCCCAGGAACACCACTTCGCGTGGGACCTTGTATCTGGCGAGGTTCTGCTTGACGTACTCCTTGACCGTCTCCTCGTCCAGCTCTCCGCCCTCGCGCACCACGACGAACGCCTTCAGCCGCTGGCCGAACTCGTCGTCGGGCACGCCCACGACCGCGGCCTCCTCGATCTCGGGATGGTCGGCCAGCAGGTCCTCGACCTCGCGCGGGAACACGTTCTCGCCGCCTGAGACGATCATCTCGTCGTCGCGTCCGTCGACGAACAGCCTCCCGCCCGCGTCGAACCGGCCGACGTCCCCGGTGCTCATCAGCCCGCGTACGATCTCCTTGTTGCCGCCCCCGGTATAGCCTTCGAACACCATCTCGTTGGCGACGAATATCCGCCCGCCCTCGCCCGGCGCCACCTCGCGCCCCTCGGAGTCCAGCAGCTTCACGACCGTCCCCATCGGCGGTCTGCCCGCCGTCCCGGGCGCCGCGCGCAGGTCGGCGGGCGTGGCGATCGTCGCCCACGCGACCTCGGTGGACCCGTACAGGTTGTACAGCACATCCCCGAACACGTCCATCGCCCTCCTCGCAAGCTCGCCCGGCAGCGCCGATCCACTCAGCGCGATCACCTTCAGCGAGCTCAGGTCGTAGGAGCCGATCGTCTCCTCCCCCAGCTCCAGCATCCTCTGCAGCATCACAGGCACCACCGCCAGCGCCGTGGCGCGATGGTGGGCGATCGCCCTGAGTGTGTCCTCGGGGTCGAACTTGCGCCGCAGTACGAGCGTCGATGCGAGGGGCTCGGCCAGCGTGAAGTGCGCGAACCCCCATGAGTGGAACATCGGCGCCGCGATCATTGTCGTCTCGCGCGCCTTCAGCGGGATCTTCGAGAACAGCGCCGCCGCAGGCTCCAGCGACTCGGGCGGTTTGCGCGCCGCTCCCTTTGGCGTACCGGTCGTGCCCGAGGTCAGGATCACCACGCGCCCCTTCTCGACTGGCGGTTTCAGCGGCGAATCTGCCTCAGTTGCGATCAACTCCTCCAGCAGCACATCGGACGCGATTGCTTGCGCTTCGCCTGGCTCGCGCCAGGCGATGAACCGTTTGTGACCCTCGCCGCCATCGCTGACGAGGTTCGCGAACTCCTCGTCGTACACCAGCGCAGCCGGGTCCTCGCGCCTCAGCACGTCCGTGATCTGCGGTCCCGCGAACGCGGTGTTCAGATACAGCGCCCCCGCCCCCAGCTTCGAGCACGCGATCGTCGCCTCAATGAACCCGCGGTGGTTGCGACACATGATCGCGACCCCGTCCTGTTCTTTGATTCCCGCCCTCCGCAGTCCTCGCGCGAGCGCGTTCGTGCGCCTGTCCACCTCGGCGAACGTCAGCACTCCGCGCTCGTCCACGATCGCCTGCCGGTCCGGATACCGGACCGCCGAGGACGTATACGCCGCCGCCGGCGTCGGCCCCCACTGGCGCAGCGCCAGCAGCGAGCGCACCGCCTTGTCCGGGCGCATCGGTGCGATCATCCCGGTGCCCAGCAGCGTCCGTGCGACCTGCAGCTTGTGCTTCGCTTCGCGCTTGTTCACGCGCGGACCCTACCCGTTTGCGGGGTTGCGAGCCGGTCCGATTTTCGTCGCCGCGCCGATAGGGCGTCGCTGAGCAAGCTAGCCAAGGACGCAGGGAACGTGGCGTACTACGTACGCGAGTGACCGAGAACGCCGGATAGCGCCGCTCAGCGGCGTCCTATCAGCTCACTTCGGCGGGTTCGTCCTTACCCTGCAACCGCTCGCGCCCGCGCTGCACCGCGGCGATGAACTTCGAAAGGTTGACCTCGAGCGTGTTCAATATCTCGTCGGCGTAATCCTCGGCCCCGAGCCTGATCTCGCGCTCGCGCGCCCTGGCATCCTCGACGATGTCCTCGGCCGCGCGCTCGGCCTGCTTGGTGACCTCCTCGTCGCCGACTAGCCGCTCCTGACGCTCGCGGGCCTCTTTGAGCACCCGCTCGGCCTCCTTCTTGGCCTCGGCGAGCATCTCCTGGCGCTCCTTGACGATCCACCGCGCCTGCTTGATCTCCTCGGGGATCGTCGCGCGCATCTGGTCGAGGATGTCGTAGATCTCCTCCTTGTCGACCCTGACCTGGTCGGTCATGGGCACGGACTTGGCGTTGTGCACCAGGTCGTCCAGCTTGTCGATCAGTACGAGGACATCCATCGTCTTTACACACTATCTCCGTTCGCCCCGACCACGCCCTCCGGGCATTGTGGCCCCGGCGACGCACTTGGCGCGATTGGTCGTGATTTGCGCAGGCCACCACCTTCGCGAGGCCGGCCTCCGGGCTCCGTGGCGCTCCGTTTCAGTCCAATTCGTAGTCCAGTTCGTCAACGTCTCAGCTCTTCCTGCAATCTCACCGCCACCTCCGCGGGCACGAGATCGTCGATCCGCCCGCCGAAGATCGCGAGCTCCTTGACGCCGCTCGAGGACAGGAAGCTGTACTGCGAGCTGGCCATCAGGTAGACAGACTCGATCTCGGGGTCCTGCCTGCGATTGAGCTGGTGCATCTCCAGCTCGTACTCGAAGTCCGAGATCGCCCGCAGCCCCTTGACGATCACCTTCGCGCCAACCTTCCTGGCGAACTCGACGACTAGCGTGTTGAACGGCTCCGCCCGCACTCCCGGCATCCCGGCGGTCGCCTTCTCGATGAACGCCAGCCGCTCCTCGATTCCAAACAGCGTCTTGTCCTTGCGCACCGATCGATTGACGACCGCGATCACGACCTCGTCATACAGCGCCGCGGCGCGGGTGATCACGTCGAGATGGCCGTTGGTGATCGGGTCATACGAGCCCGGACATACGGCGATGAGCTTGGTGTCGTTATCGGTCATTCGTGACGGTGTATCGCGATCGTGGTGTCTCCGTACCGGCGCCCTTTCTCACACTCGAGGCCCAGCCCCAGCTGCAGCGGCGCCCGCCGATCGCTCTCGAGCACCACACGCCCGTTCGGCGCTAGCACCCCCGGCAGCGCCATCGCCAGTCGCGGCCCCAGCTCGGGTGCCCGTCCGTATGGAGGATCGATCAGAACCAGATCGTATGTCTCTTTGCGTTCCCGTGCCCTCTTCAGCGCGTCCTCTGCGTCTTCGCGCCTGATCTGCGCCTGCTCATCCGTCAGGCCGAGCGTGCTCAGGTTCTTGCGCAGCGCCTCGATCGCGCCGCGGTCGCGCTCGACGAACACGGCTCCTCGCGCGCCTCTGGACACCGCCTCGATGCCCAGCGCGCCCGTGCCCGCATACAGGTCCAGCACGCGCGTCCCCTCGATGTCGCCGAGCATCGCGAACAGCGCCTCGCGCACTCGCTCGGACGTCGGCCTCGTCGTCCTGCCCTTCGGCGCCGTCAGCTTGCGCCCGCCGTAGCGGCCCGCGATCACCCTCATCGGCCCTCACCCCGGGATCGGATCGTGCGTCTGCGCGCCGAACGTCCGCTCCAGCTCCTCGCCCAGCAACACGTGCTCGGGTTCGCGCAACTGTGGGTCGCCCGCCACGATCGTCTCGGCACACGCCCGCGCGCGCTCCAGCAGTTGCGCGTCATCGGGCAGGCTCGCGATCTGGAACTGGCCGAGCCCCGACTGCCTGACACCGATCAACTCCCCCTCCTTGCGCAACTTCAGGTCGATCTCGGCCAGCTCGAACCCGTTGGAGTGCTCTGCCATCGCCCTCAGCCTCGCGGCGCCGGGCGGGCCCATCAGCAGGCACGCCGAGCGGTGCTTCCCACGGCCGATTCGCCCGCGCAGCTGGTGCAACTGGGAGATCCCGAACCGCTCGGCGTTCTCGATCACCATCACGGTCGCGTTCGGCACGTCGATCCCGACCTCGATCACGGTCGTCGCGATCAGCACATCGGCTTGGCCCGAGGCGAACTCCGCCATCGCCTTGGCCTTCTCGCGGGGCCTCATCCCGCCGTGCAGCAGCACCAACCGATGGTCTTTCAGCTCGCCCTTCTGCAGCCGCTGCAGCTCGGCGGTCGCCGCGCGCATATCGGCGCCGTCCGGGACGGCGGCTGCCCCCTCGGCGTCCTCTGACTCGGCGATCAGCGGACACACGACATACGCCTGCCGGCCCGCGTGCAGCTGCTCGCGCAGCTCGTCGTACGCGCGCGCGCGTTCTGACTCCCCGGAGACGATTCGCGTGTCGATCGGCTGCCTGCCCCGCGGCAGCTCGCGCAGCATTGTCGTGTCCAGGTCGCCGTACCTCGCCAGCGCGAGCGTGCGCGGGATCGGGGTCGCGGTCATGTGCAGCACGTGTGGGGTCATGGGGGTGGAGCCGCCCGCCGTCGGGCCACCGCTTGGGCGGGCGGGATCTCCCATCGTTTCCAGGGCCGCCCGCTGGCGTACGCCGAACCGGTGCTGCTCGTCCACCACCACCACTGCCGGTGAGTGAAATCGAACATCTGGCTCGATCAGGGCGTGCGTGCCGACGATCAGCGACAGCTCGCCGCCCGCCAGCTTGCCCAGCGTCTCGGCGCGCCTGCGCGCCGGGGTAGAACCCGTCAACAGCGCACACCGCACCTCCCCGTGCATGCCCCCGAGCAGCATCTGCAACGTCGCGAAGTGCTGTTCGGCCAGGGTCTCCGTCGGCGCCATCAGCGCGGCCTGCATCCCGTGCTCGACCGCGCGCAGCAGCGCCCACACCGCTACCACCGTCTTGCCGCTGCCGACCTCCCCCAGCAGCAACCGCTGCATTGCCCGCTCCTGCGCCAGGTCCTCGCCGATCGTCTCGATCGCCCGGCGCTGATCGCCCGTGAGCGCGAACGGCAGCTCGTCTTTGCACCAGCGCTCGCTCAGCGACGGCGCCTGGCGCAGGGGCGGCGCGTCTCTGTGCGCCCGGCGCCTGGCCCGGCGACGCAGGAATACGAGCTGCGTCAGCAGCAACTCCTCGAAGGCGAGCCGGCGGCGGCCCAGCTCGCGCTCCTCGGGGGTCTTGGCGAAGTGCATCGCCGCCAGCGCGCTCGCCCTGTCCGGCAGCCGCTCGCGCATCCGGGTCGCGGCGCTCAATGTCTCCGGCACGTCTGCCAGCGCTCCCTTGGCGGAGCGGACGAGCGTCAGTATCTGCGTGGAGCTCACGCCCTCCGTCGCCGGATAGTGCGCGATCTGGTTCGGCGCCTGCGCCTCGCTTGCGTCGAGATTCGAGCCGGTGTTCGAGCCGACGTCTGCCCCGAGCGCGTGATGGGCGACGTTGAACGTGCCTCGGTCGGTCGTCTTGCCGTGCAGCACCAGTCGCGTCCCTGGTTTGTACCGCTGCGCCAGCCACGGCTGGTTGAAGAACATCGCGCGCATGCTCCCGGTCTCGTCGAACACGCTCGCTTGCACGAGCGGCTTCATCCCGCGGCGCCTGACCGGCCGCGCGCCGATCGTGCGCACCTGCACGGCGACCGTCGCCGGCTCGCCCGGACGCAGACCCTTGACGGTGCGCGCGTCCCGGCTGTCGCGCGGCAGATGTTCGAGCAGCGCACCGACGCTCGTCAACCCGAGCGTCTGGAGGCCGTCCGCCATCTTGCCGGGCGCCACGCCCAGTGCGATCTTCAGATCCTGTTGCAACCGCGACGGTCTTGGCCAGCGCACGGGCGCGACGAGCCACTCCTGCATCGTCGGTCGCTGATCGGACGCAAACGCCCGTTGACCGGCGCCCGGATCGGCAACTGGGTCGGCGGCAGGTGGTGCGAGCGTGGACATCCTTGACCTGCATGATGCCCGCCCTCGCGGTCGTCAGCGTTCGGCGCTCACTCGCCGGTCAACAGCCACCAGTACGCGTGCTGGCCACCGTCGCGCAGCTCCAGCTCGACCCGTCCATCGACCATCGCCTGGATCTCCTCGCGCGCAACCGGAGCATCGGCGCCGATCAGGCAGCCGATGAGCTCAGCCGTCTGGGCGAGCTCGGCGATCACCACGTCCAACGTCTGTGCCGGATCGCCCCAGGCGAGCACCTCGTTGTCGACGAACCCGACCGCCTCGCCGCGCCTGAACCGCCCCTGGGCATCGTCGCGGGCTGCCTGCGCAACCGCGCCCGTGCGCACGTGCTCGAGCGCCTCCACCAGCGCCACCGCGTTCTGCTCGACGCTGCGGTCTGACTCCAGCGCGACCGCCGCCACCAGCCCGGCCTGCTGACCTGCCGGGGGCGCCACCTGCACCTGCTTGTCCGAGAGCTCCGCGGCGCGCTCGGCGGCCATCACCACGTTCGGGCTGCTCGGCAGCACCAGCACCTCCTCGGCGGGAACCTCGTGGATCGCCGCGAGCAGCTCATATGTGGACGGGTTCATCGTCGGCCCGCCGTCGATCGTGTGCACCCCCAGCTCCCGGAACATCCTGGCCAGACCATCGCCGCTAACGACGGCCAGGGTCCCGCAGCGCGCCTGGGGATCGGCAACCCCCTGCTCAGCGGCGGACGAAGCGCCGTTCTCCCGGTCCGAACCGTGCACGCGCTCGTCGCGCTCGGCCACCTGCAGGCGCATATCGGCGATGTCCAACCGCGATATCTCCCCCGCCCGCGCGAACACGGCGGTCGCGAGCTCCGGCTCGTCGGTGTGCAGGTGCACCTTCAGCGTGCTCTGATCGCCCACGACCAGCACGGAGTCGCCGAGCTCCTCCAGCGGCGCGATGAACTCGCCGGCGCGCAGAACGCTGCCGGTCACCGCGAAGTTCGTGCAGAATCGATACGTGCCGGACACGTGCTGCGGATGGGAGATCTGCGCGGGGCGCGTAGTGATCGAGATCGGGCGCCTCCTCACCGCGCAACGCAGCGACGACACCCGCGAAGATGATCGTCAGCCCGTATCCGCCCGCGTCGACCACGCCCGCGTCACGCAGCGCCGCCAGCAGCTCCGGGCTGCGCTTGACCGACTCCTGCCCCGTCACGACCGCGCGCTCCAGCGCATCGGCGATCGCCGCGTCCTGGATCCCCGGATCGGTCGCTGGGCTCAGGCGCGGGTCCGGGCTGTGCGCGACGTCGGTCATGATCTGGTGGGCCATCTCGCGCGCGACCGTCAGGATCGTGCCCTCCGCCGGTTCGCGCACCGACGCATACGCACGGTCCGCGGCGTTCGCCAGCGCCGCGCCGATCAATGTCGCGTCGATCAGCTGGCCCGGCCGTGAGACGAGCTCCTCGGCGGCGCCGCGGATCAGCTGCGAGAGGATCACGCCGGAGTTGCCGCGCGCGCCCAGCAGCGCGGCGCGCGCCACCGACTGCACGACCTCCTCGCGCCCGATCTCATCGATCGTCCGTGTCTGCCCGTTGCTACCCAGCAGCCGGTCCAGCTCCGCCAGCACCGCGCGCAGGGTCAGTGCCATGTTGTCGCCCGTATCCCCGTCGGCGACCGGGAACACGTTGAGGTCGTTGACCTCCTCCCGGCGGGACTCCAGATGCGCCAGCGCCCCCGCCACGGCCGCGCGAAACCGAACCAGATTGGTGTCGCTCACTGCGCTACGTCTTATCAGGTCCGGCGGAACCGAGTCAGCATGAGATCCCCGCGAAGCACTCGTACCGCCAGCGACTGTAGGGCCGATGGGCAAGCCAGTCAAGGACGCAGGAGGCGTGGCGTGCTTGGCACGCGAGCCGACGAGGACGCAGACCGATCGACGATCAAGATGCGCTCGACGATCGGCCAGCGCCGCCCAGCGGTCCTACAGGACCTTGGTTACCTTGCCGGCTTTCAGGCAGCGCGTGCACACGTACACGCGCCGCGGGGCCTTGCCGACGAGAATCCGCACCTTTTGCAGGTTCGGGTCAAAGCGCCGCTTGGTCGCGACCATCGAGTGGCTGCGACTCTGTCCGAACGCCGGACCCTTGCCGCAGCTGTGACATACCTTGGCCATTGCGCCGCCCAGTCTAGCCGACGCGGCCGAGCGCGACGTCCCCGCTGGGGTTGGCGTCGATCAGCTGCGCACGCAGTTCGGCCATCCGCAGCACGGCCTGCGCCGCGTGCCGTCCCTGGTCGCGCTTATCGCCGCCCGAGCGCGCGAGCGCCTGCTCCATCGTCTCGCACGTCAGCACGCCGAACGCACACGGCACGCCTGTGTCGAGCTGCACCTGCATCACTCCGCGGGCGGTCTCGGCGCAGACGAAGTCGTAGTGATCGGTCTCGCCCCTGATCACCGCGCCCAGGCAGGCGACACCGGCGAACCGGCCCGAGCGCGCCGCGTAGGAGGCGGCCAGCGGCAGCTCATACGCGCCCGGTACGTCCAGCACCTCGACATCCTCGTACCCTGCCTGAGCGAACGCCGCGCGCGCGCCGCTGACCAACCGTTCGGCCAGCTCCTCGTAGAAGCACCCGACCGCGATGACGTATGAATCGCTCAGGTCGACATCCAGCTGACCGTCTGAGGCGGGCGGGGCGCTCACCAGTCGAGCCCTTCCTGCGCGGCGTCCTGTTCGCGCTCGGAGCGCAGCAGTTCGGCGTCGAGGTTCAGCCCCTGATGGTGCAGCGTGTGTCCCATCCGCTGGGCCTTCGTGCGCATGTACTCCTCGTTGTGCGGGTTCGGGGCGTGCTCGATCGGCACCTGCGCGCTGACCGACAGCCCGTAGCCCTCCAGGCCCTTGATCTTCTTGGGGTTGTTGGTGAGGATGCGGATCGAGGACAGGCCCAGGTCGACGAGGATCTGCGCGCCGATGCCGTAGTCGCGCAGGTCGGCCGGCAGGCCGAGCTGGAGGTTGGCGTCAACCGTGTCCAGACCGTCCTCCTGCAGGCGGTAGGCCTTCAGCTTGTTCAGCAGCCCGATCCCGCGACCCTCCTGGGCCAGATACAGCAGCACGCCCTGGCCCTCTGCCTCGATCATCGCCAGCGCCGACTCCAGCTGCTCGCCGCAATCGCAGCGCAGCGAATGGAACACATCCCCTGTCAGGCACTCCGAGTGCACGCGCACGAGCACGTCGCTGCGCCCGCTGACATCGCCCTTGACGAGCGCGACGTGGTGCTTTGAGTCGATCAGCGAGCGATACCCGACGACCTCGAACTCGCCGAACGCGGTCGGCAGTCGCGCGGCCGCCACGCGTTCCACGAGCTTGTCGTGCCGGCGGCGATAGGCGATCAGGTCGGCGATCGTGATCATCTTCAACCCGTGCCGCTCGCAGTAGCCGGCGAGATCGCCCACGCGCGCCATCGTGCCGTCGTCGTTCATCACCTCGCAGATCACTCCGGCCGGGTTCAGCCCCGCCAGGCGAGCGAGATCGACGGCGGCCTCGGTCTGTCCGGTGCGCTCGAGCACGCCTCCGGAGCGCGCCTTCAGCGGGAAGATGTGCCCGGGCTGAACGAGATCGCGCGGGTGGCTTTCGGGGTCGATCGCCACCTGGATCGTGCGCGCGCGATCGTGCGCGGAGATCCCCGTCGTCACGCCCTCGCGCGCCTCGATCGAGACCGTGAACGGCGTCTCGAACGACGATTCGTTCTTGGCCGCCATCAGCTCCAGCCCCAGCTCCTCGCAGCGCTCGGGCGTCAGCGACAGACAGATCAGGCCGCGCCCCTCCTTGGCCATGAAATTGATCGCCTCGGGTGTCGCGAACTGCGCGGCCATCGTCAGGTCGCCCTCGTTCTCGCGGTTCTCGTCATCGCATACGACGATCATCCGACCGACGCGGATCTCCTCGAGCGCCTCCTCGATCGTGGCGAACGGGGTGATTGTGTCCGTCTTGCCGGTCACGCCGGACTTGTCGGTTGTGGTGGTCTTGGACTCGGTCATGCGCGTGATAACGCCTCCATCAGTCGCTCTACATGCTTTGCCAGAACATCGACCTCCAGGTTGACTCGATCCCCGACCTTCACCCCTCCCAAGTCGGTGCGCTGCAACGTCTCCGGAATCAGCGAAACCTCAAATCCGTCCTCGCACAGCGCGCTGACAGTGAGGCTGACGCCGTCGACGGCGACCGAGCCCTTCTCGACCAGGTAGCGCTCCACGCTCGGCCCGCAGTCGATCCTCAGCACGCGCGAAAACCCCTCCGTGCGGATCTCACCGACCGTCCCGGTGCCGTCGACGTGGCCCTGCACGACGTGCCCGCCCAGACGATCCGTTGCGCGCAGCGCCAGCTCGAGGTTGACGTTCGCGCCGGCCTGCAGCCCGTCCAGCGAAGAGCGGCGCAGCGTCTCGGCCATCGCCGCTGCCGTGAACTGCCCGTCGCGAACGTCGGTCGCGGTCAGGCACACGCCGTTGACGGCGATCGAGTCACCCGGCGCCAGCTCGTCGGTCAGACGCGTACTGATGCGCAGCGTCGCGCCTTCGCCGTCGCGCTCCAGCGCCGTGACGCTGCCGAGATCCGCGATCAGTCCCGTGAACATCGTTTCGACCCTTTCGTGCTTGACTGGCATGCACGGATTCCTTTCAGACTGTTAGCCCCTGATGGACACGCAGGGCAAGCTGGGCAAGGACGCAGTGAGGGAAGTGTGCTCGGCACATGACCGATCGAGGACGCAGATCCAGCGCAGCCATGCGTGCCCATCAGGTCACCACTCGCGCAGTCTCGCGCTGATCAGCAGGTCCTCGCCGACGCGCTCGCATTCGCAGGTCAGCGCGCGCAGCGCCTCGGAGATCTGCTCGACGCCCTTGCCCTCCAACGGGTCGCGGGCGGCGCTGCCACCAAGCAGCAGCGGCGCCAGGAACAGGCGGATTTCGTCGATTTCGCCGGCGTCCAGGAACGCGCCGGCCAGATGCGGCCCGCCCTCCAGCAGTACCGAGGAGACGCCGATCGCGCCCAGCTGCTCGAGCGCCGAGCGCACCCGCGCCGGCTCGTTCTCCCCGGTGGCAACCAGCACCTGCACGCCGGCTGCCTCCAGCGCGTCGGTATCGGCCCGGGCCGCTGCCCGGGAGACGACGACGGTCAGCGGGATCTCGAGCGCCGCCGAGACCAGCTGGGAGCTCGGCGCCAGGCGCGCGAGCGAGTCGAACACCACGCGCCTGGGCTGATGCTCGTGCTCCAGCTCCTCGGTGAGGCCATCCGGGCGAGCCGTCAGGCGCGGATCATCCGCCAGCGCCGTGCCGATGCCGACGACCACCGCGTCGACTGATGCGCGCCACCGGTGCGCCAGCTCGCGGCTGGCCTCGCCGCTGATCCACTGCGAGTCGCCGGTCCTCGTCGCAACCTTGCCGTCGAGCGTCATCGCGGACTTGAACAGCACCCATGGGCGCCCGACCCGTGCGTGCTTGCGAAACGCCTGGTTGAGCAGTCGCGCGCTGGTGGCGAGCTCACCGTCCACGAACAGGACCTCGATGCCCTCGTCGCGTAGGATCCCGAGCCCGCGCCCCGCGGCCTTCTCGGTTGGGTCATCGGAACCGACGACCACGCGCCTGAGTCCAGCCTGCACGATCGCATCGGTACACGGCGGCGTCTTACCCTCGTGACAGCACGGCTCCAGCGACACGTACAGCGTCGCGTCGCTCAGATCGGCCAGGCCGCACGCCTCGATCGCGTTGACCTCGGCGTGCGCTCCACCGAACTGTTCGTGCCAGCCCTCGCCAAGCGTCTGGCCGTTGCGCGCCACCACCGCACCGACGACCGGGTTGGGCTTGACCATGCTCCCACCGTTGCGCGCCAGCTCGATCGCGCGCGCCAAATGCTCCCGGTCGGTGTCCGTGCAGGTCGCCATCTGTGCATCCAGGATAACTCGGCGCCTGGGTGAGCCCGGCGCCGCTGCGCGGGGGCGGTGCATGCACCGCCCGCCGGGTGGGCGCATGCGCCCACCCGCGTACCGATGGAGATCGCTCATCTCCTCCCCCTCCCCCCTCTCCGCGCGCAGCGACCGCCTTGCAGCCGGTAGATCGTCATGTACGGGCCCGGGCGTTCGTAGGCGAGCGGGTAGTAGTCGAAGCTCCAGTCGAATCCGAACTTGACCGGTCCCTGTCCCGAGGTATAGGGGGAGGAGCGATAGACGACCTCGCTCCGCCGTGCCAGTTCTCGGTAGTAGGCGATCGCCTGCGGCACGACTTTGGGGTCGGCGTAGGCGCGGCCGGACTCGGTCGAACCGCTGATCACCCAGCAGTAGCCTTCGCGCTCGTAGAAGTCGATCAGCGCCGGGGACAGCGTGGTCTCGTAGTTCTCCAGGCCGACTTCCGGTTGGATGAAGGCCGGCGCGACCGCGCCGCTCGAGGTGATCCGCCGGAACAGCGCCGGATACAACTGCCAGCGGTAGGGATTATCCGCCGTCGCGTTCCCGGGCCTTTCGCGAGCCCATTCCTCGGGCTCGACCGGCTCGGCGACGATCTTGGCGCCCGCCGGTATGTGCGCGAGCATCCAGTCGCGCGTCTCGTTGCGCGTGTCCGCGCGTGCGAGCACTGTGCCGGAATGGATGCTGTACACGAGTCCCTGCGCGAGCAGCGCCACGACGAGCAGCGCCGTGAGCCCAACCCGCAACGGAGTGCGCCCACCGGCGCCGGCAGCGCCATCCTCCCCGGTGGAGTGCGCTCGGCGGGTCCGCGGCGCCAGACGCACGAGCGCATCGACCAGTTGCAGCGCGAACAGCGCTGCGAGCAGGCACAGGATCGGGAAGATCGGCAGCAGCCAGCGCCCGAAGTAGCGGCCCTGCGTGCCCATGAACGCGATGTACAACAGGGGTGCCGGCACGAGCATCCAGCCGAGCGCGCGCTCGCGCCACCACACGCTCACGGCGCCCCCGAGCGCGGCCAGCGCGGGCACCCAGCCAAACCCCCAGGTGAGCGTCCACAGGTAGTAGGACAGCCCCCCGTCTTTGGGCGCCCCGAGCTTGCCCTGGGCTTCGGCGGACAGCGTCGACTGGTGGACCAGTTCGGCGTGGAAGTCGGAGTAGTCGAGGATCGCGTACGGGTTCGCGATCAGAAACGCGATCAGCGCCACCGCTGCCGTGAACGCGATTCCGCCGAGCGCGCGCCGTCCCGCGCTCGCCGACCCCAGCTGCGCCGAGTGTCCAGGTAGCGCGCCGCGACCGCCGCCAGGTAGGGCACGAGCACGATCCCGGCCGTGTACTTGGTCGCGCGGCCAGGCCCAGCCCGATGCCGGCCAGCAGGTGGTCGCGCGCGCGGCCTTTGCGCAGCACTCCCGCCGTGCCCAGCAGCGACAGCGTCAGCGGCGCCAGCGTCGGCACATCGTTGAGCGCCAGGTGCGCGTAGAACACCGGCAGGAACGCGACCGCCTCGATCGCCGCCGCGAGCAGCCCGACGCCGCGGCCGAACAGCCGGGCTCCGGTGCGTACAGCAGCCACAGCGCCAGCGTTCCCAGCACCGCCGCGGCCGCGCGGGCCAGCGTGTAGAGGTCTGCGGGGTGTGCCGCGATCGCGTGCTGCACGCCCGCCTACTGCCGTAGGCAGATGGCGAAGAGGTAGTGCAGGACGTAGGTGTACGCCGGGGGGTTGGCGAAGTAGTGCGGGTTCAGGTCATGCCCGAACATTTCGATCGCGTGGGGCACGAAGTGATCGGCCTCATCGGCGTTGTACGCGTAGGGCAGCCCTTGTCCGATCCCCCACAGGCGCAGCCCCAGACCACCGGCGAGCACGATCGCCAGCCCACCCCACGCCCAGCGCCGGGAACCGGCCGTGGCGCCGTCGTCGTCGGACGGACCCTACGGGCGCCTGCGTGCCCTCAGCAGTTGTCATACACGGCGTAGTAGCGGCTCGTGTAGATACGGTGATATCCCGCCTGCGGGACCTGGACGCGGGGATCGTCGCCGACGTCGACGATCGCCTCGAAGAACACCGCGCTACCCAGCGGATATACAGCGACGCTGCCCCTGCTCAACCGGTCTTCGAGCTGATCGGCGCCCTCCTCGACGTCGTGGCGCGCCTGACTGCGCGCGACGATGTTCTGCTGACCGACGCTGTCGAGAATCCAGCGCGCATCGGGGATCAGCTTGTTGTCCGGCAGCGAGACCAGCGGGCAACGCTGTAGCGCCGCGTGCACGCGCGGGCTTTCGAGCGCCACCGCCAGTCCCTCGTGGAAGTCCTCGTGGTAGGCCAGCGTCGTGCGCAGGCTCGACAGGCTCAGCGTCGTGGCGACCGACACGCCGCCGTAGATGACCAGCGCCGCGGCGCCAACCATCCAGATGCGCCGCAGCGCTGATCCGGGCTCGCAGCATCGCCCAGCCGCCGATCGTGACCGCGCAGAACAGCAGCAGCACGATCGAGGCGCCCATCAGGTAGCGGTCGATCACCGATGCTCCGGCCGCTCCCTCGGCGACGAACACGCCGATCAGCAGGATCAGCGCCGCCAGCGGCGTGAGCACGCGCCGTGGCGCAAGCCAGATCGCGATCGGCACGCCGATCAGCCCGCCAAGGATCACCGGCAGCTTGTCGATCCGCACCCCGAACGTCCACACCGACGCGACCACGCTGGACAGCCCCTGCGTGCGTTCCAGTTCCTGCGCCAGTTCGGCGGTCGAGCTCAGCGAATACAGCGGATTGCCGGTCACGATCGCGTCCACACAGACCCACACAATCGGGGCGATCAGGGCCAGGCTGAGATATGCAAGGCGCCGGCGGTTGTTGATCACCGGAGTCGCGGGCGGGGGGTACGGCGCGCCGGGAGACATCTCGTTTGAGAACTCGCTGCGCGGCGCGCGAGGTGCGTAGCGTGGCCAGGCGCACCACAGCCAGTACACGCCGCTCAGCACCCACGCATCCGGGCGCAGCAGCCCGGCGGCCGCGAGCGTCAGGAACACGAGCGTCCCCCGCCGGGGACGTTCGACCTCGAACACGATCGCCCACACGATCAGCGCGACGTAGGAGATGTCCAGATACCCCTGCGCGGCGAGGTTCTCGACGAAGAACCGGCTCAGCACGAGCAGCGCCGCGAACAGCCCGACGACCGGGCCGAAGCACAGTCGCCCCAGCCTGTACATGCCGGCGAGCACCGCCACGAACGAGGCGATCGACCCGAACACCATCAGCCGCGCCCCGGACTGACCGATGATCGAGCACAGCATCCCGAACGCGATCGCCAGCGGATGCTCGGTCGGGCCGCGGTAGACGCGGAAGTCGGGCAGATGCAGGTGCAGCAGGTCCCGGCCCCAGAGCAGCGCGTAGAACGAGTCGTATGTCGGGTATGTGGGGTAGGCGAAATAGCCGACCAGCGCCCCCACACACAGCACGGCCAAGCCGACCTTCGCCCAGGTCGAGGCATCGACCGCGCGCAGCCGCCGCAGCGGGGTCGAGTCCTGCCGATGCGGCTCGCTCAGTGTGGCGCTGGCCATTGGCTGCAGAGCCTATCCTTGCAAGTCGCTGTCCTTTAGGCGCAGCCTCACGGGGTAGGCTTTTTGCGGGAGGGGGGGCCTGCCCCCCTCCCGACCTTCCCCACTGTCGTGGCCAGGCTCTCATCCAAATGAAGCTCATCATCCAGATCCCCTGTTACAACGAGGCCGACCAGCTCCCGCAGACGCTCGCCGACCTGCCGCGCGTCCTCGACGGGTTCGACGTCGTGGAGTGGCTCGTGATCGACGACGGCTCGACCGACGCGACGGTCGCGGTCGCACGCGAACACGGCGTCAACCATCTCGTGCGCCTGACCAACAACAAGGGTCTGGCGACCGGCTTTCAGGCGGGGATCGACACGTCGCTGAAGCTCGGCGCGGACGTGATCGTCAACACCGACGCCGACAACCAGTACTACGGGCCGGACATCGCGCGGCTGGTGGCGCCGATCGTGCAGGGTCGCGCGGACATGGTCGTCGGCGACCGCGAGGTCGGCGGGATCGAGCACTTCTCCCCGCTGAAGAAGGCATTGCAGCGCCTCGGCTCGTGGGTCGTGCGCCAGGCATCCTCGACCTCGGTGCCCGACACGACCTCCGGGTTCAGGGCCTACAACCGCGAGGCGGCGATCCAGATGATGGTCGTCTCGAGGTTCACATACACGCTGGAGACGATCATCCAGGCGGGCAAGCTGCTGGTCGCGATCGACCACGTTCCGGTCCGCACCAACCCCAAGACGCGCGAGTCGCGGCTGTTCCCGTCGATGAGCTCCTACGTGCGGCGCAACGCGATCTCGATCTTTCGCATCTATGCCCAGTACGAGCCGCTGCGCGTGTTCTGGAGCCTCGCCGCGCTGATCGGCGTCGTCGCGCTGGGCGTGTGGATCCGGTTCGCGGTCGCCTACGTCGAAGGCAGCGGCAAGGGGCACGTGCAGTCGCTGATCCTCGGGGCGGTCCTGTTCATCGCCGCGATCGTGCTGTGGGCGCTGGGCGTGATCGGCGACCTGCTGGCCGCGCAGCGCGTGATGACCCAGCGCACGTTCGAGCGGGTACGGCGGATCGAGCTGCAGTTGGGCGTACCGCCGTCTCACTACGAACCGAACCCACCCACCCCCACCGATGAGCGCGTCCAGGTCGTGCAGAACGATGCGCAGAGAGCCCCACACGGTGATACAGCAGGGAGCGAAGAGCCCGAGGCGGTGAGGCTGTGAGCTCCGGCGTGACCGTGTCCGAGGACGGGATCGTCACCGGCAACACCTACGACAAGTACGGCTCGACCAACCCGCTGGTGCGGCGCATGATGGCCGGGTTCGAGGGCGCGCTCGAGGAGCTGTTCGCGCGCGCCGATCCCAGCTCGCTGCTGGATGTCGGCTGCGGCGAGGGCGTGCTCGTGCACCGCTGGGCTCAGCGCCTGGGCGAGTCCCGCCGGGTCGTCGGGATCGACCTGGAGGAGGAGTCGATCCAGGCGGGCTGGTCGCAGCGCCGCGCACCGAATCTCGAGTACCGCGTGATGCAGGCCGAGAACCTGCCCTTCGCCGAGGACGAGTTCGACCTGGCCACGGCGATCGAGGTGCTCGAGCACGTGCCCGACCCCGAGCACACGCTGAGCGAGATGGCGCGCTGCGCGCGGCGCCACCTGCTCGTGTCGGTCCCGCGCGAGCCGCTGTGGCGGATGCTGAACATGGCCCGCGGGGCCTACTGGTCTGAGCTGGGCAACACGCCCGGACACCTGAACCACTGGTCGCGGCGGTCGTTCGTTCAGCTGCTGGAGCGCTACGGCCAGGTGGCCGAGGTGCGCTCGCCGTTTCCCTGGACGATGCTGCTTGTCCGCGTCTAGCCGGTCGCCCCGCTCCTATGGCAGCGGGGCGAGGATCCTGTCGATCGGGATCGCCTCGACCGGCCTGCTGACGTTCGCGTTCTTCTCGATCGCCAGCCATGTGCTCGGAGAAGAGGCCGCCAAGCGCGTGGACGTGCTGTGGTCGGTCATGTTCGTGATCATCTCGGTGATCTACCGGCCGATCGAACAGCTGCTCTCGCGCACGATCGCCGAGCGCCGGGCGCGGGGCCACGCCGAGCACGCTGTGCGTGTCCCGATCGCGATCCAGGCCGGGTTCGCGCTGGTTTTCCTCATCGTCGCGCTGGCGCTGAAAGACGAGCTCGTCGACCACGTGTTCGACCACTACACCGTGCTCTATGACGTGCTCGTCGTCGGCACGCTCGCCTACGCAGCCAGCTACTTCGCCCGTGGTTGGCTGGCGGGGCACGAATACTTCGCGCTGTTCGGTGGGCTGGTGCTGGTCGAATCGCTCTCGCGTCTGTGCTTCGCGCTGGCGGTGCTGCTCGGCATCACGCACGGGCAGACAGCGATCGTGCTCGGGATCGCGGCGGCGCCATTCGTCTCGCTCGTCGTCGTGCCAGCGGCGTTTGTGCGTCGCTCCGGCGAGCATCGCGGGGCGCCGGAGATCGAGGAGCTCGACGCCGCGCTCGCCGGCCCGGGAACCGAGGGGCTGGAGGAGGCGATCGTCGCCGATGAGCTCTCGCTGCGACGCGGATCCGGCTTCGCGCTCGCCGTATCGGGGATGATGCTCTCAGAGCAGACGCTGCTGAACGCCGCGGTGCTGACGGTGGACGCGACATCGGTCAACCGTGCGCTCGCGGGAATCGTGTTCAACGTGCTGTTGATCGCCCGCGCGCCCCTGCAGTTGTTCCAGGCGATCCAGACGTCGCTGCTGCCACACCTGACGGGCCTGGAGACAACCGAGGGGCATGCGGCGTTTGCCCATGCGATCCGCGTGACCGTGCTTGCGATCGCGGCGTTTGCGGGGGCGGTGGCGCTCGGCCTGCTCGCATTCGGACCGTTCGTGATGAGCCACCTGTTCGGGCAATCCTTCGACTACAACCGTTTCGGCCTTGCCCTGATCGGGCTGGGAATGGGCATGCATCTGACCTCGGGCGCGCTCAACCAGGCCGTGCTCGCCCGCGATCAGGCGCGCACCGCGGCCATCTGCTGGGCCGTGGCGGCGGTCGCGTTCGTCGCCTGGATGCTGACGCCACTCGTCTCAGAAGAACTGCTGCGCACCGAGATCGGCTATCTCGGCGCGACGAGCCTGCTGGCGCTGCTGCTCAGCACCGTCTACCGACGCGGGAGGATGCGCCCTCAGTCAGCGCCGATCGAGCGCGCGATCGCGCGGTAGGCCTCGCCGGGCTCGTCAGAGCCGAAGATCGCCGAGCCCGCGACGAACACGTTCGCGCCGGCCTGCCTGCACCCGGGCGCGGTCTCGGGATCGATCCCGCCATCGACCTCGACGGCCACATCGGCGCCGACGATCGCCCGGACGCGCTCGATCTTGTCGAGCGAGTGCGCGATGAACGGCTGCCCGCCCCAGCCGGGGTTGACGGTCATGCACAGCGCCATGTCGATCGCGCCGGCGACCTCGGCCAGCGCGCCCACGGCGGTCGCGGGATTGATCGCCACGCCGACCACGGCCCCGCCCTGGCGGATCAAGTCCGCGGCGTAGGCGACGTGCGGTGTCGCCTCGGCGTGAAACGTGATCGAGTCGGCGCCCGCCCGCACAAAGTCCTGCACATGCCGCTCGGGGCGCTCGATCATCAGGTGCACGTCGAGCATCGCCCCCGCCCCGTGCGTCTGCTCGCGCAGCGCGCCGACGACCAGCGGCCCGACCGTGATCGGCGGCACGAAGTGCCCGTCCATCACGTCCACGTGGATCACCCGCGCGCCGGCCGCTAAGACCTCCCCGACCTGCTCGCGCAGCTGCGCAAAATCGGCGGACAGGATCGACGGCGCCACGCGCACACCTCCCAACAGCCCACCGGCGGACCCGCTCATATCGGCATCAGCATGGAGTCGCCGCAGTTATTGCACTTCAGGATCGCCGTCGAAGACATGCGCACGATCGTCGAGTGCTCGCCGCAGTTCGGGCACACCGAGGTCAGCTCGAACCGGCGCAGGCAGTACACGCAGCGATAGCGGCCCGGCAGGTTCGTCGGGCGCAGCCACGGCTCGCCGCAGTGCGGGCAGAGCGGACCGAGCTCGGTCTCGGCTTTGGCGGGCGCATCGGGCTCGCGCGCCATGCCTCAGCCCTCCCGGTGCAGCCGGGCGATGAAGAAGCCCGCGGTGCGGTCGCGATGGGGAAGCGTCAGCACGGTCTGGGGCGCGTGCAGTGACGGGTGCCGGAGGGCAGGCAGCCCAATGCTGAGGTCATCGAGTGCGAAGTCGGGGTTGGCGTCCAGGAATGCGGCGATCTGGCGCTCGTTCTCGGTCGGGGAGATCGTGCACGTAGAGTAGACCAGCACGCCGCCCGGACGGACAGCGGCGGCGCCCGCCGCAGGATCGCTCGCCTGCGTGCGCTCCAGCTCGGCCAGACGCGAGGGCTCCATCCGCCAGCGCAGATCGGGGCGCGCCTGCAGGGTGCCGAGGCCCGAGCACGGCGGGTCGACCAGCACGCGATCGAACACGCGCGCCCTCCGGCCGGGGCTGCGCGGCGTCGGCGAGCTCGACGCGCACGTTCGTCGCGCGCAGCCGCTGTGCGGTGCGCGCGCAGCGCGCCCGCCCGGCGCCGGTCGCGCTCGACCGCCACGACCTCGTCCCGTCCCCTCCATCAGCGCCGCGAGGTGGGTGCTCTTGCCGCCGGGCGCGGCGCACAGGTCGAGCACCCGCTCGCCCGGCCGCGGGCGCGAGCAGGCGGGCGACGAGCATCGCCGCGCGCGACTGCGCGATGAACGCGCCCTGCCGCCACGCGCGGAGCCGTGCGCGTCGAACGGGCCCTCGAGCACGAGCGCCTCGGGCATGTCCCGGATCGAGGTGCGTCGCGCACCGGCAGCTCGCCGGCGAGGGTCGGCGCGTCGGTCACGAGCGTGTTCGCGCGCAGCGCCACCTCGCCGGGCTCGTTGTCGCACGCCATCAGCGCGCGCGCGCCGGCTCGCCCCGAGCTGCATCCCACCACATCCGCGCGATCCACTCCGGGTGGGAGTGCTTGACGGCCGCCTGCTCGGGCGTGTCGTCACTCAGCCCGTCCAGCAGGTCCGCGCCCTCGCGCGTGGCGCGGCGCAGCACCGCGTTGACGAGCCCGTGCCCGCCCCGGCGTTCGTCTTGGCCAGCTCGACCGCATCGGCGACGACCGCATGGTCGGGGGCGCCCTGCAGGTACAGCAGCTCATACAGGCCGAGCCGCAGCGCCGCCAGCACCGGCGCGTCCAGCTGCGCCGGCGGGCGTTCGGCAAGCAGCTCGATCAGGTGGTCGAGCGTGCCGCGGCGCTGGACCGCGCCGTAGGCGAGCCGCATCGCCAGCGCGCGGTCGCGCGCGTCGAGTCCCGCGCCTGTGCCTGCAGCGCCTGGTCGGCGTAGGCGCCGTCCTCGAACACCCGCCGCAGGACCGCGTACGCGCAGACGCGAGCCTCAGAGGGCATGTCCGCGCAGATACGCGCCGGCGTCCATCGGCACGGCCGCCCGGCGGCTGCACGCACATGAGCTCGAGCGCTCCGTCGGTCGTGCCGTACAGCAGCCGCTCGCCATCGCGTGCGAGCGCGCCCGCAGGCGTGGCAGCGATCGGTTCGTCCACCATCCGCGACGCATCGCCCGGTCCGGTTAGGTCGTGCGGCCCGGCCGACGCAACACGTGCGGCGCGCACCCCCAGCAGCGTCCCGTCGGCGAGCGCCAGCCGCGCGCCGATGTGCGGGTGCAGCGCCCTGACGATGCGCTCGAGCTCCACCGCGGAGCGGGCCGGGTCCAGCAGGCGGTCCTCGGGGCCGATCTTCTCGGCGTAGGTGGCGCCCGAGCTCGTCCTGCTCGACGAACGTGAGTGGTTCGCCGCGTGCGGTGAGATCCAGCGCGCGCACGAGCAGCTCTCCGCCGAGCGTCTGCAGGCGCTCGGCGAGCGAGCCGTAGGTGTCGTCCGCGTTGCGATCGGCAGCGACTCGGCCAGGCACACCGGGCCGCTGTCGAGGCCCGCGGTCAGGCGCATGATCGAGACGCCCGTGCGCTCGTCGCCGGCCATGATCGCGCGCTCCACCGGCGCGGCGCCGCGCCAGCGCGGCAGCAGCGAGGGGTGCACGTTCAGCAGCTCGTGCTCGGACAGCAGCGGCTCGTTGATCAGCGCGCCGAACGCGCACACGATCACCGCGTCGGGGCTCGCGCGCCGCGATCAGCTCGCGCGCGGGCGGCTCGTTCACGTTCGCCGGCTGCTCCAGCGCGAGACCCAGCGCGGCGGGCCGAGTCCGCCACGGGCGGAGCGCCGAGCTTGCGCCCGCGCCCGCGTGGACGGTCGGGGCGCGTCAGGACCAGCGCCGGCCGGTGCTCGCGCGGCGGCCAGGCGTCCAGCACCGCTGCCGCGAACGCGGACGTGCCGAGGAAGACCGTGCGCATGATCGCCGTCCGAGTCCTCCCGCGACGGGCGTGGCTACGCGGGGCTCGCGTCGGGATCGGCGACCCGACCGCGGCGTCCCGCTGGCGTCATGCCGGCCGCCACGCTCGCCGTCGCGGGCTTCGCGCATCGACGCGCATCGCCTCCCGGCGCGCCTCGCGCGAGATGCGGTCGAGGATCAGGACGCCGTCGAGATGGTCGATCTCGTGCTGGATCACGCGCGCGTGCAGCCCCTCGGCCTCGACGACGATCTCCGCCCCGGCGGCGTCCCGCGCGCGGGCGCGCATCCGCGCGGGGCGCTCGACCTCGACGTGCACGCCGGGCAGGCTGAGACAGCCCTCCTCGGCGGTTTCGAGCTCCTCGCTGGTCCACTCGAGCACCGGGTTCACCAGCGCGGCGATCGGATCCTCGGCGTGCACCCGGTACACGAGCACCCTGTTCAGCACCCCGACCTGGGTCGCCGCCAGGCCGATCCCGAGCGCGTCCGCCATCAGCTCGCCCATGCGCTCGATCTCGCTCTGCAGCGCGTCGTCGAAGCGCTCGACCGCGACCGCGCTCGCGCGCAGCACCGGGTCGCCGAGCTTGCGCACGTGCGCGCAGCGCCGCGTCGCGCCTGGCGCGCGTCTCCTCGTCGAGCTCCTCGCCCGCGGGAGCAGTCCTCCTCGCGCTCGACCTCCACATCTCTCGTCGCTCGACATGCCCGCGATACTAGTCGAGATCGGACGGGTGCTACTGCGGGATCGACGTCCACGCTGAAGCTGACGCCCTTGTGCGCACGATCCTCGGCGACACGCCGCACCGCCTCACCGACGGCGCGCACGGCCGGACGGCGCTCGGCGGCCTTGACGACGAGCACCTGGCGCTCCTGGCCGCGTAGGCGGAACAGCGCCGCGGGACCCAGCACGCTGGCGCCGAAGCCATCGCCGACGGCTCCGCGCCGAGCGAAGGTCGCGACCAGCACCCGGACGGACCGACCAGCGACGACAGCGCCCTCAGGTCCTCGGCCACAGCGCTCGCGGCCGCCCGCGCCGGGGCGCTCTCGACGGCGGAGCACACGATCCTGATCAGGTGCGAGAACGGCGGGTAGCGCAGCGCCTCACGCCGCTCGCAGCTCGCCCGCGAGAAAACCGTCGCTGTCGTGCCTGCGCGGCGTGGGCGATCGCGCGGGCCTCGGGAGCGATCGTCTGCACGAGCACGCGACCCGCCGAGCCGCGGCCGACACGCCCGGCGAGCTGGGCGATCAGCGCGAACGTGCGCTCCTCCGCGCGGAAGTCGGGAAACCGCAGGGTCGCGTCGGCGTCGAGCACGACCCCGAGCGTCACGTCAGGGAAGTCGTGGCCCTTGGCGACCATCTGCGTGCCGATCAGCACGCCCGACTCGGCCGCCTCGAAACGGCGCAGCAGCGTGGCGAGCCCCTCCGGCACCGCGACGGTGTCGGCGTCGAGGCGCAGGACGGGAAAGCGGCCATCCTCGCCGCCGAGCGCGGCGGCGAGATCGTGCTGGACGCGCTCGGTTCCCGCGCCGTGACGCGCGACCGAGATCGAGCCGCACTGTTCGCAGCGCTCCGGGCGCGGGCTCGCGGTGGCCGCAGTGATGACAGGCCAGGATAACCGCCGTGGCGGTGCAACACGAGCGAGACGTCGCATTGCGGGCAGCTCCACACCCGCCCGCACGAGCGACACGACAGGAAGTTCGACCAGCCACGGCGGTTGAGCAGCACGATCGCCTTGCCCCGCTGCCTCGCGCACCTGGGCGAGCGCGCGCGCGGTCATCAGGATGCAGGCCCGCGCTCTCGACCGCGCATGTCGAGCACGTCCACCGCCGGCAGCGGACGTCCGTCCACGCGGGTCGGGCAGCCGCAGCAGCGACGCCGACGATGGCTGGTGCAGACGATGCGCGCTGCACGCTCTCCGGGCGCGGAGTGGCGCTGCCGAGCAGCAGCAGCGGCGCCGCTGCGACGCGCACGCTGCACGGCCACATCGCGCGCGTCATAGCGGGGGTCGCCCTCGTGCTTGTAGGAGGCGTCGTGCTCCTCATCGACGACGATCAGGCCCGAGCCGCTCGATCGGCGCGAACACGGCCGAGCGGGGGCCGACGCACACGCGCGCCTCGCCCAGTGCGCAGCCGCCGCCATTCCTCGTAGCGCTCTCCCGGCCGCAGGCGCGAGTGCAGCACGGCGACGGTCTCGCCGAAGCGTTCGGAGAAGCGCCCGACGATCTGCGGCGTCAGCGCGATCTCGGGCACGAGCACGATCGCGCCGCGGCCCTGCTCCAGCGCGCGGGCGGCGGCGCGCAGATAGACCTCGGTCTTGCCCGACCGGTCACCCCCTGCAGCAGGCGTCTGCTCGAAGCAGCGCGCATCGAGTGCCGCGCTCAGCGAGCGCAGCGCCTGCGCCTGCGCCGGTGTCAGCGCCGGCTGCTCGGGACGGCGCGAGCCGACGGGCAGACCGCTCGCTGCGCACGACCGCTTTACGGCGCTTACGCCCACTCAGGCGCCGCGCGGCGCCCGGGGGCAGCACGAGCGTGAGCGCGCGCGCGATCGTCGAGCAGTACTCGGCCGCGATCCACTGCGCCAGCGCGACCAGCTCGACCGGCACGCCGAGCTCGAGAGCTCGTCAGTGGGGCAAGCAGCTTCTCCTCGGACACCTCGCTGCGCTCGGACAGCCCGACGACGACCCCGAGCACCTGGCGGCGGGCGAACGGGACGACCAGCATCGACCCCACCTCCACGACCCCGCCGCGCAGCTCCTCCGGCAGGCGGTAGTCGAACGGGCCGCGCAGCGCGCGGGCGGTCGTCATCGGCTCTACCTGTGCGATGGCGGACACGCCGCCACATTAGACTCGCCCTCGGTCAGAGCCCAGCGGCGGAACGCAACGCGGCGGCCTTATCGGTGCTCTCCCAGGTGAAGTCGTGATCGTCGCGACCGAAGTGGCCGTAGGCGGCGGTCTTCTGGTAGATCGGCCGGTGCAGGTTCAGCTCCTCGCGGAACGCGCCCGGGCGCAGGTCGAAGTGCTCGTCCACGAGCTGCGCGATCTGGGCGCGGCCGACCTGCTCGGTGCCGAACGTCTCGACCATCACCGACACGGGATGCGCGACCCCGATCGCGTAGGCGACCTGCACCTCGGCGCGCTCGGCCAGGCCTGCCGCAACGACGTTCTTGGCGACCCAGCGCGCGGCGTAGGCGGCCGAGCGGTCGACCTTGGAGGGATCCTTGCCGGAGAACGCGCCGCCGCCGTGACGGGCCATGCCGCCGTAGGTGTCGACGATGATCTTGCGTCCCGTCAGCCCGCAGTCGCCCATCGGCCCGCCGATCACGAACCGCCCGGTCGGGTTGACGAGGAAGTTCTTCAGCAGCTTGTTCTCCTCGTACAGGCCGCTCGGAAGCACCGGGCGCAGCACGTGCTCGAACAGGTCTGGCTTGATCAGCGCCTCGGCGTCGATGCCGTCGGCGTGCTGGGTGGAGATCAGGATCTTCTCGATCGCCACCGGCCGGCCGTCGCGGTAGCGGACCGTCACCTGGGTCTTGCCGTCGGGGCGCAGGTACGGCAGCACCTCGCCCTTGCGCACCTCCGCCAAGCGCTTGGCGAGCTTGTGCGCGAGCGCGATCGGCAGCGGCATCAGCTCCTCGGTCTCGCGCGTGGCGTAGCCGAACATCATTCCCTGATCGCCCGCGCCGGCGACGTCGAGCTCGTCCTCGTCGGCCGGGTCGTGGCGGGTCTCATACGCGGCATCCACGCCCTGGGCGATGTCCGGGGACTGCTTGTCGATCGCGTTGATCACCGCGCAGGTGTCGCAGTCAAAGCCGTAGGAGGCGTTGTCATAGCCGATCCGGCGCACGGTCTCGCGCGCGATCTGCTGGATGTCGACGTAGGTGTCGGTCGAGATCTCACCGGAGACGACGATCAGACCGGTGTTGACGAGCGTCTCGCAGGCCACGCGCCCGTAGGAGTCGTCGGCCAGCACGGCGTCGAGCACGCCGTCCGATATCTGGTCGGCGATCTTGTCCGGGTGGCCCTCCGTGACGGACTCGGAGGTGAACAGATACTCGTTGTCGGCGTGCTGGCTCATGGGTTCGGGTCGGCTCCGCGCTGGTCGCTTGCGAAAAAGTCGGGAGAGTCTATCTATCCACGCGCGGGCGCTCGCCCACCGCTGCGGGAGCGTGCGTCGCCGCGGCCGCGCTGTCCGCGCTCGACGAAGTCGATGATCAGCGGCACGCCGTCCATGCCGTAGCGCGCGCGCATCCGGTTCTCCAGGAAGTAGGCGTAGTCGCGCGTGACCCGCGCACGAGAGTTGATCTGGATCGCAAACCGCGGGGGGCGCTCACCGATCTGGGCCATGTAGATGAGCTTGAGCCGGTGCTGCCCGGCGCCCCGGCGCGTCCCCACCGGCGGCTGGCGCGCCTGCACGGCCTCTGCCAGGAAGCGGTTGAGCTCGGGTGTGGGAATCCGCCCGGCGGTGCGGTCCCCGAGCGCGATCGCCTCGCTCAGCAGCCGTGTCACGTGCCGGCCGGTCAGGGCGCTGGCGGTCAGCACGCGCGGGCGCAGACGCAGCTTTTCCGCAACCCGCGCGCGCTCGTGCTCGAGCCCCGCTTCGTCGCCCTCGTATACGTCCCACTTGTTCAGCACCAGCGCGGTCGCGCAGCCGGCTCGCATCGCCAGCTCGGCGATCCGCTGATCCTGGGAGGTGACACCGTCGCGCGCGTCGCATACGACCAGCGCGACGTCGGCGCGCTCGGCGGCGCGCTGGGAGCGTAGCGAGGTGTAGTACTCGACCGAGTCTGAGACCTTCGAGGAGCGGCGGATGCCGGCCGTGTCGATCAGGGTGAGCTTGCGCCCATCGACGACCAGGGGCGTGTCGATCGCGTCGCGCGTGGTGCCGGCGAGGTCTGAGACGATCACCCGCTGCTCGCCGAGGAAGCGGTTCACGAGCGAGGACTTGCCGACGTTCGGCCGCCCGATCACCGCGAGGCGGACGGTGTCGTCCTCGGGCTCGTTCGCGCCGGGGGGCAGCAGCTCGACGATCCGGTCGAGCAGATCGCCCGAGCCAAGACCCTGCGCGGCGGATACGGCCAGCGGCTCCCCCAGCCCCAGGCGGTGGAACTCGGCGGCCTGGGGAATGTCGCCGACGCCGTCGCACTTGTTGGCCGCGACGATCGCCGGAACGGGCGAGCGGCGCAGCAGATCAGCCAGCTCCTCATCGCCCGGCCTGACGCCCGCGCGCGCGTCGACGACGAGCACCGCGACCTGGGCGTCGGCCAGCCCGGCGCGAGCCTGATCGCGGATCGAGCCGGCGAGCGGGTCCTCGTCCTGAAAGTCCACCCCGCCGGTGTCGATCAGCGCAAAGCGGCGCCCGTTCCACTCGCAATCGAGCTCCTTGCGGTCGCGTGTGACCCCCGGGCGCTCGTGCACGACCGCCTCGCGCGTGCCCGTGAGACGGTTGATCAGCGATGACTTCCCGACGTTGGGATAGCCGACGACGGCGACCTTCAGCATTGGGTCAGTATGACGCGCCGAGTGGCCCTGCGTCGAGCCTCGATGACGGCGATCGCTCCTGCGCCCACGCTCTCGCACCACCGATACGCGAGCGGCAACGGGGCCGGGGTCGTTCCCGGCCCCGTTGCTTTGGTAGATCTGTTGAGTGTTGATTGTGGTCTGGGTTTTTGTCAGTGGTGGGTGCTTCTGCTCCCCAGCCGCCAATGGTGCCAATGCGGCCAGTGCCGCCTTTTTGCTTCATGTTCTTCTTGTCTTTTTTTCGCTTCCGCTTCTTCCTGTTTTTTTGCTTCGGCTTCTTCTTGTTTCTTTTTGGCTTCGGTTTCTGCTTGGAGCTTCTCGACGGCTTCCACTTCCTCTGGCCCGGCTAGGTAAGCTAGGCCGTTGAGAATTGCGGTGTTGTGGCCGGCTCCAGAGGGCAGTTTGAGCTTGCTGTCGAGGAGCGGGTCGATGATCGGCGAGAATGTTTCGCCGCAGCCTTCGACTACCGGTGCGGAGAACGTGTTATCGACGAGGGAGTCCCCCGTGACGAGGATCAGTTCGTGCCCGTCTTCTTCTGGCGTACTGGGATCCCCGCGGACTCCGTGGATCGATTCGAAGCCTTCCGGTGGGCTCGTCGCCCCGGTGGTCAGATGCAATTGCAGCGGGCTGGATTCGGACCCTATATAGCAGGAATTGCCCAGGAGCGGGTTTTTGAGGTGCACCCGGACCGGGAAGGTGATCCCCGTTCCTTCTTCTTTGTTGATCGCGTTTTCGTTATAGATCACGGGGTTGCTCGCGTTAGCTACGCCTTCTACGGTTGCTGTCACCTCGGAGGTCCTGGCGTTGAACGAGAGCGCTTGACAGGTATACCGCTCGACTCGTTCCCGCAAGCCCCAGCCCCCGACTTCTCGGCAGTCGATGAGCCCGGGTAGGCCACCGGGTACTTCCAGTTCTGTTTTGGATATGCTTTCACCGCCTTCCGCCGGATAATCAAAGTATTCGGCGGAGTTTTCGGGGTTCCCGGTAGGGACGAAACCGCCCTGCAGCGTGACCGTCTGATCGATCGGGACTTTCATCGAACCGATCGCGACTTCACCGCTAGTCACTTGATGAAACGCGCACTCCAAGCTTCCCGGCGGCAAACCTGTCGCTCTGAACGCCACCAGCGGACAATCGGCGAATACCGAGAAGATACCACTCGGTGCGGCCAGCGCCGGCGAAGCGATCCTGAGCGAAGCCAATGGAGCCATCAATGCCATCACCGCGATGAGAATTATACGTTTAGCATACTTAGTCATTAACCATCTCGCCTCCTGATTACTAACTGGATATCTGGAGCATCTTGCTCCACCCATTTTCCAGTATGGATAACGGTGGTTAATTCATATCGCCTTTCGAGCGACTTATGGTGCGCCAATATGGTGCGCCGCGCTATTTATCATGCGCCACCCAAGCTTATTCTATCGAGATATTCACTTGACCAGCCTTCCTTCCGGGACGCCCGCCCTCATGCTTCCCCGACTCACAGCTTCCGCCCTGCAACACGTTTATCCTCACTTCTTCTTGCGCTTCCCGCCCCGCTTCTTCTTTTTCGCTTTCCCCTTCTTTGGATGCACCGTCTTAGCGCAACCCGTCACACTGATCGGCGTGACCTCATGAATCGCCGCGCCGTTCTGAGCGACGAATTCGTTGGGCATAACGAGGGTCGCGGGGACCGTCTCCTTGACCTTGCGCGTCACCGTCTTCTTATGGCCCTTGACCCTGACCGTGACCCTCTTCTTGACCGTCTTGGTCGTGATCGGCTTGCATAGGTTTCCGTTCGCCGCCAACGCCGAGTACGGCCCCTCCGGCAAAACCAGTTCAAACGTGCTGAACGGCTGGTCGGGCACTGTCTTGAACGTCGTGCTCGTGATCCCGGATTTGCTGATAAACGTCGCGCCGACCAGATCGATCGTTACGCCATAACCCTGCAGCACCATCGTCAGGCTGGGGAACGATTCGTTGCCGTGGCTGACGAAGATCGCGGGGCCTTCCAACGGGACCGGGAGCAACGGGGTGTGCACCACCGCGTGACCGATGAACGACGCGGGCGGACATCCCGCGGGATTCTTTTCGAACTGCGCCGCCGTACACGCCTTCTGCAACGTCGTCAACCGCGAGGGCAACTGCAGCGGCAGTTCAACTTTGACCTTCGCGATGTTCGCCTGACTGCCAAACGGTTCGCTGGGCTCCGTGACCTTCGTGATCAGGTCCGCACCGTTAGCTTTGCTCGTCTTCCCGGACGTCGAGACCGTGAATTTGGGCGTGAACTTCAGCGCCGCGCAGTTCGTCACCTGGAACGGCACGCCGATCGTGTCAGTGGAGCCTTCGCTGGAGTGAACGGTTCCAGTGACTTCCATCTTGCTGCAGTTGGTCGGGTTGAACTGGAAGTTCCCCCGCGTCGTGACCGCGTTGATGTGCTGAATTTCCAGGGGGATCCCTTCCAGGCTCGTCGGGATCGCGTCCGGAGTGCCGGGCGGGTTCGATGTCACTGTGAGCGCCGCGGTGTAGGGGTTGATTTCGATCTTGCCCCGCACCAGCACGCAATCGCACGCCGGATGGTTGCGGGCCGTTTTGGCGAAGTCGTACGGGCCCGCCTTCGCCGGGACCTCGAACGTGATCCCAAACGGCGCGCACCCCGGGGTTCCGACCGTGCAGCCGCCCGTGCCATTGTAGGGGCCAGTGATGAAGAATTTTCCCCCGGTGACAGTAAATGGATCCCCACCCACCCCGACCGAGACCGTGGTTTCTCCGATCAGGCTGTTCGGGCCACACTCGCCCTTGTTGGCCTGCGGTTCCGGACACAGTTCGACGTTCGACAGGATCCCCGACAATCCCGGCGGCAGGTGTGCTTCCACGGACTGCAGGTTCTGTTCGCCCGGCAACCGGGTCATCGTCAGCGTGAACGGGCTGAACGCACCCGCGTTGACGTTCTCAGCGCCTCCCGTCAACGACGGGCTGAACGGCAGGCTCGCGCCCGGACACGGAGCACCATTCGGACCACTAGTGATGTCGAACGTCGAGGACGCGGACACCGAACTGCCGCCCGACCACGGCGTGAAGCTCGCCTGGGTCGTATACGCCCCACACCGCGTGGGGCTCGTCAACGGCGCGCGTTCTCCCCCGAAGAAGTGCAGTTCGGCGTCTTCGAAGGCCAGCTGCGGCTCGTCTTCGAACGTCGAGACGATCTGCCCCAGCGCTTCGCAGGTCATGCCCGCGATCACTTCGCCCGCGCCCTGGCAGAGCTGCACCTTCCCCGGGAGCTTGACCAGAGATCCGGAGACCGGGTCTTCGGCGACGATGTACATCGCGATCACGCTGTCGAACGGGTTGGATTCCTGGGCGGCGAGATACACGAAGCCCTTCAGCGGCTGGTCGGCTGGAAGCAGCGGCGATTTGATCGTCGCTTCGGCGATCTTCGACGCGTTGGCACAGAAGTTCACGCCGGGTTGCAGAGATTCCGCGAACCCGTTAGCGATCGCGTCGAACGTGCCCGGCAAATACGAGGTGAACGCGGGATTGGAGATACCCGGCTGTTGCGGCGATTCCCGGAACCCTTCGAAGCCAATCTGATTCCCCAGCACACCGAGCTGGCCTTCGGGTCTGTCGCCGGTGTTGGCAGAGCACGCTTCCAGCCCGTCGCCGCCGGAAGGGTCGATCGCGACGCCCGCGGGGAGCTTGACCGTGATGTTCTTGACGTTTGACTGCGCGAGCCCTTCGGAGTTGAGCTGGCCTTCCTGGGGGACGTGCACGTCGACCGTCAAGCCGGTCGGCTTGGACGCCTGCTGCCCATCGGGGGAGACCTTGATTTCCGGGGCGAACGGCAGGCGGTCACAGCCGTCGAGCGCCACCATCGGTTCGGTGTTCGCCAGCGGCTGGAAAGCGTGGGGTTCCAGCCACGACGCCGCTTCCATGCTCGTGTGCAACGGACCGCCGCACGACGTCGGCAGCGCCAGCAGCGGCGGGGGATGGGACTCGCCGGCCTCGACGCCGTGGCGCGGATCGCCGGGGACGCCCCAGAAGACCGTTTCGCTGGAGGTGAATTCGGCGATCTGGGTGATGTTCTGCACGCTCACCGTGACGCCATAGTCGCCGCCGGTGCGTACGGAGGTGTTCAGGAACACCGGCACTTCGGGAACCAGACCAACCCGTTCATCGACCATGAAAGCGAACCGTGCGGGTTCGCCGGCGGCGGGTTCCAGATTGTACACCGGATCCTCGTAGGTGAACTTGGTGGGACCGTCGTCGGAGACGTCGCGTGCGACGAGGGCGCCGGTGGTGAACCCCACGACGGTGTCGGCTGGACATTGCGGGTCGCCGGGCGCTGTCAGGAGGAAGGTCGCCAGCGGGCACTGCGGGAACGGCGTCGGGTTGCCGATCAGACCCGGCGGCAATTGGAAATGCAGATCCTTGGGCATCGCGGCCACTTGACCCTCGGCATCCTGGTTGAGAGTGAATGACGTCGTGAGCTGGAAGGGGTGCGAGCCGGCCCGCGTGTCGGGGGCCCCGCCCGCTTCTTCGGGACGCAGTTCATACGAGCTCACCCCGAACGGCACCGCCGCGTCGGAGACGACGATCGGCGCTTTGACCGTCGCTGCGGGCGCTTCGCCGCCGGCGATGCTCGCCTGGTTTGACTCGCCCGTGCTCGCGCCGGTCACGTCCACCCCGATCCGCATCTGGATGCCGTCGGACGGCGGCACCGTCGAATTGTAGAGTTCTATCCCGTATTGATCCAGATCCGACGGGGGAACTCCGGTGAACGTGCAGCTCAATTCCGTTTTCGAGCATTCGACCAAGCTGGCTTCGAGGTGTTGGGTTTCGTCGGCGACCCCCTCGATCGTGACCGGCGTGAGCCCCGGAGGCAGCACGTCAGACATCTTCAGCGGTTGCTTCAGCCTTGGCTGGAATTCTCCTTCGCCGAATTCAGACGCTCTCTGCGTACATTCCGCGTTGAAATAGAAGCCGTGGCCCGCCCCGACGTCCACACATTCCGTGGGGAGACTCGCGTCGCCCAGATTCGTGGCGGTCACGACGATCGTGCCGTCGGGACGACCCACCGCGAGCTGTTCGACGTGGACGGTAGCGGGCGATCTGCGGCGCATGGGGAAGACGGAGAGATCTGACAGGCGCCCGACAAACTTGACTTCATACACTTCGTAGCGGTTGTTCGCTTCCGTGCAGGAGGGGTTCGGAACGCCCGTGCAAGGACTCGTCACTTCGACATTGCCCGCGCCGTACAGTTCTTCGAGTTCTTCCTGCAATTTTGCCGGTTGCTCGCCAACCTGAGGGGAGATTTCGTGACCACCGTTAATGCTCTTGAGGTCATTTAGCACGTAGTCTTCAAAACCTTCGTCTTTTAATTCAAAGCTGCCCGTCTTCATGGGGACCGTGACGCGCTGCAGCTCGTCTTTCGCCTGACCGGGCTGGATGTACGTCGGCCAGCTGCTGGATGTGAGGTGCCACCACGGTTTGAGCGTTTCGGCTTGGGCAGACGTAGCAGCGCACAGCAGCAGCAGAGACGACACCAGCGTTGTTGTGATCAGTGGTCGTCTCATCGCTTTGCCCTCCGGTCGGTGTTGGCTCTGCTTGACGTTTTCGCCTTTTTCCTGCTCTTCTTTTTGACGCAGACTTCCTTCTTCTTGATTTTCTTCTTGACGAACCCCTTCTTGCACTTCACTGTCTTCTTCGTGACGACCTTCTTCGGCGGGGGCGCCACTTCGGGAGTGATGTTTCCCGGGCCGGAGAACGTCGCGCTCGAGGGGGCGCCGTAGCTCGTGGGTTGGGGGGTCGGTGGGGCTTTGCAGGAGGCTTCGGTCGTACACGCGGGCGGAGCGGCCACGCTCGCGGGGCACGGCGAGGCAGGTGTGCATTCGTGGGCGTCCCAGACGTTGACGCCGCCCCCGTCGCTCGCGGAGGAGAGCTGCGAGATCGTGGCGAAGAACACGTCGCCGCCCGTTTGCGAGGCGTCGAGGAAGTAGGACCCCTCACTGGAGGTGCCCGCGGAGATCAGCGCCACACAGCCCGAGCCTTCTTCACCTGAGACCCCTTCCGCCTGGAAGGCACGCGCGGGCTTGAAGACGTCGCTGCCGCTCGTGCTGGCGGGGGTGCACGGGCGCCCGCCGGCGGCGCCGTCGCCTGCGGGCTCGTACTCATACACATCCCAAGTGCCATCGACGTCCTGGGGCACGAGCGCATCGCGGCTGTCAAAGAACAACCTGCCGCTGTCAGACAAATAACGCGTCTGATAAAGAGTCAAACCAGGCTTGGGAGTGAACGTCCAGGTCGGAACTGCCGCCGCCACCGAGCCTTGTATTCCACCACGTATAGTCAAAAAGGGGGCGCTTTGGTCGCCGACCGGTCGCGCTCCCGTGGGATCGCACGACGCGCAGGTGAGCGTTCCGGATTCGGAAGCCGGATTTTCGGGCGCGTGGTAGAGGTAGACCTCGAAGTCCGGTTCGCCGCTGAGCGCGTCGCGATTGTCATAGCCCGTGGGACTGCGCGGCGAGACGAACGCCAGCCAGCGGCCGTCGGGCGAGACCCGCGAGTATGCGGGTTCCGCAGCGACTGCGCCGCCGATCCAGCCCGGCGCGACGAGCCTCGTCACACCATCGTGGCGGACATACACGTTGCACCCACCTTCTTGGGCGTTATAGCCACACCTGTTGACGGGGACGGCGCCGGGCGCGAGCACGCCGGCGGCCGTGAAATACACGTATGCGCCGTCTTCGCTCACCCCGAGCATTTCGTGTACTTCCGGCGCCAGATGGGACAGGTCGCACGCGTGCTTGCCGGTGCCGGGCACTTCGACGACTTCACATTCTTCGAGTCCGTTGCCGGTGGCGAGGAAGATCCGCGAATCGTCGCTCGAGGCTGCCAGCAAGGTCCCGGGAAGGGGGACGGCTTCTTCGGTGGCGACTTCAAACAGCTCAAGAGGACCGACCGATCCATCTTGTTCGGTTCCGCCGAGAATGACGCGTCCACCATTGGCGGAGATCTCGTTGCGCACCGCGCGTTCATTCGCGCCTTCGCCTTCGCCCCGGAATGCTTCCTCCTGCTGCTCGGCTAGTTCGCCGGGGAGGCGCTTGAGCTGCCCGTCGGACCACTCGTAATCGCGGCTGCCGGGCGTGGCGGTTAGCGGGATACCTGCGGGACTGAAGAGAATAATATGACTCAAATCCGGGGTCGCGTCCACGAGGTCCGGCCCGCATAGGTATGCTGTGCAGATCCCGGCAGCTTCCCTGATAGATCCAGCTCCGCCGAATTTTGTCCCGGGCGGCGTGTTGGCGGCTGTGACCAATGGCTGATAGCACGAGCTGGCGGTGAGATAGGAGCCTTCGCAGTGTTCTGAGACGTTGCCGTTGAAGTAGTTGGTGCGCAGGTACGGCGTGGCTTCGCTGGCTTGCGGAGAGAGCGGGGTGAACAGGCCAAACTGGTCCGTGACCGCGTGCGAGAGATCTTCGGAGAACAGGCGCGATTCTTCGCCTTCGCCAGCGTCGATACCGTTGGAGTTCTCGCGCGCTCCCGCGAGCGCCTGCGAAGACCAGCCACCGCCCGCCCGCCGGGTCGAGAGCACGGACTCTCTGATCCAGGGGTTGCCCGCCGGCTGCGCTTCGGTCGAGGTATTGGCGACGTCGATCATCGCGTCACCGGCCGCGGACGCCTGAATATCGAACCCAAAGCCCTCGCCTTCGCCGCCGAAGAACAGCGCGCCCTCCTTCTGCGCCGGCGTGACCTGTTCGTAGGAGCGGTTGTCGGGGAGGGAGAACTCGCCGACGGCGTGCTGGGTGGTGAAAAGCTCGTCTTCGCTTGTGAAGGTTTCGTGTGCGGCGTTGGTGGCGATCACCCGGAAGTGGTAGACGGTCGCGGCGGCGAGACCCTGCAGATGGGCTTCGACGCTCACGGGTCCCGAACCGGCCCCCGCGCTTTCTTGCGGCGTTTCCGACCCGTACGAGGCGCTGGTCCCGTACTGGAAGCGATAGGTGGTTTCGGCGCCTTCGGGGTCGAGGGCCGCGTGCAGGGTGGCGCTGTCGGCGGCGACTTCGGTGACGGTCGCTTCGGGGAGGGTCCTGAACGTGATGGGCGCACTCGTCACGACTTCGCCGGCGCTGTTTGACTCGCGCAGGCAGAACGTGTAGGTGGTGTTCGCCAGCAGTTCTGAGACGTCCGCTCGCGCCGGTTCTTGCATTGCGCCCGCCGCCGCGGTCGCGGGGGTCGCATGTTCGTTTTCGCCTTCGCATTCCGTCGTGGACTGCCGGTAGCGGAATTCGTAGGAGGCGGGGTTGACCGGCCCGCCGGGATCAAGGACACCGTTGAGCGTGACGGTGGTCGCGGCGATCGGTTTCGCTTCCAGTTTCTCCGGGGCTTCCAGCGGGCCGGTGGTGAAGTGTTCGACCTTGCCCGGCGCGGCCTTTTCGCCTTTGGCGTTTTCGGCGAGGACGCGGTAGAAGTAGGTCGTGTGCGCCGTGAGGACCGCGCCGGTGGAAACTTCAACCCCCTGCGCACCAAAGTTTTCGAGTTCAGCGGCGGGAGGCGCGCCCAGGACCGGGGTGCCAGTGCCGGCTTCAACTGCCGCCTTGCTCGTGGAGTATTCAAAGAAGTATTTCGTCTTCTGGTTGTTCGGGTTGATCTTGGCTTGGAGCGTAGCTTCGGTGACTTTGACGCCAGTGGCGCTCTCGCCCGAGATCGCCGGCGGCAAGAGCAAGGTCGAGAAGGACACTTCTTTGAGGCTCTGCGCCGATTCGCCGCCATCGTTGGCCGCGAGCAGACAGAAGGTGTATTCCTTGTTCGGCTGCAGGTTCGTCACTTCCGTTTTGACTGCCAGCGCCTGCACTTCGACTTCGGGTTGCTGGGCGGTCGTCGATCCCCCAGCGCACGAGGACCCTTCGTTGTAGGCGAAGTGCCAGCCCTCTTTGGCCTTGGCGCCCGGGTTCAGGACGCCTTCGAGCACCGCCGTCGTGGCGGTGATCGACTGCGCGGGGGTGGTCGTTTCCGGTTTTTCGGGGGTTGTGTAGGTCGTGAACGATTCGATTTCGCCTTTGGTTTCTTCACTGGAGGAGTTCTTCGCGATCGCCCGGTAGTAATAGGTCGTGCCCGGCGCCAGGAGCGCGCCGGTGGGCACGGCGACTTGCCGTTCGCCGAATTCGTTCGGCGGGAAGGTCGCGCCCGGGAGCGTCGTCGCGCCCGCCAGCGTTTTGCTGGTCGAGTATTCAAACGAGTACGTCGTTTCCTGGTTGTTCGGGTTGACCTGGGCTGACAGCGTCGCTTCGGTTGCCTTGACGGTGGAAGCTCCTTCGGGGTTGTTGGTGGTCTCGTGCTCGACGGTGGGCGGGGCCGCGAGCGTGGTGAAGGACGGTTCGATCAAGCTCTGTGTCGCTTCGCCCGCGTCGTTGGTCGCGACCAGGCAGAACGTGTATTTCTTGTCCGGCTGCCAGACCCGTCGCCTTCCTGGCCACCTGTTCCGCCTCGACTCCTTCGACAGGGAAAAACTGGTGAGTGGTGAGCGCGTTTTCGTTGCACGCCAATCCGGTGCTGTAGTCGAAGTACCAGCCGGTCGTGGCGGGAGCAGCCGCGTGGGGATTCAGGACGCCGTTGAGCGTCGCGGTGGTGGTTGTGAGGAGGGTGGCGGGCTTTGTTTCCGGGGCTTCGGGAGCCGGTTCGGCGGCGAGGGCGGTGCCTGCGAAGGCGAAGAAGGCGAGGAGTCCGACCACCGCACAAAGCAGGGCAGGGACGACACATTTCAGCCGCGAAAGCGGCTGAAATGTGCGCCCTGACCGGCGCACGGAGACCACCCCGGTCCCACTGCCGATTTTTGGCGCACCAGTCCCTTTGACGTCCAGGAAGGCAGCAAACACGCCAAGGAACCCCAAGATCACCCGAGATGTCTTTGACTCATGCTGGTCAGCGATCATTCGTTGCCGCCTTTCTTGATTGTGTTCCGGTTTGGCCGATCTCTCCCAGCTTCGAGTCGCGAGACAGCGAAGCTGGGCTCAGGCGGCCAAATGTGACAAGCTCTTGCGGCTGACTCGGTGAGCCAATCGGAGTCATGCAGCGCCGTCCTCGTGAGCTTCGGTGTTGAGCGCGAGCCGCTCCGTTACCTGCTCCCCCAGCTCGGTTAGGATCCACGCATTGGCTGCGCCCTTGATATGGGCATCACGACCCGCGGTGTTCGTGAGCAGACCCAGGCCCTGCAACCGCGCCAAGAGCTTTGAGATCTGGCCCTGATCGGGTATGCCCGCGAGCTCACCGATCAGACGGTTACTGGCACCAGAATGCTGCACCACGGCTTCCAGGACCCGCGCAGTGCGATACGTCAGTCGCATCGGGACGTTCTTAAGTGGATCCGCACCGGCGTGATAGACGCGCGCCGGTGAAGAACCGAGCAGCAACGCCCGCGGCAGAGGACGCTTACGCATCGCACGCGCACCCCTAGCACCCACATACGGCAACACGACAAGACTCGCCAACTCATCCAACGAACCAACCACAGACCCACCACCACCCTCACCAACCATCAACAACCGGGTCAAGATGCCCAACACCGCACCAACAACACCCTCAGCCATCAACCCCGGGACCTCAGCCGCACCCCCACCCTGCAAACGACCCTCATCCACAACCGCGATCAAACGCCCCAACACATCCGAACGCCACGCCCGCACCCCAGGACCACCATGCACACTCTCAACCACACACACCCGCGCCAACTCAGGCTCACGATCAAAGAAACCCAGAACCACCCACAAACCCGCACGGATACGCTCAGACCACGCCAGAGCGCCCACCTCCGCCGCACGCAACTCAGCGACGACCCGCTCCAACGTGTCATCACAGACATCCAGCAAACAATCTTCGCGATCGTCGAACAGGTCATAAAACGTCTTGCGTGATACCCGCGCACGCGAAGCGATGCTCGCCACCGTCACATTCGTCCAACCGAGCTCCTCGACCGCCGCCACCGCACCACCCAACAACCGCGAACGCTGCATCTCAGACACACGCACACGACCATTACGCCCAGCCGGCGTAAGCGACGGCGAACGCACAGGACCACGCACTACACGATTACCACGCCGCGGCTTGGCATCACCACGCCTACGCGGCATCGCACACCACCCCACCGGCGGACGAAGCTGAGACGGAACGACAAAAACCACCGCGCGTACGCGCGGGGCGATGGCTTTCTAGGCGATGGTTGCGAGCGCCAAAACAGGCGCCAAGACAGGGCTCAGCAGTTGCCGAGAGAGAGAGAGAGAGAGAGAGATGCACCGATGCAATCGGTGCATCTACAGACGGCCCCAAACGGGCACGCAGCGACCCTCACCACACTAATCCCCAATGGAACCACGCGAACACAACCCTTCCTCATACGGTAAAGCCCTCTCCCATTACGACTTCCCCTGCGAAACGCCTCAATGTCGACCCAAGGGGCCTAAACCCAACCCAACCTATCGATGACGACGACCCCGCAAAACACCCAGAGCGCCTTTGTAAACAACAACATATACCCCTGGTGTCCGGTTGTCAAGAGGCAACCGTCACGGGCCCGAGACGTTCGATCAGCGCTGCGCCAGCAGAGCGGCGATGCGCTCGACCACCTGGTCCAGGGTGAGACCGGTCGTGTCGAGCATGACCGCGCCCGGCGCGGGCGCCAGCGGACTGTGCTCGCGGGTGCAGTCGCGCTCGTCACGCAGGGTCTGCTCGGCCAGGACCGCCATGGAGTCCGCCCCCAGCTCGACGGCTCTACGCCGCGCGCGCTCCTCGGGGCTCGCCGTGAGGAAGATCTTCAGCTCGGCGTCGGGCGCGACGACGGTGCCGATGTCCCGGCCCTCGGCGACCCAGTCACCGCGGTCGATCAACGCGCGCTGCTTTGCCACCAGCGCCTCACGGACACCCGGGTCGGCAGCCACACGCGAAGCGGCCTCCGAGACCTCGGGCGTGCGGATCTGCTCGGTCACGTCGCGCCCGCCGAGCAGCACCCGACCCGCCACCCCCGGCGGAACCGTCCCGAGCTCGATCGTGGCCTCGCGCGCCAGCGCGGCCGGCTCCTGCGCGGGCGCGCCGATCCAGAGCAGCGCCACGCAGCGATACATCGCGCCGCTGTTCAGGTAGGTGAACCCGAGCCGCTCCGCGAGCGCACGGGCGACCGTGGACTTGCCCGCGCCGGCGGGACCGTCGATCGCTACAAGCACGCGATCCGCCGATTGGCGATCGACCCACACGCGTCCGTGGCGGTCGCGCAGCGAAATTGCCGGCACCCCGGGATCGTCAGGAGCACAGCCGTGTCAGCTCCTCGACGAATCCCGGGTAGGACACCGCCGCGGCCTCGATCCCCACGACCTCGACCCCCTCGCGCGAGGCGAGACCGGCGACGGCGCCCATCATCGCCATGCGGTGATCGCCGCGAGCGTCGATGCTCCCACCGCGCAGACCGCCGGTGCCACGGACGGCGAATCCGTCCTCGGTCGCCTCGATCTCCGCGCCGAGACCGCGCAGACCCTCGACCACCCCGGCGATGCGGTCGGACTCCTTCAAGCGCAGCTCGCCGGCGCCGCGCACGATCGTCTCGCCCTCGGCGTAACAGCCGAGCAGCGCCACGAGCGGCAGCTCGTCGATCGCCAGCGGCACCTCCTCGGGCTCGACCACGGTGGCCTCCAGCGCGCCGTGAGCGACGTCGAGGTCGCTGACGGGCTCCAGTGCGGACAGCTCGCCGGACTCGTCCTCGAGATCGCCGAGCACGATCCCGCGCATCCGCCGCAGGATCCGCAGAAAGCCCGTGCGCGTCCAGTTGACGCCGACATCGCCGATCAACAGGCGCGAGCCGGGCACGAGCACGCCCGCCGCGATCAAAAACGCGGCCGAGCTGAGATCGCCGGGTACGCGCAGACGGTCGAGGATCAGCTCGTCGGCGTTGACGACGGTGACGTGGCGACCGTTGCGGTGGATGTTGACGCCGGCGCGCAGCAGCATCCGCTCGGTGTGGTCACGACTGCGCTCGGGCTCGCCGACGGTCGTGGCGCCGTCCGCGGCCAGGGCGGCCAGCAGCACGCACGACTTGACCTGGGCGCTGGAGACGGACAGCTCGTAGGAGATCGCACGCAGATGGGCGCCGCGCACGGTCAGCGGTGGGAAGCGCCCGCTGCGCGCGTCGAGCTCCGCTCCCATCTGGCGCAGCGGCACCGCGATGCGGTCGACCGGGCGCCGGCGGATCGAGGCGTCGCCGTCGAGCGTGAACGAGCGACCCTCCTGCGCCGCCAGCCAGCCCGGCAAGAGGCGCATCAGCGTGCCGGCGTTGCCGACGTCGATCGGAGCGTCCGGTTCGCGCGCCTCGCGCAGGCCCGTGCCGCGGATCGTCGTCTCTGAGTCGCGGACCTCCACGAGCGCGCCGAGCGCGCGCACGGCCTCCAAGGTGGAGGTGGTGTCGGCCGCGTGCAGGTAGTTCTCGATCCGCACCGGCTCTGAGGCCATCGCCCCGAGCAGCGCGGCGCGATGGGAGATCGACTTGTCCGCCGGCGCGCGCACCTGCCCGGTGAGACCGCTCGACGGCTCGAAGCGCATGTTCATGGTGGGGGCAGTATGACCGGGCTGGGTGGCGCAGGCGGGTCAGACTCGACATCGGTGTCCCGTTTGCCGCCGGCGGTCGGGATAGGGGTAGGTGAGGACTTTCCAAACAGACAGACGGGTAGTAGGTGGTAGGTGGTAGGTGGTATAGTGCTGCACACGATGAGGAAGACCAGCATCTACATCGATCCAGCGGTCGATCGCGCGCTCACACGCAGGGCCAGGCGAGAGGGCACGACGAAGGCCGCCCTCATTCGCGAGGCGCTCGCAAACGCGGCGGCGCCGGCGATGCGCGTGAAGCCATGGGGAAGTGGAGTGTTCGCTGGTCCCGGAGATCTCTCCCAGAACGTCGACAAGTATCTGGACGGGTTCGGAGAAGACTGATCGTTATCGACACATCGGTCGTGCTGGCCTTCATGGACCGGCACGACACCAATCACGAGCTCGTGGATACATGGATACGCGGGCAGGAAGATGAGCTGGTCACAACTCTGCTCATCGTGGCTGAGCTCGACTACCTCGTTACACGCCATGGCAACGCCGATGCTGCACGCAGTATGCGCGAACACCTCGAGCGCGGCGCCTACCTGGTCGAATGGTGGCCGGAGGCTATGCAAGCGACGATCGACGTCGCCAACCGGTACGCATCGATGGACCTCGGCCTGAGCGACGCATCGCTTGTCGTACTGGCGGCACACCTGCAGACCACCACGATCGCGACCCTCGACGAACGACACTTCCGCGCGCTCAAGCCGTTGTCGGGCAGCGATGCGTTCACGCTGCTGCCGGCCGACGCCGAACAGCCCGGCGGTCAGCCCTGATCGGCCTGCCCGAGCAACGCATCGCGATCGGCTCGGGCGCTCTCGTTCCAGTCGCGCACAGCCCGCGTGTTGTCCGCGTCCAGCAGTGCTCGGACCTGCGCGAGCCGTCCTGTCAACTCGTCGATCGCCGCGAGCAGAGCGTCCCGGTTGGACATGTAGATGTCCGTCCAGATCGCGCTGTTGGAGCCCGCCACGCGCGTGGCGTCACGAAAGCTCGGCCCGGTCGCGAGCTCGCCCGGCTGCCCGCCGGCGCGTCCTCTCCGAGCAACGCGGCGGCCTGGGCGACGAGCAGGTTGGCGAGCACGTGCGGGAGCTGGGAGACGGACGCCATCAGGCGGTCGTGCGTGTCGGCGTCGATCGCAACCGGCTCGGCGCCGAAGCTCGCGATCAGACGGTGCAACCGTTCGCGCAGGGCATCCGGAGTGTTGGCAGCCGGCACCAGATACCAGGTGGCGCCATCGAACAGGTCCGCGCGGGCATGCTCGACACCGGCCGCCTCCGATCCCGCGAGGGGATGACCGGCGACGAAGCGCGGGTCCGAGATCGCCTCGGCGACCGACGCGCTTCGTGGAGCCCACATCTGCGACGACCGTGTCCTCTCCGGCAAGATCTAAGGCCTCGCGAACCGTCTCGACGAGCGCCCGGACGGGGCCGCGACGAACACGATGTCTGCCCCCGCGACAGCGCCCGCCAGATCGGCGGCGCCGCTCGTCCATCGCCCCCAGCTCGAGCGCGCGCATGCACGCGTTGGGATCGGGATCCCAGCCACTCACCCGCGCACCGAGCGCGGCCATGGGCCGCGAGGCCGATCGAGCCGCCGATCAGGCCGACGCCGAGGACAGCGACCTTCAACGGCGACGCCCCCGCGGGGCGGCCGGCCGCGCGCTGTGCAAAGCGTCGGCCGGCGCCCCATCAGACCGCGCTGAGCGCCTTGCCGGCCAGCGCGGTCGCGCGCTCCACCGCCTGGGCGTACTCGGCGAAGGAATCGGCGTACAGCGCCTGGGGGCCGTCGCAGATCGCCTCGTCGGGGTTGGGATGCACCTCGACGATGATGCCGTCGGCGCCGGCGGCGGCCGCCGCCAGCGACAGCGGCAGCACCAGGTCGCGCCGTCCCGCGGCGTGGCTGGGATCGACGATCACCGGCAGGTGCGAGAGCTCCTTGAGCACGGGCACGGCCATCAGGTCCAGCGTGAAGCGGTAGGCGGTCTCGAACGTGCGGATGCCGCGCTCGCACAGCATCACGTTGGGGTTGCCTTCCTTGAGGATGTACTCGGCCGCCATCAGCAGCTCGTCGAGCGTCGAGGACAGCCCGCGCTTGAGCAGGGCGGGACGTCCCGAGCGGCCGATCTCCGCCAGCAGCGGGTAGTTCTGCATGTTGCGCGCGCCGATCTGGATCACGTCGGCGACCTCAAGACGGCGTCGAGGTCGCGCATGTCCATCAGCTCGGTGACGATCGGCAGGCCGGTCTCGGCGCGCGCCTCGGCGAGCAGCCGCAGGCCCTCCTGGCCGAGCCCCTGGAATGCGTACGGGGACGTGCGCGGCTTGTAGGCGCCGCCACGCAGCAGCGACGCGCCGGCATCGCGTACGGCGCGCGCGGTCTGCAGCGTCTGCTCGCGCGACTCGACGGTGCAGGGACCGGCGATCAGCGAGAAGTGATCGCCGCCGATGTTGCGCCCCTCGATGTCGAGCACCGTGCGCTCGCCGTGGGTTATCTGCGCGGAGGCGAGCTTGTACGGCTTGAGGATCGGCACGACGCGGTCGACGCCGGGCTGGCCCTCCAGGCCGAGGCTCTCGACGTTCGCGTCCTGCTCGACGTCGCCGATCGCCCCGATCACGGTCACGCGCGCGCCCGTGCTGCGGTGGGCGAGCGCCCCGGCTCGCTCGATCTTCTCCACGACCGCCTCGACCTCCTCGGGGGTCGCGGTCTCCTTCATCACGATCATCATCGACTCATCCTTTCACTGACGCCTGGATTATGGACTGAGAGCGTGAGCGGGCGTTGTGCACGCCGTGTGAGGCGCTCGGTCCGAGACTCGGATCCGGTGCGGCCGCCGGTGCCCGTCTCACGCGAGCGGGCAGGAGCCGAAGCGCCTAGATAAATCGCCAGGCGTAATAGGCGCAGGACGACGCATGCGGTGCGCGCGCGGAGTGCGACCGAGATGCGCGATTGCGGCATGGTCGTTCAGGAGTTTGTAGCAGACCTGCGACGCGTGGTCAGGGGTGGGAGACAATGTGGCGGACGAGCCAACGCGATCGTCGTCGGGACGGCGCATGGCCAGTCCCGCGCGCGCAGGCGCGTCCCGTGCCGCATGTGGCCAGGTCTCCGCGGCCTGTGCCCGCCGGCGGCATCCGCCCCTCTGCGATGCCGACTGCACACATCGATGCTCAGCGCTAGGACACCTCGGCCAGCGCCGTCAGGAAGCGCGCGTTCTCCGCGGGCGTGCCGTAGGTGACGCGCAGCGCGGGCGTGTCCGAGCCCAGCGCTCCTCCGCCGCGCACGAGCACGCCGCGATCCTCCAGGCCACGCATGACCTCGTCCTCGTCGCGTTCGCCCAGATCGATCCAGCAGAAGTTCGCCTGCGAGTCGGCTAGGTCCAGGTCCAGCGCGCGCAGACCCTCGGCGACGGACATGCGCTCGGCGACAGTGCGGGTCACCCGGTCGAGCACGGCGTCCTGATGGGCGAGCGCCTCGACGGCGGCGGCCTGGGCGAGCGCGTTGCAGAAGAACGGCTGGCGCACCTGATCGACCGCCCGGGGCAGGTCCTCGGAGCCGCACAGCGCAAAGCCGACGCGCAGCCCGCACAGGCCGTAGACCTTCGAGAAGGTACGCAGCAGCACGAGGTTCGGGTGCCGATCGAGCAGGTCGATCGAGGCGTCCGGGTCGCCGAGCAGGTTGAACTCGCAGTAGGCCTCGTCGACGATCACGCACACGTGCGGCGGGACCTGCGCGACGAACGCGGCGATCTCCTCCGGCGGCAAGCGCGGTCGAGGTCGGGTTGTTCGGGTTGCACACGATCACCAGCCGCGTGGCGACCGTGATCTCGCGAAGCATCGCCGGCAGGTCGTGGCGCTGGGCCGAGTCGAGCGCGACCGTGATCGCGCGGGCGCCCGAGGCCGCGGACAGGTGCGGGTAGACCGAGAACGACGGCCACGCGTGCACGATCTCCGCGCCGGGCTCGAGCAGCGCCTCGCCGGCGGCGAGCAGGATGTCGCACGAGCCGTTGCCGATCGCGATGCGCGTGCTCGGCACTTCGTAGCGGTCGGACAGCCGCTCGCGCAGGATCGAGTTGGACGGATCGGGATAGCGGTTCAGCGAGGACAGCGCGCGGTCGATCGCCTCGCGCACCGCCTGCAGCGGCGGATATGGCGACTCGTTGCTGGCCAGGCGCACGAGCGGCGCCTGCTCGGCGTAGCCGCCCGCGGCCGGGTAGACGGGGATGCGGCGGATGCGCTCGGTGAACTCGAGGGTCATGGTGCGCTCATTGTGACGGACCGCCGGCCCCGTGACCGGCGAGTCCGAGCGTGGTGTTACTGCGCGGACTGTAAGTCGGCGCGCAGCTCGGCGGCGTCGCCGAGGTAGACGTGCCTGGGCTCGTGCTCGTCCGGCGCGTAGTAATGGATCAGCACCCTGATCACGCGGGGCAGCGCCCGCGGCACCGGGATCTCCCGTGCGCACAGCAACGGCACGTGCTCGAACCCGAGCGCCCGCGCGGCGACGGCCGGGAACTCGGCATTGAGGTCGTTCGTCGCAGTGAAGATGCAGCTGACGACATGTTCGGGCGTGAGCGCGTTGCGCTCCATGATCGTCTGCATCAGCTCGGTCGTGGCGTCCAGGATCTCCTGGGCATCGTTGCGCGGCACGCTGGTGGCGCCGCGCAGGGCGAAGAGTCGTTGGGGCATCGGGCGATTGTATGTGCGGGAGGGGGGCAGGCCCCCCTCCCGACCACCCCCCCGCTGTGGTACACCAGCGCCGGGCCGGCAAAGCCGGCCCTCGTGGCACAGATCAACGCTGCTGGTAGGTACGCAACCGCTCGACCTCTGTGTCACTCAAGCGCCTGTATGTACCGGGCGTGAGGCCGTCCAGGCGCAGCGGGCCGAACGCGATGCGCTCCAGGGCGAGCACGGGATGGCCGACTGCATCGCACATGCGCCGGACCTGGCGGTTGCGGCCCTCGTGGATCGTCAGCTCGATCGAATTCGATCCCCGCCCGCCCATCCGACGCACCTGGGCCGGGCGCGGTGAGGCCGTCCTCCAGCTGCACGCCGTCGCGCAGCGCCCGCAGCGCGTCCTCGCCGACACGTCCGCCGCCGACGCGTGCCCGGTAGGTCTTGGGTACCTCATAGCGCGGATGTGTCAGCCGGTTGGCGAGCTCGCCGTCGTTGGTGAGCAGGATCAACCCGCTGCTGTCGGCGTCCAGACGCCCGACGGGATACAGGCGCAGTCCGTCGGCTGGCACGAGCTCGACGACGGTCGGGCGGCCGTGGGTGTCACGCGCGGTGGAGAGGACGCCGAGCGGCTTGTTCACGACAAACACGACCCGTCGGCTCGGCGCCGGCCAGCACGCGACCGTCCAGCGCGACACGATTGCTCTCCCCCACATCGCGCGCGGGGTCGGTCACGATCTCGCCGTTCACCGTGATGCGCCCGGCGGCGATCAGTCTCTCGGCCGCTCGCCGTGAGGCAACGCCGGCGTGGGCGAGGTGCTTGGCTAGGCGCATCGCCCGCTCAGACTAGGCGGCCTCGAGCCGACAGCACAACCGGATGCTGGTACTACGACGGCAGCCGATAACCGAGAGGCCGCGGGGGCAGGAACTACTCGGGCGTCGGTCCGCCACCCGCACGGGCCTCGCCGGCGCGGAGCAGTCGCTCGCGCAGCTCCGCCTGCTCCTCGGGGGTCGGGTCCCAGCGCGCGACGTCGGGCAGCTCCTCCAGCGAGCGCAGGCCGAACAGCTTCAGGAACAGCGTGCTCGTGCGGTACAGGGCCGCGCCGAACTGCGAGCGCCCGGCCTCCTCGATCAGCCCGCGCTCCAGCAGCGTGGTCGCGGCCGAGTCGGCGCTGACGCCGCGGATGCGCGTGATCTCCGGGCGCGAGACCGGCTGCAGGTAGGCGACGATCGCCAGCGTCTCGGCCTGCGCCGGGGTGAGCGTGGCGGTACGCGGGCGGCTGAACAGGCGCCGGGCGGCGTCCTCGGTGGCGGGGTCGGTCGCGAAGGTGTAGCCGCCGGCCAGCTCGCGCAGCACGATCCCGCGCGTGCCGGGCGCGTAGCGCTCGGCGAGCACGCCCAGCGCCGCCTGCGATGTCGGCCTCGCCGGCCCGCGCGGCTTCGGCGAGCTCGCTCACGCTCAGCGGGTCGGGCGAGAGGAACAGCAGCGCCTCGATCGTGCGCTGAAGCTCCGCCTCGCCGCCCGGGGCCGGCACGAACCGCTCCTCCGGCGGCCTGGGCGATCGTCGTCCAGCGGCGCGTCCACGACGCCTATCCTGCCACGACCGCGACCGGAGCGGCGGGCTGCAAGCCCACGGCCTCGATCGTGACCTCGCCGAAGCTCTCGGACTGGCGCCAGTCGGCCTCGCCGCGCTTGTACAGCTCCAGCAGCGCGAACAGCGTGACCGCGACCGTCATGCGATCGGCGCCCCGGACGGCCTCCTCGAAGCTGAACGCGCCGCGGCGCAGCAGTCCGCGCAGATGCGCGAGGCGCTCGGCGACGGTGACGCGCTGGGCGCCGATGTGGCGCAGGCTGATCGTCGGCGGCATCGCAAGCAACCGTCCGATCGCCTCGCCGAGCACGGCCGGATCCTGGGACCCCTCCTCGGGTGCAAGCTCCGAGCGGCGCAGATGCGCGGGGGGCGGGGCTTCGCGAAAGCGCGTGCCGTGCTCGCGCGCGAGCAGCTCCCGCAGGTGCCCGGCGGCGGAGCGGTAGCGGCGCGCGTCGAGCATCCGTGCGAGCAGCTCCTCGGCGGCCTGTTCGGGCTCCATCTCCAGCAGCTCGTCCTCGTCCTCGCCGGCGAGCATCAGCCGGGACTTGAGCTCCAGCAGCGCGGCAATCAGCACGATGAACTCGGTCGCGGTCTCCAGGTCCAGCTCGCCGTGCGACTCCAGGTGGTCGAGATAGGCGAGCACCACGTCGGCCAGGGCGAGCTCGAGCAGGTCGACCTCTTCGCGCAGGATCAGCGTCAGCAGCAGATCGAACGGCCCGCTGAACACGTCCAGGTCGAGGTCGAGCGTGGCTACGGTGCTCATCGCTCCAACCGTACCGATCAGCCCCGACGTGGCGCCCCAACGCCCATCCGCCCGCGCACGTCGGCGAGGGTCTGGGCCGCGATCGTTCGCGCACGGTCGGCGCCGCCGGCGAGCACCGCCTCCAGCGCCGGCTCGTCGGCGCGCAGCTCGGCGTAGTGCTCACGCACCGGCGTCAGGTACTCGACCACGGCCTGCGGCGACCGCGGCCTTCAGGTCTCCATACCCACGGGCGTCGGCCAGATCGGCTTCGACCGCCTCGGGCGTGCCGGCGCGCGCGACCGCGAGGATCTCGATCAGGTTCGACACGCCCGGCTTGTCGGGCGCACGGCGAATGTCCGTGCCGGAATCGGTGACGGCGCCGCGGAACTTCTGCTCGATCGCCCGTGGCTCATCCAGCACATACACGGTGCCGGCCTGCGAGCCGCCGGTGGTGGACATCTTGCGGGTCGGGTCCTGCAGGTCCATGATCCGCGCGCCGACGGCCGGGATGCGATGCTCGGGCACGACCAGCACGTCGTCGCCGTCGCCGAACCGCGCGTTGAACCGGCGTGCGACGTCGCGCATCAACTCCAGATGCTCGCGCTGGTCCTCGCCGACGGGAACCTCCTCGGCGCGGTAGGCGAGCACGTCGGCCGCCTGCAACACCGGATACACAAGCAGCCCGGCCGATACCAGCTCGCGCTGGGCGAGCGACTTGTCGCGGAACTGGTGCATCCGCTGCAGCCGCCCGAGCTCGGTCACGCTGCACAGCAGCCAGCACAGCTCGGTGTGCTCATGCACGTCGCCCTGGCGGAACAGGATGCAGCGCTTCGGGTCCAGACCCGCGGCGAGCAGCAGCGCCGTCAGGTCATAGACGCTCTCGCGCAGCATGGCCGGCTCGTAGGCGACGGTCGTGGCGTGCAGGTCGACGATGCAGTACAGCGCTTCGCCGCGATCCTGCCCGGCGACGTACTGGGCGATCGCGCCGATGTAGTTGCCCAGGTGCTTACTGCCCGTGGGCTGGATGCCGGAGAAGATGCGCACCTCAGAGAGACTGCCTGATCACGGGATGCTTGGCGGCGGCAACCTCGTCCAGACGGCGGACCGGGGTCGTGTACGGAGCCTCGCGCGCGACCTCCGGGCCCTCGGTCGCCGCCTCGCGCAGGATCGCGGCGATCGCATCGGCGAAGGAGTCGAGCGTCTCCCGGGTCTCGGTCTCGGTCGGCTCGACCATCAGCGCCTCATCTACGAGCAGCGGAAAGTAGACCGTCGGGGGGTGAAAGCCGAAGTCGAGCAGACGCTTGGCCAGATCGAGGGTCTTCAGCCCGAGCTCGCGCTTCATCGGGCCGCCAGACAGCACGAACTCGTGCATGCACAGCTCGCCGTAGGCGAGCGGCAGGTACTCCGCCACGGGCGGGTGGGCATCCCGATCCCGCAGGCGCGCGAGCAGGTAGTTGGCGTTCAGCACGGCCGTCTCGGAGGCATCGCGCAGGCCGTCGGCGCCGAGCGAGCAGATGTAGGCGTAGGCGCGCACGAAGCAGCCGTAGTTGCCGTGAAACCCGCGCATCCGCCCGATCGAGCGCGAGCCGGGACCGTCGCCGGCCGTGCCGTAGTCGAGGTCGAACACCGGCTCTGAGGGGGCGGCGCCGTTCGCCGCGGTCGCCGGCGTCGAGTCACGCGTGCCGTTCATGTTCCCGGCGTCGCGGCGCACGACGATCGGGGTCGGCAGGAACGGAGCGATGCGCTGCGACACCGCGATCGGGCCCGACCCCGGACCGCCGCCGCCGTGGGGCTGGGTGAAGGACTTGTGCAGGTTGAAGTGGACGATGTCAAACCCCATGTCGCCCGGACGCGAGATGCCCATGACGGCGTTCAGGTTGGCGCCGTCGTAGTACAGCGTCGCACCGACTCCGTGCACGATCTGAGCGATCGTCTCGATGTTCGGGTCGAACACGCCGAGCGTGTTCGGGTTGGTCAGCATCAGACAGGCGACGTCGGTGTCGGCGTGGGCACGCAGATCGTCGAGGTCGATCCCGCCGTGAGCGTCGGTCGCGAGCTTGACCGCGTCCAGTCCGGCCATCGTCACCGTCGCCGGGTTGGTTCCGTGCGAGGTGTCGGGCGTGAGCACCTTGCGGCGATGGGTCTCGCCCCGGGACTCGTGATACGCGCGCGTCAGCAGCAGCCCCGCGAGCTCGCCGTGCGATCCGGCCGAGGGCTGCAGCGAAACGTATGGCAGTCCGGAGATCTCGGCCAGCGCGGTCTGCAGCCGGTACATCAGCTCCAACGCCCCCTGCGCGCGGGCGGGGTCCTGCAGCGGGTGCAGCCGCGCGTGCCCCGGCAGCGCGGCCGCGCGCTCGTGCAGGCGCGGGTTGTGCTTCATCGTGCACGACCCCAGCGGATAGAAGCCGGAGTCCAGGTCGAAGTTGCGCTTGGAGATGCCGACGTAGTGGCGCACGATCTCGGGCTCCGAGCACTCCGGCAGCCGCGGAGGCTCGGACCGGCGGTAGCGCGCCGGCAACAGCAGCTCGGGATCGGCCACAGGCACGTCGATCTCGGGGCACACGAACGCCCTGCGTCCCGGGGCGCCCTTCTCGAAGATCGTCCGCGCGCGATCTCGCTGTTGTGGGGTCTCGGCGATCATGCCGGCACCGCCTGGCGCTCCGCTGCCACGGCTGCGCCCAGCACATCGGCGAGCCGGTCGATGTCCGCGCGCGCGCGCTGCTCGGTGATCGCGACCAGCAGTCCGCCGCGATCGGACTCGCGCCCGGTAAGCGCCCGGATGTCCACGCCCGGATTCACGCCCGCGCGCGCGCAGCGTGCCTTGACGGCGGCCACGTCGGCGTCGAGACGCACCGCGAACTCGCGGATGACCGGCTGAGCGTGCAGCGGCTCGATCCCGTCCAACGCACACAGCGTCTCGCGCGCGTAATGGGTGCGCGCGAGCAGCAGCTCGCCCAGCTCGACGATCCCCCGCCGTCCGAGCCACGCCAGGTAGACGACGCCCGCGAGCGCGTTGAGCGCCTGGGAGGTGCAGATGTTCGAGGTCGCCCGCTCACGGCGGATGTGCTGCTCGCGGGTCTGCAGCGTCAGCACGAACCCGCGCCGTCCATCCACGTCCGTGGTCTCCCCCGCGATCCGGCCGGGCATCCGGCGCAGGTACTCTTCGCGGGCGGCGAACAACCCGAACGATGGTCCACCGAAGTCGAGGCGATTGCCGAGCGACTGGCCCTCGCCGACGGCCACATCCACGCCGCATTCACCGGGCGCCGCGAGGATGCCGAGCGTGATCGGGTCGACCTGGGCGATCACGACCGGTTCGTGCCCGCCGGCCTTGGCGGCCGCGCTCAGGGCCGCGGCGTCCTCGACCGCGCCGTAGAAGTTGGGCTGGGCGAACATCGCCGCGCTCGTGTCCGCGTCGATCGCCGCGGTCCAGGCGTCCATGTCGGTGACGCCGTCCACCAAGGGCACCTCGACGACATGCATGCCGTAGCCATGCGCGAGCGTGCGCAGCGTCTCGAGCGAATGGGGGTGCATCCCAGCGCTGACGACGAGCCGCGAGCGACCGTTGTGCAGCTTGGCCAGATAGCCCGCGGCGGCGAGCGCGCTCGGACCCTCATATACCGAGGCGTTTGACACCGGCAGGCCGGTCAGCTCGCAGATCGCGGTCTGGTACTCGAACATCACCTGCAGCCCCCCCTGGGAGATCTCCGGCTGATAGGGGGTGTACGGGGTCAGGAACTCCGAGCGCTCCATCAGCATGTCGATCAACGCGGGCACGTAGTGGTCGTACATGCCCGCGCCCAGGAACGAGATCTCCTGCTCGGCGCTGACGTTGCGCGCAGCCAGCTCGCGCAGGTGCGCGTATACGTCCTGCTCGCCCATCCCGTCGGGCAGATCGAGAGCCCGCCCCAGCCGCACGCCCGCGGGGATCTGACGGTCGAACAGCTCCTGTACGGAGCCGACGCCGATCGCCTGCAGCATCTGCTGCAGGTCCTGCTCGGTGGTGGCGGTATAGCGAGTCAACCTGCGCTCAGCCTAGCCACCCAAGGTGGCGGAGTAGGCCTGCGCGTTCAGCAACGAGTCGCGCTCGGCCGGGTCGCCGAGCCGGATCCGCACGAGCCAGCCCGCGCCGTAGGGGTCCTCGTTGATCGCCTGGGGATCGTCGGCGAGCGCCTCGTTGACGGCGAGGATCTCCCCCGACAGGGGCGCAACCACGTCGGAGACGGCCTTGACCGACTCGACCTCGGCGTACGGCGCGCCCTGCACGAGCTGGGTGCCGAGCGCGGGGGCCTCGAAGAACACGACCTCGCCGAGCGCGTCCTGGGCGTACCAGGTGATGCCCAGCGTCGCCTCCTCGGGGCTGGCCGAATCGATGCGCGCCCAATCGTGCTCGGGGTGATACAGCAACTCCTCGGGGTAGCCTGCCTCAGACATCAGGAGCCCTTTCGTCGGTATAGAGGCTTCTCACGGACCACGGCCGAGCGCATCTTGCCACGGACGTCGATCTCCAGCCTGGTTCCTATCGCTGCGTGCTGCGGCGGGCACGTAGGCCAGGCCGATGCCGACCGCCGAGCGAGGGAGAATCGTGCCGCTGGTCACGACTCCACCGCCGGCGATCGCGTTGCCGGCGCGCGCGATCCCGGGACCGTCGATCGTGAACGCGACGAGCTTCTCCTCAGGTCCTGCGGCGCGTACCGCGCGCACGGCATCGGAGCCGATGAAGCCCGTGTCCTCGGCACAGCACCAGCCCAGCCCGGCCTCGATCGGCCCGCGCTCGACCGACAGGTCGTTGCCATACAGGTGGTAGCACGCCTCCAGACGCAGCGTGTCGCGCGCGGCCAGCCCGGCCGGGACGGCGCCGCGCCGGGTCAGCTCATCCCACAGCGCGGGGGCGTCCGCCGGCGAGAGCAGCAGCTCGACGCCGTCCTCGCCGGTGTAGCCGGTGCCGCATACGAGCATCTCGCGGCCCGCCAGTCGCCGCGTCGGCCGCGGTCATCCGCTCCGGCAGCGGCGCATCGGAGATCGCCTGCACGAGCTCTCGTGCGCGGGGGCCCTGGACCGCGAGCATCGCGTAATCGTCGATCCGATCCTGCACCTGCGCGTGGAACGCACGCGCGTGCCCTTCAAACCAGGCCAGATCGGAGGCGTGGTTGGCGGCGTTCGTGACCGTCAGCCAGCGGTCGGCGTCCAATCGATACGTGAACAGGTCGTCGAGCACGCCTCCGTCCTCGCGGCACAACAGGCCATACTGGGCGCCCCCTACCGGGACCTTTGACAGGTCATTGGAGATCAGCCGCTGCAGCAGCTGCAGCGACTGGGGGCCGGTAGTCTCGATCTCACCCATGTGCGACACGTCGAACATGCCCACGTCGGTGCGTACCGCCATGTGCTCCTCGCGCAGGGCGGGTGGGCCTCCATAAAAGACAGGCATATCCCAGCCGGCGAACTCGACCATCCGCGCGCCGGCCGCGACGTGGCGGTCGTACAGGGCGGTGCGGCGCGGGGTGGAGGACACCGCCCGCAGACTAGCGAGTGACCAGCGAAGGAGCCGGGCCTACCGGCCCCCTCGCTGGATGATGCTCCTGGTGTGCTCACGGCCTCGGGTCGCGCTAGCGATACCACCTTCCTCCAGCCGGCTTGCAATGTCCCCACCGCACCCAATGCCCGCAATGTTTTCTTTTGGCTTCAAGTTCTTCTTGTCTTTTTTTGGCTTCGGCTTCTTCTTGCTTCTTTTTCGCTTCGGCTTCTTCTTGTTTCTTTTTGGCTTCCGTTTCTTCCTGAATTCTCTCGTTGGCTTCGACTGCTTCTGGCGTAGCGACGTACACAGTGCCCGTTAGTATGGCTGTGTTGTAGCCGTCCGGCGAGGGCAGTTTGAGCTTGCTGTCGAGGAGCGGATCGATGATCGAGGAGAACGATTCGCCACAGCCTTCGGCTACCGGCACCGAGAAGGTGTTGTCAACCAGAGAGGTTTCGACCAAGCTCGCCACGAGTCGTTCGTATTCTTCGACCACCCGTTCTTTGCCGTTCGTGCCGTGGATCGGTTTGTTCGGCGAGTTCGGGCTGTGTTCGCCCGTCGTCAGGTGCAACTCGATCGGTCTCGATTCCGACCCGATGTAGCACTGGTTCCCGAGCAATGGGTTTTTGAGGTGGATCCGCACGGGCAGGGTGAGCCCGGTGCCTTCTTCGAACCCGAGCGCGACCGCGTTGAAGATCCCCGGGTTGCTCGCGCTGGCCACGCCTTCCATGGTCGCTGTAACCCCAGTGGTCCTGTTCTCAAAGAGCGCTTTGCACCTGCCCCGCTCGATGATTTCGGGGATGCCGTTGCCCGTGATTTCTTCGCACCTGACGAACTCGAGCAGCCCCCCGGAACGTTCAGTTCGACCTTCGACAGGCCCACGCCATTGGTCCCCGGAAGCAGGACATATTCGTGTTCGTTTTCCGGGTTGCCGGTGGGGATGAAGCCGCCCTGAAGCGTGATCGTCTCCTTGATCGGCACCGTCATCGAACCGATCGCGAGCTCACCGCTCGTGATCTGATGAAACCCGCACAGCGCGCGGTTCGGCGGCGCGCCCAACGCCCTGAACGTAACCAGCGGACATTCGCCAAACACCGAGAAGATACCGCCCGGGGCGGCCACCGCCGGTGCGGCCCCTCCCAGCGACACCAACGGAACCATCGACGCCATGACCGCGACAAGTGTCATGCGCTTAGCATGCATAAACGTTAACCAACCACCTTCCGATTGACAACTGGACCGGAGTACCCTTCCCTCACGTTTCCAATATGGATAAACGGTGGCTAATTAATACTCTCTCCTGTGTAACTCATGGTGTACCAATATGGCACGCGGTGGTCTTATCATGCGCCATCCAGGACCAACCCACCCGGCCACCTTTTTCCTCTGTCGTTCTTTTTCTTCTTACCCCTCGCCCGCTACCTCCCGCCATTCTTCGCACCGTACTTCTCCTTCGCGGCCTTTTTACACTGCGAGCGCTTGGTCTTGCTCTTGTCCTTTTTACACTGCTTCAGCGCTTTGGCGAGCTTTTCCTTGTTCGTCAGCGTCTTTGTGCTCGTAGGAGTGATCCCCGCTTCTTCGCTCGGGAACGCGATCGCCGGGCTGATCAACAGCGCCGGCTGCTGGATCGCCGACGCGGCGTATTGCGTGGTCGTGAACGTCTTGATCGGCGCCGTATTTCGCTCCCCCCGGCGTTGCTTGCGACCAGCCGGTAGTGGTATGTAGTGCCCGGCTGCCGGTTGGAGATGCTCGACGAGGATCGGCTGCGCCCCTGCGTTCGCGCCGAGTGCCACCGCCACGGTCGGCCAGCTCTGCCCGTAGGCGGCGCTCGTGCCGTACTGGAACTCGTAGCTCGTGTCCCAGCCGTGCGGGTCGATCGTGCCCGGACAGCGTCGCGCCGCCTTCGCTGACCTCACTTGAGCCGCCCGTGGCTCACCGACGGGGCGGGGATCGCCGCTGTCGTGAATGTCTCTTCCGGCCCCTGCACGTCGGTCCCGCCGGGGCTGCTCGCGACCAGCCGGTAGTGGTAGCTCGTGCCCGCCGTAAGGCCGTCCACGGGCTGGGAAACCGTCACCGTTTCGGCGCTGGGCGGCGTGTAGCCTCTCGGGCATCGGCACCACCGAGCCGTAGGGGCTCTGCGCGCATCCTTCAAGGCCGCTCGGCCCGCATGGGCCCGTACTCGAAATGGTAGCCGACGAGCGCTTCGCTGCCCGCGAGCGTGCCGTTCAGCACGCTCGAGAACTGCGTCATGCCCGACGCGGCCCGCGCCGCCGACGACGGGCGGCGGAAACGATTCGAGATTCAGCGATTCGCCCGCGGGGGAAGCGAACACGGGCGAGGAGCCGAACGCGGTACTTTCAGGCGGTAGTACAGCGACGCTCCCCGGCGACTGGACACCGTGATCCTGGCGCTCACCGGGATCTCGGCCGCTGCCTTCGAGCGGCAGCGGCTGTTCGCACGGTTCGGTGTGCCCGTAGGCGCCGGTCGATCCGTATTCGAATTCGCACGCCGTGACTTCCGCCCCTTCGAGGTTCACGCTGCCTTCGAGGGTCGCCGAGCTGCGCGTGATGGCGCTCGCGGTGCCCGTCGTCGCCGTCGGCAGCGGGACCAAACCCAAGATGACGTTGGGAAGGAATATTCCTCCTTCGTCATCGCCGCGAGCGAGGTACAGCTCGTGCGTCGAGGGGCTCACGCCCATCGCGCGTGCGGCCAGGTAGGGCATTTTGGCGCTCGCTGTGGCGGCGCAGAACGAGCTGTATTCGGCGATTTCCGAGCCTTCCTGCACGAAGATGTGATCGTCGGCGGGATCGATCGCCATATCCGGGCCGCCGGGCAGGACGTTCGTGCCCGCCCGCGGGCCGCTCGGACAGTCCACGGGCGCTCCACCGGGGGTGAAGCTCTGCCACTCCACCCGGCAGGCCCGACGCGTACAGGTTGCCTTCCGGCCCGAAGACGAGTTTACTGCCATATGCGACGGGCACAGGCAGCTGTTCGAGATACACCCCGGCGGAGGTGAACTTGTCGATCACGCCATTCCGAGGTCCGCGACGTACAACTCGCCGTATGACGGGCTGCTCGGGTCGCTCACGACCGCCATGTACTCGGGGGCGAACGACGCGGCGCCCTGCGGTGTCGCGCTTTCCGCGGGGTTGGCCGGGCACGTGCCCGTGCACGAGCTCCCGTTCAGCTGGAACTGAAAGGCCCCCGCCGCGGTCAGCTTTGTGACCGTACCGCTCTGTGGTTCTGTGGGAGAGTTTCGGTATTTTTTATCGGATACGTAGACGTCGCCATCGGCCGGGTCCACGGCGACGCCTTCGATCCCGCCATCGGCATGGGCGAATGGTTCGGCCGATTCCGGGAGGTCGCCGTCGTTGATTTCGCCCGCGAGCCTTTCTCCCGCGGCGCCGTATTCCAGCACTTCGTTTTGAAACGCCAGCCACATATCGCCTTGCCTGGGTCCGCTCGCGTTTTCGATCGCGAGACCGAAGCCGAATCTCGAGCCCGCCGTGCAGAACGCGGGTTCCATCAGCGAGGGGCAGAGGTTGGCGTAGCCGAGCGCCGCGCCGGCCGGCGCGGCGCTCGCCATCAGCGCAAGCGCGCTCGCGCCCACGGCGAGCGCGGTACACCCGCCGAGCCTTCTGCAGCTGAATCTGGACATGGCTACTTCCTCCCCTTGCCGTGGCTCGACTTCTTCGTCCTGCCGTGCCGCTTTGTCTTCTTTTTCTTTTTCTTCTTCTTCGGTTTCGGTTTGGGCTTGCTCGCGCCCGCTGCCTTGGCCGTGCTCGTGGGCGCCGCGAGCGGCGCCGGGACGAGCATGGGCGCGAGCGGCGCGGTCAGCGCCGCGGTCGGGTAGGACGGCGTCGAGAACGTCTCGTCGAGGCCGTAGACGGTGCCGAAGGCGTTTGTCGCGGCGATCCGGTAGTGGTAGGTGGTGCCCGGTTCAAGGCCCGTCAGGCTGATCGTGAACGTCTGCGTCCCGGCCACCGAGCCGGCGCTGGCGAAGATCCGCGTGCCGTATTCCGTACCTGTGCCGAGGTCGAATTCGTACTGGGTCTGTGAGCCCTGCGTGTCGATCGTGCCCGTCAGCGTCGCGGTGTTCGGCGAGAGGCCGGAGACCCCGCCCGTCGCGACGAGCGGCGGCCGCGGCGGCGGCGTCGTGAACGTCTCGTCCGGCCCGGTCGTGACGCCCGGTTTCGTTGCTCGCGATCACCCGGAAGTGGTAGGTCGTTCCCGGTGCAAGGCCCGCGAGCCGCTGGCCGACGTTGACGGTTTCATACCCCGCGCCGATGTCTGCTGCGGGGGCCGGCAGCACCGTCCCGTATTCGGTGGTTGCGCCGTATTCGAAGCGGTAGCTGGTTTCCTGGTCGTTGGGGTCGATCGTGGCGTCGAGCGTCGCCGCGGTCTGCGCGAGCGCCGAGGCGGACTCGCTCTGCAGCGCCGGCGCCAGCGCTTGCGTCGTGAACGTCTCGTCTTCGCCGGGGTCTGAGCCGTTCGCGTTGACCGCGACCAGGCGGTAGTGGTAGGTCTCGTCGGGGTGCACGGCGAGGGTGGCCGTGACCGGGATTGCTGCGGGCCCCGTGCAGCGGCGGGTCTGTTCGCACTTTTCGCTCTGCCCGTAGGACGTGGTCGTGCCGTATTCGAAGCGGCAGCCTGTCACCGCACGCCTCCGGGGTCGACCGCCGCTGACGTCCGCGCTCGTACCGGTCACGCCGGTCGCCGGCGTCCCCGTGAGCGCTTGCGCGAGCTCCGCGGGCGCCCCGAACACGTGCACCGAGCCTGCCGCTTTGTTGACCGCGTACACGGTGTTCGTCGCTTCGCTCACCGCCACGCCTTCAGAGAACGCGAACAGCCCCGCGCCGAAGCTCAGCACCGGCGCCCACGTACCGGCGTGCCGGGGACTTCTTCGTATTCGGTTATGCCGCTGGCTTCGCTGCTGTCTTCGAGGGCGAGCACGTGTCCGCTGGCCACGTCCACCGCGACCGCGCCCGTCCGACTTCGGGACCGACGAGGGTGGGGCGTGGAGTACCCGGCCAGGTCGGCGGGGTCAGCGGGCTCCACTCCCGCACTCCCGCCGCGGATGACTGGACGGTGGCGGTGAAGATCTCGCTGCCCGCGCCGGCCGCGACTCCGACCAGATCGCCATGGGGCGCTTCGAACTGCGTGACGAACACGCCCGCCGAGCTGAAGATGTCGAACGACGTTTCCGGCCGTCGCCACGACGACGTCGCCGGTTGTCGGATCGACCGCGACACCTACCAGTTCGAACCCGTTTTCAAAGCCTTCGGGGATCGAGCTCGCGGCGATCGGGGTGAACCCCGTGGTGACTTCCGCGCCGGAGGATGTCGAACTTGACGACCCGTTGCGCGCCTGCTTCGGCGACGTACACATCGCCGTTGGAGGGATCCGATTCGCACTCGTGGGCAGTCAATTTCCGCTGGTAGCAGGTGCTGTCGACGGCCATGTAGGGAAACGCCAGTGCGGGCGAGACGAAGCCGGTCTGTTCCACGCCGGCGGCGTTGAACTCCTCGACGTTGCCGGAGCTCTCGCCCGCGACGTACACGTCGCCGCTGGTCTGGTCGACGGCCACGTTGCCGACCCGTTCTAGGCCGCTGGGCGTGAATTCGAGGACGGGGGGGCGCACGACGTGCGCCGCGGCGGGGGCGGCCGTGAGGGCGAGGATGGTCAGGAGAGCTATGAGCGTAGCTGTGAGTTGTTGCACCAGGGTTTTCATCAGTTGTGCCTCCGGTCGCGGCTGGCCTTTCGCGCTCTGCTCGCCTTCGCTTTCTTCGCGGTCTTCTTCGCGCACCCGGTGACCTGGATCGGGTCTTCTGTTTGAGCCGCGCGCCGTCCTGCGCGACGAACAGCGTCGGCATCACCAGTTTGTCCTTGCAGAGATTCCCGTTCGCGGCGAGCGCCGAGTACGGGCCCTCGGGCAGGTACAGCTCGAAGCTCGAGACGGGCACGTCGGGGATGTTCGTGAACGTCGAGCTCGTGATCCCCGCCTTGGAGATGAACGTTTCCCCGACCAGGTTCACACGAACCCCATACCCCTGGAGCACCGCGACGAGGTTCGGGAACGCTTCGCCGCCGTGCGAGACGAAGTACACCGGGCCCGACAGCTTGACCGGCAGGATCGGCGTGACGGCCTGTACCGCGCCGATCACCGACGCCGCGGGGCACGACGCGGGGTTCGCTTCGAATGTCGCGTCCGGGCACGCCTTCTGCAGCGTCGTCAACCGCGAGGGCAGCTGCTTGGGTAGTTCGACCTTGACGTGCGCGATGTTCGACTGCGGGCCCGAGGGGAACGCGAGTTTCGCGTCGAGGCTCGCCCCATCCGCTTTCGAGGTTTTGCCCGACGTCGCGACGCTGAATTTCGGGCCGAACGACAGCCCCGCGCACCCAGCGACCGCGAACGGCGTGGACACTTCGCTCTGCGTGCCCTGCGAGCCCGGAGACGACGCCGTGATGTTCTGCTGCGCGCAGTTCGTCGGGTTGAAGATGAACCCCGGCCGGTTGATCGTCACATTCGTTTTCCGCAGCCGCAGAGGGATCCCGTCGAGGATCTGCGGCAGCGGGTCCGTCGTGACTGTCAACGCCGTCGTATACGGATCGACGTTGATCATCGCGCGCACGACCACGTTCCCGAGGTTGAACGGCCCCGCGTGGGTCGGCACCACGATCGACAGGCCGAACGGCGCGCCCTTGTACGGGCCCGTCAGATACACCTGCCCTTTCTGGTAGTACGGGTGCGACCCCGGGCCCGCGGCGACCGTCATTTCCCCGATCTGCGACGCCGCGCGCATGTCCCGAGGTCCGCCTGCGGCTCCCCGCACAGACGGAATCCCCGACAGCGACCCCAGCAATCCGGGCGGGGTCGTGACCTTGATCTGCGAGAAGTCCTGTTCGCGGTCTTCGCGGTCGAACGTCACCGTCAACGGCGAACTGCCCCGCGTTCGCGTTCGACGTACCCGCTTCGAACACCGGGTGGAACGGCCAGGCGCTGGGCACGCTTCGCCGTCGCCGTTCCAGTCCACGTCGAACTGCGACGTCGGCGTCGCGTCCGGGGTGATCGGCGTGCTCCACGGCGTCAGATCGCCGTGCTCGTGAACGTCCCGCACGACTGCGGCGTCGCCAGCCCCGCCCGCAACCCGCTGTTGAAATGCAGCTGCACATCACTCGTCGGCAACTGCGGAATGTCCTTGAACGTCGTCGTCAACTGCCCCGTCGTCGGGTTCGCAAAGATATGGCCTTCCAGCTTGACCACGACCCCGGACCCCTTCGATCTGCAAGAACAACCGGTACATGTTCCCGTCGTCCGCGTCCGCGTTCGTACACGGATCGCAGTGCGGCGTCCCCAGGAACACTTTCCCTTCCAACGGTTCGGTCAACAGCGGCGTGGTCGACGTCAACGTCCCGATCTGCGACCCGTTCGGGCACGAACCCGGACCCGCCGATTCCAGCGAGATCTGCGCATCCGTGCAACCTTCAAGCCCGTCGCCCGCCGACGGGGCAAGCGACAGGCCCGACGGCAGCGTCACCGTCGTTTCCTTGAACTCCGGCGAAACCAGCGCCGGGAACTGCTGCGCCGCCTGCGGCAAATGCAAATCCACCGTCGTACCCGCCGGCTCATCCGCCTGCGTCGTGTCCGGCGTCACCGACAACGACGCGTTGAACTGCAACAGTTCGCAGCCCGTCAAGCGACGGAGAACATCGTCGAGGACGCGACACCCACCGCGGATCGCTCAAATCGGCTGCCCATCCGGCAGCCACGGAGCCGGGTTCTGCCACGAATCCGGCTCACCGTGGCAATCTGCGGCGCCGTCGAGCAATCCACCGGGTTGTCCAGGAACGCCAGCGGCGCCGCGCCCGTGACCGCTTTGCGATATTCGTCGTAGCGCTTTCGTCGGTCGCGGGGCGTCCCGAAGAACGTCACCGACACTTCCAGCGGATTGCCGTACCTCCGCGATGTCGGGCGTGGTCACCCGCACCCCGTAATCGGACTCCGGGGTGACGCTCACATACAGCGGAATGGGTATTTGATGCCACGGAATCAGGATCACGAACTCCGCCGGGTAGCCCTTGTCCGGCACCACGTTGTAAACGGGTAGCGTTGGACTGGTACGCGTTCGCCCACGTCGAAGTCCGTACCTCTCGGCGATTGAGAGTTTCGCGAAGCCGATCTGCGTGCTGGGCGGACAGTTTCGCGCCGTGACCTCGTACTGCGGGCACTGTTCCACCACCGTCGGGTCGCCCGTCGAACCCGGGGGCGTTTCCACGACTATATCCTTCGATGGGCCCTGGGGCCGAACCGCCCGCGCCGTCATAGGAATTCCCCCTCGCGACGTTGTCCATGTGTTCAGCGTGAACGAGACAGTCGTCTCATACGGGTGATCGCCCGCCTGCTCGTCGGTCTAGGCCGTTCACGCCCGTCATTTCGTCCGTGACCGACGCCAGGCCGAACGGCTCGGCCAGCGATTCCGCCGCCGTGCCGATCGCCGTCGCCGTGTTCGCTCGATGCGTCGGCACACCGCCACCGGACACGAACGCGCTGTCGGTCACGGACCGACCGTCCCCGGCGCAACTGCCACCTCACGACCATCAGCAGGTCCTGACCGGGCTCCAGCGGCGCACTGTAGACGCACGTAACGTCGCCGTTTCGCACGAGATCGGCGTGCGAGTTGCTTTCCAGGCCCCGATACCGCCGTTTCTCCCACCACGCCTTCGACGCCGGTCGCGTTCAGACCCGGGGCAGCTCGTCGCGGACGACGATCGGGCTCCCATCGGTCGGCCGGCTGCCCGTGTTCGTCATATCCCTGAAACGCATTGGAATCCTGTATCTGTTTCTTTGCGTTGAATGTCCGCCGAGAAGTCGACGGCTCCGCCGATGTCGTCCCGGACCGTCGAGTCAGGGGCTCGCCGCCGGTTCGGAGGTGAAGACCGTCGGCCCCGCGACTGCCTGACCGACAACTCCGGGCCAGACACCCCGCGCCGAGGAGCGGGGGCGAGCGCCAGCAGCACTCAGAGCCGGACCGCGATGCGATACCCCGCACGAATCAACGATCCTCATGACCGCCCTCCGCTTCTTGACAGACTGCTTACCTCGCTTCCCCCCCGCTTTTACACATCCTGCCGTCGGCTTCTTCTTCTTGTACTTGTCTGCAACGTCGGCTTGGCCTTCCGGCTGGACGCCCAGCGCCGCCAGCGGCGGATTGCCACCGGCCTGAAACTCGCTGCCCGGCGAGAGCAGCGTCGGCGCCCCGCTCAACGCCCCCTGACACGCTTCGCCCCGCAGGACGCCGGCGCGCCGGAGCCGGAAAGCCGCCATCGATCCGCGCATCGTAGACGTCGACATTCGTCGTCGGTGTCCTGCGCCACCAGCCGATCGGCCGTTTTGAAGAACACGTCGTCGCCGGATTCGTCCGTGCCGAACAAGCTGCACCACACTGCTCATCACGTCGCAGAACGTCAGGTCCTGGCCGTCGGAGATCAGGCTGACCCGGCCGTCGTGGTACTCGTACACGTTGTTCGCATATATCGGCAGGATCCGGTAGTGCGTTTGTGGGTTCACTTCGAGGTGAGCCGAGCACCTTCCGATCGAGCGCCTGCGGCGTGAGGCCGACGATGCTCTGAAAGAACACGTACGCGCCATCGGCCGACACGGTTGAACGCCGGGGTCGAGTCGACTTGCCCTGGGAGATGAGGCGTCGTTGAGCACTTCGATGGCCCGGACGTGGACATCGGTGGTCGACGTTGCCGTTGTGGTTGAAGCCGCTCTGCCCGATCGACACGCGCAGCGAGCGAGCCGAGTTTGATCCGCGTCGTACTCGAAGATCTGCCGGGCCGTGCTCGTGTCGTCCGCGGTCAGGTCGCGATCGCTGGCGAACACGAGAAACTGCCCGTCGGGAGTCACATCCGTGCCGAGCCGTACCGTTCGTTCGAATGCTTCCAGGTCGGCCGCGGAGAGCCGCGCGACGAACGCGATGCGGCCCGCCGGGAATTGTGCGTCACGCTCGAACACGTACAGGTTGTGTTCGCCTTCCCCGCCCCGATACGTTGACATGGCAGTCGCTGGGCGTGGCGCGCTCGCTAGCAGTCCGTTGGCGATGAAGTACACGTGCGACCCGTCTGCGGAGATATGCAGCAGAATTGCTGCCAGAGCTAGGTCGCGATCGCCGATGTAGACTTCCGCGGTCGGGTTTGCGACGGTGCCGTCCCCGCCGGAGACCTTGGTCAGCTTTTCGCCCCCGGGCGCGTCGAAGTCGTACTCGTAGACGTTCTCGTTTCGTCTTCGCCGAGCAGCGGCTGCGTCGTCGTGAAGAAGACCTGCGAGCCGTCGGCGGAGGCGCCCACGAATTGCGCTTCCGCGAGGTGTGCCGCGCTCTTCAAGGCCTCGTTTTCATAGCAGGCCGCGCAGTCGGCTTCGCTCGGCTGCGAGATCGCGACCGTGTGCGCGTCCGCTTCGCCGTTGTCGATCCGCGCGTACACCTCCGCGACCGGCGGTCCTTCGCATTCGCCTTTCAGTTCCGGGTGTGCTGTGAAGAACACCGTGTCGCCGTCCGTGGACACCGCGTTGTGTAGAGGGACTGTAAGTTCGCCTAACAGCCCGTCGCCGAGGAAGGTACCGCAGCGGCTCGATCTGCTCGCCTTCGTCGTCGACGCCGACGAGCAGCGGTTCGCGGTTGCCCGTCCCCGCGTACTCGTACAGGCTGGAACGCCAGCCCTGCGTATGGTCGGACGGCCAGTAGTACGACGCGCTGTTTGGGGGAGTGCCTGCTGTGCCCTCCCCTTCTGCTCCTCCAAGGTTGAAGAACAGGTGCGATCCGTCGCCCGACAGGCCCTCCGCCGCGAGGCTCGCGCGTGCCTGCAGGTCCGGTAGGTCTTTGGGGCTCTGCGGAGGCGCGAGCGCGGGCGTCGTGGGCGGCAGCGCGGGGCCGACTTCCGCGAGCGCGCCGCCGGGCAGCCGCTCGAAGAAGGCGATGCTGTTGTCGGGCTGCCCCACCGCTCGCCCGAGCAGCGCGACCGTCTGCCCGTCGAGGCTGTTGCCCCCCCGATCGCTGCCGAAAGCTAAGCCCGGACCCGCCACGTATTCCGAGGACGGCAGTTCGTCGGGCTGGGTCGTCCAGCCCACGGCGGTGCGCTGCGTCGTGTACGTCGCGGTCGGGCCGCCGGAGCCGAGGTCCGGGAAGCCTTCGGTCCCCGCGAAGCCGCCGGTGACGCGCATGATGCCCGACGTGCCGGTCTGCGGATCGTATTCGAAGCTCGCCACCGAGCCCGCGGAGCGGTACGCCGGCGAGACCAGCTCGTAGGCGCGGCAGTCGGGCAGCCGCGTCGATTTGTCTTCATAGCGCAGGTTTTCGTTGGGACAGGTTTCGGCCTGGGCCGCGGCGACGGGCAGGGCCATGAAGACACCAGCTGCCAGGAGCGAGACGAGGAGGTGGATTCTGGTCATCTTCAGGCCTTTCTTTGAGTGGACATACTGTTTTCTGTCTCGCTCTGCGCTTTCGCGGCTCGCCGTGTTCAGCTTGCTTGGATACATGGCTACGTCTGCACCTGGAAGACGGAGAGGACGGACGACGTTCCCTGGTTGGTGGGTGTTACAGGTGCGCTCGAGGGGCGCGGATGAGTGAAGATGTGAAGGCTGGCCGGTGTCACGGCGCACCGTCCTGTTGAACGTCGGTGTTCAGCGCAAGGTGCCGGGTCACTCGTTCACCGAGAGGCGTGAGAGTCCATTTGTTCGGGGCGCCCTTGGCGTGGGCGTCACGACCCGCGGTGTTCGTGAGCAGACCCAGGCCCTGCAGACGCGCCAATAGCTTGGAGATCTGCCCCTGGTCGGGAATGCCAGCCAGTTCACCGATCTGACGATTGCTCACGCCCGGATGCTGGGCCACCGCTTCCAGGACCCGCGCGGTGCGATACGTCAACCGCATCGGGACATCCGCCAGAGGATCATCGCCCGCGTGATAGACACGCGCCTGTGACGAACTGGGCAGCGGCGCCTGCGGTAGGGAACGCCTGCGCATCGCACGGGCGCCCCTCGCGCCCACATACGGCAACACGACAAGACTCGCCAGCTCATCCAACGAACCAGACACAGACCCACCCCCACCAACCAACAACAACCGACCCAGGATGCTCAGCACCGCACCGACAACACCCTCAGCCATCAACCCCGGGACCTCACCCGCACTCCCACCCTGCAGGCGACCCTCATCCACGATCGCGATCAAACGCTGCAGCACATCCGCGCGCCACGCCCGCGCCCCGGCACCACCATGCGCGCTCTCGACCACACATACCCGCGCCAGCTCGGGCTCACGATCAAAAAAGCCCAGGATCACCCACAAGCCCGCACGGACACGCTCAGGCCACGCCAGCTCGCCCACACCCGCCGCGCGCAACTCGGCGATGACCCGATCCACGGTGTCCTCGCAGACCTCCAGCAGACAATCCTCACGATCAGTGAACAGGTCATAGAACGTCTTGCGCGACACCCGCGCACGCGAAGCGATGCTGGCGACAGTCGCGTTCGCCCAGCCCACCTCCTCGACCGCCGCCACCGCGCCACCCAGCAGGCGGGCGCGCTGCATCTCAGAGACACGCACCCGACCATTACGCCCAGCAGGCTGTAGCGATGGGGAGCGCACAGGACCACGCACCACACGGTTACCACGCCGCGGCTTGGCATCACCACGCTCACGCGGCATGACGCCCACCACCGATCAAGACAGATGAGCGCCGCGACCGAGGGTTGGGATCCGGATCGCGGCGCTCGGGACTGTGGTTCCAATGCGCTTGGGAATACACACCGGGATGGTTGAGCGCCGCGATCCCGTATGAACGACCACGACACTCGGTACTCACGACACCGACGCGCGAGGGGACACACGACGGAACCTCCTCATCGATCCTCCGAGAGGTATGGGGAGAACCAACAAGACCTGCGGTCCGCCCTGCGGACCCGCGAAACTGAAGCCCAACAAGCACGACAAAAGCCTCCGCGCGAGTGCGCGGGGCTAAGGCTTGCTAAGCGATGAGTGTGGGCGCCAAAACGGGCGCCGAGAGACGGTTCAGCAGTCGCCAGAGAGAGAGAGAGAGAGAGAGATGCATCGATGCCGATGCATCTACAACGGGCCCCTATGGCCCCGCAGCGATCCCCCACAACGTATGTCCCAAACGACTTCACGCGTACTCCATCCCCTTCATCGTTCTGACCCGATCCCTCTCCCAGGGAAAACCCGCTCGTACTAGTGCCGGCCAACGAGAGCCCGACCCAAACCCGATCCTATGTCTTCAAACCACCCCGGAAGGGGTGACATGAGCACTATGGCAGATCCATACACAAATTGCAAGACCCAACCGTCTCGACCCGGAAACCACATGAACATGTGCCGCCAAAAAAAAGGGGGGAGGCAGCTGGAGGGGCAACTCGCGTGGTAGGGCGGCGCATGCGCCACCCAGAGCTACATCAACGCAAAAACGGAGGCACGTCGATGTCGTCGTCTGAGATCTCCAGCGACGAGCGCTGCCGGTCATCGATCCGGGGGCTGCGGTCGCGACGCGTGCGGCCCTCCGCGCGCGCGGCGCGGCCGGGACGGTGGTCGAAACCCGTGCCGATCACGGTCACGCGGACCTCGTCGGACATCGACTCGTCGATGACCGCGCCGAAGATGATGTTCGCGTTCGGGTCGGCCGCGTTCTGGATGATCTCCGCGGCGTCGTTGACCTCGAACAGGCCGAGGTCCTTGCCGCCGGTGATGTTCAGCAGGATTCCGGTGGCCCCGTCGACGGACTCTTCCAGCAGGGGCGATGAGATCGCGGCCTTCGCCGCCTCGCCGCAGCGGTTCTCGCCACCGGCCAGACCGATCCCCATCAGGGCCGAGCCGGCGTCGTGCATGATCGTGCGCACGTCGGCGAAGTCGAGGTTGATCAGCCCGGGGATCGTGATCAGGTCGGTGATCCCCTGGATGCCCTGGCGCAGGACGTCGTCGGCCTCTTTGAACGCGTCCAGCATCGAGGTGCGCCGCTCGACGACCGTGAGCAGCTTCTCGTTGGGGATCACGATCAGCGTGTCGACGACCTCGCGCAGCCGCTCGATGCCCTCGGCCGCCTGGCGTCCGCGCTGAGAGCCCTCGAACTCGAACGGGCGCGTGACCACGCCGACGGTCAGCGCGCCGATCTCGTTCTTGGCGATGTCGGCGATCACCGGCGCCGCGCCGGTGCCGGTGCCGCCCCCCTCGCCGGCGGTGACGAACACCATGTCGGCGCCCTTCAGCGCCTCCTTGATGTCATCGCGCGACTCCGAGGCCGCCGCCAGACCAACGTCGGGATTGGCGCCCGCGCCGAGGCCCTTGGTCGACTCGTGGCCGATGTTCAGCTTCACGTCGGCGTCGCACATCGCGAGCGCCTGGGCGTCGGTGTTGGCCGCGATGAACTCCACGCCGCGCAGTCCCGCGTCGACCATCCGGCTGACCGCGTTCGTGCCGCCGCCGCCGACGCCGACGACCTTGATCACCGCCAGATAGCTGCCGCCCTGACTCATGCTGCCGCCACTGCTCGCTGAAGTGCTCTCCATGGTTTTATGCGGTTCCTGTCCGCAGCCTGCAGTAAGAGTTAAGGGTTCGATCGACACCGTCGCACGACCCGCTGAATTGTGCACGTTATGCAGGGAACTTCGCCCTGTCAACGACGGCTGCTACTTTCGCAACAATCGTTGCAGATCGAGGAACTCTTGACCGGGCCCCGAGACATGCCTTGCAGATGGCCTCAACCTCCAGTTCAGGGTTATAGATGACCTCGGTGGCGCCGAGAGCGCTGGAGACCTCCTCTCAACCGCTCGGAGTCACGCTGCCGATCGGAGATCGGCCAGCAGGCGTTTCGGCACTCGTGGACGAGCTCGCTTCAGTCGCGGATGGACCGGCCGTTTCGGTGGCGCTCGTACCTGCGGAGCCCGCTTGCGCACCCGTCGATCCGGAGCCGGACGACGCCGGTTCGCTGCCGGTGCCGGCGCCGCTGCTCGTGCCGCTGCTCGTGCTGACGCCCGAATCGCCCGCGACGGCCGCTTCCAGGCCGGTGGCCAGTTCCGCTGCGGTGGCCGGGTCCGAGCCGCTGGACGGGGTGGTTTCAGTGGAGCTCGCGTCGGGACGAGTCGTACCGGGCGCGAACCCCGCGGCCGGGCGTTCGGGCAGGCGCACGTCGATGTAGGCGGCGCCGGCGGAGCTCGGATCGGCAAGCACACGCACGAGCGACAGCCACTTGGCGTGCGGTCGTGTCGCATCGCCAAAGTAGGCGAGCAGACCGCCGCGCAGCACCGCGGTCAGTCCCTGCGGCCCAAAGTACAGGTGCGTGACGGCCGGCACGAGCGCGGGCGGAGCGGCGCCCATAACGGTCAGCGCCTGGAGCAGATACCCGCTGCTGACGCTCCTTCCCACCGCTGGCAGCGCTCCAGCGCCGTCGGCCTTGCCGGTGCTGATGAGCGGCAGCGAGCTCGACAGGTAGCTCGGGCCGAGCACGACCCCGTCGGCCGCCACGGCGGTCCTGGCGCCGCCGAGCGCGACCACCGCCACGGGGGGCTGCTCGACCACTTCGACGCGCAGCGCATGGGGAAAGCTCGCGTGCGCCCGCACCGTGCGCACGATCGGGTACTGCGCGACAGCGGAGCGCAGCGCGGCGGGATTGACGGCGAGCGTGCTCATGCCGTGCGCGGCCCCGGTCAGCGCCGCTTCGATTGCGCCAGTGTCCGCCCCGTGCACCCCCTGCAGGCCGTCGATTCGCACGTGCTCGACCCGCGTGAGCGCGGTGTGGCGCGCCAGCCACCACCCGCCGGCGAGCAGCGGTATCGCGACCAGCACGGCGATCAGCGCGATTCGCAGCGGCCGGCGCCCCCACGCGAACGCGACCGTGTCGCGCGCGATGTTGGCGGCCCCCCTCAGGGGGCGAGTCAGGCCGAGGGCCGTCGGTTTACGCAGCAGACGACGTGGAGCGGGCGCGGCGATCGAACGTGCCATTCACGGGTTGTTCGACCTCGCCGCGCGAACCCCTACCACCGCGGACGTGTTGCCTGCTGATGACAATGCGCTACAATCGCTGATGCTAGTGCTGCGACTGTAGTTGACATGCCTCAGGAGTCCGGGCGACCGGACCCCTGCCCTTCCCACAGGAACCGCACATACCCCAGCGTCTGCACCTCGGGCTCCAGCTCGATCCCGAACCGCTCGTGCACGCGGCGGCGACCCTCGGCCATCACGGCAATCACGTCGGCAGTGCTCGCATCACCGGTGTTCTCGACGAAGTTCGCGTGCTTCCCAGCAAACCGTGCCCCGCCGACGGCCAGGCCGTTGCAGCCCGCCTCGGACAGGAGTTGCCCGGCCGTGCGACCCTCGGCGCGCGGATCGTCTGGATTGACGAACGTCGAGCCGAACGTCTTGATCCCCTGCGGTTGGGCCTCATGGCGACGGGTGCGCATGTCGGCGAGCGTCGCCTTGACGGTGACCGGGTCGGATTCGGCGAGCTGCAGTGACGCGCGCGCGACGATTTCGCCGGGCGCGAGATTGGAGCTGCGATATCCGAACCCGAGCTGCTCGGGCGTACGGCGCTCTGACTCCTCCGAGGTCACGACCTCCACCCACTCCAGCGTCCGCGCGAGCTCGCCGCCGTAGGCGTTGGCGTTCATTCGCACCGCGCCGCCGACAGTGCCGGGGATGTTCACGCCGAACTCGATCCCCGACAGGCCGGCCTGCGCCGCGCGAGCCGCCACCGAGGGCAGCCGCGCGCCCCCGCCGCAGAGAATCCGATCGGGGCCCTCGCGCTGGATCAGCGCGAGCTTGCGGTCGAGCTTGATCACCAGCCCGCGCACCCCCTCGTCGGCGATCAGCAGGTTCGAGCCCGAGCCGACGACGGCAACCGGCACTTCTGCCGCCTTAACCCAGGCGAGCAGCTCGCGCAGCTGGGCGTTGCTGCCCGCGCGGGCGAAGTATTCCGCGTCACCCCCGGTACGGATCGTGGCCATGCGCGCTAGCGGATAGTCCCGCTGCACGATCGACGGCACGGTCGTCGGCGTGTCCCTCGACTCAGGCATCGCCGGTCTCCACCAATCGCCGCGCGAGCTGATCGACATCGCCGGCGCCCATAACCACACACAGATCGCCCGCGCCCGGCAGCTCGCGCAGAACCGGCTCGGCGTCGGCGAACGCCGGCAGCCAATACACCGGCCTGCCCTGCCCCGCGTCGGCCGCAGCCTCCGCTACGAGCAGACCCGTCACGCCCGGGTGATCCTCGGCGCGCTCGCGTGCCGGGTACACGTCGAGCACGACCGTCACATCCGCCTGGGCCAGCGCCGCGCCGAACTGGCGGGCGAATATCTGCGTGCGCGAGAACAGATGCGGCTGGAACACCGCCACCAGGCGCTCGTGCTCCAGGGTGCGCGCCGCCGCCAGCGTCGCCGCGACCTCGGTCGGGTGGTGGGCGTAGTCGTCATACACGAGCGCGCCACGCGCGGTGGTGCCGACCAGCTGGAAGCGACGGCCCGCGCCATGGAACTTGGCGAGCCCCGCGACCGCGAGCTCCTCGTCGGCTCCGGCGAGTCGGGCGGCCTCCAGCGCAGCGGTTGCGTTCAGCGCGTTGTGCGCGCCCGGCACGCTCAGCGCGACCTCACGACCGCGCCAGCTGAAGCGGGAACCACCATCCACCAACACCGGCGCGGGCGCGTCGTAGCGGACGACCTCGACTCCATCATCCGGGGCCAGCTCGAGCAGCTCGGGCCGGTCCCACACGATGATCCCAGCCCGCGCCCGGGCCAGGAATGCGCGGAACGCCTCGCGCAGCTGCGCCAGCGAACCGAACGTCGCGTGGTGATCCAGCTCGACGTTCGTAACCACCGCGATCTCGATGTCCAACGCCAGCATTGAGCGATCGGACTCGTCCGCCTCGACGATCAGCCACTCGCCCTCCCCGGCCCAGTGCGCGTTGGTCTCTCCGGGCCCCACCGCCCCACCCACAAGCCAATCGGGCTTCATGCCGGCCGCGCGCAGCGCGCACACGAGCATCGCCGCGGTCGTCGTCTTGCCGTGCGTGCCCGCCACGGCGATCGTCTGTCTCAGCGCGCTCAGCTCGCCCAGCAGCTCCGCCCGTGAGCGCTCGGGCAGACCGCGCTCGCGGGCGGCCACGCGCTCAGGGTTCTCGGGCGGGACGGCGCTCGAGTAGACGACCTCCACGTCCTCACCGTCCGGCACGTTGGCCGCATCGTGCACGCCGATCCGTACCTGCAGCACACCGTCGGCCTGCAATCGCTCGACGTACGGAGATACAACCTGATCAGACCCGCTGACCTGCGCTCCGAGGGCGTGCGCCGCGCGCACGTATCCACTCATGCCCGCTCCACCGACGCCAATGACGTGCAGTCGCCGGCCGCTCCAGGGGCGCTCGGGCGAGGTGGTGCCAGCGCCGTCAGACGCGGTCATGCGGGCGCCGCCCTGCTCATGTCCACCGCGGACACACCGGCGGCCCGCAGCAGCTCATCCGCGACCTCGCGTGCGGCCTCGGGGCGCGCGAGACTCCGCGAGGCCTTTGCCATCGCGGCCAACCGCACCCGGTCGCCCAGCAGCACTGTGAGCTCGCGTGCCAGACGCTCACTGCTCAGCTCGGCATCGGGGATCACGACCGCCGCGCCCGCATCCGCCATCCAGCGCGCGTTTGCGGTTTGATGATCCGCAGAGGCGTGCGGGTACGGAATCAGGATCGTTGGCAACCCGTACGCGGCGATCTCGAACACCGATCCTCCCGAGCGCGCCACGACCAGGTCGGCGGCGGCCAGCGCATGCGCGAACTCATCCAGGCTCAGGTACTCGCGCAGGTCATATCCGGACGACAGCTCGCGCGATGTGAGCTCGGAGTAGTCACGGCGCCCGGTTACGTGCAGCACGCGCAGGTCTCCCGCGCGCATGCTCACACCGAGATCGCCCTCCGGGGTGTCGCCCGGCCCGGCGTCATCTCCCGATGCCTCATCCTCCGCGAACGCCTCGATCGTCGCCCGGTTGATCGAGCGCGCGCCCAGCGAGCCTCCGAACACGAGCACGCACGTCTGTCCCTCGGCAATCCCGAACAGGGCTCGCGCGGCGGTGCGATCTGCGTCTGCCACCGGGATCGGCCGGCCGGTCACGCGGTAGCGCCCGCACGCGGCCCGATCATCGCGGCCGGAGATCGGAAATGCCAAGCACACCCGCCGCGCGCCGCGCGCCAGCAGGCGATTGGCCAACCCGAGATGACTGTCAGCCTCGGTCAACACGAGCGGGATCCGGAGACTCAACGCCGTCAATCCGACCGGCGCGGTCACGTACCCACCGCCGCCGAGCACGGCGTCTGGGCTCAGCTCCTTCAGGATCACCCGTGCCCTCGGGACCGCCAACACCGCGCGCACCAACGCGCGTAGCGCATGCAGCGGGTTGCTGCGGCTCACGCCTTCGACGGAGATCGCGTGCAACTCGTAGCCCGCCTTCGGTACGAGCTCGGCCTCGGCGCGCGCGCCGCCGACGAACGCGACCTCCGCTCCGCCAGCCCGCAGCACGTCTGCCACCGCCAGCGCCGGCGCCACGTGCCCGGCGGTGCCCCCGGCCGCGATCGCGATCTTCGTCTGTGCCACGGCCCCATCCTGCCGGTTTTCGCCTGCGCGCAGCGGCCGCCCACCCGCGACCTAACGAGTTGCCTATGCCGTAGCCCTGCGTCTTTGCTCGGGCCGACCCTGGGCCGGCTTGCGTGAGTCCGGCTTGGTGCGCGTCGAGCCTCGTTCGGGCACCGCCCGCACATGCGCGGTCCCACCGGCGGCCACGTTCAGCAATAACCCCATCGCCGCCAGCATCACGATCAGGCTGCTGGAGCCGTAGGACACGAACGGCAACGGCACCCCCGTCAGCGGCGCCAGCCCGAGCACGGCGAACACGTTCAACAATGCCTGGGAGACGATCAGCGAGGTCACGCCGACGGCGATCAGCGCGCTGTGCAGGCTGCGCGCCCCCTTGGCGACGCGCAGGCCGGCGTAGGCGATCAGCCCATACAGGAACAGCAGCGCGCACACCCCGATCACGCCCAGCTCCTCGGCGATCACGGCGAGGATGAAGTCCGTCGGGGCCTCCGGCAGGTAGAACACCTTCTGCACCGACTGGCCCGGCCCGACGCCGAACAGCCCGCCCGAGCCGATCGCGATCTGCCCCTGGACGGCCTGAAACCCGCTGCCCGAGGCGTGCGCCCAGGGGTCGATGAACGAGGTCAGTCGCGCGCGCTCGTATGGCTGGGCGAGCGCGTACAGGAACACCACAGCACACGTCACGCCGGCGATGATCGCCAGGTTGCGCGCCGGGATGCCGGCCGCCACGAGCAGCGCCGCGGTCGTGAACGCGATCGTCATCGCGGTGCCGAGATCCGGCTCGGTCGCGACCAGCAGGCAGGCGCCGCCGACGACGATCAGCAGTGGCTTTGTCAGCTCGCGCAGGTCGTGCACGCGCTGGGGACGGCGGGCGAGCAGCGTCGCGGCGTACAGCACGAGCGCGAGCTTGAGCAACTCCGAGGGCTGGAACTGCAGCTGGCTCGGCCCGATCCAGCGCCGCGCCCCGTTGACGGACACCCCGATGTGGGGGATGTGCACTGCCAGCACGAGCCCGAACGACACGGCCAGCAGCGGCGCGACGAACGTCTGCGCTTTGGCGACCCCGTCGCGCGCGAGCACGCGCATAATCACCAGACCGACCGCGCCGTACACCACGAACTTGATCAGATAGCTGCTGCCGTCGCCTTCGCCCTGCAGCAGTGCGGTCGCCGAGGTCGCGCTGTAGACCATCACCGCGCCGTACGCCAGCAGACACATCGTGGCGGTGATCAGGATGCGATGCTCGAGCGAGCTCGGCTGCGCCTTCGCCTTGGTGGAGCGCGCACGGCTCGACCCCTTGGGAGGAGCGGCTCGCGCGTTACGTGCGCGCGGTGCTGCGGCTGGTGGCATTCCGGCTGACTTCGACGTCCGCGCGCGTATGCCTCTATCGCTCGGGCAGCGAAGTCCTCACTCCGTCCGCACCGTCACGCATGATGACTATATGCCCCGGATCAGCTCCTTCTACGGCATCGTGATCACGATGTACTTCTACGATCACGAGCCATCCCATTTCCACGCGCAATATGCAGAGCACCATGCGGCAATCGCCATCGGCAGCCACGACATCTTGGTGGGCGGCCTTCCGAGTCGCGCGCTCAAGCTTGTGATCGAGTGGGCCAGCTTGCATCGTGACGAGTTGGAGGCGGACTGGGAGCGCGCGCGAGCCGGCGGCACTCCTGAACCGATCGACCCACTGCCCTAAAATCATGGCTGTCATGGAGTTCGTCAGCGTCACGTCTGTGCAGGTGCTGGGTCACTATCGGCTCAGGCTCGGCTTCAGCGATAACAGCTCGCGTGAGGTCGATCTCACCGGAGAGCTGCGCGGACCCGTTTTCGAGCCGCTGGCCGACCCCGACTTCTTTGCTCGGGTGCGAGTGGACGATGAGCTGGGCACCGTCGTATGGCCGAACGGCGCCGACCTCGATCCCATGGTGTTGCATGGAGACTTCGAGCCGGCGTCCCGTCTCGTCCACGGTTGAGCCTGCATCCCACCTGACCGACCCTGCGGGGGCGATCAGTCAGCTCCAGCCCACACCAGCTCGCGAAATCTCTCGCCGCGGGCTTCGTAGTCGGTGAACTGATCGAAGCTCGCGCACGCTGGTGACAGCAACACCACCTCGCCTGGCTTTGCGGCTTGCTCGGCGGCGGCGAGCGCGCGCTCGAGATCCCCGCACTCCTTGACCGGCACATCCACCCCTGCCAGTGCCGTACCGATCGGCTTGGCGTCTTCGCCGATCGTATACACCGCCCGGCAGGCCTGCTCGACGGCGTCACGCAGCGCGGAGAACTCTTGGCCCTTGCCCTGACCGCCGAGGATCAGATGGATGGTCCCAGCGGGGAATGCCTCGAGGGCCACCAGCGTGCTGGCGACGTTCGTCGCCTTGGAGTCGTTCACGTACAGCACGCCTTGCCGATGGGCGATCTCCTCCAGGCGGTGCTTTACGCCTGTGAACGTGCGCAATCCCTCACGCACCGTGTGCTCGTCGATTCCCCGCGCCAAGCACACCGCCGCCGTAGCCATCGCGTTCTGCAGATTGTGCCGTCCTCGTAGGCTGATCTTCCAAGCGTTGGCGCCCGTTACATCCCATCTCACCAGCCGGGCATTCCCCGGTATCGCGATGTCGAGGTCCGCAGGCAGCACCGCGATGTCGTCCTCGGTCTGGTGCTCGAACAGCCTCAGCTTGGCTGCGGTATACGCCTCGATCGTGCCGTGCCTGTCGAGGTGGTCTGGCGCTATGTTCAGCAACACTGCCGCCTCGGGGGCAAACTTCTGTGTGTCCTCCAGCTGAAACGACGACGCCTCGCACACGATCGTCGTCCGCGGATCGACCCTACCCACGAGACCGCTGAGCGCGGCGCCCACGTTCCCGGCGACCGCGACCGGCAGGCCCGCGGCGCGATGGATGTGCCCGATCCACTCCACCGTCGTCGTCTTGCCGTTTGTACCCGTCACGGCGATCACTTCGTTCTCCAGCAACCGCCACGCGAGCTCCAGCTCGCCCAACACCGTCTTCCCGCTCTGCGCCGCCCTTGCGATCACCGGAGCCTCTCTGGGCACGCCCGGGCTCTTGATGACGGTCCTTATGCGGTCGATCAGGGCGAGCCCATCCCCGCGATCCTCGCCCGTGTGCAACTCCACCCCGGCCCGCGCGAGCTCATCCAGCCCGCTTGGCGTCCCGTCATCCAGGCCGATCACCGTCTCGCCCCGCTCGCGCAGCGCCCTTGCCGCGGCAACCCCCGAGCGGGCCAGCCCGACCACCAGATACGGCCCTTCCGGCAGCTCCGGTCTCGCCCCGCGCCCCATTGCGCCACTGCGATCGCCGGTCATGTGCTCTACGTATCCTGACCGGTGACAGTGCGCGTCCTGGGGAGTGCTGTGCTCGACAGTCTCCCGTCCTGATTCGACATGTCTCACCGAATGCTCTGGTGATAGATCGTGAACCCGATCGCGCAGCATATCGAGGCCACGATCCAGAATCGCAGGATGATCTTCGTCTCCGACCAGCCCTTCAGCTCAAAGTGATGGTGGATCGGCGCCATCAGCAACACACGCCTGCGCGTCGTCTGAAACGAGATCACCTGGATCGCGACCGACAGCGCCTCGAGCACGAAGATCCCGCCGAGCAGTATCAGCAGCACCTCCGTGTGGGTCATCACCGCCAGCCCCGCGAGCGCGCCGCCCAGGCCGAGCGAGCCGGTGTCGCCCATGAAGATCGTCGCCGGAAACGCGTTGAACCACAGGAACCCGATGCACGCGCCGACTAGACATCCCGCGAGCATCGCCAGGTCGTAGTCTTCGGTCACGAACGCGATCGCGATGTACGCCAGCAGCACGATCGCCGCGCAGCCCGCCGCCAGCCCGTCCAGGCCGTCCGTCAGGTTGACCGCGCTCGTGGTCCCGGCCACGACGAGGTAGATCAGCAGCGGATAGAACGGGCCGGGCAGTTCGATCGTGTAATCGACGAACCGCAGCCTCAGCACGCTCGCCAGATGCGCCTCGTGGCTGGCCACGAACCACAGCCCGAGCGAGATCGCGATCGTGATCGCGAGCTTGGTCCGCGCTCGCAGTCCCAGCGAGCGGCGCCGCACGAGCTTTACGTAGTCGTCGGCGAACCCGAGCATCGCGCACGCGATCATCGCCCCGAACACGCCGATCGAGCGCCATTCGTAGTTCGTCAATATCAGGAACGGCACCGCCACCGCGATCATCACGATGATCCCGCCCATCGTCGGCGTGCCCGCCTTCTGATGGTGCCCCTCCGGACCGTCCTCTCTGATGTGCTGACCGAACTCGCGCCTGCGCAGGAACGCGATGAACTTTGGACTCAGAAATATGCAGATCAGCAGCGCACTCGTGCCCCCGAACAGAATCCTCCCCATTCAGACTCCGCCCGTCCGGGTGGGTGCGCAGACCGTGGGTTGCGCGCCCACGGTGGGCGATCCATGCGCCGTATCCCGGGCCTTCAGCGCTTGACTGACGCGCTCCAACCCCACGCCGCGCGAGCCCTTCACCAGCACCGTGTCCCCGGGCCCGACCAGCTCTTCCAGCAGCTCGGCGGCGGCGTCTGCGTCGGGCGCAGAGTGGGTTTCGCCCCCGAACTTGCGTGCCATCTCGGCCGCGAGCCCACCGACCGTGACGAGCACCTCCACGCCGTGCTCGGTTGCGTACTCCCCGATCTCGCGGTGATACCTCCGCTCGTCTCGCCCCAGCTCGAGCATGTCTCCGAGCACCGCCACGCTCCGTCCCCCGGCGCGCGCGCTTTCGGCGAGATCGTCGATCGCGGCGCGCATGGACATCGGGTTGGCGTTGTAGCAGTCCTCGATCAGCACTCCTCCTCCCGGCAGCTCCTTGCGCTCGCCGCGCATCTTCGAGAACCGCACACTAACCTCGCCCTCGGGCGTAACCCCGATCGCCCTTGCCGCCGCCACGGCCGCCAGCAGGTTTCGCAGGTTGTGCGCCTGCTTGAACGCCACCTTCAGGACGATCTCTTTGCCGTCTTTGATGCGGATCGACACGTTCCCGTCCGCGCCGCGCTCCCCCAGCACGACGTCGGCGTCCGCGGCGCTCTCACCGAACGTGATCGCCTGCACGTCGTCACGCATATGTGGGGTCAGCAGCGGCTCGCCGGCGGGCACGACCACGGTCGCGCCGGGCTTCAGCCCTTCGATCAGCTCGGCCTTGGCGGCGGCCACGCCCTCGATTGAGCCCATCTGCTCCAGGTGCACGGGCCCCACGTTGACGATCACCCCCACGTCCGGCTCGGCGATCTTCGTCAGCTCCGCGATCTGCCCCTTCCCGCGCATCGCCATCTCCAGGACCAGCGCTTCGGTTCCCGCCGGCGCCGCCAGGATGGCGAGGGGCAACCCGATCTCGGTGTTCTGGTTTTGCGGGCTCGTGACCGTTTGCACGTGGGGACTCAACACCGCGGCGAGTATGTCCTTGGTCGAAGTCTTGCCCGTCGACCCGGTAATTCCAACGACCCTTGCGCCGTCCTTCCGCAGTTCTTTCAGCCATGCCTTTGCGAGCGCTTGCAGCCCCTCCAGCGGATCGCCATGCGCGAGCACCACCCCGTTTGCCGATCCATCCGCCACGATCTCGGCGATCGACCTCGCGTGCTCGGGTTTGACCAGCACCCCCCATGCCCCGGCCTGCATTGCCTGCGCCGCATACCTTCCGCCGTCCGCGTGCTCGCCCGACAATCCGACAAACAGATCTCCCGGCTCGACCGTTCTCGAGTCGATGCTTACGTTTTGGGGTCCGATTGGTCGTGCTTGCGATCGTGGCCGACACACGACGTTTGCCCCGGCTGCTTGCGCTACCTCGTCGATGTCCCACGCCCTCATTCTTCTGCTCCCACAGCTGTAATCCGGGCGCTCCTGCGATCGTCAAGACCTCCCTGACAACGGTCACATCATCGAACGGCAGCTCGACCCCGTCCGCCAACTCCTGGCCCTGCTCGTGCCCCTTACCGGCGATCACGACCACATCGTCCTTCTCCGCCAGCGCGACCGCCTGCTCGATCGCGGTCCGACGATCGACCTCGACGTGTACGACCGTCTCGACCTGCTCCCGGGCCTGCGCTCCGGGGACCGCCGATGGGACACCGGCCATGATCTCGGCCACGATCGCCTCGGGATCCTCCGAGCGCGGGTTGTCGGAGGTCACGATCGTCACATCGGCCAGCCTCGAGGCAATCTCACCCATCAACGGGCGCTTGCCGCGGTCCCGGTCTCCGCCAGCGCCGAACACGCACACCACGCGGCCATTCGCGATGTCGCGTGCGGCATGCAGCACGTTCTCCAGCGAGTCCGGGGTATGCGCGTAGTCGACGATCACCGCGAACTCCTGTCCCTCCTCCTTCACCGACTCGAACCGTCCGGGCACACGCACTCCGCGTTCCAGCGCCGCCACGAGCGTGTCGAGGTCGTTGGCCGAAACGGGGATGCTGGACGAAACGGGGACTCGCGCCAAAGGCGCGTGTCTACCGGCTTCGTTGAAAGGCCGGTGTCTCCCGGCTTCGGTGAGCGCGTGCGCCGCCGCCAGCGCACCGAGCGCATTCGCGACGTTGAACCGCCCCGGCATCGGCAGTACCACCTCGCGCCGGTCTCACGGGCGTATCCAGCGTAAACCTGCACCCACGCATGTCACAGCGCAGATCCGTGGCGCGGTATTCAGCCTCATCATCCACGGCGAACGTGATCGCCCCGTCGAGCTCTTGCGCCAATCGCCTGCCGTACGGATCGCCCACATTGACCACGCTCACGCCCGGCCTGGCCTCGGCCTCTTCGGGCACGAACAGCAGGCGCTTGGCCTGGAAGTAGTCCTCCATCGTCGCGTGATAATCCAGATGATCCTGGGTCAGGTTCGTGAACACCGCCGCCCCGAACCTGATCCCGCGCGTGCGCCCGAGCGCGAGCGCGTGCGAGGAAACCTCCATCGCGCATGCCCCATCCCCGGCTTCCAGCATTTCGCGGAACTCTCTCTGCAGGTCGATCGCCTCGGGAGTCGTGCGGTCCACGGGACGCTCTTCCCCGCCCACGATCGACTTGACCGTGCCCAGCAGTCCCGGTCTGCACGCCCGCGGCTTCCAGCAACGCCCGCACGATGAACGCCGTCGTCGTCTTCCCGTTCGTGCCGGTCACCCCGACCACCCGCAGGCGACCGGTCGGATCGCCATTGAATCGAGCCGCGATCGGTCCCATCGCCGCGCGCCCCGATCGGACCACGACTTCGGGCACACCCAGGTTCAGGGGTCGCTCCACGACGAGCGCCACCGCGCCGTTCGCGATCGCCTGCTCGGCGTACTCGTGCCCGTCGCTGCGCAACCCGACCACGCAGCAGTACATATCCCCGGCGCTTCACCTTGCGACTGTCGTAGGCAACCCTGCGATCTCGATGGCGGCGTTCTCGCCAGCCTGGTCGGCGGCGATCAACTCATCGAGACGCATGCACTGATGCTATCCAGGCGGAATGCGCAGGTACGGCAACGCAAACGACATGATCTGCCCGAACGCCGGCGCCGCGACCGTGCCGCCGTAGATCGAGCCGTTCTGGGGTTCGTCGACGATCACCGCGCACAGCAGCTTCGGGTCGGCCGCCGGGGCGAAGCCGATGAACGAGGCCACGTAGGCACTTTCGGAGTATTGACCGGTCGCCGGGTCGATCTTGCTGGCCGTGCCGGTCTTGCCCGCCAGTTCATACCCCGGGATCGAGACCTCGCTGGCGGTCCCGCCCGGCGCGAGCACGCCCTTCAGCATCGTGCGCAGCTCGGCGAGCGTCGTCTAGAGATCACGCGGCGACCCGCGGGCTCGGGCTGGGGACGGCCGTCGATCGCGCCGATGATGTGCGGCCGGCGCAGGACCCCGCCGTTGGCGATCGCCGAGTACGCGCTCACCATCTGCAGCGGCGTCACCAGCTCGCCCTGGCCGATCGGCAGGTTGCCCATCGACGAGCCCGAGTATTCGCTCAGCGGCAGCGCCACGCCCGTTTCCTCGCCCGGCAGTTCCACGCCCGTGCGCGCGCCGAACCCGTATTTGTGCACCCAGCCGTTGAACTCTTCAGCGCCGTCGCAGCTCGCCGATCTGGATCGCGCCCACGTTGCTGGACTGGGCGAGGATTTCCGAGACCGTGAACGTCTCGTCGGCGTGTTCGGTCGGCGTCGTGGATCGTGCGGTCGGCGACCTGGATCTGATCGGGGATGTTGAACGGGGTGTTCGGCGTGATCAACCCGCTCTCCAGCGCCGCCCGACACCGTGACGCCTTGAACGTCGAGCCCGGTTCGTAGTTGAATCCCACCGCCCGGTCCTGCACCGCCGCTTCAGCGCCGGCTTGGAGTACGCACCCGGGTCGTTCAGCGTTCACCTGCGGCCAGTTCGCGACCGCCAGCAGCGCTCCGGTTTTCGGGTTCATCACGATCGCGGTCGCGTCTTTGGGATTGAACACCTTCCCGACCGCGTCGAGCACGTCTTCGGCGCGCTGCTGGATGTTCGCGTCGAGCGTCAGCGTCAACGTCGCGCCCGGATGCTCGGCATGGACGTTTGTGATCGAGATCGGCTGGCCGAGCGCGTCGCTGACCACGCGCCGCTCGCCCGCCTTGCCTTCCAGCAGCGTGCCCTGCGAGTACTCCAGTCCGGACGGCCCCTTGCCTTCGGTGCCGACGAACCCCAGCACCTGCGCCGCCAGCGTCCCGCGCGGGTAGACGCGGCGCATCGTCGGCGTGCCCGTGATCCCTTCGAGCTTCAAGCCAGCGCCATCACCTTGCGCGCCTGCCGGCGGGCAGCGCCGGCGCCAGGTACACGAACCCCGTGTGCTCGCTGAGCTTGGTCAGCACCTGCGCCTGGGTCTGAACCCAGCAGTGGCGCCAGCTGCTGCGAAGCCTTCAGCGGTTCCTTGACCAGATACGGATCCGCTGAGATTTCCTGCGCGGGCTCGGACACGGCCAGGTCCACGCCGTTGCGGTCGGTGATCGTGCCCCGTTGCGCCGGCAGCGTTTCGGTGCTCAGTTGCTGGGTCTGCGCCGCCTTGCGCAGCGTCCCGGCGCGCACCGGTTCCCAGGTACAGCGTCCGCGCGGCCGCGAGCACGAGCAGCAGGAAGAACAGTCCAAATATGACCCCGATCCTGTGCTGGACGGTGGCCACTAGTGCTCGATCCAAAAATCTGCGGGCTTGCCGAGCGGCTGCCGTGATTCGCCGTGCCGGCGTCTGCGTCTGGTGGACGGGCGTCGGTGTGGGCGTGCCGGACGCGGCCGCGCCATCGAAGTTGACTCGCGGCCGGGCACCGCGGGTCGCCGATGCGCCGGATGCGCCGGTCGCGGCGTCGTCGAGGCGTCTGGACCGGCTGGGATGGAGTGCTCGGCGCTCGTCGGTTTCCGCCGCGGCCGTCGACGTGGCGGCGGGCGTCGTCGATTCGGTAGAGGTCGATTGCGGACGTCGAGTGCGGCGCTCGCGGATCGTCGAGCGCCGGTCGGGGATTGCTGTCGCGCTCGTTCGATTCCGGTCGATCCGGCCGGTCGAGGCCGGCGTTTCGCTCGTTCAGCTCGCGTGCTGCAGACGCCTGCGACGCCACCGCCGACAATCGCCCGTGGCCCCCTGCGCCGGCAGGAACCGCAGCGCGCCGGCGGGGATCAGCTGCATGCCCATGTGCGCGGCCTGCAGCTCGACCGTGTCGCCCGCGGCGACTTCGGAGTTTTCGACGCTCAGCGCCGAGTCTTCGCGTTGCAGCGCCGTCTCGTGCTCGAACGCGCGCCCGATGCCCGCGTTCAGTTTCAGCAGCCCGAGCTGCATCGTCACGATCCCGATCAGCGCGAACGCCACGATCCCGATCCACGCGCGCCCGTGGATCAGCCGGTCGAGCAGCGGATGGGTCGCGATGGCGATCGCCGGGTTCGTCGCCTTGCGCGCCGCTGTGGGCCGGGCTGGCGGCAGGGCCGGACACGCGCGGGGCCTGCGCACTGGGGTCGCGGACGCGCGGGGCCGGCGCACCGGCGGCCCTGGCGACGGGGCGCGGCGGGGTGCAGCGGCAGCGGCGTCAGCGTGTCCCGTCCGGCGGTCAGCCGCGGCTGCACGGGGCCGGAGGCGGGGTCATCGCCGGCGGCCCTCCATGCAGCTTGCGGGCGGCGCGCAGGCGCGCCGAAGAGGAGCGTGGGTTGCTCGCGATCTCGCCCGCCGAGGGCACGATCGAGCGGCGGCTCAGCAGCGCGGCCTGCGGGCTCGCGCCCGCACGCGCACACGGGCAGGTCGGGCGGGCAGACGCAGCCCTGCGCGCGCTCGGCCAAGAAGCGCTTGACGCGGCGATCCTCGAGCGATTGGAAGCTGATCCCCGCCAGCACACCTCCGACACGCAGCAACCCCCAGGCCAGCGGCAGCGCCCGGTCGAGCTGATCGAGCTCTTCGTTGACCGCGATCCGCAGCGCCTGGAACGAGCGCTTGGCCGGATGGCCGCCCGCGAACCGGGCCGGCGCGGGAATCGCGGAGACGATCGTCTCGACCAGGTCCTGCGTGGTCTGGATCGAGTCCGGTATCCTGAGCTCGGCGGCGCACGATCGCACGGGCGATCGCGCCCGAGTGACGCTCCTCGCCGAAGTCGCGCAGCGTCCGCGCCAGCAGGCGCTCATCCCAGGTGGCGAGGATCTCGCGCGCGGTCAGCTCCTGGTCGGGGTCCATGCGCATGTCCAGCGGCGCGTCATATGAGTAGGAGAACCCACGCTCGCGCGCATCCACCTGCATCGAGGACATGCCCAGATCGAAGTACACGATGTCCGCCCTCACCCCTTCCTCGGCGAGCTCTCCAGCGCCCGCGCGTAGTCCGCGCGGATGAACCGCACCGTGCAGGAGGTCTCGCAGGCCAGCTCCTGGAAGCGCTCGCGCGCGAGCGGGTCGCGGTCGATCGCGATCAGCGTGCCTTCGGGTCCGAGCCGCTCGGCGATCAGCTGCGCGTGCCCGCCGCCGCCGAACGTGCAGTCGATCGCGGTCCGGGCGGGCGGGTCTCGATCCAGATCGAGCAGGTCGATCAGCTCGCCCGCGAGCACCGGGACGTGTGTGTTTGCGGTCATGTCGAGGGTGACGGTCACGATAGGTGGTCGGTTGGTTGGTCCGGGCCATCCACCCGAGCGGTGATCTCCGCGATGCCGCCCAGCAGCGCCGGTCGATGGTCGTTCCAGCCGCTGCGATCCCACAGCTCCAGCCGGTCGCCCGCCCCGACGACGACGACCTCCTTCTGGCCAGGCCTGCGTGCTCGCCGAGGAAGCTCGGGACCATGATCCGCCCCGCGGCGTCGAGATCGGCGTCGTGGGAGCTGCCGTAGAAGAACCGCTCGAGCTCGGTCAGGCGGGGCGACAGGGGCGGCAGCTCCGCGAGCGCTCGCTGGGTGTAGCGCTCGTAGTCCTCCGGGCGCCACACGCCGACGCACGGCTTCAGGTCCACGGGCATCGCCAGCACCACACCCTCCGCAGCGCCGCGCGGTAGCGGGCCGGCACCGTCAGGCGGTTCTTCGCATCGAGCGTGTGGTCGAACGTGCCGCGGAAATGAACCATGTCATCGGGGGCTCCAAGTAGTTACCGAGCCGGGGTGGAGGAGTGGGAGGAGCCCCTCCACCTCGGCTCGCTGCCGCCAACTTACCCCACTTTCCCCCACAACGCAACCCTGATTGCACATTTTTTCCCACAATCCTGTCGAAGCACGCTCAAAATCGTCAAAACACCTGCCTGTGCGCCACTTTGCGGGCAGTGGGCGCAGCGCCCGAGAGCCCGCCACGTGGCGGGATTTCCTGCAATCCGCCGTGCAAACCGGGGACGTGCATCGGCTGTTGCAGATACGATCGGCTCATGCGGGTCAATCGGGGGCATGGGATCGGACAGGTGGGGGTGCGTGTGCGCACGCGCCGCTCACACGCGCTGCGCATACTCATCACGACGCTCAGCGTCCTTGCCTTGATCGCGCTTACGGCGACGCTCGCGGGCTGCGGCTCCAGCGCCCCGACGGGCTCGAGCGTCGACCCCGCGGGGGTCGTGCCGGCCTCGGCGCCGGTGTATGTGGGCGCGGTCGTCCGGCCCAGTGGCAGCCTGAAGAGCGAGGCGCTCGCCGCCGGACACGCGCTCACCCATCAGACCGACCCGTACACCCGTCTGCTCGGCGTGCTGCAGACGCCCGGCAGTCCGGCGCTCGACCTCAGCAGCGACGTCGCACCGTGGCTTGGACCGAACGCCGGGCTGTTCCTCACCTCGCTCAGCTCCACCGAAGCGCTCACGACCCTGCTCCTGCAGGGCCTGACCGGCAGCGGCTCGTCGGCCACCACGCAGTGGCCGTTCGGCGCGGGCGGGGCGCAGGGCGCGATCGTGCTCGACACGACCAACCTCGCCGACGCCAAGACGTTCGTCGCAAATGCCGCCTCACACGCGGGCTCACACTCGAGCAGCTATCGCGGCGTCGCCTACCAGGTGAGCACCGGCGGGGACGCGTTCGCCGTCGTGGACAAGCTCGTCGTGCTCGGCACCGAATCGGGCATCCATGCCGTGATCGAAACGGCGCAGTCGGGCGCCTCGCTGAAGTCGGACCCCTCCTACGCCAAGCTGCAGTCGGTCGCCCCGTCCGGCGTGCTGGGTCACGTGTACGCCAACCCGGCGGCGCTCACCGGCGCCCACGGAACGGGCGTGCACGGCGGCACGAGCGGCGCACAGGGCCAGACCCTGCCGGAGCTGCTGAGCGTGCTCGGGGGCACCCGTCCGCTGAACGTCTCGCTGGTGCCGTCCTCGAGCTCGCTCGCGCTCGACGCCGACGTCGGTCCACCGGCCACGGGCGCCACGGGCGCGCAGAACGGCGGGCTCGTCGCCGCGGCCGCCGCGGGCAACCGAGCCCTCAGCGAACTGCCGGGAGAATCGTGGCTGGCGGCTGGCCTCGGTAATGTCAGCGGCACGGCCGGTGCCAACCTGAACGGGCTGCACGGCCTGCTCTCGCTGGCGAGCACGCTGGGTTCCTCCGGCGCCGGTGCGGGAGCAGCCTCGCCGCAGTCCGCATTCAGCGTGACAGGCCTGCTCGAAGGCCTGCTCGTGCCCCTGAGTGAGCTCAGCGCGAACACGACACAGGCCAAGCAGGACTTCCTCAGCTGGATGGGCGACGCCGGAGTGTTCGCGAGCGGGACGAGCGTGCTCGAACTGAAGGGGGCCGTGGTGATCGACTCCACCAACCCGTCCGCCTCGCGCGCCGCCGTGGCCAAGCTCGCAAGCGAGTTGCGCCAGGCCGGCCAGGAAGCCACGCCGGCCACGATTCCGGGCACCGAAGCGGCGGTCGAAGCCAAAATCACGGGCCTGCCGCTCACGCTCGTGATCGCCGACGGGCGCAGCTCGAGCGGACAGACCAAGTTCGTGATGGGCCTGGGCGAGCCCTCGGTCCAGGACGCCCTGAACCCACCGAGCACGCTGCCGAGCACCTCCGCCTACAGCACCGCTCAGAGCGCGCTCGGCGAAGGGATCGCACCGAGCCTCACGGTCGACTTCAGCACGCTGCTGAGCCTGCTCGAAGGAGTCGGCCTCAGCGAAGACCCGCCCGTCTCGACGTTCGCGCCCTACCTGCGCGCGTCCACGACGCTCTCAGGCGGCGGCAAGAACCTGGGCGGCGGAGTCGAACGGTTGCGCCTCGTCCTGGGTCTACAGCCCGCCGCGGGCTAGCTCACGCCGGCGCTGGCTCCGGCTCACGTGGGCGCGGAGCGCGATTCTCGGTCTCGATGATCACGCGGCAGGGACGCTTGCCGAGCAGATAGGTCGCGGTCGGACCGATCCGCTGCTCGCCGGCGGGCGCGTGGATCGTCGACCAGTAGATCACGTCCGAGCCGACCCGGATGGCTTCTTCGACGAGTGCCGCCCCCGGGTTGCGGGTGCGGATCAGGCCGGTGTGGATCTTGATGCCGTTGCGGCGAGCCTTGATTCGCGCGCTCTCCAGGACCGAGCGCCCCTGGGCCTCCTCCTCCTCCAGGCCCGCGTCCAGCGAGAGCTGGCTGGGCACGGGCAGCACGAAGATCGCATACACGACGCCGTCCTGGCCGATCAGCTTGGCGGCGCTGGAGAGCGCCTGCGCGGAGACGTCCTCACCGAAGATCGGAACGAGCGCGGTGCGATAGTCGAGCTCGTGAAAGTCGGCCGGGCGCTCCTCGCGGGGGAGTCGGTAGGACTTGCGCGGGTCGAGTCCCAGGCGATGGCGGTAGTAGAAGTAGCCGCCCATGCCGATGATCATCCAGGGGATGCCGACGATCTTCGCCTCGCTGTGCAGGACGGTCACGGCGACCCATGCCGCGGCCGTGCCGATGCCGCCGATCACGGCGGTCATCGGGATCACCGAGCCTTTGATGCGCACTCCCCACGGGCTCACGTAGGGGCGCTCGCGATCCGGGTCTTTGACGCGCAGCGCAACGATCGCCGCGTGCGCCGTCGTGAACGAGAGCATCGCGCCGAACGAGTACAGATTTCCGAGCACGCTGGTGTTGCCGTAGATGATCAGCGTGCTGGCCAGCATCGAGAAGAAGATCAGCGTGAACCACGGCGTGCGGTACTTGGCGTGCAGCTGCGAGAACAGCTGCGGCAGCTGGCGATGTTCGGACAGCGACCACGACAGGCGCGAGATCCCGATCATCCCGGCGTTCGTGGCGATGAACAGAATCGTCGCCGCGAGCAGCCCGAGGTAGTATTTGGCCAGCGTCAGGATCGTGCCGTGCAGCCCGAGGTGTTCGATCACGCCGAGCATCGGGTCATTTTCAAAAAACCCGCCGAGCGAGGTCGCATAACCGGGGCTGGCAAACGACTGTTTGAGCGCAGGGCTGTAGCCGACGCCGTGGTGCAGGACCGGCAGCGCCGAGAGCGCGACGACCGAGATGCCCGCGTAGACCGCCAGGACGGCCAGCACCACGAGATTCACGGCCTTCGGCACCTGCCTGCCCGGATCCCTGGACTCCTCGGCCATGTTCGCCACCGTCTCGATGCCCGTATAGGCGAGCATCGCCAGCGACAGCGCGAAGATCAGTTCTTTCCAGGTGGGCACGCTGCCCAGATGCACCTGATGAACCAGCAGCGACGGGTTCAGGACGAGCGCAACGCCGATGCAGACCAGCAGGATCTGCGTGCTGAGATCCAGGACCGCGAGAACCAGGTTGAGCTTGGCCGACTCGCCCAGCCCGCGGATGTTCAGCCAGGCCAGCAGCGCGACCACGATCAGACCGCCGAAGATGTCGTCCGGGTTGTGCTTGAGCGGCCCCAGACCGGGGAACGCGCTCAGGTAGTGCGGGACGAAGAACGCCGAGATCGCGATCGTGAGGATGTAGTCGAGGCTCAGCGCCCAACCGGCGAAGAACGAGACGACGTCGTTGAACGCGTGCCGCGCGAACGACGATGACCCGCCAGCTTCGGGAAACATCGACGCCCCCTCGGCATACGTTTTGGCCGTCAGCGCGAACAGCCCGCCGGCGAACAGGAACACCAGCGGCGTGAGTCCGAGCGCGTGCGCGGCGACCAGCCCGAGCGCGTAGTAGATCGAGGAGCCGACGTTGCCGTAGGCGGTCGCGAACATGCCGGACACACCGACCGAGCGGCGCAGTCCCTGCTCTCTGAGGCGTGCCATCCTCGGCAGCGTATACGCCCGGGGCGGATGCAAAATCCCATTCACGGACCCAACCCAGGCAGGAACCCGCCATATGATCCCGACGACCCGGGCCCCAACCGACCCCCGGCACTGAGACAGTCATGGAAAGAACGTCACACCGCCGCGGCAACTACGACTCGGGCGAGGATTTTGTCCTCGAATACGGCGAGCTGCGGTTCACATTCAACGAAGAGGACTTTTCCGAGCGCTGCGAGCAGGCGGCGCTGAAGCTTGGCTTCGTCGGCGGCAGGCTGGGCACCGACGAGCTCGAAGACCTCGTCAACCTCGCGGTCAACGGCGAGGTCTACGATCCGGCCTCGGCGCTGGGCGAGCACGTCAACGAGTGCTGGCCGGAGCTCGTCGGACCGGCCGAGCGCTCGCTCGTGCACTGGCTGCGACGGCTCGTGTTCAGGGGCGCATGGCTCGATCAGCGCGTGAACGAGGGCGAGCTCGGGGTCTCCTTCGACGAACAGACCGGCGGCTTCGTCTACGTGCAGGCCGCGGGCGGGCGGAACAGCGATTCAGCCGTCAGCGGTGAGCCGATCGAGCTCGCGCGCGAGCCCTCCTGGGGCCGCGTCGCCTACAGGCGCTAGCCTGCGGCCTGTAGCGCGCTCGCGCGGGCCTTGGCGATCGCCGCCGCGCCCTCCTCGCCGACGAGCAGCTCGGCGCGCACGGTCCCACTAGCGGGCAGGTCCAGGGGCGGCCCACCGGCGCCGGCAAGCGCAGGGTCCAGAGCGATGACGGTCGTCTCCCCGCCAGATGGCTTGGTGGCAGTCGCGAGGATCGTGACCGATCCGCCGTCGCCGAGGTTGCGTGCGGCCGCGAGCACGCGACGAGCCACGTGCGGGTGCAGACCATCGAGGGTATCGATCAGCACGAGTGCGTCCCCGCCACGCGCGGCGGTGCGCTTGGCGGTCTCGATCGCACGTTCGACCGCCTGGCCCTGCGCGTCGGCGGACGCGGCAAAGCTGAGCGTCGTCGCGGGCGCAACGGGACCCTCACTCCATTCGGCGATCTCCTCGGGCCGGACGCCCGCGAGCACGAGCGTGACCTCGAGGCCCTCGCGACCGGAGAGCGCGCCCAGCAGACGCCTGAGGATCTCGGTCTTGCCGGAGCGTGCGGGACCGGCGATCACCGCGCGCGAGCCACGGCCGAAGGGGGTGAGCCACTCGATCGCCTGCAGCGTCGCGTCATCGCCATCCAGTGCCAGGCGCTCGCTCGGATAGGCGACCGGGCGCTCGTCATAGCGCGCGCCCTCGGACACCTCCCCGGCGGGGGCGCCGTTGATCGTCTCGACGCGGACCAGCGACGGGTAGCGCTCTGAGCGCCGCGGTATACGCAGCGGCCCGGTGACACGATCGCCGGAGACGAGCTCGCAGCGACGGACCTGGGCGGCGGAGATGTAGACGTCCTCGTCGGAGGCGTCGGGCGGGTGCACGCGCAGGAAAGCCGAGCCGTTGCCCAGCAGCTCGACAACGCCCTCGGCCGTGCGATCCTCGCCATCCGAGCTGTCATCGTCAGAGGGCCTGGGCGCTTTGGCTGCGCGCCCTCCCCCACGGGTGCGATCGTTTGCGGGTCGGTCTTTCGCGGGGTCGTCTTTTGCGGGACGATCCTCCGCGTCAGCGAGCTCGTCGGTGTCCTTGGCCTGAGAGCGTCGCGAGCGGCGGCCACGCGAAGCTGAGCGCCGGCGCGCGCCCTCTGCAGGAGCATCACCCTCGTCGGGAGCATCACCCTCGTCGGCGGATTGTGTGTCTGCGGCGGATCCGTCACTCGCCTCATCCGCCGGGGAGCCGGTGGACGGTTCGCCGAGGATCGCGTCGATCAGATCGGCCTTGCGCAGCCGGCGAAACCCGTCGAGACCGAGCTGATCGGCGATCGCGTGCAGGTCTGCCAGCGGGCTGGCCTGCAGCTCGGAGCGGTCGAGTACTGCCATGGTCACTTCTCCTTCGTTGGTGGATTGGGCGGTTGGCGCCCGGCCGCGTTGCATGTCAGCGACCGGCACCCGTATCTGAACCCTAGCGCGCGCGTCGGCCTGGCCGACCAGCGAGGACTAACGCTCGTAGCGAAGTTCCTCAGTGAGCGCCAGATCCCTGCCGGGGTCGAGCTCCCCGCGCAATGCCGCGCGCACCGCGATGTAGTCGGCGGCGGCCGCGACATCGTGGACACGAAAGACGTGCGCGCCACGATCGAGCCCGTGGGCCAGCGCGGCCAGCGTGCCCGCTAGACGCTCGCGCGGCAGGCGTAGTGTGAGCGCCCCAATGAAGTCCTTGCGCGAGATCGCCATCAGCAACGGCCGGCCCAGCTCGTGCAATCGCCCGACGTCCGCGAGCAGGGCAATCGTCTGCGCGGGCGTCTTGGCGAAGTCCGGACCCGGATCGAGGATCAGCTGCTCGGATGAGACGCCCGCCGCAAGCGCGCGCTCGATGCGAGTGCGCAGGAACGCGAGCACCTCACCGGTCACGTCCTCGCCGTATAGATCCGGATCCAGCAGGCGTTGCTTGGGTTCAGCGAGCGTGTGCATCAGCACGAGCGCCGCACCGCTCTCGGCACACACGCCGGCGAGGTCGGGATCGCGCAGGCCGGAGACGTCGTTGACGATGCTCGCCCCGGCGCCGATCGCGGCGCGGGCGACCGCCGGCTTGTATGTGTCGATCGAGACTGTCACGGCCAGCTCGACGGCGATCCGCTCGATCAGCGGGGCGACGCGCTCGATCTCGAGCTCGACCGGCACCGGCGGAACCCCGGTGCGCGCGGACTCGCCGCCCACGTCGAGGATGTCTGCGCCCACGTCCACCAACTCGTAGGCGAGGCGCAGCTGGCGATCCAGAGTCGCCGTGGAGCCGTCGTCGCTGAACGAATCAGGCGAGGCGTTGACGATGCCCATCAGCAGCGGCCGCTCGCCGAGCTGCAGGGTGCGCTCGCCCGCGCGCAGCGCGAGGCGCTCACGCGGGGCTCAGCCGGCTGGGCTACTCAGCCCGGACCCCACCAGACCAGACTCCCGTGGGCCGGGCCCTGCGCGCGCGGGTATTCATGCGGGCCGGACCCGATCGGACTCCGCGCGAATCCCACCGACAGGTCGTCGTCGGGGCAATTGCCCTCGGCGTCCGATTCAGCGGCGAACCGCTCGATCTCGCTCTCCGTGCGCGTATCGTCCCAGCCGAGCTCGCGCGCCAGCACGCCGGCCACGCGATTGATCGGATTGCCCACCCCGCCCAGCTCCCGTGCGGCCAGCAGCCCCAGCCGGGTACGGCGCAGCAGCACATCCCCGATGGTGAGCGCCTGCTCGCGACGGGCGGCGAGCGCGACCTCGGCCAAGAGGTCGGGCAGACCCGGGACGATCGGCTGGGCCAGCTCGGGCTGGCCGAAACGGGGATGCTGGTCGAACGGGGGATGCTCGCCGGAGGCGAGTGTCTCCCCGCTTCGGTCGGAGGCGAGTGTCTCCCGGCTTCGGTCGGCCGCGAGCGCGAGCACCTCGTGAGCGGCATAGCCGTACCGGCCGGCCAGCGCCTGGTATGACTCCTCGGGCACACCCTCCACCCGCGGAAGCTCCTGCTCATCGATCGCCTGTCCCAGCGGGATCTCGTGCGTATGGCAGGGCGCGTCGCGGGCGTCGCGCTGCACGAGACGATCGACCGTCAGCTTGGCCATCCGCCTGAAGGTGGTCAGCTTGCCGCCGGTGATCGTGAGCATCCCCGACTCGGCCTCGTACAGCTCAGCGCGCCGGGAGATGTCGACCGACTTCTTCGGGTCCCCACTCGAGATCAGGGGCCGCACGCCGGCGAACGCGCCGACCAGGTCGCGCGGGTGAAAGGAGGCGCCGAAGAACTCGTTGATCGCCTGAAGCAGGTAGTCGATGTCCTCTGAGGAGCTGTGCACGTGCTCCAGCTCGCCCTCGTAATCGCGATCGGTCGTGCCGATCAGCGTGCGCCCGAGCCAGGGCAGCGCGAAGATCGTGCGCCCCGACCCGGCCGGGACGATCGCGCCGCCGATCAGCGGCAGATCCTCGTGGCGCAGCAGGATATGGGTGCCGCGGCTGGGCCGGATGACCGGCACCCGCCCGCCCAGCTCGGTCCCATCATTGGAGCCCTCGCCTGAACCGGGCCCAGGCGCGCCGCCGGAGGCGGCGGGCGCCCCCAGCCGGTCGGCCCAGACTCCCGTCGCGTTGACGACGTTCGCGGCGCGCACTTCGAGCTCATCCCCGGTGAGGCCGTCGCGCACGCGCACGCCGCACGCCCGTCCGTCGCGCTCGACCAGGCTCAGCGCCTGCACGCGATTGGCGCAGACCGCGCCGAAGCGCTCGGCCTCGCCGAGGACCGTCAGGACCAGACGGACGTCGTCGGTCTGGCAGTCGTAGAACAGGTACCCACTGGTCGGCTCGCGCGCGGTGAGCGCAGGTAGCAACTCGATCACCTCCTCACCGGAGATCACGCGGTGGCGCTCGGGACTCCAGGACTCGTTCTCCTGCGGTGGAACGGGCCGCTCGCCCGATTCGCCATCTGCTCTGCGATCGTTCGCACGCGCGCGCCGTCCCCGGCCGATCGCAGATCGCCCAGCGCGCAGCCGGTCCCGATCGAGGGACATAGCGTCATACAGGTTCAGGCCAACCCCCATCAGCCGGTCCGGACGGGCGCCGTCGAACGCCGGCACGACCAGCGGCAGCGGATGCACGAGGTGCGGCGCCAGCGCGACCATCAGCTGACGCTCGAGCAGTGCCTCGCGGACGAGGCTCAGATCGAAGTTCTGCAGGTAGCGCAGCCCGCCATGGACCAGCTTGCTGGAGCGGCTGGAGGTCCCGGAGGCGTAGTCGGCGCGCTCGATCAGCGCCACGCTGTAGCCGCGTGTGGCGGCATCGAGGGCCACCCCCGCGCCGGTGATCCCACCACCGACGACGATGACATCGAACTCGCTTTCAGACAGGGCCGCGATGGCCTGGGCACGCTCGATCACGCACCGCAGTCTGGCAGGATGCCGGACGGGGCCTACGGACGAGGCCTACCTACGGCGCCGGCGCTTCTTCTTGCGCCCCGGCCGGTGCGCCGCGAGCTTCGCCCGGTGATCGATGTCGGAGGCGATGAAGCGCGCGATCGCGGGATTGGCGATCCGCGTATACACGCCGGCGAACCCAGGCTGAGCACAACCATTGCCGAAGTCGACGAGCCCGACAAGCACGTAGTCCTCGGGAGGATGGGCCGGGCTGTCGCGATCGACGACGAGCGGGCCGCCGCTGTCGCCGTAGCAGGAGTCCTCGCGCGGGTGAGCGCTGCCGGCACAGATCATGCTCGGCGTGATCGTCTGTTCGATCCCCGCGTACTCTTCCTGACAGAGTGCTTCGGGGATGAGCGGCACGCTCACCGAATGCAGTGCCATGGGATAACTGGGACTACCGGATGGTTCGGGGCTCGTGTCCCCCCAGCCGCTGACTGTTGCGATCGTCGCAGGGGTCGCGTTCGGTTCGCCATAGCCTTCGGCGGCCGCTGGGTCGATCGGCAGCGGCGCGATCGTGCTCGAACCGTTGATGCTCGGCGGGCTCGAGCCGGACCACAGCGGATGGGCGAGCGTGACGACGCCGACGTCGTAGTCGTTGGTCACCGGGTCATAGTGGGGATCGACCGACACGCTCGCGGCCGGGTCGCGCACGCCGCCGGGATCGAGCTGGCCCAGACCGGTGGAGCCGGCGAGCACCTCGATTTCGCCCGCCACCCCGCCCCGGCCATGGCTGCCGCCGCCGGTCAGGCAGTGCGCCGCGGTGATCACGTGGGTTGCGTCGACGATCACCCCGCCGCAGAAGAATCCCGCCGCCGGCGAGCCAGCCGCGGGGTCATACAGGGCGACCTGAAACGGAAAGCTCGCGATCGAAGCGCCGGCGCCGCCGACGATGCTCGCGTGCGCGCGCGGCGAGCGTTTGGCGCGTGCCGCTGCCGTGGCCGGCCCCAATGCCGCCAACACCGTCGCCGCTGCAAACAGGAGCGTCAGACAGGCGTAGGAGCAAAACCGACATCGGCGGCCGGCCACGGACACAGCGGACCCCTCTCCCCCCAGAGACTGGAGTTCTGAGTTAAAGCTGTACCTCTCCTGTCAGTTGACCATACAGTACAGCTAACTCTTACGCAAGCGGTATGGGCGCTGAATTCGTTGTGCGCTCGGTACAAACTTCCGCACAACTGTCGGACACGCAGGCCCAGCCCGGGTCTTTGAACACTTGACAGAAGGCTGAGCGCCACGGCCATCGCCTGTGCAAGCTTGGTCGGGCCCACCAACATAAGCCCACCGCACGAATTGGCGGACGGCAGCCAGGTTCAGAGGATCAGGGAACGAGCATCATGCCCGTGCCGCGAGGCGAGTGTCAGAGCTGGGCCAGCTCGGCGGTGATCTCGCTGACCGCGGACTTGGCGTCGCCGAACAGCATCGAGGTCTTCGGGTCGAAGTACAGCTCGTTCTCGATGCCCGCGAACCCGGGATTCATCGAGCGCTTGATCACGATCACCGAACGACTGTCGGCGACCTCGAGGATCGGCATCCCGTAGATCGGCGAGCTGGGTGTGTTCTTCGCCGCGGGGTTGGTCACGTCGTTGGCGCCGATCACCAGCGATACGTCGGTGCGGGAGAACTCGGGGTTGGCGTCGTCCATCTCCTTGAGCTGGTCATACGGCACGTCGGCCTCGGCCAGCAGCACGTTCATGTGCCCGGGCATGCGTCCCGCGACCGGATGGATCGCGTAGCTGACCTCCACCCCGCGCGCCTCGAGCTCCTTGGTCAGCTCGCGCACGGCGTGCTGAGCCTGGGCGACGGCCATGCCGTAGCCGGGCACGACCACCACGCGGCTGGCGTATGCCAGTTGGATCGCGGCGTCGGCGGCGCTGGTCGAGCGCACCGTGCCCGCGTGCTCGCCCGCCCCGCTGGCGCCCTCGACGGCGCCGCCACCACCGAACCCGCCGGCGACGATCGCTGGGATCGAGCGGTTCATCGCGGTCGCCATCAGGTTGGTCAGGATCGTGCCGGACGCGCCCACGATCATGCCGGCGACGATCAGCGCCGGGTTGTTCAGCGCCATGCCGGTGGCCGCGGCGGACAGGCCGGTGAAGGCGTTCAGCAGCGAGATCACGACCGGCATATCCGCGCCGCCGATCGGCAGTACGACCGCGTTGCCGAGCAGCGCAGCGACGATCAGCATGCCGATGAACAGCAGTTCCGAGTGCGCTCCGTTGACCAAGGCGACCCCCGCAGCAAGGGCAAGGATCAACAGCACGAGGTTGACGATCTGCTGTGCGGATCCGAAGGAAATAGGACGCCCAGGGATGATTTCCTGGAGCTTGCCGAACGCGATGTTCGAACCCCAGAACGAGATCGAGCCAACGATCGCGGCGAACACCGAGAAGATCGCGACGTACGTGGGCACGCCGCCGAGCTGAATCGAGACGCCACTCTGCAGCACGATGCCGCTGGGGAGTTCGTGGGCGACGCTGACCGTGTGCGAGCCATAGGTGGAGCCGTAGTGGCGGAACTCGACCCAGGAGATCAACGCGACCGCGCCGCCGCCGACACCATTGAACAAGGCGACCATCTGCGGCATCGCGGTCATCTTCACCTGGCGCGCGGCGGGCACACCGACGGCCACGCCGAGGGCGATGCCGAGGGCGATCAGGCCCCAGTTGCCCTCGCCGGGGTTCAACAGGGTGGCGATCACCGCGATCGCCATGCCGACCGCCGCGGTGCGGTTGCCGCGCACGGCGCTCGTCGGCCCGGCCAGTCCGCGCAGCCCCTGGATGAACAGGGCGAACGCGACGATGTACAGGACGTAGATGAAGCTTTCGCTCTGCAGGAACGTGCTGGCCAGCGGCGGGGCGGCGATCACGCGGCTCCCCCCTTCCCGTCATCGGCGCCGCCGGTGCTGCCCGGGCCGGGGTTGCCGCCATCCTCGTCCTTCGCGGCCGGGGGCTTGGGCTTTGACTTGAACATCTCGAGCATGCGATCGGTCACCAGAAACCCACCGACGATGTTGATCGTGCCGAACGCCACCGCGATCACCAGCAGCGCCTTGCTGAAAGCGTCCAGACCGGCGAGCCCGAGCAGCAGCAGACCGCCGAGCAGCACGATCCCGTGGATCGCGTTCGTGCCCGACATCAGTGGCGTGTGCAGAGTGTTGGGGACCTTCGAGATCACGACGAACCCGATGAATCCGGCGAGCACGAGGATCGCGAGGTTGGTCGTGAGTGTGCTGGCGATGATCATTGATGGGTACCTCCGCCGGGCATCCCGCCCGGCGGATCGTCAGCTACGGGCGACTTCTCCTCGTCCGTGACCGCGCCGGGCATCGCGCCCGCCGCTTCCACTGCCGCTTTCGCTCCGGCATGGACGATCTCCCCGTCGCGCACGATGCACGCGCCCGCGACGATCTCATCGTCGAAGTCCAGGTGCAGCCGGCCGTCCTCGCCGACGAGCAGTTCCAGCAGGGCGAGCACGTTGCGCGCGAACAGCTGGGAGGCGTGCTCGGGCATGCGCGCGGGCAGGTTCAGTGGCGCGACGATCTTGACGTCGTGCTTGACGACGGTCTCCCCCGGCTCGGTCAGCTCGCAGTTGCCGCCGGACTCGCCCGCGAGGTCGACGATCACCGAACCGGGCTTCATCCCCTGCACTGCCTCCGCGGTGACCAGCTTCGGCGCCGGGCGACCCGGGACGAGCGCGGTCGTGATGACAACGTCGAACCCCTTGATCGCGTCGGTCAGCGCCTGCTGCTGGGCCGCGCGCTCCTCGGCGGTCAGCTCGCGCGCGTAGCCGCCCTCGCCGCTGGCCTGCAGGCCGAGATCGAGCCACTGCGCGCCCAGCGACTGCACCTGCTCGGCCACCTCGGGACGTACGTCATAGCCGGTCGTGCGCGCGCCCAGGCGCCTGGCGGTGGCCAGCGCCTGCAGTCCGGCGACGCCCGCGCCGAGCACGAGCACCTTGGCGGGCGGGATCGTCCCCGCTGCGGTCATCAGCATCGGGTAGAAGCGGCCCATCTGCTCTGCGCCGAGCAGCGCCGCCTCGTAGCCGGAGACGTTGGACTGCGAGGACAGCGCGTCCATCGACTGTGCGCGCGAGATCCGGGGGATCGCCTCCATCGCCAGCGCGGTCGCGTGCGCGTCTGCCAGCGCACGAGTTGTCCGCGGGCTGGTCAGCGGCGCGAGGAATCCGACGAGGATCGAGCCGGCCCCCAGCGCCCGGATCTGCTCGGGGTCGGGCGGGGCGATCGTGAGGACCACATCACAGCTCCATATCTCCGCCGCATCGCCGGTCAGCTGGGCGCCCGCGTCGACGAAGGCGCCGTCGGGCAGCAGCGCACCGGCGCCCGCGCCGCTCTGCACGAGCACCTCGATGCCTTTCGCCTTCAGCTTGCCGACCACCTCCGGCACGAGCGCGACTCGATGCTCGCCGGCGGCGGTCTCAGTCGGAACACCGATCCGCATTGGGTCCGAGAACGTACCCGATCCTCCCGACGGCGGGCGGTCCGGGGTGGAGCATGCGAACATTGACGCGACGATGACCGTGAATCTGACCCGCATCTACACCAAGCTCGGCGACGGCGGCGAGACCCATCTGGGAGACATGAGCCGCGTCTCCAAGCTGCACCCCCGCGTCGAGGCCTACGGAACGGTGGACGAGCTGAACGCAACGCTCGGGGTGGCGCTAACCCAGCCGGGGCTGCCGGAGCGGATCGCGGCGTGGCTCATACGCGTGCAGAACGACCTGCTCGACCTCGGCGCCGACCTGTCGGTCCCGGGCGCGGCAGAGGGAGACGGATCGGGACAGCAGGATGGCGATGGAGTTGGGGCTGGGGATGGAGACGCGGAGACAGAGACCGAAAGGCAGCAGCGCCCGCGGCTGCGCGTGACCACGCAGTACACCGAGTGGCTGGAGGGCGCCTGCGACGAGGTCAACGCGACGCTTGCGCCACTGCACTCGTTCGTGATCCCCGGCGGCACCGCGGCCAGCGCCCAGCTGCACGTCTGCCGCACCGTGTGCCGGCGGGCCGAGCGACGCGCGATCGCCCTCGGCGAGGAGGGCAACCCCGAGGTCGTGCGCTACCTGAACAGGCTGTCGGACCTGCTGTTCATCCTCGCGCGCGCCGTCAACCAGGATCGGCCCAGCGAGCCGCTATGGGAGCCGGGAGGCCATTCCGCCGCGGCGACCGACGAGCGCGGGTAGACGACGTCCTGGCTTTGCGGATCGGCCAACCGCGTCGATTGGCCAGCCGGCGTCCTAGACGGTGGGCGTCGTCGAACCGTGTCCGAGCCGCCGTGACCGCGCGTGCGTCTCGGCGACGCGTAGTCCCGCGACGGCCAGCGCCATCCACAGCGTGCCGACCAGATAGCCACCCACGACATCGCTCGGCAGGTGCCAGGCGAGGATCAGCAGCGAGAAGCTGACGGCCGCCACGAACAGCACGCCCAGCGCGGCGACCGCTGGACGCAGACGCGATGGCGCGACCAGCACCGCGCACATGGCCAGCGCCGTGGCCGCCGTCGAATGACCGCTCGGCCACGATGCGGCGCTGACCCAGCCGCCACCTGCATATGCGTGCGGGTGCGCGAGCAGCGGCTTGAGGATCTCGCTCGTCAGTGGCGCCAGCCCCATGACGAACAAGACGGCCAGTGCCACCGGCGGGCGCCCGCGCCTGAGTGCGATCGCCATCAGGATCACGCCCCAGACGATGTACAGCAGTGGATCGAGCAGGTGCAGCAGGGCGTTGGCCAGATCGTCCAGCCGCGGGCCGCCGAGCAGCACGAAGTGATACAGCGCGACCGCGTCTTTGAAGTGGGTCGCGGGCACGAGCGCCGCCACGGTCCAGGTCAGCGCCATCGCGATCACGCACAGTCCGGCGATCCACAACGGGCCGGCGGGGCCCGGCCGACCGGCACGTGCCCGCCGGGTTGGCGCCTGAGCGACGGATAGATATGCGGTGGACATGCTCTCCATAGGGTAGGCATGTCGGTAAAGAGAGGCTGAACCGCGTATGCGAGTGCCAGCCGCGCGACCCCGCGCGACCTATTGCCTGGGGGAGCCAAGCTGCCATCAGCGCCCGTCTGTCGTATGACTACGGCCCGACGGGGAACGTCTTGCCGGCGAGCGCCACCAGCGCCTGGGCGGTCACCCACACGGGCGTCTGGGAGCTCGTGCGCGAGTAGCGGATGCTGCCGCCGGGGGCGAGGAGGCTTTCCAGGTAGCCGACCGGCGAGCGGCTGCCGTGACGGTGGACCGTGGCCGGGTTGTCGCCGGCGGCGATCAGGCCCTGGATCGCCCAGGCGGTGGACTGGGCGTTCGATTCCCCGCCGTACTGCTGGGGCAGGCCGCCGTCCGGGTTCTGGGAGCGAATCAGGTAGTCCGCGGCGGCCCCTAGCACGCGCCTGTTGTGCGCGCCAGCGTCGGCGAGCGCCTGCAGCGCCGTGCCCGTGTCGTCGACGTCGCTCGAGGAGCCGTGCACAGCGAAGGAAAAGCCGCCATCGGAGTTCTGCTGGCGCTCGATCCAGCCCGCGGCTTCGCGGATCGGGCTGAACGCGGGTGAATGCCCGACCGCACGCAGCGCGAAGATCGCGAACGCGGTGAGATCGACCATGTTCTCGAACGAGCCGTCGCGTTCACGGGCGCGCAGCACTTCGGCGACGAGGTTGCGCCCGGCGAACGAGTACGCGGAGGCTCCACAGGCGTGCGCGGCGAGGATCGTGCGCTCGGTGTCGCCGAGACCCTGCAGCGTCGAGACTTCGCCGCGCAGCGCGTCGAGCGCCGAGTGTCCGTCGCGACTGACGCTCGCCGGGTCGCGCCCGGCGGCCGCCAGGCCCATCGCGGCCCACGCGGTGTACAGCTCGCTGGAGCTCTGCCCGGCAGTGGCGCCGAACCCACCGTCGGAGCTTTGGGCGGAGACCAGGTATGAGACCTCGGGCGAGAGGGACACGGCGCGGGCATGAGCGGTCGATGCTCGCGCTGCCGGGATGCTCCAGCCCAGCGATAACCCGCCCAGCACGAGCGCGAGGACCACAGATGCCACGGTCATCCCTCGCGCCGCCCCCGCTTGTCTCATGGATACATCTGGCACTGCAGGCGTGTCCGGGACAGGTTCCCACTGAACGATCATGCGCTCGCGGGTGCGGGCCAGCAGCCGCGCGAGCTCGGGTCCGAAGGCGAGCGCGAACAGCAGCGTGGCGAGTATGTCAGTGATGTCGAACGGCAGCGCCGTGCCGGCGGTCGCGATGAATGCAGCGGGCGTATGGCTGGCACCGATCGTCCAGGTGTATACGTTCATGATCTCCTTCGCCACGAGCGCGGCGGCGGCGCAGGCGATCGCGAGCGGGACCCGTGGCAGGCGCCGAGCGCTGATCCGCCCGAGCGCGGCGCCCGCGAGGCCGACGAGACCCCAGGCGGCCATCTGCCAAGGGGTGTACGGGCCCTGGCCGAGCATGATGTTCGACGCGAGCATACCGATCGCGCCGACGGTAAACCCGGGCAGGGGACCGAGCGCGTAGCCGACGACGAACGCGATCGCGGTGATCGGCTTGACGTCGGGCAGCGCCACGAACGCATCGCGACCGAGCGCGGCGACGGCGGCCAGAGTGGCGACGACGGCGACCATGCGCGCGGAGGGGCGCCGGCGCTCGTAGGCGATCCAGCCGGCGGCGAGCACGAGCCCGACGAGCAGGAACGAGGCAAGCGGCCAGCTCACGCGACTACCTTCCGGGCGATCGTACCGGCGGGCGCGGGTTGCTCGGTTTGCTGAGGATGCGCGACCACCGGCGACGCATCGCGGGTTACCTCGCCGGCCGTAGACGTGCGTGCGTGCAGCAGCGCGGCGCCCTGCTCGGGCAGCAGCGCCCCGCCGGCGCCGCCGAGGATGCGGGCGGTCTCGGTAGCGAAATACCAGCCACCGGCGAGCAATTCTGTGGCAGCCCCGTCGGCGATCACGCGCCCGTCGGCGAGCAGAATCGCGCGCTGCGCGCAGGACGCGGCGAACTCGGGGTCGTGCGTGGCGACGATCACCGCCAGGCCCTGCTCGGCACGGCGGCGCAGCTTCAGTGCGAGCTCGGCCTTGGCCTCGCGATCCATGCCCCGCGTGGGCTCATCCAGTGCGAGTACCGCCGGTGGGCCGTCCAGCGACTCGGTACCGTCGCCCGCGACGATCGCCAGCGCCAGCCGTTGACGCTCGCCCCCGGACAGGTCGCGCGGGTTGCGCTGGGCCATGTGTGTCAACCCGACGGATTGCAACGCCTCCGCTGAGGTCTCCTCGCAGACGCGCTCGTGCACGAAGTAGTCGCCGGGGTTCTGCAGCAGCAGCGCGACCCGCCCGGCACGCTCGATCCTGCCGCGCGTGGGGTCCAGCAGGCCGGCGGCGTGACGCAGGAGCGTGGACTTGCCGGCGCCGTTACGACCCATCAGTGCAACGGTTTCACCCGGGCGCAGTGTCAGCTCGACACCGCGCAGGATCGCGGGACCCTCGCGCAGCTCGTGCCAGACGCCGCTCATATGCAATGCGATGGCGGGCCGGTGACGGCGCAGCAGCCGGCGGCCGACCGAGCCATCCTGGCTGTGTGCCGGCGATCGGAGCTCACCGTCTGGTGAGTCGCCCTGCCCCGGTGCGAAGGCGGAGGCAGAGCCGAGTACGAGAGCGGCGCGGACACGGGATCGGACGCGGCTTGGTCATTCTCAGGCAGCAGGCCGCGCGCACGCAGCGCAGCGCGGGCCTGGCGCACCCCGACTGGCAGCGGCCGCAGGGCGGCGAGCGCGAACAGCTTCGATCCGGGCGTCTGTAGAGCGGGTGACTCGCACGCGGCCCAGGTGAGGAACGACGCGGGATCGCCGTCGTGCGCGATGCGTCCACTGCGCATCGCGATCACGCGGTTCGCCGCCGACAGGTAGCGCTCCAGTCGATGCTCGGCGAGCAGGATCGTCGTCTCCCACTCCTGATTCAACCGGCGCAGCAGTCCGATCAGCTCATCGCCGGCGACCGGGTCTAGCTGCGAGGTCGGCTCGTCGAGCAAGATCACGGGCGGGCGGCCTGCGAGCGCGGCGCCGAGCGCGACACGCTGCTGCTCGCCCCCGGAGAGCTCGTGCACCGAGCGGTCGAGCAGCGCGTCGATCCCCAATGCGAGCGCGACCTCCTCCACCCCGCGCGCGACCGCGCCGGCGCCGTGGCCGCGGCTCTCCAGCGACAGCGCCAGCTCGGAGCGCACCGAGCTCGTCACGAGCTGCGTCTCGGGGTCCTGGAACAGGACGCCCGCGACGGCGCCCAGCTGCGCCGGTCCATGCTCGCGCGTGTCCATGCCGGCCAGCGTGACCGTGCCGGCGTAGCGTCCGCCGTGGAAGTGCGGGACCAGCCCACAGGCGGCACGCAGCAATGTCGACTTGCCGTGACCGGACAGGCCAGCGAGCAGGCACAGCTCGCCGGGCTCGACCTCGAAGCTGACGTCCTGCAGCGCCGGCTGCTCGGCGCCGGGGTAGTGGTAGGTGACGCGCTCGAACGACAGGATCGGACTCATGGGTCTATCCCCCGGCGGTCCATGAACGGCAGCAGGATGGCCGCGATCAGCGCGGCGCACAGCACGAGCGTTGCGAGGCTCGTCGGCATGTGGATCAGAGGGTACGCCTGAAACGACGCCGCTTCGGTGAGCCGGCCCAGAGCCGCGAGCGCGACGATCGCCACGGCCGAACACGCGAACGCGATGTCATGGCGCGACCACGGGCGCGCGGGGTGCGACCCATGCGACGACGCCGATCGGCGCGCGCAGCCCGGTACCAGGCGCGACAGTCGCGATGCCAACGGGGAGCTCGGCGGACGGCGACCGATTGAAGATCTCGCAATCTCCAATCGGCCAGCGGCGAAGCCGCGCAGCTCGAGCGTAGCCGCCACGTCCATCGCGCGGTCGAGCGAGCCACCCACGACGGCGCCTAACAGCGCTACCCGCCCACGGGCTCCGGTCCGAGCGCCACCCGGGCGCGTCTGTTGAGCCTCGGCCATGCGCTCGGAGTCGGCGGCCAGCAGTGGGATCATGCGAGTCGACAACGAGGCGGTCAGCGCGGAGCGATAGGACAACCGGCGCAACACGCGCAACAGCTCGTCGGGGTCGACGGCAAGGCTCGCGAGTGTCGTGATCAGAATCAGCAGTGTGACCTTCAGCGCGACCACCATCCCGTAGACGAGCGCCTCGACGGTGAGGTCGCCCTGGCCGAACGGGCCGAGGTCGCCGAGCCGCGCAAACACAGTCAGGCCTTCGCGTGAGACGAGCACGTTGATCGCGACGATCGGCACGGCCACGATCGCCGCGGTGCGCAGGGTGCGCCTCAGCCGATGGCCGAGCCCCGCAGCGGCTCCCGCGCCGAGCACCGCCAGCGTCAGCGCGAGCAGCACCAGCGGGTGGAACAGAACGAGCACGGCCGCGGTGAGCGCGAGCGCCCAGATGGCGGCGACGCCCGCGCGCGCCGCGTGCAGGGGACTCGGGAGGCGGCGATAAAAGAACGACGAAGTGCTCCCGCCCAGCATGTGCGCTCACCCTCCCGCGGATGCGGGAGCCGGGAGTCCCAGCAGCGCGCCGCCGGGGGCGATCGCCAGCGCGAAGTGGTTGTGCAGCGCCGCTTCGTCAAACGCGTGCGCCGCCAGTTCCACGCCCGCCTCATCGGTGCCCGTGATCACCCACACAGGATCTTCTTCGCCGCTGCGCGTGGCCGCGATCAGTCCCGCTCCCGCACCGAGCGTACGGACGATCGTACCCTGTTCGTTCAACACGGTGAGCATGTCTCCGTTGGCCGACATACGCGCATACACGCCACTCGCGCGCGGCCCGGACTCGATTTCGTGCACATTCGGATCGCCGCTCACCGCGGTCCACGGCCCGACGAGCAACCGCAACGTTTCCGGCTCATCGCCCGGTCCGATCGCGGCGAGTGACACGAGCACGCCGAGCTTCTGCAGGCGCGACTCGACCGTCGTGCACGGACCACTCGTCACCGAGGCACATTCGACGCGCAGCGGCAGGCGTTTGCCGTCGATCCCGTTCGCAAACGGATCGGGAAACGACCCCACAACCGCGGGCACGCTGTCGGTCTGGCTCCAGTCGTGCAGATCCCACCAGATGCGGTCGCCCGCCTGCACGTTCGTCTCGGCCGCGCCCTTGGGCGCCTCGATGCCGTTGACGTAGTAGAACCAGTCCTGCGGCTGCCCGCCGGCCGATCCGCCGGAGAGCCCGTCGATGCTCTGCACGAACCCGCCGCCGTACTTGGTCGTGACGGTCGCGTTGCGCATCAGCAGGCTCATGACCGTTTCTTCGCCGTGTACTTTGGGTGCGTTCCAAGAATGCACGACCTGGGCGCCGAAGTCGCGGGACACCGTCAACTTGACCGCGGTCGGCGCCGAGCCCGCGCCCAGGCCGCAGCCGGCGCTTGCGACGGCCACGATGGCCGCCGCAAGCGCCGGTATGCCGATCCGCTTACTCGACCTTGAAAACAACGTGACTGACTCCGCTCACGAGCTTCGTTGCCTGCCCGGCGCTGTTGACGGCCTCGATATCGAAGGTATAGAGGCCACGTGGCAGACGCGCGGGCAGCAGATAGCTGAACGAGGCTTTCGTGCCGACCGAGAAGAATGCGGCGGCTCGCCCGCACTTTATCGCGACAAACCGCACGCTGCTTCCGTCGAAGCCGTAGCAATGTCCACGATATCTGCGCTTGAGGGAGATCTGCACCTTCTGCAGCAGGCCTCCGGCCGGCACCGTGACGCTTCCCTTCAACAACCGCGGCGCGGCGCGGCGCGAGTAAACGTGGCCGTTCTTGACGCCCGCGATCTTCGCGGTAACAACCTCCGCTGGTTGCGATCCCACCGACTGGGTGTGCGTCGTGCCGCTCGAGGTCGTGGTGCTCGACGACGGTGCCGAGGTGCCGCACGTGCCGTCGTTGCCGTTGTGAACGCAGATCGTGGTCTCGTCGCGAACCGATTCCGAAGCGCTTGCCTGTAGTGTGACCTCACCAGCACTGGAAAAGCTGACTGTGGCATGTCCGCCGGAGTCAGTCGTGGCAGCTGTGGATGCACCAGTGACGGTCGCGCCATTTGCCGGTGACGCTTCCCCCTTCGCGTTGTACCTCTTGACCGTCACCGAGACCGGTTCATCAACATTGGCGCTGGCCGGCGCTTCAATGGCAAGTGGGTTCGGGCATTCCTTGCCTTCTTCGTAGTGGCAGGGGAAGAGCAGCACTTGATCGCCAGTCTGCATTTCCGCACTGCAGAGTCCATATTCTTCTTCGGGCTTGTCGTTGATCCAAAAATCCCAGTAGGAGCCTCCACTAAACGGATAGCTCTCGCCGGCAATTGTTTCGACTGAATACCCCAGGCCTTCGAATGTCCCTTCCTTGACTTCCCCGCCGTACCACGTACCTTCCCAGTTGCCGCCGGTGGCAAGCTGCAGCGCGCCGAGACCGCTGGTTCCAGGACAGGAGTCTGCGGAGGGGCTGCCACTGTTGACGACGGGTTCCGTCGTAGTGGTCACTTCGGTCGACGGAACGAGCGTCTTGGTTGCACCCTCCACTCTGACGGTCACGGCTGCCGGTCCGGCGGCAACGGCGGTGGACATCGGCAGAAGCGACACGGACAAAGCTGCAATGAACGCGACACAGACAACTCGCGGGCGCGCGTCGAGCGCTGAACACGTGCGAAGATACGATTTGAGCATGAGCCAACCCCTTTCCACGAGGGTCTAGTGGGCTTATGGTCGGAGGCAGGTCTCCTGGCTCCCGGGCCTACCCGTCCGCGCCTTCCCGACTCGCCGGAGGCGGACCGGTGGCTGCGCGCCCGATCGACGCGCCGCGGTAGGCATCCCCGGTCACAGTGGCGGGTCCGCGCCGGATTCGCACCGGCTTCCCTACACCACCGACCGTTATTGATCGTGCCGGATCTACCTACTCGGACCGTGCCGAGGTCGGCGCTCGATCTCGACATCGCCCAGCGCAGCCCGCTGGGCGGCGTCGAGCACGGGCTCGCTCGACGAGCAACCTCCGCGCGTGATCGAGATCGTCCGAGCGCCCCCACGTCAGCGCCGCCACGACGCGCCCGTCCTTCAGGTACCAGTTCGTGAACTCCCCGTCATCGATCGATCCGCGCACGATCTCCTCGTCCCATCCATACGCGGGTCCGACGTACTCCAGTTCGCCCCAGTCGCCCAGCACCGAGTAGAAGTACGGGACCACCTCGTGCGGCACGTCGTGGCCGAGCATGTTCAGCGCCGCGGTCTTGCCGTGGTTGAACGCCACGTCCCAGTGCTCGATCCGCACGTGCCCGCCGTGCATTCGCGAGTCGTATTCGCATATGTCCCCCGCCGCGAACACCCCCTCCGCCGTGCTCTAGCAGCCGCGACGAGCAGCGCACGCCGCCGCGCTCGCCGATATCCAATCCCGCCTTCTGTGCGAGCTGTATGTCGGGGCTCACGCCGGCGCCGATCACGACCGCCTCGGCGTCGAGCTCCAGCCCATTCCCGGTCACGACCTTCGCCACGCGTCCCTCTCCCTCGAACCGGTCCAGCTCGTCCTCGCCGTGGACCGTCACCCCGTGCGCTTCGAGCAGCTCCTGCACGAACCGCCCCGCACCTTTCCGAACCCCCGTTCCAGCGTGAGCTGCTCCTGCATCACGATCGTCGCGCGCTTGCCCATCATGGTCAGCGACGCCGCCACCTCGCAGCCGATGTACGAGCCTCCGATCAGCACCACGTTCTCGGCGTCTTTCACGCTCTCCCTGATCGCGTCGGCGTTGCCCAGCGTGCGCAGATAGTGGATCTCGCTCCAGCTCGCATCCCTCCACGTTCAGCCGCCTCACGTTCGCCCCGGTCGCGATCAGCGCCTTGTCGAACTCGACCTCATCCTTGCTCGACAGCTTCGCCGTGCGTCGAGTCGAGGTCCAGCGCGGTGACGCTCGTGCGGGTCAGCAGCTCGATCTGCTGCTCGCCCCACCACTCGCCGGCCTGAACAGCGGCTCCTCGCGACTCTCTTCTCCCCGCAGATACCCCTTCGAGCAGTCCGGCCGGTTGTACGGCGGATCGGGCTCGCGCCCGACCAGCAGCACGCTCCCCTCGGCCCCGGACTCGCGCAGCCAGCGCGCGCAGTTGGCGCTCGCGAGTCCCCCGCCGATCAGCAGATAGTCGACCTTGCGCGTCGCCATCGAGCGGCGGTCTCAGCGAAGGCGGGGACCCGCAGGGTCAGCGAGGACGTGCCGTTCGCACCATCCGCTGGACGCGAGTCATCGGCTGCTGGAACGGGCTCACCATCGTGGTAAAGAACCCACGCCTCACGCAACCCTTCGGCGAGCTCGTCGAGCGTATAGCCGGAAGCAAACAGTCCTGGACAACTGGGCACCTCGGCCCAGAACGAACCATCCTCTTCGTGCACAAGCGCCTGTATCTCAATCTGCCGCTGTGTCATCTCATCCCTCGTCGCGTAAGCACTCATGATAGACCCGCCTCCTTCAGTATCGCGGCCGTCAGGCTCCGACCATAATCGTGGCCTCTATGCATAGGCAAAGTGATGGGTCGATGACCTGGCTTGTCCATCTTGATCGTATGCTTGCCTCCTTTGTCTCAGTCCACCCATGTTCTTCCAGCAGCTTCTTGGCCGACTTCTGGCTGAGCGGCTTGCGTCGTCCAGGCATGCCTACAACCCCGGCGGGTGCCTGACCGACCAGTGCGCCCAGGTCGGGATGTAACCGAGGATGCGCCAGCGCGGGCCGTCTTCGTCGCGATTCGGCCCGACGTCGGTTCCGTTGTGGCTCGTGTCCAGCCGCAGCCCCGCGATCACGATGAACACGTGCGGCGTCGGCTCATCCGTCGCGTAGATCGTCACCCAGCGCCCGGGGCCGGGGTCGCCCCAGTCGACGTAGTCCTGCGCCAGCGGGTTGTCGGCGACGATTTCTGAGATCGGCCGCACGCCGGAGCGGTAGAGCACGTAGTTGACCGTGCTCGAGCAGTCCTCTTCGCTCGCGCCCAGCGGGTCCGGGTGACCGCCCGGGCCGTAGGGCAGTTCCTGCAGCTCGTTGCCCGCGACCACCATCGCCTGCACCGTCGCCGGCACGCCCGCGGGGATCAGCGCGACGTGGCCGTCAGCCGGGCGAGAGCTCGCGCCTGTTCGCCCGCGATGAACCGCACCGGCGTTGAGGTTTCGCCCGCCAGGCGCGTGTCCGCGCCTTCCAGACTGTCTCCATCGCCGCCACCCCCTTCGCCACCAGCACCGCTGCCGGCGACATCGGCGGGGTGGGTGGGCCCCGATATCGCGCCGCCCAGCTCTCGACCTCCGTCCACGTACCAGCCCGCGTGGTTGTACGCGTAGATCGCCGCCCTGTAGTTACCCGGCGCGCCCGAAGCGTGCAGGTAGTTGGCGGCCCCGTAGATCGCGTCCGCCGGGTTCCAGCGGTCGATCCGGCCGTCGCCGTCGGCGTCCACCCCGTACGTCGCCCAGGTCGAGGCGAGGAACTGCATCGGCCCGCCGGCGCCCGCCGAGTTGACCGCGCCCTCCTGCGTGCACGACGGATCGGGGTCGCGCCCGTGGTCGCACTCGACCTTGCCGATCCCCGCGAGGATCGCCCAGTCCAGACCGTAGTGCTTACCCGCCGCCTGGTACAGACGCAGGTATTCCGGCGGGATTTCGGCCTGCGCCAGGGCTGAGGGGCCGTCCGTCTCCTCAACGCTCCCCGTCGTGCCTGGCAGCTCCACCGAGACCGTGGACACCGACGAGCATCATCAGCGTCATCCCCAGGAACAGCGCCCCCAGCGCCGCAACTCCCGCAACGAGCGCGCCGATCGCCAGCGGCAGGCGTGGCAGCCGGGGCACACGCGCACCCGGCTGCACCTGCTGTCCGCCGATCCCGCGGTCATCGCCTGCCGCCTCCGCCCAGCTGGCGTTTACGCCGCGCGGCGACCTCGTGTGCGTCGCGCATCACACTCGACCTGGTCGCGGCGCCGTTCGATCCCCACCTCCCCGCCGGCCATGTTGGGGAACGTCGGGTCTCGGGCGTCTCGACGGTGGTGTGAGCGAGGAGGGCAACTCGTGGCCTTCCTCCTGCACCTCCCGCTCGAGCGAGCCGTCGAACTGCTTATCCGCTTTCTGTTGCTCGCGCCGCCTTCAGCGAGCCCTCGCCGCTTGCGGCAACCTCCCTGGCCGCCGCGTCCAATCCCTTGCGCGCCGCCAGCTCGCTATCGATCTCTCGCCGCGCCGCCTCCTGGCCCCGGTCGTCGAGCACTTCGTACTTCCGCCGTCCGTAACCCACGACCCCTGCCATCCCCGTGTAGTCACGCTCCCAGCGGGCGGCAGCGCCGCCTGTTCGTCGAGGAAGCGCTCGCCCTCCTTGGCCTGCTCGCGCGTGTACACATTGCCCGTCGTGCTCTTTGCCCGCGCGCCGTCCTGCACGGTCCGCCGTGCCGCGGTGAGCGAGTCCTGATCGCCTGCGATTGCTCCCCGCAGGCGATCCATCTGCCCTTGCAGCTCCGCTGCACGCTGTCTGTGGGCCTCCTCCTGGGCGCCGAACCGGCCGCCGTACGCTTACGCTCGGGGTACGCAAGACCGTGGGATCGCTCAACGCCGATTCGCGTGCGCTCTTTGCCTCGGCCGCCTCTGCCTGAGCGGCGGCGTGCTGACCCTGCAGCTGCTCCAGCTGGGCGCGTTTGGCGGATATCCGCGCTTCGGTCTGCGGGGCCGCCTGCACGAGCGCGTGCGCCTCGCCGTGCTCGCTCTCCAGCATGCGTTTGACCTGCCCGTCGGCGATCCCTTGCGCTCGTTCGAGGCCGGCCTGCGCCAGCTTGCGCCGGCGCTCCACGCTCGGCGGCGGCGTGCGTAGCTTGCCTTTGACCCATTTCCCGGCGCGCACCATCTCGGGCGGGCGCTCCGCTCGTTCTCGCGCCCGCGCGCAGCAGCGAGCGGTGTTCGTGTTGGTGGAGCCCCCGGTGGCCACCTTTAGCGAAGCCGTCCACCTGATGGCGTTTGCAGAACAGCCACCACCACATCACCGAGACGAGCAGCCACTGCGCGGCCCAGCCAAACGTGTGGACATTCAGCAGCGTCCGCTGCATCAGCAGCACGACACCCAGCAGGAACGAGTAGATCAGCTTCGCGCAGACCGCCCCGAGCAGCCGCGTCGCCCAGGCCCTGAACGCCGCCCGGCCACCGTCGCCCAGCGCGGGAGCGATCACCGCCGCGGGCGCGAACAGCAGAAAGAACAAGCTGAAAGCGCGGCGCTCAGCAGGCGCAGGGCGATGAAGCCGAGCAGCAACACCATCCCGAGCACGCCGACCCAAAACAGACACAGGCCGAGGACGCGCCACAGCGTTCCATCCCCGGTGCGGAACTCCGCCTCACTGGCCGTCGGCCCGTGACATGGTTCTTCCGAGCCGCCACACAGCACGTTGAACAGCGAGCCGGATTCGTTGATCGAGTTACGCTGCGGTCCGTTGGCTGGCAGCGCCAGGAACAGTTCGCCGTTTGTGCTCGCGCCGCTCAGCAGTTCCGCGCTCTGATTGCCGATCTTGGCCCGTTCCTTGGTCGCGATTTGGCGCGCCGCCGCCGCCAGCCGCGGGTCCACGTGCGTGGACTCGCACCAACTCACGTCGCCGAACTCCATGAAGCACCACGGTCCGCCGATCGCGCCGCTGAATATGCTCCGCATGCTTTCCTCAAACGTGCGCCCGGAATGGGCCGGCGAGCCCGTGGTTACGGCGGCGAGCGTGCCCAAGCTGGCCTCGTTGGCCCACCCGTCCAGCGCCCCGACGGTGCCCAGTGGATTGACGATCACCCACAGGCCGCCCAACATCATCAATCCCATCAGCGCCACCTCGCCAAGTGTCTGGGCCACCCGCCGGCGCACGATCCCGTGGTAGAGCGCGAACACCGCCGCGATCGCCAGCGCCAGCACGAGCCAAGGCTGTGTGAACGAGGCCCGGGTTTCGCGCAGCCCCCGCGCGATGCCACCGATCGCAGAGCTTTCGAACAGGTCGATCGTGTAGCACCACTCCAACACCACGATCACCGCGTGCACGACCGACACGAGCAGCGTCCAGCTCCACTGGACCGGGTTCAAGATGTACACATCCAGGTCGTTTGCCACATCCGTCACGCCCGTGTTGATGTGCACGTCGAACCCGTAGTTGCCTGTCGGCGCCTGCGCCGCCTCGAAGCCCGAGATCCGGCAGTCGCGGGCGGCGTCGTGCGAAAGTTCGCCTTCCAAGCCTTCGCGGCACAGGTGGCTGCCCAACCCGTTGTCGACGAGCGGGTCGCCGCCACTCTGCGACACCGAGGCCGAGGCTTCTTCTTCCGGGGTAATGCCCGACCCGCCCGTGCTCAGCGGCGGCTCGCGCGGCGCCCGCGCGGGCCTTCGCCGGAGCGTTCTTCGCCGGCAGAGCATTCTTCGCCGCCGGGGCGTGCGTCGGAGTGGGTGCCCGCGCCGGGCCGTTCGCCGGGGCTCGACTTGGCGCTTGTGCCGGGGTTCGGGCCGAGGGCCGCGGCGAGGAGAACACCTGTGCGGCGCCCGCCGCCGTGCGCCCGCCCATATGAACACAGCCACCCACGCCGGCATCAGCAGACTCACCGCTGTGGCGCGCCGACACGCCACCGTCAGGCAGCCCCGGGCGTAGTCGAGAACGCGCGCAGCAGCGACGGCGCCACCACGTCGACCTGGATCGCCTCCACCCGACCAGCGTGATCACGGAACAGACATCTGCCCGCCTCGAACTCGAGCAGGCTCTGGCGTGCGCGCCGGTCCTCAGGGTCGAGCCCGAGCAACTGCAACGCCCGCCCCGCCTCCGCCTCCGAGCGCATCCCGAACACGAACGTCGCCCCGATCAGGTTCTCCAGCGACTCGCGCTCGCCGACCAGCGCGTCGGTCACGAGCTGCGTCGAGATGACCGGCACCGCCAGCTCCGAGCGGCCCATGCGCTGCAGCGAGGCCAGCAGCTGGCGCCCGACCGGGTCGCCCAATAGCCGCCAACCCTCGTCGAATAACAAGGATATATTGCGCACCATGACTTCAGGCGGCCTACGACTCGATGCCTACATCCGCGTCTCGCAGGTCCGCGGGCGCTCGGGCGAGAGCTTCATCTCACCGACGGTCCAGCGCGAACGGATCGAGTCGTGGACGCAGGCGCACGGCCACACGCCGATCTGGCACGAGCCGGAGCTGGATGTCAGCGGCGGCACGATGCAGCGTCCTGTCTTTGACCGGATCATGGAGCGCGTCCGTAGCGGCGAGAGCGACGGCGTGATCGTCGCCAAGCTCGACCGCTTCGCGCGCACGCTCGTGGGCGCACTGGGAACGCTCGAGGAGTTCGAGCGCCACGGCGCGGTGCTCGTCAGCGTCGCGGACAACATCGACCTCTCGACGCCGATGGGCAAGGCGTTCCTGCGGATCCTGCTCGTGTTCGCGGAGCTGGAGCGCGACCGGATCAGCGAGTCGTGGAAGACGGCGACCTCAAACGCGGTCGCGCGGGGCATCCACATCGCCAAGTTCACGCCGATCGGGTATGAGCGCAGCCCCGACAAACGGCTCGTACCCGGCTCGGACGCGCCCGCGATCCGTGAGGCGTTTCAGATGCGCGCCGCGCACAAGACCCTCACGCAGATCGCGCGCCGACTCGATCAGAGCGCGCCGCGCCCGGACGGGGGCCGCTGGACACGATCGAGGGTGGACAGCATCATCAAGAACCGTGTCTACCGGGGCGAGGCCTACCGGGGCGAGAACGTCAACACCGACGCGCACGAGCCGATCGTGAGCATCGCCGAGTGGCAGGCCGCCAACCTCGTGCCCGTGAGGGCGATCGCGCGCGGCAAGCGCCAGAGCCTGCTCGGGGGCTTCGTGCGCTGCGCGGGATGCCGCTACCTGCTTGCACCGCACCGGCTGGAGGCGATCGACAAACCAGAAGGCGGGCGCGCACCGATCTACCGGTGCCGCGGCACCCATATCGCCGGCGCCTGCACCGCGCCCGCGAGCATCAACGGGCGCAAGCTTGAGCACTACGTGGAGAGCGTCTGGCGGGCACAGATGGCCGAGGAGGCACTGATGATTCAACACGACTCCGAGGACCTGCAAAGCGCCACGGAGAAGCTCTCAGACGCCGAATCCGAGCTTGCGGCGTTCGCCGCGGATCTCACGCTGCGACGGGTGCTCGGCAACAGCTATCACGCCGCCGCCGAAGCACGCGCGGCTGCGGTCAACCAGGCGCAGGCGCAGCTGCAGCGAGCGCTCGCGCCGGTCGTCGGCAGCGAGGCGATCGAGAGCTATGACGATCTGCCAGTCGAGGACCGCAGGCGCATCCTCGGCAGCTCGATCGACGCGGTGATGGTCAGACGCGACGATGCGCGCGTGCCGATCGAGGACCGGGTCACGATCCTCTGGCGTGGCGAAGCGCCGGAGGATCTGCCCCGCCGAGGGCGCGACAACGGGCCGGTGCGGGCCTACGCGCCGTCGTAGTGGTGGGTTGAGCGCGCTCGGCGGGGAGGACCGTCGAATCCCGTGAGTCATGCGGCGTCATCGCGCCAGCCTTGCCCCGACGCCGAGGCCACCGACCGCGCTCAAGGAGCGGTCGTAAGCGTTCGTCGCGGTTGGCGGTCTCCGCCGTTCCGTCACTCACACCGAAGGTGTGGCAAATGAAGCCAACCGCTCACAGGCGCCGACGGAAACACAGCACGCGCACCCCTTAACGCCCAAGCCAACGCCGGCTGTACCGATGGCGCTTGAACTGAGCGCAGGGGCCCTCAATGTTGCAACGCGGCGTTGCAACATTGCTCTGGTCACCGCCAGTGGCATGGATGCGAACGCCGTCACAGGCGACCAGCTGCGCGCTCGCTGTCGATCAGGGTCACGAACTCGTCGGGCGCAGCGTCAGGGGATATCGGTCCGGCTGGCTGGCGGATGTGGTCGGGCTTCCCCGGCGGATAACGGTGATACGGAAACCTCGGAATGGCCGTCGGGATCGAACTCGTCGCGCATCGCACTGACGGCTCGGTCAGTCCTTTGGCAGATGCACAAACACGACTGCGAGGTCGGCTGACCACCCGTCGTCACCTGGCAGCCGGACACGACAGCGAAGCTGTCCCTCATCGCCGCCCTCGGTCCATCGAACAAATACAGGATGCGCCTCGAGAGCCTCGCGTGCGGAGTCGATTACTTTTCCGATGTCCTTGCGCCCTACGAACACCGTCAGTGCGAGCTTGGCATCCCGCCAGGTCGCGTAGCCGAGAAGCTGATCCAGAGCCGATGGCTCCTCACCGCCAGTGCCCGCAAAGCTCGACGCGCCGCTCCACCACTTGCACTCGTCAACAAAAACGTTGCGATCCTCGATGCGAACTATTACGTCCGTCTTGCCGCTCTTGTTGAAGGTCTCGCCTGTAGCCTGACCTTGTAGTGCGTGTTCAAAATCACGAGGATCACGTCCCTCAGCTTTTCCTCAGGCCAAGTTGCGTAATCGCCCGGCGTGCGCTCCATACCGCGCGCCATCGCACCGATGACATCGATGATGTGACGGTAGAAGTCCTCAACGAGGACAGGCGTAATCGGTGCGGCGTGCGAGCCAGCCCGGGATGTCTGCGGCGCCGGGCGACGTTCGATCCCGGGTGCCGCATATGTCTTCGGGGCATCCCCGCGCCGATAAACCGGGATTCGAAGACCGTCCAACTGCTCTCGCGCCTTCAGTACCCTTTGAAGGCGACCGTTTAGCGACTCCGTGATGAAGTCTGAAAGCTCGCCGTTGAAGCGGCCCAGGTCCTCGGCCTGGGATTGGAGGTAGGGATCTTCAATCTTGCTTAGCGCACTCGTTATCTCCACTTCGACGTCAAGAGGATCCTCGCTAGGCGACTCGAATGGGAAGACAAGCTCGTTATTCCCCACATGGCCTTGCGGACCACTGAACGTGTGCGTACCCGGACGTAAGAAGAGCAGATCGGGGTCGCCCGTGAATGGAACGTGGACCGCTATCGCGCGACCTGGAGGGCCAGGGCTGCCACCCACGCGCACACGCACTCTCTCAGTCGCAAGCCCACCGGAACCCCAGATCTCGATTTCACCCCTATCGACCGCGTATTTTCGATCCACATGCAGCTCGATCGGCTCAACGCGATAACGGTTGAGAAACGACTGCGCTAGCCGGTCGATCGGTTGCTCTAGCAGCTGGGCCTCAGGAAGCCGAGCAAGCTCGGCCTTGCACTCGCCGTGCCGCTCTTGCAGCCACGCGCCAAGCTCGGCTTCGTCGAACAGGCGCCCGGAGGTGCGAGTCATGAATGGGGGTCGTTCATTATCGGGGTTTGCGTTTCCCGCCGCCCGTGACGGCTCGCTTTCCCTTCCCACGGAGCAACTTGCGCAATGCGGTCATGAAGTCGGTGAGCTCCTGCTCATCAATCATGGGCAACCCGGAGTCGCAGCACGGCGGCCGCAGGTGTTCGGCAGGTGGGTTCTCCACGCCGAACAGGTCGTGCACGATCTGCCACACGTCCCCGGTCCGATCGCGCGTGTCGCGCTTGCCGACGTAAAGCACATCCACGCGACCTTCATATTTTTTGTCCGTAGACGCGCGCATCGTAAACGCCAGGCGATAGCCCCGTTTCAAACGCACGCCACAGACCTTCGGCTTGAGCGGCCCGGACAAACGATACGCGAACGGCCGCTTCCCCTTCGCCGTGGGATATTCGACACATGGATCCCGCCGCAGTTGCGCGTACGCGTCGGCGTACCCGGCGCGCTTGCCCTTGAGCTCGTCGATCACTGGCCGCAGCTCACGGCGAACGACCACATCCCACACGACAAACTCAATCTTCGGGCCCGAAGTCCGGCCCGGGCGCCGCCGAGACGTATTCGCCATCGTCGTCGTCGCCCCCACCCCCGCTTCCCAGGCCGGGTCCGTACAGGTGCTCGAACCCCGCCCGCCACTCAGGGTCCTCCTGCTCCAAACGACTCAGCGCCTCCACCAGCAACCCCCGCTGCCGGCCACTGCGGCGCAACTCCTTGACCTGCGCCGCCAACGCCAGCAACGGCCGCGCCGGAACACGGTCGCGTTTGTAGCCCACGACACGCGCGACCGGCAACAGCCCGCCGGCGATCCAGTGCTCCAGCGTCGTAGTGCTGACATCCAGCAGATGCGCCGCCTGCGCCTTCGAATACGTAGCCTGCTCCGCCAGCCCGGCCTCCAGCTCAGCCTCCGCATCCCGCACAGCGGCACTCAGCGCCTCATGATCGGACACGTTCGCTCCGCGCAACGCGACAAACGCACGCGCCATCGACTCCGTAGGACTCAATACACGACTCATATACGCACTTATAGCAGATAACCTGGTGTTTTGCCAAGGTATTTCGCCAAGTTCCGCAGTATCGGGGGTTTGCAGCTGGGGTGGTTCGCTACGGCAGGCCCACGTCGATGCTTCGTGCTTCAGAGAGTTCTTCAGGTGGTAGCCAAAAAGAAGGGGCCCCGTGAGATCCGAGGCCCCAAGCGTCGCAGGTACTTCGATTGCATTCGGCTTGCGCCTACTAACCGAACCTGCGACTGCGCAATCGTAGCGCAGACGCTAAGCGTCGATCAGCTCCGGGGTGGGGACGTAGTCCAGGGTGACGCCCAGTGGGCCGCCGAGCGTTTCAAGCGTGGCGGCGGTGGGATTGGTCTGGCCTCGCTCGATGCGACTGATGTCGGCTTGGGCGATGCCCGACGCCTTGGCGAGCTGCTTTTGGGTCAGACCTGCGGCGAGGCGCTGTTGCAGCACGCGAGCGCCGATCCTGAAGCGAGCACGCGCCGCGTCCAGCTCGCGGCGCTCCTCGTCGGTGCTCCCGTCTTCGACCTCGCGGACGAAGTCATCGAACTTGGTCGTCATGCGCGTTTCCTTGGCGGCAGTCATGGATAGGTTATAGCCTATATCGGGTGGGGGTTCGTCAATCCCCGTGAGTCACATCCCTCATCATGTTTTTGGTGGTCGTGCCATCTCGGCAGGGTTCTCCCTGCCGAGATGAGTGCCCGACGGCACGCCTGGCAGGTTCTGTCAAGTCCAGGCCGGCAGGCCCCGCCGAAGGCGGCCCGAAGGGTGGACTTGACATGGTTCTGACAGGCGTGCTACTTGCGCCGCTTCGCATGGTCCTATCAGCGCCAGCGCAGCTTCGTGGGGTCCCATCGCCCCCGCGCGCTCTCAGTGAGCAGCGGGTCGACGAAGAGCCCGACGGTCCTCAGCGCGCTTGGCAGGTCGCGCTCGTGTAGATCGGGCACATCGCGTGCGATTTTGGCGTAGCCGTTCGGCCAGTCGCGCCCGGCGGGCGCCGATATGCGTTCGGGCAGGATCAGCCCGCGACGCTCGGCCTCTGCGTGCAGAGCAGTCGTGGCCACGGCGGCTTCGATGCTGATCGTGTGAGCGAAGATCGCCAGATCGGCCATGTCGCGAAAGCGGGTGCTGGGCTCCTTCAGCCCAGTGGAGCGCTCGTGCAGCTCAAGCAGGGCGCACACCTTGTCGGCCACATGATCGGCGAGTGGATATGCACGGTAGTCCACCGACACCAGTCCCGGCAGATTCAGCGGCACGAGCGCAGACACGGTGTCAGGCATGCCAGTGATCGTGCGGCTGACCACAAGATCCACGTGGAAGCGCGCGAACTCCTTGAGCCCGAGAAACGCAACGACGTCCACACGTAGGGCACCGGCGCCCTGCACGATCTGCCTGCCGGGATTCAGCGCGAAGTTGAAGTAGTCACCCAGGTCCACAGCAGCGGCCGCTCGCAGCGCCTGCTCGGCCTGCTCCAGGTTGCCGGTGCGGCTGAGCAGATCGATGTCGCGCGTGTGCCGGGCGTGGCCACCAAGCCGAGCGAGCATCGCCGTCGCCCCCTTCAGCACCCAGCGCTCGGGCTCGGCGCTGAAGACTCTGCACAGCAGCCGATCGTAAGCGAACTGCCGCTGCAGGCTGCTGAGCTGTCCGCCGCGATCATGCGCCAACGGGCGCAGGCGGTCAGCCACGGCGCGCCGCAGCGCATCCGGATCGTTGTATCGATCAGCGCTCATCGTCTCGTGCGAGCGCGACCATTGCTTCCCGGTCGGAGTAGTTGGCCAGGGTCAGTAGATGGTCCAGCAGCGCCATGCCGTCACCTCGGCGAAACCCGAAGCGCACTGCATACGGCGCGATGCGCTCGGCGACGGTCCCGGGATAGTCGAGCACCCGATGGACGACCTCGGCGGTGATCTGAGCCACACTCGCAGGCTCCACATGGTCGCCCAGCAGGTCGGCGATCATTCGCCCGGCGCGAGTCGTGGGCAACCCTTTCAGCACGATCCACTGATTCTCGGGGACACGACCGCGGTGCAGGCGCACGTCGCCGCGACGTGTCTGGCGGCGCAAGGGCAGCGTGAACTCGTGCACGTCGGCGCGCAGATCGCCGACGCCGTACAGGGAAGCCGCCGAAGCGTGCGACACGAGCGCAACGCCGGGTGAGCCCACGCGAGCCCATGCCGGCTCGCCGGGATCGAGCGCCAACCAGGCCGCGCGCAACTGCAGATGATCGGGCTCGGCCGCTCCACGAATCCTGTAGACGCCATGCGCAACGCGTTCGAGCAGCCCATCTTCGGCAAGGCGTGCGAGCGAGCTTGCCCAGACACCGGCCTGCTGTGCCTGCCGACGCGTGCACAATCCCCACTGGCCCTCGGCGATGTCGAACAGGCGCTGGAGCGGACGAGCCATACTGCAAAGTATAGCGAAAACAGGTTGTTTTGCAGATCGATGAACCTACAGGTCTGCGAAAGTATCTATTCCCGGGCTCCTTTGCAGTGTCACCCGGTACCCGCCCGCCTCTTACAACCTCGTCCTTCGGAGCAGCATTGCCATGGGTCATCCATCGCCAGGGCAGGGGTGCGGAGCGCTGTCACAGGCGCCCGGCTGCGCGCTCGGTGGCGATCAGGGCGTCGAGCTCGTCCAGTGTGGCTTCGGGGGTGGTCGGTCCGGCTGGCTGGCGGACGTGATCGGGCTCCCCCGGCGGATGGCGGTGATACGGAAGCTCTGGGTGGGGCGTCAAGCCGCTCGTAGTGTCTCCGTAACGTCGTCATCGATACCAGTGTGGGAGTCTGACTTATCGTCGAAGATGTAGTGCAGCTCGCCCATCTGTCCTTGGAGGCGCTTCAGAATCTGCCTGAGACGATCTCTATGCCCGCGAAGACTCTCGATCGAGCTTTGCTCGGCGGCACTCGCGTAGGCGCGCTCGATCGACTGCTCGACGTCTGCCAGCTCAGCCTGGGTTTCTCCGAGCTTTTGCGCGATCCCATCGAAGACGGCCGGGTCCAGCCTGTAGTGGCCCTGCGTTGAACCACGCACAACCGCGGGCGAGTCCCGGATGTTCGTCAAGAAGCTCGCCACCGGGTCCTTGCCGCCGATCGCGTACCCCTCCGCGATGACACGCTCAAACCACTCGCGGTAGTGGATCTCGCGTTCGCGTTGCGCGGCCCACAGCAGCTGTCCGGCCACCCGCCGCAGCTCCGCGCCCTTGACCACGCGTCGGGGTACCCGCGCTGCAGTTGCCGCCGTGGCGGGAGTCGGCACAGCCTGCTCCACGTACACGAGCTCCTCGAGCAGGCTCCGGCGCCGTGCATACCCCTCGGCCTCCGCGTCCAACTCGGCCAGCTGGGCGAGCAGTGCCGCACGGCGTTGCTCGATCGTGACCACAGTCCGGTCGATGCGCTCGATCTCGCTGCGAGCTGTGCGGACCAGGGCGACGCTCGGTGAGGAAGGGATGGCCATCTATTCCTTCTAGCGGATCGTCCCGCCGGACACCAAGCCGACAGCTGGGCGTCCTGGGGACTACTCGACAGGATCTGTGGATAAGTAGCGCTATGTCCTAGCAATCTGTGCATAAGCCTGTGGACCCGGGTAAGAGACTTCTCGCAGATAGCGGCTTTATCCAGCTTTTCCGGGGCTTTTCCACAACTTTCTAGCCCGCAAAGGGCGGCGGAAGCATCAAGTTCCAGAGCTGCGTCACGTCCCTACTCGACCCCACTCACGCAGCCAGAGCTGATGTTCTATCCGAACCAGGCCCTAAGTTCTATGCCTAGAAAGTTGGCGCGAAATCATCCCTGATAGCGCTACCGACAGGGACTCGGCATCGCCGACCCCAAAGGAGGCATACATATGTTGACCGTCCGTTTCATCGAGACCCCCAACGGCCCGATCGTGATCTCGGACACTCCCCCCCAACTGCTGATGGACGAGATCGCGGCCACGAGATTGCGCAAGCGTCTATGCCGCAACCTCGGCGATATTCCCGTCCTGCTTCGCTGCCGCATCGGGAGCTCGATCTCTTTCAACGGCGACCCCAATCTTCAGCGCTACGCCGTGGACCCCGTGATTGACGTCCTGCCGGTCGTGGGGATCGACCTCGAACCCTCCCCACGAGAGGCGGCGTAGCCATGAGGTTCGCGCGGGACGACGCTCAAGGCGCAGGCCGTAAGCGCCCGTCGCAGTTAGCAGTTCCCACCGTTCCGTCACTCTGGATACTGAAGATCATCGGGCGGCTCAGGTCAGGTCCATCCAGTCAAAGTCAAGGGCGAGCTGGTGATTCCTGCCGAACACCGAGGCGAAGCGGGATCTGAACTCATCCATGTCCTTGCAGGACTTCATGATCGCGATCGTCCCACCGAGCTGCTGATGTAGCCGATCGCGCCCGAACTCCCTCAGCCACTGGTGGTGGTTCTTCCCACGATGGGGATTGGGGTTGATCTCCCTGAGCTTCTTCCCGAGGTCGGGGTCAATGCTGTCGTAGACGAACTTCATGACGTACTTGCCCCACCGAAGCGGCCGATTTCTGGGGGAGTAGCGGATGCCCTCAAGTCGGGCGAGCTCCTGCCAGAACTCCTCAGGGAAAGTCCTGACCCACTCCTGCATCTCCTCGGCGATAAATGCCTGGAGCTTGATCTGTAGGGCACGCTTCTCGCGCACTTGCTGATACCCGGTCGCCTCGTCAACGAGCGCTTCGATCCCCACCTTGGCGCAGGATCTGACAATGATCTCCGCCATCTTCGCGAGCTGTTGCTGGCTCGCCTTGAGCAGTTTCTCGTCGCGCGCCTTCAGATACAGATCGCAGATTTCGATCAGAAGCGTGGCCTCGTAGCCCTGAGCGACGGTGGGATTGCTCGGGATGCGGAAATGGATCATGCGGCCGTCGAGCATCCCCGACTCGTAGGTGGGCAGGCGCTCCAGATAGCGGCTGAGGCTCGCTGGCTTGCTTTCCGTGCCCCTCAGCGCGCGCACGACGCCGCCCGATGCGAGAACGCGACGACCGTCATTCAGCACGTGGCACTCCAGCGTGACGTTGCCGATCTCCACGGTGCCCGGAAACATTGAGTAGGGCATATCCGGCTCGTCGTCGTCGGCCACCACCGACTCGCTGGTGACCACGAGTGTGCCGCCGGTGTCCTCTTCCAGATCGTCCCCTTTCGCCCATCGCGCCCTACTGGCGCGGCGTGCGATCTCGCTCCGCTCCTCGGACGTCAACACGCTCGCTCGCGCGCGACCACCTTTGCTCGCTGCTCGCCGGGCGAACGCTTGCGCGGCCTTCTTATCTTTCCCAGCCATTAGACCCTCCAATAGGATGCTTACCCGGCAAGCATACCATGCTTACCCGGCAAGCATGGGCCAACCTGTCTGCGCATTTGGAGCGAGGGCACGGCATGTTCAATGTTCTTGCAGCGAAAACCTCAAGTTGCCTTGTTTACAACTGATCCGGGAGCAAGGCTGATACCCACGAGGCAGACGACTATCTACTGGGGTGTCAAATGGCGGCCGGGCACGGACGAGCCGATACTTCGGCTCGCGTGCCAGACCGATCACTTCAACCAGCTTGCCCACGCTCTTAGCTGGGCCTACGTACCTTCGCGTGGCATTTCTGGCAGAGAACTTCGCAGTTACCAAGACCATCGCCACCTCCGCTCGCTTTCGAGAGCTTATGGTGGAATTCGGCTATGGCTTTGGTGAGCACCTTGGTGCAACGGCCGGAATGCGAGTGATTGACACGCCTGCACTCGCAGCGGTTTCCAGCCCGACGAAGCGCATCTTTCTTGGTGTCCTCGGAAAAGGCCATCTTCGATTCTCGTTTCTTCTCGGAACGTCGCGTAGCGCATTCAGGCCAGGCCGGGTCGGATCGCACCACGCCTATCTCTCGCATCTTCCCGTTTGGCTCGGACGTATCATCGAGGCGTCCTGAGCGGCGGATAGCTTTCGCGGTGCTTCTCGGCAACAGGGCCGCCCTCCCAGCCAGGCCAAAACGTTTCGGGAGGGCGGTCCGCAACTCTCGGAAGCGGTAGTCGCTCACAGTCCGATCTTCTTTACGCCGTCAGCAGCCGGTTGTCCGGCGCCGTGGATGAGAGCGCGCCGCCGCCCGGCGCCGCGGTGCGCGGGTCGTAGCTGTTTCTGAGCTTGTCGATCCGTAGCTCCGTCGGGGGGTGGGTGTGTTCGGTGAGCCAGACGAACGGGACGGGGTGGTCGTGCATGAGGGCGTGGACCTCCAGGAAGTCCGCGAGCTCGTCGGCCTGGCCGAGACCTGCCGCGAAGCGGTCGGCGGTGTACTCGCGTTCGCGCCAATGCACACCCCAGAACGGCGCCGTGATCCGCAGTCCCAGACCGCCTTTGGCGAACACGATCATCCTGCGCCCCACCCACAGCAACGTGCCGATGAACGTCACCCCGAGCATCGCTCGCTCATCGCCGAGGATGCCCGCTTCGCGTTTGGCCGGCTCGCGCTCTGCGATCTTTGGCGGCGCGTGAATGACGAGACGGTTCAGCGCGGCCGTGAGCTTGCCGTCGGTGCTCGAGAGGTGTCCCAGCTCGTGCGCGAGCACGGCCGGTAGATGGTCGCTTTCCAAAAGGCCACGGGAGAGCATCAGGCTGCTGCCGCACACCGCGGCATCCGGTTGGGGGTCGTCGAGCACGAACCAGCCCGAGGGCTCGCGCAGCAGCATTGGGGTGCGGTGGCGCAGCAGTTCGAGCGCGTCTTGATAAGCGACCCGCTCGCGTTGTGAGGGTTCGCGTCCGCCGAGGTTCTGCCGCCACCACCAACCACCACCGAACGGCGTGATCAGCGCCAGGATCGACCATACGGTCGGGATCAACGCCAGCGGCGCGAGACCCGCGGCACCGGCGACGGAATGGTGGAGCACCAGCAGCAGGACTGCGGCGCCGGCGAGTGTCAACAGCCAGCGCGCGAAGATCACTGGTGTTTCGAGCAGGAGCGTCGCGGCATACAGAGCGAGCACCGGCAGCGAGGACAACCAGGGCGTCAAACGAGAGCTCATGAGACATCGTCTCCTTGTATTTGGGTTCAGAACGGGAGGGTTCCCACCCCCTTCTCCGACCCACCATCCAAAACGGGACACCCTGCTGGCAAATCTTTTTTGCTCGCCCCCTCGGCCGGTGGGACCACGCCCGCGTTCCCGGAATCCTCCGGCCTGGTCGGCGAGGGAAGCTCGCTACGCACATCGGGCGCCCGGAGGACCTGTGCGCGCGTCGCGCGACCGCGGCTGATGATGTACGCAGCTCCAGGATCGAGGGCCCTGACCTTGTTCGGGTCGACCTTGTACTGGTGCTGCACCCGCGCGGAGCCTTCGCCGGTGCTGCCCTCCGATCCGAAGTGGGTCGAGTACTCCATCCGCTGTCTTGTCCCCGCGAGCTGGATGATCTCCTCGGGCGTGTTCACGCGATGACAGATCACCGTCTCCACGCTGCCCGTGATCCTCGCCGCCTCGCTCTCATCGCCCATGCCCTGCACCACCTGTGGCGCGAGCACCAGGCCGGTATGGAACCCTCGGGCCTGCTCGATCCTCCCCGCCATCTCCGCACCCTGCGCCAAGGCTGAGAACTCATCGACGATCAACACGGCGAACCGCCCACGGGGCTTGCGGGTCGTGAAGTAGTGCGCGAAGTCCTCAAACAGGAACCTCGCCAACCCGCTCGTCTCCTCCCGCAACGCCAGGCTGTCCAGCAGGACATACGCGGCGTTCGTGTCCTCCCACGCCCAATCCCCGTCCAGGGCTCCGCGGGTCTGGCCGAAGAACGCCTCATAGCGCAACCGGACCTGCCGTACATGGTCGGCTGTCAGGGCCTCCAACGCGCTCGAACCGTCGTGCGCCTGACGCAGTCCTCCGATCTCCATACGCCCCAGCACGATCCTTGAGGACCTGGGTGGGCCCTCAGGGTGCTCGCACACCAACCGCAGCACGTTCTTGGCGACATCCCGATACCACGACGCCGGTCCCTCACTCGAATAGTCGATGATCTCCATCAGCCGGCCCTGAACCTCATGCGGCCGCCCGCGCCAACCATCGAACGGCTCGTTCGGGAACACCCGCGCCTTGCGTCCCGCGTCCTCCATCAGGCCGCAGAAGCGACTCGCGGTCTCCCGCTTCGTAGTAAGGGATCGGATTGAGCGGGCTTTCGGAGATGATGTTGCCTTCGGTCCAGAAGCTTTCACTGAACGGGTTCCAGCTACTGAGTCCCGAAGCATCTCCGTGGTTCAGAGGGTTATCGTTAGCATAGTTATATGGTGCCCCGGTAATTTCCACGAGCGGATCGGGCGTAAGGAATTGAGCCGTAGCCGGATCATACGTACGTGCCCTGAGATAGATGAGCCCGGTGTCGGTGCTGGTGTATTGGCCGTAAAACAAAGGTCCGCCGTGATCTGGCTTCTTGACGCGATCCGATCCGGGCGTGTGCAGGGGCTTTCGGCAGTCTGACCCCCGGCGCGTTCCACGCTGGCGAGCATGAAAGGCCCGGCGCGATCCTGCGCCCTCAGAGCAGCCGCGACGGGGGCGGCTGAAGCGGCTGGGGTGGGAGGTACGAGCGGCCAGCATCATTCGGGAGTCTGCCACGCTTCTCGGACGTGGCGTGTGCTGGCTTTAGATGTGTGTTGTCTGCCGGGTACGTTCGTCCAGCAGGCGTGCTCTGGCCTGCTCGGCGGCTTGGGCGACCAAGGCCTCGTCTTCGGCCTGGCACGCGAGCTGGGAGACGGGCACGTCGAGCGCCGTAGCGAGATCGCAGACCTTCTTCCAGGTGGGGTTGCGCACCCCTCTCTCGATACCCGACAGATAGGTCGGGTGGATGTCCGCGGCGAACGCCAACGCTTCGATCGTGACCTGGCGCGCGCAGCGCAACCGCCGCACCGCGCACCCCAGATCGGTGTTGCTCACCACCACGACCACCCCTCAGTGATGCTGTAAACGCTTGAACCCGGAGCAGCTGCGCGCAGCGCGCCAGCCCAGCCAAAACACCGGCGCCGAGCCGAAGGTGAGCAGCACCTCGTGTAGTCGCATCGACGCCCAGAGAAGCGACGCCTCTCAGCGCGTTCGTGCCGGACCCTGGCTGCTCACATGAACACGACAAAGACGACGCTGATCATCGAGGATCACCACAGCCTGACGCACCAGCTGGTGTGTCGCTCTCCCAGACCGAGCCCGTAGGTAAATTGCGTCCGCGTCATGGTCAATAGACACAGAGACAAGACCGGCACGCTGCAAAGCCTCGGCGTCCGGCTCTTCAAGGCCCTGACACTCTGCCAACAGACCTAGAATCTCAACGCCCAGGAGAGTGCCGTCCCCTTCGTGGTCGATCACGCCCTCAACGAAGTAGCTCTTGAGCCCTGTTTGGAAATCGACGGCAAACCCGCGCTCGGACCAATCCGCGTCGAGTGTCATCACGGTTCACCCCTTCGAGCGCTCACGATCGAGCCGTTCCGCCCCGTCACCACAGTGACATCATTATTGGGGTCGTAATGGACTGTCGTTCCGCCACGCCCCGGCACTCCCGGGTTCTCGTTGATGGTCTGGTCGACCACGCTCCCAGGGATATTCCGCTCTGGCCCCGTTTCCAGCCCATAATGCTGCGTAAATGGACGCCCCTCCGGCGTAGAGCCAAGGTCTGACGCTGCGCCGACAGCCTCATCTACGCCCTCGGCTCCAACCTCGGCCTCGCCCTCGCCTGGAATGACCGCTGCGGTTGCTAGGCCAGCATATCCGCCAGCTTGGTATGCGGTGGAGCAGGTGTTGACGTTTTCGTCGCCCAGTGCTTCGCGGGCATCTTTGGTCAGGCCGAGGGTGACTGTGTCGCCCCATCCCGCGACCGTTTCTGCCGCTTCTTCAAAGACATCGAGCCCGCTTAGATCAGCGTAGTTGACGGGGTTGTCTTCGGCGTAGTTGTAGGGGGCTCGCGTGTTGCCCACCATCGGATCGACCGTGAGGAACTGTGCCGTTGCCGGATCGTAGACCCGTGCCCTGAGATAGATGAGCCCGGTGTCGGTGCTGGTGTATTGGCCGTCGTAGCCGAGCGGTGAAGTAGTACCGGTGCTTTCGACCTTGTTGCCATAGGCATCAAACGTGATGCTGCCAGTGGTCGTGCCGGCGGAGCCCGTCAGCAGGCGCACTGAGCCTTGTTGATCGTGATGGAGATAGGTCGGTGTTTCAGACCCGTTGATTTGCTCGAAAATGTTTTGTCTGCCACGACCCGCGCGCTCGACACGTTCCGATCCGGGTGTGTGCAGGGACTTCCGGCAGTCCGATCCCCGGCGCATGGTCGGGCGGCGAGGGTGAAAGCCCCGGCGCGATCCTGCGCCCCCGCAGCAGCTCCGGCGGGGGCGGCTTTGGCGGCTGGGGTGTGAGGTGCGAGCAGGGGACATCATCGCTTGTTCAGTCTCCCACGTTCCTCGGTCGCGGCGTGCGATCGCTTTAGGTTGCGGGTTCCCGCTGCGTACTTTCGGCCACCCCAGGCGTGCTCTGGTCTCGCGCACGGCCCGCGCGACCTCGGCCTCGTGCGCGAGCTGGGAGACGGGGAGGTCGCCCGTGTCCTGGCCCGTCCAGCTCCCGGAGGTGCGTATAGTCTGCGCCGTTCTGGAGGGGACTGCAGGAGGCAGTCACCGTTCTCGGCCCGCAGGGCCGCACCTGTCGTTTCAAGCCCCGGTAGGGGCGTCCTCTTCTGCGCCCAAACGCCGTGGTCTTGGCGGGCATGAACGGGCCGTGTGGGGCCGTGCAGCACCCGTTGGTGCAACTGTGTGCGGCGCAGCGGAGCGCAGCGACGCGAGCGGCAGGGACACCTTCGCTCGGATGGCGCGGAGCGCTCGGGAGGGCGGCTAGGAGAAGAAGGCACAGAGGGGCCTTCAAGGGCGCTCAGGAGGCTCGCTGCTGGCCTGGCGGAGGTATTGCTGCTCGTCGGCGGCTTCGGCGTCGAGAGCGTTGCGCAGGGCCTCGGCTGCGGCCTGGTGCTCCTGCGCCGCGCCGTGCCCGTTGGTGGCGCTGGCGTCCTGGCCGTCGGCGTCGGCGCGCTCGCGGCGGGGTTGGTTTGACGCGCCGGGGTGCGTGGCCGCGTGGACCGCCGCGAGCGTGCGCAGCGAGACCTGGGTGTAGACCTGGGTGCTCGTGATGTTGGCGTGGCCGAGCATCTGCTGGATGTAGCGGATGTCCGCACCACCTTCGAGCATCACCGTCGCCATCGTGTGACGGAAGATGTGGCACGCGCCGGGCTTGCCGACCCCGGAGCGGCGCACGTAGTCGCCCATCACATAGGTCAGCGTCCCCAGGCTGAACGGCACGCCGTCAACGGTCAGGAACAGCGTCCCGCCGTCGGGCTCAATCGCCAACTTGGGGCGCGCGTCGGCGAGGTAGCGAGCGCACCACGCCGCGGCGCGCTCGCCCGTGGGGATCATGCGGTCCTTGCGGCCCTTGCCCTGGCGCACCGTCAGCGTTTGGCGCTCAACGTCAAGCTCGAAGATCGACAGGTTCCCCAGCTCGGCGCGGCGGACGCCGGTCGCGTAAAGCAGCTCGAGCATCGTCCGATCGCTGAGCCCGAGCGGGTCCGACAGGTCCGCCAGCGCGAGCACCCGCTCGGCCTCCTCGGCGCTCAACACGCCGCGGGGTAGGCGCTGCTCCTTGCGCGGCAACTCGATCTCAGACGCCGGGTTGTAGAGGATGCGGTTGGTTCGCACGAGCCAGCGAAAGAAGGCGCGGATCGGGATCAGCCGCGCGGCCTGAGTGCGAAACGACAGCGGCTGCCCGTTCTTCTTGCGCATGTAGAACACCGCGCGCTGGTAGGCATCGAGCATCGGCTTGGTCACTTCCGAGGGGCGCGTCACACCACGCGCTCGACAGCCACTCGGCGAGCAGCGCGAGCGCGGTGCGCTGGTTTTTCAGCGACGTGGCCGCGTAGCCGCGGATCGCCAGGTGCTCGCAGAACTCCACGACCATCACCGGGAAGCCCTGGCCGTCCTGCGGATCGCCGGGGATCACCCTCGGTGTGTGCTCGCCACGGCGCCCCATCTCAGCCCGTCGCGACTGCCTTAGCGCGGCCCGACCGTGCCCCGACCGGCCCCCGACCGGGGGGCGACCGCCCCCCGACCGATCTGCTCCCGGCCCCGACCGATCGCGGTCGTAATCATGCTCCTGGCTGGCGCTGGCCGCGTGCGCGTCGAGCTGGTCGGGGTCGATCAGGCCGGGTAGTCGCGCCTCGCTTTCGCTGGCGTCGTCCCACGCCAGCTCATAGACATGCGCGCCGTGCTGGCCGCGGTGGCACCACAGAAGCTCAAGCGAGGCGAGCCGGCCGAGGTGGACCTTGAGCTGTGTGTCGCCCCAGCCGAGCGCTTGGCGCAGCTCGCGGCGGGTGAAGCGGACACGCTCGCGCACGGTGCCCTGCTCGACGGCGGCCGCCTCGACATGGCGCTCGATCAGCGACAGCAGCCGGCGTGTGCCGGGCGGCAGCTCGTCCAGCGAGCGGCCGAGGACCGCGTGCGCGAGCTGGTTGGCCGACAGAATGTCCTCGCTGCGTGGCCTCGATGTAGGTCAGCACGCCACCGTCCGCCGTGGCCGCCGTGCGGCGTGGCCGCTGGTGCTGGTGAAGCAGCGCGACCGCGCGGATCAGGGTCAGGTACTTCATGTGATCGCGGCGTGTGCGCGTGCGCGCGTCAGAGAACGTCAGCGCCCGCGCGTAGGGGTTGACGACCGCCAGCGGTTCAAGGAGACGCTGTGCGTCCTGGTGGAGCTTGACCACCTGCGAGCGCTCCTGCTCGGCGAGCAGCCCGTCCAGCGTCTCGCGCTCGCGCTGGCGCTCGTGGATCGCGCGGGTTTGCTCGCGCTCCTCGTCCACCGACAGCACGACGCAGCGATTCAGCAGCTCCTCATCGACGTCGATCGTCGTCGTTGTCAAGAAGATCGCGACCGGGCCGCGCACGGTGTAGGTATGAGTCACAAGCCGGCCGGTCTGTCCGTCCTTGCCGGTCGAGGCGATCCGCAGCTCACCCTCCGACTGCAACAGCTTCAGCGCGTAGGCGGCGCGCTCGGCGCCTTCCTCCTCAGCGACCGCGAGCACCTTGTGCTGTAGGTCTGTCTCGCCCATGTAGAACAGGCTCTGGCCCGTCATCGCCGAGAACGACACCCGCTCCTCCTCCGGCACCATCGACAGCACCGCCTCCTGCAACGCGGACTTCCCCGCCGCCGAGGTTGACTGCACGATCACCGCCAGCGGCCGGTCCAGCTTGCGCGACACCGCCGCCAGGTAGCCGATCAGGCAGTTGGACTGCTCACCGACCATCCCGACACGCTCAAAGCCAGCAACGATCCGCTCCACCAAGCCGGGGTCTTTCAGCAGCTCAAGCGCCCGCTCGCGCTCCTGCTCTGAAAGCTGGACCTCGGGCTCACGGGGCGCCTGCGCCTCGCGCACCGCCCGCTCCGCGTGCTCCTCACACGTCAACAACACCCGGCCAAGGTCACGCGCGATCAGCTCCTCAGCGACCGCCCAGCTCCTCGCCCGCCTGGCGCGCAAACACGCCCCGCGCCCGCGCCGAATACAGGTCAAGCGAATCGACGTGAAAGACCTCACCACGCCGCGGATGCGCTCCTGGCGACCAGCACGTTCACCCTCAGAAGCTCAAAGCTCGACGCCTTCCCCAGCCCGCGGATGCGCCAGCGGCGATCCTCGATCTCGATACGCAGCTCCTCGCCCTCCAGCTTCACCACCGGCGCAGCGCCCGGCGAGCGCGGCACCGGCGACGAGGCGGCGGCGGCGGCGAGACGGAGCCGGCGGCTTTGGCGGCTGAGGGAGGATCACCGTCACGGCCGCGCTCGTCCTCGGTGTTGCCCTGCTGCTCGAGCTGCGCTCGAGCGCCGCCTCGCTCGGGCTCGACAGCAGCCGGCGTCGGGGGACCGCCGGCAGGCTCAGACTCGGGCTCGATTGGTGCCGGCGCCGGCCGCGCGGCGGGCTCGCCCGCGCCGATCCACACCGCCTCGCGCAAGAGCTGCGCGAGCGCCCCGGCCGGCTCCTCGACCTGTGCGGCGAAGCTGTTGGCGTCCTGGCCGGCAGGGAACAGCACCCGGAAGCACTCGACCCCATCCTCCCCCAGCCGCTTCGCCAACACATCGGCGCCGCGCTCGCCCGCCTCGTCACGATCGAACGCGATCAACACACGCCCAACGCCAGCGTCCTTCAAGGCCGTGTGCAGTTCGTCGGTGAAGCCGTCCGCGCCGAACGCCGCCGTCACATGCCGTAGCCCATGCCGCCAGAAGGTCAGCGCGTCGATCAGCGACTCACACACGACCAGCTCGCCATCGCAGGCCGCGAGCGCCTTCGCGTTGAACACGCCCCGCCGCGGGCCGGGCAGGTAGAGGTGGCGCGAGGAGCCACGGTGGTTCAGGTCATCGCGCAGCTTGCGCCCATAGAGCTGCACGACCTCGCCGTTCACGTCGCACACCGGGATCACCAGCGACCCCGACAGGTGCTCGTGCCCCGAGGCACGGATCACCCCGAGCGCTTGCAGCTTGCCGCGCAACTCCGCGCCCGGCTTGCGGTTTTTCGCCGGCAGCCGGTAGCCGAGCGTGCGATTCGCATAACCCAAGCGGAACTCCTCGATCAGCCCCGGATCATCAAGGCCGCGGCGCTCAAGCACCGCCAACGCCTCCGGGCACTCCTTCAACGTCTGCGCGTAGAAGCCGACCACCCGCTCCAAGAAGCTCGCGCTCACCCGCGCCGATCGGCAACGGCGATGGCAGCTTCGCCACCGTCGAGCGCGTCACCCGCTGCCCGCTCAACGCTGACGGGGCAACACCGTCGCGCAGCAGCTCGACCGCGTGACGGAACGACACGCCCTCCGCGCGCATCACCCAATCGATCACCGACCCGCCCGCCTGACACGCCCCCAGGCAATGCCACAAGTTCTTCTCCGGCGAGATCACCAGCGACGGCGTGCGATCCTCATGGAACGGGCACAGGCCAACCAGGTCTTTGCCCTGCTGGCGCAGCTCCACGCCCGCCAGCTCCACCAGCCGCTGAAGCGAGACCTCCTCCTTCAGCCGCTCGATGACCTCATCCGGGATGCGCGCCAACGTGCCCCCTCAAAAAATCTTTATGGTTGCCATTCCTGACGACATCATATGCCATACTATACCTATCATGGCAACCTGAGCGGACACCTATGGCTGGAAAAGAGCAAGAGATTGGCGCAGAATGGGGGTGGAACGACGACCACCCAGACCATCCCGTGCCCCTCTCAGACCGAATCAAAGACCTACGCACCGAAGCCGGGCTCTCCCAGGCCGAGCTAGCCAAGCGCGTCGGCAGCACAGACGCCCGCCAGATCAGCCGCTATGAGAACGGACGCATCACCCCCTCCCTCGACGCCACCATCCGCATCGCCGAGGCCCTGAACGTCAGCCTCGACTACCTCGCCATCGAGGACATCCCCCGCCGCCCACTGCACATCGCCGACCACGGCCTCGCCCAACGCCTCGCCCAACTCTCAGAGCTAGACGAAGACGACCGCCAAAGCCTCCTGCGCGTCCTCGACGCCTTCCTCACACGCAAGCGCCTCCACGCACTCACAAGCGACACCCACTAAAAGACGACAGCGCCGAGCGCGAGCGCCGGTGTCCTGGCCGCGCAGCGGCGTCGCCACACAAGCGAGCCAACAGCGCTCCACGGAGCCCCAGCACACGCACCCCCCGAGTGAGGCAGTAAAACGCCCCAACCCACAACAGCAGCGCGCGCAGCGCGCCAACCACGGAGAACACTAGCGACGCCCACACATCACAGAACCAGGAGGCGAAAATCTTCAGGCGCGAGCGCACGCTGAACGCGACCCGAATCATCTCGATAGACCTCCATCTCCTTTACGAGTCCGTCCACAACGTGCAACAACACATGGATCGTGACGCCATCGCTATCGTCGAGTTCTGCCTCCACCGGAATCCGGCGCACAACCTCGGCAGGCGTCTTATCTGAAGGCGCGAATTCGAGACTGCCATTGTCATCAATCTCGCGGACCGAAGCCACAGCCACCTGCTCCGCAACAGCGTCCTTCCCAGGGAAGTCCGTGCCCAGGAGCACTTCCAGCAACTGCCTCTCCAGGTCAGACGGAGATCGAAAATCCTGGTCATGAGCGCCCGGATCGCTATGGGACGACATAGTAAGTCCCCACGTTGATGGTCCCGTTGGGCAATGTGTACGCCCGATACTCAATGGTCTGTCCACCAACCACAGTCCTTCCCCAAAACGATCCGGTCGCGCTGGCGTGGCTAACAGACTGCCCGATCTGCGATTGAATCGCTGACTCCACCTCGCCGCTGTCAAGTGCGGTGCCGGCAAGGTGGCGTGCCCCATGACCAAAGGTGACATCCACTACATCGGAGGCGGCCACGTCCGCGCCCTCTGCAGCGATGTCGCCCTCCCCTCCGCCGAACAGGGCGGCCGCGGCGAGTGTTCCTTCGAGCCCGTGCGTCACCGACGCGAGGTAGCCGCAACCGTTTTCGTAGGAACTGATCTCTTGTTGGAAGTAAGGGATCGGGTTGAGCGGGCTTTCGGAGATGACGTTGCCTTCGGTCCAGAAACTTTCACTGAACGGATTCCAGCTACTCAGCCCCGTTGCGTCGCCGCGGTTCAACGGGTTGTCATTGGCGTAGTTGTATGGAGCCCGCGTGACCCCCACCATCGGATCGACCGTGAGGAACTGCGCGGTCGCCGGGTCGTAGACCCGCGCACGCAGGTAGATGAGCCCGGTGTCCGGGCTTGTTAGCTGGCCGTCGAACCCGAGTGGAGTTGTGCTGGCACCTTCGCAGGTGGGTACTCCGTAGGCGTTGTAGGTGCATTTGCCCGTGACGGTGCCTGTGGAACCGGTCAGTAGGCGTGTGGAGCCTTGCTGGTCGTGGTGCAGGTACGTCACCGTTCCGGTCGAGCCGTTGATTTGCTCGAAAATGTTTTGTCTGCCACGACCCGCGCGCTCGACACGTTCCGATCCGGGTGTGAGCAGGGACTTCCGGCAGTCCGACCCCCGGCGCATGGTCGGGCGGCGAGGGTGAAAGTCCCGGCGCGATCCTGCGCCCCCGCAGCAGCTCCGGCGGGGGCGGCTTCGGCGGCTGGGGTGTGAGGTGCGAGCAGGGGACATCATCGCTTGTTCAGTCTCCCACGTTCCTCGGCCGCGGCGTGCGATCGCTTTAGGTTGCGGGTCCCCGCTGCGTACTTTCGGCCACCCCCAGGCGTGCTCTGGTCTCGCGCACGGCGTGTGCGACCTCGGCCTCGTTCTCGGCCTCGTGCGCGAGCTGGGAGACGGGGAGGTCGCCCGTGTCCTGGCCTGTCCAGCTCCCGGAGGTGCGTATAGTCTGCGCGCCGTTCTGAGGTGACTGCCGCAGGCAGTCACCGTTCTCGGCCCGCAGGGCCGCACCTGTCGTTTCAAGCCCCGGTAGGGGCGTCTTTCTGCGAGGCTTCTCGGGGCACAGCAACGGGCGTGAGGGAGTCCGGACGCCGCGCGGTCTTGCGCGGGGATCTCAACGGGCAATGTAGGGCCGTGCGTTACCGCTGGTGCAACTGTGTGCCGCTTCGCGGAGCGCAGCGACGCGAGCGGCAGGGAAGCCTTCGCGCGGGCGCCTCGGGGCGCTCGGGGAGGGCGGCTAGGAGAGGAAGGCACAGAGGCCCTTCAGGGGCGCTCAGGAGGCTCGCTGCTGGCCTGGCTGGAGGTCTTGCTGCTCGGTCTCGGCTTCGGCGTCGAGAGCGGTGTGCAGGGCCTCGGCGGTGTCCTCTCCGGTCATGGCGGGCTGCTCCTCACCGCCGGCGGCGGTGAGGCGTGCGCGTCGGGGCTGGTTTGGGGCGCCGGGGTGCGTGGCGGCGTGGATCGCGTGGAGGGTGCGCAGCGAGACTTGGGTGTAGACCTGGGTGGTGGAGATGTCGGCGTGGCCGAGCATCTGCTGGATGTAGCGGATGTCCGCACCGCCTTCGAGCATCACCGTGGCCATCGTGTGACGGAACAAGTGGCACGCGCCGGGCTTGCCGACACCCGAGCGGCGCACATAGTGAGCGGGCGAGCTGGCTCAGACGCTCGCCGCTGAACCGTTCGCCCTCGAGCGGTCAGGAACAGGACGCCCTCGTCGGGCACGAGAGCGAACTTGGGTCGCGACATCTGCGAGGTAGCGCGCGCACCAAACGCCGGCACGCTCGCCGGTCGGGATCATGCGGTCCTTGCTGGCCCTTGCCCTGGCGAACCGCGAGCGTGCGACGCTCCGCGTCCAGGTCGAAACACTTTGAGGTTCGCGAGCTCGGAGCGGCGGATACCGGTCGCGTAGAGCAGCTCGAGCATCGCCCGGTCACGCAACCCCAGCGGCTGGGAGAGGTCCAGTATCGCGAGCACCCGCTCGGCCTCCTGAGGCGCTCAGCACCGCGCGCGGCAGACGCTGCTCGACTTTGGGCAGCTCAAGCTCCGAGGCCGGGTTGTAAAGGACACGGTTCGCTCGCGCCAGGTAGCGAAAGAATGTGCGGATCGGGACCAGCCGCTGCTCTTGGGCCCTGAACGACAACGGCTGCCCGTTGGGCTTGCGGCGATAGTAGAGCGCGCGCTGATAGGAGTCGAGCATCGGCTTGGTCACCTCGCAAGGACGACGTCACGCCCCGCTCGAAGAGCCAGTCCGCGAGATAGGCCAGCGAACCCGATTCGTTCTGGATCGTCCGTGGGCGAATAACCACGCACCGCCAAGGACTCACAAAACACCATCGACCAGCACCGGGAAGCCCTGACCATCCCTGGGATCGCCCGGGATCACCCTCGGCGTCCGCTCACCACGCCGCCCCATCTCAACCCCCCACCACCGCAGCAAGCGGCGCACGAGCGTCCGCCGACCGCATCCCCGACCGAGGGGCGACCATCCCCCGACCGATCCCCCGCCGGCCCCGACCGATTTCCGCCGGCCCCGACCGCTCGCCGTCATAACCACGCTCAGGTGAGTCCTGCCGGCTCGTGGAGCTGGTCGGGGTCGATCAGGCCCGCCAAGCGCGGCTTGCCCTGCTCGTCCGCGCCGTCCCACGCAAGCTCGTAAACGTAGGAGCCGTGCGGGCCACGTTGGCACCACAACAGCTCAAGCGAGGAGAGCCGGCCCAGATGAACCTTCAGCTGCGTGTCACCCCAACCAAACTGCTCCCGCAACTCGCGGCGGGTGAAGCGAACACGCTCGCGGGCTGGCCCTGCTCGGCGGCGACCTGCTCGACGTGGGCCTCGATCAGCGAGAGCAGCCGTCGTGTGCCGGGCGGCAGCTCATCCAGAGAGCGGCCGAGCACCGTGTGCGCGAGCCGGTTCGCCAAAACGATGTCCTCGCGTGTGGCCTCGATGTAGGTGAGCACCCCACCCTCGGCGGTGGCCGCATCTTGCGCGGCCGCTGGTGCTGGTGCAAGAGCGCGATCACGCGGATCAGCGTCAGGTACTTCATATGATCACGGCGGGTGCGGGTGCGCGCGTCGGAGAACGTCAACGCCGCGCGTAAGGGTTAACGACCGCCAGCGGTTCAAGCAGCCGCTGCGCGTCCTGGTGGAGCTTCAGCACGCGCGCGCGCTGGCTGCTCTGCCAGCAATCCGTCAAGGGTCTCGCGCTCGCGCTGGCGCTCATGGATCGCCCTGGTCTGCTCGCGCTCCTCATCCACGCACAGGACGACGCAGCGGTTCAACAGCTCCTCATCGACGTCGATCGTCGTCGTCGTCAAGAAGATCGCCACCGGGCCGCGACACCGTGTAGGTATGCGTCACAAACCGGCCCGTCTGTCCCTCCTTGCCGGTCGAGGCGATCCGCAGCTCGCCCTCCGATTGCAAGAGCTTCAGCGCGTAGGCCGCGCGCTCGGCGCCCTCCTCCTCAGCCACCGCCAACACCTTGTGCTGCAAATCCGTCTCGCCCATATAGAACAAGCACTGGCCCGTCATCGCACTGAACGACACGCGCTCCTCCTCTGGCACCATCGCCAAGCACCGCCTCCTGCAACGCCGACTTCCCCGCCGCCGACGTGGACTGCACGATCACCGCCAACGGCCGATCCAGCTTGCGCGAGACCGCCGCGAGATACCCGATCAGGCAATTCGACTGCTCACCGACCACCCCGACACGCTCGAAATCAGCGACGATCCGCTCCACCAGCGCCGGGTCTTTGAGCAGCGACAAGCGCCCGCTCGCGCTCGGCCTCTGTGAGCTGCACCTCGGGCTCGCTCGGTGCCTGCGCGTCGCGCACGGCCTGCTCGGCGTGCTCCTCACACGCCAACAGCACCCGGCCCAAGTCACGCGCGATCAGCTCCTGCGCGACCCCCAGCTCCTCGCCGGCCTCGCGCGCGAACACGCCGCGCGCCCGCGCCGAATACAGATCGAGCGAATCGACGTGAAAGACCTCGCCGCGCCGCGGGTGCTCACCCGCGGCCAACACGTTCGACGCGCAGCACCTCAAAGACGGCGCGCCTTGCCCAACCCCGGATGCGCCAGCGCCGGTCCTCGACCCCGATGCGAGCTCGTCGCCTTTGAGCCCACCACCGCCCCTGCACCTGCTCGCGCGAGCCGCGCAACGCAGGCGACCGGCGGCTGAGGAGGATCAGCCTCGATCCCCGTTTTCCTCCTCGCGGCTCGAGCGCTGAGGACTGCGAGCGCCGGCGCTATCGACGCCGCGGCGCATGGAGCGCGGCTGCGCCCGCCATCCACACCGCCTCGCGCAAGAGCTGCGCGAGCGCGCCGGCCGGCTCCTCGGTGCTGCGTCGCGAACGTGTTGGCGTCCTGGCCGGCAGGGAACAGCACCCGGAAGCACTCCATGCCCTCGCCACCGAGACGCTTCGCCAGAGCCTCAGCGCCGCGGTCGCCCGCCTCGTCACGGTCAAACGCGATCAGCACGCGCTCCACGCCCGCGTCCTTGAGCGCGGCGTGCAGCTCGTCGGTGAAACCATCCGCACCGAACGCCGCGGTGACATGCCGCAGCCCATGCGCGCCAGAACGTCAGCGCGTCGATCAGCGACTCACACACAATCACCTCGCCACCGCACGCAGCAAGCGCCTCGGCGTTGAACACGCCCCGCCGCGGGCCGGGCAGATAGAGATGACGCGCGGTGCCCGACCGTTCAAGTCATCGCGCAGCTTGCGCCCATAGAGCTGCACCACCCCGCCGTGCGCGTCACACACCGGGATCACCAGCGACCCCGACAAGTGCTCGTGCCCAGACGGCTCGAATCACCCCAAGCGCCTGCAGCTTGCCGCGCAGCTCCGCGCCCGTCTTGCGATTCTTCGCCGGCAGCCGATAGCCGAGCGTGCGATTCGCATAGCCCAAGCGAAAACGGTCGATCAGCTCCGTGATCGCCCAACCCGCGACGCTCAAGACACCGCCAAGCGCCTCCGGGGTCTCCCGCAGCGTCTGCGCGTAAAAACCGACGACCCGCTCCAACAACTCGCGCTCATCACGCACCCGTCGGCAACGGCGAGGGCAGCCTCGAGACCGTCGAGCGCGCCGCGCGGCGCCCGTCCAGCGCCGACGGAGCCACACCATCGCGCAGCAACTCGACCGCGTGACGGAACGACACGCCCTCCGCACGCATCACCCAGTCGATCACCGACCCGCCCGCCTGACACGCGCCCATGCAATGCCACAAGTTCTTCTCCGGGCGAGACCACCAGCGAGCGGCGTGCGCTCCTCGTGGAACGGACACAGCCCCACCAGATCTTTGCCCTGGCGGCGCAGCTCGACGCCCGCCAACTCCACCAGCCGCTGCAAGCGAGACCTCCTCCTTCAGCCGCTCGATGACCTCCTCCGGGATCCGCGCCATCGTGCCCTCAGAAAATCTTCTTCGGTTGCCATTCCTGACGACATTCTATGCCATACTCATACCAACATGGCAACAAGAGCAGGACACGCATGGCTTGTAAGGAGCAGGACATCGGCGCAGAATGGGGGTGGAACGACAACCACCCAGGCCACCCCATGCCCCTCTCAGACCGCATCAAGCAACTACGAACCGAAGCCGGCCTCTCCCAGGCCGACACTCGCCCAACGAGCGGCGGCACCGGCGACGCCCGCCAAATCAGCCGCTATGAGCACGGCCGCATCACCCCCAGCCTCGACGCGATCGTCCACATCGCCCAAGCGCTCAACATCTCCCTCGACTACCTCGTCATCGACGACATCCCCCGCCGCCCACTGCACATCGCCGACCACGGCCTCGCCCAACGCCTCGCCGCAACTCTCAGAGCTAGACGAAGACGACCGCCAAAGCCTCCTGCGCGTCCTCGACGCCTTCCTCACCCGCAAGCGCCTCCACGCACTCGCCAGCGACACCCACTAAAAGACGACAGCGCCGAGCGCGAGCGACGGTGTCCTGGCCGCGCAGCGGCGTTGCCTCACAAGCGAGCCAACAGCGCTCCACGGAGCCCCAGCACACGCACCCCCCGAGTGAGGCAGTAAAACGCCCAACCCACAACAACAGCGCGCGCAGCGCGCCAACCACAGAGAACACCCAACTGCTAACGCCCGGCGCCGACGCACCGCCAACTCAGGACGACACAGCCCGCGCCACCGGCGTCAGTGAGTTCGAGCCGGTCTCTGGCTAGAGCGCACCCAGCCGACCGATCAGATCATCAAGGCGACGACCGTAATCCGTAGGCTCATCGCCTGGCCCCAACCCTGCCGCGGTCAACTCTTCAGCGAGTGCTCCACGCAGCTCCTCTCGCTCATCGCTCGACAGTGGTCGGCGGTCAATCTCTGAGAGTAGTGGCAGCAGGTCGGAATTGCGCTCTGCCACGGTGCGGTGCAGAAGCTCATGCTCGTCCCGAGTAAGCGTTGTCATGGAACGGAACCCTCTTTTCTCACGGCTGTATTCGCGTGCCCGCCGAACCGTTGGCCCACGTCGTCACGACACGCCCTTCACCATTCAACACGACCGTCGCGTCTTTCCCAACGAACCGCGTTGTTCCGTCGGCTTGGTTAATGACCTTCACTGGCGCGTTCACCGCATCGAGCATCGCCTGCTCGTTCACGCCAACGCCCTCACGACTAATCGCTTGCGCGAGACCGTGCCTTGTAAAGCCCGTGATCTCAGCCTCGATCGCTGCGCCGCCCTCCTCCGCAAGTGCGCCCTCGCCCTCTCCTCCAGCGAATAGGGCAGCTCCAGCGACCGCTCCTTCGAGTCCGTGCGCGACTGATGCGAGGTATCCGCACCCGTTTTCGTAGGATGCGATCTCTTTTTCGTAGTAGGGGATCGGGTTGAGAGGGCTTTCGGATATGAAGTTGCCTTCGGTCCAGAAGCTTTCACTGAACGGGTTCCAGCTACTCAGCCCCGTTGCGTCGCCGCGGTTCAACGGGTTATCGCCTGCGTAGTTGTAAGGCGCCCGCGTGACCCCCACCATCGGATCGACAGTGAGGAACTGTGCCGTAGCCGGGTCGTAGACGCGCGCTCGTAGGTAGATGAGCCGGTATCAGAGCTGGTGTACTGAGCATCGAACCCGAGCGGAGTTGTGCTGGTCCCTTCGCATGTCGGGGGTTCCGTAGGCGCCGTAGGTGCATTTGCCTGTGACGGTGCCGGCGGAACCGGTCAGTAGGCGGGTTGAGCCTTGCTGGTCGTGGTGGAGGTACGTCACCGTGCCTGTGCTGTTGTTGATTTGCTCGAAAATGTTTTGCCTGCCACGACCCCGCGCCCGATCACAACCGAAGCCGGGCGTGTGCAGGGACTTCCGGCACTCCGACCCCCGGCGCAAGGACCGGCGGGCAGGGTGAAAGGCCCGGCGCGATCCTGAGCCCCCGCGGCAGGTCCGGCGGGGGCGGCTAGAGCGGCTGAGGGGTGAGCAGAGAACGGGGATCATCGCTCCGGGGAGTCTCCCACGTCTCTCGGCCGCGACGTGCGTGATCTTTAGGTCGCGGGTCCTCGCCGGGTACTTTCGGCCAGTAGGCGTGCTCTGGTTTCGCGGACGGCCTGGGCGACCTCGCTCTCGTCCTCGACCTCGCGCGCGAGCTGGGAGACGGGCAGGTTGAGCGCTCGTGCGAGGCTCGTGATCTTCTCCCAGCTCGGGTTGCGCTCGCCGCGCTCGATCCCGGACAGGTAGGTGGGGTGCATCTCGGCGGCGAACGCGAGCGTTTCGATCGTGACCCGGCGCGCGCGGCGCAACCGTCGCACCGCGCACCCCAGGTCGGTGTTGCTCACCATCGTTGCTGCTGCCTGTACCAATCGTTCTTGAGCGTCTGCGCCTCGGCGTCCTCGGCGGCCGCCAGCAGAGCGGACGCGAGATCGCGCGCCTGCTCGGGCCGCAGGTCGGTGTAAACATCGGGCGCTGGGCAGGGCTCGCCTGTCTCTGTGCTGACCACGCCCGGCCCGTCGAACAGGCGCACGCGAACGAGCAGTTGCGCGCGACCGCCGAGGATCTGCTCTCGCGCCGGACCCGCCTGGGCGTCGATCTCAAACCGATAAGCCCTGACACCTGCCGGGTCCTCCCGTGACTGCTCGACGCTCATCAGGTGCTCAGCTCGTCCGCGTGGATGGCTGCGCGCGAGGCGCACACCACGCGCTTGTTGATCCGGTTCAGCAGGCCCGCGGCGTGCAGCTCGGCGATCGCGTCCTCGACCTCGATGCGCTCGCCCTTCTCACGGATCAGCTCCTCGACCATCCACGGCCGATCCTCGGCCAATAGCGAAGCCAGGACTCCTTGTGGGTCGGTGCTCATGGTTCCTCCTTCATGGTTGGAGGCCCCGGGAGGACTGCTCTGGCAGGAAGCCGCGCTGCCATGTGCTGGTAGCTTGGCCGGCGTGCCGGGAGTTGACGCTCTCGGTGCCATGCGGGCGGCCGTCTCATCGGCGCGCCCGCACTTTTCGTTTCGAGCACCATAACATGATAAATCATGGATTGCAAGTCATCCATGAGAAAGCATCTGGACTTTTGGGCTAGTGATATGCAACGCTCTATTTATGCCCCGTCACGCATCGACTGACCGCTCGCTCGGCGTGGTGTTGCGCCGGCTGCGTGAGGAGCGCGACCTGTCCCAGGAAGCCCTCGCCTTCCACGCGGGCATGACCGCCGGCACGCTGGCCCGTCTGGAGCTCGGCCAGTCTGACCCGTCCTGGTCCACGATCCGCGCCGTCGCCAAGGCCCTCGACGTGCGCCTGCGCGAGATCGTCACCGCCGTCGAAGCGCAACAAGAACACTGAGCGGACACCCGTCCGAGGCGTCCCTGCGGCGCCGCTTTCGCTGCGCTCTCGCGTCGCCGCACACAGTTGCACCACCAGGTGCCCGAGCTGCCAGCACCGCCGCCGCTGACGTTCTCCCGCCGCGCCTGCCGGCCCTCGAAAAGTCTGCACAGACTAGATGCACGGGACCGTGCGGACCCTCGACAGGGCCAACTCGTTGGCCGGTTTGCCGCGCTCGCGGTCAGTACCCATGAAGGGCCAAACTAGGCCCCGTGTCAACGACGGAGGTTCCACGATGAGCAGTCGAATCAAGATCACGCTCCCCGAGCACATCGCCGAGGCACTGGACGAGCTGGCCGAGCAGAAGGCGAGCCCGTCGCGCGTGTCGCCGGCGGGCTGGTCCGTGCGCGCCTTCCCCGGCCCGCCAGCGGCGACCCGCGTGTGCTGGCGTTCGAGAGCCCCGCGCGGCCGCCGTGGCTTGAGCCATATGGCGGGGACCGCGAGTGGCGCCAGCGGATGTGGGGCGCGATCGTCGCGCTGAACGGACGCTATCCCGACGAGCTGCGCGGACTCCAGCAAGGCTGGTGGAAGGACACCTCGCAGGTCGAGACGCTGTGCGCGCTGGTCGCGTGGCGCGACACGCTCGACGACGCCGGCGGCGACCCACGCGAGGAGCTTGACTTCCAGCTCAACGTCGCCGAGTTCGGCCGGCGCCTGGCCCAGCAGGGCGGCGGCGTCACGAAGGCATGGACACCCGGCGCACCCCCGGACGAGTGGGCCTGAGAAGCACCCGCACCGTTTGGTGTGAGTGTGTGCGTGCTTGCTGTGGGCGTCTGCGGCGCCTGTCACGCCTGGGGTGCCGCAGACGCCTTGAACAGCAGCGGCGAGGGGGTGAGGGCCTTCTGTGTGGGCTCAGGCGGCGCTCTGGCCGTCGTGGCCGTGGAGATCCTGCTGCTCCTCGGCGGCTTCGGTGTCGAGGGCCTTGCGCAGCTCCTCGGCGTCCTCATCTGCTGCGCTCGGCGCCGAGCTGGCCGGGCGTAGGATCGCGGCGTCCTGGCGGTGGCGACGTGGCTGGTTTGAGGAGCCTGGGTGCGTGGCGGCGTGGACGGCCGCGAGCGTCCGCAGCGAGACCTGGGTGTAGACCTGGGTGCTCGTGATGTTCGCGTGGCCGAGCATCTGCTGGATGTAACGGATGTCCGCGCCGCCTTCGAGCATCACGGTCGCCATCGTGTGCCGGAAGATGTGGCAGGCGCCCGGCTTGCCGACCCCGGAGCGGCGCACGTAATCGCGCATCAGATAGGTCAGCGTCCCCAGGCTGAACGCCACGCCGTCAACGGTCAGGAACAGCGTCCCGTCGTCGGGCTCGATCGCGAGCTTCGGCCGCGCGTCTTGCAGGTAGCGCGCGCACCACGCCGCCGCGCGCGCGCCGGTCGGGATCATGCGGTCCTTGCGGCCCTTGCCCTGGCGCACTGTCAACGTTTGGCGCTCCACGTCAAGCTCGAAGATCGACAGGTTCCCCAGCTCGGCGCGGCGGATGCCGGTCGCGTAAAGCAGCTCCATCATCGCCCGGTCGCGCAGGCCGAGCGGGTCGGACAGGTCCGGGAGCGCCAGCACCCGCTCGGCCTCCTCGGCGCTCAGCACGCCGCGGGGTAGACGCTGCTCGGTGCGCGGCAGCTCGATCTCAGACGCCGGGTTATAAAGGATGCGGTTCGTCCGCACGAGCCAGCGAAAGAACCCCCGGACCGGGATCAGCCGCTGCTCCTGAGTGCGAAACGACAGCGGCTGCCCGTTCGCCTTGCGCATGTAGAACACCGCGCGCTGGTAGGCATCGAGCATCGGCTTGGTCACTTCGCACGGCCGCGTCACGCCGCGCTCGATCAACCAGTCCGCGAGCAGCGCGAGCGCGGTGCGCTGGTTCTTCAGCGACGTGGGCGCGTAGCCGCGGATCGCCAGGTGCTCACAGAACTCCACGACCATCACCGGGAAGCCCCGACCGTCCTCCACATCGCCGGGGATCACCCTCGGCGTGTGCTGGCCGCGGCGCCCCATCTCAGCCCGCCGCGACGGCCTTAAGCGCGGCCCGACCGCGCCCCGACCGGCCCCCGACCGGGGGGCGACCGCCCCCCGACCGATCCGCTCCCCGGCCCCGACCGATCGCGGTCGTAGCCGTGCGCCCCTTCACCCTCGGCGCCCAGCTCGTCGGGGTCGATCAGGCCGGGCAGTCGCGCCTCGCTCTCCTGCTGGCCGTCCCACGCCAGCTCGTAGACGTGCGCGCCGTGCTGGCCGCGCTGGCACCACAAAAGCTCAAGCGAGGCGAGGCGCCCCAGGTGGACCTTGAGCTGGGTATCGCCCCAGCCGAGCGCTTGGCGCAGCTCGCGGCGGGTGAAGCGAACACGCTCCCGCGTCGTGCCCTGCTCGGCGGCCTGGCGCTCGACGTGCGCCTCGATCAGCGACAGCAGCCGCCGCGTGCCGGGCGGCAGCTCATCCAGCGAACGGCCAAGGACCGCGTGCGCGAGCTGGTTCGCCAACAGAATGTCCTCCCTGGTGGCCTCGATGTAGGTCAGCTCGCCGCCGTCCGCGGTGGCCGCCGTGCGGCGTGGCCGCTGGTGCTGGTGCAAGCAGCGCGACCGCGCGGATCAGCGTCAGGTACTTCATGTGATCGCGGCGGGTGCGCGTGCGCGCATCCGAGAACGTCAGCGCCCGCGCGAAAGGGTTGACGACCGCCAGCGGTTCAAGGAGACGCTGGGCGTCCTGGTGGAGCTTGACCACCGCCTGGCGCTCGTGGTCGGCGAGCAGCCCGTCCAGCGTCTCGCGCTCGCGCTGGCGCTCGTGGATCGCCCTGGTCTGCTCGCGCTCCTCATCCACCGAGCAGGACAACGCAGCGGTTCAACAGCTCCTCGTCCACGTCGATCGTCGTCGTGGTCAGGAAGATCGCCACCGGGCCGCGCACCGTGTAGGTGTGCGTCACCAGCCGCCCGGTCTGCCCGTCCTTGCCCGTCGAGGCGATCCGCAGCTCACCCTCGGACTGCAACAGCTTGAGCGCGTAGGCGGCGCGCTCGGCGCCCTCCTCCTCAGCGACCGCGAGCACCTTGTGCTGCAGGTCCGTCTCGCCCATGTAGAAAAGGCTCTGGCCGGTCATCGCCGAGAACGACACCCGCTCCTCCTCCGGGACCATCGACAGACCGCCTCCTGTAGCGCCGACTTGCCCGCCGCCGACGTGGACTGCACGATCACCGCCAACGGCCGGTCCAGCTTGCGCGACACAGCCGCGAGGTAGCCGATCAGGCAGTTCGCCTGCTCGCCGACCATCCCGACCCGCTCGAAGTCAGCCACGATCCGCTGCCACCAGGCCGGGGTCTTTCAGCAGGCCCAGCGCCCGCTCGCGCTCCTGCTCGCTGAAGCTGGACCTCTGGCTCCCTTGGTGCCTGCGCCTCGCGCACCGCCCGCTCCGCGTGCTCCTCACACGTCAAAAGCACCCGGCCCAGGTCACGCGCGACCAGCTCCTCCGCGACGCCCAGCTCCTCGCCGGCCTGCCGGGCGAACACGCCGCGCGCCCGCGCCGAATACAGATCGAGCGAATCGACGTGGAAGACCTCGCCGCGGCGCGGGTGGGTCCTGGCGACGAGCACGTTCACCCTCAGCAGCTCGAAGCTGCTCGCCTTCCCCAGCCCGCGGATGCGCCAGCGGCGATCCTCGATCTCGACGCGCAGCTCCCCCTCCGCTTCCAGCCTCACGATTGGCTGCGCGCCCGGCGGGCGCGGCACCGGCGAGGACGGCGGCGGCGAGACGGCGGGCGGCTTTGGCGGCTGAGAGAAGATCACCCTGCTCGCGCTCGTCCTCGGTGTCGCCGTGCTGCTCGAGCTGCGCTCGAGCGCCGCCCTGCTCGGGCTCGATCGGAGCAGGCGGCGGGGGATCGCCGGCAGGCTCAGACTCATCAGGTGCCGGCGCCGGCCGTGCGGCGGGCTCGCCCGCGCCGATCCACACCGCCTCGCGCAAGAGCTGCGCGAGCGCCCCGGCCGGCTCCTCGACGCCGTACGCGAAGCTGTTGGCGTCCTGGCCGGCAGGGAACAGCACCCGGAAGCACTCGACCCCATCCCCGCCGAGACGATCCGCCAGGGCCGCAGCGCCGCGGTCGCCCGCCTCGTCACGATCGAACGCGATCAACACACGCCCGATGCCCGCGTCCGTGAGCGCCGTGTGCAGCTCCTCGGTGAACCCGTCCGCGCCGAACGCCGCGGTGACATGCCGCAGCCCGTGGCGCCAGAACGTCAGCGCGTCGATCAGCGACTCGCACACGACCAGCTCGCCACGCAGCGCGGCGAGTGCCTTCGCGTTGAACACGCCCCGCCGCGGCCCCGGCAGGTAGAGATGGCGCGAGGAGCCCCGATGGTTCAGGTCATCGCGCAGCTTGCGCCCATAGAGCTGCACGACCTCGCCGTTCACGTCACCCACCGGGATCACCAGCGACCCCGACAAATGCTCATGCCCCGACGCGCGGATCACCCCGAGCTCTTGCAGCTTGCCGCGCAGCTCCGCGCCCGGCTTGCGGTTCTTCGCCGGCAGCCGATAGCCGAGCGTCCGATTCGCATAACCCAAGCGGAACTCCTCGATCAGCTCCCGCACCGTCAAGACCGCGGCGCTCAAGCACCGCCAACGCCTCCGGGCACTCCCTGAGCGTCTGCGCGTAGAAGCCGACGACCCGCTCCAACAGCTCGCGCTCGCCCGCGCCGATCGGCAGCGGCGAAGGCAGCTTCGCGACCGTCGAGCGCGCCGCGCGCCGCCCGTCCAGCGCCGACGGGGCAACGCCGTCACGCAGCAGCTCGACCGCGTGACGAAACGACACGCCCTCCGCGCGCATCACCCAATCGATCACCGACCCGCCCGCCTGACACGCGCCCATGCAATGCCACAGGTTCTTCTCCGGCGAGATCACCAGCGAGCCCGTGCGCTCCTCGTGGAACGGGCACAGCCCCACCAGGTCTTTGCCCTGCTGGCGCAGCTCCACGCCCGCCAGCTCGACCAGCCGCTGCAAGGAGACCTCCTCCTTCAGCCGCTCGATGACCTCCTCTGGAATCCGCGCCATGCCTTCCTCAGCCACACCCTGTCAAGACGAAATTGTAGAAGCGGTGCGCTAGCATATATGCGTGCGCGGACAAATGCTCCCCCAAGGCAGCCATATCGTCTCCGGTCGATGGACTTCCCCGAGCGCCTAGCCACCCTGCGCAACGAGCGCGGAATGACCCAAGGCACACTCGCCGAGCACGTCGGCATCCACGTCTCACAGCTCCGCCGCTATGAGGCCGGCAACTCCTCACCCACCCTCGACGTGCTGCGCAAGCTCTCGATCGCTCTGTCCGTCAGCGCAGATACGCTCGTCTTCGACGCCGAGCGAGACTCGGACGAGGAGCTGCGCCTGCAACTAGAAGCCACCCAACGCCTCACAACCCAAGACAGAGAACTCGTCAAACGCTTCATCAACGGCCTCCTCCTCAGCCACGAGGCCAAACGCCTCGCCGCATAGACGGCCGCGCCCTCCGTGGGCCTCAGTCAGTCGCGTGGCGAGAGAATCGCGTCACTCGGTGTCGTCATACTCATCGACGTCGAGCGATGCGCCGAAGGCAGCAGCAGCGGCGACATGACGCCGATCGAGCACCCAACCAAGGCTGAGTTCAGTGCCGTGGTGAACAATCCACATGCTCAGCGTCACTTTTGCCTCAGCAGGAAGGCTTGAGAACGCCTGCGCATATGGCCCAAGCACACTCCAGATCGCGTCAAGCTGCGGGTCCAAAAGGTGCTCGACTGAGCTAGCCGGCTTCCAAACCCACTGATGACTCGCAACGACCATCTCTCTGTTGCGCCCCGGTCGCGCTTCGCCCTTCACGCGCTCAACCGTGGGCTCTATACCGACGTGTGCAGTGACCTCGCGTGCACTCACACTGTGACTAAACACGTTCAACGAGCATTGGACCTCCGTCGCTTCACGCTCCAACGGAGCGTCTCTTGACGCGCTGCTCATCCGCCCAGCCCCGTCGGAATTGGCTCACCGCCGCCCTTTGGCGCTAGATAGATTTCACCCGTGGTCTTGTCTCGGTAGTAGTCGTAACGCCCGGCTTCTCCTCCAACCGTTTCGCCCTTATCGGTGTGCGGATCGGTGCCCTCCTCTTCGAGGATTCGCTTGATTTCACGATCGCCCACTTTTTCAAGGTTTCCGGGGTTGGGTTCACCACACTCTTTCGCCCGCTGAGCTTCTTTTTCACTTGAGCGCGGCTTCGCCTTCGTCGTTCGGTCCTTCGTTTTCGTTGACCGAGTTCCACACGCTTTCGATGCCGTGTGTGATTCCTTCGATGCCGTGCTGGACTCCTTCGACGGCCGGCGGCGGTGGGCCGCAGAACGGGAAGTAGCACGGAACGCCTTCGAGTCCTTCGGCTGAGAGCCCGTCGGGGTCGCGGCGGTTGACGGGGTTATCGCCCCCGTAGTTGTATGGCTCGCGCGTGAGCGCAACAGCCGGATCGACCGTCAGGAACTGCGCCGTGGTCGGGTCGTAGACGCGGTTGCGAAGATAGATGAGTCCGGTGTCGGAGAGGTGTATTGCCCGTCGTACCCGAGCGGGGTCGTAGCTGTGCCTTCACACGTCGGGGTTCCGTATGCGCTGTAGGTGCATTTGCCGGTGACGGTCCCGGTTGAGCCCGTGAGCAGCCTGGTGCTGCCGGCTTGGTCGTGGTGTAGGTAGGTGGTCGTGCCGGTGCTGTTGTTGATTTGCTCGACGGGGATGCCACCGGGCCCATAGATGTAGCTGTTCGTGCCGTCGCTGAGGATCAGCGGGACGCCTTCGGTCACGTCCCACGCGAAGTAGCTGGTCGTGCCATTGATCGTCTGCGACGTGCGCAACCCTTCGCCGTTGTAGGCGTAACTATCTTCGATCTTGGGTTTGCTTTCGCCTTCGGGCCGTTCGACCGAGGTCAGATCGCCGGCCTGGTCGTAGCCGTACGTCGTCGCGGGGCCTTTTTCAGGTGTCTGTTTCGTGCGCTCTCCGAGTTCGTCATAGGAGTAGCTTGTGGTGCCGCCTTTTTCGAGCTCGTTCCCTTCGTTGAATTTATTTTCGACCGACGCCTCCTTGGTCGGGTTGTTGGCGGAGTCGTATTTGTATTCGGTGGCTCCATATTTGGTGAGGCGGTTGTTTTCGTCGTACGTGTTTTCCGTGACTTCCGCGCCGGGTAGACCTTTGGAGGTCGTCTTTTTGACCTGGCCATCGCTGTCACGCGTATAGACGAGCGATGCGAGCGTTTCTGTGCCCTCAAGCATTTTCACTTCGGTCATCTGGTCCGCGTCGTTGTAGGCGTATTTGTCTTCGTCTTTGGGTTCCGTGGGGAACGTGATCAGATTGAGGTCGGAGTCAGGGTTGTAGGAGAATTTGGTCGCCTTTGAGTTCCAGTCAGTTACTTTTTCCAGACGCCCGTCTTTGTCAAACGCGCGAGTGATGGCTTTTTTGTTGGGATAAGTGATTTTGGTTTGATCGTTCGCCAGGTCGTAGCCGTATTTGACGACTTCTTTGTGACCGTTTTCGCTTTCGGTCAGGCGGTCGAGCTGGTCGTAGGTGTATTTGGTCGTGCCGGTCCCGTCGACCATCTTCGTGCGGTCACCGTCTTTGTCGTATTCGTAGGTAACGGTCGCCGGTTTGCCGCTCGAGTAGACGATTTCTTCCAGACGGTTTGCCGGGTCGTACTTGTATGTGGTGGTACGTTTCGCGGGATCTTCCAGTTTCTTGAGGTTCCCGGCTGCGTCGTATTCCTTCTTGGTCACGTGCCCGAGCGGGTCGGTTACTTCGGTGACCTCCTCGATGGCGTTGCGCGTGTATTTGGTCGCGTGTTTGTTGCCGTCGACCTGCTTGATAACCTGCCCGGCGCCGTCGTATTCGGTTTCGGTGACGGCTTTGTTTGGCGCTTCGACCTTGATCGGCTGGTTATCGCCGTTGTATGTGTAGGTCGTGGTGTGTTTGTTGGCGTCCGTGACCTTTTCGACGTTGCCATCGCCATCGTATTTGTATTCGGTGACATGACTCAGGGGATCGGTGATCTTTGTCGGCAGGCCCTTGGCGTTACGTTCGATTTTTGTCGTGAATTTAGACGGTTCGCCCCCAGTCACGTTCCCGCGTGGACTGACCGTCGCGGTCACCTGAGAATCTTCGTTGTATTCCCACGTGCGCTTGTTACCCGTCGTCAGCGCGTCTATTTCAGCCGTACGATCCCCTTTGGCGTCATATTCGTATTTCCATACGTTTTTGAGTGGATTTTCCACGCTTTCCAGTTCGCCGGTAGTCTTGTATTTATATTTGGTGACCTGGGTTTTGCTTTCCGGCGCCGGCCGTTCTATCGCTTCAGGGTTACCGTGGGCTTCGCGTTTGATCGTCGTCGTCTCGCCCTTGGGCGTGGTCATCGAGACCACATCGTGGGTCGAGTCGTATTCCCATTTCGTTTCGTCTTTGTCCGGATCGACCATGCTCGTGCGGTCATTGGAGCTGTTGTAGCCATATTTCGTGACGTGGCCGTTGCCGTCGGTCACGCTCGTGACATAGCCGCCTTCGTTGTACGTGAAGGATTCCGTGGTTTCGCTTGGCGACCCAAAGCCACGAGTGATCGAGGATGGCTCGTCGTTGCTCGTGAAGTACTCGTTGGTGACGCTGCCGGTCGTTTCGTTCGTGATCTTCGTGTGGAACAGTTCGTATTCAAACTTCAGCACGTGCCCAGCAGGGTCCGTCTGCTTGCTCACCTGATGCGAGCCATTGTATTCGTTGATCGTTTTGCCGCCACGACCATCGATCAGTTCGGTGATCTCGTGTTCGCTGTTGTAATTAAACTGCCAACGAAGGCTCGATTCTCCGGGCTGCGTCACGCTCTTGAGGTTCCCGCTTTCGTACGTGTATTTCACGACGTGTTTCATCGGGTCTTCGGCGCTTTCAACCAGGCCTTCGCCGTTATAGGTCAGTTTGATCGTGCGGCTGACAGGATCTGTGATCGTCGTCAACTGCCCCGCTTCGTTGTAGGTCAACGTCGTCGCGTTGCCGTCGCGATCCGTCACATTTTCGAGACGACCGCTCGATCCCGCGAATTTATATTTAGTCTGGTTGGCCAGCGTCAACGTGTAGCCTTTAGCTTCTGAGCCGCTCAGCGTATCCTGCGTCCACACAGGCGCCGTGAAAGATTCCCCGCTGCCTTCCGTGAATGGGATCGTCGCCCCATCGGCCTGATGTAGGACGACCTTTTTGTTTGATTTTTCGACCACAAGATGGTCTTCGAACGAGCTCGACCAGCCATAGCCGAACATACCTTTCACGCCTTCGGCCCCCGCTTGAGAGTTGTAGGTGCGGGTCAGGGCAAGGCCCACACCGCGTCCACCAATCGCGAAGTCGGTTTGCGTCTCGGTGTAGTTACCAGTGGCGCAGCTTACGGGATCACCGCAGCTTGCGTGAGGCTGATTAGGCGTTGAGTTTTCGGAACCACCCCATTGCGTCGATGATTCCACGACGATAGGTTCGTAGAAATGGAAATGTCCTTCTTTTTCGATTATTTTTCCGTTGTTAGTAAACCTAACATCAACGTCAACTGTCCCAGATTCGGTGATTTGGAAGACGCCATCATTGATATATTCCCCGTCGGGATACGGTCCATAGAGCCCTAGTCCGCTGGTGTCGTTCGCTGTAAAGGTTCCACGATTTACTACGGTGGCACCTTCTTGGAAGCCTAAATAGGCAGTCGTAAGAGTAATGGCTCCTTCGTTTACCAGGTTGCGGCCGTACATTTCCACCCCGCCTGAGATCGTCCCCGATCCGCCCGGCCCCAGGGTCAGTGAGCCTGTGCCGGTAACCCTCGAGCTTCCCAATTCGAGCGTTTTCGTCACGGTAACAGACCCGTTGCCATTAAGGCTCGCGACATCGCTATCCACAGCAAGGCCTGCAACGGTCATCGAGCCGCTCGGTACGGTCAAGGACGTAGACACGTACGCAGACGTTAGGATGACGTTCGCAGCGATAGCGGTGACGCCTTCAGCGGTCGCGGTCGCTGCTTCTTCGAAGCGTATAGTGCCAGCCCATTCGCCGCCGTGCAGCGAGAACGTACCGTCGTAAAAGGCAACTTCGCCACCTTCGGACTCCCACTTATTCGTCCCCGTCGATTCAGCGGTTATATAAAACTTGAGAATTCCGGCTTTGGAATTGACGGTCCCCTTATTATCAAAATCTACGCCAAATTTAGCGCTCTGACCACTGGACAAATCTGTCTGTACCGTACCTGTATTTACAAACGGATCTTCTGCACCGGACCCTTCGACCGAATACGCACTGGTGTAAGAGTCCGCGTTAAAGGTACCCACGTTCTCTATTTCGGCTTTTTCCCTCATTGTAATCGAGCCGGAATATCCGGATTCTAGGGTGATGACGCCTTCATTGATAAGCTTTACGCCAGATATTGTGAGTGAGCCGACGAGGGCCGCAGACGCACTCGAACGCATCGTCAATGATCCTGACCCTGAGATCGTCCCATCGAATGCCCCCATAGAACTGGACACGGCGAAGGTGCCCACCCCCGCCAGGGTACCTTTATCCAAGCTCAACGTACCAATACTCGATGCTTCCAACGCATTCGCTATTTCCAGTGACGCGGAGGAGATCTGGATTGCCCCTGCTCCCTGGAGGACACCGGTCACCTCACCACCTTCGTTGACCGTGACAGTCTTTCCCGAGCCGATGCACGCCACAGTGGTTGAGGTCGGTACTGCGCTCGTGGACCAGTCCGTCGCAGTTTGCCATGTCCCTTCGCTCGGCCCCGTCCACGTATCCGTGCAGAGAGATTCAGCCGAAGCGCTCACCGCACCCAAGGCCAAGATGCCGACAAGCAACATGACCAGCACACAGACACCCCTCATCGCTACACCGCCGGCAACGAGACCACCACACCTCCCCACGCGAGCCTCAGACCGAGTCCTGCCGAACCACCGCCGCGTGCTGCTCATGTGATCGTTCCCTCCTGGTAGGCCGAATTGGCTGCCTATGCGAGTTAGGCCGGCTGTTCTATCAGATGCGGCGATGCGGATGTAAAGAAGTCGTATGCTTCTGGACGATTGTTCGACTGACCGGGCATCCCATGTGCCGCGTCGTGATCGATATACCGTGCCCACAGGGACCACCCACGCGCGAGCGGCCTGAGCGGTGGTGGACGCTCAGGCCGCTCGGTTTCACGGCACGCCCTGACCCGCCGCCTGCCGGTCCTGCTCATCTGCCAAGACACGTTCTGTGGCCATGCGCACCCGCTCCGCGCTTTCCGCCCGCCTGACCACATCCGCGACCGAGACACCCAGAGCACCGGCGAGCAGGCACACCTTCTGCCAGGTCGGGTTGCGCACTCCCCGCTCGATACCGCTGACATACGTTGGGTGGACGTCAGCCGCGAGACCCAATGCTTCGATCGTCAGGTCGCGCTCGCGGCGCAACTCACGGATCGCGTTGCCCGGGTCGCTGCCGCTCGGCGCGATGACCGTGGTTGCGTCGGCGGACACCGCGCGATGCTCAGGCCGCGAGCGCCAAGTCATCGCACGCCCCCTCCCCCACCGCAAGCGCATCGATACGCGCCTGCGCCCTCGCCGTGAACTCCCACAACACACCCACCCTCTCAACCTCCGCGTCGTGCTCCGGTGTGAGATCCGACTCGGCGTGCTCGACCTCGCTTCGCGCCAGCTCACTCACGTCCTCATCGGCGAACTCCAGTGCGCCCGCCAGCGCCCTCATCAGGCCCCAGCTGTCCCTGCCCAAATCGACCTGCACCGCCACCGGCGGGACCGTCCTCGACCAACCGACCGCGTCCAGCAGCCCGTAGCTTTCGCGCAGACTCGCCGCCGGTGCGCAGAACCACTCCTGATGTGCTTCGCGATCACTCGCGAACGCCGCCGCATCCAGTGCTTCCGCCGCCGAGCCGATCTCCGCGTACGCCGCACGACGCAACCAATCCACGACCCCTGCCGGGACCGTCACCCGCGTCCCGTCCAACACCTGCCCCTGACCTATCATCTGGTCCTGCATGGGAGATCATACCTCCTGTGTCACGACCCCCGGCTGTTAGCGCAGCGCGGGGGTCAACTCTTGTCTATCGGTCCCCCAATTTTAGCTCCAACACAGGGAAAACTCAAGGATTTCGGGCGAATCTGGCGCGAAATCGTCCTTGGGTTTTGGGACGAGCGTCAGCCTGACGAACCAGGTGTCCCGTTTTGCGCTTTGCGTCGGATGAGAGGGTGTGGCAAGCCATCTCTCAGCCTCTCAGCAGATGCCGCGGGCAGCGATGGACGCGGCGCTCGACACGTTCGCGCTCGTGCTGCGCGAACGGCATCCGGGTGTGATCGCGCTGCCGCTGCGAGACGCAGGGGCGGACGGGGGCGCGCTCGCGCCTGGAGCGGGGCAGGTCATCCGACCGTTCGCGGCGCCGGAGCGCCCTCGCCCGGTCCTCGATTGGGACGCGAGCGTGACCGCGCTTGACTATCAGCGCGCCGGCCGCGCCGGCAAGGATGCGCGCGCGGTCGCCGATTCGTAGGTCGTCGTAGCGCTCGACGGCAGCTGCGCGTGGCGCGCGCGCCATCGCTTACTGCCGAGTTGTCTGCGCCTGTATGACCATTGTTCTGTCCGCCCGGGGCGGTATGGTTGTGGGGTAGTTGGTAGGGGGCGCTATATGCCCTCGTCGAAGGAGAACAGCTTCAACCGCCCGCGCTCGGATCCGAGCAGGTGCATCGCGAACATCGCGATCAGCCGTACGATCTGCTCGCCCACGCGCTCGGCCTGGGAGTACTCCGTCCTGCTCGTCCCCGGCTGCGGCCCCGGCAGATCGCGGATCGGCAGGTAGGTCACCTGGCTCTGGCCGACCGGCGGCAGTCGCACCGCGGGGTCCGCGAACCCGAGTTGGGTCAGCCCCGAGCGAGCATAGACCGCGAGCGTCTTGCCCACCTGCGCATCGGTCTCATCGCCCTGCTCCAGCGCGCGCACGACCTCCAGGCAGGTGGGCTCACCGGAGCGCCGCAGGACGCGGTCCACGGCGCCGACGACCGCGGTCTCCCACGCCGGCTCGGCGCGCCCCGGCAGCAGATCGCGCAGAAACGACACGGCTGCGTCCTGGCGCAGGTGCTCGGGCGCCACGCGCAGCGGGTCGAGCACGCCGCGCAGCGCCGGATCGGGCTTCAGCGTCACGCACTCGGTGTGCGGCGCCACCTCCTCCAGCAGGTGAAACCGATGGTCGCCCTTGGGATCGCAGTCGATGATCCGCGCGCCCTGCAGGAACCCCTCGTACTTGAGCTTCTGATCGAGCGTCGTCTTGCCCGAGCCGAGCGCGCCGACGCTGAGGATCGTCGTGTTGCGGTCGCTGTCGGAACCCTCGCGCAGGCTGAACCTGACGGGTTGGCGCGAGCCTGTGAGCGTATGCCCTAGATAAAAGCCCCCGCGCGAACCCGCCTCGTGAGCGGCGGTCGGCATCATCGCCGCGACCTGCTCTGGTGTCAGCGTGTCGTCATAGCCCGCGACCTTGGTGCGCTGACCCGGCAGGTGCTGCATGAACAGCGGCAGCTGATCGCCCAGCGGACGGTGCAGGCGGATCTCCCCGTAGGCGCGCCGCGTCATCTCCACGCGCTCCTCGAGCTCCTCCTCGTCCTCGGCGCCGATCGCGAGCGCGAGCGTCGCGCGCAACAGCGGCGGGCGGCTGGAGGACTGCAGGTAGGCGAGCAGATCGCGCGCCTGGAGGGTGCGCTGATAGCCGAGGTCCGTGACTCCCTGCTCCCCGTCTGACTCCGCCCGCACGATCTGGTCGGCGTCCTGGATCCGCCGCCGCGCGATCCGCAACGCCAGGCCGTTGGGCAGGTAGCGCGCGTTCAACGACAGGTCGATGCCGAACGGCAGCGACTCCGGCGGCGCGAACATCAGCTCCACGCGCGCGCCCGGGAACTGCGCCCGCTCGGGCAGCGCCCCCAGCACCAGCTGAGCCTGCCAGCTCGTGCCGGTCTCGGACTCGATCTTCAACACTCGGCCGCGATGCTCGACGTAACCGTCCAGCCAGCGCATCACGTCACCCTCCAGCGGCGCCAGCGTGGCCTCGCCGTTGCGCTCGAACACGAGCGCCCGCGGCTCGTGCAACCCATCGATCTGCGGCTCGCCCAGACCACGGCAGAAGGCCCTGCGCACGAGCCACTGCAGCTCCACCCCGCGCGCCTGGCGTACCGGCAGGTAGTCGGCCAGGCGTGCGTGCGCCTGATCGGCGCGCACCCGTGCGCGCTCCAGCTCTGCGACCTTCAGCACCCGGCGGTCGGAGACCGACAGGGCGCTCCTGATCCCCCGCAGCCACTCGCGCGGATGGCGCTCGGCCGCGCGCGAGACGTAGGCCGCGACGTCGCGCTCGGGCTCACGCAGGCTGACGATCAGGAACACCTCGGGTCGCGCCGTGCCGATGTCCTGGAGGCGGTGGTGGTGTTCTTCCAGGTAGGAGTCGTTAATGCGCGCGTGCGTACGCGCACGCGCGTTCACGTCTTTTGAGTGCACCGCATACGGCCCCGCCCCAGCTACACCCGCCAGGCTCGCTCCCGCCACATCCGCCGGCCCCAGCTCCGCCAGGTCCACACCCATCTCCAGCTCGCGCGCATACCGCTCCACATCCCAGCGCCGCCCCACGCGCAGGATCTGCACGTCGGCCTCGATCGCCTCCAGCGCTCCGAGCAGCGCCAGGAACCGCGAGCGCTTGCCGTCCTCGGACAGCCATTCGTATGACTCGGTTTCGACCGCGAACGCCGCCCAGCCGTCGTCGAGCGAGTCGGCGAACACGCAGTTGCCGTACACGAACCCGATCGGCGACTTCACCGTCCTTCCCTTCCGGCGGTTGCCGCGCGCACATCCAGTCGCGCACCCGGGGCCAGCGCGATCACCTGGCCGCTGCCCAGAGCACCACCTCCAGGCAGCTCGCGCACGGTCAGCGAACGGCTCCGTCGCAGACGCCATGGACCTCTGCCTTGGTCGAGCCGCTCGTGTGCGGCGGTGACGAGCACCGCTCCGGGACCGGTGTAGCGCAGCCTGCGCATCGCCCCGTCGGAGCCGTCCGGCAGCAGCAGGATCTCCCGCGGATACCAGCGTTCCCCGGGCGCACCACACGGACGTGCACCGGCTGGCTGATCTCCGATCAGTCGGCGCGGTCCCGCGCCGTAGCGCAGCAGCGCGTACGCCGCCTGGTGAAACGGCCGGCCCTCGATCCGGATCACGCTCAGCACCGTCGCGCTCGCGACCGGCAGCGCGAGATCGCGCAGATACCAGGGCAGCGCCCCGATCGCCGCCCCAACCAACGGCAGGCTGCCGGCGATCAGCATTCCCAGCAGGATCGCCAGGGAGTAGACGACGCCCCGCACCGGGATCCCACCCGGGTTCAGCCGCAGCTCATCGACGCGGTAGATGCGCCGCTCCAGGTCGAACACGGCGCGGTATGAGCGAATCTCGATCACGGCCGCGTCAGGACCCGAACAGTGAGGTGACCGTGTCCTGCAGCAGGCTCAACCCCGCCGGCGTGGCGAGCAGCACCGCGACGATCCCGACCGCGAACACCCCCGCCGCCTCCTTGAAGTCGCGGCGGAACGCCAGCACGATCGAGGCGATCGCCAGCGCGAGCCCGATCAGGCTCATCGCGACGGTGCGCGCGGTGTCGCCGGCTTTGGCGGCCGCCGATTCCAGCGAAGCGCCCGTTTTTTCGGTGCTCGCCTGGGAGGTGGCGGCGGATGAGGTCGACTGCTGCGTGCTCGCTCCCGATGTCGCGGTCGGCGAGAGGATCGCCGCCTGCGCGGTGGGGGCCCCGGCGACGAAGCACACGCCGGCGAGCAGCAGGATCGCGCGGGCGCGGGCGCGGGCGTAACCGGTGTCCGGGAGTCGAAGGCGATCGGGCAGGTTCATGGAATGCTCCTTTCGGATTGACGTCGAGTTGTGTGACTTTGTGTTTGTGTGGCTGTGTGGCTTTGCGCGGGGCGCGGGGCGCGGGGTTCGGGGCGCGGGGGGATCGCCCCGGTCGATCACGTGTCCGGGTTCATCTGGATCGCGGACACCTCCCAGCGGCCCTGCACGCGGGCGACATCCAGTTCGTAGGCGAGCGTGTAGCGAGCGCCGCGCGCGTCCTGCGCCTGCACGACGGCGAGCACCGCACCCGGTCCCGAAGCCCAGTCCAGGCGCTGCACCGATTCCAGGCTCAGCGCCTGCGCCGGCAGCGAGACGCGCGCTTGGCTGCTCAGGTCGGCCGCGAGCTCCGAGCCCGAGGCAGACAGGTAGTTGCGCAGGGCGCGGTCCACAACCGTTGCCAGCGCCGGTTCGCTGACTTCGCGCAGGTGTGTCTGCGCCTGTGCTTGGACGGGACCGCTGGCGGGCGCTCCGACGAACGCCGGATAGCCGCCGAGCGCGAGGCTCCCGCCGGCCGTGCGCAGGACCGGCACCGTCAGGTACTGCAGGCCCGCGTCGTCGGTCTGGGCGGCGATCGTATACACGTGCTCGTCGGGGCTCGCGGGGTGGGCGGGTTCCAGTTCCCGTTCCTGCACGACTTCGGTCCATTCCACGCGCTGCTCGCCACTGGCGGGCGGCTGCAGGCCCGCACCGGGTTCGATCCCCGGCCCGGCATACGCGGCCAGCGCGCGTTCGTGCGCCTGCGGTTCGGCGGCGTTCCAAGTCAGGTAACCGCGCGCGAACTGCGAGGCGAACCCCTCGGCCGCGAGATCGGGCGGCGCCGGCGCCGGCGCGGTCCTCGGTATGACCGGCCGCGGCGGGTCGATCGCAAAGCGCGCGCTCGCCACCAGTCCCACGACGGCCACCGCGCTCAGCAGATAACGCGGCCATTCGCGCGCCACGCGAATCTGCCACAGCGGCTTTGAGCCGATCGTCACTCGCGTGCGCGCGTGCGCGCGGGCGTTCCCGGACGTTGCTTCGTCGATCCAGGGCGTCTCGCGCATCTCAGCGCTCGAACCCGAACTCGCTCTGCGCCTGCGGTTCGTGAGCAGTTTCGGTGGGCGTGCTCTGTGCCGTGCTCGCCACCGGTGCGGAGGTCTCCTGGGGAGTGCTCGCGACTGGTGTGTAAGCGACTTGCTCGGGTTGTTGTTCGAGAGTCGCAGGCACCGCTTGCGCAACGCGTGCATTCGCGGCCTTCGCTGCAACATCCGCACCCGCGTGCAGCGCGCCCTGCGCTCGTCGCGCCACGCGGGTCGACTTGCCTCGTGCCGGAGCCCGATCCGTACCGCCCCGATGCTCACCGTCGTGCCAAGCACCGATCCGGTGCGCAGCCTCCCGCCGCAGCGTGACGCGCGTGGAAGACGCCATGCCGACACGTGGCCCACCACCGATGGATGGCGCAGTGCGCGCGGGCGAGGAGACAACAGCAGCTACGGCGATCTGACGATCGCCCGGATGTGAGCGCAAGCCGACGAGTCCCACCGTTACACCGACCGTGCCCACCGCCCCGGTCAGCGCGGCAGCCCCCGCGAGCCGGCGCAGCGTACGCTTCCGCGAGGTTCCCGCTCCCACGGTCGCCGCCGGCACGTGGGGCGTACGCGGTACACACTGTTCCGTCAGATGCGAAGCCATGTCCGTGAGCTCCGCCACCGGCATATCCCCATCAGCGAAAGGATCGACCCCGGCCAGGTACTCGTCCTCGCTATAGACGCGGTAGACCGCGCGGTGCCGGCGCCGCACAAGCGTCATGCGGGCACCGCCTGAGTGAGGCGCAAAACAGGCGGCCGGAAACCGAGCTGGGGAGATACCCGGCTTCCGGCCGCTCGCGGATGGGCATCGCCGTGCGGTCGTCGGATCGATCGACTGCCGGCGTCCCAGGGGACGCGCCTATGAGTGGGGGGAGAGGTAATGTTCATAGGTGGGTCCCTACTTCCTCTCCCGACCCCGATCACAAAACGGGACACTTCTCGCGAAAAGTTTTTTCTGCGGCGAGATGCGCCGCCGCCAGTCCCTCCTCGCCTTGGACCACAGCGCCGTGTTCGGCCGTCTCCAGCGCCGCCTCGCCCTGCATCACCCCGTCCCGTGCCTCCGCCTCCCGTGCCGTCTCGTCCAAGCTTTCAACCACCGGCGCCTGCTCGTACCCGGCCAATTCGTTCAGCATCGCCCGCAGCCGCACACGTGCGCGCTGGGTGACCTTGCGGTGCTTGGCGAGCGTCCACCCAAACGTGGCGCAGAACTCTTCAGCCCCCATCTGCAACCCGATCTGGCACGCGAGGACGAGTCGCTGGTCGGGGCTCAGCCCGTGTGCCAACCGCTCAACCGAACGCAGCTCGTGGCGCAGAAGCATGCGCTGCTCGACGTCGGCCCTGCGATCGGCCAGCTCGATTTCCTGCTCGCCCACGCCGCCCAGCGACATCGCCCCGTCGAGGATTGCCTGCGCCGGGCTGCGTCCCGACAGCGCGCGGCGGCGGTCGACGATCCGCGAGTCAAAGCGCAGCTCCAGCGTGTTGCGCAGGTGCGCGCGACTGGAGTACCGCAGCTCGCCGCGCCGCGCCTGGGCGACGAGCTCGACGGTCGCCTGGCTGTAGCAGTCCTCCAGATCGGCGAAGCTCAGGCGATGGCGGTGCACCGACAGCAGCGTCCGGCGCGAGGCGTGCGCCACGAGCGCGACCTCCTCGGCGGGATCGCGCCCGGCGCGCCCCGATGCTCCGGGACCAGCCACGGGCCAGCTGCCGCCCAGGGCTCGTGCCGGCGGCTCGGATCGGGTAGACACATGGGCATGTCGCGCCCGGGCGCCGCCAGACCCCCCCTCCAATCGATTGCGCCTTCGCACCCGCCCACGCGAGCGCATCCACGCCCACACGCACGCCAACTGCCAGGCGCAGTCGAGGGGCCACGATGAGCATCACCGACCGCCTGCACAGCCTCGACCGCCGCCAGCAGCGGCGCCCGCGCGCGGCATTCGTGGCCGCGGTCGATTAAGAAGTTCGGCGACGACGGCGCCTCCCAGCTCGCGGCGCTGATCGCCTACTACGGCTTCGCCTCGCTGTTCCCGTTGCTGCTGCTGCTCGTGACGGTGCTCGGCTTCGTGCTCGAAGGCGATCCGCAGGACCAGGCCAGCGTGCTGCATTCGGCGCTCGGGCAGTTCCCGATCATCGGCGATCAGCTGCAGAGCAACATCCACTCGCTCAAAGGCAGTGCCGGGTCGCTCGCGATCGGCGTCGTCGGGCTGCTGCTCGGTGGGCTCGGCGTCGTCGGCGCCACCCAGAACGCGTTCCAGCAGGTCTGGCACATCCCGCGCAAGCGCCGGCCGAACTTCCTCACCTGGCGCCTGCGCGGCATCGCCCTGCTGGGCGTGCTCGGCGTGCTGCTGGTCGTCTCGACGGTGGCCGCCGGCTACGTCACAGCGCAGACGGCCGGCCTGGTCGCCGTGCTCGGCGGGATCCTGCTGGCGCTCGTCTCCAACCTGCTGCTGTTCTTCGCGGCCTTCCGCTTCCTCAGCCCCGAAGAGATCCCCACGAAGGATCTCGTCCCCGGCGTGATCTTCGCGGCGATCCTCTGGCAGATCCTCCAGCACCTCGGCGGCTACTACGTCGCCCACGTCGTCCGCCACGCGCAGGAGACCTCGGGCCTGTTCGCGTTCGTCCTCGGCCTGCTCGCGTGGCTCTACCTCGGCGGCCAGGTGACGCTGTTCGCGGCCGAGATCAACGTCGTGCGCGCACGCAGGCTGTGGCCGCGCAGCTTCTTCTCCGACCCGCTGCTCGAGGCCGACAGGCGCGCGCTGACCTCCTCGGCGGAGGTCGAGGAACGCGTGGAGGAGGAGAACGTCGAGGTCACGTTCGAGGGCACGGAGTAGGAGTGGCGGTTCAGGCAGGCGCATGCGCCTGCCTGAGGAGGGCCGCATGCGGCCCTCCCGCGGATCGGCACATGTGCCGATCCGTCCGAGCGGTGCATGCACCGCTCGGCGGGACCGATCGAAGATCGGCCAGCATGCGCGCCCCCGAGGCGAGTCCGCATGCGGACTCGCCCACCACATCAGCTTTTTATCGGCATGCGCACCCCGTCCGATTTATTTATGCGCCCGAGGGCAAACCGATGACGGATCAACTGCCAAGGCGTGGCAACCACCCACTTTGGCTCTGGAATGCGTGTTTTCGGCATGGCACACAAACTACTTGCACACACAACCACCTCGCGCTATACTAACTAACAAATCGTAACCTCATATGGAGTCGTGCTCATGCCTTCATCTTCGGATACTCCCCAGATCACCCCCTCCCAACCCAAGCCCGTCCTGCGCCTGATCCCGCTGCAGGACACGGTCGTGTTCCCGAACATGGGGATCACGCTGACCGAGGAGGTCGGCGATGACGAGCGCGTCGTGCTCGTCCCGCGTCACGAGAACGAGTTTCTCGACGTCGGCACGATCGCCGAGGTCACCGAGCGGCTGCGCCTGCCCGGCGGCGGACATGCCGTGGCCATCTCCGGCGAGCACCGCGCGCTGATCGGCGCCGCCCAGACCGGCCCGGAAGGCGAGCTGCGCGTCGAGGTCGACGAGCGCCCGGACGCGGTGCCGACCGACAAACGCACGCGCGAGCTGGAGCGCGAGTACCGCGCGACCGTCGAGGAGATCCTCGAGCTGCGCGGCGACGACGGGCGGATCGCCGCGTTCCTGCGCGCGATCGCCGAGCCCGGCGCGCTGGCGGACTCCGCCGGCTACTCCCCGAACCTCAGCTACGACCAGAAGGTCCAGCTGCTGCGCACGCTCGACGTGACCGAGCGGCTGGAGCTGGCGGTCAAGCTGCAGCGCGAGTCGCTGGCCGAGCTTCAGATCCGCAAGCGCATCCGCGAGGACGTGCAGGAGGGCGCGGAGAAGCAGCAGCGCGAGTACTTCCTGCGCAAGCAGATGGACTCGATCCGCAAGGAGCTCGGCGAGGACGACGCGTCCGTGGCCGACGAGTACCGCACGAAGATCGAGGACGCCGACATGCCAGAGCCTGTCAAGGAGCAGGCATTGAAGGAGCTCTCTCGCCTGGAGCGGATGGGCGAGCAGACGGGCGAGTCGAGCATGATCCGCACCTACCTGGACTGGCTGATCGCGGTGCCGTGGGGCAAGCGCTCGGAGGAGCACCTCGATCCGGTCGCCGCGCGCGCGGTGCTGGACGCCGACCACGCGGGCCTGGAGGACGTCAAGGATCGCGTGACCGAGTACCTGGCGGTGCGCAAGCTGCGCCAGGACCGCGGCATCGAGGCCGACCCGAAGTCGGGCGCGATCCTGACCCTGATCGGACCCCCAGGGACCGGCAAGACCTCGATCGGCGAGTCGATCGCGCGCGCGACCGGACGCGAGTTCGTGCGCATGTCGCTCGGCGGCGTGCGCGACGAGGCGGAGATCCGCGGGCACCGGCGCACCTACATCGGCGCGCTCCCGGGCCGGCTGGTCAGGGCGCTGCGCGACGCCGGGACGATGAACCCGGTGATCCTGCTCGACGAGGTCGACAAGGTCGGCGCCGACTGGCGGGGCGATCCCTCGGCGGCGCTGCTGGAGGTGCTCGATCCCGCCCAGAACCACTCCTTCCGCGACCACTATCTCGACGTCGAACTGGACCTCAGCCAGGTGATGTTCCTGGCGACGGCCAACGTCGCCGACACGATCCCGGGACCGCTGCTCGACCGCATGGAGGTGATCCGCTTCGACGGCTACACCTCCGAGGAGAAGCTCGCGATCGCCAAGGGCTACCTGTGGCCGCGCCAGCGCGACCGCAACGGCCTGCGCGAGGACGAGGTGGAGATCTCCGACGAGATCCTGCGCACGATCATCTCCGAGTACACGCGCGAGGCGGGCGTGCGCAACCTGGAGCGCGAGCTGGGCACGGTATTGCGCAAGACCGCGACCAAGATCGCCTCGCGTAAGACCAAGCTCAAGAACCCGGTGCAGATCGACTCAGAGAAGGTCCGCGACGCGCTCGGGCGCCAGCGGTTCTTCCAGGAGTCGGCCTCGCGCACGGCCACGCCCGGTGTCGCCACCGGCCTGGCGGTCACGGGCACCGGCGGCGATGTGCTGTTCGTCGAGGCGACCAGGATCAAGACCGGCGACTCCGGCTCGGGCTCCGGCAGCAGCCTGGTGCTGACCGGACAGCTCGGCGACGTGATGAAGGAGTCGGCCCAGATCGCGCTCTCCTATGTGCGCGGCCACGCCGAGGAGCTCGGCATCCCGAGCAGCGCGTTCGAGGGACATAGCGAGTTCCACGTCCACGTTCCCGCCGGCGCAATCCCCAAGGACGGCCCCTCGGCGGGCGTGACGATGGTCACGGCGCTGGCCTCGCTGCTGAGCGGCCGCCCGGTCAAGCACACGGTCGGCATGACCGGCGAGGTCACGCTGCAGGGCAGGGTGCTGCCGATCGGCGGGCTCAAGCAGAAGGCGCTCGCCGCCCATGCCGCGGGCCTGACCGACGTGATCCTGCCCGAGCGCAACCGCGGCGACCTGGACGAGATCCCCGAGGAGGTGCGCGAGCAGATGGCGTTTCACCCGGTGATGACCGTCCAGGAGGTCCTCGACCGGGCGCTGGAGCCCGCGCGCGCGGTCGAGACGGCCGGCGGTGACGACGCTCCTGCCCGTGGCGATGTCGCGGCAGCCGTCAACTCCTAGCAGGAGCCAACCGGCGATGTCCCGACACCCCTCACCCCGTCGCTGTCAGCCCGTTCCGGTCGAGGTTCGCGAAGCCGCGAGCCTGCTGGAGCGGCGCTGGCAGCTGTCGATCATCTATGCGGCGCTCGCGGGCGCGCTGCGGTTCAACGAATTCGCGCAGGCCGTCGCCGGCATCTCCCCGCGGATGCTCTCCGAGCGCCTGCGCGACCTGGAGGCCGCCGGACTCGTGCAGCGCACGGTCCTCCCCACCAGCCCGCCGACCGTCGAGTATCGGCTGACCGCGCGCGGACGGCGGCTGGGCCCGGTGATCGAGGCGATGCGGGCCTACGCGGAGGAGCCAGTGGGTTAGGCGACCGAGGCGGTTGCACGCTCATCCACGTGTGCGGCCTCCGGGCTCGCCCCAACCAGCGCGCCGCCCTCGCAGTCGGCGGCGCATACGACGCGCTGCGGGTTGCGTACACCGACGACGCCCGCGATGCCGCCGAGCGCTACGAGCACAGCGGCGATCGCCAGGCCGAGGTGGAAGCTGTGCAGCGAGGCGGCCTGGGCGGCGCTCGTCACGGCGTGGGCCTGGGCGGGCGGCAGCCCCGAGACGTTGGGCAGGCCGAGCGGCAGACGCTTGGCTTCGCGCACGACCGTGTTGGCGGCGGCCCCCAGCGGCACCCCGGCCAGCTGCGAGTCAAGCGTTGTGGCGAACGCGGTCGCGACCGCGGCGCCCACTGCCGCCGTGCCGAGCAGACCGGCGACCCGGGCGACCGCGTTGTTGACAGCCGAGGCGATCCCCGCCTGCGAGCGCTCGGCCCCGGCCAGCACCGCCGCCGTCAGGGGAGCGACCGTCATCGACAGGCCGAGTGAGAACACGAGCAGCGCGGGCAACACGTCGGCCGCGTAGTTCACGTGCACCCCGACGCGCTGGAACAGCAGCAGACCCGCCGCGGCCACGAGCGGGCCGAGGCCCATGAACAGGCGCGGGCCATAACGGTCGGCGAGCGCCCCAAAGCGGCGGGAGAGCAAGAACATGACAAGCGTCACGGGCAGCGTCGCCAGACCGCTCTGCAACGGGCGTGTACCCGCCGACCTGCTGCAGGAACAGGACGAGGAAGAAGAACAGCACCGCCAGGCCCGCATACATCGCGAGCGTCTCGATGTTTCCGGCCGAGAAGTTGCGCCGCCGGAATAGGCCCAGCGGCAGCATCGGGTCGCGCGCGCGGTACTCGTATGCCACGAACGCGATCAGCAGCGCGACGCCGGCGATCAGCGGCACGAGCACGCCCGGGCTCGACCATCCGAGCCGGGGCTGCTCGATCAGCGCGAACACGGGGCCGCCGAGCCCGAGCGCACACAGCGCGGCGCCGGGCAGGTCGATTCGCCGCGCGGGCGTTCGTTCGGGTCCTGCAACGGCAGGCTCGGCGCGCGGGATCACGAGCAGGATCAGCGCGACGCATGCGATCGTGAACGGCAGGTTGAGCAGGAATATCCAGCGCCAGGAGGCGATCGCCAGCAGCTCGCCGCCCGCCAGCGGCCCGAGCACGGTCGCGATCCCGCCCCACGCCGTCCAGCTGCCGATCGCGGGGCCGCGCTCGGACTCCTCGAACGTGGCCACGATCGTGGCCAGCGAGCTGGGCACGAGCAGCGCGCCCGCCACGCCCTGCAGCGCCCGCGCGGCGACGAGCGCATAGATCGAGGGCGCGAGCGCACAGGCCAGCGAGGTCACGCCGAAGCCGCCGACTCCGAGCGCGAAGATCCGCCGCTCGCCGTACAGGTCCCCGAGCGAACCTCCGATCAGGATCAGCGAGCCGAGCGTCAGCAGGTAGCCGTTGATCACCCACTGCTGCGCGGCCAGCCCGCCGCCGAGCGCGCGCTGGATGCTCGGCAGCGCGACGTTCACGGCGGTGCCGTCGAGCAGCACGATCCCCGAGCCGATGATGCACGCGATGAGCGTCAGTTGCTTGCGCGCGGACTCGGTGCGGACGGCGGGCATCCCAGGGGACGGTACTCCGCCGCTGTGCGAATACGGATACCGATGCCGACGCCGGCAGGAGACCGGTCGGACGCAGATCGGATAGCGTGGCCGCCGATGACCGACGCGGCCGACAGAGGGCCCGCGCCCCAGGAGCGCTGGAGCGCGGTGGACGAGTACATCACCGACCTGCTCGTGCCGGAGGACGCGGCGCTGGAGGCAAGCGCTGCGCGGACAGCGTCGCCGCGGGGCTGCCGCCGATCGCGGTCACGCCCAACCAGGGCAAGCTGCTGGAGCTGCTCGCGCGCGATCCAGGGCGCGCGCACGATCCTGGAGCTCGGCACGCTCGGCGGCTACAGCACGATCTGGCTGGCGCGCGCGCTGCCGGCCGGCGGGCGGCTGGTCACGCTCGAGGCCGAGCCCCGGTACGCGGAGCTCGCCGCGGGCGAACATCGCTCGCGCCGGGTTCGGCGAGGTCGTCGAGCTGCGGGTCGGGCCGGCGCTGCAGACCCTGCCCGAGCTCGTCGCCGAGGGCGCGGGACCGTTCGATCTGATCTTCATCGACGCCGACAAGAACAACTACCCCGGCTACTTCGAATGGTCGCTGCAGCTGTCGCGGCCCGGCACGGTGATCGTCGGCGACAACGTCGTGCGCGACGGCGCGATCCTCGACCCCGACCGCCGACGACCCGGCGCGCGGGCAACGCGGGGATCAAGGGCATCCGCCGCTTCTACGAGCTGCTCGCCGCCGAGCCGCGGGTCAGCAGATCCGCCACCGCGATCCAGATGGTCGGCGCCAAGGGCTAGGACGGGTTCGCGCTGATGCTCGTCGAGTGACGACTGCGAGCAACGCTCGTAATTCACGGCCGGTCCTTCGCTCGGCGGGACATCACGTAGCTGCACTTTATGAGGGGCCGGGATCGCTCCCGGCCCCTCGCCATACTGCCCGTGAGCTAGGGGTTTTCGCTAGCGATCACCGTTCCCCCTCGCCGGGCTTTGCCAGTGTGGCCAGTGCCCCCAGTGCTGTCTTTTTGTTTCGTGTTCTTCTTGTCTTTTTTCGGCTTCCGCTTCTTCTTGCTTCCTTTTCGCTTCCGCTTCTTCTTGCTGCTTTTTTGTTTCGGTTTCCTGTGTCTTCTCGACGGTTTCCAGAGTTTCTGCCGCGGTTACCCTTGCCGTGCCGTTGAGGATCGCGGTGTTTTCGCCCGGGTTGTTGGGGATTTTGACCTTCGCGTCGAGCGCAGAGTCGAGAACGCCTTTGACTCCGAAAAGTTCGCCGCAGCCTTCGGCGCCCGGAGCCGAGAACGTGTTGTCGACCAGGGAGTTCCCCACGAGGAGTAGCAGGCTGAGTTCTTTTTCGGTTTCCCCTTTGACTGTGCCGAGGGTCCCGTGAATAGATTTCCAGCCTTCAGGCGGCGATTGCAGCGATGTAGCGCCAGTGGTCAGGTGCAGCTCCAGCGGATGCGCTTCGGACCCGATGTAGCAGGAGCTGCCCAGGAACGGGTTTTTGAGGTGCACCCGTACCGGGAGGGTCAGCGCCGTTCCTTCTTCGCGCACAAGCTCGAATTCGTTATAGATCGTCAGGCTCTCCGCGTTGGCCACGATTTCAGTGGTAGCCGTCACCCCGGTAGTCCTGCCGTTGAACGAGAACGCTCTACACCGATCCCGCTCGACTCTTTCCCGCAAACCCCAACCGTTGACTTCCCTACAGCCAATCAGGCCGGGGAGACCACCCGGTACGTTCAGTTCAGTTTTAGAGAGGCTTTCACCGCCTTCTGCTGGATAATCAAAGTATTCGGCTTCGTTTTCGGGGTTCCCAGTAGGGACGAAGCCACCCTGCAACGTGATCGTCTGATTGATCGGTACTACCATGGAACCGATCACCACTTCACCACTGGTGATCTGATGAAACGCGCACCCTGCGGACCCCGGCGGAACACCCAACGCTCTAAACGCCGCCAACGGACAATCCGCAAACACCGAGAAGATACCACCAGGCGCCGCCACCGCCGGCGAAGCCGCCCCAAAGCGAAACCAAGGGGACCATCAAAGCCATCGCCGCGACGCATATTATGCGTTTCGCATGCTTAATCATCAACCATCTCGCTTCCGATAGTAAACTGGACCCCAGGAGCATCTTGCTCTCGAGGCCCATTATGGATAACGATGATTAACCTATACCGTTCCGGGCGATTTGTGGTGTGCCAACATGGCGTGCCACACTATTTATCATGCACCATTCAAGACCAAACCATACGAGGGATTTACCCTAGCGTTTCTTCTTACGCTCCTTCTTTTTCGTCTTTGCCTTGTGCGCGACCTTCTTCGGGCAGCCCGTCACCGCGATCGGCGTGGTCTGCTTGATGACCGCTCCGTTCTGCGCGACGAATTCGTTGGGCATCACCAGGGAGCCCGCGACCGTCTCCTTGATCCTGCGCATCACGGTCTTCTTACGACCCTTGATCCTGACCGTAACCTTCTTCTTGACCGTCTTCGTAGTGGTCGGCGCACAGAGGTTCGCGGTCGCTGCCAGCGCCGAGTAAGGGCCCTCGGGCAGGGTCAGTTCAAAGGTGCTGAAGGGGCTGTCGGGGACCGTCTTGAACGTCGTCGAGGTGACCCCGGCTTTGCTGATGAACGTCGCGCCGACGAGCACGATCTTCACGCCATAACCCTGCAGCACGATCTCCAGGCTCGGGAACGCTTCCCCACCATGACTGACGAAGATCGCCGGGCCTTCCAGCGGGACCGGGACCAGCGGCGTATGCACGACCGCGTGGCCGATAAACGACGCCGACGGACACGCCGCAGGGTTGGCTTCGAACTGCGCCGCCGTGCACGCCTTCTGCAACGTCGTCAACCGCGACGGCAACTGCAACGGCAGTTCGACTTTGACCTTCGCGATGTTAGCCTGGGTACCCATCGACCCCGCGGGCTCTTCAACCTCGTCGTCAGGCTCGCACCATCCGCTTTACTCGTCTTCCCCGACGTCGAGACAGAGAATTTCGGCGTGAACTTCAGGAACGCGCAGTTCGTCGCCTGGAACGGACACCGAACGGGCGCGCTCGCTTTTTCGGCGGAGTGGATGTTCCCGGTGACTTCCATCGTTGTGCAGCTCGTCGGGTTGAACTTGAACCGTGGAGGGTCTGATCAGACGTTGACGTGCTGGATTTCAAGCGGGAACCCTTCGATGATCGTCGGGATCGCGTGGGCGCCCGGCGGGTCGGTGGTGATCGTGATCGCCGCGGTGGTCGGGTCGACTTCGATCTTCGCTCTGACCACGGGAGGCCGGGCGGTGTTCCTCGTGTGCAAGTCAAACGGGCCGGCCTTCGCCGGGACCACGAAGGAGATCCCAAACGGCGCACAATTTGCTTCCCCGACCGTGCAACGACCGGACCCATTATACGGGCCGGTGATGTAGGACTTCCCGCCGGTGACCGTGAACGGCTCGCCGCCCACCCCCACCGACACCGATCGTTTCCCCGATCAGGCTGTTCGGGCCACACTACCCAGGTTAGCCTGCGCTTCGGGGCACAGTTCGACACCCGACAGCATACCCGACAGGCCCGGCGGATAGTGCAGCTTGATCGACTGGATGTTCTGTTCGCCAACCGGGCGACTCATCGTCGCGTCAAACGGCGAGAACCCACCCGCGTTGATGTTCGCGTGCCGCCGCGTCAACGACGGGGCGAACGGCAGCGCAGCGCCCGGGCACGGGGCGCCGTTCGGACCCGGAGATGATGTCAAACGTCGAGGAGCGTTGACGTCTTCGCCGCCCGACCACGGCGTGAATGTCGCGTTCGTCGTGTAGGTCCCGCAGCGCGATGGGCGACGCCAACGGCGCGCGTTCCCCACCGAAGAAGTGGAGTTCCGCGTCTTCGAAGGTAGCTGAGGGTTGTTTTCGAACGTGATGACTATCTGCCCCAGCGCTTCCAGGTCATACCCGCGATCATTCGCCCGCGCCCTGACACAACATCACCCTCCCCGGGAGCTTCACCAACGACCCCGACACCGGGTCTTCAGCGACGAGTACATCGCCAGACGTTTGGCGAACGGGTTCTGGGACTTCTCTGCGGGAAGCGAGATACACGAAACCCTTCAACAGTTCGGCAACAGCGGCGTCTTGATCGTCACTTCGCCGATCTTCGACGCGTTCTGACAGAAATTCATCGCCCGGCTCCAGCGGTTCCCGATCGCCGGCCGCGAGCGCCCCGGTACTACCCGGCAGAAACGGCGTGAAGTCGGGTAGCTCACCCCCGGATCGGTCGGGAATTCCCCGAACCCGTTACGCCCGGCCGGTTCATAGCCGACCAGACCATCCGAACACCCTTCCAGCCCATCCGCCGCTGGACGGGTTGATCGCGACACACCGCGGGCAGCTCACTGTGATGTCCCTGACGTTGGACTGCGCGAGACCTTCAGGGTTCAGCTGCCCTTCCTGGGGTACGTGCACATCAACCGTCAACCCCGTCGGCTTTGACGCCTGCTGGCCATCTGGGGAGACCTTGATCTCCGGTACGAACGGCAGGCGGTTGCAACCATCCAGCGCCGGCATCGGCGTCGTAGTCAGCAACGACTGCTGCTTTTCCGAGGGTTTACCCAGCCCTGCCCACGAGTCGCCTTCGTATTCGGCGTGCAACGGTTCCGGTTCCCCGGTCAACGGGTTATTCGCGCATGACGTCGGCAACGACAGCAACGGCGGCGGATGACTTTCTTCCGCGAACGCTGGACATTTGAATACCTCGGTTCTGTGCCAACTCGGAGAAGTTAAACGCGCCACGGAACAGGGAATGCCGCGTGAGCGGTCGTGACGCGCGTCGCCGGGGACCCCCCAGAACGTCACTTCGCTGCTGGCCAATTCCGCCAGCTGGGTGATGTTCACCGCGCTCACCGTGACGCCATAGTCACCCCCGGTACGCACCGCGGTATTCAGCAGTACATGCACCCCTTCAGCGCCCGGGACTATAAAACCGAAGCGCGCGGGTTCACCGACAGCCGGTTCAAGATTATACACAGGCTGCGTCGAGGGGTAGAGCGTGCTAAACGTCCCCAGTATGTACGCTCTGAATTCGACCCTCGATACGCCAACCACGGTCTGGGCCGAGCATTCTTCGTGACTGTTGAGGAAGGTCGCCAGCGAGCACTGCGGAAACGGTGTCGGGTTGCCGATCAGACCGGGCGGCAGCTTGAAATGCTGATCCTTGACCAACGCCGCCGGCTTGCCCGTCCCCCCTGCCAACGTTTCGTTGAGCGACAACGTCGTCGTCAACTGGAACGGGTGCGAACCAGCCTGCGTATCGACACCACCACCCGATTCTTCAGGACTTATTTCATATGCCGCCGCGCCAAACGGCACCGGCGCATCAGACACCACAAGCTTCTGCCTAGCCGTCGCCTCGGGAACTTCGCCACCGACGATACCGGCTACGTTTTCTTCACCAGATTTAGCTGCCTGCGCACCTTCCTTCACGCGCACGGCGATACGCATCTGAAGCGGCTGAAACGGCGCCACCGAATGCGGGTAACCATAGGCGAGCGAGGGCAGTTCGATCAAGGGGGGCGTCCCCGTGAACGAGCAACTCAACGACCCCAGCACGCATTCAAGCTCATACGGATGACCGAAGGTTCCCTGTCCGTCCTCGACGGTTCCTTCGATCCCGATCGCTTCCAACCCCGGGGGAAGCTCGTCCGTGATAACGATTGGGCTCCCACCCACCCCCGCTTCAGGGTTCGCATACGTGGTACCGACATTCGCGGCATTCACCACGATATACCCATCCGGCCGCCCCACCGCGACCACCTTGACACTCACCTTCGCCGCGCTTGCTTCCGTTGACAGAGGTTCGACCGACTGGTCTGTCAGCGCACCTGTGAACGTCACGACGTACGGTTCGAGCCCAACCATCGCCCCGGGACCACCAGCAACTTCGACGTTGTTGGATCCGAGCGCCCCTTCAAGGCTCGCCCGAACCATGCTCGCTTCCGCCCCCACCGGGAATTCCGCACTACGGACCACTTCCCCCTCCGTTTTAGGAACCACGTACGTCAGGGTGACAGTTTCGCCGGAGGAGCCACTGACCGTGACATCCTGAACCGTGTCCTTCGCCTGACCGGGCTGCAGATACGACGGACGCACACGAGACGTCAAATGCCACCAGGCCGACAACCCTTCGGCGGAGGCCGAGGCTGTGCCGAGCACGAGCGCGACGAGCAGCAGGGCGGGTAGCAGGAACAGAGTCGGGAGCTTTGTCGAGATACGCATGGTCAGTTGCTCCCCTTACGATGGATGGACGTTTTCGCCTTCTTCTTACTCTTCTTGCGGACGCACTCGTTCTTCTTGTTCTTGACGAACCTCTTCTTGCACTTCACCGTCTTCTTCGTGACCTTCTTTGGTGGTGAGGGTGGTGGTGTGGCGGCAATGTTGCCGGGACCGCTGAACGTCGCGCTCGACGGCGGACCGTAGATCGACGGCTGGGGGGTAGGCGACGGTTTGCAGGAGGCTTCGGTCGTGCACGGCGGGGAACTACCACGCTCGTGGCACACGGCGATTCGCTTGTGCATTCATGCGCGTCATACACATCGACGGCATCATCGAAGTCCTGCGGCGCGAGCTTCGACGTCGTCGTGAAGAACACATCACCACCCGTTTCACTGGCGTCGAGGAACGAGGATTCTTCACTGGAGGTACCCGAGGAGATCAGCGCGACACAGCCCGCGCCTTCTTCCCCACTGCGACCTTCCACTGCAAAGGCATGCGCGGGCTTGAAGACATCACTCCCGCTCACGTTCGACGGCGAGCAGGGACGTTCGCCCGCGGGCACCCCTTCGGGCTCATACTCATACACATCCCGGACACCATTGACGTCCTGCGGCACGAGCGCACCGGTGCTTTCGAAGAACAGGCGGCCACCGTTCGACAGGTAACGTGGCTGGTAGCGACTCCGTAGAACCCAAAGTAATGCTCCCAGCCCGGAACGTTCGCCGCCATCCATAGACCGGCGGGACTATATAGCTCTTCTCCCACCGGTCGTGCTCCCGTGGGATCGCAGGACGCGCACGCCAGCCTGCCGGTATCCGCGTCATACAGATAGACCTCGGTGTCAGGTTCGCCGCTGTTGGCGTCACGGTTGTCATAGCCCGTGAGGCTGTGCGTCGACATAAACGCCAGCCAGCGACCATCGGGCGACACCCGCGACAACAGGAAAGCCTCATTTGGTTCGATCCAGCCCGCCGAAACCAGGCTCGTCACACCATCGTGATACACATATATGTTACACCCTGCCCGAGTCCCTGCGTAGCGGGTTGAGCATGTGCCGGACGTGAATTGGGTGTCGGGGATGGCGGGGACAGCGCCGGGTGCCAGCACGCCGCCAGCCGCAAAATACACATACGAGCCGTCAGCGCTCGCGCCCAGGACACCAACCACATCCGCTGCTTCGCCCGGATGCGGATCGACCGTCAGATCGACCACCTTGCCCGCCAGCGGTTCGCCCTTGCCGCTGGTCACTTCGAACATATCGAGATTCCCGCCTTCAAGGAAGAAGACCCTCGACGCGTCACTGCTAGCCGTCAAATAGGTCCCTTCGCCGATCTTTACGGTTTCACCGGTCGCCACATCACTCATATAGATGCCGAAGAATTCGGGTGGTGCCCCAGAGATAAAACGTTGAGTGATGACACGTTCCCCGTCTTCGGAGATCGCACGCCTCGCACCCGGTTCTTCATTCGGCGTGACGTCCTGGTGCCCACCAGCCAGTGACAGTTCGCTTTCAGACGTACCGACAAGTCTCAGGTGCCCACCGTACCACTCATAAAGAGCCTCAGTGGTTTCTGCGGGAAGCGGCGTCGAGGTGAGCTGAACCGAAGACTCAAACACGACATGGCTCAAATCCGGGGACGCACCCCGGACCAACGGCCCACAATCCGTGTTTTCGCAAAACCCCGGCACTGCCGATTTGTACGCCCCGCCGAACGGCACGAACGGGCTGGCGGTGTCATCGGCGCGCGTCACCAACGGCTGGAAACACGAGCTGTGACAGTGTTCGTCGACATTACCATTCAAATAGTCCGTGCGGAGATACGGGGTTTGTTCTTCCACTCCGGGGGCGTACGGCGAGAACGCACCCACCGGCTGCACGATCCCACGCGAGAGGTCTTCAGAGAACAACAGGTATTCCGGTGACCGGCCCCCGTTTTTCGGTCCACCGAGTGTGAGAGCTGGTGGATAGAAGTAAGGGGGAGGGTAGCTGGGGGTTCGGTCGGGTCGGGTGGAGCGGAGGCCCTTGGGCCGTAGCGGAGCACGACCCGACCGGCGCGTTCCCTCGCCGGGGGGGTCATGCCGCTTTGCGGTCGGTGGCGCTGGGAGTGCATTGGGCGGCGAAGGTGGCCGGGGTGAGCATCCCGAGCGCGGAGTGCGGGCGGCGCTGGTTGTAGTCCTCGCGCCAGTCGCCGATCACCACGCGCGCCTCGGCCAGGCTGGAGAACTCCTCGACATCGAGCAGCTCGTCACGCACGCGGGAGTGAAAGCTCTCCACGAACGGGTTCTGCCACGGCGAGCCCGGCTCGATGAACACGGTCCCGGTCTCCGCCAGCACGCACCAGTCTCTGAGCGCGTGCGCGGTCATCTCCGGGCCGTTGTCGCACCGCAGGAGCTCCGGGGCGCCGCGCTCGCCGCACAGCCGCTCCAGCGTCGCTGACGACCGTGTCAGCGTCGATGCGAGCGCTCGACCAGCATCACCAGCGACTCGCGGGTGAACTCGTCGACGATGTTCAGCAGCTTCAGCGCCCGCCGTCGGCGGTCTGGTCGAACTGGAAGTCGAACGCCCACACGTGGTTGGGCCGCTCGGCGCGCAGCCGCTCGGCCGGGACCGTCGAGTCTCCCAGCCGCCGGCGCTTGCGCTTGCGCACAGGGACCCGCAGCCCCTCCTCGCGCCACAGGCGCTGCACACGCTTGCGGTTCACCTCCCAGCCCAGCTCCCGCAGGTGATGATGCGCACGGCGGTACCCCCACCGCGGACGGTCCTTCGAGAACTTCCGCAGCTCGGCGCGCAACGCCGCGTCATCCTCCGCGCACTCCGGCTCGTGGCGCTGCGTGGAGCGATGCTGCCCGACTACCCGGCATGCCCAGCGCTCGCTGACACCGAGACGGTCGCGGAGCATCGCGACCGCCCGGCGCCGACGGACCGGGCCTACCAGTTTCCCCGGGAGATCTCCTTCAACGCCCGATCCTCGAGCGCTTGATCAGCGACGATCGCCTTCAAGGCTCGAGTTCTCGCGCTCGAGCTCCTTCAGCCGCTTCGACGTCCTGCGGCCTTCATCCCGCCGTACTGGTTGCGCCAGCGGTGAAACGTCTGCTCGGAGATCCCCAGCTCCTTCGCGGCCTCCGGGATCGTCTTGCCCTCGCCGAGCATCCGCTCGGCCTCCCGCAACTTGCGGATGACCTGCTCCGGCGTATGCCTGCGTCGCTTCATCAGAGTTCCTTCCTCGCCCATCATCACGGGCGCGAGAAACTCTCACAAGAGCCGGACCGAACTCAGGGGGTCAGGCCACCGGGGCAAGCAGGCCAGGGCCCCCGCCCTGAGCTTTAGGCGGCGCGATCGTCTGCGTACTCCAGCCGGTCGCAGAACGCGTCGAGAGCAGCTGCGTATAACTGTCATAGCCCTGCGGTTGCGCTTCGGTCGGCTGGCTCGCCAGCTCGACCATCGCGTTCCCCGCAGCAGACGCCTGAATGCCCTGATTGCCTTCTCCTGCGTTGTAGTAGAGATGATCCGAGCCTTCGCTGAAGAAATGACCCGAGCCGAGTACCAGGGCGCCCTGCTTCTCCGGAGGCGTCACGAGTTCGTACTCGCGGTTGTCGGGTAGCGAGAACTCGTCGCCGGCGCGCTGCGTTGTGAACGAAACCGGTTCGCCGGCCACGTCTTTCTGCACCGAGTTGCCGGCGACGAGACGGAACTCGTAAGGGCGCCTGGCGCAAGACCCCGTTGGATATGCACGCTGAGCTGGGCGCCCAAGTTCGCTGCGGAGAGGGTGCCGCTGCCTTCCGGTTCGGGGACAGGAGCGAACGCGCCGCCCGCCGGGGCGTATTCGAACACGTACCTCGTGGCCGCCCCCTGCGGGCTGAGTTGGGCGTGCAGCGTCGCGCTGGTGGAGGCTACATCGGTAAGCGACGGTTCTTCGGTCGTGGGCGCCGCCGCCGCCAGCGTCGTGAACGTCACCGGAGCAAAGAGCACCGTCCCCCGCCCGGGACTCGAGACCGCGTACCCGATCTGCAGACAGAACGTGTATTGGGTGTCGGGCAGCAGTTCCCTGATCGCGGCTTTGACCGCTTCCACAGGACGACCCCCCGCGCGCGTCGCGGGTGTCGCTTTTTCGCCTGCGCCCTGACATTCGCTCGCGGAAGGCCGGTAGAGAAATCGGAATTCATAGGGCACCACTGCGCCCGCCTGCTTGGGGTTCAGCACACCGCCCAGCGTCACCGTGTTGGCAGCAACGTGACCGGCTTCGAGGCCTTCCGGGGTTTCCAGGACTTCCGGGGGTTCAGAACCTAGAGCCGGAGCAGCGACGACGACCAGGGCAGCGAGGGTCATGGCGAGAGTTGCCAATGTGAGGAGAGCACGGCGAGGCGAAGGCCCACCACTCCCCTGGCCGGGTTTGGACGCACCACTCCCTTGGCAGGCACTCACGCGAGCAGGCCCGGTGACACCGAGGCGGTGAAGGGGGGAGGTGAGCCTGTTCGGTGCCTTGGTCATCGGAATGCCTTTCTGCTGGTGGTCATCGGGGGCGCTGGGAAAAGTCGTGGGGTGGCCGAGCGGTGTCATGCCGCCCCGTCCGGTTGAACGCCGGTGTTGAGCGCGAGCTGCTCGGTTACCTGCTCCCCCAGCTCGGTCAACCGCCACGCGTTCGCTGCGCCCTTGGTGTGCGCGTCACGACCCGCGGTGTTCGTGAGCAGGCCCAAACCCTGAAGGCGCGCGAGGAGCTTTGAGACCTGACCCTGGTCGCCGATCTCAGCCAGATCACCGATCAAACGATTACTCGCACCCGGATGCCGGGCCACCGCTTCGAGGACCCGCGCGGTCCTGTACGTCAGACGCATCGGAACGTCCTTCAGGGGATCCTCACCGGCGTGATAAACACGCGCCTGCAAAGAGCTGAGCAGCGGTATCTGCGGTAGGGGACGCTTACGCATCGCACGCGCGCCCTTCGCACCCACGTACGGCAACACGACAAGGCTCGCCAACTCATCCAACGAACCAGCCACAGACCCACCCTCACCAACCACCAACAACCGGTTCAAGATGCTCAGCACCGCACCAACAACACCCTCAGCCATCAACACCGGAACCTCAGCCGCACCCGCACCCTGCAAACGGCCCTCATCCACGATCGCGATCAGGCGCCCCCAACAGATCCGCGCGCCACGCCCGTGCCGCAGGACCACCATGCGCGCTCTCAACCACACATACCCGCGCGAGCTCGAGCTCACGATCAAAGAAACCCAAGATCACCCACAGGCCCGCACGTATCCGCTCAGGCCACTCGAGATCACCCACCTTCGCCGCACGCAACTCCACGAGGACCCGTTCCAGCGTGTCGTCACAGACCTCCAGCAGACAATCTTCACGATCGCTGAACAAGTCATAAAAGGTCTTCCGTGACACCCGCGCACGCGAGGCGATACTCGCGACACTCACGTTCGCCCAACCCAACTCCTCCACCGCCGCGACAGCACCACCCAACAATCTGGAGCGCTGCATCTCCGAGACCCGCACACGACCATTACGCGCCGCCGGCCGCAACGACGGAGAGCGCACAGGACCACGCACCACACGGTTACCACGCCGCGGCTTGGCCTCACCACGCTCACGCGGCATGATGCTCACCACCGATCAAAAAGGGTGAGCGCCGCGACCGAGGGTTGGGGTCAAGGCCGCGGCGCTCGGGGACTGTGAAACCGGCGTGCTTGGGAATACACACCGGGGTCTTTGAGCGCCGCGATCCCGCATGAGAACGACCGCGACACTCGGTACTCACGGCACCCGCGCGTGAAGAAAGCACGCGACGAGGCCTCCTCGTTCGTCCCCCAAGGGTCATGGGGAGGACGACCAAGACTGAAACGAAACGGCAAAAGCCACCGCGCGTACGCGCGGGGCCAGGGCTTGCTAGGCGATGATCGTGGGCGCCAAAACAGGCACCGAGACGAGGCTCAGCAGTCGCCGAGAGAGTCACTGTCATGCTCGCTCTCCCTGGCTGGCGGTGTTGCTGTCCGGCCGGGGCTGTTGGGTGTTTCGGGCTCGGCGGCGAGCTGACTCCCCGAGAGAGTGTCGACCCCGTCCGGGGCCTGACCAGTCTCTGTTGTGTCGCTCGCCGCCGTTGCCCGAAGAGGACCGCCGGCTTGACCTGATAGGAGCGTGGCAAATACGCCCCAAGTGACTCGTGTCAGCCGGCGATCCGCCCAAACAACAGACCAATCGATGAATGGACGGTACGAATGATCCTGATCGGAGCGGACACACACAAGCACACCCACACCCTCGCCGCCATCGACACGCCCAATGGGCAGCATCTCGGCGAGAAGACGATCCCCGCGAGCAAGACCGGATTCGTCGCGCTGCTGGACTGGGCCCGCAGCCTCGGTGACCCCGAGCGGGTATGGGCGCTGGAGGACTGCCGGCACCTCACCGGCCCCCTCGAGCGCTACCTCATGGCCACCGGAGAGCGCATCGTGCGTATCCCACCCAACCTCACCGCCAGAGAACGCGGCAGCCGAGCGCACCCGTGGGAAGTCCGATCCGATCGATGCCCGCGCGATCGCCAGAGCCGCGCTGCGGGAGGGAATAGACACCCTCCCCACCGCCCACCTGGACCAGGACTCGCTGGAGATCAAGCTGCTGCTCGATCATCGCGAGGACCTCACCAAAGCCTGCTCACAAGACCAACAACGACTACGCTGGCACCTACACGACCTCTGGCCAGACCTAAAGATCCCCGTCGGAGCACTCGACCGCGCAGTCTGGTTGCAGCGGATCTCCCGCAAGCTCATCCCGTGCCGAACACTGCGCTCGCGTGCGTATCGCGCGTGACCTCGTACGAGCACTCAAACAACACACCCGCCGCGCACACGAACTAGAGCGCGAGATCACGACACTCGTGCAATCAAAGGCGCCACAACTCTGGAGCTCGCCGGTTGCGGCGCGCTGACAGCCGCGAAGATCATCGCCGAGACCGCGGGCGTAGAGCGCTTCAGCTCCGACGCCAAGCTCGCACGCCTCGCCGGAGTCGCACCAATACCCGCATCCTCCGGGAAAAACAACCGCCACCGCCTCGACCGCGGCGGCAACCGCCAACTCAACTGCGCGCTACACCGAATCGCAATCGTGCAAGGACGCACACACGAGCCCGCACGAACATTCCTCGCCAAGAAGGAAACCGAGGGAAAGACACGCCGCGAAGCACTACGCGCACTAAAGCGACACCTCGCACGCGTGATCTGGCGCGCCCTACAACCACACCCAGCACAAGACCAAGAGCCAAAAAAGCCCCCGGCGGCGCCCCTACCAACCCTCCTTAGAGCAGAACCAGACTCAACTCCGAGCTTGACATAGGAGCAAAGAGAGAGAGAGAGAGAGAGAGAGGTGCGTCGGTGCCGACGCACCTACAGACGGCCCTAAACGGGCACGCAGCGACCCTCTTCACATCTGATCCCCATGGAACCACGCGTACACAGCCTCTCTTCATACGGCCCAGCACCTCTCCCATTACGACTTCCCCTGCAAAACGTTTCTACTGTCAACCCAAGGGGGTCACACCCGACTCAACCTATCGAATACCAGCACCCCATGCGACGGGATGCCATTACGAGATCAATGTAGCTCCTCGGATACCAAATGTCAAGTCCCAACCGTCACGAGACACCCGTCTCCGATGCCCCGAGACACAACATGAGGGTGAGCGAGGGGACTCGAACCCCCGACCGCCTGGACCACAACCAGGAGCTCTACCAGCTGAGCTACGCCCACCATGCGCGGACGACGGAGTCTAGCGGCGCCTCAGTGTGGATTCAGCGCCGAAGTGCTTCAGGAATCCAGCGAGCTCAGCGTGCGTTCGGCCAGGGCGAGCGACTCGCTCGGGGTCAGCTCGGGGCGGCGCTCGGCTGCCAGGCGCCAGGCCTCCAGCAGCGCCTGCGGATCTGACCCGAGCAGCGACTGCGAGCTCCGCGTCGGCGGCACCTGTCGCGCGCGGGTCAGCGCCCGGACCGGCCTGCCCGGCGGCGCTGCCCGGGAGCAGCGGCTCCGGCAGCGACCGGCTCGGCCGGCTGGAGCGCGCGTGCCTGCGCGAGCACGCGCTCTGTCACGTCCTGCGAGCGGTGCTGAGCGTTGCGCCAGCCGCGACCCATCGAGAGTTCGTCGACGGGCATGTGCGGGCCCTCGAGCACGGTCATGCGGGCCTGGTGCGGGTTCCACTTGCGTTCGCCCAAGCTCGATCCACTGTTCGCGCGACCACGGCACGACGAACTGCAGCAGCTCGTCCTCGCCGAGGTTGAACGCGCCAGGCGTTGTGCGGGAACTGGCGCATCTCGATGTGAAACATAGCCCAAGGCTCGCACGTCGCGGCCATGGCTGCGGCTCGCGCGCGGCGTGCCGTCCGGGCGGCTGCGCCCGCTCGCCGAGACGTTCGCGCATGATCCGCACGGCCTCGGGATTGGAGTCGATCAGGACGTAGCGGCGCCCCAGCCGCGCCGCGGCGGCGCCGAGCGTGCCGCTGCCCGCGAAGAAGTCCAGGCACCAGTCGCCCTCGCGCGTGGAGGCCTGGACCATGCGGCGCACGATGCCGAGCGGCTTCTGCGTGGGATAGCCGGTCTTCTCGTGTCCGCCGGTCGGCACGATCGTGTGCCACCACACGTCCGTTGGGAGCTTGCCCCGCGCGGCCTTCTCGGCGGTCACGAGGCCGGGGGCCATGTAGGGCTCGCGGTCGACCGCCTCCGAGTCGAAGTGGTAGGCCTTCGGGTCCTTCACGTACACGAGGATCGTGTCGTGCTTCGTTGGCCAGCTCCGTTTCGTGCGCGCGCCGTAGTCGTAGGCCCACACGATCTCGTTGAGGAAGCACTCGCGCCCGAACAGCTCGTCCAGCAGCAGCTTGCAGTAGTGGGCCTCGCGCCAGTCCAGGTGCACGTACAGCGTCCCCTCGCGCGCCAGCAGCCGGCGGGCTTCGCTCAGGCGTGGCCGCAGGAACGCCAGGTAGTCCTCGAAGGAGTCGCGATAGGAGGACTCGGCCAGCAGCCGGGTGCTGTAGCGGCGGCCGCTGAACCCCGTGCGGTCCCCGCCGGCGTCCTGGGCGGTGCGCAGCGTCCGACGTGTCTGCGCGCGGCCCGTGTTGAACGGCGGGTCGATGTAGATCAGCTGAAAGGACCCGTCCGCGAACTCGGGCAGCAGCTCGAGGTTCTCGCCCAGCAGGATCTCGTCGGTCTCGGGGCGGCGGGGCGCGTGCACGGACGCAACACTACGCCGACGTTCAGTCCCCCAGCGCGCGCTCGAGGTAGGGGCCGAGCAGCTCGGCCAGCGAGGCGGCGGTCATTCCCGCCGAGCCGACCGGCAGCGTCGCGTAGCTGATCGCCAGCCGCACGAGGCACTCGGCCAGCAGCGCGGCGTCGTGCTCGGAGGCCTGCGGCCAGCGCGCGCGGATCGCCTCGCACAGCCGCTCGGCCGCGCCCTGCACGAGCGGCTGGCCCTGGGTGGTGACGAACGGCAGCATCTCCCCCTGCCCGCCGATCGCGGCGCGGATCAGCGGGTCCTCGGCGGCGGCCGTCAGGAACAGGCCAAAGGCGGCGCTCAGCGCGGCCTGCGGCTCGTCGCGGTGGGCGTCGAGCGCGCCTTCGATCGCCCGTACGAAGCGGACGGCTTCGCGCAGCACAAACGCCTGGGCGAACTCGTCGCGCGAACCGAACTCGTTGTAGAGGGTCTGGCGGCTGACCCCGGCGGCCGCGGCGACGTCGGCCATCGTCACCTCGTTCCAGCCGCGGTGCTCGAGCTCGCGGCGCGCCCCGTCGAACAGCGTGTCGCGCAGCAGCTCGCGCGCGGCCACCGCGTAGGGCGTGGGCGCGGCGACGCTCACTGCTCTGCCGGCTCGAAGTCGACCTTGTCGCGCACGCCGCAGTCCGGACAGGCCCAGTCGTCGGGCACCTCGCTGAACGGCGTGCCTGCGGGGAACCCCTCGCGGGGATGGCCGGCATCCTCGTCGTAGACGTATCCGCAGGCGGGACAGCGGTAGCTGCTCATCAGCGGGCCCCACCGTAGCGTGCGCAGCAGCACGCGCGCGCGGGCGCGTGCGCGTGGTGATGTTCGTGCGGTCGAGGTCGCCGCCGTAGTGGGCGAGCAGCCGTCGGTCCATCGCCCGCCGCCACAGCGGCGGGATCATCGGCGAGCACGATCATGCCGGCGTACCCGGTGGGCAGCTGCGGGCGCGTCGTCGACGTGGCGCAGCGCCTGATAGCGGCGGATCGGGTTGGCGTGGTGGTCGGAGTGGCGCTGCAGGTGATAGAGCAGCACGTTGGAGGCGACGTTGTTGGAGTTCCAGCTGTGCTCGGGACGGGTGCGCTCGTAGCGGCCGTCCTCGCGGTGCTGGCGCATCAGCCCGTAGTGCTCGAGGTAGTTGACGACCTCGAGCAGGCTGAAGCCGACGATCGCCTGCAGCAGCAGATACGGCAGCACGACCGGACCGAACACGACGGCCAGGGCCGCGAACAGCACGACGGTCATCGCCCAGGCGCCGAGGATGTCGTTGCGCAGCGTCCACAGCGAGCGCTCCATCCGTTGTAGGCGCACGCCCTCGAGCTCCCAGGCCGAGCGCAGGCTGCCGGCGACGGTGCGCGGCCAGAACGCGTAGAAGCTCTCCCCCATGCGCGCGCTGGCGGGGTCCTCCGGGGTGGCGACACGCACGTGGTGGCCGCGATTGTGCTCGATGAAGAAGTGCCCGTAGCCGCTCTGGGCCAGCGCCACCCGGCTCAGCCAGCGCTCCAGGCTGTCGCGCTTGTGGCCGAGCTCGTGCGCGGTGTTGATCGCGATACCGCTGACCATCGCCACCGTCAACGCCAGCCCGATGTCATCGATCGTGCTCAGTTTGCCGCTGGACCACAACCAGCAGGCGAGTACCAGGCCGGCGTACTGGATCGGGATGTAGAGGTACGTGCACCAGCGGTAGTAGCGATCCTGCTCCAGCCACTTGATCACGCTGTCAGGAGGGTTCGTGGCGTCCATCCCGATCACCAGGTCCAGACCCGGGAAGATCACGAACACGAGGAATGGACCGTAGAACCAGAACACCCCCAGCCCGGTCGCTTCCACCAGGCCCCAGGTCAGGAACGGCAGCGTCGGGATGAACAGCCCGAGCAGCCATGCGTAGCGCTTGGGATCGCGCCAGCGCACCTCCTCGCCCTGTTCCACGGTGGGCGTGTCGTGCAGAGTTCCCGGTACAGCAGCCATTGTCTGTGTCCCTTCTGTTGATCCTGATCGCCTTTCTGTCGATGCAGTTTACACAGATCGCGCAGTGTGTCAAGCGGCTGCGGATGCGGGCATGCCGGACACGGAGATCAGCCCGTGCAGGAACACTTCGAACATGCGCCCGTAAAGAGCGGGGTCGAGGTCGGGCTCGATCGTGCGGTTCAGCAGGAACCCGTCGGCCATGAACATCACCATCGCGGCCACGTCTCGTGCCGGCAGCGCGGGCGTGGCGCCGAGATCGGATGCCCACCGTTCGAACACCCCGGCCATGCGCTCGCGCAGGTCGCTCTGGCGGGCGGCGAACTGGAGCCGGAACGGCTCGTTACGGGCGGCGTGGCCGGCGAGCTCGCGATACAGACCGCGCCACTCCGGTTCGGAGTCGATCCGCGCGAGGAACCCCTCGGCCGCGGCGCGCGCCTCCTGCGCGGGCTCGCCGACACCCTCCAGGACCGCGTCCAGCCGCGCGACCTCGGCGGCGAAGTGCTCGTCGAGCAGAGTCAGAAACATGTCCTCCTTACTGGCGAAGTGCACGTAGAACGCGCCCTTCGTATAGCCGGCGTCGGCCGCGATCCGGTCGATCGAGGCGCCGTGCATGCCCAGCTCGCAGATCAACCGCGAGGCCGAGCGCACGAGCGCGGCGCGAGTGGCGTCGGAGCGCTCGATCCGCGACGGTCCGGCGCTCCCCCGGCGGGAGCGGATCGCGCTCAAGCCGGTATCGCTTCGGTAGCGGGCGCGGCCTCAGCGGCGGGCGAGACCTCGGTAGTGGGCGGGGCCTCGGCGCCAGGCGCGCCCTCGGCGGGGGGTATGGATTCGGTGGAGGGATCGACCGCGGTCGCTTCCTCGTGCTCCGGTGTCGTCCCGGTCACCGGGCAACGACCGACGATCACCGTCGCGTCGTGGCGCGGGGTCTCGGTGATCGCGCGCCGGTAGTTGCGCTCGGACTCGGGCCGCGCCGGAGCGAGCGTGCGCGCCAGGACCAGCTCGCGCAGCACCACCTCCATCTCGAACTGCGCGAACGCCGCGCCCAGGCAGCGGCGGATGCCGCCGCCGAACGGGATCCATGTGTACGTCCCCGGCGGACGGCCGCCCTCGGACTCCAGGAACCGCTCGGGGCGGAACTCATTCGGTTCGGGGTAGATGTCGGGGCGGCGGTGGACGAGATGGATCGAGGGCACGATCGAGGCGCCCGCCGGCAGCACGCGCCCACCGAACTCCATCGGCTGTTGCAGACGACGCAGCACGATCGAGATCACCGGGCGCAGTCGCAACGTCTCCTGGATTACGGCCTGCAGGTAGACGCGCCCTCCCCCGCGCGAACCTCCTCGGTCAGGCGCTCCATCCGCTGCGGATGGCGACACAAGCGCTCGACTGCCCAGGAGAGCGCGTTGGCGGTCGTCTCGTGGCCGGCGACGAGCAGCGTCAGGAGCTCGTCGCGCAGCTCGGAGTCGCTCATCGGCGAGCCGTCCTCGTGTGTGGCCTGCAGCAGCAGCGACATGATGTCGTCGCGCTCGGCCAGGTCTGAGGCGGTGCGACGGTCGGCGATCTCCGCATAGATCGGCGCGTTGATGCGCTCCAGTTCGCGCCGGAACGCCGGCACGCGCGTGATGCGGTCGGGCCCGAGCGTGAGCATCGCGATGCCCTTGACCGGATCGGTGACGGTGTCCAGCAACCTGCGCAGCTCGCGCCGCAGCTCGTCCATGCGCGGACCCGCGGAGACGCCGAACACCGCGCGCAGGACGATCTCGAGCGTCATCGCCTGCATGCGCGGGCGCAGCGGATACGGCTGATTCAGGGGCCAGCGCTCGATCTCCCGGGCGGCGACGTCGGCCATCAGCGCGCCGTAGCGCTGCATCCGCTCGCCGTGGAACGCCGGCAGCATCAGCTTGCGCTGGCGCAGGTGCTGGGAGTCGTCGAGCAGCAGCACCGAGTCCGGGCCGAGCACCGGCAGCAGAATCCGATTCGCCTCGCCCGCGTGCAGCAGGCGCGGGTCGCCGGTGAACACCTGCTTGATCGTGTCGGGGTCGGAGGTGATCACCCAGGTGCCTTCGTTGGCGATCTTCAACGTGAACATGTCCCCGAACCGCGCCTGGCACTGGTCCATCAGCCACTGCGCGCGGCGGTACCAGATCACGGATTGCACGGCGCGCGGCATGCGCGGGCCGGGCGGTAGGCCGATGGGTGTTTGCGTGGACTCGGTTTGCATTGGCTCTCCCTGGGTGGGCGCGGTTTACATACTGAACGGTATCCCATCACATACCGGGTGGGATGTCAAATGGCTTGTCAGATTGCCGCTCCTGCGGGTCACATGCGTCGTCCTAAGGGCCCCCGCACATGTGACTAATAAAAGCTGATGATGTGCTGGGCGGCGCACGCGCCGCCCAGCGGGACCGCGCATGCGCGGTCCCGAGACACGTCGCATGCGACGTGTCTGTCCGGTGGGCGCATGCGCCCACCGGCGGAGCCGCACATGTGCGGCTCCGGGCAGGGCCGCATGCGGCCCTGCCTCCATAAAACGGAAACGCCCCCGGCTGGATTCGAACCAGCGACCGTGCGAACAGCTTGGGGGGAGCAGGCTCCCCCCAAGAGCCCCCCACGGCGATGCCCCCGGTGTGATTCGAACACACGACCTGCGGATTAGAAGTTGCTCCAGGGGCCATGTTTTTGGCTCTGTGAAGCCATTTCAGGTGAGCCAAACGTGTCCCCAGAGACCTCAGATCTGCTCAGTTCGGGACATGGTTCGGGACATGTCCCCTGGGGACACATTGGGACATGACGTTCGGATTCAATCCGAACGGCCGGCGATTTGCAGGGGAAAATGGCGCGGGAAGTCGAACCTGCGGTTTCGGGAACGCCCGGCCTGGGCTACACCTCTACAACCACGCCGGTCCTGCGCTTGGACGGCCATCGACGGTGTAGCGCGCAATCGCGTCGATGCCCTCGATCGCGTGGAGCAGGTGAGCCTGCTCATCCTTCACAGCGGCACAGCCTCGGCATAGATGCGCTCACGCAGATGCCGACTGACACCTCCATCGCTGAGCACATCGACGTGGGTGCCGAGCAGGTCTTCCAAGTCCTGCCACAATCCGATGAGATCGAGCAGGTTACGGCCAGGCTCCATCTCGACGAGCAGGTCGACATCGCTCGACTCCTCCGCCTCCCCTCTGGCGGTCGAGCCGAACACGCGCACGTTGCGGGCGCCATGCTCGTCGGCATGCGACAAGATCTCCTGTCTGCGGGCACGGAGTCCGGCGAGATCGAGTTGTGCCTGCGCGACGCTCATGCTGAAGCCACGTTAGCGTCCTTTACACGAACGGGTCGGCCGATCTCGCCACCTGACAGCAGCCTCTCACGGCCCGGCGTATCCGTCGTTTCCGCGTGTAACCGTTTAGCGCTTTCAGCCGGGCGAAAACCACCGGCGCCGAGCGGGGCCACCACAGGTCCTCTGCCCCTCAGTGATTCTCCCGCCCACAGCTCACCCACCCGCGTTGGCGCTGGACTCCGTGGGCTTCACAGGCGTCCGCTCGGCATCGATCTCGTCTGCGCCAGCCACTCCTTCAGGTCGTCCGGATTGAAGCGGACGTAATGGCCGAGGCGGTGGTGGGGGATCTGGCCGGCGCGGGCTTGCGCGAGCAGCCACGTGTGCGGAACGCCGAGCAGGCGGCCGGCGACCTTCGCGTCGATCAGGGGCGTGAACGCCTGTTGCTGGCCTTGGATGACGCGCGTGTGGTGCGGACGGTCGAACTCCAGGACCGCCAGGTCGCGGGCGCGCAGCTGCTCGTGTGTGGTGCGACGCTTCGAACGGGGATTGCCCTTGGCGACGACAGCCTGACGACCGTGCTCCTCGAGCGGACTCATCGGCTTGCCTGCCTGTCGGCGGCCGGATACCCATAGTGCTCTGCTTGCTTCTTTGGGACAAACATCGTTGATCTCCTTCGCTATCGGGAAGCCTGCTTCTGCTACTCCGACGCACGACGGAAAACGGGACAACACAACGACGCCGACACGATCTGGACACCGCGTTGACAACCCATCAGCGTGATCGGCCGCGCCCCGAGCATTCTTTTTGCCGGGCATCTCACCATGGCCCGGCGACACCCCAGTAGGGATCCACGATCACGCCCTTGTTTGTTTATTGTTTTGTTTTTTCTAATCCCTTCCTTCCTATCTCTATCTCACCCCTCCAGCACCATGCCACCACCACACCATCCTTCTGCCTCCCCACCTTCACTTCAGGTCCTTGACCACCACCCTCTCCCATCATCAATCAGCAAGCTGAGAGGGGGGTGGTCAAGGACCGCCCCCCACCACCAACCCTCGCCCTCCAGGAAGGCACTTTTGGCTCTCCAAAGCCAAACGCATGGGTGCTGGAACTGACCGCCATCCTGACGCGAACCTGACGCGAGCCGCGACAGCTCCGGCGACAGCCTTTTAGCGCCCAGGATCGCCGACGCGAGCACACTTCCCCTGCCCAGCAAAGACATTCAGGGCATAGGTAGGGGCAGGCAACCGACCGCCCTTGGCTTTCGGACGGCCCGGGCGAGGCGCCCGGATTCTCATGCAAGCCAGGGGGGCTTGAGCAGCCGTACCCTTCGCCCGTGTACATTCAAGCTCTGAGTACACGGAACGAGAGCATGTTTGAGGGACACCGAGCAAAGAAGGCCGAACAGGCATACCAGCAGGAGCTGACGCAGTGGCAGGCGCAGCGTGACGGGTATGCGCGATCCTGGAACTCGCCGAAAAGTTCAACGGCAGCAGCGACGCCGAGATCATGCTCGGGCAGGACGAGGCCCTGTTCTACAAGGTGACAGGCGCCAGTCTGATCGAGGATCGCCGAGGCAGGGGCACGTACAAGGGGGCGTCGCAGGGGTCTCGATCCCGATCGGCAACGTCCACGGACACTCCGTGCGATACCGCGTGGGTCAGACGCGCGGCCATTACGAGCAAGGAACGCCCACACCAACCGCGATCGACACCGGCACGGTGTTCATCACGAACAAGCGCGTCATCTTCCAAGGGGCAAAACAGACCCGCGAGTGTCTGTTCGCAAAGCTGATCGGCTTCGAGCACTCCGACAGCGAGGGCTCAACGACGTTCTCCGTCTCCAACCGCCAGAAGCCCACGACCATCCACTACGGGCCGGGACTATCGGCAAACTTTGACTTCCGCCTCGATCTGGCACTGGCGCACTACCAAAACACCGTCGCCGATCTGGTCGCAGAAGTGCGGGGGGACCTCGCCAAGATAGACGCGCAACGCCCGACCGCACCCGCGGGCCTACCCGTCTGACGGACCGACTGCCAACGCAGCCACACACAACGGCTCTTGGCCGAAGTCGGCGGCTGAATCGCTAGCGATCTGGCGTTTGCGGGCTCTGTCGGTTCGAGAGCGCCCGCTCCAACGATTGCAGGCGCTAGCGAGATTTCGCGGACCTGCACGAGCAGGTCATCCTCGGCCAGCTCAACCTGCTCAACCGTCTGCGCGAAGAAACGCTGCGCGACGGCCCCAATCACAAGCGTGGCCGCCCCGATACCCACGAGCATGACGGGCACGGCGATGATCTTGCCTGCGGCCGTATGCGGAACGAGAGATCCGACAGTCGCCATCGTGCTGATGGCCCAATACACGCCGTCACCGTAGGAGACGTGCTCCACCGCCGCGAAAGCTCCACCACCGCCCACCGCCGTCAACAGCGCGACAGTTGCCGCGAACCGCACGCCATCCATCGAGAACACGGCGCTCGAGGACCCTCGCAGGCGAAGCAGGCGAAGAAGGCGCAAGAGCCGTAGCAGGCGGATGCTCTGCATCGCCGCCAAGAAGAACGGCGGCGTCAGAGCGACGATGCCGACTTCGAGCGGATGATCGAAGAGATAGCGTCCACGGTTCGGCACGAGGGCGAACATCACCACCAGCTCGGTGAGGAACGCGAGCCAGATGGCCCAATCGAGTACGTCGCCGATCGTCCGCCACGGCTCGTCACGTTCACGAACTGGAGCACGGTCGTGGGAATCGTGAGCAGCGCTGCCACGATCAGCGGCTTCTGCATCCGCTCCGCGACCACCCTGGCCCGATCATCCATCGCCACTGTCGTCATCGCTTGTACGTGTTCCACGCGACACGACGCTGCCCTCCCTGGCCCGACCCAACCCCACGACGACCTCGTCGGCGCTCGCCTTGAACGCCGGCTTGGCATGGTCCCGATGAACTGTGTAGGCTCGCTTCGCCGTGGCTGTTCCGGGGAATACTGTTGCGCCAGTTGGCTCCGAGCCCGACGGGTGGCGGCACGCTCGTTTGATCCCAACGTTTGGCACACGCACGCAGCAGGAGCAGGAGAAGCGCGCTACGTCCTGCTTGCTGGCGGTCATGCACGGTGTCCCAGAGTTCGGACATGCTCTCCTCACCGAGCTAGGGGCTCCGAAGTCTCCTGTGATCGAGACGTTCGCTGAGGTGCGCTTCAAGGACGCGACAGGCAAGACCGTGATCCCCGACGGCGCGATCGTCTGCCGGCGGGCCGGCAAGACCTGGACGTGTCTCGTGGAGGTCAAGACTGGCTCTGCGCGTCTCAACGACGACCAAGTGGTCAGCTACCTCGACGTGGCACGCAAGAACGGCTTCGACGGAGTCCTCACAATCTCAACCCAGATCACTGCGACCTCCGCTGAATCACCGATCTCTGTCGACGGGCGCAAGCTGCGCACGAAGGGCCTGTGGCACTTCTCCTGGTGGAGAGTGCTCACCGAGGCGGTCGTACAGCAGCGCTACCACGGCATCTCAGATCCAGATCAGGAGTGGGTGCTGCGCGAGCTGATCCACTACCTGAGTAGCGAGGCGTCAGGGAGGATGTCCCGGTCGGCGTGGAACTTCTGTGGCGGCCCGGGTGTGAATGTTCAGGCGCTGACGAGGGTAGCGGTCTCCTTGATTGCGTGAGTGACGGTGAGTGGAGCGATCTCTGCTTCGACGGCGAGCGCGAGCTTGGCGAGGTCGGCGTGACCGACGATCCGTCGGAACTGTCGCTCGGCCTCGAGCATCCCGGCGGCGGTCCAGCGTAGGCACATCTCGCCGGATTGCCAGCGCTTGACGTTGCGCGAGCTGCGCCTGACGCACTCGATCATCGACTCGCACGGGTTGGTGCTCTCCAGGGTGCGCTTCAGCGCGCCACGAACACCGAGACGGGTGACGGTGAGCGTCTCCTTCATTCCCTCTCTGCAGTGACGCGGCGCCACCGGGGTGTGAGCGCTCCAGCTCGTCCGCGAGCGCTTGCAGTTCGCTCAGGGCCTTGTCGTGATCATCGCGTGCCCAGGCGCGGCGCAACCGGTGCTTGACACCGGGACGGTCACGCTCGGGTAGGTGCTCCAGCACGTTTCGTTCCTTGTGACGGACGCAGCGCTGCACCGGGATACGATCACCGAGGACGGCACGAACGGCGGCTCTGAGGGCCTTGGAGCCATCGATCACGACCAGGACGCCCTGGTCGACGTCAAGGCCACGATCGACGAGATCGGCCAGCAGCGCGGTGACGATCGTCTTGTTCTCCGTTGATCCCTCCCACAACCCGAGTGGGATCTTCACGCCCTCGGTGGTGATCCCCAACGCCACGACGTTGGTGTGGTCCTTCAAGACGATCCCGTCGAGCATCAGCACCGCCAGGCGCACATCATCAAGACGGCGTCCCATAAGCTCGGCGAGGGTCTGTGCGGTACGCGCCACGAACGAGCGGGAGATCGAGGACTTCGACGTGGAGCGCGCCTTGGTCTCGACATCCTCGCCGACGGGCTCCTGGGTGCGAGGGAAGCGTCTGGTGGAGACACCGGCGAGCATCCGCTCGAGCACCACCGCGCTCAACGGGTCGCGACTGCTGAAGTGCTCGTATGTCGAGAGCGCCACCTCGCCGCCCTCGTCCTTGGCGCGCATCCGCGGGCGCTCGACCACGACCCTCCGCGAGCCGAGAGTGACCTCTCCCTCGTCGCTGCCGTGCCGGTAGGCAGAGCGCTCAGGATCGTGCTTGCCGCGGGACCCGCAGACCTCCTGGACCTCCTCATCCATCAGCTCGTGCAGCACACCAAGCCCGACACCGACTGACATCGCGAGCAATCCCTCCCTCGCCGCCCCGACCAGCTCCCCGAGTGCGACCTGCACCCGGTCGGGCAGACCTGGCGCTCGGGCATCCTCGGGCACGGACGCGACCTGTCCAGCATGTACCTTCTTCATGGCGGTTCCTCCTGATCTCGATGGTCTCGATCGCCCTGAACGCTCCCAACAGGAGCGGACGAGGCGGGAGGACCGCCACTTCAAGTTCTACGCCAGGTGGGACAACCTCGCGTCAGGCGCGGTGGGATTCGAGGACATGGGCGAGAACTGGGTCACGGTGCGCAAGGTCGCTCACGACGGCACGCTGCGCCCTGGAGACGCCGCACGTGATGTCGCCGAACGCTGGGAGCAGTTCGCCAACTACCTGGCGCTCAGCCTTTCCCAGGAGCTGGGAGCCACCGTCACGTCGCAGCACCCGCGCAAGCAGACCGCCACGGCGCGCCTTGACCAGATCGTCAAGTCGCTCGCGGACTCGGGTCAGATGCGCGCGACACTGCGAATCCCCGATGCTGTCGGCCCGCTCCAGATCCGGACAGATCTGCGTGTCCGCCAGACCGTCACCAGTGTTGCTATCGACGCGCCTCGAGAAGGCAGCCTGAAAACGCGCTTCACCTGGCTCATGCGCCAGCTCAAGGAGGCTCCGGACGATCTTTGCGTCGAAGCGGCTTTCCCAAACGCCCGCGTCACCACTGCCGCGTCTCTCGGAGATGTCCGTGGAGATCCGAAGCTCCTGTACTACCCGCCCGACCCAAAGCGAGAGCCACGATCGTTCGTGCTTGCGCGCTCCCGGCCAATGGGCCAGAAGCGAGGACACGCAGAAGGCTCATTCGTGCGGGAGACCAGCGCCCAAGCGGTCGAGTTCTACCGAGACCTCGTGCAAAACCTGAAGCCCTGGCCGGCGCCACCGCCGAAACTGCGCGCCAAACCGGAGAGCAGCGACGGGACGAGTATGGAGTCGCCGGTCGTTCCCGCATGGGTCGGTGATGACCCGCCGCCCCCTCCCGCCGGGGTCGGGGGTGAGAACGGGTGGTCAACCCTGCTCTCATCCCCGCAAAACGCTGACAGCTGAAAGATAGACGACCGATGACCAAGACTCTTGGCCTAGGCATCGGGAGCACCGCCCGCGGAGTGGATCTGAGCTACGCGCCGACGAGCGCGGGTGCCACGGTGTCGGAGTCGACGTGGACGATCTCCGGGAGTGTGATCGTGATCTCGCCCTCCTGGTCGATCAGCGACTTGGCGCCGACGATCGTTACGCCGACCAGGCGTCCATCGGCGTCGAAGCGCAGCGCGTGGCCCTCGGGGGACTCGTCGAAGTCGACGGCAGACGAGGGATCGCCGACGTGCAGGTAGAGCACGTCGACGTCGACATCGTAGAAAACGTTATCGAAAGTGGATGAACCGATCGTGATGGTCATGGCATCGATCTCCTAGCGTAGGCCGTAACGATATGCCCACGTCCTTCAGCGTAGGCTACGACGACCTTCAGCCAGTTGCTGGGCGTGTCCGTCTCGACGTAGTACCACTCCTCGTTGGCCAGCCGGCCCAGCATGTGCTGATCCGGAGCCTGTACGGCTTGCAGCATGACCTTATCGAGCGTCTGGATCTCGGGATGGCGCTCCACGATATGGCTCCACCGCTCCTCTGTCAGCTCGACTGTCCTCCCGTTGAGGTCATCGACCGCCGCTCGAACCGTCACGACGGCCCCGTCTTTCCCGACGCCACCTCTGCCACCTCTATGTCCGGCGGACCGGCGAAGTCCGCCCCGAACGCCGCCGACAACCGCCGCGCCGCGTCCGCGCGAGACTTGTAGTGCATGTAGATCTGCGTCGTGGAGAAGTCCGAGTGCCCCATCCACTCCTGCAGCTCGCGGGGGTCCGACGTGCGAATGGCGACGCTGCCGAACGTATGGCGCAGGTCATGGAAGCGCAGTGCGCGCAGTCCGGCTGCGTCGCGGGCGCGCTTGTAGCGCCGGCGCAGAGCCGAGTCGTCCAGGAACTCACCCGTCTGCCCGGCGAACACGAGATCGTCGGGGCCAGTCCAGTGCTCGCGCTCGCCCAGGCGGGCCAGGGCCTGCGCGACCTCGTCAATGAGCGGCACCACCCTCCCCAGCCCCGACTTAGGGGTGCCGAGCTTGCCGGATGTGTAGCTGGCGGTGACCCGCAGCGCCTGTGCTGAGAAGTCCACGTCGCGCCAGCGCAGCGCGAGCAGCTCCCCCATGCGCAGGCCCGTGAGCGCGCCGGTCAGAAACAGAGCACGGTCCTGCTCATCGGCGGCGGCGCGCACGAGCGCGTGGACCTCATCGGGCGAATAGAACTCAATGTCGGTGCGCTTGGGCACGGTCAGCCGCTCGACGTCGGCCATCGGGTTGTGCGTCAGCTTCCAGACCTTGCGCGCCCGCTTGAAGATGCCGTTCAGCAGGACGACCATCTTCTGCAGGCTGCGCCGCGACAGCTTGCCATCGCGCAGATGCGCCGAGAGCCAGCTTTCGATCATGTCCGCGTCGATCCGCTCGAGCGGTTCTTCCCCGAAGGCGGGCAGCAGATGGGCGTTGACGACCGAGCGGTAGTCCCTGAGCGTCGATGCCTTGCGCCCGCGCTCCTGCTCGACGTAGCGCAGCCACTCCGCCGCCGCATCCGCGAACGTCGCGCCGCTGCGCACCATTCCCGGCAGCGTCCCGCGACGCGCCTGGTCGAGCACGTCGCGCAGCCAGTCCTCGGCCTGGCGCTTGGTGTAGTGGCCGGCGGGCGGGCGCCCGCGCTCGGTCCAGGCTGGCCCCAGCTTGCGCTGCACCTGGCGACCGTCGGGGAGCCTGTACTTGGCGTACCAGACCGGTCCGCGCTTTCGATCCACGCGGTAGACGTGGCCGGTTGGGGGCTGCGCGGGCCGTTTTCGTGTCCCGAGAGGGGCCGGAATAGCGCTGCTGGGGACACGCTTCATGGGCCTATAGTAGCACTTCTTGGGACATATTGGGGACACGATTACTTTTTTATAGTGCCTTGCTGCGAGCAAAATCCCTTATTTCTTAGGCTTTTTCAGCGCCCCCGGTGTGATTCGAACCACGACCTGCGGATTAGAAGTCCGCTGCTCTATCCAGCTGAGCTACGGGGGCGGGCTGGTCGAATCGTCGCACGCGCGACGTGTCCTTAGACAAGATTGAGCAAAATCGTGTAGAACTCGGGCATGAGCAGTTCGGGCGTTGAGGACGACGAGGGAGATCTGACGCGCAAGCAGCGGCGCGAGCAGGCGCGCGCGCAGCGCAAAGCGCTGGAGGAGGCCGAGGCGGCCGGCGCGCAACGGCGCAGCGCGGCTGACCCAGCTCGGGGATCGTCGCGGCGGTCGTCGTGGCGGTCATCGTCGTGATCCTGATCGCCACCGGCGGCGGCGGCACGAAAACAGGTCAAGCCGCACAGCTCGGAAGCGAACGACCAACAGTCGCCGAAGTCACCGCGCTGGTCGGCGGCATCCCGCAGAGCGGCAACACGCTCGGCGACCCGAACGCGCCGGTCACGCTGCAGTACTTCGGCGACCTGGAGTGCCCGATCTGCAAGGAGTTCACGCTCGGCGCGCTGCCCGCGATCATCCAGAAGTGGGTGCGCACCGGCAAGCTGAAGATCGAATACCACTCGCTGGAGACGGCCACGCGCGAACCGGAAGTCTTCAAAACCCAGCAGGTCGCGGCGCTCGCGGCCGGCAAGCAGAACAAGGCGTGGGACTTCATCGAGACTCTTCTACCACGAGCAGGGCGAAGAGGACACCGGCTACGTCACCGAAAGCTACCTCCAGGGCCTGGCCCAACAGGTGCCGGGGCTGAACCTCGACGAAGTGGACGAGCGACCGCGGCGAACCCCGCACTCGCGAACGAGGTCGAAAGCGACGAGCAGGCGGCCAACAACGCCGGGTTCACGGGCACGCCGTCGTTCCTGATCGGCAAGACCGGCGGCCGATGAAGAAGCTCGAATACCGAGCTCGCTGACCGAACCCGGCCTCGTTCGAACGAAGCGATCGAAAAGCTGCTGAAGGGCTGAGCGCGAGCGCGATGAGCGCGCGCGCCCTGCGGATCACGCTGATCGTGCTCGCGCTCGCTCGGCCTGGGCGTGGCCAGCTACCTGACCTACATCCACTACGCCGGCATCAAACCCGGCGTGCACGGCCGGCGAACAGCTGCACGAAGGTGCAGACCTCGCTCTACTCCAAGCTCGCCGGCGTGCCGGTGGCGCTGATCGGGCCTGATCGGCTACGTCGCGATCCTCGGCTCGCTGCTGGCGCCCGACGAACGAGACGCAACCGCTTCGCGACCGCGGCGCTCACGCTCGTCGGCTTCGGCTTCAGCGCCTACCTGACCTACCGCGAGCTGTTCTCGATCCACGCGATCTGCGAGTGAGTGCGTGTCGAGCGCGGTGATCATGACGATCATGATGTGCCTGTCGATCTGGCGCTTCCTGCGCGGCGACGTCGACGCCGGGGTGCACGGCGGTCGACGGCGGACGGCCGGAGCCGCCACGCGCCGCTCGACGCGGCGCCTCCTGAGCGCCCATCGCCACCTAGAACATTCGTCGCAGCGCGAGCAATGCCAGGGCCCGCGCAAGGGGTACGCCGCGCCGAGGAGGATGCGTGACGATGCGCATCGACGTCGCACCAGCGACCATGCACGCCGACACCGACGGTCCGGCGACCGACCGCCGACGCCGATGACCGGCGACAGCATCGGCGCCGACGCCGCGGCGACGCGCCATGCGATGGCGACGCGGATCGCGCGGCTGTTCGAGATGACCAGCGACCTGCTGGCGACGATCTCGCTCGACGGCCGCTTCACGCTGCTGAACCCCGCCTGGGAGCACGTGCTCGGCTGGACGACGAGGAGCTGCAGGCGCAGCCGATGCAGGAGCTGATGCACCCGGACGACGTCGAGCAGACGCTCGCGCTGATGCTGGCCGGCAGCCACCGTCCCGGCGCAGCTCGAGAACTTCACCAACCGCTACCGCCACCGCGACGGCTCGTGGCGCTGGCTGCTGTGGAGCGCGCGCTGCGACGGCGAGATCTGGTACGCGGCGGCCAAGGACGTGACCGACCGCATGTGGCTCGAGCGCCAGGCGCTGCACGACCCGCTGACGCAAGCTGCCGAACCGGCTGCTGCTGATGGACCGCGCGCGCCAGGCGCTGGCGCGCCTGCACCGCAGCCACGGCGTGGTGGCGCTGCTGTTCATCGACCTCGACCGGTTCAAGGCGGTCAACGACAACCTCGGCCACGACGGTCGGCGACCACCTGCTGATCTCCGTCTCCGAGCGGCTCGCCGGAGCTGATGCGCGACAGCGACACGGTCGCGCGCCTGGGCGGCGACGAGTTCGTGATCCTGGCCGAGGATCTCGAGAGCGACGCCGAAGCGCTGGCGCTCGCCGAGCGCGTGCTGCACGCGCTGGAGGAGCCGTTCCAGGTCGGCATCGGCCGAAGTGGCGATGCTGGCGAGCGTCGGCGTGTCGGTCTCGCACGACCCCGAGGCCGACCCCGAGGAGCTGCTGCGCGAGGCCGACGTGGCGATGTACCGGGCCAAGGGCGCGGGCGGCCGCCGCCTGGAGCTGTTCGACGAGCAGCCTGCGCGAGCGAGGTCGACGCGCACCTGGAGATCGAGGAATCGCCTGCGCCACGCGCTGCCCCGGCACGAGCTGCTGCTCGCCTACCAGCCGATCCTGCCGCTGGCGGGCGGGCGCGCGGTCGGCTGCGAGGCGCTCGTGCGCTGGGATCCCCAGGACGCCGACCACTCCAAGCTCGGCCAGCTGCTGCCGTCGGCGTTCCTGCCGCGCGCCGAGGAGAGCGAGCTGATCGTCGCAGATCGGCGACTGGGTGCTGCACACCGCCTGCGCGCAGGCGGCCATCTGGCGTCGCGAAGGCATCGCGATCCCGATCTCCGTCAACGTCTCCGCGCGCGAGCTGACCGAGCGCGACCTCGCCGAGCGCGTGCGCGAGGAGCTCGCCTGCTGCCGGCTGCCGGGCCGCGCGCTGTGCCTGGAGGTGAGCGAGGAGGCGGTCCTGCGCGACCCCGAGCGCGCGCGCGCGGCGCTGACGGACGTCAAGCGCCTCGGCGTGGCGATCGCGCTCGACAACTTCGGCGCGGGCCAGTCCTCGCTCAGCCTGCCGCGCAACCTGCCGCTGGACATGCTCAAGCTCGACCGCGCGCTGATCCAGAGGCTTCGAGCGCGACAAGGACCGAGCGCGCGATGGTCGCGGCGACGGTCGCGCTCGCCCAGGAGGCCGGCCTGACGGCGGTGGCCGTGGGCATCGAGACCAACCGGCAGCTGGCGCTGGCGCGCGAGCTCGACTGCTCGGTCGGCCAGGGCTTCCTGCTGCACGAGCCGGACTCGCCCGAGCGCGCTGCGTCTCAGGGAAACGGCCGGGCACGGTAACGTCCGCGCCATGGCGCCCGATGGTGCGACTGCGCGGCAACAGCCGCCACTGAGCGACGCGGACCTGGATCCGGCGACGATCGGGCGGCGCAAGGAGGCGGCCGCGCGGGCGGCGGCCGAGCTGGTCGAGCGACGGCATGGCGCTCGGGCTGGGGACGGGCTCGACGGTCGCCTATCTGCTGCCCGCGCTCGGCGAGCGCGCGCAGGAGCTGACGCGGACGCGCTGCGTGGCGACCTCGCCGGCGACGGCCGCGCCGCGCGGGAGCTGGGGCTGCAGGTCGTGCGAGCTGGACGAGGTCGGCGAGCTCGACCTCGCGATCGACGGCGCCGACCAGATCGACCCGGACTGGCTGGCTGGTCAAGGGCGGCGGCGGCGCGCATACGCGCGAGAAGATCGTGGCGGCGGCGGCGCGGCGCTTCGTCGTGATCGCCTCGGCCGAGAAGGCCGTCGCCGCGCTGGGGCCGCCGGTGCCGCTCGAGCTGCTGCGGTTCGGCGTGCAGCGCACGCTGCTGACGGTTGGAGACGCGCGGCTGCGAATGGCCGGAGGCCGGGCTGTGCGCGCGAGCCCGGACGGCGGCCTGATCGCCGACTACCTCGGCCCGGTCGAGGACCCGCGCGAGCTGGCCGCACGGCTGAGCGCGACGCCCGGGCGTGATCGAGCACGGGCTGTTCGCGCCGGAGATGGTCAGCGTGATCCTGATCGCGGCGGACGGGGGTGTCGAGCGGCGCGCCGGCGGGAAGCAGGCGGGCTGAGGCGCGCGGCGATCGAGCGGGCGGAGCTCCTCGCGCCGAGGACACCGGGTGGCGCGCGAGCACGCCGTCCTCGCCGATCGCATAGGCGCCCATGCGCTGCAGCGGCGGCGAGTAGACGTGCAGCGTGACGGCCGGATCGGCGCCGGCGTGGCGCACGCGGTGGATGTCGGCGGGCGGAGAAGTGGAACGTGTCGCCCGGCCGCGAACGTGCGGTCACGCGGCGCGCCGTCGATCGTCAGGCGCTCCTCGCGCACGCGCCCGCTGACGACCGCCACGGCGCCGGCGGAGACGTCGTGGTCGTGAAAGCCGGTGTCGTGGTCGTCCATCCAGCAGATCAGCCACGCGGTCAGATGCTCGTCGCTGAGCAGCTCCTCATAGACGCGCTGGCTGGCGTCGTGCTTGACGAGGTCGATCCACAGCTCGGGGCGGTCGGCGAGCTCGGCGACGAACGCGCTCGAGCTCGGGTCCGGAGAGGTCGCGCCCGCGCGGGCGCGAGACGTCTGCGAACGAGTGGCCATCGCAGCGCCGCCTCGGGCGGGGCACCGGAGTGTGGACGCCGGCGTGGGAGCCGAGCCGGGCTGCCGGGCACGCCGTGCCGGGGTCGCATGGCTCATCGTCGCCGGCGAGTCGTGGCCGGCTGAGCGGCGAACGCGCGCGCGCTGTGCCGTCGCGCGATCGGCTCCCAGTCGAGCCCGCGCGGCATCGCCGCGGAGCTCGGGCCGGGCTCGACGACCGGGCCGGTCCGAGCCGTACAGCAGCTGCTCGAGCGCCGACGACGCTCGGCGAGCGCGCTGACCGCGGACGGCGCCGTAGGAGGAGGTGTCGTAGAACAGCGAGCGGATCGGGCGCGATGCGGGACGGGCCCGCCGCGCGAGGCCAGCCGCTCGGATGCAGCGGCGCGAGGCCGGCGAGCATCGAGAAGACCACGCGCAGCTCGGGGATGCTCGGCGCGCCCGGCGGTGAGGAACGCCAGCCAGGCGGCGTGCATCTCGGCGACGTACCGCGTCAGCGCCGGCCACCACAGCGGGTCCTCCAGCGACGGCTCGGCAGCCGCCGCGTGCGTCCGCGGGCCGCGGGCCGGGACCGGGGTGGACGAGCAGCGGCGCGCCGCGCTGCTCCAGCCGCTCGAGCAGCGGCGCAGACGCGACGAGCGCTCGACGCCGGACAGCGCGCCGGCGGGCAGCGAGAGCCCGACGCAGCCGCGGTCGAGCAGCGCGGTCGACGTCGTCGCGGGTCCGGCCGGTCGAGCGCGAGCGCGCCCCACACGCCGAACGGACCGCCGAGCGCCAGCGCGCCCTCGTGGTAGGCGTCGATCAGCGGCGTCGCCTGCTCGCGCGGCAGCGACTCGATCCCGAGCGGGCTCGACAGGCACAGCAGCGCCCGGTCGAGGCCGTCGAGCTCGACGAGCGCGGCGCGGTGAGCCGGCGCCTCGGCCGAGCAGGTCGATCACGTACGGGCCGCTCGCCGGCGCAGGTACAGCACGGTCAGCCCGTGCTCGCGAGCGAACGAACGGCAGCTCGCGCGCGGCTCGCGAGAGCCTCGACGAGCGGCTCGGTCCAGAGGTGCTGATGTACGTCGATGTGCATGTCGGTTGTGGGTTTTGGAGGCGGAGTCGGTCGGTCTCGGTGACTCGATGGGCGGGCTCCGATCGATGCCGTGCCCACCAATCCATAGATTCTCGATCAATTTTATGAACTTTAGCAGATGACTCAATAGACCGCAGGGTGCCTACCCATGCTCATCCAGAGCGGGAAGAGGCAAGCAGATTCAGGACGCAGGAAGCGTGGTGTGCTACGCGCACGAGCGACCGAGGACGCAAGATGCGCCGCCTATTGCCGCCCTGGCCGGCCAGCCGGATCGCCCGGGCGCGAGCTCGCCCGGGCATATCCCGCTCCGCTCACAAGTGCTTGATCATCGCAGTCGACCTATCCGCGCACGAGCCGTTCGATGAGCGGCTGAGCTGGCGAAGGTCGAGCGTGAGAGTCGTGACTCCTTCTTCACACAGGCACTCGATCTCATCCTCGAGCTCCGCGGCCGAGCGGTGGTCCAACGTGCCGGTCAGGATCAGCTTGTGCCTCCAGACGGGCTCACTTGCGAGCGTCAGGCGAGGCCGAGCGCGCTCGGCCTCGGACAGACCTGTCTCACGGTCGCCCGCGCCGGTTCGATCCGCAGCCGCCGCGTCTGCGGCTCCTGCCGTGCTGCTGCCCTGATCAACTGCGTACTGGCTCGCCGTTGACAGTGTCAAATAACGTTTCATCTCTGTACAGCCCCTTTCAACAGATCTTCGAACTGGTAGCCAACTGGCCCGGATCACGAGACCCAGGGCCGACCAACTGGTCCGGATCGGGAGATCCAGGACCGGGGTAGAGCGAGACCGGGAGGGGCTAGTCCGGTCGCTCTGGGATCAGAACGAAGAACGACGTGCGCCATGACGGCTGCGCGAGGCACAACCGCCGCATCGCGCGGGGCGCCGATTGGAGAAGAACGCCGACGAGCGTGAACGATGCCGAGGAGGCGGGGCCCGAACCGCCTGCCGCGGCCGATCCGCCTGCTCCCCCACCCCCGGATCCGGGGGTGGGAGCGGAGGGATGTTCCTCAATCGCGGAACCACCGCCCTGACTGCCGGCCGGTGCACCTGTCGCGACCGCCGTCGGCGACTCCTCGCCAGCGGCGAAGGGAGTGGTCGAGACCGATGCAGCGGCCGCGATGTCCACCCAGCCATCGGCGTCGCCTGCCGCGATCGATGCTCCGCTCACAGCCAGCTCACAGCTCACCTGCCCGACGCGGTGCGCCGAGATCGTCCGCGGCGAGAACGCAAGCGAAGACAGGTTCTGCACGGGCGACGTCGAGATCTCAGACGCGGCGGCGGGGGCGGTGACAGTCGTCGCGGCAATCGAGGCTTCCGGCGCGACTTCGCTCCCAGCGTCTTTGTGGGTCAGCCCCGCATCGCCGGCGGTCGCCTGTGGGCCTTCTTCCGAACCTCGAGCGGTTTCGGAGCCCGCTCCAGCGGCCACCTCGCCGGCGGTCTGTTCGACGGTCTTTTTTTCGACCGCCGGAGGGGTTTCTTCGGCCGCGGGCGGCGGTTGTTGCGCGGGTGGGGGAGCTTCTTCAGCTGTGGAGGGCGCCTGTTCGGCGGTGGGCGGGGCCACAGGAGCGGTTTCTTCGGTTGTGTGCGGCGGTTCTTCAGCTGTGGAGGGCGCCTGTTCGGCGGTGGGCGGGACCACGGGAGCGGTTTCTTCGGTTGTGTGCGGCGGTTCTTCAGCTGTGGAGGCCGCCTGTTCGGCGGACGACGCACCGCTTTCGATTGTCGCTTCGCCTGTCGGCGTTTCCGTGGCGCCTTCGGGTGCGCTCGTCGCGCGCGCTTGAGCGGCGGCAGCGAGGAAGAACGCCGCGGATACGAGCGACACAACCAGCCACAGCGCAACGCGACCTCTCTGGAGGGCCCGTGTCGAAGGACTCTTGACCGGTTCGATCATGATCGCTGCTTAAAGATTACGAGCTTTCGGCCCGCGCGTAGGAGCTTCCGGCTCACGACCGTCATTCCAGCGCTAAGCTCATACGAATGATGACACCATCAGGGGAAACGGTGCGCCGCTGGTCTGACCGATGCATCCGCGTTGGACTTGGAGCTGGAGCCAGCTGGATCGAGTCGGGGAGCCGAGGCTCGTGCTCGTCCTGACCCGGAAGAACGGTCAGAGCATCGTGATCGGCGACGACATCGAGATCACGGTCCTGTCAAACGACGGCAGCAAGGTGCGCCTCGGTATCCAGGCGCCCACAGACGTCTCGATCCACCGAGCGGAGATCTACCTCGCGATCCAGGCGCAAGGCCGAGAGGGCGGCGCCGAGCAGCACCAGCACGATCTACCGCGCGCGCGCCGCAGACAGGCGGGATAGAGCCGGGACTGAGCGGGGGACCGAGGAATCGAACCTCGAGCTCGGGTTTTGGAGACCCACGTGTTACCACTACACCAGTCCCCCCAAAGGGCTTATTTGCAGGCATTTCGCCTGTTTGTGCGGGGTTGGGCGGGGTCCGTGTGTTAGGCCGCGTGTAAGACATGTCACGGCGGGATGCCACGGATCCCGTCGTCTCCCGCGCCCCAGGATATCTCCGAGAGCGCCTGACAGCGGTCTTGGGCGGCAGCCTGGGCGCGAACTTCGGCACCTCCGCAGACCGGTCCCAAGCCCACCAATCAAAGTGTCCGTCGAAGCGCGTCCACTCCAGAGCCTGTCGCGCAAAGGTCGGTGTTTCCTGCTTGTCGCATACATGGCAACGCGCACGCCCGCGCCTCCGGCCGTCACCAGAGCGGGCATCGCGACCGCCGTCGCGATCGCGACGGCGGCGCCTGCGGCGAGCCCGATCCAGCCACCGTGCTGCGTAGGCTTCTCGGTCCAAGAGGAACATCAGTTTGTCGCTCTCATGTGAGGACCTTTTCTGGTTTGATTGGGAAGCTGGCTTTCAGGCTTCAGCTCGCGTGCTTGCTGGGAGGGCTCGAAGGGAGCCGGGCACGGTGATGGTTATGATTCCCGCGCATTCCGCCGAGAACATCCGCAGCCAGCCGCAGAAGCCAGTGGTAGAAGTAAGAAGCCAGTGGTAGAAGTGCGTACAGGGATCCACCCAGCGCGCAGGCGGCGATCCGCAGGTCTCGCGTGAACGAGGTGCCCGAGGCGGAGCCGGGGTTGGACGGGCACGGGCCGGCGCTCGGGGACGGGTATGCGCAGGCGCTCGGCTGGCGCCCGGCGACGCCTCGCCTGCGGGCGGCGCGCGTGCTGCTCTCGTGGTTGATCTCCGCAGCCGCGCTGCTGCTCGCGGCGGCGGTGCTGCCCGACGTGAAGATCGCGGGCTTCGCGGGAGCGCTTCTGGTGGCGGCTCTGGTCGGACTGATGAACGCGGTGGTCCCCCCTCTGTTCGCCGCCCTGAGGCTGCCGGCGACCCTGGTGGCGGGCTTCCTGCTCGTGCTCGCACTCGACGCGCTGATGATCCAGTGGGCGAGCTCGATCAGCGACCATGCGATCACCGTCGCCGGGTTCGGCGACGCGCTGCTCACGGCGCTCGTCACGGCGGCGGCCACGGCCGCGCTCGGCATCCTCGCGGGGATCGACGACGACGACGAATACTCGCTGCGGGTGACCCGGCGGATCGCGCGCCGGCAGGGCCTGCACGAGGAAACGCGGACTCCGGGGGTGATCTTCTTGGAGATCGACGGGCTCGGCCTGCCGATCCTCAAACGCGCGATGCAGGTCGGCAGCGCGCCGAACATGGCGCGCTGGCTGCGGCAGGGCACGCACCGGCTGCTCGAGTGGGAGACCGACTTGTCCTCGCAGACGGGCGCCAGCCAGGCCGGGATCCTGCTCGGCTCAAACGCCGACATTCCCGCGTTTCGCTGGGTCGAGAAGGAGCGGGGCGCGCTGATGAGCTGCTCGAGCCCGCACGACTGCGCCGAGATAGAGCGCCGCTGCAGCAGCGGCCAAGGCCTGCTCGCCGACGGGGGAGCCAGTCGCGGCAACCTGCTCTCGGGCGAAGCGCAGGAGCAGATCCTGACGGCCAGCCGCAGCGAGGCCGAGCTCAAAGCCAACCCCGGCTACCGGGCGTTCCTGGGCAACGGCTACAACGTGACCCGCTGCGTGGTGCTGTTCGCCCTGGAGGTACTGTTGGAGCTGACCGCGGCGGCGCGACAGCGCCGCCGCGACGTGCGTCCGCGCGGGCACAGAGGTGGGATCTACCCCCTGCTGCGGGCGGCGATGTGCGTGGTGCTTCCCGAACTGATCGTCCACGCGGTACTGACCGACATGATGCGCGGCTGCCCGGTGGTGTACGCGACCTTCTCGAGCTATGACGAGATCGCCCACCACTCCGGGCTGGAGCGGTCCGACACCCTGGAGGCGCTGCGCAAGCTCGACCGCCAGTTCGCCCGCATCGACCGCGCCCGCCGCTACGCCCCCCGTCCGTATGAGATCGTCGTCCTCTCGGACCACGGGCAGACGCAGGGCGCCACGTTCGCGCAGCGCAACGGCTACGGGCTTGACGAGCTCGTGCGCCGCTCGCTGGAGCGCCGCGAGGTGGTGGGCATGGCGGCGGGCGACCGGGAGGGAGCGATCGTCGGCCAGGCCCTCGACGAAGCCACCGGCCACCATGCGGGCGGGGGGCGGCAGGCAGACGGCAAGGTGGCCGAGCGCGAGGCCGTGGTCCTCGGCTCGGGCAACCTCGGGCTGGTGTACCTGATGGAGGAGCACCGCCGGCTGACGCGCGAGGAGTTGCAGGAGCGCCACCCGAGGCTGCTGGGCGCGTTGCGCGAGCACCCCCACATCGGCTGGGTCATGGTCCACTCCGAGCAGGAGGGAGCGGTGGTGCTGGGCGCCGCGGGCGAGCGGGTGCTCGCCACCGGACAGGTGCGGGGGAAGGATCCGCTGTCGGTCTTCTCCGCGACCGCTCCCGAGCACCTGCTGCGCAGCGACACGTTCGCGCATGCACCCGACGTGCTGGTCGGCAGCTTCTACGATCGCGCGCTCGAAGAGGGATGCGCGTTCGAGGAGCTGATCTCCTTTCATGGGGGACTGGGAGGCCCCCAGACACGCCCGTTCGTGCTCTACCCCGCGAGCTTCCCCGCCCCCACGCTGCCGGTGCTCGGCGCCGAACGCCTGCACGAGGTTCTGCTCGGCTGGCGCTACCGGCTCCAGCGGGAGGATCCGCGGAGGCGCGCCCCGCCTCCGCCTATTCGTGAGCGGGGGCGCTAGGGTCGCGGGCGTCGGCCCTGGGATCCGGAGCGTCGGCGCCGCGGTCCACGGCGACGGTGCGGGGGGCCAGCTCGGTGCGCTCGCCGGGCGCGAGGATCCGCACCTCGACTGCTTGGGCACGCGTGCGGGCGAGCGTGCTGAAGCGCTGCGCGGGGCCAAGCAGGTCGGTGCGCTCGTGTGCGCGCCCGGGAAGCGAGAGCGTTCCCCAGTGGATCGGCACGGCAACCCGCGGGGCGATCATCCGCACGGCGATCGACGCTCGCTCAGGGTCAAGATGTCCGGGACCCACGGTCGGTCCCCAGCCCCACACGGGCAGCAGCGCGAGATCCACGCGATCGGCGAGCTCGGAGAGCCCCGCGAACAGGTCGGTATCGCCCGCGAAGTAACAGAATTGGGTCCCTTCGATCTGAAAGCCGATCGGCTGGGCCTGCACCCCCAGCGGCCACCGGCGCGCGGGGTGCGAGGCGAAGGTGGCGGTCACGCGTAGGGCTCCGACGTTCGTGTGCTCGCCGGGGCTGAGCTCCCTCACCGGCCCCACGCCGTGGCGCTCGAGCCACCGGCCCGCACCACGGGGCACGAGCACGGGCGTGCGATTGCCGATCATGCGCAGCGAGCGCAGGTGCGCGTGATCGGCATGCAGGTGTGAGAGCAGCACCGCATCCAGATCCCTCCCGACCTCCTTGGGCACCGCCGCGGAGGTGCGCACGAGCGGTCCCACGCGATTGCGCAGCAGCGGGTCGGTGAGGATCCTTACTCCGTCGAGCTCGATCAGGACGGTCGCGTGACCGGCCCAGGTCACGGCGAGGTGCGATGACGCTCGGGGCACCGATCCAATCATCGGCCTGCGACGGCTTTGGCGCAGTAGAGGAGCTGGTCGGTTTTCTCCCCGGCACGGATGAGCGCGTGACGGGCACCATCGACGCGGTCTGGCGAGTCGGTCATCGTTGGCCTGTGATCACCCTGGTCGGCATCGGACTGCTGCTGGCGTTGGTCCGCGAAACCTCCGGAGTCCTCACCTTCAGTCCACGATAGCGATCGCTATCGTAATCACCACTTCAGCTCGATCTCGAGCTCACGCTCGTCGCTCTCCACCTCGAGCTGCAGCTGGTCGGGGACGGCTGGTCGCAGTGTTCACGAACAACTCCGAAACGCCAAAACCGAGTGCGGGTGCGGCTAGGGTGGTCGCCTACTACTCGGTGCATCGCTCGGAAATCGAGACGTCTGGCATCCTGTTCGCAATCGGGTTCCTGGTGCTGGTGCTGTTCGCCGGGGCGCTGCGCTCCTACCTGCGCCGCACGCCGGCGGCTGAGGGGTTGAGCGCACTGGTGCTGGCCGGCGCCGTGATCATGGCGGTCGCCGCGATCACGGCCACCGGAGTGGAATACGGGCTCGCCCACAACCTCCGCGACCTGAGCCCGGAAACCGCCAAGACGCCGAACTTCATCAGCAGCGAACTGTTCCTGCCGGTCCTCGCCGGAGGGTTCGTGTTCGGCAGCTGCAGCGGTCTGGCGATCCTGCGCGGAGCGGCGCTGCCGAAGTGGCTGGGCTGGGTGGCGATCGTGATCGGGATCGCCGTGCTGATTCCACCCGCTAGCTTCCCGGCGCTGTTTGGGTTCGTGGTGTGGTCGATCGTCGTGTCTGTGCTGATGTACATGCGCACGGGTGCGTCGGCTGGCGCTGGGGCGGAGACACAGCCGATCAGTCCGCAGCTAGTGGTGTAGAGCCCCGCGAGGGCTGACCCAGGCGAGCGAGTCTCCCGGGCTCGCCCGCCCTCATATCCGGGGCGTCCCCAGCGTCCCCATTCGCACGGGCCATCCCCATCTACGGGGACCTCACCCAATCTGAGGGGATCGTCCCAGCCCCATCTCCATACCCGTTTGTCCTGCAACGGACCGTAGTACGAACGTCGAGAACCTAAAGCCGGAGGGGACGGATGCCGAAGCGGTGGGTGGACCTATACCCATGTGCTTGTGATGATTGATACTTTCATACAGAGGCTGCCCAAACCCGGGTCGCAGCGCGGCGACACGCTGATCGAGGTCGTGATCAGCGCCCTGCTGACCGGGCTGATCGTGGTCGCCGTCCTCACCGGATTCAACGAGACGGACAAAGTCTCTCAGGACGAGCGGGCGCACGACCAGGCCTCGGTGCTTGCCGCCCAGTCCCAGGAGCAACTGCGCAGCGATCCGGCGAGCACGCTCGACACCCTGGCATCCACCCCGCACGAATACACGCAGACGGTCGGGGGCACGACGTACAAAATCACGCAGTCGGCCGGATTTGTCAATGGCTCCGGAACGTCGTCCGGCTGCAGCAACTCCAAAAACGAAACCGAAGCGTCCAAGTATCTCTCGGTCACCTCGTCGGTCGACTGGCACGCGCTGGAAGCGGTCAAACGCGCGGCCGTGACCCAGTCGAGCATCATCACACCGCCCGATGGGTCGGGACTCGAGGTCGACGTCACCAACCTCAACACCCCCGAAGAAGGCATCCCCGAAGTGCTGGTGTCCTCGGGTGGAGTGGAAACGAAAACCGGCGAAAAGGGGTGCGTGATCTACTCGGGCATCCCCGCGACCACGGCGAACGTCGAAGCCCACAGGCTGGGATACGTGACGCCAAACGGGGAACACAAGGTCGTCGCCAACGAAATCTCGATCGCGCCGAACATCACCACACATTACCCGATCCACCTCGGGCATGCCGGCAGGATCACAGCCGAATTCATGCATGGGACCACCCACGTCTCCGGCGATACGTTCGTAGTCGTCAACAGCAGCATGGGAGTCTCTCCGGAATTCGAAGTGGGCAGCACGGAATTAAAATACAATGCCGAAGGCGAATACGAACCGGTGACTGGCATAGTAAAAGGCGGGGTAACGGAAGGTTATAAAGAAACAGCCACAACCGCAAGACCGCCAAGCTATGAAAACGGTGACCTATTTCCATTCACGAGCTCATGGAGCGTGTATGCGGGCGATTGTAAGGAAAACAACCCCGCAAGTTACGTCGAAGCGGGATCGGCGATCGTCCATCCCGGCGAAAACTTCTCGGTAAAGGTCCCGACGTCGGACGTCACGCTCAACGTGTACAAAACGGGGACAACCAAGGAAACGACCCAGCGGGAAGTGAAGATCACCAACAAGAGCTGCACAGCAAGCTCCGAACAGGTTGCCGAGAACGCCATTAAAGCAAACTTCGAACACCGGCAAATGACCACCACTGAAGGGCACCTGACATATCCCTACCAACCTTTTGGTGAATTCGAAATCTGTCTTGCGTACAACAAAGGCACTACCCACAAGCTCTTTACCACCGAATATAAAAATTTCTCCGAAACCGGCCCCACGCTGACGCTTCTCACTGAAGGTACTAGCAATCCGGTTTGGAACGTTGAACCCAAGAGCAGCGAAGCCACATGCTGAGCAGAACTTCCAAAACCCGTTGCCTCTCGACGATCCGTGACGATCGCGGCTTCACGATGATGGAGCTGCTCGTGTCGATGCTCACCGCTACCATAGTCATCGGCGCCCTCTTTGCGACCCTGGAAATAGCGACGAGCCAGACAACCCTGGTCACCGACAAGGTCCAGGCCAACCAGCTCGGACGCACGGCTATGACCCGTATCGTCGATGAGCTGCATTCGTCCTGCCTCGCTCCAGGATTTTCCCCGATTCAAGAAAAAAGCAGCGGAACGGAACTGATATTCGAGAATGCTTACAGCGAAGAAGCAGTAATTCTCAACGTCAAAACCGCAGAAGAAAAATCAAAAAAAGGCGTCGGCGTCTTTAAGCATCAGATCGTCTGGAACTCGTCGGCCAAGACATTGACTGACTTTGTTTACAAGAGCACAAGCGGAGAAGGGTCTGAAGCCAAGTTCCCGGAAATCGACTACTCCTCCACAACACATGAAGCTAAAAACGCCGAACCAGCAACGGGAGTACGGCTCGCCAGCAATGTGATACAGACTGGGGCTACCCCGATCTTTCAATACTATAGATACAACAAAGAATCCACGAGCAGTTCGACCACTCCAGATGGTACCTTGACCGAAATCGAACCCGCATACATTCCTCTCAAAGCAGAAAAAGAAACCGGCGAAGCAAAAGAAAAAGAAAACAGCGCTAACGAAGTGGCGTCCGTTCTTGTCAGCTTCAGAATCGCGCCCGTAGACGGCAAAGTCGAACACGACCAGTACATCGACCTCAGCAACCAGGTCACGCTCGCGTTCAGCGCTCCAAACGTCGAAAACCCGATCAAGGACTCGCCATGCGAATGACCACGCTCGACAATGCCCTCTCTCACGCGCGCGCGCAGGACGGCGTGACGATGGTCATCGCGATGGGCGTGATGCTCGTTACGAGCCTGCTGCTGACCGCCTCCTTCCTCGCGGCCCGGGGCGACATCCGCCTCTCGCACACCGACACGACTCAGAAGGAGGCCTACTACGCCGCGCTCGCCGGCGTCCAAGAGTTCGAGTACCAGATGCAGATCAACCCGAACTACTGGGAGACCTGCGCAAAACCGACGAACACGCTGCCCCAGGAATCGGGCTCGTCGTACAAAGTCAAAATTCTGCCTGCGGCAAAAGCGACCGAATGCAGCACCTCCAATCCATTCGGCACGGTGATCGAATCGACCGGTACCGCGGCCAACACATTCCGGATCGAATCCGTCGGTACCGCGGGTAGGAGTCCGGAAGAGCATCACACGATCATCGCCACGTTCAAAGTCAAGGGATTCCTCAACTTCATCTATTACACGAACCATGAGGACAAAGATCCTTCGCTCTCCCTCAACGCATCCGCGACGTGTAAAAACCCGAATACATACTATCCCAATACGTCGGAATGCGGTCTAATTCACTTCGCGACCGGAGATGAAATCAACGGACCGATGCATACGAACGACGCTCCGTGCATCAGCGGTGCCGCCACATTTGGCCGTAAAGGTGAGTCCCCTCCGGATGTAGTCGAATTCTACAAGGGCCTGAACGCCAACTGTAGCGGAGCCGCCAAATACTATACGGCGGCTCCCACGGGCTACATAAAAGGCGAATATTTACCGCCGCCGACGAGCGACGGCAGCTTGGCAACATACGCAAACGAAGAAGACAAGTTCTCGGGCGTCACCTATCTTTTCCTAGAAGGCGGTACCAATGAAATCGACATCACCAACGCCAATTTCAATGGGGGCGTACCAAAGAAAATCGCATGGCCAAAAAATGGGCTTATCTATGTCAAATCCAATGAAGGCCACGCGTGCGAATATACGTATAACTCGGTTAAATCAGACAACGAGGAAGAGAAGAGCACGGAGACGAACTGCGGCAACGTCTACGTCAGCGGCACGTACAGCAGCTCGCTGACGGTCGGCGCCTCTGAGGACGTGATCATCAACGGCGAAATCTATCCATACGGCGACAAAGGCGGAGAACCAACCGGGACCGCGACGCTCGGACTGATCGCCAACAACTTTGTGCGAATCTACCACCCGGTCGGGGAAACGTATCCAGTAAAATCCCAAGCAGCCAAAACTGAAAAGCCTGTCGGCGAAAGTGAAGTATGCGGCAAAGGCGTGGAACTCACGGGTAAAGTCACAAGCGGGAAAAGCACCGTAACAAACCTGTCATCCAACTCAGGGATCTCAGCCGGTATGGAAGTAAGCGGCGAAGGTATCCCCTCTGGCACCAAGGTCAAAGAAACAAAAGGCTCGACCGAAGTCGTTCTCACCAAAAACGCGACCAGCAGCATCACGACGGATCATCTCGCCTTCGTATCTCCCAACGGACTGGAATACAACGAAAATCTCAGTGAATGCGTAGAAAAATCGCCCAACAGCAGCTGGAAGCTCTACGAAGGATCGCCGGTAGAATATCATGAAAAGTGTAATACGTTTAAAAACAAAGAAGAGGTGTACAAGGGCAAAGGTCAGTGCGCGTACACCAACGAAATAATCAAGAACAGCGCCGGAGAAGAAGAAGCAATATGCGACGCCCCAACTCTGTATAAATCGACAGAAGATAAAGTCCACGAATGGGGATCTATGGAAAACCCTTATATCTATGCCGGAATCCTAGCTACAACCCACTCCTTCGTGGTCGACAACTACAGCTGCGGCGAAAAGCAGCTCGGCTACCTGCACGTCTACGGAGCGATCGCACAGAACTATCGCGGCATCGTGGGGCTGGTCGGCTCGACCGGCTACCTCAAGGACTACAAATACGACAACCGCCTCGCCGTCGACGAGCCCCCCTACTTCCTGAGCCCCCTCAACGCCGGCTGGAAAGTAGCCCGCGAGACCTCGCCCACGGGTGGGTAGCTGACCCCGCGCATCGCGTGCCGGCTGACTCGGCAGCTCGGCCCAATGCGGGCGGAGGGACTCGAACCCCCAAAGGCATAAGCCCACTGGCACCTAAAGCCAGCGTGTCTACCAATTCCACCACGCCCGCACGTATCCGTCTATAGCGGCCATCATGCATGCTGGCCGATCGTGGATCGCGTCGATCCACGATCGGTACGCACGAAGACCGCCTGAGATTGTATGGTGATCGGCACAATGTCCACGCCATCCGCCCATTCAGGCTCCCTCTGGGACTCGCCGGCGTCATCCGAGGCGATCGTCGTCACGCACCCCAACCGCGACAAGCCCGTCGTGCAGGGCACGCGCGCGACCGTCGTGCTGCTGTTTCTCGTCTCCGCCGCGCTCGTGCTGATCGTGACCGTGTGCGGCTGGAACGTGCTCGAGAGCGCCTGGATCATCCAAGTCGCCTACATCATCGTCTACCTGACGCTCGCGTTCTTCGCCGCGCGCTGGAACCGCGGTGTCCTGCCGGTCGGCGCGGCGCTCGCCGTGCTCTTGACGGTGTTCGCGCTCGTCTCCGGGCCCTTCTGGTTCGACCGCAACCATCCCGGCTTCGCCCCCACAAACTACCTGAACGCCGGACTTCTAGGCGTGATCACGCTCCTGATCATCCCCGTCCAGATGCTGCTGATCGCGTTCGCGATGCGCGGCTTCAACCAGGGCTGGAACGTCGAGGTCGAGCGCCCGGCCTCGACGGTCGGCGCCCCCCGCACCTACGCGGACGCACCGCCTCCGCACCCGGCCTGAGCTTGGGCCGGCTCGCGGCGCGCCGGACGGCTGCCGACGTGTCGCTGGCCTATATTTGATCGTCTCACCCTGCGGCGGTGGCGGAACGGCAGACGCGATGCTCTCAAAAGGCATTGTCCGTAAGGGCGTGTGGGTTCGAATCCCACCCGCCGCATACGTTGTCAACGGCTCTGACAAACGTACCGGGACGAGTAGGACCGATGGTGCTACCATGGGCGAATGGCAAAAATCAGCGTGAGCATCGAGGACGACCTGTACCAGCGCGTGCGTGACGCCGCCGGCCCCGATGGCGTGTCCGGCTGGCTCGCCGATGCGGCGGCCAGGCGTTTGCGTGCGAACGCATTGCGTGCCGTCGGCGAGGAGATCGCCGCTGCAACGGGCGGTCCCTACACCGAGCAGGAGCTCAGCGAGGCGCGCGCGTGGCTGCACTCGTCTTCGACGCCGGCGCGCTGATCGCCCTCGACCGCGGAGACCGTGCTGTTGGCGCGCTCGTTACGGCCGCTGCGCGGAACGACACCGAGACCGTCACCTCATCCGCGTGCATCGCCCAGGTATGGCGCGATCCCGCACGTCAGGCGCGACTCGCCAAAGCGCTTGCGGGCTTTCTCGAGTTGCCGCTCGATCCACTGAGCTCCCGGCGCTGCGGTCTGCTGCTCGCCGATGCGCGCACCAGCGACATCGTAGACGCGGCGCTCGCGCTCCTCGTTCAAGACGGGGATATCGTCCTCACAAGCGACCCTCGCGACATCGAGCACCTGCTCCAGACCACCGGCACAGACGCACATATCCACCCTGTGTGAGGCTCTACACAGGGACTACCCAAACCCCAGCGGGCGCTCCTGTGTCCACGGGCGCTCTGACTCGATCTGCGCCGCCAGCGCGACGAGCGTCGCCTCGTCGTTGGGCCTGCCCACGAGCTGCACCGCGCGCGGCAACCCGTCCGCGGCAAACCCGGCCGGCACCGAGCACGCGGGCTGGCCGGTGTAGTTCCAGCATGCCGCGTAGGGCACGGTCGCCGTCGCTTCGAGCGTCGTGCGCAACCAGAACTGGCCCTCGCGGGCGCCGATCTTCGGCGCGGGCGCGGGGGTCACCGGCGTCAACAGCACGTCATGGTCGGCCAGCGGCTCGTTCATCCTCGCGGCGTACGCCTCCTTGCGCCGGAGCGCCCAGTCGACCACACCCGGCGGAAGCATCCCCCCGAGGCGGGCGATCGCGCGGATGCGCCGTTCCAGGCGCTCGGGATGGGCGAACGTTGCGGCCTCCTCGTGGATGCTCCGCAGGACGATGGCGGTGAACTCTGGCGGCGGCGCCAGTTGGCCGTTGTCCACCTCGCGCTCGTTGACCTCGTGGCCGAGCTTGCGCAGCAACGCCACCGTCTCATCCAACGCCGCGCGGTTCTCGGCGTGCAGCTTCGTCAGCGGTGACGGCGGCAGGTTGCTGGAGACCGCGATCCGCAACTTCCGCGTCGCCGGGCCACCGTTGGGGGATGACGGGGACTCGCCCGGCGTTGGGTCTTCCGCCTGTCCGAGCGCATCCAGGAACGAGCTCGGCGGCACGACCGGCGCCCCGGGATCCGTCGGCCCCTCGGCGATCGCGTCGTAGAACAGCGCGCTGTCGCGCACCGAACGCCCCAGCACGCCGTTGACGCACAGGCCGTGCCACGCGTTCAGGTGCGGCGCGAGCGGCACGCGCCCGCGCTGGGTCTTCAGGCCGAACAGGCCACAGTAGGCGGAAGGAAAGCGGATCGACCCCCCGCCGTCGCCCGCCAGCGCGGCGCCCACCAATCCCGCGGCGACAGCCGCCGCGCTGCCCCCGCTGGAGCCGCCGGGACTGTGCTGCAGCCCCCACGGGTTGCGCGTCACCCCCCACGTGGGGGACTCGGTCCAGGGGACGGCGCCCAGCTCGGGCATGTGCGTCTTGCCGATCACGATGGCCCCGGCCGCGCGCGTCCTGCGCACGATCTCCGAGTCCGCGCGCGCGGGCTCGCCGTATGCGTTCGTGCCGAACGTCGTCACCTCGCCGGCCACGTCGAATTCGTCCTTCACGGCGATCGGCACGCCCAGCAGCGGGCGGCTGCTGTCCCCCGCCCCACGCCGCGCATCGGCCTGGTCGGCCTCCATCCGTGCGCGCTCGGGGAATATGACGCGGAATGCGTTCAGCCTTGGGTTGTACCGTCCGATCCGCTCCAGATAGATATCGACCAGTTCGCGTGAGCTCACCTCGCCCGCGGCGATCAGCTCGGCCTGTCGGGCGATTCCTGCGTAGGCGAGATCCGTGGCGTCCATACGAACAGAAATCTATTGAAAGATACGGCCCGACGCTCCGCCCTTTAGGATACTCAGCGAAGTTTCAGAAGGTTCCACTAACTGGGAGGAGCAATGGCTCAAGAGGTCGAGATTGGAAACAACGGCGAGGGCAAGATCCGCAGCTTCTGGGTGGGCTTTGGCTTGAGCGCCATTACACTCAGCCTCTACGGCCTATGTTGGTACTACTTTGTCAACGACGAGTTGAAGGATGTCGGGCAGGCAAAGGATGACCAGAACCTCGCGCAGTCCAGCCCCGCGCTGTCCGTGACCGCGCTCCTCGTAGGCGGATACTTCATCATCCCGCCGCTTCTCTCCGTCTACAACTACGGGCAGCGCATCAAGCGCGCACAGCGCATCGGTGGCATCCCACGCGGTGAGCAGATCAACCCCGTGACGAGCTTCTTGCTGTTCTTCCCCGGCGCGCTCCTGATCGTCCCTTACTTCATCCACTTCTGGTACGTGACTAAGCACCAGAACATGGCCGTGCGTGCGGCGGGTGGATTGCCCTACCGCGGCGAGGTGGCGACGCTGGGATCACCTGAGACTGAAGCTGATACACAGTCTCTTGCGGCACCCTCAATAGAGCCTCCAGCGACACCTCCCCCTCCCCCGGAGTATCCCTCGGCCACCTAAACAGGCGTCACCGGATTGCGCTTTTCGGGCCACACGCGCTGCTTTGAGCTCGCGTGCGCGAACCGCGCGATCAGCTCTCCGCGCAGCTGCGATGACTCGATCACCGCATCGACGACCAGCTCGGAGGCCAGATGCAGGATGTCGATGTCCTCGCTGTACTCCCTGCGCAACTCCTCCGTCTTCGCCGTGCGCTCCGTCTCGTCGTCGATCGCCTGCAGCTGGTTGTAATACACCGCGTTGATCGCCGCCTGGGGTCCCATCACCGCGATCGAGGCGCTCGGCAGCGCGAGGCAGCAGTCCGGCTCGAACGCCGGCCCCGCCATCGCATACAGCCCCGCCCCGTAGGCCTTGCGCACGACGACCGAGATCTTCGGCACGGTCGCCTCGCTGACGGCGCTGATCATCTTCGCGCCGTGCCTGATGATTCCCTCGCGCTCGACCTGCGTGCCGATCATGAACCCCGGCACGTCGGCCAGGAACAGCAGCGCCACGTTGAACGCGTTGCACGTCTGGATGAACCGCGCCGCCTTGTCGGCCGAGTCGCCGAACAGCACGCCCCCCTTGTGCCTCGGCTGATTGGCCACGATCCCGACCGCCCGTCCGTCCAGCCGGGCGTATCCGACGACGATCTCCTTGGCCCAGCGCGGGTGGATCTCCAGCAGCGAGTCCGCGTCGACGAGCGCGGCGATCAGCTCCTTCACGTCGAACGGCTTGTTCTCGTCCGCGGGCACGATCTCCTCGATCGGTGTCTTCGATGCCGGCTCCATGGGCTCGGCTGTGGGCGGCGCCGCTTGCCAGTTGGCCGGCATATACCCGAGATACCGCTTGGCGAGCGCGATCCCGTCCTCGTCGCTCCCCACCAGCTGATGCCCGCACCCGCTCACGCCCGTGTGCATCTTCGCGCCGCCCATCTCCTCCAGGCTGACCTGCTCGCCGATCACCATCTCCGCCATCCGCGGCGAGCCGAGATACATCGACGCGTTCTGATCGCGCATGATCACGAGGTCGCAGAACGCCGGTATATATGCCCCGCCCGCCGCGCTGGGGCCGAACAGCACGCACACCTGCGGCACGACGCCCGACATCTGCACCTCGTTGTAAAAGATCCTGCCCGCCCCGCGCCTGCCCGGGAACATCTGCACTTGATCGGTGATCCTCGCCCCGGCTGAGTCGACCAGATACACCATCGGCACCTTCAGACTCAGCGCCCGTTCCTGGATGCGCAATATCTTCTCCACCGTCTTGGGGCCCCACGACCCGGCCTTCACGGTGGGATCGTTCGCCATCAGCGCGACCGTCCTGCCCTCCACCGTTCCGACCCCTGTCACGACTCCGTCGGCACCCAATCGATCCTCTTGCCAATTCGCCAGCAACCCCTCCTCGGCGAAGCCGCCCTCGTCGAGCAGCAGCGCGATCCGCTCGCGCACCGGGAGCTTGCCCTGCTCCTGGGCCTTCTCGCGATGGCGCTCCGGCCCGCCCCGCAGCGCCCTATCGGTGGCTGTGCCCAGGTCGCTCATTCGCTCAGCCCCACCCCGATCCTCTGTCTTAGATCCCGGGATTCTCGACCGGGGCCTCACCGGAGTAATCGTAGAACCCCATCCCCGACTTGCGCCCGTACCAACCCGCGCTCAGCATCTTGCGCAGCACGGGCGGCCGCGCGAACCGGCGCTCGCGGAACTCGTCGAACAACACATCGCAGATCGACCCGAGCGTGTCCAGGCCGACGAAGTCAGACAGCGTCAGCGGACCCATCGGGTGCCCCGCTCCCGCCTTCATCGCCTCGTCGATCTCGCTCACCGAGCCGACGCCCTCTTCATACGCGCGCATCCCGTCGAGCAGGTACGGCACCAGCAGCCGATTGACGATGAATCCCGCCCGGTCTTTCGTCCCGATCGCCAGCTTTCCCTCGGACTTCGCGAACTCCAGCGCCGTCGCGAACGCCTCGTCGCTCGTGGTCACGCAACGCACGACCTCGACGAGCTTCATCACCTGCGCGGGGTTGAAGTAGTGCAGCCCGACGAACTGCTCCGGCCGGCTCGTCGCCGCCGCTTGGTCGATCACGGCCAGCGATGACGTGTTCGTCGCGAACACCGCCTCCGCCTTCACGATCTGGTCGAGCTCGCGCCACATCTCGAGCTTCTGCTGAAGGTTCTCGGTGATCGCCTCAATCACCAGGTCGCACCCGGCCAGATCTCCGTAGTCGGTCGTGCCCTCGATCCGCGCGCGCACCGCGTCGGCATCCTCCTGCGAGGACTTCCCCTTCTCGACCGCGCGCGCGAGTTGCTTCTCGATCTTGCCGATCCCCTTGCCCAGCGCCGCCTCGTCGACCTCGCGCAGCAGCACCTCATACCCCGACTGCGCCGCGACCTGCGCGATCCCGTGCCCCATCAGTCCCGCACCCAGCACGCCCACTGTCTCGATCCGCTGCGCCATACGCCCTCCGTTGATCCGTTCGGTTTGAGCGCAGAGCCTATTACGCGACGGTGGGAACCCCCGCCGAGCGTTCGATCCGGAGGAGCTTCGGCGCGGGCGGCTGGCTCGCTGTAGCCTCCGTCGGGTGAGCACCGAGGAGACCTTCGACCTCTCCGCCGCCGGGCTGCGCGCCGACGGCAGCGACCTGCGCATCTCGATCGAGGTGCTCGCCTCCAAGCTCGAGACATCGTTACCCGCGCGCACGCGCGTACAGCGCTCCGGTGGGGGCCTGCTGGGCCGGAGTCCCAAGCACGTGCGCCGCCTGCAGGTGGAGCTCGGCGGATGCGCCTATGAGCTGAGCGTCGACGGCGACCGCGTCGAGGGCTATCGCGAGCGCGTCTCCGGCGGCATCTCGATCAAGCGCGAGCCGCTGACCCCCGACCAGTGGGTCGCGGCGCTCACGACCGATCTGCAGTCAGAGGCGCAGCGCAGCGCCGAGGCACGCCAGGCGCTCGAGGGATTGATCGGCTGATGTCCGAAACCGGCCCCGATCCCGAAGAGACGATCGACGAGCAGGCATACGAGCGCGAACAGGCGCAATCGCTTGCCCAGATCGAGGCCGGGCACATCCCCCTGTCGGCGCAGCGGCGGCTGAGCGAGCTGCGCGAGCAAGGCGGCGGAACGTTCACGTCCGACCTCTCGATCAACGGCTTCGCCCTCTGCCGCCAGCTTGGGTTGACGCCACTGTCGCAGGTGATGGGCAGCTCGATCTACCAGATGGGCTACCAGTCCTCGTGGGGCACGACCGGCTATGGCGCGGGCCTGGTCGAGATGAACACCCTCTCGGAGGCGCTCAACGAGGTGCGCGGCCGGGCGCTCGTACGGCTCGCCGAGGAGGCCCAACACGTCGGCGCAGACGCCGTCGTCGGCGTGGAGACGCGCTCCGGCGAATCCGAACTGGGCTCCGGCGCGGGCGGCGGGCAGCTCGCGCTCGAGCACGTGGTCCTCGGCACCGCGGTGCGCCGCGCCGACCGGTCGTCCGGGACCGGCCAACACGGCGGAAGCCCGGTCCTGACCGAGCTGTCGATTGCCGACTACGCCCTCCTGCTGCGGGCTGGAATCGAGCCGGCCGGGATCGTCGCGTGGAGCTCGGTGTTCTTCGCCAATTACGGCTACTACGGGATGCTCGGCGGCCCGGGCTCGGGGATGGGCATGGGCTCGGTGCAGAACTTCGAGCTGCGCGAGTTCACGCAGGCCTTCTACGGCGCCCGCGAGACGGTCATGACCGAGATCACCCGCCAGGCCGCCGGGCTCGGCGCCTCCGGCGTCGTCGGCGTGCGGATCGGTCACACCGCCCGGCCGCACACGCTCAGCGGCGGCATGGGCGGGGCCGTCGGTGGCTTCGGCGGACGTGAGATCCGCGGGCTGATGGTCACGTTCAACGCGATCGGCACCGCCATCCACCAGCACGACCACGCCGACATCCAACCGCCTGAACCTGTAATCGACCTGTTCGCGTGAGACCCCGCATACGCCAACCCGCACAATCGTCCTGCACAGACCCACCGACCAACCCTCCCGTTCCCACCCTCACCCAATCGACCCTTCCATGACCGAACGAACTTCACCCCCGACAAGGAGCCCCGCATGACCGAGGAGCGCGAGACCGCATACGACCCCACGTCGCTGGAGGGAGTCCCCGAGGCCGGACGCGCCCGTCTGGCCCAGAACCAGCAGGGCCTGTTCACCTCCGACCTGTCCGTCAACGAGTTCCTGCTCGTCAAGCAGGCCGGCTTCGAGCCGCTGGGGCTGGTCGTCGGCAGTTCGATCTACCACATCGGCATCCAGATGGCGGGCTGGAAGAAATCCCAGGAGATGACCGTCCTCTCCGAAGCGATGTACGGCGCGCGCCAGCTGGCGATGACGCGCATGGAGGAGGAGGCCGACCAGCTCGGGGCCGACGGCGTAGTGGGAGTGCGCCTGGACATCGGGCGCTACGAATGGGGTCAGGACATGGCCGAGTTCATCGCGATCGGCACCGCTGTGAAGCACCGCGACGGCGTGCTGCACCGCGCGCCCTCGGGCCGGCCGTTCACGAGTGATCTGTCCGGCCAGGACTTCTGGACGCTGCTGCGCACCGGCCACCGCCCGGTCGGGATGGTGATGGGCAGCTGCGTCTACCACGTCGCCCACCGCGGGATGCTGCAGTCGATGGCCCAGACCGGGCGCAACGTCGAGCTCTCGAACTTCACCCAGGCCCTCTATGACGCGCGCGAGCTGGCGATGGAGCGGATGCAGTCCGAGGCCCAGGAAATCGGCGCCGAGGGGATCGTCGGCGTCGACCTGCAGGAGAAGTCTCACGGCTGGGGCAGCCACACGATCGAGTTCTTCGCCGTCGGCACCGCGATCGTCCCGCGCGAGGGGCATGACGAGGAGATCCAACCACCGACGACTGTGCTCGACCTGAGCTGATCCCAGCTTTGCGGTGAGTATAACTATAGTATTCGATTAAGTAAAGGGCCAGTGTCGTGTGTTTTGGGGGTGGGGTGTTGTGTCTCGTTTTTTTTCTGTGTATAACTATGGTGCGAGATATATACTAAAGATATACAGCAAGAGGATAAAGAGCCCGATATCTTTCGTATATACCTTTCACTATGGCTATACCGAGAAAAAAAGTGCATACACATCTACGCGCCGCACAGCCCCAAATGACGTCACCCGCACCCACCGATCGCTCGGAAGGACGCCCCCATGAGCCTCATCGCCGTTGAAGACCACGACGCCATCCGCCACGTCATCCTGAACCGCCCCGACAAGCGCAACGCCATGAACCAGGCGCTGCTCGTCGAGCTCGGCGACGCTCTGCGTGCGGCCACGAATGACGCCTCGGTGCACTGCGTCGTCCTGCGCGGTGAAGGCCCGGTCTTCTCGGCAGGGGTGGACCTCGGCGAGCTGATGTCCTTCGCTGGCGACCCAGACGTGCTGCGCCCCTTCCGCAACGTGTTCCTCGACTGCGCCAACCTCTGCGAAGCGATGCTCAAGCCGGTCGTCTGCCAGATCCACCACACGTGCGTCGGCGGCGCGCTGGAGATAGCGCTCGGCTGCGACCTGCGGATCGCCTCCGACGACTCTCAGCTCGGGCTGCCCGAGGTCAAGTTCGGGATCATCCCCGACGTCGGCGGCTGCACGCGCCTGCCCGCGGTCGTCGGGCTCGGCCGCGCGAAGGAGCTGATCATGACCGGCGCCACGATCGACGCCGCCGAGGCCCATCGCATCGGTCTCGTCAACCGCGTCGTGCCGGCCACGGAGCTGGAGTCGGCCACGCAGGCGTTGGTGGACGAGCTGCTCGCAAACTCCCACATCGCCGTCGGGCGCGCCAAGCGCGTGATCGACGCCTCGGCGCGCCCCACCCTCGCGCAGACCCTGGAGATGGAGGTCGTGGTTCAGGAGTACTGCGTCGCGGCGCTGCGGGAGAGCATGCGCGAGGCCGAGACGGTCGCCGCGGGGTGATCGTGAGCAAGTTTGTCGATTGGTCCAGGTACGGTCTGGTCGAAATCAACAGACTCATCGGCTCGCCGGCCGACGCCGTTCGCTTCTGGCCAGGTCCCTGACTTCAGCTCCACTGCACAGGCCAGCTATGGCACATCTCCCACCGCACGATCGACGAGACACAACCCGTTGGCCATCAGCCAGTGGAGATCCTGTTCCGTCGCATCGTCGTGTATCGCGCGAGCGAGCCCGAGCATCGCGTACGCCCGTGTACCCCCCGTCAGCCTGCGGTTCACATCCTCGACGACATCACGCTTGATCGTCAGATCGGTCGTGTAGAAACGCACATCGGTCACACGCACCTCGGCCGGCGTGGCCGGCGCATTCAGCTGAAGGTACAGCTTGTCGCTCCTGATGCGCAGTTCGGAGGCGGCTGCCGGTACGACCGCCAGCGAACGCTTGCCGCATTCAGAGGGAACGGCGAACTTGCGCGGGCGAACCTCGACCAGCGCAGAGCCGAACGCCGCCCGGATGTCCGCCTCGCCGAGCGCGCCGAGGAGTCCGAGATAGACCTCGTCATCGATATCGCTCACGCGCTTGGCGCGCGCCATGTCGAACTCGTGGTCCTCCGTCTCGGGCGCAGTCGGACGAGCTGCGACGCTCCCGATGTCGACGAGCGCACCCGCGCCGAACGGGCCTCCATTCTCGCGCAGAAGCACGCGTGTGAGAAGATCGCCCGGCGGCGTGACCGGGCGAACGTGTCTATACGTCGCGGTATCGATTCCGGCCACGCAGATCCGCGAGCCGGTCATGCGCGTGACGTGGTTGACGACTATCCGCACAGCTCACAGGTGAGCGATTTCGACGTCAGACCACCTCTCTGCCAGGAACTCGACCACGAGCCGACGATGGCAGTGATCGGGCTTGGCCTCGCTGCACAGCAGCGCCGTGCGCCGCTGGAAGGAGGCGGGCGAGAGCACCTCGTGGATACGGCGGCTCTCCATCAGCGTCTGAAACTCACGCTCATACTCAGCCCAGTCGCCTTTGCGCTTCTTATAAGCATCCAGGATGTCCTGGGTGGGCGCGAGTAGCGGCTCGTGCTCGTAAGTCACACCCACAAGCCGGCTCGCGAAGTAGGGAAGATCCTGGGCCTTGGCGAAGCCGGCGAGCTGGGAGGTGTTGTTGAGCCGCACGTCGAGCAGGCGCTCGACGTGCGCATTCGCTAGCCGGGCGAAGAAATGCTCAGCCGTCGTCTGGGTGAAACCGATCGTATAGATCTCCACGGCAGTTCATCATGCCCGAACAGCATATCCTGTGCGTAATCGTCTCTCAGCTCGACCGCGCGCTCACTCAGCACGCCCCCGTCCGGAAGGATGTGGCGCAGTTCCGCGCCCCGATCGCACAGAACCTTGCCCACCAGGAGCCTGCGATGACACTCGTGTGGCGCTCCGCAGCTGCACAGCAATGCGATGCGATGCTCGGATGCGCCGCGCAGAATCCGGTCGATCGCGTCGCTGAACGTAGGCTCCACGGCCATCCTGTCATACAGCGCGTGGCCGTCGGCGTCGAGCTGATCTTCGCGCCGTGGTCGCCCGCCGAGCGCCGAGCCCAGGTACGCATAGCGAATGCCGCATTTCTCGATTGAGGCCTGCAGCTCATCGCGGTTGAAGTGGGGCGCGTAACGAGAGTACGGATGGGATCGTACGTCCACCAGATGCGCGACGTGGTGGCGCGCCACCAAGCCGAGGAGCACCCCGACATCGTGGTTTGAATGCCCCACTGTCCACACTGTTAGTGGAATCCCCATGGATCTCATGCTAGAGATGCGGGCCGACGGCATCGCCCGAACGGGGATTGCGACCTTATCGCGTCGCGCGACCGTCCCGCCCACCCCACGCCACTGGCCCGGCCACGAGCGTGTGACTGCCCAGCGGCCGGCCGAGGATCTCCTGTGCGCGCCGCGCACAGGCCACGAGCGCATCCAGGTCGACGCCGGTCTCGATCCCCATCTCGCCCAGCATCGACACGAGGTCCTCGGTCGCGATGTTCCCGGTCGCGCCGGCCGGCACGGGGCAGCCACCCAGCTCGCCGAAGCTCGACTCGTAGCTGTCGATCCCCGCCTCCAATGCCGCCAGCACGTTCGCGAGACCCTGGCCGCGCGTGTTGTGGAAATGGGCGGTCAGCCCAACGCCGGGCAATCCCTCGCGCCACAGCGCGAACACCTCGCCGACCTGGCGCGGGTTGGCCATGCCCGTCGTATCGCCGAACCCGATCTCCTGGGCGCCCGCGTCACGTAGGCGCGTGGCGATCTCCAGCACGCGCGCGGGCGGCACGTGACCCTCGTACGGACAGCCAAACGCCGTGGAGATCACGCCCTCACAGCGCAACCCCTCCGCGCGGGCCCGCCCCAGCACGACCTCCAGCCCGGCGAGTGACTCCTCGATCGAGCGGTTCACGTTGTGGCGGTTGTGCGTTTCCGAGGCAGACATGAACACGTTGATCTCGTCGAATGCCTGCCTGCGCCCACTGGTCACGCTCGACGCCCGCGGCGCATCCCGTACCTGGAGCGCGCGGTCCAGGCCGCGCTCGTTGGGAATCAACACGCTGACGCCGACCTCCTCGGGGACGTCGATCCGCGACAGCACCTCCTCCGCGTCCGCCAGCTGCGGGATCACGTCCGCGCGCACAAAGCTCGTCACCTCCAACCGCTTGACCCCCGTGCGCGCGAGCGCATCGATCAGCTCGACCTTGCGCTCGGTCGCAATCGTCTCGGGCTCGTTCTGAAACCCGTCGCGCGGACCGACCTCTCTGATGGTCACAGCTGCCGGAAGCGTCATCCGTCGCAGCTTAGGGCCTCACCGGACAGGTCCTTATACTCGGCCGCCGTGCCGCCCTCATCCACCGATCCGGTCGCCGTCATCGGCGCCTCGGGCTCGCTCGGCTTCGGCCTGGCGATCCGCCTGGCGCGGACCGGCGTGCCGATCGCAATCGGCTCACGCGACCCCGAACGCGCTACGGAGACCGCCACCCGCGCGGCGGCGATCATCCCCGAGGGACAGTTCATCGGATACGACAACGCGACCGCCGCGCGCGAGGCCCAAACGGTGATCCTGAGCGTGCCGTTTCGCAATCAGTCCGAGACGCTCTCAAACCTCCGCGATGCGCTGCGCCCCGGCCAGCTGCTGATCGACGCAACCGTCCCGCTCGCCGCCGCTGTCAGCGGCAAGGCCACGCGCATGCTCGGGGTGTGGCAGGGCTCCGCCGCCGAGCAGGCCGCCGAGATGGCGCCCGAGGGCGTGCGCGTGGTCTCTGGCCTGCACACGGTCAGCGCCGCCTCGCTGGTCGACCTGCACCACCCGCTGGAACAGGACGTGCTCGTGTGCGGCGACGCACGCGCGGACAAGCGCGAGGCGGCCCTGCTGATCGAGCGGATCGAGGGGTTGCGCTGCGTGGACTGCGGCCGGTTGGAGATGTCGCGCACGACCGAGTCGCTGACCGCGCTGCTGATCGGGGTCAACGCCCGCTACAAGGTCCACGCCGGCATTCGCTTGGCGGGCCTGCCTGACGTACCCTGGGATTGATGGAGAACACGGGAGCGATCGGCGCGAACGCAGGGAGCGTGGCGATCCTCGCCGGGGGCACCGGTGGGGCCAAGCTCGCGCGGGGCATGCTCGATGTCGTCGAGGATCCTACTCAGCTCGCGGTGATCGCCAACACCGGCGATGACATCGAGATCTACGGCGCGCACGTCTCCCCCGACCCGGACCTCGTCTCGTTCTGGCTCGCCGATCTGATCGACGCGCGTGGCTGGGGCCTGCGCGAGGACACGTTCGCGGTGATGGACGCGCTGCGCGAGCTGGGGCGCGAGGTGTGGTTCAACCTCGGCGACCGCGACCTCGCGTGGTGTGTGGAGCGCGCGCGGATGACGGCCGAGGGACTCTCCCCCACGGCGGCGCTCGCCCGCCTGAACGAGGCGATCGGCGTGCGCGCTCTGGTGCTGCCAATGAGCGACGATCCGGTGCGCACGTGGGTGCGCAGCGGCGCTGGGTGGTGCTCGTTTCAACAGTTCATGATCCGCCAGGGCGCCCAGGGGATCGTCGAGGGCCTGGAGTTCCGCGGCGCCGAGCGGGCAACGCCGAGCGAGCAGGTGCTCACAGCGATCGCCGCTGCCGATGCGATCGTGATCGGACCGTCCAACCCGCTTGCCTCGATCGCTCCGATCCTCGCGATCCCGGGTATCCACGAGGCGCTGGCCGCGGCCGCGGCGCCGGTGGTTGCGGTGAGCCCGGTCGTCGGCGGAGAGATCCTGAAGGGCCCCACGGCTGCGTTCATGGCGTTCGCCGCCCTGGAGTGCAGCGCCGAGGGCGTCGCCGACTTCTACGGCGAGCGGCTGGACGGGATCGTCGCCGATGAGAACGTCGCCCGGCTGCCGACATTGCAGATCGACACGCGCATGGACGACGGCGTCTCGCGCGAGCATGTCGCACGGCAGACGCTGGACTTCGCGCTGGCCCTCGCGGGCTAGCTCAAGCCGGCGCCGACGCTCCGCTCTCACGCCACGCCTGCAGCGCGTCGAGCGCGCCGTTGATCACGCGTTCGAGGAAGGTGTCGCGGTCGTTGACGTGCGGCAGCGGCTCGCCGGGGATGTCCACCTGCAGAAACTCGCACAGCGGCTCCCACCCGTCGGTGACCCGCCAGACGAGCAGCCGCTCCGGCGGGACGGTCCGCTTGACCGCCTCGTTGTGGGCGTTGGCCTGCTCGATCAGCTCCGCGGGGGAATGGCCGGCGGCGAACGTGCCCTGCTCGCCCCAGAACATGCGGTGAACCAGCTCCAGATAGGAGCGCCAGCGCGGGTCGATCTCGCGGCGAGCGCTCGAGAGCAGGCGGATCAGCGACTCGCCGTAGCACATGTCCACGATCGTGCTGCGGAAGCTGCGCTCCCACGACTCCGGCTCGCGCACGCTCAGCAGGACCTTCGCGTCCGGGTAGAAGTCCATCAGCTCGCGATAGAAATAACCACCGGGCCAGTCCGCGCTGGCGCCGCGCCCGGCGAACACCTCCTCCCACACGGCCTCCCCGTCGAGCGCGCGGTTCCACAGCGGTACCTGCCGATCGAGGTCGGCCAGCACGTCGACCCAGTGGTAGCAGGACCCAAGGCCGAGCTGCTCCAGCGCCACCTTTTGCGTCAGCGTGCCGGTGCGCGGCAGGCCCGCTCCTATCAGCTTCATGCGCGTGCTCCTTCGACGGTTGGTCGTTCCACGGTTGGTCGTTCCACGGTGATCGCTCTACGGCTTGGCGCTCTACGGCTTGGGCCCTGGATCCCTCACTCTCGAACACCGATGCAAGCCCCCCGGACGGCAGTGCAAGCCCAGCATATCGGTGGCGTGCGACGCGAAAAGTCTCGCCGGGCGACGTGAAAAACTCCATAAGGAACCAGCCGCCGGCCCGTGCCAACCAGCCTTCCGGCTATCGTTGAACCAGACTTCGCTGCTTCGACGGGTCAGGTTACGCCTTGCAGGTTCGACGGATCAGCTCGACCGACCAGCTCCAATGCCCATCTCGACAGCCAGGGAGTCCCGATTGTGAACACCGTGGTAACCGGTCCGATCTCGAGGGTGGAGCTGCGCGAGCACGTCCCCCCGACCGTCCATCGCGGCCCGCGGATCGCGGGGCTGGCAGTCTGCGACTCGGAGACCGTCCTCTCCCAGACACAGGTCCTGGAGCGCCTCGGACTGGCGGGCGAGGAGTTCGCAGAGGGCATCTTTGCCCGCAGCGGCGTGCAGCGCCGCCACCTCGAACTGAGCGACGAGTTCCTCGCACGGCCGCTGCAGGATCGCACCTCACAGGTCGAGCGGGAACTGCTGCAGCGCTCCATCAGGGCGGTCGACGCACTGCAGATCGATCCACGCGAGATCGGCACCGTGATCAGCGCGAGCCTCTACTCACTCGGCGTCCCGACACTGGCGCACCGCCTGATCGAGCACTACGAGATGCACCCCACGACCGACAAGTACCACATCACCGGCGTCGGCTGCGCGAGCGGCGTGCCGCTGATGAAACTCGCCGCTCAGACCCTGCACGAGCACCCGGAGCGCAAGACGCTGGTGGTGGCGGCCGAGAGCATGAGCTCAACGCTCATGCGCGCAACCCCGAACGACCCGAAAGCGAAGACCGTCGGCTCGGCGATCTTCGGGGACGGCTGCGCCGCGGCGTTGCTCTCGCGCGATCCTCGCGCCAGCGGACCGGCGATCCTCGCCTCCCAGGTCCACCAGATTGCGGACACCCACGGCGCCGTCAGCCTCCACTTCGCAAACCAGGAAAGCTACCTGCACCTCGCCCGCGAGCTGCCCGACCTGGCCGGCGCCGGGCTGCCGGTGCTCGCCGAGAGCTTTCTGCGCCGCAACCACCTCGAGCACGCGGACATCGACCACTGGATCGTGCACCCGGGCGGCAGGCGCATCATCGAGAACGTCCAGACGGCGCTCGGGCTCTCCCGCGAGGACGTCGCGACGAGCTGGCGCGCGCTGGCCGAGCACGGCAACGTCGGCACCCCCTCGATCATGTACGTGCTCAAGGACACGATCGAGCGCCACGAGCCCGAGCCGGGCGAGCGCGGCCTGATGGTGACGATCGGACCGGGAGTCACGGTCGGCCTGATGCTGCTCGGCTGGTAGCGACCCTCCCGCCACTATCGTCTGCGGCACATGCGCACCGCCGCGATCCTGCCCGTCAAGCGCTTTTCCCGGGCCAAGCGCCGTCTCGGCGCGAGCGTTGCCGAGAAACTACGCGACGAGCTGGCCCGCGCGATGGTCGGCGACGTGCTCGTCGCCCTCAGCCTCACCGCCTCGATCGATCGCACGATCGTCGTGACCGGCGAGGACTCCGTCGCCGCGGCCGCGCGCTACCTGGGCGCACTGGTCGTGCCGGACACCGCCGAGGAGAGCCAGAGCGCGGCGGTCACCCATGGCGTGGCGGCAGCGATCGCCGATGGCTTCGAGCGCGTGCTGTGCATCCCGGGTGACTGTCCCGCGCTTGACCCGGCAGAGCTCGACTCACTGTTGGCGGACGCGCCCGCGGCGACCTCGGTCACGATCGTGCCCGACCGGCACGGAACCGGCACCAACGGGCTGCTGCTGATCCCGCCCGACGCGATCACCCCCAGCTTCGGACCCGACAGCTGCGAGCGTCACCTCGCGCTGGCGCGCACTGCCGGCGCGGTCTGCCGGATCGAGCGGCCCGGGTCGCTGCTGCTCGACATTGACACGGGCGAAGACCTCACCGTGCTGCGCGAGCGTCTGTCCTCGGAGCGGACGAGAGCTCCCCGAACCCGGGCGGTGCTGGCCCGTTCCTCGAAACCGTGTCTGGCCTCTCCGCTGCCAGCCTGAGCGGCCTGCCCGAGATTCGCGCCGGGGACGACCTCGGCGCGCTGATCTCCGCCGCGGCCTGGAACGGGCGCTTGCTGCACGACGGCCAGATCGTGGCGATCGCCCACAAGGCCGTCTCCAAGGCCGAGGGCGCGGTGGTCGACCTGTCCGCGGTGACGCCCGGCGAGCGAGCTGGCGAGCTGGCGGAAGAGCAACGCAAGGACGCGCGCGCGGTACAGGTTGTGCTCGACCAGACCGCAGAGATCGTGCGCGCCGAGCGTGACGTGCTGATCTGCCGCACACACCACGGGTTCGTATGTGCCAACGCCGGCGTGGACGCCTCCAACTCGTCGGAGTCCGACACGCTCGTGATCCTCCCCCGCGACCCCGACGCCTCCGCGCGGCATCTGCGCGCACGTCTGCGCGAGCTAACCGGGGCGACGGTGGCGGTGCTGATCACCGACAGCTTCGGTCGCGCCTGGCGTCATGGGCAATGCGACGTGGCGATCGGCCTGGCCGGCATGCAACCGCTGGATGACTGGCGAGGGCGGACCGACGCCGTAGGGAGGGAGTTGCGGGCAACCTGGCTGGCTGTCGCCGATGCCGCGGCCGCGACGGCAGACCTGGCGCGCGCCAAGGACTCACGCGAGCCCGTCATCCTGATCGACGGCCTGGAGCGGTTCGTCACGCCCGAGGACGGCCCCGGCGCGGCGGCCCTGCAACGGCCGCTGGATGAGGACCTGTTCCGCTGAACATCAGAGCCAACCCAGCAGCCTTTTCGAGACCCAATCCCGCGCGCGTCTGCGCAGCTTCGGATGATCGCGTCCCTCCAACCACCCTTCGATGTTGTCGCTCATCTTGAGCAAGCAGTAGCCTCTTCTCGACCGCTTAGCGCAATGTGCCACCTGGGAGTGATCTTCATGCAGCTCACTGACCCTATTATCCAGATCGACTGAACGCCGTTAGATCGCGACGGCGACCGGCAGCTCGTAGCGCCGGCGGATCTCATACAGCGTCGTGCGCTCGGCGGCGGGCCGCCCCGCCCTGTGCGCGGCGGCGACGAGCTCCTCGGGGTCCAACCGCGTGCCGTGGTAGGAGCCCGCGAGACGGCTGATCGACTCCTCCATCAGCGTCCCCCCGAGGTCGTTCACGCCCCAGCGCAGCGACTCGGTCGCGGCCTCGAGACCCATCTTCACCCAGCTCGCCTGCAGGCTCGGAATCGTGCGGCCGAGCGCCAGGCGGAAGACGGCGGTGTGCTTGAGGTTCTCCGCGCGCGAGATCTCTTCCACCCCGTGCGTACGGCCGAGCAGCGTCTGAAACGGGATGAACGACAGCGGCACGAACTCGGTGATCCCACCGGTCCGGTCCTGCAGCTCGCGGATCACCCGCATGTGCTCGGCCAGCTCCCACGGCTCCTCGATGTGGCCGAACATCACCGTCGAGGTCGAGCGCAGACCCGCCGCATGCGATGCCTCGATGATCTCCACCCAGCGCGCCACCGGCAGCTTGTTGGGAGAGATCCGCTCGCGCACGCCGTCGTGCAGCACCTCCGCCGCGGTTCCCGGTGTCGAGCCCAGGCCCGCGTCGCGCAGCTGGGCGAAGACCTCGCTCGGCGGCAGCCCGGAGATGTCGCACATGTGGGCGATCTCCATCGGGCTGTACGCGTGCAGGTGCAGGTCGGTTCCCGCCCCGCGCGCGGTCGCCTTCGCCAGCCGCAGCCAGCCGAGGTAGTCCTCCAGCCGCCAGTCCGGATGGATGCCCGACTGGATGCACAGCTCGCTCGCGCCATACTCGATCGCCTCGTTCACGCGCCTCACGAACTCGCGCTCGTCGTGCTCGTAAGCGTCCGGCGAGCGCTTGCCCTGGCCGAAGCCGCAGAACGCGCAGCCGACGGTGCAGACGTTCGAGACGTTGATGTTGCGGTTGACCACAAACGTCACCGTCTCCCCCGCGAGCTCCTCGCGCAGCTCGTCCGCGGCCTCGCGCAGCTCCTCGATCGCCTCTCCTCTTGTCTCCGCGAACAGCGCCGTCAGCTCATCGAGGCTGAGCGCGACGCCGTCGCGGCCCTTCGCGATCGCACCCACCACGAGGTCTGGTCTGATCGGCGCCGGGGGGTCGGTGCGGCCGGAGCCACGCCGCGGGATGAAGCTCCAGTACTTCGCCTTGATCGTGTCCATCACGCCCTGCGCGACCCACTCCCGATCGATGTACTGCGGGTACACGCACAGACGCTCGGTCAGCGCGACGCCGTCCTTCTGCAGCTCCTTGCGCACCTGGTGCGGCGAGGGAAAGGGGTGCTCTGGGGAGATGTGATCGCCGTTCGCGCTCAAGCCTCCGAGGTCGGTGGCGCCCGCCTGCACGAGCTCGCCCCACCAGTCGGCGAGGTTCGGCGGAATCTGGATGCCGACGCTGGGCATCAGCCGGCGCGTCTCTGAGATCAGGCGCTTCATGTCTTCGATGCTCACCGCGCAGGCCCAGGCGGGCAGCGGCAGTTCCGGCCTGGCACGCACGGAGGCCAGGCCGTCGCCGGAGTCGGCGTCCACGCCGGTGCGCCAATACTCGCGCGCGGCCTCCTCGGCAATCTCGGCCGGCTCTTCTCCGTAGTAGCTCTGGTGGGGGACGAAGTTCTGGAGGATCACCTCCTGGATGTGGCCGTACTCGGCGTGAACCGCAGCCAGCGCTTCCAGCGACTGCATCCGCTCCTGCTCGGTCTCGCCGATGCCGACGAGGATGCCGCTCGTGAACGGGATCTGCAGCTCGCCCGCCGCGCGGATCGTTTCCAGACGCCTGGCGGGGTGCTTTGTCGGCGAGCCGGCGTGGACCGTCTGCATCAGCCGCTCTGACACAGACTCCAACATCAGACCCTGCGAGGCGGTCACCTCGCGCAGGCGGGCGAGATCCTCACGCGAGAGCACACCGAGGTTCGTGTGCGGCAACAGGCCCCGCTCCAGCGCCCGCTCGCACGTCCACACGACGTATCCGGTGAAGTCCTCGTGACCGTACTCGCGCAGCCGCGCCCGCACCTCGGGGTTGACCTCGGGCTTCTCGCCCGTCAGCACGAGCAGCTCCTTGACCTGCCGGCGCGCCGCCCCGTCGAGCATCTCGAGCACCTCCTCGGGCGCGTGCAGGTGCGCTTGGTGGGTGGCGAACGCGCAGTACTTGCAGTAGCAGCGGCACGTCCGCGACAGCGAGAGCGTCAGATTGCGGCTGAACGTGACTCTGCGACGCATTGGCATGAGTCTATGAAGCCTGAGCACTCAGGACCGCCCGGCCGGCACATGCTTTGAAAAGCTGATGTTGTCCAGGCGGCGCAAGCGCCGCCTGGCGACCCCGCGCATGCGCGGGGTCGTGGAGAGTCGCATGCGACTCTCCAGCCGTTGGCGCATGCGCCAACGGTGAGATCGCGCATGCGCGATCTCAGCCTGCGTCGCATGCGACGCAGGCAACCCATCAACTTTTATAAGTCATGTGGCGTCGAGCTCCGATCGCTCGTCGATCCGTCCGACCGGGCTCCTAGATTGGAATCCATGCCCAAAGACACCCTGCGTCGCGCGGTCGCGGAGATGATCGGCGCGTTCACGCTCACCTTCGTCGGAGCCGGGGCAGCCGCGGCCGCCGGCGTCGTGAACGACACCAGCCTGATCGGCGTGGCCATCGCCAACGGGCTGGCGATCGGCGTGATGGTCTGCGCGCTCGGGTACATCTCGGGCGGGCACTTCAATCCCGCGATCACGTTCGGGTTTCTCATCACCCGCCGGATCAAGCCGGCGCTGGCGGGCGTCTACTGGGTCGCACAGTTCGGCGGCGCCGCGCTCGCCGCGCTGCTCGTCAGGGAGCTGCTGCCGCGTGCCAGCACCGAAGCCGTGAGCCTCGGCGTGCCCGCGCTCGGTCATGGCGTGGACGCCAGCTCGGGGTTCCTGCTGGAGGCGGTGCTGACGTTCTTTCTGGTACTCGTCGTGTTCGGCGCGGCCGTGGACACGCGGGGGCCGTTCAACGCGGTCGCCGGGCTGGCGATCGGGCTGACGATCTCGATCGACGTGCTGTTCGGCGGGCCGTTCACGGGCGCCGCGATGAACCCCTCGCGCGCGTTCGGGCCCCAGCTCGTCGGCGACCACTGGTCCAACGGCTGGGTCTGGTATGCGGGACCGGTGTTGGGCGCTGTGGTCGCGGCCCTGCTCTATGAGTTCCTGTATCTGCGTCCAGCCGTATCCGAGCAGACCGGCCCGCCTGAGACGGGCGTGCTCGAGCCCGGCATCAGCGACCCCGCGGCGAGCTGAGAGGCACTGCGCGCGCGCTGCGCGCACAGCTCACCGTTACGCAACACACAGGTCGCATCCTCCCCCGTGGCGTGAGAACCAGACGACCGGGGGACTATCCTCCGCCATCAGATGGGATCCGCAACCCGTGTCTACCTCGCCCGCCACGGCCAGACCGCCTACAACCGCGAGGGCCGTTTTCAGGGCCAGCAGGCGATTCCCCTGGACGAGACGGGCCGCGCGCAGGCGCACGAGCTTGCCGAGCGCGCGGCCGCGCACGAGTTTGCCGCGCTGTGGTCGAGCACGCTGCTGCGCGCGCGCGAAACCGCGGAGATCGTCGTCGCGAGGATCGGGCTGAAACCGATCTACGACGAACGGTTCGTCGAGACCGACGCGGGCGACTGGACCGACCGGCCGTTCAGCGAGGTGCAGGCCGAAGCACCCGAGCTGTTCACCAAGTTCTTCACCGGCGACCCATCGTTCGCATTCCCGGGGGGCGAATCGTTCGCGCAGCAGGAGATCCGCGTGGGCGCGGCGCTGGACGATGTCGAAGCCGGCGCCCTGCCGGCCCTGGTTGTCTGCCACGGCATGGTCATCCGCGCCGCGCTGTCCGTCCGCGCTGGGCACTGGCTGCCCCGCGGCCAGCGCGTCCCCAACGCCGTGCTCGTCCCCCTGGAACCGACCCCCGCCGAACTGGCCTCCCTCAGCGACACCCCCGCGCCGGAGGCGAGCTGAGGGAGTCCGTCGCAATCCGGCGCGTCAACCTGCCAGACGACTGACGAGCTCAGCACCCTCGCGCGCCATGCGCGAGCGCGGAACCACCAGATCGAACCCGGCCTGCTCGGCACGCTCTCGCGCGGCCACGTCCACGTGCGAGTAGAAGCCGAGCGTCTTGACAGGACCGAGTGCACCCTCGGCTGACAGCGCCTCCACGACGCCTGCGCCGCCGAGCCGCTCATCGGTCAGGTCCACCACCAGCACGTCCGCGACGGGCTTCTCTGACGCGGCAAGCCGAGCCCCCAGTCGCGCCTCGTCGGCGATCAACTCCACCTCGTTGCCAGCCGCGACCAGATCACCCTGGACGCGCGATCCGAACAGCAGGTCGGCGGTGAGCGCGAGCACGCGCGCCATCGCAATCGCCTACTGCGCGCGCAACCGCGCGAACTCGTCGCGCGCGGACTGCGGACGGCCCCACATCTGCACCACCTCGGCGCGGCCGGAGCGCAGCTCGCGCACGACCATCTCGCCCGCGATCTGAGCGTCGTCGAGCAGCTGAAGGGTGCCGTGCACGGTCGGGGCCGAGGCGGCGTGGCCGAAGCGGTGGGCGATCAGCAGGCGCCAGTGCCAGTCGTTGTGGCTGTAGGGACGCGCGTTGCACGCGACGAGATACACGGCGGCTTCGACGTAGCGCGACTCGTCGGCGATCCGCAGGTCGAGCTCGAGATCGGTCCAGTCGTCGGGCAGCGAACCGACGAGCTCCTGGAAGTCGGCGGCGAGGCCCATTGCCGGAAGCGTAGCGGTCCCGGGCCACGGGACGGCTGCTGCGGTGAGGGCGGACGGCGTTGAGGCCCGGGCTATCCTCGAACCGGTGGCCGCCACGGAGATCGATACCGACACGGACCGGCTCGGCGCCGAGTACGCGGCGTTGACCGAGAGCTGTGGCCTGCTCGACCGCTCCGAGCGGGGCAAGCTCGCGCTGAGCGGTCCCGACGCCAAGGAGTTTCTCGCGGGGCAGACGACCAATGACATCGAGGCCCTGGAGCCCGGCGTGGGCTGTTACGCGGCGTTCCTCACGCCCAAGGGCAAGATGCTTGGGGACCTGCGCGTGCTGGACGTGGACGGAACCGGTCTGCCGGACGCGGACGACGGGCGCACAGACGACATCGACGCGCCCGGCGCAGATGCGGGCGTCGCGGGCGAGCAGCTGCTGCTCGACACCGAGCGCATATCGCTGCAGGCCCTGTTCGACATGATCCGCCGCTTCAAGATCGGCTATGACATGCACCTGCACAAGCGCACGCTGGAGCGCGGCCTGCTGTCGCTGATCGGCCCGGACGCCGCGCGTATCGCGGGCGCCGATCACGCCGACCGGCTTCCGTCGGCGCCCGAGCACACCAACGCGCCGGTTCAGATCGACGGCATCGCGGCGCTCGCCGCGCGAACCGACATCGGGATCGACCTGATCTGCGACGCCGCCCACACCGACGCGCTTGCGCAGACGCTGCGTGAGCGCGGCGCCGTGCCCGTATCAGCAGAGGCCGCGGAGATCCTGCGCGTCGAGCACGGTCGCCCGCGCTACGGGATCGACCTCGACGAGACCGTCATCCCCCAGGAGGCCGGCCTGAACGAGCGCGCCGTCAGCTTCACCAAGGGTTGCTATGTCGGTCAGGAGACCGTCGCGCGGCTGCACTACCGGGGCAAACCGAACCGCCACCTGCGCGGCCTGCGCCTGTCCGATCCGATTGCTGCCGGCGCTGAGCTGCGCCTGGGCGGGCGCATCGTCGGGCGCCTGAGCAGTGCGGTGCTCTCCCCCGCGTACGGCCCGATCGGCCTGGGGCTCGTGCGCCGCGAGGCCGAGCCGGGGGCGCGCGTGAGCGTGGGCGAGGACGGAGTGAGCGCGGTCGTGACTGAGCTGCCGTTCGCTCCCCTATAGGATTGCGATCCCGTCCTGGAGTGGGCGGGTACTTCAATCACCGGAGGTTCAAGAGCACGTGGCCGCAATCGATCTGCAACAAGTCTCCGAGGTGAGTGCCGAGCCGGGCGAACTGCCCGCCACGATGGCCGCCTGGGTCATCCGCGAGGAGCGCTTCGGCGAACCGAAGGACGCCTTCCAAGTGGAGGAGATCGAGGTGCCCGAGCCGGGCGCGTTCGAGGTGATCGTGCGCGTGATGGCCGCTGGCGTCAACTACAACAACGTGTGGGCCGCCCTCGGCAAGCCGGTATCGGTCATGAAGTACGGCGACCACCCCGAGTTCGGCCACCACATCGGCGGTTCCGACGCATCGGGGATCGTGTGGAAGATCGGCGCGGGCGTGACCCGCTGGAAGGTCGGCGACGAGGTCGTCGTGCACTGCAACCAGGCCTCCTACGAGGACCCCGAGGTCCACGGCCTCGACCCGATGGCGGCACCCTCGCAGAAGATCTGGGGCTATGAGACGACCTGGGGCTCGTTTGCGCAGTTCACGAAGGTCCAGGCCCAGCAGCTGCTGGGAAAGCCACACGCGCTGACGTGGGAGGAGGCGGCCTCCTACGGCCTCGTCTACTTCACCGCCTACCGCATGCTGATCACCCGCTGCCGGATGCAGGCGGGCGCGAACGTGCTGATCTGGGGCGCGGCCGGTGGGCTAGGCGTGTTCGCCACCCAGCTGTGCGCCGCCGCCGGCGCCAACTGTGTCGGGGTCGTCTCATCGCCGGAGAAGGGCGAGCTGGTCAAGCGCCTCGGGGCCGTCGACTACATCGACCGGGCCGAGTTCGCCGGGATGATGCGCAAGGGTGGCGAGAGTCCCGAGGAGGAGAAGGCCCGCTTCAAGGTCTCGCTCGGCTTCGCCAAGCGCGTCAAAGAGGTACTCGGAGATGCGCCGGACATCGTCTTCGAGCACGTCGGCAAAGCCACGTTTCCGACGTCCGTGTTCACCGCCAAGACGTTCGGTAAGATTGTGATCTGCGCCGGCACCACGGGCATCGACCTCGACTTCAACGTCGCCTACCTGTGGATGCGCCAGAAGGAGATCCTCGGCTCGCACTTCGCCAACGCGTACGAGTGCACGAAGGCCAACGAGCTGATCGAGTCCGGCCAAATCCGCCCCGTCCTATGGCGCACGCTCGGCTTCGACGGCGTCGCGCAAGCCCATCAGCTGATGCTCGAAAACAAGCACCTCGGCAAGATCTCGATCCTCGTCGGCGCGACCGAGGAGGGCCAGGGCAAGACCACCGACGGCCCAGGCGCGATTCATGCTGAGGTGGGGGCCTGATGGCGGGCTCGGGCTCCTTCTTCCCGCCTGACGGCACGGTCATCATTCCGTGGTACTCCACGGGCTTTCGCGGCGACGCGTTGGAGGCGGGGCTGAATGAGCTCGCGGCCACCGCACTGCGCTACGGGGCCAGCTCCTACGCCGTGTATCGCGCGCGCGATGATCGCTACAAGTTTCAGCAGCTGGCGCACTTCGACCGGCAGATCGACTGGGAACGCTACTGGGAGGGACCGGAGATGGTCGAGTTCAGGACGCGCTACTCCGGCGCCTACCAGATCCCGGTGCTGTACGGCTGGTGGGATCTGACCGCCCATGGTGCGCTGATCGAGGAGCCCGCGACCAGCGGCAACGGTCACGGTAACGGCGCCGCCGCCGTCGGCGACATCGCCTGACGTTACGCCGGAGAACAGCGCTTCCAGGACGTCTTGGGAGAAGGCTGGCCGATCCCGACGATCGGTCGACTCACTAGCGGGCGAGCGGAGCCATCGTGAGGCCCGCGCCCTTCAGCTGCTCCCAGTAGTGCTCGGCCCGCTCCTGGTGGCCGCTGAACACGATCGCCTTGCCCGCGTTGTGAATCACGTTGGCGATCTCGTGCCCACGCTCGAGCGTCGTGCCGGGGATGTAGCGTGCGAGCGTGCGAGCCACGTGCTCGAACGTGTTGTGATCGTCGTTACGCACGATCACCTTCCAGGATTCGCCCAGGCCGCCTCCAGGGGGGCCGACGCGCGGCAGCTCGATCGTCTGACTCATGGGACGGCTGGATCATAATGGGCGCGACCCGTCCGTACAATGGCTGCATGGACGAGAATTCGAGTCCCCGCCTGCCCGAGCGAGACCACCCGTGGATGATGCGCACCTACGCCGGGCACTCGACGGCGGCTGCCTCCAACGAGCTGTACCGTCGCAATCTCGCCAAGGGCCAGACGGGACTGTCGGTCGCGTTCGACCTGCCGACCCAGACCGGCTATGACCCCGACGACGAGCTCGCCCGGGGCGAGGTCGGCAAGGTCGGCGTCCCCGTGTCTCATCTTGGCGACATGACCGCGCTGATGGACGGGATCCCGCTCGGCGAGATGAACACCTCGATGACGATCAACGCGACCGCGGCCTGGCTCCTGGCGCTGTACATCGTCGCCGCCGAAAATCAGGGGGTCGATCAATCGCAGCTGCAGGGCACCACGCAGAACGACATCGTCAAGGAGTTCCTCGCGCGCGGCACCTACGCGTTTCCCCCGGCGCCCTCGCTGCGGCTGATCGCCGACATGATCGCCTACACCGTCGAGCACGTGCCGAAGTGGAACCCGATCAACATCTGCTCCTACCATCTGCAGGAGGCTGGTGCGACGCCGGTGCAGGAGATCGCTTACGCGATGTCCAATGCGATCGCGGTGCTCGACGCCGCCCGCGAGCGCGTCTCGGCGGAGCGCATGGGCGAGGTGTTCGGGCGGATCTCGTTCTTCGTCAACGCCGGCGTGCGCTTCGTCGAGGAGCACGCCAAGCTGCGCGCGATGGGAATCCTGTGGGAGGAGCTCGGCCGCGCGCGCTACGGCGTCACCGACCACAAGCTGCTGCGGTTTCGCTACGGCGTACAGGTCAACTCGCTCGGGCTGACCGAGGCCCAGCCCGAGAACAACGTCCAGCGGATCGTCCTGGAGGCGCTCGCCGTCACCCTCGGTCGCGACGCCCGCGCGCGGGCGATCCAGCTGCCCGCCTGGAATGAGGCGCTCGGTCTCCCCCGCCCGTGGGATCAGCAGTGGTCGCTGCGCATCCAGCAGGTCCTGGCGTATGAGACCGACATCCTCGAGTACCCCGACATCTTCGTGGGCTCCCACGTGATGGACGGGCTCGTCGCCGAGCTGCTGCAGGGCGCACGGGCGGAGATGGCGGTCGTCGCCGAGCACGGCGGCGCGATCGAAGCCGTCCCGTACATGAAGTCCGCCCTCGTCGATGCCCACCGTGAGCGCATCCAGCGGATCGAGTCCGGCGAGCTGACCGTTGTCGGGCAGAACCGCTTCACCGAGACCGAGCCCTCCCCGCTGACAGCGGACGGCGACGGCGGCATCCTCGTCGTCGACCCGGCCGTCGAAGCCGAGCAGATCGAGGCGGTCCGCCGCTGGCGCTCGCAGCGCGACCAATCAGCGGTCGATTCGGCCCTGGCCGAGCTGGCCCGGGTCGCCGCCCTAGGTGATGCGACGGGCAATAATGACGCCGGGCGCGAGGGCCAGGCTGGCGCCAGCGTCGAGAACCTGATGACCCCTACGATCGCCGCCGCCCGCGCGGGCGCCACGACGGGCGAGTGGGCACGCACGCTGCGCGGGGTGTTCGGCAGCTACCGCGCTCCCACGGGCGTCGGCGAGGCTGCGCCTGCGACCGGGGATGGTGAGCTGAGCGAGCTGCGCGAACAGGTCGCCGCCCTGGGCGAGCGGCTCGGGCGCCGGCCGAAGATCCTCGTCGGCAAGCCGGGCCTGGATGGACACTCCAACGGCGCCGAGCAGATCGCGGTGCGCGCGCGCGACTCGGGCATGGACGTCGTGTATGAGGGCATCCGCCTGACTCCCGCCCAGATCGCGGCCTCCGCGCGCCAGGAGGGCGTGCATGTGATCGGCCTGTCGATCCTGTCCGGCTCCCATCGCGAGCTGATCCCCGCTGTGATCGGCGCGCTGCACGACGCGGGTGTGAGCGCTCCTGTGGTCGTCGGCGGGATCATCCCCGAGCAGGACATCGCCCCGCTGAAGCAGGCCGGCGTTGCGGCCGTGTACACCCCCAAGGACTTCGACATCACCCAGATCATGCGCGACATCGTCGCGCTGGTCGGAGCGGGCGCCAACGACTCGAATGGTATCGGCGACAACGGTGCAGACAGTGCCGGCAACGGCTCAGCCAGCGCGATCGCGGCGGGTCCGCGGGATTCGGCTGGCGACTCGGACACTCCCAGCGGCGCGCCCTCCGTGGCGTGAGCCGGGCACCGCGCCCGACCCAGCCCTCCGGGCTGGGTGCCCGCGGGGTCGGAGCCGCGATCGGCGCGCGCCTGCGCGCGCACGACCTGAGCGCCGCACCGGACGCGCTCAACCTGCTCGAGAGCACCACCGTCGCCGACCGCGCCCAGGCCGCCGCGCTGCTGGCCGAGGTCTCCCCCGCCGCGCTCGGACACGAGGCCCCAGGCCACATCGTCGGTGTCACCGGTCCGCCCGGCGCCGGTAAGTCGACGCTGCTCTCCGCGCTGCTGCGCAGCTGGCGGGCGCAAGACAGGACGGTGGCGATGCTCGCGATCGATCCCAGCTCGCGCCGTTCCGGCGGCTCGCTGCTCGGCGATCGCGCGCGCGTGGACTTCGATCCGGCCGACACGGGCGTGCTGATCCGCTCGAGCGCCGCCGGCACGCAGCTGGGTGGGCTGGCCTCGGCGACTCGCGCGGCCGCCCAGGCGCTGGCTGCCGCCTATGACATCGTCGTGATCGAGACGGTCGGCGTCGGCCAGGCCGAGACCGATGTCGCCGACGCGGCGGACACGGTCGTCGTGGTCGTACAGCCCGGCAGCGGCGATGTGCTCCAGTTCCTGAAGTCGGGGATCATGGAGATCCCGGACGTGCTGGTCGTCACCAAGTCTGACCTCGGTCAGGTGGCGATGCGCACCAGACGCGACCTGACCGCCGCGCTGCGCTCGCTCGGATCGCGCTCGACGCAGGTGATCGCGGTGTCCTCGCTGTCGCCGCCCGAGGGTGTCGATGAGCTCGTCGCCGCGCTGGACGAGCAACGTGCGGGACTCGATCTGACGGCCCGCCGTGTGCACGCCCGGCGAGCGGGCGCACTGGCCGACTATGCGCGCGAGCACGGCGAGCGCGGACTCGCCGCCCTCGGTGGCCGCCGTGCCGCAGAGGCACTGCTGGCCGAGCAGGACCTGGGCGTAGACGTGCCCTCGCTGGTGGCAGCCCTCGAACGGCGGGCGAGCCGATGAAGATCGTGCGCGACCTGTCGATGATGTTCGGGGCGTTCGTGCTCGCCAGCCTGCTGGCGGGAGCGCTCGGGGCGATCAACCTCGGCACGGCACTCGCGTTCGGGCAGATGGCGTTCGCCGCCACAACCGTCTACGTGATCCTCCGCCGCTGACGCATGACCGCATCGCGCGAGCCAACCCTCGAGCCGGCGCTCGGATCCACCCGGAGCTGCATCCGGCGAGCGTCCTGGTGCGTAGTCTGCAGATGAGATGATCGTTCTCATCTGCTTCGCCGTGCTCGCGGGCGCGGGCACGGCGCTGTCGCCGTGCGTGCTGCCTGTGCTGCCAGCGCTGCTGTCGGCTACCGCCGTCGGCGGCCGGCGGCGGCCGCTGGGGGTCGTGGTCGGGCTGATGGTCACGTTCACGATCACGATCGTCGGCATCGCCAGCGTCGTCGGCGGAGTCGGGCTCGGCTCGGATCCGCTGCGCGATCTCGCCGTGGCGGTGCTGCTCGTGATGGGCCTGGCGCTGATCGTGCCGGGCCTGACCGACCGGATCGAGGCGCGCCTGTCGCCGCTCGCGCGCCTCGGGGTGGGCGGGAGTCGCATCGCCAAGGGGGACGGGTTCGCCTCGGGCCTCATCGTCGGAGCCGCGCTCGGGTTCGTCTACACGCCCTGCGCCGGACCGATCCTGGCAGCCGTCATCTCCGTCAGCGCGGCTTCCGGTCGCACGGTCGCAGTGGCGATCGCCTACTCGCTGGGCTCGGGGATCGTGCTGCTGGCCCTGGCGCTCGGCGGCCACAAGCTGTTCGACCGGGTCCGCCGCGCGGGTCGAGGTCCTGCGCTGCAGCGCGTGCTCGGCGCGATCATGGTGATCACCGCGATCGCGATCGCCACCGAACTGGATGTCAACTTCGATCAGTACGTCGCCCAGCACATCCCCGAAGTCAACCTGACCGCGTCGCTGGAGAAATCGCACGCCGTCGAGAGCCGGCTAGGAGAGATCACCGGCCACGAGCCCAAATACCAGGCGAGCGTCGGCACGCCCTCGGAGCCGAGCAGCGCCAGCCAGGCGAAGCTGCTGGCGGACGCGCGTGGGCTGAAAGACCTCGGCACTGCCCCCGAATTCAGCGAAACGGAGGACTGGTTCAACACGCCGGGCGACCGTCCGCTGACGCTCACGGGGCTGCGCGGGCGCGTCGTGCTCGTCGACTTCTGGACGTACACGTGCATCAACTGCATCCGCACACTCCCGTACCTGAAGGCGTGGGACGCCGCCTACCGCCATGACGGGCTGACGATCGTGGGCGTCGAGACGCCCGAGTTCTCATTCGAGCACGACGCGAGCAATGTGGCGAACGCGATCGAACAGTTCGGCATCTCCTATCCCGTCGTCCAGGACAACAACATGGGCACCTGGAACGCCTACGGCAACGAGTACTGGCCCGCTGACTACCTGATCGACGATACGGGCCAGGTGCGCTACGCCGCCTTCGGCGAGGGCGACTACGGCCAGACCGAAACCGCGATCCGCGCGCTGCTGGCCGAATCCGGCGCGCAGGTCGGCGCGATGAGCCATCCGACGAACGTGGTCGTTCCCTCCGAAGAGGCCACGCCCGAGACCTATCTGGGCACCAACCGCGCCCAGGGCTTCCTCAACGGACCGCACGCAGGCACGCACGACTACGGCCCCGGTCGGGTGGGTGGGCATCCGATCCCCCTGAAGGTCAGCGAATTCGCCTACACCGGCACGTGGAACATCGCCGGCCAGCCCGCCGAAGCGATCGCGAACGCCGGCCTGGAAGTCGACTTCGAGGCCAAGAACGTCTACCTGGTGCTCAGCCCATCCCGCACAGGCCCGTCCACGGTGCAGGTCTTGCTCGACGGGCGCCCGATTCCAGGCGCCGACGCCGGCTCCGATGTGCACGACGGCGTCGTCACCGTCACCCACCAGCGCCTGTACTCGCTCGTTTCGCTACCGGACGATCAGCAGCACCACCTGACACTGCGTTTCGCACCCGGCGTCACGGGCTACGCGTTCACGTTCGGGTAGCGCAGGATCGTCCTCACAGCCACCTGCAGGCCGAGCGTCGAGCAGATACCACTCGAATCCTGCTTACAATGAGCCGCATGGAGGGCTCAGGCTCACTGTCCGAGACGGAGGCGCGCAGCTGGCTGCGCTGCTACCGCTGCTGGTCCCAGGATCTGGAGGTGCAGGTCCACTACGAGGGGATCCACAAGATCGACCCCGACACCGGCGAGCGCTCGGAAGTCGTGGACGAGCTGCAGGAGGCGGTCGTGCAATGCCTGGACTGCATGCACGACCAGCCCCATCTGGGGTTCAACAACGGCCGAGTCGAACCGATCGAGGACCGCTGGGAGCGGATGATCGCGGGCACGCCGTGGGTCGCCTCGTGCACGGTGTCGGTCGACGCCGACGACGTCGAGAGCTGCTCGGGCCCGGAGGCGGGCGACGCGCTGTCATTCGCCGCGTTCGGCGACCATGGCGTGCGCGAGTTCTTCACGCACGTGCGATTCCACAAGCATGAAGAAGACTCGCGCATCATCGTGCACCTGCTCGTCGAGCTGTATGCGCGCTCGCTGGAGGAGGCGACCGACGTGCTCGAGTCCTCCGCCCGCGGCCTGCTGACGATCACCTCGCTGGCCGAGGAGTCTCGCCCACCGGCAGCAGCGGCGGGCGAGATGCACGAACACGAATAGCCCGGCGTCCGGGCACGGCTACTAGCTCAACCGCTGTTCCAGCGCCTGCAGTTGGGCGTTCAGCTCCTCCGGCAAGCGATCGAACTTCGCCAGGTGCTCGCGGAACTGGGGCAGTTGGGCGCGCCACTCGTCGGTCTGCACGCGTAGCAGCTCGGCCATGTCCTCGTCGGAGACGTCGAGGCCGTGCGTGTCGATGCCCTCGCCGCCGACCGGCGGGATCAGGCCGATCGGGGTCTCGGTCGCGGCACCATGACCGGCACAGCGGGCGAATACCCACGACAGCACGCGCGAGTTCTCGCCGAAGCCCGGCCACAGGAACTTGCCGGATGCGTCCTTGCGGAACCAGTTGACGTAGAAGATCTTCGGCAGCACCGCTCCCTCGCGCTTGCCCATCTCAAGCCAATGGGCGAAGTAGTCGGCCATGTTGTAGCCGCAGAACGGCAGCATCGCAAACGGGTCGAAGCGCAGTTCGCCGACGGTGCCGGTCGCCGCCGCGGTCTTCTCCGAGCTCATCGTCGCCCCCAGGAACACGCCGTGCTCCCAGTCCAGCGCCTCGGTCACGAGCGGCACCACGGTCGAGCGCCGTCCGCCGAACAGCATCGCGTCGATCGGCACTCCCGCCGGGTCCTCCCACTCGGGCGCGATCGCCGGATCCTGAGCGGCTGGGGTCGTGAACCGCGCGTTGGGGTGCGCCGCGGGCGGGGGGGGCGGGTCCGTATCGGGCGTCCAGTCGTTGCCGTGCCAGTCGATCAGGTGCGCGGGTGGCTCCTTGGTCAGGCCCTCCCACCAGACGTCGCCGTCGTCGGTCTTGGCACAGTTCGTAAAAATCGTGTTGCGCTCGATCGTGCGAATCGCGTTCGGGTTGGTCTCCTCGCCCGTTCCCGGCGCCACGCCGAAGAAGCCGAACTCGGGGTTGATCGCGTACAGCCGCCCGTCATCGCCGAACTTCATCCAGGCGATGTCATCGCCGATCGTCTCCACCGTCCAGCCCTCGAGCGTGGGGATCAGCATCGCCAGGTTCGTCTTGCCGCAGGCTGAGGGGAACGCGCCGGTGATGTACTTGACCTCGCCCTCGGGCGACGTCAACTTCAGAATCAGCATGTGCTCGGCCATCCAGCCCTCGTCGCGAGCCATCACCGAGGCGATCCGCAGCGCGAAGCACTTCTTGCCGAGCAGCGCGTTGCCGCCGTAGCCCGATCCGAACGACCAGATCTCGCGCGTGTCCGGGAAGTGGACGATGTACTTGTTATCGGCGTTGCACGGCCACGGCACATCCTCGGTCTCGTCATCCAGGGGCATGCCGACCGAGTGCAGGCAGGGCACGAACTCGCCTTCGTCGCCGAGCGCATCCAGCGCGGCCTGGCCCATGCGCGTCATGATTCGCATCGACACGGCCACGTATATCGAGTCGGTCAGCTGCACGCCGACATAGCTCAAGCCCTCACCGATCGGGCCCATCGAGAACGGGACCACGTACATCGTGCGCCCGTGCATCGAGCCCTCGAACAGCTCGGTCAGCGTCGCGCGCATCTCCTCGGGATCGCGCCAGTTGTTCGTCGGCCCGGCTTGCGCCTCGGTGGCCGAGCAGATGAACGTGCGGTCTTCCACGCGCGCCACGTCGCCGGGGTCCGACAGCGCCAGGTAGGAGTTGGGACGCTTGGCGTCGGACAGCCGCTCGAACGTGCCTGCGTCGATCAGCGCCTGACACAGGCTGTCGTACTCCTGCGCCGACCCGTCACACCAGTGGATCTCGTCGGGTTCGGTCAGCGTCGCGATCTCCTCGACCCAGGACAGCAGGCGCTCGTTGGTGGTGGGGGCGGAAGCAGTGGTATTCATGGGTTGAAAGCGGCTCCTCGGTGTCGAAGTCGTGATCGGCGCGCGTCGTCCTGATAAACGCAGCAACCGGGCCATATCTGGCGCCGGGAAACAGAAAAACGCCCGTACTGGGCGGTCCCGACAGCGTATCGCACGTCGCGACGAGGCCGATGTGGCGATCTACTCGACGTTCCCCTCGGCCTCGCCGCCACCTGGGTTACGCCGCGGCACGAGCACGAGCCGCTTGAACTCCGCGACAAGGACGCCGTCCTGGTTGAAGACGCGCGTGTGCACCTTGACGGTGCCGCGGTCGGGCTTGGACTGGGACTCGCGCTTCTCCAACACCTCGGACTCGACGAACAGCGTGTCGCCGTGGAACACGGGCGCCGGGTGGCTCAGCTCTTCGGTGGCGAGGTTCGCGATCGCCTTGCCCGAGACATCCGAGACCGACATGCCCAGCGCCAGCGAGTACACGAGCGGACCCACGACGACGTTGCGTCCCTGCTGAGATTTGGCCGCGTACACATCGTTCAGGTGCAGCGGATGGTGGTTCATCGTGATCAGGCAGAACAGATGGTCGTCTGACTCGGTGACCGTCTTGGCGGGCCAGTGCTTGTAGACGTCGCCGACCTCGAACTCCTCCAGGTAGCGCCCGTACGGGTGGGCGCCGCTGGCCTCGCGCGCGGCTTGGTCTGTCTCGACGGTCTCGGTGGCGGTCTGGCTCATGGGCTGCGTGCTCTCCTGTCGCTTGTCTCGATGCCTGGGTACGCCGTGAACTCTAGTGCCCAGCGCCGAGGCGATACGGTTCAGACCCCACGACGACCCTCCAGGAGACCAGACTTGCGCAACCCCCGCGACTTCTTCAAGCCCCTCGCCATCGACGCCCCCGAGCCGGCCCGGGAGATCCCGTTCAAGCCGTCCCGGATGATCCATTTTCTCGACTTCTCCAACGAGAAGATGGTCGCAAAGGTCCCCGACATCGCCCCGACGGTCGACATCCTGCTCGGCAACCTCGAGGACGCGGTGCCGCTGGACCGCAAGCTCGCCGCGCGCGCCGGGCTGATCAAGGTGGGTAAGGAGATGGACCTCGGCGAGACAGCGCTGTGGACGCGCGTGAACGAGCTCGCCTCTCCCTACGTGCTCGACGATCTGACCCAAGTCGTGGGCGAGATCGGGGACAAGATCGAGGTGATCATGGTCCCGAAGGTCGAGGGCGCCCAGGACATCCACTACGTCGACCGCCTGCTCGCCCAGCTCGAGGCCAAAGCGGGCCTGCAGCGCCCGATCCTCGTGCACGCGATCCTCGAGACCTCCCAGGGCGTGGCCAACCTCGAGGAGATCGCCTGCGCTAGTCCGCGCATCCAGGGGATGTCGTTCGGCCCCGCCGACCTGGCGGCATCACGGCGGATGAAGACCACGCGCGTCGGCGGCGGGCACCCCGGCTACCGCACGATCGCCGACCCCGACCCCGATAACCCCGACGCCCCTCGCCCGAGCTACCAGCAGGACCCGTGGCATTACTCGATCGCACGCATGGTCGACGCCTGCACGTCAGTCGGCGCGCTCCCGTTCTACGGCCCGTACGGCGACATCAAGGACGTCGAGGGCTGCGAGACCCAGTTCCGCGCCTCCTTCCTGCTCGGCTGCGTCGGCGCCTGGTCGCTGCATCCGAGCCAGATCGCGATCGCGAAGAAGGTCTACTCGCCCGATCCCGAGGAGGTCGCCTTCGCGAAAAAGGTGATCGCGGCGATCCCCGACGGGCGCGGCGTGCACATGATCGACGGCAAGATGCAGGACGACGCGACCTGGAAGCAGTGCAAGGTGATGGTCAACCTCGCGGAAATGCTGGCGCGCAAGGACCCGGAGCTGGCGGAGGCATACGGGTTCGTGCCGGCGGGGGCCGTCGTGTAGGCTCCGCGCCGCATGAGATTCTTCGAGTTCGAGGCGCGCGAGATCGTCAAGCGCGCGGGCATCCCAGTCACCGACTATGGCTTCACGACCGATCCCGCCGAGGCGGCGCAGATCGCCGCGCGGATCGGCGGGCCGACCGTGATCAAGTCGCAGGTGCTTTCCGGCGGGCGGATGAAGGCGGGCGGCGTGAAGTTCGCCGACACGCCCGAGGAAGCCGAGGCTTATGCGCGCGACATCCTGGAGCTGGAAATCGGCGGTCACATGCCGCGCGGGGTGCTCGTGGACCCGAAGGCGGAGGTCGAGCAGGAGTACTACGCGGGCGTCGTCTGGGACGGCACCGCCAAGCAGCCGCTGATGCTCTTCAGCGACATGGGCGGCATCGACATCGAGCAGGTCGCCGAGGAGCACCCCGACCACGTCGGCCGCGGCCACTTCTCCACACTGCAGCCCTTCTCCGACTTCCAGGCCAAGCAGGTGATCGCCGCCGCCGGCGTCACCGGCAAGGCCCTGCAGCGCGCCACCCCGGTGCTCGCTCGCCTGGCCCAGCTGTTCCTCGATGCCGACATGACACTCGCCGAGATCAACCCGCTGGCGCAGCTGAAGGACGGCTCGTTCGTCGCGCTCGACGCGCACATGGAGATGGAGAACGAGGGCATGCCGCGCCAGAAGGGCCTGCTGCAGGCGCTCGGCATCGGCGCGGACGAGGGCACCCGCGAGGGCCACACCCCGACCCCGTTCGAGGAGGCCGTCAAGGCGATCGACGCCGCCGATCATCGTGGCGTCATCCAGGGCAAGGACACCGGCTTTTACGGCAACATCGGCCTCGTGATCGGCGCGGGCGGCGGCTCGCTCACGCTCACCGACGCCGTGCGCCAGCAGGGCGGCAGGCCCGCCAACTACTCCGAGATCGGCGGCAATCCGTCCGTCGCCAAGGCCTGCGGTCTGGCCAAGGAGGTCCTCCAGAAAGACGGCGTGGAGAAGATCGCCGTGATGATGTCGATCGTCTCGAACACGCGCGTGGACATCGTCGCGCGCGGCGTCATCAAGGCCTGCCTGGAGCTCGGCCGCGATCCCGGCGAGACGATCGCGATCTTCCGCATCCCCGGCGCCTGGGAGGAGGAGGGCTTCAAGATCCTCGACCGCTACGGGATCGAGTACTGCGATCGCTCGGTCTCGTTGTGGGAGGCCGCCGGGCGCGCGGTCGCAAAGATCCAAGGGGTCACCGCATGAGTTCCCACCATGGCACCGGTATGCGGGGCCGGACGCCCCGCTCCAACGCGCTCAGTGTCCATGCGACATGCGCGGATGCGCCCCCAACAAACCCGACCCGAAACATCCCATGTCCATTTTGATCGACCAGGACACGACGTTCATCATCCAGGGCATCACCGGGCGCGAGGCCGTCAACCTCACGCGTGAGTGCCTGGACTACGGCTCGAAGATCGTCGGCGGCGTGACCCCCGGCCGCAAGGGCCGCGAGGTCCACGGCGTGCCGGTGTTCGATACCGTCGAACAAGTGGTCGAGCACAACGGTGGCGTCGTGCCCGACGGCTCGGTCGTCACCGTCCCGCCCGCGGGCACGCGCGACGCCGTGTTCGAGGCGCTGCACGCCGGCATCAAGACGATCGTGATCGTCACCGAGCGGATTCCGCGCCGCGACGTCGCGATGATGGTCGAGTTGGCCGACGCCAAGGGCGCACGGATCATCGGCCCCAACTGCCTCGGTGTGATCGTCCCGGGCGTAGCCAAGATGGGCGGCATCGGCGGCCCGGCGCGCAACGCCGCCGTCGCCTACCAGCCCGGCGCGGTCGGCGTGATGAGCCGCTCCGGTGGCATGACCACGGAGATCTCCTCCACGCTGACGGCAGCGGGACTGGGGGTCTCCACGGCGGTCTCGATCGGCGGCGACGCGATCATCGGCTCGACCTACGCCGAGCTGATGCCGTACTTCGAGGCCGATGAGCAGACCCAGGCGATCGTGATCTACACCGAGCCAGGCGGGCGCATGGAGGCACAGCTGGCGCAGTGGGTCGCCGAGCAGGACTCGCGCCTGCCGATCATCGCCTTCATGGCCGGCAAGTTCATGGACGACGAGGAGATGCAGGGCATGTCCTTCGGGCACGCAGGCACGATCGTCGAGGGTAAGGAGGACAGCGCGACCGAGAAGATCGCTCGTCTCGAGGCTGCCGGCATCCCGGTCGTGCAGCGAATCGATGAGATTCCCGAGCTGGTCAAGGCCCAGATCGCGGAGCGGAGTAGCGCGGCATGAGGAAGGACGCCCTCTTCATCGCGGTCGAGGTCGATGACCAGGCGGCTGCCGACGCCGAGTTGGCGCGCCGACTGACCGAGGCCTGCCCGGTCGACATCTTTGCTCAGAAGCCCGACGGCAGTTTGGAGATTGTCGAGCAGAACCTCGACGAGTGCGTGCTCTGCCGGCTCTGTCTCGACGCGGCGCCTGATGGGGCCATCAAAATCATCAAGCTCTACGACGACTCCGCCGTCCTGGCCTGAGCGGCCCCGCGTGCGAGCGGCCCGCGCGGCGCGGCGCGGCGGCGATACATCAAGTGCACGGAGGAGAGGATGTGTTGTTCTGTTAAAACTTGGTGCTACTTTGGTATCGCGTATATGCATAAGAGCACGCTTACTTCTGTATAATATACGTATATACTCTGCACTATGGTTATACCAAGTTTTATTTTTTATACCTTCTCCCCTCCCCGCATGCCATCGCTATACGTGCGGTGACGCCAGCGAGCCCGGCGAAACCAACGCACAACGCCCGCAAGCCAGTGCGCTATGGTCCCCACAGAGAACCGTGAACGAAAACTTCTCCCTGATCGTGATGTGCATATTCCTGCTGGCCTCGCTGGCGTTCTTGGCGCAGCAGCTCACGTCCTACCACTGAGCCCCTCAGCGGCCCCATTCGTGCGCGCGGCTCAGAGTTCGCTCAGGACTGGTGGGCCTTGCGCGTATGCGCGCGTTCCTGCTGCTTCTCGATGACGTTGACGATCAACCGTATGTACTGCTCGACGCCGCTGGCCTTGGCCTGGCCGTAGGTAAACGCCTCGATCCAGTCGGGCACACGCGCCTCGCGGGCCATCGCGTTGAAGAACTCCCGCCGCATGTCCACGCGGATGCGGGCGTCGGCGGCGATATCCTTGGAGACCTGCACCTCGGGCAGCTGCACCCGGAACTGCTGCACATCACCACGCCCGCGCAGATCGACCCCGACGACGAGCTTCATCGGCGCGAGCGCAGGCACCTCCGCCAGGAAGTTGCGTACCGCCGCCTCGATCAGAGTCTTGGCATCCTCGGCCATGCTCAGTCCTCCACCACGTCGGTGTCCACCCTCCGGTCCATATCCGCGCCCTGAGGCCGGCCCATCAGATCTTGTGCCGCTGCAGTAGCTTGCGCCCGATCACCATGCGCTGGATCTCCGAGGTGCCCTCGCCGATCAGCAGCAGCGGCGCGTCGCGGTAGATGCGCTCGATCTCATACTCCTTGGAGTACCCGTAGCCGCCGTGGATGCGCAGGCACTCCTCGGCGCAGAACCGCCCCGCCTCCGAGGCGAACAGCTTGGCCATCCCGGCCTCCAGATCAGAGCGCTCGCCGGCGTCCTTCATGCGCGCGGCGCGCAGCACGAGCAGACGGGCGGCGTCGACCTGGGTGGCCATGTCGGCGAGCTTGAACTGGATCGCCTGGTGATCGGAGATCGGCTTGCCGAACGCCTTGCGCTCCTGGCTGTATTTGAGCGCCAGCTCCAGCGCGCGCTGGGCGAGACCGACGCCACGAGCGGCGACATTGACGCGGCCGAGGTCGAGCGCGTCCATCATCTGCACGAACCCCTTGTTCAGACCCTCCGCCTCACCGCCGAGGATGTTCTCCGCCGGACAGCGATAGCCGTCGAACACGAGCTCGGTCGACTCGACCCCCTTGTAGCCCATCTTCTTGATCTTCGGTGGGACGTTGAACCCGGCGAGCGGGCCGGTGTTCTCGGCCACGCCCGGCTCTTTCTCGCAAATGAAGCAGGTCATGCCGCGATAGCGCGGGTCCGCGTCGGGGTCGGTCTTCACAAGCGTGAACACGACCGAGGAAAGCAGCCCGTTCGTGACCCACATCTTCTGCCCGTTGATCTCATACGTGCCGTCGTCCTGCTTGCGGGCGGAGGTTTTGATCGCCTGCACGTCCGAGCCGAGCTCGGGCTCGGACAGCGAGAAGGCGGCGCGGATCTCACCGGTGGCCATGCGTGGCAGGTAGCGCTGCTTCTGCTCCTCGGTGCCGAAGTGCATCAGCAGGTAGGAGCCGATGAAGTGCGTGTTGACCACGCCCGAGATCGAGATCCAGCCGCGCGAGAGCTCCTCGACGATCATCGCGTAGGTCGTCAGATCGAGGCCCATCCCGCCGTACTCCTCGGGGATCGTCACCCCGAACAGACCCAGCTCCTTCATCTGCTCGACGATCGGCTCGGGAAACGAGTCCTCGTGGTCGTAGTGCTCGGCGTTGGGCAGAATCTGCTCGTCGGCGAACTGGTGCACCATCTCGGTGATGGCTTTCTGATCGTCTGGGTCTGTCGGCGTCGTCGTGGTTGCTACGGCCATTCGCTCTGCGCTCCAGGGGTCGTTCGGGTTTTCCCGCAGGATACCTGGGCGCGGTGGGGTGGCAGACTTCCGCGCTGATGACACCTCGACGTGGATCGATTTGGATGGGAGACCGAGTCAGCCGACCGCGTTCGCCGATCCCGCTATCACCGGTCGCCAAACCCGGCGATCACAGGAGCGTGAAACGGCCGTGAACTTCGCGCGCGACGTCCTGGACCGGCGCCCGCCGGGAGATCTGGCGCTCGTGGAGCTGGCCCGCGACGGGTCCCGGCGCGAGTGGTCGTTCGGCGAGATCTCCGAGCGCACGGGCCGCCTGGCGGGCGCCCTACGCGCGCGCGGGATACACAGAGGCGACGTGGTGATGACGCTGATCGGCAACCGACCCGAGTGGGTGATGAGCATGTGCGCGTGCATGCGCATCGGCGCGATCGTGCTGCCGTGCACCGAGCAGCTGCGCGCCAAAGACCTGCGTATGCGCATCGACGTGGCCCGGCCATCGCTGATCGTGGCCGACGAGCGCAACCGGGAGGAGCTGGAGGCGGCGCTTGCGAGCCCAGACGCGACCCGGGCGGGCGCGCGCGCGAGCCGGGCGGACGATGCGCCTCCGGGTGAGACGATCCCGATTCGGGAGGACGTGCAGGTCGTGTACATCCCCGACGAGTCGCTGTTCGCCGCCGAGCCCGCGCCCGCGATCGACCTGGACGAGCAGGATCTGTGCCTGATCACGTTCACGAGCGGCACCGCGGGCGAGCCCAAGGCCGTGTTACACGCCCAACGCTACCTGGACGGCCAGCGCGCACAGGCAACCCACTGGCTGGGGGCACGTCCGGGCGAGCTGGTGTGGTGCACGGCCGCCTCGGGCTGGTCGAAGTCCGCGCGCAACGCGTTCATCGCGCCGTGGCTGTCGGGCGCGAGCGCACTGCTGCACGACGCCCGCTTCGATCCGCACGAGCGCCTGGAGTTGCTGGAGCGCGAGCGCGTGCGCGTACTGTGCATGGCCCCGACCGAGTACCGCGTGATCGCCGCCCGTGCGACACTCAGAGCGCTGCCCGACCTGCGCCTGATGGTCGCCGCCGGGGAGGCGCTGAACCCAGAGGTGCTGCACGCGTGGCGGGCGGCCACCGGCATCGACATCCGCGATGGATACGGCCAGACCGAGACCGGCCAGATGACCGGCATCGCCCACGACGAGTCGGCGCGTCCGGGCTCGATGGGCAGAGCGCTGCCGGGAGTGTCACTGTCGGTGCTGGACGGCGAGCTGGTCGCCGATCCGCGCACGGTGCCGACGTTCTTTCTCGGCTATCTCGGCGAGCAGGTCACGCGTGGCGAGGACGGCACGTGGCAGGTATCTGACCGGCGCGAGGGCGAGCTCTGGCATACAGGAGATCGCGTGCACGAGGACGAGGACGGCTACCTGTGGTTCGAGGGCCGCGGCGATGATGTGATCGTCTCGGCCGGTTACCGGATCGGCCCGTTCGAGGTCGAGTCCGCCCTGGTCGCGCACCCGGCGGTGGCCGAGGCGGCGGCGGTGGCGGCGCCCGACGCCGAGCGCGGCTCGGTCGTGCGCGCGGTCGTCGTGCTGCGCGAGGGCTATGACCCCGGGCCCGAGCTGGCCGGCGAGCTGCAGGAGCACGTCAAGCGCGAAACGGCGCCGTACAAGTACCCGCGGATCGTCGAGTTCGCGAGCGAGCTGCCGAAGACCTCGAGCGGCAAGGTCAAGCGCGCCGAGCTCCGGGAGTGGTGAGCTCGGCGCGCCTGCGAGCGGCGGGCGGTTGTCAGGCGATCAGAGCCGCGCGGCGCGGGCGGGTGGTGAGCACGCGCAGCGGTCGCACGCGGCGCCCCGCCTCGATCGCACAGACGATCTCCCGTGTGCGCACGCTCTCGCCGGCACGCTCGCGCTCACTCCTCGCGTCGCGGTGCAGCGAGCGAGCCATCTCACTCACCACACCCGCGTCCGCGTGACGCGTCCGCACCGCGGCCCGCATGTTGGAACCACTTCGTGCGCCGCTCACGCCGCCTGCCTCACCGGCTCCAGCGCCCCGACGAGCTCGGAGCTCATGCGCTCCGCTTCGACGTCGACCTCCTGCGCCACGGTGCTCGCCGGTGGACGCAGGATCAGCAACGCCGCGAGAATTCCGAGACCGACGCAACTCGCGGCCACGATGTAGGCGAGGTGGTAGCCGCCGGTGAGCGCGCTCGGGAGCGCGTGTCCGGCCGCGGCCAGCGCCTTCGTGTGGTCGGTCGCGATCGTCCCCAGCGTCGCCAGGCCGATCGCACCGAACAGCTGCACAGAGACGTTGATGATCCCCGAGGCCAGGCCGGCGTCCCGCGGCGGCGCGTCGGCCATTCCCATCGTCAACAGCGGTAGGAACGAGGCGCCGGCGCCGAGCCCGATCAGCAGGAACGCACCGAACAGGCCGGGGAAGTAGCTCGCGTGCACGCCCTGGGTCGCCAGCACCACCAGGCCGGCGGCGATCGCCGCAAGCCCGGCCGCGAGCGTGTTCAGCGGGCCGAAGCGATTGACCGCCTTGACTGCGAGCCCCATCGACAGCGCGGCGATCGCGATCGTCAGCGGCATGAACGCCAGTCCCGTGTCGATCGCGTCATAGCCGAGCACGCGCTCCAGATACAGCGCGCCGAGGAAAAACGCCGAGAACATGCCAGTCACGAGCAGCCCGCGGACGAGGCTCGAGCCCATCAGCATCCGCAGCCGCAGAATCCGCAGCGGCATGATCGGGTTGGAGATGCGCGACTCCAGCACGAAGAAGGAGCCGAGCAGCACCAGCGCAGCCCCGCCGACGCCGAGCGTGCGCGCCGAGAGCAGGCCGTAGTCGGTCGACTTGACGATCGCGAACGCGCCGAGCATCGTCGCCAGCGTGATCAGGATCGACCCGGCGACGTCGACGCCGCCGGCGAGGCCGATGCCCCGGTTCTCGACGATCAGCATCGAGCCGAGCACGAACGCGATCACGCCGATCGGCACGTTCACGAAGAAGATCCAGTGCCAGCTCAGCGACTGCGTCAGCGCGCCACCGGCGAGCAGCCCGATCGAGCCGCCCCCGGCGGAGACGAACGCGTACATGCCCATCGCCTTGGCCTGCTCGGCTTTCGCGGGGAACTCGGTGACGATGATCGCGAGGATCACCGCCGAGGCCACGGCGCCGCCGATCCCCTGCACGAAGCGCCCGGCGATCAGCATCCCCTGGCTCGTCGAGGCACCGCAGAAGATCGAGGCGGCGGTGAACAGGACGAGGCCGGAGAGGAAGACTTTCTTACGCCCGACCAGGTCGCCCATCCGGCCGGCGAGCAGCAAAAAGCCGCCGAAGGTGATCAGGTAGGCGTCGATCACCCACGTCAGGTTGCCCTGGGAGAAGTGCAACTCGCGCTGGATCGAGGGCAGCGCGACGTTCACGATCGTCGCGTCGAGCACCATCATCAGCTGGCCGAGGCACAGCACGGCGAGCGCGATCCAGCGGCGGCGCTCGCTGCGCCGCGTGCTCTCGGCGGAGGGGAGGTCGACGACGGGGCCATCGGTCTCGATCTGATCTGCGGTGGGACTGAGCTCGGCTGTGGTGCTCATGCGGTGCTCCCTTCGGTCGTGACGTGGGACACACCATAGCAATGATCATCCATGTTTCAAGGATGATCTACATAAAATTTATGATCGTTGCTAAAGTGACAACCATGCGAAATGGTGTAAAATCACGCGCAATGGGCACTGAGAGGGCCTCATCATGTGCTCCGGGCTCGATGGTCCTGCTGACCCGCCTGGCCAAGCAGGTCTACCGGCGCAGCAGCGATGAGCTGCTGGGGATGCAGTTGCGCCATCTGGTCGCGCTCAGCTACGTGCGCGACCACGACGCCTGCCCTCAGCACGAGCTGGCCGACGCGTTCTGCATGGACGCCAACAACGTCGTGCTGCTGCTCAACGAGCTCGAGCAACTGGACTACGTGACGCGCCTGCGCGACCCCGACGATCGCCGTCGCCACCTGGTCCAGCTCACTCCCGCGGGCGCCGAGGCACTGAGCCTCGCCGAGCGCGCCCAGGAAGCGATCGAGGACGACGTCTTGAAGGCGCTCGATCCGAGCGAACGCGCCACCCTGTGGCAGCTGTTGACCCGCGCGCTCTCAGGCGCGGAGCAAGATCAGCACGACGCCTACAACAGCAGCGCCATCAACTCATAGCGCCTCTCTAGGCGGTCGATGGTCAAGCGAGGCAAGGACGCAGGGAGCGTGGCGTGCTACGCACGCGAGCGACTGAGGACGCAGCGTCGCGCCGACCAGCGGCCGCCTAGAGCGCCACCACAGCGTCGATCTCGACTTGAGCGCCCTTCGGCAGCTGGGCGACGCCGACGGTCACTCGAGCGGGTGGATCGTCGCCCGCGAAGAACGAGCCGTACACCTCGTTGACCGCCGCGAACTGCGCCAAGTCGGTCATGTACACGGTCAGACGCACCGCCTGCTCGAGCGTGGCGCCGGCGGCCTCGCACACAGCGCGCAGGTTCTCCAGACACTGCCGTGCCTGCCCGGCGGCATCGGTCCCGACCAGCTCACCGGTAACTGGGTGCAGCGGAATCTGGCCCGAACAGAACAGCAGCTCGCCGGCGCGGACCGCGTGGCTGTAGCGACCGATCGCAGGCGGCGCGCCGGGCGCGGAGATGGCGGTGCGAGGGGCGGTCATCGGAGAGGTGCCGGCATGGAGATGTTCGTGTCGAGAATCGACCGTAACGCGCGCGCGTGTGTGCGCCCGCGCGTTAACGCCAAGAGACGATAACCGCACACCCGGACACAGCCCGACCAGCCCGGTGGCGCACCGCCCCAAGCCGATCGACTAGATTCCGGCTATGCGACTGAGGGGAATCGTCGTCGCCGTGCTCCTGGCGGCGGGCACCTGCGCCTGGACCGCCACCGCGCAAGCTCAGATCGCGTGGGCGCCGTGCGGCAACAGCAACGAATACGCCTGCGGGCACCTCACCGTGCCGCTGCAACCGGGCGGGACGGCGCCCGGCACGATCACGCTGGCGATGCGCCGCCACCGCGCGCCGGTCGGAGAAGCTCACGAAGCGATCATCGCGCTCGCGGGTGGTCCCGGCCAGGCGGCGATCCCGTTCGCCGAAGACTTCGCGCACCTGCTCGGACCGATCGCGTCCACCAGGGACCTGATCGTGTTCGACCAGCGCGGCATCGGGCTGTCGCATCCGCTGTCCTGTCATCGCTTCGAACTGAACGCCGGCGGTCCGGCCGGTCAGCAGATCTCCGAATGCGCCGCCCAGCTCGGCTCCGAACACAGCGACTACACGACCGCCGACACGGTCGCGGACATCGAGGCGATCCGCCAGGCGGGGGACTATGAAAAGCTCGTGCTGTACGGCACGTCATACGGGACGAAGGTCGCCGAGCGCTACGCGCAGACCTATCCGAGTCACGTCTCCGCGCTCGTGCTCGACTCGGTCGTGCCGCCGAACGGGCCGGAACCGCTGGACCTGCCGACGTTCGCGGCGATCCCGCGCGTGCTGCGTCAGCTGTGTGCGCACAGAGCTTGCGCGCACATCACCCCCGAACCGGTCGCCGATCTCTCCAGGCTCATCGGACGAATGCACGGGGGCTCGCTGAGCGGGCGCTGGATCGACGGCGACGGGCACGCACATACGCTGCGCTTTGACGCAGACACGCTGCTCGACGTGCTGATCGCCGGCGACCTGGAACCGGTGCTGCGCACGGAATTCCCGGCGGCCGTGAGCTCGGCGGCGAGCGGCGATGACGCTCCGTTTGCGCGCCTGCTGCGCGAGTTCGCGCAGCGCGGTGAAGGCGGCGAAGCAGAAAGTCCGAGCGAGAGCTTCGACACGCCCCTGTACTACGCGACCAGTTGCGAAGATGAGCTGTTCCCGTGGAACCGTGCCTCCAGTCCGGCCAAGCGCCTGAACGAAGCCACGGCCCAGATCAGGGACCTGCCGGTGAGCAAGATCGCGCCGTTCGAACCGGCGAACGTGCTCGCCATCGGCGACATGCCGGCGTGCGCGTTCTGGCCGTACTCGACACCCGCGCCCGCGCCCACACAGGCGCCGTTTCCCAGCGTGCCCACGCTGATCCTGTCGGGCGCCGACGACCTGCGCACGCCGACCGCGAACGCGCGCGAAGTCGCCGTGCAGATCCCGGGCTCGCACCTGGTGGTCGTGCCCGAAGTCGGGCACTCCGTGCTCGGCAGCGACCTCAGCGGGTGCGCGGGCAGGGCGCTGCAGGCGCTGTTCAAGCCCGCGCCGATCAAGCCGTGCACGGGTGGGCCACAGATTCTGAGCCTGCTCCATCTGGCGCCGCTGGCGCCCGCGCGCCTGTCCGCCGTGGCGCCCGCCGGCGGCAGTCGCGGGCTGCCCGGACGCACGCTTGCGGCGGTTCAGTTGACGCTCGCCGACTTCGTGCGCCAGGAGACAGTGCAGGGACTGGCTGCGCTGGAGTCCGGCAACATCGGCGGGTTGGGCTCGCTGCGCATCGGCGGCCTGCGGGCGGGCTGGGCGCAGGCGCAGAAATCGGCGCTTACGTTGCACGACTACTCATACATCCCGGGCGTAATCGTCTCCGGGAAGGTGACAGCGAGCGCAGCCGTACTTCGCATCGGCGGGTCGGCCGCCGCACACGGGACGTTGAGAGGTGCCGGCAGGGGCAAGCTGATGGGCGAGCTGGGCGGGCGAGAGGTGCGGTCGCCCGTGGGGTTGCAACCGGCGAGCTCGGGTGCGAGTGCCGCTATTGTCGGAATGAATGCGCAGGCCGCCTCCACGTTCGCTCCTGGCGGTCCTGTTGCCCATGCTGACGCTCGTGATCTGGCCGGCCTGCTCGAGCGCGTACCTTAGCCCCACCCCCTGCGCCGCCGGCGCCCCGGCTGGGTTCACCTGCGCGACCCTACCCGTGCCGCTGACTCGGGGTGGGCCGGCGCCGGGCACGATAGCGTTGAAGGTGGAGGTCAAACAGGCGAGCGCCACACCCAGCCACAGCGCAGTCATCGGACTCGCGGGCGGACCCGGCCAGGCGGCGCTGGGACTCGGGGAATTCATGGCCAAGGCACTCGGCCCGGCGCTCTCCTCGCGCGACCTGCTCGTATTCGACCAGCGCGGCACCGGCGAATCGGACCCGCTCAGCTGCCCCGCGTTCAGCAGCCCGAGCGAAGTCGAACACGCCCACTCGCTCGGCGCACTGATCGGCAATTGCGCCCAGCAACTCGGGCCCGCGCGCGCCGGCTACACCACCCAGGAATCGGTGCAGGACATCGAGGCGCTCCGCGCAGCGGGGGGCTATGAAAAGCTCGTGCTGTACGGCACGTCATACGGGACGAAGGTCGCGCTGGAGTACGCCGAACGCTACCCCCAGCACGTGGAAGCGCTCGTGCTCGACTCGGTCGTCCCGAGCAATGGCCCCGAACCGTTCTCGGTCGCGACCTTCCAGGCGATCCCGGGGATGCTGAACGAGCTCTGCTCGGGCAACGCCTGCGCGGGCATCACCTCCAACCCGACGGCCGATCTCGCGCGCCTGACCGCGCAGCTGCGCAAGCACGCCCTCGGTGGCTCGGTGTACAACGGCTCGGGTGTTCGCGACACCGTGCGGATGAGCGAGTCCGGCCTGCTGGGAATCCTGCAGGCGGGCGACCTGAACCCGGCGCTGCGCGCGCTGCTACCCGCGGCCGTCGTCTCGGCGCTGCACCACTATCCCGACCCGCTGCTACGCCTGTACCTGCTGTCGGAGGGCCTGATCCCGAACGTGCCGAACAGCCGGCCCACCGAAAGCTCGGACTCGATCGACGAAGCGTTGTTCATCGACACCTCCTGCGAAGAGCTGCCGTTTCCCTGGCAGCGCTCGGCCTCGGCGGCGACCCGTCAAACCGAAGCGCTGAACGCGCTGCGGTCCATCCCGAGCGCCGACTTCTATCCGTTCGACGCGACCACCGCCCTGGCCGCGAGCCTCGTGCCCGATTGCGCGAGCTGGCCGGACGCCTCGCCGCCGCCGCTCGCGCAGAGCCCGCTGCCGAACGTGCCGACGCTGATCCTCTCCGGCCAGCAGGACCTGCGCACGCCTACGGCCAACGCCCGCGAGGTCGCGGCGCGGATCCCCGACGCACAGCTCCTGCTCGTCCCCTACACGGGCCATTCGGTGCTCGGCAGCGACTTCAGCGGCTGCGCCGAGGCCGCTGTGCAGGCGTTCTTCGGCGGCGGGGCGGGCGGGCAACCAATCCAACCATGCACGTCCACGCAGAACCCTTTCGCCCCCACGCCGATCACCCCGACCAAGCTCGCCTACATCCACCCGCCATCGGTGCTTTCCGGCAAGGCCGGACAGACCCTGACGGCGGTGCTCGATACGATCCTCGACCTCGACCGTCAGGTGATCGGCGCGACCCTGCAGGCCGACGCGGAACTGCCGATTGGATCGAGCTTCGGCGGCCTGTGCGGTGGCTATGCCCGGCTCGAGGGCGACTCCGTGGTGCTGCACGACTTCACGTTCGTGCCCGGCGTGGGCCTGACCGGGACGTTCCCCGTCAAGAACGGTCAGCTGCAGACGGCCACGATCTCAAGTCTCCGGCTCGGCGGGCGCATCTGGTGCGATCAGGCTCAACAGCGGCGACACAACGGCAAGCGGAACGCTCGCCGGCAAGCGCTTCAGCGTGAACATCGCCAAGGTCAAGCTCGCGCGTGCCGGCGGCGGCGACGTGAGCGGCGAATGGCCGACGGGCAAGGTCTCCTTCCCGCTGCCCGGACTGATCGTCCGGGATCGGCCAGCCCACGTGCGCTGAGGCCACGTGGCGAGAACATCCCGGCGCGCCCACGGCATTGGTGCGCCGCGCAACGCGAGCACACCTCGTGCGCCGGATAACCTGGCCGACATGCCGAACGCGCTCGCCGCCGAGACCTCGCCCTACCTGCGCCAGCACGCCAGTAACCCGGTCGACTGGCTCCCCTGGGGGTCCGTTGCGTTCGCGCACGCCCGGGACGAAGATAAGCCGCTGCTCGTGTCGATCGGATATTCGGCCTGCCACTGGTGCCACGTGATGGAGCGCGAGTCCTTCGAGGACGAGCGCACGGCGACACTGATGAACGAGGAGTTCGTGTGCGTGAAGGTCGACCGCGAGGAGCGCCCCGACGTCGACGCGCTGTACATGGAGGCCGTCCAGTCGCTGACCGGCCAGGGTGGCTGGCCGCTGAACGTGTTTCTCACGCCCGAACAGCTCCCCTTCTATGGCGGCACCTACTTCCCGCCGGAGCCCCGTCACGGCATGCCCGCGTGGACGCAGGTGCTGCAGGCGATCAGCGAGGCGTGGTCAGAGCGCCGCGAGGAGATCCGTACCGGCGGCGATGCTCTGCGCGAGCGACTGTCGGGCGGGGCGCTGCTGGAGCCCGCGAGCGAGCCGTTGCGTAAGGACATGCTGGACGAGGCCATCGCGGGGCTGCGCTCGGGGTTCGATGTCCGCAACGGGGGATTCGGCACCGCGCCGAAGTTCCCCCACGCGTCCGCCATCGAGCTCCTGCTGCTGCGGGGCGCCGAGCACATGGAGCACCCGGTGAGCGCAGGCGAAAGCCCGGCATACGCGTCCGGTGCGGGCGCCAGCCCCGAGACAGACATGGCGCTGCAGGCCTTGCGGGCGATGGCGGCAGGCGGAATCTACGACCAGCTCAGTGGCGGGTTCGCCCGCTACAGCGTCGATGCGAGCTGGACGGTCCCGCACTTCGAGAAGATGCTCTATGACAACGCGCTGCTCGCCCGCGCCTACCTGCACGGCTGGCAGCTCTCCGGCGAGCCGCGCCTGGCGGAGATCTGCCGCGAGACCCTGGACTGGGCCCTGCGCGAGATGCGCGGCCCCGAGGGTGGGTTCCACAGCGCGCTGGACGCCGACTCGGAGGGCGTCGAGGGGCGGTACTACGTGTGGACGGTCGCGCAGCTGCGCGAGGCACTCGGCGAGAGCGCGGTTGAGGTCGGCAACGGGGACGGTGACACGGACACGGGCACAGATGCAGATGCAGACGCGGACGCGGCGATCGCCTGGTTTGCGGCTACCGAGCAGGGGAACTTCGCCGATCCTCACCACCCCGAGCCAGGGCTGAATGTGCTCCAAGCCAGCGGCCCAACCCCGCCATCCGACCGAAGCCAGGAGACACTCGCCTCCGACCGAAGCGGGGAGACACTCGCCTCTGGCGAGCATCCCCCGTTCGACCAGCATCCCCGTTTCGGCCAGCGCGAGCGGATTCGCGCACGATTGCTGGACGTGCGCGCTGGACGGACGCGCCCCGCACTGGACGACAAGCGCCTGACGTCCTGGAACGCGCTGATGATCGGCGCCCTGGCCGATGCCGGCACGGCGCTGCAAGAGCCCCGCTATCTCGACGCGGCCGTCGCCTGCGCCGAGTTCATCCTGCGCGACCTGCGCGATGCCGACGGCCGACTGCTACGCACATATAACGACGGCCAGGCCCGGATCGGCGCCTACCTGGAGGATCACGCGTACCTGCTGGAGGCGCTGATCGTGCTGTTCGAAGCCACATGCGAGGAGCGCTGGTTCACCGAGGCGACGACACTCGCAGACACGCTGATCGCCCGCTTTGCCGACCCCCAGCGGGGCGGCTTCTATTCGACCGCCGCAGACGCCGACGAACCGTTGATCGTGCGGCGCAAGGACCTGGAGGACACGCCGATCCCAGCCGGACAGTCGAGCGCGGCGATGGGCCTGCTACGCCTGTCCCAGCTCACCGGCAACGCGGAATACGAGCGCCAGGCACTGGGTGTGCTGAGCCTGCTGCGTGACATAGCCCCCCGCCACCCGACGTCGTTCGCACACGCGCTACAGGCGCTGCACTGGAACTTCGCCCCTGCGCGCCCGATCGCCTGCGAGGTGCCGTCACAGGCGCTCGGATAGAGGCGTGATTCGAACGAATCACGCCTCTCCTCAAAGGCAGCTGACCTACGTCGGCAGCACCAGGACTACAAAATCGACAGGTACCGGTCCAGCTCCCAGCGGGTAACCTGCACCCGATAGTCGTCCCACTCTTGCCGCTTGATCTCGACGTAGCGGTTGAACATGTGCTCGCCCAGCGTGCGCAACAAAAGCTCCGACTCGGCCGCCAGCTCGACCGCCTCACCGAGCGACTCGGGCAGCTGCTCCACGCCCAGGCGGCGGCGCTCCTCGCCGGAGAGGTGGTAGAGATTCTTCTCCATCGGCTCAGGCAGCTCATAGCCCTTCTCAATCCCCTCGAGCCCTGCCTGCAACAGCACGGCGAACGTCAGATACGGGTTGCACGCGGGGTCGGGGCAGCGCAGCTCCATCCGCGTCGCCTTCTCGCGGCCCGGGTGATACAGCGGCACGCGCACGAGCGCCGAGCGGTTGCGCCGCGACCAGGCCACGTACACGGGCGCCTCGAACCCGGGCACGAGGCGCTTGTATGAGTTGACCCACTGCGCGAACACCGCGCAGATCTCCCGCGCGTGCTTGAGCTGGCCGGCGATAAACGCCTTGCCGACGTCGGACAGGAAGTACTGGTCGTCGGGATCGTAGAAGGCATTCTTGCCGTCCGCGAACAGCGACTGGTGGGTGTGCATGCCCGAGCCGTTCTCGCCGAACAGCGGCTTGGGCATGAATGTCGCGTGCCAGCCGTACTTCATCGCGTACTCCTTGACCGTGATGCGATAGGTCATGCAGTCGTCGGCCATCTTCAATGCGTCGGCGTAGCGCATGTCGATCTCGTGCTGGGACGGCCCGACCTCGTGGTGGGTGTACTCGACGTGGATCCCGAGCTGCTCGAGCGCCAGCACCGTCTCGCGGCGCACGTCCGAGCCCGCGTCGAGCGTCGTCAGGTCGAAGTAGCCGCCCTCGTCGAGCACCTCGGTGGACTTGCTGTCGCGGAACAGGAAGTACTCGAGCTCGGGACCGACGTTGAACGTGTCGAACCCCATCGCGTGGGCGCGCTGCACGGCGCGGCGCAGCACGTGGCGGGGATCACCCTCATACGGCGTGCGCTCGGGCGTGAGCACATCACAGAACATCCGGCCCACGCCCTGCTCCTCCGGGCGCCAGGGCAGCACCGCGAACGTGCTCGGATCGGGCATCGCGATCATGTCGGACTCCTCGATCGCGTTGAACCCGGTGATCGAGCTGCCGTCGAACCCCATCCCTGCTTCGAACGCGTCGTCGAGCTCGGCCGCGTTGATCGAGAATGACTTCAGCTGCCCAAGGATGTCGGTGAACCAGAATCGGATGAACCGGATGTCGTGCTCGGCGACGATCGCCTTGACGTCGTCGGCAGTCTGAGCCTGCTCCGGTCTCGGTCTCGATTTCGGCTGCTCGGCCATCCCGGCGGACCTTAGTAGATGGTCCCCGCGGGCGCTATCGACTGTTGGCCAAAGAGCTTAGGCAGCCAAGCGCTCAGGCGTCCGCAGAGCTCAGGCGCCCGGTGTCCGCGCACTGGTCGCGACCCCGGTTCAGTGACCGGCAACCGCTGCTACGAAGGACGCGACGTCTTCGGCTTCCTTGCCCTGGTACAGCATCGCCGGCATGTTGCCTTTGCCGAGCGCGCGACCTTCGAGGATCGTGTTCAGCACCAGCTCCTTGCGCGCGGTTACCGAAGGGATGCTGCCGATCAGCACGTCGAGGTTCGGCCCGGTGCGACCGACCGAGTTGACCGCTTTCAGCGTGTGGCAGAACACGCACGTGCTCGCGAACAGTTCGCGACCCTTCTGCTGATCGGCGGTCAGGTGCACGCCGTCGGCGACGCTCGCCTTGTTCTCGGCGTTGGACGCGAGCACGAGCACCGGCACGACCAGCCCGAAGACGAACACCAGCACGACCGCGAGCATAATCGCGCGCCGGCTGGCTTTGGATTCGGGCTGCGGGGTGGGATCGGAGCTCATGTTGGCGGGGACAATATCGTCTGCCGCGGCCCGACGTGCCCGAGGCGCAGCCCCCGTATTCCCCGGGCGTCACCCGACGCAGCGGTGCGGTCGCGCCGGATCGATCGTGAGAACACTCTCATGATCGAAGGCCCAACCTTTAGGCTGGCGCAAGCTACGGCGCTACTCTGGACGTGGGAGTCCATATGACCTACCTACTTCGCAGACTTCCCCTGTCACGCCTGCTGCTCCTGTGCGGGCTGGTCGTGGCGATCGGCATCTCCGCCACGGCAATCGCGTTCGCGCTGGGCACGGGACCGACGCCGCCGCCCGAGCCGCTCGCCGACGCGGTCCACGGCGCCCTCGCAGAGGCACACGGGCAACCAATCGAAGGCGTCAGCGCTCAGATCAAGTTGACCAACCACCTGCTCGAAGGCGCGAACCTCGCAAGCGGCGGAGGCGAAGCCAGTCAGCTCACGTCCAGTCCGCTGATCTCCGGCGCCTCTGGGCGGCTGTGGATCTCCAAGGACGGCCACGTGCGCTTGGAGCTGCAGTCCGAAAAGGGCGACACCGAGATCTACTACGACGGTCACACGGTCTCGATGTACGACGCGGCGTCGAACACGCTCTACCGCTACACGCCCCCCGCTCACGAAGGCGGCACGGGCACGGACTCTGGGACGACAAGCGAACACGAACCCCCGAGCGTCGCGAAGATCGAAGAAGCGATCTCCCACCTCGGCGAGCACGCCAACGTGTCTGGCGCGACGCCGACCGACATCGCCGGCCAGGCCGCCTACACCGTGCGGGTCACACCGAAGGAAACCGGCAGCCTGCTCGGCGGCGCCGAGCTCTCCTGGGACGCGGTCCACGGCGTGCCCTTGCGCGCGGCGATTTACTCCTCGACTGACGGCTCCTCGCCGGCGCTCGAACTGGCGGTCACCGAAATCAGCTACGGCCCGGTCGAAAGCTCGGTGTTCGAATTCACGCCCCCGGCGAACGCGCATGTCGAAGAAGTCGTCCTCCCGCACAAGCACCCCTCCAACTCCGGTGAATCCGACCACGGCGGCGAACGCCCGCGCGTGAGCACCAACGGTCACGGCCTGTCGACGGTCGCGGTGGTCGAAGCCAAGACGAAGGCGAGCGCCGGCCAGGAACCGGCGTTGCCCGAAGACCTGCAGAAGGTCAAGATCAACGGCGTCGAAGCGACCGAGCTGCCCACCGAGCTCGGCACGCTGCTCAGCTTCGAGCGCTCCGGCGTGCGCTACTTCCTCGCCGGCGCGGTCAGCCCGGCGGCGGTCGAAGCGGTCGCCAAGGGCCTGTAGCAGTGGCCGACGAGGCGCCGCCGGTTTGTGCGCGCGGGCTGGTCAAGCGCTACAAGGAGGTGCTGGCGGTCGATCACATCGACCTGAACGTCCGCACCGGCGACGTGTACGGGTTCCTCGGACCGAACGGCGCGGGCAAGACTACGACGCTGCGCATGGCGCTCGGCTTGATCGTGCCGACCGAGGGCACGGTGCAGCTATTCGGGCGCGATCCGATGCGGGTCGGCGCACGCGCACTGGATGGCGTGGCGGGGTTTGTGGAGGCGCCGCGGTTCTACCCGTATCTGAGTGCGCGCACCAACCTGGAGCTGCTCGCCGCGCTGGACGGCAACGACGCGAAGACGCGGATCGCCGAGGTCCTCGAGATCGTCGAGCTGAGCCCACGCGCGGAGCATCGGGTCGGCGGTTACTCCCACGGCATGCGCCAGCGACTGGGTATCGCGGCGGCGCTGCTGCGTCGCCCACGCCTGCTGATCCTGGACGAGCCCGCGACGGGCCTCGATCCCGCGGGAATGCGCGACATGCGCGCCCTGATCCGCCGCCTGGCCGACGAAGGGATCACCGTCCTGCTCTCCAGCCACCAGCTGCCGGAGGTGCAGGAACTGTGCGACCGCGTGGCGATCGTCGACCGCGGCCGCGTCGTCTACGAGGGCGCGCTCGCAGATCTGCGCCGCCAGGGTGGGGCGGGCTACCGGCTGCGGAGCACCGACGACTCACGCGCGCTCGCGGTGCTGCGCGCCCAGCCGGACATCGAGCACGCCTCGGGCGGCGATCACGGACTCAGCTTTCAGGCCGACGAGCAGCACGTCGGGGCGCTGTCACTGGCGCTCGGCGCGGCCGGTATCGGCATCCTCGCCCTGATCCCCGAGCTGGCCACGCTGGAGGACCTGTTCTTCCGGCTGACCGAGGGCGGGGATACGACGGCGCCAAGCAACGGCCACGTCGTACGCGAGCCACAGGAGCCGGTCCATGAGCACGCTTGAGGCCGCCCCCTCCCCAGCGCTGGCGCCGCCGCGCGAGACCCACGCACGGCGCCCGTCGACGCTGACCGCATACCGCTGGGAGCTGCGCAAGCTCGTCTCCCAGAAGCGGACCTATCTGGGATTGGGACTGGCGGCGATCCTGCCGGTGATATTCGTGATCGTCCAGAGCCTGCGCACCGATCGCGGCCACGACCAGGGCAACATCTTCGCCTCGCACATCACCCAGTCGGGGTTGGCCACGCCGGTGCTGATGCTGCTGTTCCTGTCGGTGTTCATGCTGCCTTTGATCGCCGCCCTGGTCGCCGGAGACATCGTCGCGGCCGAGGACGGCAACGGCACGCTGAAGACGATCTTGACGCGCTCGGTCGATCGCGGCCAGGTATTCGCCGCCAAGACACTCGCGGCGATGACATACGGAGCGATCGCGGTGTTCCTGTCGGCCGCGGTGGCCACCATCGCCGGAGTCGCCTCGTGGGGCTTCAACCACGTGGTCACATTCTCGGGCACAGTCGTCTCGGCGCCGGAAGGCCTGCTGCTGGTGTTCGCCGCGAACGCCGTCTACCTGATCCCGCTGCTGACCGTGGTGAGCATCGGCGTGCTGCTGTCCACCGCGACCCGCAACAGCGCCGCGTCCGTGGTCGGCACCGTGAGCATCACGATCCTGCTGTTCATCGTCGCCCAGATCCCGGGCCTCGAAGGCATCAAGCCCTACCTGCTGACCGAACAGTACGAGAACTGGCATGGCCTATTGCGCACACCCACCGACTGGGCCCCGATCGTCCACTCAGCCTGGGTCTGTGCGCTGTACGGGATCCCGGCCCTGTTCGCGGGCTACCTGGTGTTTCTGCGCCGCGACGTGGCGGGCGGCTGAGACGGTCGATGGCACTTCGCGGATGCAGCGTCCTTACCGATCGGAGATCGACGGGATCTCCGATCGGCCAGCACACGTGCGTAGCACGCCACGCGGGGTGGGCGGGCCTTTAATCTTCGCCCCGCTCGACCATCGACCGTCTCAGGGGCATCGTTTCTTCAAGCAGCTCAGCTCAACTCACCTCTGAGGCGACCGGCTCAACCTCAGTGCCCATTGTTATCGATGCCGGGAATACTCAAACCGTAATCTGTCGTAAACGTCTGGACGTCGCGGAGAGTTCGGACGATCACGCTTCCGAGCTCCTCAACGGCATCGAACATCCGGCTGGCCTCTGCAACCGGATAGTCATGCGTGAGATCGTTGCGCGCATCGTTGATCCATTCGAGTTCCGCGGCGTGGTCGAGCGGCAGTCCGGCGTATACGACTGGCATCGCAGGTCCGATACGTCGGTAGCCATGCTCCAGACAGTACGCATTGCGCAAAACCTCATTGAGGCCGTTCATCACATCGTCGAAGGCGCCGACGACGCGGTTCGCGAGGTCGCGCCCATCGGGCGTCGACGCATTGAAGCTCTCCTTGAAGGTCTGCCGGTCATACACCGCAAACTGCTTCTTCGCATAGTCCAGATCGGGAAGCTGGCGTGTCAGGAGGGTATGTGCGTGGGCAAGGATCTTCTGTTCGAGCCGAGCTCGAACAGACTGTTGCTCGCTGCCCACGCCCCTATCGCCATCCGGCTGGCGCCCAGGGGACTCCTCGCTCATGCCGCTTGCGTGAGTCCAGCCCAGGCGGCAACCATCTGCTGAGCTGTTAGCTGTGGCCTGTACGGGCGCTCTTGTGCTCGAGGCTCGACCTATGCCTCTGTAGCGAGAGCCAGACATGGGCGCGATCCACGAGCGGACGGCCATGGTCGATGATCTCCAACGCGAAACGTGCGTCGCAGAGCGCATCGTCCATACGAACGGCATGAACACGACGACCGACCGCCCGGCCCAAGCGCCGCTCGAACGCTGGCATCGAGGTTGACGCATCGGGCCGCAGATCAACGACGAGATCGACATCGGAGCTCGCACGATCCAAGCCCTTGGCGACAGATCCGTAGAGCACCGCCGCCCTCACACCCGGCTCGGTTCTGAGCGCTCGCACAAGCATCTCGAGCAGCGCCCAGTGGCTCTGTGCATAGTCTCTCTCGGCGACTGACATCGTCAGCTTGTTCGGCGAGCGACGCATTCCCCGCAGAAGCCCGCGGGCCACGGCCCTGCGCAGCGTACGGTCGCTGACGTGCAGCCGATCGGCTAGCTCAAGTGTCCCACTCATGTGTCCAAACTATACGGACTCATGTGTCCAAAAGCAAAGACTGGGCTCAACTCACCTCTGAGGCGACAGGCTCCACCTCAGTCAACTCAACCTCCCCCATCAACCGCCGCGCCTCGCGCGGATCGATCAGTCCGGCCCCCAAACGGGTGGTGGACTCAGCCCCGCAGGCCACGCCGAAGCGCAGACACTGATCGGCGGGCCGCGATTCGTAGCGCGCGGCGATGTAGCCGGCGAGAAAGGCGTCGCCGGAGCCGCTCTTGGCGACCGGCTCCTGCGGCTCGATCCGGGCGCGCTTCAGCGAAGGGCGCCCATCGACGAGCACCTGGGCGAAGCAGCCGTCGGGGAGCGTCATGATCGCCTCGTGGGGACCGAGCGCGGCGATCTCGCGCACGGCCATCGAGCGCTCCTCCTCGCCGGCGAACTCGTGACCGACGAGCTCCTCGGCCTCGAGCACGTTGGGCGAGACGACGTCGGGTTCGGCGCGGACCGCGTGGTGCAGGGGCTCGCCGTCGGTGTCGATCACGGTCGTGACCTCCATCCGCGCGAGGTCGTGGATCAGCGAGGCGTAGATCTCGGGCGTCACACCCCGGGGCAGCGAGCCGGCGAACACGACGATCGCGGCCCCGCGCGCGAGATACAGCAGCTTGTCGGCGAACAGTTCGACCTCGCGCTCGGACACGGACGGGCCGCGTTCGTTGATCTCCGTCTGCTCGCCGCTGGTCGGGTCGAGAACCGAGGTGTTCGTGCGCGACTCCTCGCGGATGCGCACGAAGTCGTTGAGGATCGACTCGTCGGTCAGCTGCTCGACGATGTGCGTGCCGGTGGCGCCGCCCGCGAAGCCGGTGGCGATCACGGGCTGGCCGAGCAGCTTCAGGGTGCGCGCGATGTTGACGCCCTTGCCGCCGGCCATCGTGCGCTGCTCGACCGTGCGATGCCTGCGCCCGAGCCGGAAGTTCGGCACCGAGAGCGACTTGTCGATCGCCGCATTGAGCGTGACCGTGATGATCATTGCGGGTCCCAGACTACTCCAACCCCCAGGCGAGCGTGCGCAGCCGCTCGGCCTCGGCGCGAGCCGCCTCGGCCGGATCGACGCTACCACCACCGCCACCCGCGAGGTAGGCCCCCGCGATGCTGCGCGAGGCGGAGACTAGCCCCCCGCGCGGCCGGGGGCGAACGCGGGAGCGAGATCCTCGACGCGCCCGCCCTGGGCGCCGACGCCGGGGAGCAGGAACACGGCGTTGGGCATCAGCTCGCGCGCGCGGGCGAGGTGTCCGGGGGCGGTGGCGCCGATCACGGCGCCCACGTCGCTGAGGCCGGCCTCCCCCACGCCGGTTCGTCCAAGCTCGTCCACGAGCCCGGCGAGCCGCTCCCAGACGCGCTCTCCACCCGCGAGCTCCAGATCCTCGACGTCGGCGGCACCCGGGTTGGACGTGCGCACGAGCAGCAGCACGCCGGCGCCGGCCGCGCGCGCAGCCGATACGAACGGCTCGACGGCGTCGGAGCCCATCAGCGGGTTGACGGTCGCCAGGTCCGCGCCCAATCCCGCGACCTCGCCGAACGGGGTCTCCAAGCCCCCGAACAATGACTGGGCGTAGGCCCGGGCGGTCACGTCGATGTCACCGCGCTTGCCGTCGGCAATCACGAGCAGCCCGGCGTCGTGGGCGTGATCTACGACTGCCTCCAGCGCGGCGCGGCCAGGGGCGCCCAAGCGCTCGAAGCAGGCGAGCTGGGGCTTGACCGCCACGCATGCCGGGGCGACGGCGTCGATCAGCGCGCGACAGTGGACCTGCACCGCGCTCGCGGCCCCGCGCGCCTGGCCCGAGACCCGCGACTCGCTCGTCCCACCCCACTTCCCCGACTCGCCCGCCACGGGCCACAGCGCGCCCGGGTCGGGGTCGAGACCGAGCACGATCTGCGACTCGCGTTCGCGCACGCGCGCGGCAAGCGTGTCGCCAAAGGAGCTCAGTGCTTCTTCACCGCGTTCTTCAGGCCGCTGCCCGCGGTGAACCGCGGCACGCGCGAGGCGGCGATCTGGATGCGCTCGCCCGTGCGCGGATTGACGCCCTGGCGGGCTCCGCGCTCACCGACGTGGAACTTGCCGAATCCCGACAGCGTGACCTCGCTGCCGCGCCGCAGCGCGTCCTCGACGGTGCCCAGCACCGCGTCGATCGCCCGCGTGGCCTCGCCTTTGGTCAGGCCAGAGCGATCCGCCACCTGGTCGACCAGCTCGGACTTCGTCACTTCGCCCTCCTCGTTCGTATCGGCTTTGTAGATACGCTAACAGTGCATGCGGACAGCTCGAATCCCGGCCGGGGCGATGCCGACCTGCCGATCGGCGAGAATGCGCGTATGACCTTCGAACGCGTCGCCTGGAGCCTGACCGTGTTCGTGGCGCTGCTCACGGCCTTCTTCCTGTTGCTCGCCGGGTATCACGGGTATGCGGGGCTGTCCACGGCTGTGGCGGTTGCGGCGGCGATCAACCTGTTTTAGGGCTGCGGTTACCCGAACAGCGAGGGCCCGGGATTGCTCCCGGGCCCTCGCTCGGCGATGCTTCGGTGTGCGTTTGCGCGCTGAGGCTTTCGTTAACGCTGATGGTGGTTGCTCGGCGCCTGCCAATACCGCCAGTGGGGCCAGTGTCCCCGATGCCTCCTTTCGGCTTCTTCCTGCTTCTTTTTGGCTTCGGCTTCTTCCTGTTTCTTTTTGGCTTCGGCTTCTTCCTGTTTCTTTTTGCTTCAGCTTCTTCTTGTTTCTTCTTTGCTTCGGCTTCTTCTTGAATCCTCTCGTTGGCTTCGACTTCTTCCACCGAAGCGATGTACGCAGTGCCGGTGAGTATGGCTGTGTTGTAGCCGTCCGGCGAGGGCAGTTTGAGCTTGCTGTCGAGGAGCGGATCGATGATCGAGGAGAACGATTCGCCGCAGCCTTCGGCCGCCGGCACTGAGAAGGTGTTGTCAGCCAGCGAGTTGTCGGGGGTCCGCAACATCAGGAGCCCGTTTTCTTCGAGTGTTTCATTACTGCCTATTTCGCCTTCGATCGGTTTGTTGGGTGGCAGGGGCGATGTCGTCCCGGTCGTCAGCTCGAGCTCTATCGGGTTTGATTCCGATCCTATGTAGCAGGAGTTGCCCAGGAGCGGGTTTTTGAGGTGGACCCTGATCGGGAGCCTCACCGAGGTTCCCATTCTTACCGCTGTGGCGTGTTCGTTGTAGATCGTCGGGTTCTCCACAGTGGCAACGTTTTCGAGCGTGGCCGTAACACCACTGGTTCCGCCGTAGAACGAGAGCGCTCTACACGCGTACCGCTCGAATCTTTCCCGGTAACCATTGCCCTTGATTTCTTCGCAGTCGAGCAGCCCGGACAGACCACCGGGTACATTCTGTTCCGTTTTGGACATGATTTCCCCGTTTTCGGGCGGATACCCAAAGAATTCTACTTCGGTTGTGGGAGTTGTGGGTATGAAGCCGCCCTGCAGCGTGATCGTACGATCGATCGGCACATCCATCGAACCGAGCACGAGCTCACCGCTCATCATCTGATGGTAGCCGCACAGCGAGCGTCCCGGTGGAACACCCAACGCCCTGAACGCCACCAACGGACAATCCGCAAACACCGAGAAAACACCGCCCGGGGCCGCCATGGCCGACGAAGCCTCCCCGAGCGAAGCCAAAGGAACTATCAAAGCCATCGCCGCGACGCATATCATACGCTTCGCATGCTTAAACATTAACCATCTCGCTTCCGATAGATAAACTTGACTTCGGGAGCATCTTGCTCTCGAAATCCGTTATAGACAACAATGGTTAATCTATACCGCCTCGGGCTATTTGTGGTGTGCCAACATGGTATGCCACACCATTTATCACGCACCGTTTATGATCAAATCACACGAGGGATTTGCCCTAGCGTTTCTTCTTCCGCTCCTTCTTCGCCTTGGACTTGTGGGTGACCTTCTTCGTGCACCCCGTCACGCCGATCGTCGTGTCCTCGTGGATCGACGCTCCGTTCTGAGCGACGAATTCGGTCGGCATCTGAAGCGAGGTCGCAACGGTCTCCTTGACCTTGCGCGTGATCGTCTTCTTGTGACCCTTGACCCTGACCGTCACCTTCTTGCGGACCGTCTTGGTCGTCGTCTCCGCGCACAGGTTCCCGTTCGCCGCCAGCGCACTATAGGGACCCTCGGGGAGCGTGACTTCGGCGGTGGTGAAGGGAAAGTCGGGGATCGCCTTGAACGTGCTGGAGGTGACCCCTGTTTTGCTGATGAACGTGTCACCGACGAGGTGCGCCGTCACGCCGTAGCCCTGCAGCACGATGATCAGGTTCGGGAACGCTTCGCCACCGTTTGAGACGAAATACATCGGGCCTTCCAACGGCACCGGCAACACGGGCGATAGGACCTTCATGTGACCGACGACCGACGGGACCGGGCAGCCTGCCGGGTTTTCATCGAACTGCTTTGCAGTACACGCTTTCTGCAACGTCGTCAAACGAGACGGCAGCTGCTCGGGGAGTTCGACTTTGACTTTGGCGAAGTTCGCGTCGGTGCCGGGCGGCACATTGGGGTTCGTGAACTTGAACGACAGGCTGGCGCCGTCCGCTTTGCTGGTCTTCGCCTGCGTGGAGACCGCCAGTTTCGGTTCGAACTTCAACGCCGCGCAGTTCGTCACCTGGAACGGCACCCCGAGCGTGTCGGTACCGCCTTCGCTGGAATGGATCGTGCCGGTGACTTCCATCTTGTTGCAGTTGGTCGGGTTGAACTGGAAGCCCGAGCGGGTCGTGGTCGCGTTGACGTGCTGGATTTCCAGGGGGATCCCTTCGAGCGACGTGGGGATCGCGTCCGGCGTCCCCGGCGGATTCGACGTGACCGTGATCGCCGCGGTCAACGGGTTGACTTCGATCTTCCCCCGCACGAGCACGCAATCGCACGCGGGGTGGTTGTTCTTCGTTTTCGCGAAGTCGAACGGGCCCGCCTTGGCGGGGACCTCGAACGTGATGCCGAACGGCGCACACCCGGGATTGGTAGGCCCGGGCGCGCACGAGCCACTGCCGTTATAGGGACCGGTCAGGAAGAACTTCCCGCCCGAGACCGTGAACGGCTCACCACCCACACCGACGCCGACCGTCGTTTCGCCGATCTTGCTGTTTTCCCCACACTCGCCCTCGTTGGCCTGCGGTTCCGGGCACAGTTCGACGCCCGGCAACAGCGCGAGCAACCCCGGCGGCAAATGCACTTCCAGCGACTGCAGGTTCTGTTCGCCGGGCAGGCGAGTCATCGTCGCCGTGAACGGCGAGAACGCGCCCGCGTTGACGTTCAGCGCGCCGCCGGTCAACGACGGCGAGAACGGCAGCTGGGCGCCGGGGCACGGAGCACCGTTAGGACCCGAGGTGATCTGAAAGCTCGAGGACGAGCTCACCGGCGCGTTGCCCGACCACGGCGTAAACGTCGCGTTAGTCGTGTATGTCCCACACCGTGACGGTGACGCCAACGGCGCGCGTTCCCCGCCAAAGAAGTGCAGTTCGGCGTCTTCGAAGGGCAACTGCGGCTCGTTTTCAAACGTCGAGACTATCTGCCCCAGCGCTTCGCAGGTCATACCCGCTATCGCTTCGCCCGCGCCCTGGCACAACATCACCCTCCCCGGGAGCTTCACCAACGACCCCGACACCCGATCTTCAGCAACAATATACATCGCGATGACGCTGTCGAACGGGTTCTGTTCCTGGGAAGCAAGATACACGAAGCCCTTCAACGGGTTAGGCAACAACGGCGTGCGGATCGTCACTTCACCGATCTTCGACGGATTCGAACAGAAATTCTTCCCTGGTTCCAGCAATTCTTGATCACCGGCCGCGAGCGCCGCGATACTACCAGGCAGATACGACGAAAACAACGGATAGCCGACACCAGGATCGGTCACGAATTCCCCGAACCCATTCACGCCACGACCAGCTTCAAAACCAACGAGACCCTCCGAGCACGCTTCCAACCCATCACCACCAGACGGGTTGATCGCTACACCCGCGGGCAACTTGACCGTGATATCCCTCACAGTCGACTGCGCGATCCCTTCAGGGTTCAACTGGCCTTCCTGAGGAACATGCACGTCGACCGTCAACCCCGTCGGCTTCGACGCTTGCTGATCATCCGGGGTGACCTTGATCTGCGGTTCAAACGGCAACCGGTTACAACCATCAAGCGCCGGCATCGCGGCGGTGTTCAATGTCGCCGGAAAACCTTCCAGCGGCGCGGCCCAGGAGTCGCCTTCGACAGTCGTATGCAGCGGTTCGTCCTGACCGCCGGCGCTCATCGGGCAGGACGTCGGCAGGCTCAACAGCGGCGGCGGATGCAGCTGCGAGAAGGCGGGGCATTCGAAATTCGGGGAGCCGGTTCCCCTGCGATGATCCCGCGCCCACGAGGCAGCCGATAGCCGCGCGGACCGTTGTGCGCCTGATCGCCCGGGACGCCCCAGAAGGTGACTTCGCTACTGAAAGGAATTCGATCTTCTGCGTGATGTTGTGCGTCGTGACGGTGACGCCGTAGTCGCCGCCGGTGCGCACCGCCGTGTCGAGCTCGATCGGTTCGCCTTCGACGATGAAGCCGAAGCGCGCCGGTTCGCCGCCCCCGGTTCGAGATTGTAAAGCATCTTGGGGAACGTCGTTACAATCGGTGAGGGGCTGTAGCCGGTTTTGAGCCTGACCCGCCACGCGCGACACGCCATGATCGAGGACTGCGGACACGCGGTTTCCCGCCAACCAGCCTTCCGGGATGCGGTCAGGAATGGGCAAGCGTGCACCGGGTAAACGGCGTCGGGTTGCCGATCAGGCCCGCCGGCAACTGGAAATGCAAATCCTTGTCCTGTCCGCCCGCGGGGCGTCCTTCAACGTCTTCGTCGTCGCGAATAGGTCGTCGTCAGCTGGAACGGGATGCGAGCCGGCCTGCGCGTCGGGCGCGCCGCCCGCTTCTTCCGGGCGCATTTCAAGCGCGGCGACCCCGAACGGCACGCTGGCGACCGAGATCGTAAGCGGCTGTGAAACGCTCGCGCCCGGCGCGCCACCGCCGGACACGCTGGCGCGATCGACCGCGCCGCTGCGCGCGCCGGTGACGTTGACAGCGACCTCGACCGTGATCTGCTCGATAGGGCGCGACCGCCACGTCTGATGGCCGTATACTGCGCTTTTCCCCCGGCGTAAACGTGCAGAGAGGAAGACCTTTCAGCGAACAGGCGATCGGCGCGCGCGTACTGCCCGCCATGTGCCGACTCTATCTTCATTGACCACTCCTTCGATCTGCACTGCTTCAAGCCCGGCCGGCAGCGCGTCTTCGAGCGTGATCGGCCCGGTGGTGGCCGCGTCGCCGAGGTTGGTCGGCGGTCAGCACGATCACGCCGTCGCTGCGACCTTCGGAGGTCTGTTCGATCGTCAGCTTCGCCGGCCCGCCGGTCAGATGTTCGAATTCGTGGTCTGGGTAGAGTTCGAAATAGTGGGTGTAGGTGAGCTGGCCCGTGAGCTTGATCTCATACGTTTCGAGTGTGTTGTTGGGGCCGCTCTGAGCTTGCACTTCGACGATCCGTTCGCCCGCCGGGAAGGTACTCTTATTCCCTGAGCCGGCCTTCGATCGCCGCATGCACTTCATTTCGCCGCCTCACCCACCTTGATTTCGATGATCCGCTGTAGACACCGAGTTCGACGTCGCGGAGCCGCCCTGTCGCGGCGAGCGTCACCTTCCATTCCTGCTGTTTGGCCGTCCCTGGCTGGATGTAGGTGGGCTGCGTGACCGCGTTCAGGTGCCACCACGGGGAGAGGGTTTCGGCTGAGGCGGGGGTGGCGGAGAAGGCGAGGGACGCTGATAGAGCTATGAGGAGGCAATGCGAATCTGGCTAGCCGAGCGGGAATTTTTTGTGAGTTCCGCGTGTTTATTTGTAAGTGGTTTCATTATTTTGTCGTCGGTTGCGTCTTTTTCGCCTTCTTCTTAGTCTTCTTGCGCACGCACTTATTCTGTCTTCTTCTTGACGAATCCTCGCTTGCATTTGACGGTCTTCTTAATGACGTTCTTCGGTGGTGGAGCCACTTCTGGAGTGAGATTGCCGGGGCCGGAGAAGGTGGCGCTCGCGGGCGCGCCGTAGATCGAGGGCTGCGGCGTCGGGCGGGGCTTTGCAGGAGGCTTCGGTGTTGCACGGCGGCGGCGGTACGCGGCGCTTCGGGCAGGCACGGCGCGCTGCTCGTGCATTCCTGCGCGTCGAAGATCGACAGGCCGCCTTCGGCGTCGCTGTTGGTGAGCTTCGAGCTTGTCAGGAAGAACACATCGGAGCCGGTTTCGCTTGCGTCCAGGAAGCCGATGGTTCGGTCGAGGTGCCGGAGGAGATCAGCGCGACACAGCCCGCGGCTTCTTCACCTGCACGACCGCCGCACTTCATAGCTGTGCGCGGGCTTGAAGACCTCGCTGCCGCTCTGCTGCGCGGGCGAGCAGGCGTGGCTGCTGCCGGCAGGTACGCCTTCGGGCTCGTACTCATACACATCGTCACGCCGTCGATGTCGGTCGGCACGAGCGCGTTTTCCGCGTCGAAGAACAGGCGGCCCGAGTCCTACAGGAAGCGCGGCTGATGGACAGTTTCGCGTTCAAGTTGTGGCTGTTGTTGAAGTACCGGCGTGCTCGCGGCGATGCCGGCCGATCCCACCGGCCGCGCGCCCGTCGGGTCACAGGAGGCGCACGCTAGCGTACCCGCTCCGACGCGAGGCTTCCGGGGCGTGATAGAGATAGACCTCCTCGTCGGGCCACCCGTGACCGCGTCGTCGTTGTCATAACCGGTGAGGCGGCGATTCGACATCAACGCCAGCCAGCGCCCATTCGGCGAAACACGCACACGCATTTCGCCGAACGCAATGCTGCCGCGCTGCGATCGTCATATCCGCGGCCCAAGTCTTCGGGCAGAAAGCCTCAGCGATGAACTCGTCACGCCTTCGTGGCAGACGTAGAGGTTGCAAAGCCCGCCTTCGCCGCCCACGCCGCTGCCCGCGTTGCAGTTGTCCTTCGCAGTGGCGCCTTCCGCGAGCTTGGCGTGGGCGGCGAAGTAGACCCACGAGCCGTCTTCGCTCGCGCCGAGCACCGAGACCACTCCTGACGGTTCGCCGTTCGTCAGCGGCGTCAGGTCGGTCAGGCTGCACTCGTCCCTGCCTCCCCGTTCGACGATTTCGCATTCATACAGATCGGTCTCCACCCGAGGAATCGCGCGTCAGACCCTGATTCGACATGAAAGAACACCCGCGTATCTTCAGCGCTCGCGGTTGCGTAACCAGATTCAGGCTCATCTCCAGATAGACACCGCCGCTTTTGCACGTGCCGCAGCCTTCTTCGGCCGCGTCAGCTGCACCGTTTCACCCTTCACACGTCGCGCAGATACAACGCACCAGCTGGCTCTGCCTGCTTCGGGGTCGGTGCCTTCGAGCGAGCACATAGCGACCGCTCTTCGAGACAAAACGTTCCTTGTTGCCCTGCCGCGACGGCACTCCACGCCGCCGCCTTCGCTCGCCCCCGGGCAGGATGTTCACGAGCGTCAACAACCGTCGTGCCACTCGTAGTCGGCTCCTTCGCCGAGCCGGTCGGGGAAGGCCTGGTTTGGTACGTGGCCACCGGGGTTTCGGTCAGCGGCTCGCGCGCGCCGAGGATCACGGCGCTCAGGCTCGCGTTGGCCGCCAGGAAGATCGGGCCACAGTCCAGGATCGTGCAGTGGCCGTTGAATTCGTAGCCGAACTGCACCCCCGGCTTGGTGTCGGCGCGCGTGACCAGCGGCCGATAGCAGGACTGCGGGCTCGTATCGGCCGCCTCGCAGCGGTCTTCCACGTCGCCGCCGAGGAAGTCGGTGCGCAGATAGGCGGTCTGTTCGACCGCTTCGGGCGAGAGCGGCATGAACGACCCAGCCGGGTCGACGGCCGCGCGCGTCAGGTCTTCGGAGAACATCCTGACTTCCTGGCCGAGCTTGAGCGAGACGCCCGTCTGCTTCGCGGTGCGGGGTGGAGATCACCTGCGAGCTCCACGCCCCATCGGCACTGCGGCTCATCAACACGATCTCGCCGTTGGCGTTGCCCTGCGGCTTCGCGCTTCGGTCGGCTGGGAGGCTTCGGCGGCGAACGCATCGCCGCTCGCGGCGGCCTCGGTCACCTGCGCCGTATATTCACTGATCGCGGCGTTCTCGCCGATGTCGGCTTCGCTGCGTGCGCGCCGTGGAACAGCGCCCCCAGCTTCACCGGCGGGCTGACGAGCTCGTACTGGCGACCGTCGGGCAACGCAAAGCCCGAGAGCGTACCCTGCGTCGTGAACGTGTGATCTTCTCCGGCGATTTCTTCGTTGCGCCTCGGTTCGCCTTCGCGCAGCTCGATCACGCGATAGTGGTAGAGCGTGCTCGGCGCGAGGTCCTGCAGCGGCTGTTCGCCGGAAACGGGCGCTTCGCCCTGACCGACGGCCGTCAGCGGCGTGAGCGTGCACACAGCGGGCGTCGCCCCGCATCCCGCGGTCGAGGCGGTGCTGTACTGCACGTAGAAGCTCGTCGGCGCGCCCCGCGGGTCGACCGTCGCCTGCACGCTCGCCGAGTCGGCGTTCACAGCTCGCGTCGAGAGCACATCGGTCCGGGCCGGGCGTCGTAGAAGCAGCGATCCTGGGTTTCTTCGCCCGCATTCAGCCCGCCCGCGTTTTTGCCCTTGGCTTTGTTTTCGGCCTGCAGGCGGTAGCAGTATTCGGTGTCGGGCACGAGTCCTTCGAGCTTGACCGAGTGAACCGTGACCGGGCTGTCGCCTTCCTTGACTTCTTCGCTGCAGGCGAGGGAGTGGCCGAACGCGTCGCTCGTGCCCCACGCGAAGCTGCAGCTCGCCGGGCCCTGTTCGATCGGGTTGACGGTGCCGCTCAAAACGACGCTCGTCTGCGTGAGATCGCTGACCGCCGCCGGTCGTGACGTCCGGCACGAAGATGTCCGGGCCGAAGATGTCAACGACTTTGGCCGCTGTTTCTTCGCACATAGACATCGTGGGTGGCCGGGTCGACGCTGACCGAGTTCGCCGCGTAACGCCGAACGGCACGAAGTCTCCTTCGCCGCACGGCGGGATTTCACCGGCGCTCTTGCACGCGCCCGGCGATCTCGACCAGATACGCGCCTGAGGGACTGAACTCTTCCACGAACTGTGCGGGAAAGGGCGGTAGCGTGAATCCACCACCGTGAAGATCTCGCCGCTGGCGGCTTCGCCGGTGCTCTGATCCACGGCGATCACGAAGTTATACGGGTCCTGGCCGTCGTGAGCGTCACCGGGCCGGACCATTTGCCGAGTCCCGTTGGTTCGAAGATATCGAAGAATTCCGTTACCGTTGCATTGACAATCAAATCGCCGGTCTGCCTGCTGACGGTGAATTCGCAATTGTCCAGATTTCCGGCCTGGACCATAGTTCGCCGACGAGTTCGCGTGACGGCGTGAACACGTCGATCGCCGCCGAGAACCCATTGCGGCCCGGCTCCTTTTCCACCATTTCATAGGTGTCGCCTTTCGCCCAGTCTTTGGGAGCGACCGATTCGTCGACCATAGCCGTTTCGCCGCGGGCCGAGCTTATGCCGTGACCGGGAAACGGCGTGTAGGCAGAGGGTTCCTCGGTGCCGAGGAACGCGTGGACGAGCGCCGCGTTCGCGGAGCCGCGGTGAAGGCGAGGAGGGCGACGAGGGATGAGCGCATAATGGCACGCGGGTTATTCCGAAGGATTTAGCCTATTGGACGCACCGGATCCCTTTGACGCCGAGAAGAGCACGGAGCAGGGCGAAGCGAGGCGTCGTGGCCTTGGGGTGGTCTTCGTGGTGATGTCTGTGGTTTTCACTTCTGTCTCCTCGGTAAAGATGTCGTGTATCGGTGGATCCGGGCTCCCCGGGGCCAGTGGTGGGCGACCCCGGGGAGTGAGGGCGGGATTGGGTTATTCGGCGGTCACCGCCCAGCAGCCCTGCATTTCGTGTTCCGTTTCCTTGCCTTCGTACTTGATCGTCAGAACGGCTCCGTTCACGCCGGCTCTGCCGTTCGACCGGTTCTGCGATGGTACCTGGGCTTTCTGTAGGCGGCACGATGGAACCCACCCCGTAGAACGTCGGCTGTATGCCGCTTTCGACCGCCGTGTGGCCCTGATAGACGCAGAGATAGCCTTCGTCGGCCTTCGGTTCGGCCGCCGAGCCGCCGCAGTCGCTGTAGAAGGTGCCGCTTTTGCTTTTCTGTTCTGCTGTGGTTACGAAGACGCGCGTGGCCTTCGAGGATCGGTTCTTCAAGCGGGATCGCGAAGGAGATCGTGCGATATTCGATCGAGAATTCTTTCGGTGTCGCCGAATTCGGTGGCTCCATGCTCCCCGTCTCGGTCTTGCCTTTTTCGAGCGTCCCGCTGCCGCCACCGCCGTTTTTGCCGTTGCAGACGTGGTCTTGCCGCTGCCTCCACTTGAATTCGGAACCGCCTGCTCCGGTTGGCATTCGCCGGGTTCAGTGGCGTCGCTGGTGCACGTTGTGCCGTTCGTGCCGGGCTGTGCCGGGCGTGCTTTTGCCTTCTGGACCCGGGCCGCCGGCGGCGCCCGTTTTGCCTTTGGCGCCGGTCGCGCCCGTCGGGGCCCGTGGGACCAGCCGGACCCGGCGGGCGCCCGTCGCCCCCGTCGCGCCCTTGGGGCCGGCGGGGCCGCGCAGGGGCTTGGCTTTGGTCTTCTTCTTGGCGATGGTCGCGGTAGGGTCGCGTGTGGAGCCTCCTGAGCTGCCGCCGCCGCGCTCGTCGCCGCGTAGGAAGCGCCCGGATCACCGCGAAGACCAGGGCGAGAGCGATGTCGCGGCGAGTTGGAGTGGCGGTTAGGTGTTTACGTATGACTTGGAACATATCTATACCTCCTCCTAGGAAGAACGGAGGGGACAACGATGGTGCCCCTCGGTTGTTGGGTGAGCGCGCCGAGGGGCGCGGGAAAGTTTCGGGGCGACTTTGCAGGGTTTTTTGGGGGCAAAGCGGAGTGACCGACACGGTGGGCAGGACGGCGGTCTTCATCACACCTCCTCCTCCGGAAGATTCGTGTTGAGGCTGAGCTGGTCGGTTACCTGCTCCCCCAACTCGGTCAACGACCACGCGTTAGCGGCACCCTTGGCGTGGGCATCACGGCCCGCGGTGTTCGTGAGCAGACCCAGGCCCTGCAACCGCGCCAACAGCTTTGAGACCTGACCCTGATCGGAGATCTCAGCCAGCTCACCGACCACACGATTACTCGCACCCGGGTACTGCACGGCAGCTTCGAGAACCCGCGCGGTACGATACGTCAACCGCATCGGGAGATCTCCCAGCGGATCGTCGCCCGTGTGGTACACAACCCGAGCCAGGCGCGAAGTCTTCTTTGCGCCCTTTTCCGGGCGATCCTTGAAGTCAACCCCGCGTGACCGGCCTTTTTGCTTCAGCTCACTGCTCGCCCTGGCCTGACCCAGATACGGCAGCACGACCATCGCCGTCAGCTCGTTCAACAATGCACTCAACGGCACCTCGTCCGCTTCCAGCAGGCGGCGCTGGACGATCGCCAAGTACCGCGCCGACCGTGCCCTCCGCGGTCAACGGCGGAACCTTCGCGGCACGCTCGCTCTGCAACCGGCCCTCATCTACCACCGCGATCAGCCGCGCGAGCACCTCCTGGCGCCAACGCACCACCCGCTGCCCCCCATGGGCGCTGCCGACCACGCAGAACCGCGCCAGCTCGGGCTCATGATCGAAAAACGACAACACGATCCACAACCCCGCCCTGACCCGCTCCCGCCAATCCAACTCCTCCAGCTCAGCCGCCTCAAGCTCCGCGCTCACCCACGCGCTCGTCTCGCTCAGGACCGCCAGCAGGCAGTCCTCGCGATCGGCGAACAGGTCGTAAAAAGTCTTGCGCGATACACGCGCGCGCGAGGCGATGCTCGCAACCGTCACACTCGACCAACCCAGCTTCTCCACCGCCGCCACCGCGCCACCGAGCAATCTGGAGCGCTGCATCTCCGACACCTTCACCCGACCGTCGCGCTCGACCGACCGCAGCGAGGGCGAACGCACCGCGCCGCGCACCACACGATTCCCACGACGAGGCAGAGGTTTATGCCCGCGCGCCATCAGCACTCACCCCTCATCAAGAATGAGCGCCGCGACCCCGGGTTTGGGACGAGGCCGCGGCGCTCTGCGTGATTGAGCACTGCCGATCGCGACCCCACGTTGGGAATGGAGTCACGACACTTCGTGCTCGGGGAGCCATCGCGCGCAGACCGATCGGTGACCAGATGCGCACACTGATCGGGGAGCGACGCGACGGGATCTCCTCCTCGTGTGCCCACCGAGAGGAATGCGGAGGACACCCGAAGGTGAATGCCGAAGGTGAATGCGACCCCCCTGTTACTACTGGGGGTCTTCAGATTTGGCGCTGCGGGCGCCCTCCCCGCAGTCGGGACGGGAGCCGAAGCCGTCTTGGCGCTTAGGCGCTCAGCTCGACGACTTGCGGAGAGAGAGAGAGAGAGAGAGGTGCACCGGTGCCGGTGCACCTACAGACGGTCCTTATTTGGGCACAGCGACCCACAACGACACTTGATGTCGTCCCCGAACAGCTCATGCGAGCACACACCCTCACAGTCCTGACCCCATCCCTCTCCAACCACTCCCGTATCGCGCTAAAGCCGGCCCGGAAGGCCAACCCACAACAAGATCTATGTTTTCCCAAACCACCCCAAGAGGGATGGCAACAGCATCATGGCAGATTCCCGCACAGAATGCAAGGGGCATCAGTTTGCCCTTGAAACCAGGGGTTTTAGGGAGTTAGCGGGTGGATGAAGGAGCAGGACAGAGCTTGGTGCTTCTCGTCAAGCCCCGGGCTCGTCCAGCCACGCCAGCAGCGCACGCGCGGCCCGGCCACGGTGACTGATCTGATCCTTCTGCGCATCGCTCAGCTGCGCCATCGTCTCCTCGCCCGGCCAATCGTCGGGTAAGAACACCGGGTCATAACCGAACCCCCGCTCGCCCCTGCGCTCAGCCGCGAGCCTCCCCGCGCAGCGCCCCTCGAACACGCGCTCCTCCCCGGTCTCGGGATTCACATACGCAAGCGCACATACGTACTGAAGCGCACTGCCGACCGGCGCCTGCAGCCGCAGCTTGGCGAGGTTCTGCTCGTCGCTCGCATCCTCCCCCGCGTAGCGGGCCGAGCGCACTCCGGGCCGACCACCGAGGGCGGCGGCCTCGATCCCCGAATCGTCGGCGATGCTCATCCTGCCCGTCGCCTGCGCGGCCGCACGCGCCTTGCCGAGCGCATTCTCGGCGAACGTCTCCCCGTCCTCCGGCGGCAGTTGCACCTCCGCCGGCAGCGCGTCAATCTCCCAGCCCGGCAGCACGCGCCCAAACTCGCGGCGCTTGTGCTCGTTGCGTGTCGCCAGCAGCAGCCGATCCATCACGCGCCCGCGGTCATCGCGCCCGATCCGTTCCTCACGCACCGACGGTCGCTTCGGCGATCGCCATCGCCTGAATCCCGCGCAGCGTCTCGATCCCGCCCGCGGCCAGCGCCAGCAGCTCGTCCAGGTGCGCGCGAGACAGGGGGGTGCGCTCGGCCGTGGCCTGCACCTCGACGAGACCTCCCTCACCCGTCATCACCACGTTCGCGTCGACCTCGGCGTTGGAATCCTCGCCGTAGTCCAGATCCAGGCGCGGCTCGCCGTTCACGATCCCGCAGGAGACCGCCGCGACCGAGCCGGTCAGGGGAGAGCGTCTCCAGCCTGCCCTTCTCGCGCAGCGTGGCGCACGCCAGCGCGAGCGCCACGTACGCGCCCGTGATCGATGCGCAGCGCGTCCCGCCGTCGGCCTGCAGCACGTCGCAGTCGAGATACACCGTCCGTTCGCCGAGCGCCTTGAAGTCGACGACCCCGCGCAGCGAGCGACCGATCAGGCGCTGGATCTCGACGCTGCGCCCGTCCAGGCGCCCCTTGGCGATGTCGCGCTGCTTGCGATCGCCCGTGGACGCGGGCAGCATCGCGTACTCGGCCGTCACCCAGCCGCGGCCCTTGCCCGTCATCCAGCGCGGCACCGACTCCTGTGCGGAGGCCGTGCAGATCACGCGCGTCTCCCCGACCGAGATCAGCGCCGAGCCCGTCGCCGTGCGCACGAACCCCGGCTCGATCGTCGTCGGCCGCAGCCCGTCCGCCTCGCGCCCGTAGCTGCGCTTGCTCACTCTCCCGCTGCCGCGCCGGAGAGCGGGTGGATTGCTCACGCCACCGCCTGAACGCCCGCCAGCTCGACGTGCTCGACCGTGCCCAGCGGCATCTGCAGAAAGCGCGTCCCCGCCTCACGAAACGCCTCCACGTCGCCCGTGCACAGGAACCGGTACTCCCCTTCGCCCTCCACGCGCGGGTTGCGCAGCTCACGCGTGCTCAGCGCGTGTTCGACCTGGCGCGCGAGCGCCGCCCCCGAGGTCACGAGCCGCACCTGCGGCCCGAGCGTGCGTTGCAACATCGGACTGATCAGCGGGTAGTGGGTGCACCCCAGGATCACCGTATCCACGCCGGCGTCCTTGAGTGGCTCGCACGCCGCACGGACCGTCGCCACCGCGTGCTCGTCGAACTGCTCGCCCGCCTGAATGATCGAGGCCAGCGTCGGGCACGGCACCGCGTGCAACGTCACGTGCGGATCGACCGCGCTCACCGCCCGCTCATACGCGCCGCTGGCCACCGTCGTCGGCGTCGCCAGCAGCCCGATCCGCCCGCTGCGCGTGGCCGCGACCGCACGCAGCGCCTCGGGACTTACGACCCCCATCACGTCGATCCCGAGCGTCGTCTGGCGCATGCGCGCGCGCAGGCTTGGAAGCGCCGCCGAGGTCGCGGAGTTGCAGGCGACGACCAGCAGCTTCGCGTGGCGGTGCAGCAGCTCCTCGGCGATCTCGCCCGCAAACCGCTCGATCTCGGCCGGCTCGCGCTGCCCGTACGGGAACCTGGCCGTGTCGCCCAGGTAGACGAAGTCCTCGCGCGGCAGGCGCACGAGCAGCTCGTGCAGCACCGTCAGCCCGCCAACGCCGGAATCGAACACGGCGATCGGCCGCGCCCGCGGATCCCGGCCTGCTGATGCGGTTCATCCATGCTCGCCATCATCTCAGAGCGCACGGTCGGTGATGCGATCGTGCGCGCGCTCGTGGTCTCGCAACATGCTCCCCGACGAGGCCCATCCCGCGCGCGGGCGCTTCGTGCGCGACCAGGTCGACGCGCTGCGCCGCCTCGACGGAGTCGAGGTGCGCGCTGTTCGAGCTCCCGCCCGGACCGCGCGGGCTCGTGCGTGGCGCCTGGGAGTTGCGTCGCCGCTACGGGCGCGAGCGCTTCGACGTCGTCCACGCCCACTTCGGCCTGTCCGCCTGGCCCGCGCTCGCCGTCCGTGCCCGCGTACGCGCGCTGACCGTCCACGGCACCGACCTCAGCCATCCCCGCACGCGCCGCCTGACCGCCCGCGTGAGCGGGCGCATGGACATCCTCGCGGCCGCGTCCGCCCCGCTGGCGCAGCGCCTGCCCGCCGGGCGCGAGCGCGCACAGGTCCTGCCTTGCGGCGTCGACCTCGTGCGCTTTCGCTCGATCCCGCGCGCGCGGGCGCGCGCCGATCTGAAGCTCGCCTCCGACGAGCCGTTCCTGCTGTTCATCGGCGCCCCGTCGCGTCCGGAGAAGCACTATGACCACGCGCTCGCCCTCGCCCGCGACGCCAATGTCGAACTGCGCGCCCTCTACGACGTCGCGCCCGAGCTGATGGCCCAGTGGATCAACGCGGCCAACGCCGTGCTCGTCCCCTCCGCGCGCGAGGGCTTCGGCTTGGCCGTGCTCGAGGCGCTGGCCTGCGACGTGCCCGTGCTCGCCACGCCCGTCGGCATCCATCCCGAGGCGTTGCGCGAGCTGCCGGCACGCTCTGCGCTCCCTTCGAGCTCGAGGCCTGGCGCCGGGCGCTCGCTCCCCACCTGCGCGATCCCGACCCCCGCATCGCCGGTCGCGCCCACGCCGAGCCATTCTCCGCGCTGGGCATGGCCGAAGGAGTGCTCGACGCCTGGCGCACTGCCCTGCAGCGCGCTCGAGCGACGCCGGATCGTCGCCCAGGCTGGCACGGGCAAGCGTCGGGGGCATCCCGCGGCGCCTGAGTAGCATCTGACAGGTCATGGAGGACGCCCAGACCACCAGTCAGGCGGCGGAGGAGCAGACGCCCACGGAGATTCGCCGCCGAGCGAGCCGGCGCAACGCCGCCCAGCCTGCCCCGACGCCATACCCAACCGGGCGCCAGGACAGCCCCGAGGCGAGCCGGCCGCCGGTCGCCCGGCTTCAGCGAGCGCGGGCGGATGCGCCGGCGCATCCGCTTCCTGCGCAAGGCCCGCGAGCTGGCCTACCGCGACCTCGGCGGACTCGTGTTCGACCTGCACCGCTTCGGCCGGCGCAACGACGAGCTGGTGCTCGCCAAGCTGGAGACGGCCGGGCGCATCGACGGCGAGCTGCGCACGCTGGAATCGATTCTCTCCGAGCACCGGCCAATCACCGTCCTGCGCGAGGCGGGCGTCGCGGCCTGCCCCCGCTGCGCCGCGATCCACGGCAGCGACGACCGCTTCTGCCCCAACTGCGGCCTGGCGATGGACCTTCGTGCCGAGCGCCCGATGGCGGGCCCGCCGGCGGCGGCGCCCGTCACAGCGTCGACTCCCACCCCGGCTCCTGCTCCAGCGCCCGGCCCCGACGGCGTCCGCTCCCACGCCGGCCCCAGGTCCCGCCCCAACACCGGCTCCTGAGCCCGCCCCAGCTCCTGAGCCCGTTACAACTTCGCCGGCCGGACCCGCCCCCGCGGTCGGTGGCGATGCGACCGAGGCCGGCGCGCCGCGGCCGGGCGTGGACCAGCCCACCGAGATCGTCCGTCCACCCGCCCAAGCCCCTTGAGCGTCGCCACCCCGCCGCCGAGCACTCCTGCCCCGCGCCCCGCGCCGCCCGTGGACGCGGCCTGCCCGCTGTGCGGCGCTCCGCTCGATCCGGCACAGGAGTGGTGCCTGAACTGTGGCGCGGCGGCGCGCACCCGGCTGGCGGCCCCGACGAACTGGAAGGCCCCGATCGTCACGATCGCGGTGCTCGCCGTCCTGGCGCTCGGCGTGCTCGCCGCCTCGCTCGTGAGACTCAGCGCCGGCCCGGGGACCACGAAGACGCTGCCCGCCGTCACGACCACGATCACCGCCGCGACGCCCACGGCGCCGACGACCGCCCCGACACCCACGACCGCCACGCCTGGCGCGAGCGCGATACCCACGCGGACGACCACCGGCGCCGTCACACCGGGCACGCCCACGACGATCACGCCCGGCGGGACCACGACGTCCACGACACCCACAACGACACCGTCAACGACCACACCAACGACGTCGGGCACGAGCTCGGCCGCCGCCGAAGAAGCGCTGCGCAAAGCCGGCTTTCTGCCGCGCACGAAAAAATAGCCGTCCCCGCCGGTCGCTGCCGATCGATCCCATCGCGATGCCCTCACCCCCCCAGCCGTCCACGACGACGGCCGACCTGGCGAGCGCCGACCTGGCGGTGGTCGGCGCCGGCGCGGCCGGACTGTATGCGGCGCTGTGCGCCGCCCGCGAGGGAGCCCGCGTAGTGCTCGTCTCGGCGACCCCACTGGCGCAGACCGCGAGCTACTGGGCGCAGGGCGGGCTCGCCGCGGCGCTGGCCGCCGACGACAGCCCCGAGCGCCACCTGGCCGACACCGAACTGGCGGGCCGCGACCTGGTCAGGCGCTCGGCCGCGGAGATCCTCGTGCACGAGGCGCCCGCCTGCGTTGCCGACCTGCAGTCGCTCGGGGTGCGCTTTGACGCCGATCGCTTCGGGCGGCTCGCGCTCGGGCTGGAGGGCGGGCACTCGATCCGGCGGATCGTCCACGCCGGCGGCAGCGCCACCGGGCGGCGTGTCGTCAGGCAGCTCTCGGCGCTCGCGGCGGCCGAGGAGCTGATCACCGTGTTCGAGGGCGCCCGCGCACAGGCGCTGTGGACGGTGCAGGGATCCGGCGAGCAGGGATCGGTCGAGGATCGATCACCGGCGCCAGGCGAAGCTCGCGACGATCGCTGCCGCGGCTTGGTGTGCGAGGACGGGCGGATCGTGTCCGCGCGCGCGGTCATCCTCGCGACCGGCGGCGCCGCCGCGCTGTGGGCGCGCACGACCAACCCGCCGGGCTCGCAGGGCATCGGGCTGCTGCTCGCACACGCCGCGGGCGCGCGGCTGGCGGACCTCGAGCTGCTGCAATTCCACCCGACCGCCGCGATCGGCGTGCCCGGGCGCGAAGGGTTTCTCGTGACCGAGGCGATCCGCGGCGAGGGCGCCACCCTGCACGACCTGCGCACGGGCGAGCGCTTTGTGCAGGAGCTGCTGCCCCGCGACGAGGTCTCCCGCGCGATCCAGGCCCGTCTGCGCGAGACCGGCGCGATGCGGTCGGCCTGGACATGCGCGACGATCGACCCCGCCCACTTCCCCAACGTCGTCGCGGCGCTGCGCGAGGCCGGGCTCGACCCCGCGCGCGAGCTGGTGCCCGTAGCGCCGGCCGCGCACTACACGATGGGCGGGATCGTCGTGGACCTGAACGCGCGCTCGACCGTGCCCGGGCTGTATGGGGTCGGCGAGGTCTCGTGCACGGGCCTGCACGGCGCCAACCGCCTGGCGTCGAACTCGCTCAGCGAGTGCTTCGTGTTCGCGCGCCGCGCGCGTCGCCGCGGCCCTGTCCGAGCCCGCCCCCGCGGCCCCGACGGCGGGCGAGAGGCATGCGCTGGCGGCGGTTCCACCGCCGCCCGGCGAGCCCGGAGACCCGCGCGGCCCTGTGGCGCGACGCGGGCATCGAGCGCACCGGCGAGGGCCTCAGCCGGCTGCTGAGCGACCCCCACCCCCTGGCCCGGCTGATCGCCGCGCTGCGCGCTCGCGCGCGCCGAGAGCCGCGGCGCGCATCTGCGCCTGGACCACCCCGAGCGCGACCCCGCGCTGGACGGCGCCACACGGTCGTCGCGGCAGGGACGAGGCTCCTGGAGACCTGGGAATAGCCGCGGCCGGCGTGCCAGACGCCAACAACGATGCAGAGGATGGAGCTCGCGGAGTCGAGGCCGGAGCCGCGCAGCGCCAACCGGCACGCGGCGATCGGAGACGCGCCGACTCAAGGCGCGGGCAGCAGGGCTATCATCAAAAGCCCACCTGGAGCAACACCGCATCTTTTCTGGTAAGGCGAGTGTTGTACGGGTATCAAGAACGGGGGACAAAATCGAAGTCTTTGGATACGGCGGGCGTGCTCAAAGTCAAGCAGATCGACCAGGAGAGGGACAGAACACGCCATGTACCAGTTCAGTCGGGCCATCTACAGAGAGCTCGCGCCCCACGTCCTCCCACCCCAGCACGGCGCGAGCGCGAGTGCCAACCACGAACGGTGCTGCGCGCGTGCGAGGCGGTCGTCGAGCGGATGGCGACCGACCGCCACTACTTCGCCCAACCGGCGCGCACGCTGTTCTGCGACATCCGCACCTACTTCGCGATCTGCGGGCAGGGCCACGTCCACCGGGTCGTCAACCGCTACATCGGCTACGCCGACGCTATCTCGCCGAGAACCCGATCGCGGCCTACACGCGGTCAGCGGCAAGATGCCCCAGTGCCGCGCGATGACCCGCAAGGGCACGGCCTGCCAGCGCATGCCGCTGGCGCGAACGGCTACTGCCCCTCCCATCAGCACCTCGCCGAGACCGAGGACCGGGAGCTCGCAGCGGCCTGAGCGCAGCCGCCGGCCGCCGGGGACGGCCGGCGGCGCCCAGACGACGCCCTGAGGATTTGGGGCTTCGCGGCGCATATCGTCCATAAAACCCCTGCATTTGCAGGGAATTTGGGATTTCCGCCGGGATTTCGTATCTTTTAAGGATCGGCCGTCCTGTTGCGGCGGGCGACAAGCAGGGCAATATCAAGACGTTCCTCCCCCCTCAATCATCCCCGGTTAATCCCATGCCAATTGCTTTCAAAGAATGGGCTGTCACCGTCCGTGCGCTCGCGGAAGGCGAGCAGCTGATGACGCTCCGCAAGGGTGGCCTGCGCGAGCCCGGCAAGCCGTTCCGGCTCGCCCACGAGCGCTTCTTCCTGTACCCGACGTTCGACCACCAGCGCGGCGACCTCGTGCGCGAGTCCCACCAGCCCGAGCTGCGCCGTGCGCTCGAGGAGGGCGTCTGGAGCGACGGCGAGCCGCTGCTGCACGCGTTCACCTCCGGCGTCCCGATGCAGCAGCCCGACCGCGTGCGCATCCGCGCGTGGGCCGAGGTCGCCGGGCACTTCACCGTCACCGACCCGCGCTGCGTCGACGCGCTGTCGCCCTTCTACGTGTGGACGCCGACTACGCCGAGAAAGCGCCTCGGCTGGCGCCGCCACAGCCGCTGCACGTGCTGCTGCTGCGCACCTACCGCATCCCGCGGCCGGTCACGGTCAAGGTCAAGGACGAGTACACCGCCGCCCAGACCTGGGTCGAGCTCCAGCGCGAACTGCCGTTCGAGGGCACGCCGGTGCTCTCCGACGCCGAGTTCGAGCGCGCCTCCGAGGAGATCGAGGCGATCGCCAGCGAAGCCGGGCAGCCGGCCTTCGTTTAGTCCGAGCTGTTCTCCTGGCACAGCTCGGCGATCTCGAGCAGTCGACCTCGGCGTGACCTGCGCCGCACCGTCTGGGGCTACTCCGCGAGCGCTGTCTGCGTTCGCGGCCGCGTCGGCACCTGACGCGGGCACGAGCACGTCGCGCGGACCGGCGGCCAGGAAGTCCGGCACGTCGAAGCCGCGCGCGCGCCGCAGCATGCTGGGGATGCCCTCCTCCAGCAGCAGCCCCTCGATGAACTCGGCCTCCGGCTGATTCTGCGCGCACGCGACCTTCACGAGCTCGCCTTCGCCGTATTGCGGCTTGATCTTGCGCGCCTGCTGCGCTGGCGCTCACTGGCCTGGCTGCTCGGCGCCCGCAGCAGGTAGACGAGTGGCATGCCGCACGACGAGCAGAAGCGCTCGCTCGGAGGATGGTCGCGAGCGCAGGCGGGGCAGAGCAGCGGCTCGTCGTCTCACGGCGCTGTCCTCACCGCACGTCCATCGACCTCCGCGACCTGGCCGTCCTCGATCAGATAGGAGCGCACCTCGGCGCTCTCGCCGGCGAGCCCGACGATGATCCACTCGACACCCGGCCAGTTGGCCGCGAAGTTGATGTCGGTCTGCGACGGATAGGGCGGCGTGCGCGTGTGCGAGTGGTAGATCGCGCCGAGCTCCCGGCCGTCGCGTCCTCGATCTCTTCGATCGCGCGCAGCAGCTCGCGGCCGTCGACCTCGAAGCGCAGCGGGCTGGCGGCGATGTTGCTCGCGCGATGCACCGTACCGCGCGCGGCCGGTGCCGCACGCGGGTCGCCGACGCGACGCGACCATGCCGCAGCACTCGTTCGTCGTGCTCCTCGCGCGCGTGCGCGATCAGATCGTCCAGCAGTCGCGCGGCGACGATGATGCAGCCTGCGCCTCGCGGCGTACGCTACCACCAGACGGTCGAGTCGAGGTTCTCGATCTCCTCGACCGGCAGCGTGTAGATGCCGCTGGACAGGTACTTCCAGCCGTCGTCGGCGACGACGAACACGACGTTGCCCTCATCGAGCTCGCCGGCGATGCGCACCGCGATGCTCGCGATCGCGCCGCTCGAGACGCCCGCGAACACGCCCTCCTCGTCGAGCAGCTTGCGCGTCCAGATGATCGCGTCGCGGTTGGTGACGAAGATCTTGCGGTCGAGCAGCGACAGGTCGATGATCGGCGGGATGAAGCCATCGTCGAGCGAGCGCAGGCCCTGGACGGGCTCGCCCTGCATCGGCTCGGCGGCGACGATCTTCACGGCGTCGCCGAAGGTCTCCTTCAGCCGCCGGCCGTTGCCCATCAGCGTGCCGCCGGTGCCGAGCCCGGCGACGAACGCCGACGACCTCGTCGAGCTCTTCGAGGATCTCCAGCGCCGTGCCGTTGTAGTGGGCGTGCGGGTTGGCCTGGTTGCCGTACTGGTAGGGCATGTAGCAGGAGGATCGCTGCGGCCATCGCCAGCGCCTTCTCGACCGCGCCGTTTGAGCCCTGCGAGCCCTCCGAGTAGACGATCTCGGCGCCGTACATCTGCAGCAGCTGGGTGCGCTCGGGCGTGACGTTCTCGGGCATCACGACCTTCAGCCGGTAGCCCTTGCGCGCAGCAGATCATCGCCAGCGAGATGCCCGTGTTGCCGGAGGTCGGTTCGAGGATCGTCTGCCCGGGCGAGAGCGCGCCCTTCTCCTCGGCGTCCTCGATCAGCGCCCGCGCCACGCGGTCCTTGACCGACCCGGTCGGGTTGCGCGACTCGAGCTTGGCCCAGATGCGCACGCCCGGCTTGGGCGAGAGGCGCGGCAGCTCGATCAGCGGCGTGTTGCCGATCGACTGCACGATGTCCCCGTAGCGCCCTCCGCAGGGCCTGTTCTTCAGCGGCTGAACCGCCATTACTTCACGAGAATATAGCGGGGTGGCCGCTGACTCGGCTGACGCGCTCCCATGCGAGCCGGCCTACCCCTCCGCCTCCGCCACTCTAGGATGCGGGAGGATGCCAGGGCATGACGCGACTTCGACTACGACTGGCTGGTGATCGGCTCGGGCTTCGGCGGCAGCGTGTCGGCGCTGCGACTGGCCGAGAAAGGCCACTCCGTCGGCGTGCTGGAGTGCGGGCGGCGCTTCGCCGACCACGAGCTGCCCAGCTCGACCGCCGACCTGAAGCGCTACTTCTGGCGGCCGATCCTCGGCATGAAGGGCATCTTCCGGCTGACCACGTTCAGGGACGTCTCGGTCGTCTCCGGCTGCGGCGTCGGCGGCGGCAGCCTCGGCTACGCGAACACGCTCTACGTGCCCGCCGAAGCCGTTCTTCGAGGACCGCCAGTGGGCGGAGATGGAAGGACTGGGAGACGGACTCTCGCCCCCCACTACGCCGAGGCGCAGCGGATGCTCGGCGTCGTGCAGAACCCCCACGACGACCCCGCCGACCAGCTGCTGCGCGAGCTCGGCGAGGAGCTCGGCGTGGGCGACACCTACAAAAAGACGCCCGTCGGCGTGTTCTTCGGCGAGCCGGGAGTGACCGTGCCCGACCCGTTCTTCGGCGGCGAGGGTCCCGAACGCACCGGCTGCCTGCTGTGCGGTCGCTGCATGGTCGGCTGCCCGCACGGGTCCAAGAACACGCTCGTCAAGAACTACCTCTACCTCGCCGAGCAGCGCGGCGCGCAGGTGATGCCCGAACGCACGGTCGTGGACGTCCGCCCGCTCGGCGACGGCTCCGGCAAAGAGGGCTACGAGGTCGAAAGCGTGCGCTCCGGCGCCTGGCTGCGCAAGGAACGCCGCGTCCAGCGCGCGCGCGGCGTCGTCGTCGCCGCCGGCCCGCTGGGCACGAACAAGCTGCTGCAGCGCTGCCGCCTGAACGGATCGCTGGCGCAGGATCTCCGCGCGCCTCGGCGAGCTGGTGCGCACCAACTCCGAGTCGATCCTGACGGTGACCGTGCCCGAGGACTACCCCGAGGACCTGATCAAACGCGTCGCGATCACCTCCTCGATCTACCCCGACCCGAACACCCACATCGAGACGGTCACATATGGCGACGACGGCGACTCGATGCACCGCCTGTACACGCTGCTCGTCGGCGACGGCACGCGCGTGACGCGTCCGCTTGAAGCTGCTCGCGCCAGGTCCTGCTGCATCCGAAGCGCCTGGCCCAGGTGCTGTTCCCCAAGCACTGGTCGCGGCGCACGATCATCATCCTCGTGATGCAGACGCTCGACAACGCGATCGCGCTGCGCCCCCACAAGGGGCCGTTCGGCTCGCTCTGGCTGAAGACCGAACAGGACCCCGAGCGCCGATCCCGACGTTCATCCCGGTCGCCAACCAGGCCGCCGAATGGTTCGCCAAGCGCACCGGCGGAATCGCCCAGAGCTCGCTCACCGAGGCGCTGTTCAACATCCCCACGACCGCCCACATCCTCGGCGGCGCGGTGATCGCGCCCGACCCCCAGCACGGCGTGGTGGACGCGCAACAGCGCGTGTTCGGCTACGAGAACCTGCTCGTGTGCGACGGCTCGGCGATCCCCGCCAACGTCGGCGTCAACCCCTCGCTGACGATCACCGCCCTGGCCGAGCACGCGATGAGCCACATCCCGGCGGCCGGGCAGGCCACGGCCGAGCCGGCCGCCTCAGAGACGGCCGCAGCCGCCTAACACCCATACGCCCGCTAGACGGTCGATGGGCAAGCGAGGCCAGGACGCAGGAGCGTGGCGTGCTGGCCGAAACGGGAGCGAGCGGAGCGAGTGCTCCCGGCTTCGGTACGCGAGCGACCGAGGACGCCGCGTCGCGCCGCCCAGCGGCGTCTAGCGCCCGCCGGCCATCGCCGGCAGGATCACCAGCGTGTCGGTGTCTGCCGACTGCCGTCTCCAGCCCGTCGAGCACACGCACGTCCTCGTCGTTGAGGTAGACGTTGACGTAGCGGTTCAGCTCGCCGTCGGCGGAGAACAGCTGACTCTGGGTGGCCGGGTGGCTGGAGGCGAGGTCGTGCAGGACGTCGCCGACGTTGGCGCCGGAGGCGCTCACCTCCTGCTCGCCGCCGACCGAGGCGCGCAGGACGGGGGGATCTTGATCGTCGCCATCGGGGAATGATTACCACGACTGGCGCATCAAGCGCTCGCCGTGTGCTCACGGTTGAGACCGCATCGCGCGCCCGCCGCTACCCGGCGGCGGCGCAGAACGCCTCGTAGTCGGGGAACACGCCCATCTCCTCGTCGGAGATCTCATCGGGCTCGCGCGAGCAGATCGGGCACTCGGGGTCGCGGTGGACCTTGACCTCGGTCAGCGTCGCCGCCAGCGCGTCATACAGCAGCAGCCGTCCGATCGCGGGCTCGCCGATGTCGAGGATCAGCTTGACGACCTCGGTCGCCTGCAGCAGGCCCATCGTGCCGGGCAGCACGCCGAGCACGCCGTTGGCCCCGCAGGAGGGCGCGAGCTCGGCCGGCGGCGGCTCGCGGAACAGGCAGCGGTAGCAGGGGCCCTCGTACGGTTTGAACACCGACAGCTGTCCGTCGAAGCCAAGGATCGAGGCGGAGACGACGGGGATCTTCAGCCGCACGGTGGCGTCGTTGAGCAGATAGCGCGTCGGGAAGTTGTCGACGCCGTCGACGATCACGTCATAGCCCTCGATGATCTCCATGATGTTCGAGGCGTCGATCCGGACCGGGTACTTGACGACCTTGACGTCGGGGTTGAGCGCATGGATCGACTCCTCGGCGGAATCGACCTTCGGGATGCCGACGCGCTGGGTGGAGTGGATCACCTGGCGCTGCAGGTTCGAGAGGTCGACGACGTCGTCGTCGACGATTCCCAGCGTGCCCACGCCGGCCGCGGCGAGATACAGCGCGGTCGGGGAGCCCAGACCACCGGCGCCGAGCAGCAGAACCCGCGCGTCGAGCAGCTTCTGCTGCCCCTCCGCCCCGATCTCGGGGATCAGCAGATGGCGCGAGTAGCGATCGCGCTGCTCGGGGCTGAGCGAGCGCGGCACGTCACGTCATAGCCGCGGTCCTTCCACAGCGTGATGCCGCCGGTCATCGAAGCGACGTTCTCGTAGCCGAGGTCCTCCGTGCAGCGTGCGCGCGCCGTAGGCCGAGCGGTTGCCGGAGGCGCAGTAGAGGACGATCTCGTGCATCGCGATCCGGGACGACGCCCTCGATGCGGGTCTCGAGATAGCTCGCGCGGGCACGTGCTTGGCGCCGGGGAGGTGCCCGGAGGCGAACTCCTCGGTCTCGCGCACATCGATGATCGCCACGCCCTCGCCGATCAGCTCGCTGCACCTCGGACGGGTCGACCTCGTCGATCTGGCACTTGACTGTCGGAGCAGCTCCGCGCCTGACGGGCTCATGATGAAACTCCTAAATCACGGTCGGGATTCATGGAGACTTCACAAAGTATAGCGGGTGTTGGGCTCCGCGGCGGGTCGGGCTCCGTACCCTGAGCGGCGATGCGCGCACGTGTCCGACAGGTCCTTATTTCCCTCACCGCCCTGCTGGCAATCGTGCTCGTGCTCGGCGTTCGCGTTCGACCACGGTGGCTCCAGCCCGCTCGACCTCCCAGGACAGCGGCTTCGATGGGGCCGCGTTCCCGGCGGGGTTGCGGGCGTACGACTTCACGCTGGTCAACCAGCGCAGGCAGAACGTGTCGCTGAGCTCCTACCGCGGACGGGTGGTGGTGCTCGCGTTTCTGTTCTCGGACTGCCGTACATGCGTGCTCGTCGCCGAGCAGGTGCGCGGAGCGCTCGACGAACTGACCGACACGCGCGGCCTGGCGACGATCTTCGTGAGCACCGACCCAGCGAGCGATACGCGCGCGAGCGTCGCCCGGTTCCTGCACGAAACCTCGCTGAGCGGCCGGGTCGAATACCTGACCGGGACCACCGCGCAGCTGCAGCCCGTGTGGAGCGCCTACGGAGTAGCTCCCGTGAGCTCGGGCAGGACCGCCTCAGAAGCACAGGCGCCGGTGCTGCTGATCGACCGCGCCGGCATCGAGCGGGTCGGGTTCAGCCCGGAACAGATCACGGCCGAAGGACTCGCGCACGACATCGGCGAGCTGCAGAACGGCTGATACCCTAGCTGACAGGTAGGTATTTGACGATGATGATCTGAGCGGGAGGGGGCAGGCCCCCCTCCGTCCTCCCCCCAAATATATATGGGTAGGCATCCAAGATGATGTTCTCAACCAAGGCCGAGTACGGCGTACGCGTGATGGTCGAGCTGGCTCGGCGAGCCGGCGATATGGGCGTAGTCGGCGAGCCAATCTCGCTGGCGGAAATCGCCGAGCACGACGGGCTGCCGCTCGCCTACCTGGAGCACCTCGTCGCGCGCCTGCGCAAGGCCGGGCTGGTCGATTCGCGCCGCGGCTCACGCGGGGGCTATCTGCTCGCGCGCCCAGCCGGCGAGATCACGATGGCCGAGGTCGTCGAGGCATTGGAGGGGTCGATCGCGCCGATCGAGTGCATCTCCCAGTCCTCCGATGGCTCGATCGTCTGCTCGCGCGAGTCCGGGCCGGCAGGGGGCGGGCGGGCGGGATACCCATATAACGTGTGCCCGACCAAGCTGCTGTGGACGCGCGTGCGCGGCGCGATCGTGCGCACGCTGCGAGAGACGACGCTCGCCGACCTGGTGCTGGCGCCGACACTCGCCGACGCCACCGCCGGGCTGGCAGCCGACCCCGATCCGGCCGCAACCCTGCCGACGCTGCCCGCCGCGGCGCTCACAGCCGCAACCGCCCCTAACCGCGCCGCCGCGCTGGCCGACTGACCCCGCCCGACCCATCCGTCCAACCATCCGACCGGAGATAGACAACAGAACATGGCCGACCTAGAGATCAGAGACCTGCACGTGCGCATCGAGGAGCGCGAGATCCTGCGTGGCGTCGACCTCGACATCTCCCGTGGCGAGATCCACGCGCTGATGGGCCCGAACGGCTCGGGCAAGTCGACGCTCGCGAGCACGCTGCTCGGGCATCCCGCGTATGAGATCACCGCGGGCACGATCACCTTCAAGGGTCAGGACATCACCGAGGCCGAGCCCCACGAGCGCGCCCGGGCGGGTCTGTTCCTGGCGTTTCAGTATCCGGTCTCGATCCCGGGCGTGTCGGTCGCGAACTTCCTGCGCATGGCGATCAACGCCCAGCGCGAGGCGGACGAGCCGATCGGGGTCAAAGAGTTCAGGACACAGCTCCAGCACGCGATCGATCTGCTCGACGTCGACCGCTCGTTCACCTCGCGCCACCTCAACGACGGGTTTTCCGGCGGCGAGAAGAAGCGCGCGGAGATCCTGCAGATGGCGATGCTCCGGCCGGACGTGGCGATCCTCGACGAGACCGACTCGGGCCTGGACATCGACGCGCTGCGGACCGTCGCCGAGGGCGTGCAGCGCCTGCACGACGAGCAGGGCGTGGGTGCGCTGATCATCACCCACTACCAGCGCATCCTGCACTACGTCAAGCCCGAGTTCGTGCACGTCCTGATGGACGGGCGGATCGTGCTGGAGGGCGGCGTCGAGCTGGTCGAACGGCTGGAGCGCGAGGGCTACGACCAGATCCGCCAGGAGGTCGGCGCCAGTGCCTGAGGTGGCGGTCAAGCCCGGACGCCACCGCGAGGCGAGCCTGTATCACGCGCTGCACGGCGCCGGGGCGGGCGATGGGCGCTCGCTGGCGCAACTACGCGAGGCCGCGCTGAGCTCCTACGAGGAGCTGGAGCTGCCCGTGTGGCGGCGGTCTGGGTTCTGGAGCACGAGCCTGCAGACACTCGATCTGGACGCACTGAGCACACGAACCGGCGACCCCGACACCGAGGGCGTACCAGAGGTGGTTGAGCGCACCCTCCCCGACCGAGCCCGCGCCGGCAGGATCGTGCAGAACGCGGGGACGGTCGTCCACGTCGAGCTGGATCCCGAGCTGGCCGAGCGCGGCGTGATCCTGTGCTCGCTGGAAGACGCGTTTCGCGAGCACGCCGACCTGGTCGAGCCGCACTACTCCAAGCGCCTGACGATCGACCGGCACAAGCTCGAGGCGGCCAACGCCGCATTCTGGAGCGGTGGGGCGTTTTTGTACGTGCCGCCGGGAGTCATCGTCGAGGACCCGTTCGAGATCGTGTACGCGATCGATCGCGCCGGGGTCGCCCAGTACGGGCGCACGCTGATCGTCGGCGACCGAGCGAGCGAGCTGCGCGTGCACGAGTACGACCTGGCCGAGGACTTCGACGGGCAGGCCCTGCACGCGGGCGCGTTCGAGCTCTACCTGCACGACGGCGCGCGCTGCCGGCTGGCCCAGGTTCAGGATTGGGGCAGTGGAGAGGTCTATGACGCGTCCACGCGCTTCGTGGGCGTCGGGCGCGACGCGTACTGCCACTGGCTGCCCTCGCTGCTGGGCGGCCATCTCGTGCGCCAGCACCTCGAGCTGGCCGTCGAGGAGCCCGGCGGGGACATGGCCTTCCGGGGACTGTTCTTCACCGAGTCAGACGAGCATCTGGACGCGTTCGCGGTGGACCTGCACGAGACCGGGCCCTCGGGCGGGGACGTGCACTGGCGCGGGGCCGCGACCGGCGAGAGCCGGGCCTCGTTCGAGGGATTGATCCAGATCGACCCGGGCGCCCAGCAGACGCACACCTATCTGCAGATCCACACGATGATGCTCTCGCCGAAGGCGCGCGTGGACGCGATCCCCTCGGTGCTGGTCTCCGCCGACGACGTCTCCGCCTCCCACGGCGGCACGGTCGGCGAGCTGGACGAGAGCGCGATCTTCTACATGCAGTCACGCGGGCTGGATCGCCCGGCGGCGGTACGGGTGCTGGTCGAGGGGTTCTTCGAGCCCGTGCTCTCCGAGCTGCACGACGAGCCTCTGGAAGAGCTGATCCGCGCCAAGCTAACCGCCAAGCTCGCGCACGCACGCGAGGACATCGAGGCCTATGCCGTCAGTCGTTAGGGACGCAGCCCGGCCGAGCGCCAACCAGATCGCGGGTGGCTCGCTGGACGTGCGCGCCGATTTCCCGATCTTCGCCCGGCGGTTTGACGGACGCAAGCTGATCTACCTGGACTCAGGCGCGACCTCGCAGAAGCCGGCGGTCGTGATCGACGCGCTGTCCGAGCATCTGCGCTCGCACAACGCGAACGTCCACCGCGGCGTCTACGCGCTCGCCCAAGAGGCCGACGCCGCCTACGACGGCGCGCGCCGGCGAGTCGCCGCGTTCGTGGGCGCGGACCGATCGTCCGGGATCGGGGGCACCGCCGCCGACCCAGCCCTCCGTGCTGTGTGCCCCGGTGGTCAGACGACCGTGTTCACCAAGAACGTGACCGAGGCGATCAACCTCGTCGCTTATGCCTGGGGACGGGGAGAGGCTGGAGCAGAGAGCACATCTAAAAAGGCCGTGAATGCGCGCGCGGGCACACGCGCACGCGTTAACGCCGCCGGAGAGCACACTCATGCCCGGACGCGGCCGAACGTCGGCCCCGGCGATGCGATCCTGATCACCCAGCTCGAGCACCACGCGAACATCGTCCCCTGGCAGGTCCTGTGCCGCGAGCGCGGGGCACAGCTGCGCTACCTGGAGGTCGACGACCGCGGCGAACTGTCCCTCGACCAGCTGGACGCAGAGCTCGCGCGCGGCGACGTGCGCTTGGTGGCGATCTCGCACGTATCGAACGTGCTCGGCACGATCGTCCCGGTCGCGGAGATGACCGCGCGCATCCGCACCGCGGGCGCGGTCTCGCTGATCGACGGCGCCCAGGCGGTGCCGCACATGCCGGTCGACGTGGCCGCGATCGGCGCGGACTTCTACGCCTGGACGGGACACAAGGCGCTCGGACCGACGGGGATCGGCGTGCTGCACGGACGCACCGAGCTCCTCGAGCAGATGGAGCCGTTCATGACCGGCGGGGACATGATCTCCTCGGTCGACCTGCAGTCCGCGACCTGGAACGAGCTGCCGTACAAGTTCGAGGCCGGCACGCCGCCGATCGCCGAGGCGGTCGGGCTGGGAGCGGCCGTGGACTACCTGTCGGCGCTGAGGATGGAGCGCGTGCGCGAGCACGAGCAGGCGCTGACCTCCTACATGCTGGCGCGCCTGGCCGAGGTCCCGGGACTGCGCATCGTCGGTCCCCCCGAGCCCGAGCGCCGGGGCGGGCTGGTGTCGTTCACGATCGAGGGCATCCATCCGCACGACATCGCCGAGCTCTGGCAGCCGCGGAGGCGTGTGCATCCGCGCCGGGCATCACTGCGCGCAGCCGCTGATGCGCTGCCTGGGCGTCGGCGCCACCGCGCGGGCGAGCGTCGGCGTGTACAACGAGCCGAGCGACATCGACGCGCTCGTGGACGCGCTGGTGGCCGGGCGCAAGGTGTTCGGGCTGTGAGTCTCTGCCTCCACTGTAGTTCCGGTCGGTGCATGCACCGACCGGCGGCACCGCACATGTGCGGTGCCGTACGGGGGCCGCATGCGGCCCCCGCGCGGGGCCGCATGCGGCCCCGCGGGCCACGCCGCATGCGGCGTGGCCTCCCTATCGACGGGGAACGGTGACCGGCGATGGACGATCTGTATCGCGACTACATCCTCGAGCACTACAAGCGCCCGCACAACTTCGGCGAGCTGGAGCCACACGACCTGGAGGCGCTCGAGCACAATCCCCTGTGCGGGGACGAGCTGGGGGTGCACATCCGCGTCGTGGGCGGGCGCATCGAGGACCTGAAGTTTCACGGCCACGGCTGCGCCATCTCCCAGGCCTCGGCCTCGATCGCCTCCGAGGAGCTGATCGGGATGGAGCTCGCGCAGGTCGGCGAGCTGGACGCCGATTGGATGATCGAGCTGCTGGGCATCCCGGTCTCGGCGACCAGGCGCAAGTGCGCGCTGCTGAACCTGAAGGTCGTGCGCGGCGCGGTCACCGGCGATGATGCCTGGCCCGAGTGAGTACCTGCCGTCACCCCCACCCGACCAGACCCGCCTGAGCACCGCGATACAATTCTTAGTTCACAGCACAGGATTCGCCAGACACCCCCGTGAGGAGCCGCATGGCCACGATTGACCGCACAGTGCAGCGCACGAAGATCGCCAAGCCCAGCCCGATCGTCGAGGACGATCAGGGACAGCTGCGTGCCCGGCAGGGCATCTCACGCGAGGTCGTCAGCGAGCTGTCGCGGATCAAGGGCGAGCCCGACTGGATGGCCGAGAAACGGATCAAATCGCTGGAGATCTTCGAACGCAAGCCGATCCCGACGTGGGGCCCCGATCTGGGCGGCCTGAACCTCGACGATCTCGTCCTGTACTCGCCGCCGACCGCCGGCCGGTTCAACAGCTGGGACGACGTGCCCGCGGAGATGAAGCAGACCTACGAGGATCTCGGCATCCCCCAGGCCGAGCGCGAGCACCTCGCCGGCGTCGTCGGCGTGTGGCGCCAGGAGCCCGTCTACGAGGGGCTGAAGGAAGAGTACGCAAAGCAGGGGATCCTGTTCTGCTCGATGGACACGGCGATCACCGAGTATCCGGAGCTCGTGCAGAAATACTTCATGACCAAATGCGTCCCCGCCCAGGACAACAAGTTCTCGGCCCTCCACGGCGCCGTCTGGTCGGGTGGGGCGTTCTGCTACATCCCGCCCGGCGTCAAGTGCGACCTGCCGCTGCAGTCCTACTTCCGCATGGAGGGAGCAGGAGAGGGCACCTTCGAGCACACGCTGATCGTCGCCGAGCCCGGCTCGGAGGTCAACTACATCGAGGGCTGCACCGCGCAGACCTACTCGGTCAACTCGATGCACTCGGCGGTCGTCGAGATCTTCGTCCACGAGGGCGCCAAGGCCCGCTACACGACGGTCCAGAACTGGTCGAAGGACGTCTACAACCTGAACACCAAGCGCGCGATCGTCGACGCTCACGGCACGGTCGAGTGGGTCGGCGGATCGATGGGCGCCAAGTACGTGATGCTCTACCCAGGCTCCTACCTGATGGGCGAGGGCGCGCGGGCAGACCACCTGAACGTCGGCGTGGCCGGCCGTGGCGTGCACAAGGACACCGGCGCGAAGGTAGTCCACCTCGCCCCGAACACGACCTCGAACATCCTCGCCAAGTCGATCTCCAAGGACGGCGGCATCATGGGCTATCGCGGCCTGGTCAAGATGGGCCACAACTCGGCGGGCTCGAAAGCCCGCGTCCAGTGCGACGGCCTGATGATGGACGGCGAATCGAAATCCGACACCTGGCCGGACATTCAGATCCAGAACCCGCACGTGACCGTCGCCCACGAGGCAACCGTCGGACGGATCTCAGACGATCAGCTGTTCTACATGGGCTCGCGCGGGTTCACCGAGGACGAGGCCGCCGCGATGATCGTAAACGGGTTCATCGAGCCGGTCACCAAGGAGCTGCCGATGGAGTACGCGGTCGAGCTGAATCGGCTGATACAGCTGGAGATGGTCGGCTCAATCGGCTGAGAGGCACGATTCGCTGCATTTGACGGCGTCCTCGGTCGCTCGTGTGCAGAGCACACTTCGCTTCCTGCGTCCTTGTCAAGCCTTGCGACTCGCACCTCTCAGGAGCGCAGTGGCTCTAAATGAGGGTGCCCGTAGACACGATCGCAGCGCCGCTGTTCCCGACGAAGCTGGCGTGGGTGAACTCAAACGGCCCGCAGGCGACGATCCAGCGCGGGCGGCCGATGTTGGTGGAGTTCTGGGACTTCTGCCGGCCCAACTCGCTGCGCACGCTGCCCTATCTGAAGGCCTGGCACGAGCGCTATGCCGAGCGCGGGCTGCGCACGATCGGCGTGCACAGCCCGGGGTTCGACCCCTCGCGTGAGGAGACCGCGGTCCGCGCCGCGGTCGAGCGCCTGGGGATCGAGTATCCCGTGCTGATCGACAGCGAGCTTGTGCTGTGGCGAGAGTACGAGAACGAAGGCTGGCCGGCGCGGTATCTGTTCGACGGGCGCGGCCGTTTGTTCGAGTATCACTACGGTGAGGGCGCCTACGCCGAAACCGAGCTGGCGATCCAGGAGCTGCTGGGTGTGGAGCGCGAACCGCTGGCAGCCGCTGCGTCCCGAGGACGTCCCCGGCGCCAGGCTCGTGCCGCAGACCCAGGACCAGGAGGGCGCCTACTCGGGACGGTACGAGGCGGGCGGTGTATGGGCCGTGCTCGGCGGGTCGGGCACGGTGCGGGTCGACGCGGACTCTGCCGCCGAACATCCGGCCGGGGACACGGCCGCCATCGGAGGAGCCGCCAGCCCCACGATCGAGCTGGACATCACCCATTCGGGCGCCTACCCACTGATCGAGCACGACCGCCACACTGCGGGAGTGCTGGAGCTGGAGATCGGCCCCGATGTCCAGTGTTACGCGACGTGCTTCACGCCGGGCGTGGCCTGACCCGGCCTAAGGGTCCGCTTAGGGGTGCATCCAGACGTGCGGGCCTAGCGAGATACGCCTTCAGTCTCAGGTGGCGATCGGGGCGCTGAAGGTGTCTACGCCCGGTGTGACGTTGCCTTCTTTGTCGACGCCTGTGTATTCGCCCTCAATCCGCGCGGCGGTCACGACCAGGCGCAGGAAGCCCCATTGCGTGGCGTCGAACTGCGTGAGCACGCAGTCGGGCTTGACCTGCAGCCCGGGCACGGAGCCGCTGGCCATGGCGTGCAGGTTGTGATAGCCGCCGGCGCCGCAGACGATGTAGGGCAGTTCGCGCCCGGCGAGCGTGCGAGTGAAGCGCTGGTAGTTGTGCACGTGCCCAGTCAGCACGAGATCCGGATGGCGCCCGGATGTGCTGAACGCCTGATCGAGCACCGCGCCCATCTGTTCTGAGCCGCCGTGATGTGCGTCACAGGAATATGGCGGGTGGTGCAGGGCGAGGATCAGCGCGCGTCCGGCGGGCGCGGCTTTGAGCTCTGCGGTGAGCCATTCCTGCTGGTCGGGATGGATCACCCCGCCGCTGGGGACGTTCGAGTAGAGGCCGATGATCGTGACGAGCTCGTCCTCGAGCGTCCAGAACACGTTTGGCTGGTCCATTGTGTCGCGGTTGTACTCGGCGACCTCCGACAGCAGCTGCGGTGTGGGGTCGCAGAAGTAGCGCACGAACGCCTGCAGGCTGGTTTCGCCGTCTGCTTCGGGGTCGCCGTCGTGGTTGCCGGGGATTGCGAGGATCGGGAGGTTGTAGTGGGCGTAGGCCTCGTAGAATTGCGGCGGATATTCAGCTTTGGCGCCGTTGAAGTAGACGACGTCGCCGACCGAGTAGCAGAACTCCGGGGGGCTGGCCTGCGCTTGCAGGTCGGCGACCATCGCTTTGGCGACCTCTGCCTGTGGGGTGGGGTCGCCGATCCCGCCGTGATCGCCGATCACGTGGAACGTGCGCTGGCTGGCGGCGAGGTTGGGCTTCACCGCGGACAGCGCGAGGTGATACGGCGCAGCGCCAGTCGGGGCCGGCAGCGGCTGAAACGGTTCAGCCGCGCCGGTCCTCTGGTCCTTCTGTGCCTGCTCGGTCGCGGACGCCGGCTCGATGCCGAAGCGTCGCATCAGGCGACCTTGTCGATCACCCAGAAATCAGAGCTGAGCCCGCGGGTGGGTTCGTAGATCCAGCGCGCGTCCATCCAGAAGTAGCCCTGATCGCCCCATTCCGCGCCCCACGAGTTGCGGATCTCGAACACGTTGACGGGAAACTTCTGCAGCGAAAAGTCCCAGCCGACGATCACCACGCAATGGCCACCGATATTTTCTTCGCCGGCGGCTGGCAGTGGCAGGTACTCGGTCGCTGGATGCCATTTTTCGCTCTCGAACATCGCCGGGACGGTGAACCCGAAGACGACCGGCAGCCCCTCTTGGATCGGCGAGCGAACCGGTGAGCCGGCGGTACCCGGGAGTACTTTCAGGTATTCCATGGCCTCGTATTTCTTGGCCTGCTCGTAGGCTTCGGGGGTCGGTTTTTCCTTGAACTTTGCGATGTCGTACGGCCAGTAGGGTTCCTCCGGGGGTGCGCCTTCGGTTGCGAGGACCTTGATACCGTCCCGGATCTGCGCGCCAGAGTCCTGTTCGACTGTCCCCTCGATGACCCGCTCGCCGTAGTAGATGAACAGCCGCGAGGGTGTTTCCGGCTTCTGACCTTGTTTGATCTCGGCGCTCTCGAGCACCGCAGCGGTGCCGTTGCCCGTGCAGGAGCCGAGCTGGCCTTGGTTGTAGACGGGGGGCATCTGCTGGCGCAGCGAGCACACGGGCTGCAACTCCTCCGAGCGGTAGACCTTGCGCTCGAGGTTGTAGATCCGATCGCGGTGATCGGGCAGGTCTGGCCGCCATCCATAGCGCTGGATCTTGCGTACGACGGTCATCGACTACCTCCTGTGGTCTCGGGTATTCCCAGCATTCCTCCCTGCACACGCAGCCAGGCCAGAACGTTCAGCTGCCCTGAATATGGACCAGCTATCTATGGACCAGCTATCGGTCGAGTTCTGTATATCATGGTTTTTACCGAAATTGTAACCGCCCCGTAACCGCCCGAGTCCGACAGGAATGGGGCAGACGGCGGTCAAGCTGCGCTCCCCGCGGTCCGGAAGAGGCCGGTGCGAATCAGCGCAGCGGCGTCGCGAGCGTCGATTGCGAGCAGAGGATTGGCCGAGGAGGTGTGGTATGTCCGTCCGCTCGCCGCGCCGCGAACCCGGACCGGTTGCGCACCGAGATAGCGCACGAGCACGTCTGCTCTTCGCGCAGCGGCAGCGGCCGGCGCGGCTTGAGACGCCGTGCTGACCCGGGTCGTGCCTCCACCTCGGCTGCCGATTGCGCGGCTGCCCATCGCGGCGCCAGCCGCCGCTCGCTTAGCTCCGCAACAGCTCATCCCGGGCTCGTCCCCGCCTCGACCATGAGATCCAGCTCCTGCGCCTCGCCCGTCCCCACGATCCGCTGCAGCGCGCAGACGACGCCGGAGAGCGCGAGCCAGCTCACGGCCTGCTCGCGCGGTCGCCGCGCCACGAGCGGCACGAAGCCGGCCGCGACCCAGATGCTCAGGCAGTCAAAGCAGTCCATCAGCTCCCCTAGCGGCCCGCTGCCCGCGCGGAGCCGGAGCTTGACGATCACGTCGGCGGGCCCATCCTCCAGCGCCAGCAGGTGCGTCAGCCGCCACGCCGCCAGGCCGGCGAGCGCGAACCGGAACGCTCGCTCGCCGGTCGCGACCTCGGTGCACGAGGCGTCCACCCTCAGGACGTCGCCCCGAGCTGCTCGACCTCGGCAACCGGGAGCTCGGGCCGGGGCGGGCAGACTCCGACACCGATCGTGAAGTCGCTGCGGTTCCAGTAGGCGAAGTCGGTGTCACAGCCGACGACCGTCCGGGACCACGCTTCCAGCTCGAGGTCGTAGCAGCACGGCTCCGGAAAGGCCAAGTCCATGGGTACTCTCAGCAGCATCGTCCCCCCTTTCCAGACCGGAGCCGTTGCGCCCTGTGCGAGCGCCTGGCCGTAGTACGGGCCCTGAGCGTCCCCGGACAGGAGGGTCAGCGAGCACTCTTTGGGATATTCGTCAACCAGTTTGAGCAGATCGACCGCGTGGCTGCTGCCGTACACCGCAATCAGCGTGTAGTAACCGAGATTGCCGCTCAGGTCCTGAGCCAGGAGTTCGACTTCCAGCGTGCCGCTTGCGGCGTCGACCGTTCCGCATTCCGACACGGTCTTGCCGTCGACCATGACCGAGGCGATGTTCGTGTTCGGCTCGGTGACGCACACGTGCGTCGAGCCGCTCCCGCAGGGGTGAATCGCGGCCGGGTCGGGTTCGACCCTGTTGTTGAACGCCAGCACCCAACCGTTGGTCTGTTCCGGATCGCCGCAGACCGGGAGGACTTCGCCACCCAAGGCGGTGTAGGTCCCACCCGAGATGACCGGCGGGCCGGCGACTTCGCCGCCACCCGCATCCCGCCATCCGACCACCCGGAACTGGTAGACGCCGTCAGAGAACTTCGACGAGTCGATCGGAACGACGAGGAACTGGTTCGAGGTCCAGAACGCCGCGCCGGGAAGCCCGGGCGAGGCTTCGTAGTGCTCGCGGCTCTCGACGACATTGACCGTGGCCGACTTTCCCGCGACCGGCAGGCTCTTGAACTGGAACGGCACGCTGCCCGGCTGCCAGATCGTCGACGGAAACACTGGCGGCTCCAGCCATGCTCGGGAGAAGTCCTCGGCGGCCCCCCCACCTGGAGCTTCGAGCAGGTTGACCCAGTCTGAGCCGTTGTAGTACTGGACCTCGTAGTAGTCCACGCCAGTCATGATGTTGGCGTTGGAGATCTCCACGGTGCCACCGAAAGCCCGGTCGCCGTTGGCCGAGGCTTCCCCCGGCGCGACCCAACCCGGGTACAGATACCCGGCGGGAGAGACCGGTGCTCCGGGGTTGGCGCCGACGTCGTTGATCGGGGCCCAGCAGATGTCTGAGATGTCGATGCACTGGCCTTCGACGCACGGCTCGTTCGGGCACGACCGCCGGCAGCAGGCGAGATCGTTGGCGACGAGGGTGACCTGGGTGCTCTGTGCGATGTCGAAGCGGACCTGGTCGATCCCCTCCTGCAACACCACTGTGCCGGGCGCAGCGCAGTCCTGGGTGACTTTGAAGATCACGTCCACGTTGCAGTCCCACCACGGCCACCACGGCGCCCACGGCCAGATTCGCAGCGCGCTCAGCTCCGCCGAGCTCGGGAGCTTCGCGGCAAGCGGCGCGCGCAGCTGCTCGAGCCGCCCGGCGTCGGACGAGGCGAGCGGACCGCGGACCGCGGTCGCCGGGCCGAGCAGCTCGCTGAACACGCTCAGGCTCGGCAGCGTGCCGACCTGGGCAAGTTTGATGCGGGGGTCCTGCTCCAGAACCGCGCTCACCCGGGCGATCAGATCGGGGGCGATCTCCCAGACCCGCTCGCGCCACCACCACCATGGCCAGAGCCCGCAACACCGGGTGAAGTCGAGTTCGAACGCCCCGTTGAGGTCCGTGGTGGCACAGCCGAGCTGCTGGGTGCTCGTCCACCAGAACCACCAGTCGACGTCGTACGCGCAGACCGTGGCACCGGGCACCGGGCTGCCGTCTGGGCAGACGACCTTGCCGCGAATCACGAAGGAGCGGCACCAATCGAGCCACCACCACCAGTAGTACGGCGAGATCACGATGGGCTCGATCGCGAGCTTCGAGCCCTTGCCCCACTGATGGCCGGGCACGTCGACACTGATCGTCTGGCGGTTGAGCAGCTCGGACTCGGATGCGCTCGCCGGGCCGATGAGCAGCTGCAGCGGGCCGGGAGCCTCGGGAAAGGAGAGCGCGACCGAAGCGCTCCGGCCGGGCTTGGCCCGCACCGTCTCAGAGCTCAGCGAACCGTCCTGTGCGCGAGCGAGCACTCGCAGCTCCTGCATCTCGGCCTCGGCCCCGATCTGTGAGACGTCGAGCGGAACCTCCAGAGTGAACTGCGCGTTTCTAGCTGGCATCTCGTCCCTTTCGATGCGTTGGGTCGGTCAGGCCACACCCAGACCGTGCTGATTTGCGGCACTGCCTCGCAAAAGGTCACCTTCCGGAGGGTTCCGTCACTACGGATCCCAGCACCACGGGGTACAACTACACGAGCTTGGGCAGACCCGTCAAGCAGACTGGACGAATGATCGAGATGCAGGCAGGCGTGCGCTCGCGCGGGCCATCGCCTCACGCCGGGCGTGGCGCAGCTCCCACCGCAACCATCACCTATCCAGCAACCGCAACCGGCCGCGGCATCAGCTCCGGGTGTGAGCGCTCCAGCAGCAGCCGCTTGAGCACCGGCGGTCCGGAGTCCTCGACGATCACACATGTGCCCGGCCAGTAGGGGCTCTCGCCGGGGGTAGGGGACAGGAAGATCGCGTCATAGACCCACGATCCGGAATTGACCAGACGCGCACCGGAGCGGCCCCGCCACTCCGACTCGGGGTCGTCTGGAAACGGACCCGCGCGGTGCGTGTGACCGAAGACGACATAGGCGTCGCCCAGATCCAGGCGTGCCGCCACCTCCCCCATCGCGCGCAGACCGGCACGACGCAGCTCGGCGCGTGAGATGTTCGCGCTCAGAGGCCCGAGTCCGGCGCGATTCAGGGCGCCGACCATCAGCGGAAACGCGCCCTTGATCGCGTTCCTGCGAACCGAGCTGCGCGCCGAACGCAACATCTGCCGGCCGCGCTCACGGCTCGCTCCCCAGCCCGCGCGCGCGGTGTGTCCGCCGCCATTGCTCCCGCCGAGCGCGCGCCAGGCGCGGCCGGTCGCCAGACCGTTGAGCACCGGGCCGGCGCGCTCGTAGCGGGTGATCGCGTCGCGCCAGGCATAGATCGGAGCGGTGACCGCCTCGTAGCCATCGACCGCTCCGAGCATGCTCTCCCCGGGACCTCGCTCCAGCAGACGTCCCATCACGCCGACACCGATGCGCTCGAGCGTGGGCACCGTCAGATGGCGGTCGAGGTAGTGGCCGTGCATCGCATACACGTCCGGACGCACCCACACGCCCGGGTAGGTGACGGTGACGCGCGCCGGGCTCGCCCACTGCGCGATCCGCTCCAGCAGTGGCGAGGCCTCGGCGGGATCGATGCGCTGCTCCAGGCCCAGCGGCTCGGGCGCGGGTTCGCGCAGCGCGCGCGTGTCCAGCCAGCCGCAGACCATCAGGTGGTCGTGATTGCCGGCGGTCACGACCAGCTCGCGATCGCGGCCGAGCACGCGGCCAACGTCCTCGAAGAACGAGCGCGCGGCCAGCAGCGCCTCGTGCGGCGGTCCATGACGCAGCTCGAGCACGTCGCCGAGCAGAACCAGGCGATCGATGCCCTCCAGCTCGTCGAGCAGAGCAGCGCGCAGCTGCGGGCGGCGCAGCAGATCCACCCCGGACAGCCCGCCGAGGTGCAGGTCCGAGACGATCAGGGTGCGCGTCACGGTGACGGGATGGAGATGGTTGGGTTGAGCAGACGGGGTCGGGTCAGTGAGAACAGGAGCCTAGACGCCGGCCGCCGCACGCGGGTCCGGTTGCGACGGTGCCTCAGGAGGCTGTGCCCGCGCCCGCTGTGGCAGTGTCACGTACCGGCTTGGGCAGCATGAAGCGGACGTCCTCGCGGATCACGTCCACCTCGGAGATGTCGTTGACGCCGCGCGCACGGAAGTAGTCGACCAACTCCGAGACCAGGTTCTCGGGCGCGCTGGCCCCGGAGGAGATACCGACGACGCGCCGGCCGACGAGCCACTCCTCGCGCACTTCGGAGGCATTGTCGATCAGATAGGCGTCGGTGCCGCAGTCGCGCGCGACCTCGACCAGACGGACCGAGTTCGACGAGTTGCGCGAGCCGATCACGAGCATCAGATCGCAGTCGCCCGCCAGTCGCTTGACCGCCGTCTGGCGGTTGGTCGTGGCGTAGCAGATGTCATCGGTGCGGGGACCGGCAATCGCCGGAAATCGCTCGCGCAGGCGCGCGACGATCGAGTCGGTTTCGTCGACCGACAGGGTCGTCTGAGTGATGTAGGCGATCCGCTCGGGATCGTCGATGAGCAGCGCATCGACGTCGGCCTCGTTCTGCACGAGCAAGATCCGCTCAGGAGCCTCGCCCATCGTGCCTTCGACCTCCTCGTGACCGTCGTGGCCGACGAGCACGATCGTGTAGCCCTCCCCGGCGAACCGTGCGGCCTCGCGATGGACCTTCGTCACGAGCGGACAGGTCGCATCGATCGTGCGCAGCCCTCGCTCCTGCGCGCCGGCGCGCACGCTGGGGGCGACGCCGTGAGCGGAGAACACGCACAACGCGCCCTCGGGAACCTCGGTCTGCTCGTCGACGAAGATCGCTCCGCGTTCGCGCAGGCGCTGCACAACGTGCTTGTTGTGGACGATCTCCTTGCGCACATACACGGGCGCGCCGTGCGCGTCCAGCGCGCGTTCGACCGTCTGCACCGCGCGGTCGACGCCCGCGCAGTATCCGCGCGGGGCGGCCAGCAGCAGCTTCTCGATCGTGTTGGGCACTGTTGCGGTCTCGGACACCAGACATATTGTAGGTGGGGGCGATGCGCCGACCGTGGCGGTTCGGTCACGGAGCCGGGCTGTGGGATTGAGCGATCAGGCAGGACTGCGGCCAGCGAGCCGGGTACGCTAGATCGCGATGGCGCAAAAACACCTGGACAGACTGACCCCGGTCGACGCCTCGTTCCTGCATCAGGAGGGTCCCAGCTCGCACATGCACGTCGGGGGGATTGACGGTCGTCGAAGGCCCGCCACCACCGATGGAGGAGTTCCTCGAACAGATCCGTCGGCGCCTGCATCTGGTGCCGCGCTACCGGCACAAGCTCGCGCACACCGCACTGGACAGCGGACGGCCGGTATGGATCGACGATCCGAACTTCAACCTCGACTATCACGTGCGCCACACCGCGCTGCCGACGCCGGGCGGGTGGGATCAGCTGTGCGCGCTGACCGCACGCATCTTCTCCCAGCAGCTGGACCGCTCCAAGCCCCTGTGGGAGATGTGGCTGATCGAGGGGCTCGCGGAGGACCGGTTCGCGCTGATCTCAAAGACCCATCACTCGCTGATCGACGGCATCGCCGGGATCGACCTGGCGACGGTACTGTTCGACTTGAGCCCCGACCCCCCGCCGCTCAAGCACTCCGGGCGCGCCTGGCGCCCGCACCCCGAACCGGGCACGCCAGAGTTGATCGCGGCCGGCCTGAAGGGAGCGGTGCGCGCCGGGATCGAGCTGGCGGAGGGCGCGGTCGATGCGCTGACGCACCCCGACCGCGCGCTGGCGCGCACCCGCGAGGCTGCCGAGGGCATCGGCGAGATCGTCTGGGCGGGACTGAATCCGGCGCCGGAGACGCCGCTCAACGTCCCTATCGGCCCGCACCGGCGGTTCATCGGCGTCGGCAGCGGACTGGACGACTTCAAGCTCGTCAAGAACGCGTTCGGCGGCACCGTCAACGATGTCGTGCTCGCGGTCGTCGCGGGCGCGTTGCGCCGGTTCCTGATCTCACGCGGGCTGCGCACCGAGGGCGTCGAGCTGCGCGCGCTCGTGCCGGTCTCGGTGCGAGCCGAGGACGAGCACAACACGATGGGCAACCGGATCGTCGTGATGCGCGGTCCCCTGCCCGTGTACATCGCCGATCCGGTACAGCGGCTGCAGTTCGTCTCGCACGCGATGGACGGGCTGAAGGAGTCAAAGCAGGCGCTCGGCGCGGAGGTGATCGCCGGCGTGCAGAACTTCGCGCCGCCGACGATCCTCGCGCAGGCGTCGCGACTGAACTTCTCCACGCGCCTGTTCAACCTGCTCGTGACGAACGTCCCGGGACCGCAGTTTCCGCTGTACGTGCTCGGACGGGAGATGCTGTCGGCCTACCCGGTCGCGTTCCTGCCCGAAAACCATGCGCTGGCGATCGCGATCATGTCCTACAACGGTCAGATGAACTTCGGGCTGTTGGGCGATTACGACGCCCTGCCGGACGTCGATGCCATCGGCGAGTCGATCGCCGCAGAGCTGGCCACCCTCGTGGAGCTCGCGCGCGAGACGGCCGTCGCGCCGGCCTGAGCCTTTATCCCGAAGCGGCCCGCACACACCCTTCTAATGGCGCCGCTGGTCGGGCGTCAGTAGCCCAGCGCGAACTTAGCGTCCTCGGACATCCGCTCGGGTGACCACGGCGGCGTGAACACCATCTCGGAGTCGATCGTCCGGACGCCGTCGAGCTCGCCGACGAACTCCTCGATCTGTTCGGTCACCTGCGGACCGATCGGACAGCCGGGTGTGGTGAGCGTGAACGTGACGTTGACGTTGCCGTCGTTGACCTCGACGCCGTAGATCAGACCCAGCTCGACGAAGTCCAGTCCAAGCTCCGGATCGATCACGTTCGACAGGGCGTCCATCACATCATCGACGGTTGGGGCCGCAGGGGTCTCAATCTCAGACATATCGTCAGTCTAGTAGCTCAATTAGGGTCGATGGGCATGCTGGCCGATCAGAGATCCCGTCGATCTCCGATCAGTAAGGACGCAGGGAGCGTGGCGTGCTACGCACGTGTGCTGGCCGATCGGCGATCCCATCGATCGACGATCGGCAAGGACGCCGACCGATCGAAGATCGGCCAGCGCCGCCCAGCGGCCCTAATTGTCGCAGCCGAGGCGATCCCACGCATACAACTGGATGCACTCGTGCGCCAGCTCGATCGCCCGCTCGCGCGACAGGCACGGAAGGACGGTGTCGAGAGCCTGCTCCTCGGAGACGCCCGCCTGGAACGCTTCCTCGCCGCGAAACCCAGCGGCGATCTTCAGCGCCTCGCGCCGGTTCTCGCCGAGGCTCGGAAACACGCCGACGAGGAAGTCGGTGTTGGGGATCGGCTGACCGACCTCCAGTGATGCGTGCCAGGCCGCGAGCAGGTGCAGATCGTCCTCGTCGAGGTCGGCGATCGCCCGGGCGTAGTGGACGGAGAGCTCCTGGTCGGGAATGTCGTCGACCCAGGCGCGCACGACCTCGCCCACGAGCTGGCGGCGCGCCTCGCGGCCGACCGACTCGGCGATCACGCGAATCGCGTCCTGGGGCTCGATGAAGCACAGCGGCATTGAGGCAGACTGTAGGCGCCGGGGTGGACGGCATTTTTGCCACGTGCGTCAGTCGGGGATCGGCGGCAGATCGAGTGCGTCGCGGACGCGCTCGTGCGTGTGCGAGTCGATCGTGTCGGCCCTGAACCCGAGCGTAACGCGCTCGCCCGAGCCCCAGTTGGCGAACGCGAGATCGAGCACATCGACCGAGACCGACAGCTCCTGCGCGAACGCGAGCGCGCGGCGCTCCAGGTAGATCGGATCGCCGACCGCGAGGATGCGCTTGGCCGCGACCGTCGTGAGATCATCGAGGCCCGTCGGTCCGCGTCCGGCGGCCAGGTGCAGCGAGTCGGCCTGCAGCTCGTACAGACCGAGGCGACCGAGCGTGACCAGCAGCTCGTAGCGGCCCATGCGCCCGAACCCGGGCAGCGCCAGGCGCTCGAACGCGCGCTCGAACCGGCGCTGCGCGGTCCAGGACTCCTCGCCGATGAGGCCCTGCGCCTGGCCCCCGGCATGCTCGGCCCAATGCCGGTAGGCGAGCAGCGTCTCCGATCCGCGCGCGGGGTCGTGGGAGGTGCGCGGGCCGAGCGGGATGCCCTGCAGCGAGGGGACCTCGCCCTCGCGGTCCAGCGCAGCGCGGATCCCCACGAACGGGTCGTCGGTCTGCAGCGGCGACAGGTAGACGGTGAGGAAGCACATCCAGGTGGCGCGCTCGAGCTGGCCGTCGCCTGCAAGCTGGCGGATCTCGTTGAACAGGCCTGGAGGCGCCGCGTGCATACGCAGCAGGCGACCGCCGGCGAAGGCGATCTCCTCGGCCAGGCGGGCAGCGTCTCCGGAGGCGTGCAGCCCGGGCGCCAAGGCGCTGGAGTAGCCGTCGTCCTGCGCACGGACCTCACGGCGCACGCGCACCTCTCGCCCCCCCGTGCGCAGGCGGCGATGCCTGCCCGTCGGCGACGAGCCGCGGGTCCCACCCACACCGCCGGCCGCGGCGGATCCAGCCCCGCGCGCTGAGCGCCGCCCGCCGGTGGCGGGCTCAGCGCCCGGCAACGTGCGGCTGCAGATCGGGCAGCGCTCGATGAAGCGGTTATGCCGACAGAAGGTGGGCACGGGCTCGCTCGGCGCCGGCGCGGCGCTCGGCATCGAGGTCGCGGAGATAGTCGTTGAAGTCGACCTGGATCGTGTGCCGCTTGGAGGCCACGTAACGAGCGCGCATCGCGGCCTGGTCGGCGGCGATGTCGGCGCGCATCTGCGCGCTGGAGGGCAGTACGTAGTCGCCGAGCAGGTGATCGCCGACCCATGTGCTCTGGGCCTCGGCCAGCGGCATGATCGCACCGAGCGGCTGGAGCAGGCCGATGAAATACAGGCCGGGGATGTCCGGATGGAATACGCGGCGGAACAGCTCGATGTGGTTGTCGGGAGCGACAAGGAAGTCCGGGTCAAAGAACGGGAACGTGATGCGATAGCCCGTGCAGTAGACGACGATGTCAGCGTCGACGAGCGTATCGTCGGTGAAGCGCACCTGGGCGCCCTCCAGCGAGGCGATGTTCGGCTTGGGTGTGATCGTGCCGTGGGCGATGCGATCGAGGATGCGTCCCGAGACGGTCGGATGGGACTCGCCGAACTTGTGATCGGGCTTTGGCAGTCCGTAGCTCTCGGGATTGCCGGTGTACGTCCTGATCACCTGGTGAATCATGCGCTGGCGGATCGCGAACGGGATGCGTGGATCGTTCGGCAGCTGATCGACCGGTCGGCCGAACACGTACTTGGGGATGATCCAGGCGCCGTGACGCGCCGACAGGTAGGTGTTGGCGGCGACGTAGGAGGACTCGACGGCGATGTCCATCGCGGAGTTGCCCATGCCAAGGATGACGACATTACGATCGGCGAACAGCGAGTTGTCAACGTAGGCGTGGGCATGCAGCTGCTCCCCGGCGAACCCCTCAGCGCCGGGGAATGCCGGTTCGGGCCAGCGCGGGTCCCAGTGGTGGCCGTTGGCGACGAGCAACGCTTCATACGTGCGGGTCTCGCCCGTGTCGAGCATCACCTCCCAGACCCCGTCCTCGTCCGCGCGGCGGGCGACGCGGTTGACGCGCGTCTGGAACGTGATCAGATCGCGCAGGCCGAAGTGGTCGACATAGGCGTTGAAGTACTCGGCGATGTGCGTGTGATGGGGAAAGTCGGGATAACTGGTGGGCATCGGATAGTCCGAGTAGGCCATGCGCTCGCGCGAGACGTTGATGAACAGGTCGCGATACGCGGCCGACATGCCGTTGCGGTTGCCGAACACCCAGTTGCCGCCGATCTGATCGGACGCCTCGAAGCAGTCGAACGGGATCGAGCGCTCGTGCAGCGCCTTGACCGCGGCGATGCCCGATGAGCCCGCGCCGATGACGCAGGCCCGGGGGGTCGATCCGTTGGTAGACGGCATGTGATCTAGCGTAGACGACGGGACCGGAGTGTTCTACCCCGCCGGCACACCGGGCCCGACATGCTGCGGCGGACCCTCGGGACCTCGATCCGCGTCGGCGTGACCGGATACAGCCTGATCTTCCGGAGCGCCCTCGCTCGCCGATCCGTTGCGAGCGCTCGCCAGATAGCGCTCGACCATGCGCGCGCACTGGCGGCCCTCGTTGATCGCCCACACGATCAGCGACTGACCGCGACGAGCGTCGCCGGCGGCGAACACTCCGTCGACGGAGGTCGTATACGGGCGCACGGACTTGACGTTCCCGCGCGGGTCCCTCTCGACTCCGAGCCGATCGAGCAGTCCCTGTTCGGGGTGCAGGAATCCCATCGCCAGCAGCACCAGCTGGGCGGGCAGCTCGCGCTCGCTGCCGGGAACGGGACCGAACGGTGGCGCGGCCTGCGCCTGGGCGATGTGCAGCGCCGCGACCCTGCCGACCCCGCCGTCCCGGCGCGGTGCCCAGTCGCCCGAGAAGTGAGTGGTCGTGACCGAGTAGTCCTGCTCGCCCACACCCTCGGTCAACGCCTCCTCCATCGCGTAGCTCATGCGGTACTTCAGCGGCCACTCCGGCCAGGGCGTGCGATCGTCCGGACGGTGAGCCGGGGGCTCGGGCAGGAGCTCGAGCTGGACAATCGAGCGCGCGCCCTCGCGCAGGGCGTTGCCGACGCAGTCCGCCCCGGTGTCGCCGCCGCCGATCACGACCACGTCCCGGCCCGCCGCACTGATCTCGCGCCCGGCCAGCGGCTGGGGGACATCCGGCGTGGGACCGAGCTCGCGAGCAATCCAGCGATTGCGCTGGTACAGGTAGTCCATCGCGAAGTGCACGCCGTCGAGCTCGCGCCCGGGAACCGACAGGTCACGGGGTACACGCGAGCCGGTGGCCAGCACGACCGCGTCGTAGGAGCCGCGCAGCTCCTGCACGCTCAGCCCACCGCCGCCCGCGCCGCCCACGTCTATACCGCAGCGCAGCTCGACGCCCTCGGCGATCAGCTGATCGACGCGCCGCTGGACGACCGACTTTTCGATCTTGAAATCGGGGACCCCGAACCGTGCCAGGCCGCCGGCGGCCTCGTCGCGCTCGAACAGCGTCACGCGATGCCCGGCGCGGCGCAGCTGCTGGGCGGCGGCCATACCCGCGGGACCGGAGCCGACGACGGCGACCGCCTGCCCGGTCTCGTGCTGGGGCGGCTGCGGTGAGATCCAGCCCTCCTGCCACGCGCGGTCGATGATCGCGAGCTCGATCTGTTTGATCGTGACCGCGTCGTTCTCGCGGATCTCGAGCACGCACGCAGCCTCGCACGGCGCCGGGCAGAGGCGACCCGTGAGCTCGGGAAAGTTGTTGGTCGCGTGCAGCTGGGCTATCGCATCCTTCCAGCGGTCGCGATAGACGAGGTCGTTCCAGTCGGGGATCAGGTTGCCCAGCGGACAGCCGTTGTGACAGAACGGGACACCGCAGTCCATGCAACGCGCGCCCTGCTCGCGCAGCTCCTCGGTCGGGCGCTCGATCAGGAACTCGCGGTAGTCGTGCGCGCGCTCGCGCGGGTCCCGGTAGGGAATCCCGTGGCGCTCGATCTGCAGGAACCCGCCCAGCCTGCCCATCAGGCCGCCACCGCCGGCGAAGCCGTCTCGGGCGACGAACCGTCTGATTCGGCCTCAGCCGCCTGTTCGCGCAGCACACGCGCATAGTCGTGGGGCATCACCTGCACGAACGCGCCCGCGGCTAGCAGCTGCTCCCACTCGGACAGCACCCGGGCCGCCACCGACGAGTCGGTGCGCTCGGCATGCTCGGCGATGAGCGCCCGCAGCTCGGTCACGTCCGCGGGGCTCGGTGCTTGCAGGCCGACCATGCCGGTGTTGCAGCGCTGCGCGAACGTACCGTCCTCATCGAGCACGTAGGCAATCCCGCCGCTCATCCCGGCGGCGAAGTTGCGCCCCGTCGGGCCGAGCACGACCACGCGCCCGCCGGTCATGTACTCGCAGCCGTGGTCACCGACGCCCTCGACGACCGCGCAGGCGCCGGAGTTGCGCACGGCGAAGCGCTCGCCCGCGAGGCCGCGGAAGAACGCCCGGCCGGAGGTCGCGCCATAGAGCAGCGTGTTGCCGACGATCACATTCTCCTCGGCGACGAACCCGGGGGCCATGTCCTCACGCGGACGCACGGCCAGCACGCCCCCGGACAGGCCCTTGCCGGTGTAGTCGTTGGCGTCACCGCGCAGCGTGAACGTCACACCAGGCGCCAGCCAGCCGCCGAAGCTCTGCCCGGCCGAGCCCTCGAAGTCGACCTCGATCGAACCCTCGGGCAGCCCGGCCGCGCCATGAGCGCGGGCGATGTGGCTGGAGAGAATCCCGCCGACGCAGCGGTTGACGTTGCGGACCGGCACCGCGAACCTGATGCGCTCGCCCCGCTCGATCGCGCCAGCCGAGCGCTTGACGAGCTCCCAGTCCAGCGCGTCGGCCAGCACCTCCGGCGGCGACTGTACGCGCCGGCGCGGGGCGCCGTCTGCCAGCTCGATGTGGGTGAGCAGATGCGTCAGGTCGACGCCGCGCGCCTTCCAGTGCTCGATCGCGCCCTGCGCCCGCAGCAGGTCCACACGCCCGATCGCCTCATCCAGCGAGCGCAGGCCGAGCGAGGCGAGAATCTCGCGCACCTCCTCGGCGACGAAGAAAAAGAAGTTGACGACATGCTCGGGCGTGCCCTTGAACCGCTCGCGCAGGCGCGGGTCCTGGGTGGCGATGCCCACCGGGCATGTGTTCAGGTGACAGGCGCGCATCATGATGCAGCCGGTGGCGATCAGCGGCGCGGTCGAGAAGCCCATCTCGTCGGCCCCGAGCATCGCCGCGATCACCACGTCGCGGCCAGTCTTCAGCTGGCCGTCGGTCTGCACGACGATCCGCGAGCGCAGGTCGTTGAGCAGCAGCGTCTGCTGGGTCTCGGCCAGCCCGATCTCCCAAGGGATGCCGGCGGCCTGGATCGAGGACAGCGGCGAGGCGCCGGTGCCGCCGTCGTGGCCTGAGATCAGCACGCGATCGGCGTTCGCCTTGGACACGCCCGCGGCGACCGTGCCGACGCCGACCTCGGAGACGAGCTTGACCGACACCTGGGCGCTCGGGTTGGAGCAGCGCAGGTCGTAGATCAGCTGCTTGAGATCCTCGATCGAGTAGATGTCGTGATGAGGCGGCGGGCTGATCAGACCGACGCCGGGGGTGGTGTGGCGGATCGAGCCGATGTAGGCGTCGACCTTGCCGCCCGGCAGCTGGCCGCCCTCGCCGGGCTTGGCGCCCTGGGCCATCTTGATCTGCAGCTCGTCCGCGTTGACGAGATAGTTGATCGTCACCCCGAACCGGCCCGAGGCGACCTGCTTGATCGCCGAGCGCCGCCGGTCGCCGTTGGCATCGGGCTCAAAGCGCGCGGGGTCCTCCCCGCCCTCCCCGTGTTCGAGCGCCCGCCGAGCCGGTTCATCGCGATCGCGAGCGTCTCGTGCGCCTCGCGCGAGATCGAGCCGAGGCTCATCGCGCCGGTGCAGAACCGCCTGACGATCTCACTCGCGGGCTCGACCTGATCGAGCGCGATCGGCTCTCGTGCCTCGGTGGCGAACTGCAGCAGCCCGCGCAGCGTCGCCTTGCGCGCCGCGTCCTCGTTGATCGCGCGCGCGTACTCGGCGTACTTCGCGTACGCATCGCTGGAGCGCACCTGCGCCAGCGCGTCGCCCTCGCCCGCGAGCGCCGCCGCGACGTTCCCGTTGGCGGCACGCACAGCGTGCTGGACGAGCGCGATCGTCTCGGGGTTCCACATGTGGTGCTCACCGTCACGCCGCCACGCGTAAACGCCGCCGACCGGCAGCAGCTCATCCTCCGGCGCCGGATACGCGCGCGCGTGGCGCTCCAGCGCCTCCCGCGCCAGCACGTCCATCCCGATGCCGCCGATGCGCGAGGCGGTGCCCGTGAAGTGTCTGTCGATCAGCTCGCGATCCAGGCCGACGGCCTCGAAGATCTGCGCCCCGCGATAAGACTGGATCGTGGAGATGCCCATCTTGGAGATCGTCTTCAGCAGCCCTTTGCCGATCGCTTTGATTGTGTTCTGGGCGGCCTCCTCGGTGCCCAACGGGCCCTTGCCGTCAGCCGCGGGGTCGCCCGCGCGTGTGAGGCGACCGCTGAGGACGAGCACGTCGAGCGTCTCCAGCATCAGATACGGGTTGATCGCGCTCGCCCCGTAGCCGATCAGCGTCGCGAAGTGATGCACCTCGCGCGGCTCGCCCGACTCCAGCACGATCCCCACCCGCAGGCGCGTGCCCTCGCGCACGAGGTGGTGATGCACCGAGGCGACCGCCAGCAGCGAGGGAATCGGCGCGCGGCGCGGGCCGAGCGAGCGGTCAGAGAGCACGATGATGTTGACACCCGCGACGATCGCGTCGTGTGCTTGCTCGCACACGCGCTCCAGCGCGGCGGCCATACCCGCGGGTCCGTCGGCGACCGGCCAGGTGATGTCGATCGTGCGCGCCGCGAACAGTTCGTGCGAGACGTGGCGCAGGGTCTCGAGCTCGCGGTTGAGCAGGATCGGACGCTCCAGCACGAGCTTGTGGGCATGCTCGGGCGTCTCTTCGAACAGGTTGCGCTCGCTGCCGAGGGTCGTCTCCAGGCTCATCACGATTTCCTCGCGGATCGAGTCGATCGGCGGGTTGGTCACCTGGGCGAACAGCTGCTTGAAGTAGGAGAACAGCGGCGGCGCCTGATCGGACAGCACCGCCAGGGAGATGTCGTTGCCCATCGAGCCGATCGGCTCGGCGCCGTCGCGTGCCATCGGGCCCAGCAGCACGCGCAGATCCTCCTGGGTGTAGCCGAACGCGCGCTGGCGACGGGGCAGCGGCTGATCGGAGATCGTGACCTGCTCTGAGGGCTCCAGCTCGGCGAATGCGACCGAGCTGCGCTGGAACCACTCGCGGTAGGGCCTGCGCGTGGAGAGCTCGCGCTTGACCTCGCCGTCCTGCACGATCCGCCCGCGTTGCAGGTCGACGAGGAACAGCTTGCCGGGCTGCAGCCGTCCCAGCCGCACGATCTCTGACGGCGCGACGTCAAGAATGCCCGTCTCCGAGCCGAGCACGACGTGCCCGTCGGCCGTCTCCACCCAGCGCCCCGGACGCAGCCCGTTGCGGTCGAGCGTGGCGCCGACCACGCGTCCATCGGTGAACGCGACCGAGGCCGGCCCGTCCCATGGCTCCATCAGGCAGGCGTGGTAGGCGTAGAAGCCGACCAGATCCGCCGGCAGATCATCGCGGTCACGGTAGGCCTCGGGGATCATCATCATCGCCGCATGCGCGGGCGAGCGGCCCGCGAGCAGCAGCAGCTCCATGACGTTGTCGAACGTCGCCGAGTCCGAGTTGCCGGGGGTGACGACCGGCAGGATCTTCTGCAGGTCCTCGCCGAACAGCTCGCTCGAGAGCTCCGACTCGCGCGCGCGCATCCAGTTGACGTTGCCCATCACCGTGTTGATCTCGCCGTTGTGGCAGATCGTCCGGTAGGGGTGGGCGAGCTCCCAGCTGGGGAACGTGTTGGTCGAGAACCGCGAGTGCACGAGCGCGAGCGCGCTGGCGCAGCGCTCGTCCTGCAGGTCCGGATAGAACTCGGCCAGCTGCCAGCTGATCAGCATGCCCTTGTAGTTGAGCGTGCGCGACGAACTGGATGCAACGTACAGCCCCGCGCCCTCGGGGCTCAGCTCGCACACGCGCCGGATCACGTACAGCTTGCGCTCGAACGCGTCCTGGTCAAACCCCGCGCCGGGGCCATCCTGAGAGCCGGCGCCGACGAACAGCTGACGGATCGTGGGCCGGCACGCACCGGCCACCTCGCCGGTGTGCTCCGGACGCACCGGCACGTCGCGCCAGCCGAGCACCGTCTGGCCCTCCTCGCGCACGGTCCGCTCCAGCAGCTCCTGCAGCCGCGCGCGTGCCTGCGGATCGGTCGACAGGAAGCACATCAGCACGCCGTAGGCGCCCGCGGGTGGCAGCTCGAACTCGACCACCTCGCGCAGCAGCCGATCGGGCATCTGCATCAGGATGCCCGCGCCGTCGCCCGTGCACGGGTCCGCCCCGGAGGCGCCACGGTGCTCGAGGTTCTTCAGCGCAGCGATCCCCCGCTCGATGACCTCGTGCGTCGGCATGTTGTCCAGGCGCGCGACCATACCCACGCCGCACGCATCGTGCTCGAAGCGAGGGTCGTAGAGTCCGACGGCCTTGGGCGGCTGCATGGTTTGCGAAGTCATGGAAGTGCTCCCTGGGGGGCAGTGCATCCCGCGCGAATCCTCCGCGCGGGCACGGGTGTACACCTGAGGCGGTGCCCGAAAGGGTATCAGTGCGCGGGGGGCTCCAAGCGATCGCACGCGGACTTCGAGCAGCCGGCTCGCGTATGCTCGGCGTGTGAGAATCCCCGGTTTCGGGCACCATTGTCGATGACGAGAGCATCTCGCAGATCTCAGGAGCTGACATGACGCCGGATATGGAGCTGTCGCTCCCGGCCCGAGCAGAGAACATCGCATTGGTACGTCACGCGTTCGGCGCGCTCGGTGAGGCACTCGCGGTAGACGAGCAACTGCTGTCAGACATGCGCCTGGCGATCACCGAGGCGTGCTCCAACGTCGTCGTCCACGCCTATGCCGGCCGCGAGCCGGGGCCGCTGGAGGTCGACGCCACCCTGCGCGATGACGAGCTTACGGTGGTCGTGCGCGACGACGGTCCCGGGATCACGCCCCATCCAGGCAGTCCCGGCCTCGGCCTCGGCCTGCCGCTGATCGCCTCGCTGAGCGAGTCCGTCGAGCTCGGCCGCAACGAGCACGAGCGTACTGAGGTGCGCATGACCTTCTCGCTATCCGGCGCTCCCCACCATCACTCATTGCCCCAGGACAAGGACATGCCCCAGGACAGCGTCCCCGGGAGTGGCCCGCAGGACGGAGGCCGGCAGCGGCATGAACACCGCTCGCCCGACGGGGACGACCAGAGCGACCCGAGCGATCCGGTGACGCTGAAGTGAGCGATCCCCCAGACCCGGACGCATCGACGCCCGACTCCGACTCCATCACACCGGCGTCTCCAGAGTTGTCTGGACCTGTGGCGCTGCGCGTGGCCAACGGCCCGCTTGCCGCGCCGGTGCTGGCCCGAGTCGTCTCGATGGTGCTCGCCCGCGCGGCCTGCCCGCTGGATCGGCTGAACGACGCGCTGATCTTGTGCGACGCGATCTCCGCGCACGCTCACGACTACTCGCGTGACGGTCACATCTCGTTCACGCTCACGCCCAACACGGACGCGATCGAGCTGCGCGTCGCGGAGCTGACCCCCGGTGGCGCATCCGCACTGATCGACGACGCCGGGCTACCCGACCTCGGCAACGTGATCGAGCGCTTCTCCGACAGCCGTCGCGTCGAGCCCGCCGCGGACGGCGCCGGCGAGGAGCTCATCCTGACGCTCGGTTTCGGCTGATCCTCAGGACCCTCAGCTGGACTTCGCCGGTGAGGAGTCGGTCGATTTCGCGGAGGCAGCTTTCGCTGCGGGAGCTTTTTTGCGGGCCTTTGGCTTTGGCTTGCCATCGCCATTCGCGTCGACTCCGCCGCGCTCGCGCACCTGTTCGAGGCTCGCCTGCAGCGCGCCCATCAGGTCCGGGGACTGCAGCGCCTCCACGGCGGGGCGCGGCTCAACCACGATTTCCTCCCCGCCGGCCTTGCGGTCGATCAGGTCGAGTACGGCCTCGCGATAGTTGTCTTTGTAGCGGCCGATCTCAAACGGCACTGCCAGCGACTGCACAAGCCGGCGCGCAACGTCCAGCTCGCGCTCACCCACGGCCACCTCCTGCTCCTCGCTGAACTCGCGCAGCTCGCTCGTCGGGTTGACCTCATCGGCGTAGGTCAGGGTGGTCATCATCAGGATGTCCTCACGCGGATGCACCGCGACCAGCTGCTCGCGCGCGCGTAGCACCACCCGCGCGATCGCGACCTTGCCGGTGTCACGCATCGCCTGCAGCAGCAGTTGGTAGGAGCGCGCGCCGCCGCGGTTGGGGGCGACGTAATACGGCTTGTCGAAGTAGATCCGGTCGATCTCGCCGAGCTCGACGAAGTCCTCGATTTCGATCGTCCGCGTCGCCTCCGGGGCAATCGCCGCGAGCTCTGCGTCCTCGATCACCACATACCGTTCAGGCGCCAGCTCATAGCCCTTGACGACCTCCTCATAGGGCACCTCCTCGCCGTCGGCCGAGCACACACGCTTCTGGATCACGCGCGCGTGATCGGCGGCGTGCAGCTGGTTGAAGTGCACGCTCTTGCGAGAGATCGCGCTGTACAGCCTCACCGGCATCGACACGAGGCCGAAGTTGAGCGTGCCCATCCACATCGATCGTGGCATCCTCACAGTGTCGGACGTTGCCCCGCAGATGTCAACCCGTGAGATCGGCGACCCAGCCTGTCGCCGATCGGCGCGTCGCGAGCGACGTAGACGGGCCCTATCGGGCTCGGCCACTGAGGGTGTGACAGGTCCTACGCAGCGGACGGCGGATTCTCGCCCAGCCCCTCCCGCAACCGCGCGAGCGCCTGGCGGATCAGGCGCGAGACCTGCATCTGAGAGACGCCGATCCGCTCCCCGATCTCGGCCTGAGTCATGTCCTGACCGAACCGCAGCGTCAGCACCAGCCGCTCGCGCTCGGTGATGTGCGCGAGCATCGGACCCAGCGTCGCGCGCTCCTCCGCCCGCTCAAAACCACCCTCGTCGGTGCCGATTGCGTCGGCCACGCTCTCGCTCGGGGCGTCCTCGCTCGCGCCCGAGCGCGGCGCGTCCAGGGAGCCCGCGCGATACGCCCCGGCTGCCTGCAGCGCGTCGAGCACCTGCTCCTCGCTGGCGTTCATCGCGCTTGCGATCTCACCCACGGTTGGCGCCCTACCGGCCTGCGAGGACAGCGTCGCAACCGTCTTGTCGACACGCAGCGCCAGCTCCTGCAACTCGCGCGGGACCCGCACCGACCAGGTACGGTCGCGGAAGTGGCGCCTGAGCTCGCCGAGGATCGTCGGCACCGCGAAGCTCGAGAACGCCGTCTCACGCGTGGCGTCGTAGCGGTCCACCGCCTTCAGCAGGCCGAGCGAGGCGACCTGCACGAGATCCTCCAGCGGCTCCTCGCTGCGCTGGTAGCGGCGCGCCAGCCGGCGCGCCAGCGGCAGGTAGCGCTCGATCAGCAGCTCCCGTGCGTGCGTGTCCCCCGCACGTGCCCTGGCGAACAGCTCGCGGTCGGGTGGACCCTCGGGATGACTCACGCGGAGGTCCCGGGACTGTTCAGCCGACAACGCAACGGCACATCGGTTCCGTCCACGTTCAGCACCGGCGCCGGCTCGTGCGCGGCATCGGCGCACAGCGCGGGCAGCTCCGGCGCCAGCGCCGGACCCAACCACGCGATCGGCGGAGCTCCGGGGCGCTCGCGCGGCCAGCTGGCGAAGTCAACCGCCCCGCTCAGCAGCAGCCGCTCGCGCGCGCGGGTCATTGCGACGTACACGATCCTGTCCTCCTCCTCGGCCTGGGCGTCCCGACGCTCCTGCGCCAACTCGGCAAAGTCTAGAGCCGCCCGCGGCTCGGGATCGGACAGGCTCACCAACCGCACTCCGATCCGCCGATCGACGGCGCTCCCCGATCCGCCGGACTCCACGAGCAGGTCCGGCACGCCCATGCTCGGGGCGCGCCCGAGGTCGGCGACGCACACGACATCGAACTCCAGCCCCTTGGCGGCATGCACGCTCATCAAGCGCACCGCATCCTGGGCTTCATCGGTGACGGTCGCGTCCGGCTCGGCGATCGCTTCGGCATTCGCCAGAAACCCGCCGCCCGCGCCCTGCTGAAAGGCGGCCTCGTCGAGAAATCCGCGCAGATCGCGTCCTTCACTGCGTTCCCACTCACGCGCCAGCTCCACCAGCTTGCCCAGATTGGCGAGCCGGCGTTCCCCGTCCTCCCCACTCCGCAGGCGCTCGCGGTGGCCGCCGTGCTCGATCGCGCGCTCCAGCAGCTCCGCCAGCTCGAGCTCGAGAGCGAGCGCTCGCTCCCGCTGCAGCCGTGCGCACAGCTCAGCCACGCGAGCGCCGCCGACCTCGTGAGCACGGGCGAGCTCCCACACACCGCGATCCTGCTCGTGTGCAGCCCGCGCGATCAACCCCAGTGCGTCGCTCGACAGTTCGACCGGTGGCGCGGCGAGCGCTCCATACAGCGCCAGCTCATCGAGCGGGTCCGCCAGCGCGCGCAGGTACGCCAGCATGTCCGCCACCTCCTGGCGCGCCCAGAACGCGCCGGCGCTCGCGATCGTGCGCAACCCCTGCTCGCGCAGCGCCTGCTCGTAGCACTCGATGTCGCCCACCGCCCGCAGCAGCACCGCCACCCGACCGGGGCTTGCCTGCCCTGTCCGGACCAGCTCACCTACGCGCCGCGCCAGCGCTCGCGCCTCTGCCTGACGCCAGGGGATCGCACCGGAGTCCGATGATCCGCTGGTCCCGGCCTGCGCCTGTTCACGCCTGTAGCCGCGCCTGTCGGTCAGCAGCAGCTCGAGCACCGATGGCTCTGCCTGTGCCTGACGCTCGCGCGCCCGCTGGCCGATCTCCGACGATCGGCGACCCGCGGATCGGCGACCCGCACGCAGGGGTGTGAACGCCCCACCGAAGCGCGCCGCGAACACGGCGTTCACCGCCTCCAGCAGCTCAGGGCGTCCGCGGAAGTTGTGCGCCAGCCGCAGGCTCTGACCGCGTGGGGCCAGCTCTGAGTGGCGCGCCCTGAACAGGCCGACATCGGCGTGGCGAAACCCGTAGATCGACTGCCACTCATCGCCGACCGTGAACAGATTGTCTCGCTCCAGGGCCTGCACGAGCGCCAGCTGGCGCGGGTTGACGTCCTGCAACTCGTCCACCATCAGCAGCTCAAACCGCTCGGCCCAGCTGCGGCATAGGTCCGCGTCGTGGGCCAGCAGCTCGCCCGCGAGCAGCTCCAGGTCGTCGAAGTCCACACCGCCCCGCGCCTGCTTGGCGGCCTGGAAGCGCTCGCCGAACCGCTCCAGCAGCTCGCTCCACAGCACGACCGTACGCGCTCCCTGTTCGTCCAGCGCCCGTTGCGCCTGCAGCTCTTCCTGTGAGCTCAATTGCGGTTGGCGCGCCAGGGTGTGGTCGAGTGTGGGCTCGGGCAGCCGTGGGGAGCGCTGCCCGTGGCTGCGCAGCTCCGCATATACCCCCAGCACGATGGCCCGTGCGCGATCGGCGGTGTATGCGGCGATCAGATCGACCGCCTCGCCGCGCTCGGCCCGCTCGCTGCCGACGAACTCCCCGAGCACGTCGGCGAACGCCTGTCTGCGCAATCGCGCCGCGAGGCCCTCGTCGAGGATCTCGAGCTCCTGCGTCTGCCCAGCTTCGCGCGCGTGGCTGCGCAGCACGCGCGCGCAAAACCCGTGGAACGTGCCGACATACGCTGCCTCCCCGATCGCTTGTGCGGCGGCCGTCTCGCCCAGCGTGATCAGTCGTGCACGCACGCGCTCCTGAAGCTCGGCGGCTGCGCGCTCGGTGAACGTGATCGCCAGGATCTGTCCCGGCGCGATCCCGTCATCGTGCACAGCCCTGACGAACCGCTCGACCAGCACCGAGGTCTTGCCGCTCCCAGCGCCCGCGGCCAGTAGCAGCGGCTCGCTGCGCCGTCCGATCGCGTGCTCCTGCTCGGGCGTCAGCGTCAGCGTATGCGTGTCCGCCCCGACGCGGGGATCTGGCTGCCCGATCTCGCCTGAAGCTGGGGCGAGCTCCTCGAGCGCGGATTCGGGATCGGCCAACTCCCATCCCGTCAGCCGCTGCACCGCATCACCGCCCGCACCTGCAGATCGCCGGATACTCACAGCCTCCGGTATAGCCGCACGTCTGCGGTCGCGCTTGGATCGCACCGGCCACCGCCTGCGCCGCCGCCTCGCGCGCGAGCTCGATCGCCTCATCCATCAGCGCGTCGAGCTCGGAGGTGTCCAGCAGGTCGGTGCGCACGCAGTCCAATTGCACGCCCGCCGTACCGTCCAGGACGCCCCGCGCCCGCAGGTCGGCGCCGCCGAGCGGCTGGTACATCCCCCCGACGACCCGCAGCCCGAGCAGCCGTTCGGCCGCGCGCATGTACAGCGCGAGCTGGATCTTCCCGTCCGCGATCCACCTCGCGCCCGGCGTGACACGAGCACCCTTGTAGTCGTACACGACCGCCTCGCCCGCGGGGGTGAGGTCGATGCGGTCGATCCGTCCGCGCAGCATCACGCCCCCACCCAGGTCCAGCGCCGGCAGGCTGGCTGTGTCCTGCTCACCGTCTCCGTCCGCCGGGGACCCGCCGGAGCCGAATCCGAACTCCAGCTCCAGCCACGTGGGCTCCAGCGGGCTGTCCTCACCACGACCTCCGGTCGCGGTGCCGGCCGCGTAGGCGAGATAGCGCTCCAGGTCGGCCTCCAATCGCCGGCGCGCGCCCGGCACGCGCTCGGGCCGGGCCGACAGGGGAAAGTCGTGTTCGTGCCGGGCCAGCGCCTGCCCCAGCAGCTCGCGCGCGAGCCCCAGCCGGGCCGGGCTCAGCCGTGCCGAGCCGGTCCGCTCGCGCAGACCCTCCAGCGTGTCGCGCAGCGCCGCGTGCGCCAGCCCGCCCCGCGCGAGCGGCTCGGGGTCGGGGTCCGGACTCTCCGGGCGCAGCATCCGCTCGACGAACCACTTCGCCGGACACGCGATCCACAGCTCCAGCGAGGACGCCGACCACGGACGTGCGCTCAGATCGGCGAGCAGCCGGGGATCGCGCAGCGGCGCGGGGCTAGGCGGCAGTGCGCGCCTCGACTGCGCTCGCCGCCTGCTCGGAGTCCGAGGACTCGGCGGCCGCGGTGTCGGACTCGGCGTCCGGCGGTTTGGCGCCCTCCTTGGCCCACGGCTCGTCGAACTCGACCCGCCATTTGCCCTCCTCGGTCTGCTCGAGCGCGAGGCGGGCTCTGAAGTTGCGTCCGCTGCGTCCTTTGAACCCATTGATCGCGCGAGCTGTGTAGCCGGTCTTGATCAGTTCGCGCGCGACTTCCACGGGCAGCTGCTTGCCGGCTTTGCCCTTCCAGATCACGAATCCGCAGCCGGGGTCGTTGCGTGCCCAGCACGAGTAACCCTTGCGATTTTCCATGATCTCGTGCCCGCACACCGGACACGGTCCCAGGCTCGCACGGGGGATGCGCACGTCCTTGAGCTTTGCGTCCAGTTCGGAGATCGTCTCTTTGGCAAACCCCGCGATGTCGGCCATGAACTTCTCGCGCGAGTCCTCCCCGCGCTCGATCTTGCCGAGCCGGTTCTCCCAGTCGCCCGTCAGTCCAGGCGATGTAAGCGCGTGCTCGTTCAGCAGTCTGATCACGTTCACGCCCTTCTCCGTGGCCACGAGCGAGCGTCCGTCGCGCTCGATGTAGCCGACCGTGATCAGCCGCTCGATGATCGCCGCCCGCGTCGCCGGCGTGCCGATGCCCGAATCCTTCATCGCCTCACGCAACTCGTCGTCGTCGACGAGCTTGCCCGCGGTCTCCATCGCGCCCAGCAGCGAGGCGTCGCTGTAGCGCCGCGGTGGTTTGGTTTCCTTGCGCGCGCTCTTGATCTCTCGCGTCTGCACCTGCTCGCCCTGCTCGAGCCTCGGCAGCTGCTGATCGGCGCCCTCGTCCTCCTCGCCCTCTTTGCCGCTTGCTTTCGCGGCGCTCGCCGCCGAGGTCTCGTCGTAGACCCCGCGCCAGCCCGGAACGAGCAGCAGCTTGCCGCGCGTGCGGAACACGTACCCACCGTCGCGCTCGTCCTCGCCCGCCGGCACGGTGGTCTCCACGCGCGTGTTCTCGAACACGGCCTCCGGATGAAACACCGCCAGGAAGCGCCGCGCGACCATGTCGTAGATACGTTTGTCATCCGAGCCCATCCGGTCGATGTCGTGCTCGGACTTGGTCGGGATGATCGCGTGATGGTCGGTCACCTTCGCGTCGTTGACGACCCTGCCCAGCGGCAGCACATCCAGCCCGAGGACGTATTGCGACGCCCGTGCATACTCCCGGCGCGAGCCGACCAGCTCGGCCGTGGGCTTGATCTCGGCGACCATGTCTTTGGTCAGATACCTGGAGTTGGTCCGCGGATACGTGAGCGCCTTGTGCTCCTCGTAACAGCGCTGCGCCGCCGCGAGCGTCCGTTTCGCCGAGAACCCGTAGCGGGTGTTGGCCTCGCGCTCCAAGCGTCGTGAGGTCATACAGCATCGGCGCTTTCTCACGCTGCTCTTTCTTCTCGAGCTTGGAGATCGTCGCCTGCTTGCCCTCACACGCCTCGACGATCGCCACCGCCTCGGCCTCGGTCGCGATCCTGGGCTTGGTCCCGGCATGAAACCGTCCGCGGTAGACGCGCTCGCTGTCTTCACCGGCGTCCAGGCCGTCCCCGCCGCCGGTCCCCTGCCCGCCGTTGCCGGCAGCGCCACCGCCGCCGTCGGCCTCACCGATTGAGAGCCCGCCCGCCTCGGCCGCGAACTTCGCGTCGACCAACCAGTACGGCTCGGGCTTGAATGCTTTGATCTCCTCCTCGCGCCGGGCCACGATCGCCAGCGTCGGGGTCTGCACCCGCCCCAGCGACACCGCCCCGTCGAATGAGCTGCGCAGGCGGATCGTCGCCGCGCGGGTGGAGTTCATACCGACGATCCAATCGGCCTCCGAGCGCGATCTCGCGGCCTGCTCCAGCGAAACCAGTTCCTCCGGGGGCCGCAGCGACGCCAGCGCCTCTTTCATCGCGGCGTTCGTCATCGAGCTCAGCCACAGGCGTTTGACAGGCTTATCGCCCTTCGCCTTCTCGAACAGATACGCGAATATCAGCTCGCCCTCGCGCCCGGCATCGCAGGCGTTGACGACCAGATCGACGTCGTCGCGCCCCAGCTGAGCGGTGACGACCGACATCTGCTTGCGCGAGCGTTCGTCGCGGACCACGAGCTTGAAGTGCTCGGGCACGATCGGCAGGTCGGCCATCCGCCAACTCTTGTATTTCGCGTCGTACTCGTCGGGCTCGGCCAGCTGCACCAGATGCCCGACCGCCCACGTGACCACGTCCTCGGGCCCCTCCAGATACCCCTCCTGCTTCTGGAACGGCCCCTTCAGCACGCGCGCGAGGTCCTGCCCCACGGAGGGCTTCTCGGCTATGAGCAGTGTCTTGGCCACGGCGGTCAGCGTAGCGGGCGCGGGGACGCGACGTTTTCATCCGGCCGTTGCCGGCCTGAAAAGTCCGCCCCGCTTGGCTGAATCGGTCGGCTGCGCCCCGAGACGCTCGTGCGATCCGGGTGAGACGGGGTGAGACGGCGCGTTACTTGATCACCAGGATCTGTGGGTGTGTCGCCAGCAGCATCTGCGTGAACACATAGTCGAACGCGCCGATCCCCAGGATCGTGATCACGACCGCCTGGTTGACCGCCCGGCCGACGCCCTCAGCGCCACCGGACGCCGTCATGCCCTTGTAGCAACACACGATCGCGATGATCGCCCCATACAACGTCGCCTTCAGGATCGAACCCCACAGGTCGGTCGTCGAAGCGTTCGCGAACAACGTGGTCCAAAACGGGCCGAGTGGCTGACCCTTCACGATCTCAGCCATCAACCCACCAAACAACCCGAACAGGATCGCGTAGATGTTGAACAACCCCGTCACGATCATCAACGCCAGGAACCGCGGGACGACGAGGTTCTTGATCGGATCGACACCCAACACCTGCAACGCGTCGAGCTCCTCACGAATCTTGCGCGCGCCCAGGTCGGCAGTGATCGCCGTACCCGCGACACCCGCCAGCACGATCCCCGTCACATCCGGACCGATCTCACGAATCGCCGCGAGCACGAACACGCCGCCCAATCGGTCCAGCGCACCGAAGATTTCAAAGAAGTTCGCCGCCTGTAATCCCGGCGCCGCGTAGTTGAGACATAGCGTCGAGATCAGCAGCGGCAACCAGCACAGCCGCAGCGCGAACAGAAATTGCGCCACGAATTCGCCTCCGTACGGGTACGGTGGGCGCAGAGCCGAGGAGATCGTCCGGCCGGTGAGGATCATCATGTCCCCGATTTCCTCGAGCAGGTTCCTGGTCGGCAGGAACGCGCGCGCGGCGATGTTGCGCATGGCCGGAGCCACTTGCACCGATCGCGAACCCGACGCCCGTTCGTGCACAGCTCCCGTCTCCGCGTGCTCCGGGTCCATTCACATAGTGTACTAGTTCACTGACACACTATATCTCCGCCTGTCGCGAGCGCTATCGTGGGAGGCATGAACAAGCGGTCCGAGACAACCGACCCGGATGGGCTGAACATCGCGGTCGACCGCGCCGCCGAGGTGCCGATCGGGGTGCAGCTCGCCTGGGCATTGCGAACGCAAATACGCGACGGGCGCTTTGCGCCGAGCCAACGACTCCCAGGTCTACGCGACCTGGCCGAGGCGACCGGCGTGAACGTCAACACTGTGCGCGCGGTCTATCAACGACTCGAGCACGAGGGCCTGATCGACAGCCAGCAGGGCAGCGGTACGTTCGTCGCTCCCTCCCGGCAGATACCTTCCACGGTGGGCACGATCGCCGGCGACGCCGCCCGCCAGGCTCATGCGACCGGAGTCGACCCGCGCGAGGTCGCGGCCGCCCTCTACGTCTCGTCCGAGTCGCCGGCCGCACCGGTCGACGCGGCGGCCGAACGACGGAGCCAGTTGCGCAGTCAGATCGCTGGCCTCGAGCGAACGCTCGTGGAGCTCGAAGCGGGACACCCCGGGATCGCCCCCACGTCCACCGCGTCCCCCGAGACGCCCACTCCTCGGCTGCTCGACGCCGACGAGCTGGAGCAGGTGCGCACCTCGCTGGTGCGACGGCTGGCCGCGGTGCAGACGGCGATCGACGCGCTCGGGCGCGAAGACACCCCTGCCGAGCCCGCGCGCAAGGACGAGCCCCGGACGGCAACGACGAGCAAGCGCACTGGCCGATCTGCGATCGGTCGACCGCGGGGCAACAAGCCGCGTCCCGCGCCCGCGGGGGCGTGACCGAGCTCTCGATGGCGAACGCCTACTTCCTCGGCATGGTGCTCGGCATTCCCCTGGCGATCTGCCTGCTGGCGGTGCTCGTCGGGCATCTCTATCGTGACCGCGACGCCGAGGTGCTCGACTGGCAGCCGGCCCGCTCTGCCGAGCGGGAAGCCGAGCTCGAGCACGGCGAACTCGATCAGCTGCGCGCCTCCCTGGATACTCTCCGGCAGAGGCGGTCGACGCTGCCGGCGGTGGAGAGTCCTCGCATCAAAAAATAGATCGCACTGCGCGGGCGCGCACGCGTGCGCGCGTTAACGCCCAAAAAGACAAGGCCTCCGGGCGCACCCCGCGCCCCGGTCCCCCGGTCCGCGCCGGTTCGTTTCGGTTCGGCTGGATTGGGACCTGACTCACCCGGCCACGCACGGCCCCGTGCTCACCGCCGTCGACCCGGCGCCGGCCAGGATCTGCGCGACCGTCGTGTTGGCGACGCCGTAACCACCGGCGGGGCCGCCGCCCACGGTGCCGGCGAAGACCGTGCTCAGCACACCGCCTTCGGCGTCGACGAGCGGCCCACCGGAGTTGCCGGGTCGCACCAGCCCGCGCAGCGGCGTCAGCAGCCGGGAGACGGGACCCTGGCCGTAGGCGTTGTCGGTGAGCACCGTCTGGGTGTGCCCGATGCGCCCGGGCTGCACGTCATACGGGCCGTTCTCGGGATAGCCGAGGATCGCCCCCGCGCGGCCGGATGTGGGTTCGGGCACGAGGCTCAGCGGCGGCACAGCACCGAGGTCTGGAACGCGCAGCACCGCAATGTCCACGGTCGGATTGAACACAATCGCTTCGGCGGGCAGGGCGGGCGGGTGGCCGCCGAGCTCGACGGTCGTGTCCTGCTCACCGGCGACCACGTGCGCGTTGGTGAGGACCTCATCCGGACGTGCAACCCAGCCGGAGCCCTCGATCGCCAGACCGCAGGCTGTGCCGAGCACGCGCACGACGCCGCGCGAGTCCGCGCGCACACCCGGAGCCCGGCCGATCTGCGGCAACGGAGCCGCCACGTCGGGCGTGGGGCCCGCCACCTGGGGCAGCGGGTCCAGACGCGAGAGCGCATTCAGGATCGGTCCCGAGGGCGGCAGCAGCTGGTTGAGCTCACCCAGGATGGCCGAGCGCTGGATGTCCGCGCGCAGCTGATTGTCATTCGAGGTCTGTCCCGCGACGGCCGCGACGATCCACACGATGCCCAGACCGAGCGCCGCGCCGAGCGCCGCGCCGAGCAATCCGTCGAACAGACCCAACCCCGGCACGATCAGCGTGCGGCGCAGCTTGAAACCGAGACCCTCCAGGCCGGTCGCGAGGATCGCACCGGCGAGCAGCGCGCCAATCAGCCCAAACGCGGGCGCATACGGGGAGGCCGATCCGCGGGAGAGCAGTAGAGGACCGAGGCGCGTTCCGAGGAATGCACCTAGTGCGAAACCTGCGAACGAGAGCGCCCCCACGATGAATCCCCGCCGGAAGCCAAATCCCGCGAACAGCGCGGCGAACGCGACGATCAGCCAGTCGAGCGTCGTCATGCACGCACCAACCGATCGCGATCATCGTTCGTACGCGCGCGCAGGTTCACCAGACCATGTTCTACCGTTCCGCCACGTGCGTGCTCCTAGCCGGGATCGACTGTGAATACGATGTCCGCGCGAGAGCACCCCGGCGAGAGCGATTCCGCTCGCCGTAACGATCGGCACCGAGGACAGCGCGCCAGGCGGGCGCGTCCGGTTCTTGCACTGGCAGCGCTGGCGTTCGTCGTCGGGGCGGTCGCCGGCGCGAATCACGGCCCCACCGCAGCGAGCGCACTGGCGGCGCGCTACATCGCCGCCTGGACGCACGGTGAATACGCGGCGATGTACGAAGACATCGACGGTTCCTCGAAACGGACCATCACTCCACAGGGACTGGCCGACGACTATGAGCACGCGCTGCGAACGGCCACCGCCACGCACCTGCAGGTAACGGGCAAGCCCCGTGACTCCTCCGGCGGACTGGTGACGGTACCGGTGCGGGTGCACACGCGCTTGTTCGGGACGTTGCAGCTCGCCTTCACATTGAAGATCGCCAGCTCGAGTGGCGGCGAAGCCGATGGGATCGTGTGGTCCCGCTCGATCGAGTTCCCGGGCCTGCGGGCCGACGAGGTGCTGGGCCGCAAGATGACGCTGCCGACCCGGACGACGCTGCTTGCACGGGACGGGTCGGTGCTGGCTGAAGGCGCGGCCACCGAAGCCGGTCAGCGCGCCTCGCCGCTGGGCGCGGTCGCCGCCGATGCGCTGGGCGAAGTCGGCCCGGTCCCGTCCGCACGCGCACAGCAGCTGGAAGCCGAAGGAGTGCCCACGAACGCAATCGTCGGCGTGAGCGGCATCGAGGAGGCGCTGGACGACAGCCTGCGGGGCACGCCGGGGGGCGAACTGCTGGCGCTCAGTACACAGCCCGGCCGGCCAAACCGAGTACTCGCGCTCGCCACGCCGAAGGCGGCGCCGACGGTGCACACGACGATCTCGCCCGCGATCCAGCGCGCCGCGGTCACCGCGCTCGGCGGTCAGCTCGGCGGGGTTGTGGCGATGCAGCCGAGCACAGGCCAGATCCTGGCGGTCGCCGGTCTGGGCATCGACGATGTCCAGCCCCCTGGCTCGACGTTCAAGATGGTGACCGTCAGCGGCGTTCTGCAGGCCGGGATCGCCACGCCGCACACCGTCTTCCCCTACGCGACATCCGCGACGCTCGACGGGGTCAAGCTGAGCAACGCCAACGGCGAGGAATGCGGCGGCTCGCTGGAACTGGCGTTCGCCGTCTCGTGCAACTCGGTGTTCTCGCCGCTCGGGGTCAAGCTGGGCGCCCCGCGGCTGGTCGCGATGGCCGAACAGTACGGCTTCAACCATCCGCCGGGAATTCCCGGCGCGGCGGAAAGCACGCTGCCGCCCGCATCTCAGATTCAGGGCGAACTGGACGTCGGCTCGACCGCGATCGGGCAGGGGGAGGTGCAGGCGAGCCCCCTGCAGATGGCGACGGTCGCGGCCACGATCGCCGATGGCGGGCACAGACCGCAACTCACGTTCGAGCTAGACGCCCACCCCCACACGGTCGCGACGGCCACCAGCGCCTCCGTTGCACATACGGTCAGGAGCCTGATGATCGGGGTGGTGCGCGAAGGCACGGGCACCGCGGCCGCGATTGCGGGAGTGACGGTTGCGGGCAAGACGGGCACGGCGGAAGTCGGCCCGCCGAGCTCGTGCTCGGGCGGCAGCGAGGAAGGCGGCGCCAAAGAAGGCAGCTCGGGAGAATCGCACGCAACGGAGGGCTGTTCGGGCGCGGCGAGCGAAGCGAGCGGCACCGACGCCTGGTTCGCGGCGTTCGCCCCGGCGCTGGCCCCACGCATCGTTGTCGGTGTGCTGCTCGTCAAAGACGGCGCGGGCGGCGCCACCGCGGCACCGGTCGCGCGTGAAGTGCTCGAAGCGGGGCTGCAGGCGAGCCTGATCGACTGGCGCGCTAGACGTCCAGCGTCGCGGACGCCGTCTGCGAGGCGTCGCTCGGATCGACGATGTGGATCGTCCACGGACGGTTGTCCAGCGAGGCCACCTGGATCTTGTAGAGCAGCATCGCGCCTTGGGTGGAGCTGTTGGCGGCAATGGTGCTCGGCGCTGGGACCCTGCTGTGGGCGGGCACGAGACCACCGCGGTAGGCGAAATCGTTGGTCTGGTCGAGCGCGAGCGGCGTGTAGAGGTTGTGCTCGGTGTCGACGATCGTGATATTCGTGGCCGCGAGATGCGGCGTCGAGGTCTGGTTATAGACCTGGATGAACACCCCGAACCACTCTTCGCCGGGGTTGAGTTTGCGCTGCGCGGGCGCAACGCCCTGCAGGAAAGCGGCGTCTTCGACGTTGGCGGGGTTGAGCTCGCGCGAGATCTGCACCTCATAGACCAAAGGGCCGACGTTCAGGTACGGGGCGGCATCGCCGGCTTCGCCGGCGTAGGTGCCAGTCGTGACACGAGTGTGCGAGTCCCCGCACGCGCCCAGCACAAGCGCCGCGAGAATCGCGAGGACCACGGCCACGGCCCCGCGGGCGAGCTGCGCGCGTGCCCGGCGGGGAGGCGCACAGGATCGATCGGGAGCGGTTGTGCGGGCGGGACGGCTCATGCGACGCGGCAGTCTATCCCAGTACCCGGAGTGCGCGCCCACAGGAGCCGGCCTTCGCGGGAGACGGCTGTTGGCGGCGTCCCCGATCGCACCGGCAGCTACCCACCGGCGACCGTGACGCGCTCGCCGCGGCCCTCGTCGTACTCGAGGATCGTGCGCAGGCGGCGCATGGCACGGACATTCTGACGGCGCATCCAGCCGCGCACGCCGAACCCCTCGAGCAGGCGATCGGCGAACGTGGCGGGCTCGCTCTGCAGCGTGAACTGCACGCGCGTCGTCCCCGAGGCGCCGGGCGCAAGCTCGTAGACGCCGAGCGTGCGCACGCGGTTGTTCTTGCCGGCGCGACCGACCTCGACGATTCGATACGGCCGATCCACCTCGACGAACGTGACGTCTGCCCATGAAAACCGTGCGCCGGGAACCTTCACGCGAAAACGCGCCCCCGCGCCCCGGCCCACCGAGTCGATCCGGGTCAGATGCCAATCGACCAGGTAGTGGTCGGTGAACTCCGGATGGTTGGCGATGTCCTGCAGGTAGTCGAACACCTGCTCGCGCGGGCGATCAACGATGATCGAAACGGTCACTGGGTCCATGATGGGCGCCAGTCTATTCGCCGGATGCGACGGCCGCCGTGGAGCCGGGCGACCCTACGCCGCGCGCCTAAGCCGCACGGCGTGCCCGTGCTCGGAGTGGCGCACGAGCTCGCTCGCGGCCGGGTGCTCGCGGCGCAGCGAGCTGCACAGCTCGCAGACGATGCCGTGCACGCGCGTATACAGATGGACATGCTCGCCCACGAGCGGGGTGCGCCCGCAGTCGCTGCAGCAATCGCGGTCTGCCTGCAGCGCGCCGACGCCACGACGCAGCAGGACGAGCTCGAACTGCTCGATATCGCGCTCGGCGGGCTGGCTCATGGTGGCGAAGTTCGCCGCCGCCCGCCGGGCTCCTGCCGACGGCCGATCAAGATCACGCATGCCGGCAGCGTCCTCCCATCGCCGCACCCGAGATCCGTCTGACGGTGGTTTGCACCGACTCGCCGACGGGTAGACAGACGGCAGGGCAGGCTCGCCGCGACGAGACTTCGGAGCCAGAAACAAAGTGCTAGATTTGTGTTGTCAGAATTCGAGACTGCAGCTTACATCGATCTCGCCAGCTTGTTATGATCGTCACGAGTTCTTTCTGATAGGCAGTTTCCTCGGGATCTGAACCAGAAAGGGGCAGGTACAGGATGGAATCACTTACTTCGGGAACCATGGCCGGCGCGGGCTCGTTTCGGTGTAAGCACTGCGGATACATGCTGACGCTCGCGGGCACCGACACCCTGAGCGACTGTCCAGGCTGTGGGGGCCACAACTTCGTGCGCGCGTCGCTGTTCAGCGCGGGTGGACTGGCCCGCGGCCACTCGGCCGGTCCAGCCATGGCCAGCGACGTGTCCGGCGGTCACGGCGGCCCGATCCTCGCCAGTCGCGGCACCGGCGGCGCCGTCGGCGCTTCCCGCTCCAGTTCACGGGCGACTGACGCGGACACCCTGAACGCGGGCATCGCGGGCGGCGCCCTGTCTCAGCCCGAGCCCGTCGACAGCGACGCGTGGCTCGAGGATGCACGCGAGCGCCTGGAGGAGCCCGGAGAGTATCTCGCTTACGAAGACGGTGACACCGTGAAGACGGTCGCGCTTACGCGCGAGTGGACCCGCATCGGGCGCAGCCTCGCCGCGGACGTGCGCTTCGACGACCCGACCGTCTCGCGCCGGCATGCCCTGGTCGTGCGTCAGCCCGACGGCGTCAGAGTGCTCGACGATCGCAGCCTGAACGGCGTGTTCGTGAACGGTTCGCGAATTGAGTGGAAGATGCTGAAGGACGGCGATGAGATCGTGGTCGGCCGCTACAGGCTGCGCTTTCTGAGTGTCGCCGCAGTCACCGGCGGGACTCAGCCCTCGCAGGCGCTGCACAGCGCGGGCTGAGGCCCGCGCGCCCGGGCGCGTAGTATCGCGCTCACATGCCCGCATCCCGGACGACGACGATCATCGCGGTGCTCTCCCAGAAGGGCGGAACCGGTAAGACGACCACAGTGCGCACGCTGGCCGATGCGCTGCGGCGCGCGGGCGTGAACACGCTCGCGGTCGATCTCGATCCGCAGGGCAACCTGTCCGACTACTTCGACCTGCCGCCGGATGTGGAGCCGACGATCGCAGATGTGCTGTCCGGCCAGGCGGCGGTGAGCGAGGCGATCCACGACGACCTGATCCCCGCCAACCTCAGCCTCGCGGAGGCCGAGCTGATGCTCGGCGGCAAGATGGGCCGTGAGCTGACGCTCCGCCGTGCGCTGGCCGATGCCCCGGCGGAGTATGAGCTGATCCTGATCGACTGCCCGCCCTCGCTCGGCCTGCTGACGGTCAACGCGCTCGTGGCCGCCGATCGCGCGCTGGTGACGGCCGAGGCCCAGTACTTCGCGTTGCAGGGCGTCGAGCAGGCGATGGAGGTGATCGAGCTCGCGCGGGACAGTCTCAACCCCGACCTGCAGCTGCTCGGCGTGCTGCTGAACCTCGCGGACATGCGCACCGTACACTCGCGCGAGGCGCTGAGCGCACTGAAGGAGAGCTACGGCGAGGCGGTCTTCGACACCGCGATCCGCTCCTCGATCGCCTATGCCGAGTCGGCCGAGCGGGCCGTCTCGATCCTCGATCACCGGCCCGACCTGGGCGCAGATTATCTGGCGCTCGCCGGCGAAGTCATGGATCGACTCCCGGGGCTCGAGGCTGCGCGCGGGCGGCTGGCACAGCGCGTCAACTGAGCAGCTCACAGCTCCCCCACGTACGCGCCCTGCACCTCAAACGGCGCCCGCAGCAGGCTCGCCCAGCCCTCGATCTCTGAGCGCAACGCCTCCACGACGGCGCCGGTCTGCTCGTAGAAGCACCACACGAGCACGGTCGGGCCCGCACCGGAGATCGTTGCTCCCAGTGCGCCCAGCTCACGTGCACGCATAGCCAGCTCATACGAGCGCGGGAACAGTGAGGCGCGACGCGACTGGTGCAGGCTGTCGTGCAGTCCGCGCGCCACCAGGTCCCAGTCGCCGCGCGCGAGCCCGAGCGTCAGCAGCGCTGCGTGGGCTACGTTGAACACAGCCTCCCGCAGTGGAACTTCCTCGGGCAGGGCTTCGCGGGCGGCCTTGGTATGAACCGCCTGCTCGGGCACGACCGCGATCGCCTCCAGGCCGGTGGGCGGATCGAAACGTGTGGCCTGACCGTCCGCACACACCACGAACCCGCCGTTCAACGCCGCGGCGACGTTGTCGGGATGGCCCTCGAGCTCGCTCGCCAGCGCCAGCAGGTCGGCGTCCAGCTCGAACAGGTGATCGGCCGCCATCAGCCCGGCGACGACCGCCGCCGCGCTCGAACCGAGACCACCGGCCAGCGGGATCTCGGACTCGATCCTGAACGCGAACCCGTCAGCTGGGTGCAGCCGCTCGAACGCTTGCACGCACAGGTTCTCGCGCCCGCGCGGCACCGGCAGGTCGGTCTCGATCGCAAATTCACCCGTCTCGCGCACCTCGACCCGCAGATGCAGGCCGACGGCCGCCGCCATGCAGTCGAACCCGGGACCGAGATTGGCCGAGGACGCGGGCACGCGCACCACCCGCCTACGGATCACCCAACACCGCCTCCTCGATCGCGGACTGATCCACGGGACAGCTGATGATGCGCCCGTCGTTGTTCGCGATCGCCGTCTCCGGATCCTTCAGGCCACGACCGGTGAGCACGCACACGATCTGCTCGGCGCCGTCGGCGCCGTACTTGAGCAGGCCGGCGACCGACGCGGCGGAGGCCGGCTCGCAGAACATGCCTTCGCGGGAGGCCAGCAGCCGGTAGGCGCTGAGGATCTCCTGGTCGCTGACCACCCTGATCGCCCCGCGCGAGTCCGTCGCGGCCGCCATCGCGTCCTCCCAGCGCACCGGATTGCCGATCCGGATCGCCGAGGCGACGGTTTCGGGGTGCTCGATCACCCTGCCCTGCACCAGCGGCGCCGCTCCCTGCGCCTGGAATCCGAACATGCGCGGCGAGGCGCCCAGCTCCTGAAAGCCCCGCCAGTAGGAGGTGATGTTGCCCGCGTTGCCGACCGGGATGCACAACGCTTCCAGGCCGCCGTCGAGACCCTCATGGATCTCGAACGCTGCGGTCTTCTGGCCTTCGATCCGGTAGTTGTTGACCGAGTTGACGAGCACGATCGGGTGCATGTCGGTCAGCTCGCGTACGAGCGTCAACGCCTGGTCGAAGTTGCCAGCGAGCGAGATCACGCGCGCGCCGTGCACGAGCGTCTGGGCCATCTTGCCCTGGGCGATCTTGCCCTCGGGAACGATCACCGCGCAGGTGATGCCCGCCCGCGCGGCGTACGCGGCGGCGCTCGCGGCGGTGTTGCCGGTCGAGGCGCAGATCACGGCCTGCGCCCCGTCGCGCACGGCGGCCGATACGGCACAGGTCATGCCGCGGTCCTTGAACGAGCCGGTCGGGTTGGCGCCCTCGAGCTTCAACCGCACGCTCGCCCCGACCAGCTCCGAGAGCACCGGCGCGCGCAGCAACGGCGTCGAGCCCTCCTGCAGGCTGACCAGCGGATCGCCGGGCTGAAACGGCAGGCGCTCGCGATAGCGCTCGATCAACGGCACGTGCGCGCCGGTGGGCGGTATGCCCTCGACCTTGGGGACCTTGACGGTTGCCTGGTTCACTAGCCGAACTCCTCTTCGATAACGCATATGGTCCGGGGGGTGGAGCGTACGAACTCGAACTGCTCCAGCTCGGCGATCGCCGCACGCAGACGCGACTCGGGGACGGCGTGGGTGACCATCACCAGGCGCGCGCGCGCGCCCAGGCCACGCTGAACGACCGATCTGATCGACACGCCCTGCTCGCCCAGCACCCGGGTGACCGCGGCCAACACACCCGGCTCGTCGGTCACGTCCAGGTGCAGGTAGAACGCGCTCGGCACGTCCTCCAGCAGCTGCAGTGCCAGTGGTGGGGCGGGCGGCCGCGCGCCGCCGGTCATCACGCTCACCACATCGCCCAGGACGGCGCTCGCGGTCTGCAGCCCGCCGGCGCCCGGGCCGGACATCGTGATCTCGGTGATCGCCTCCGATTCGACGGTCACGGCGTTGAACGGGCCCGAGACCGAGGACAGCGGGTGCCCGGCGTACAGGAATGCTGGGTATACCCGGACAGATAGCCCGCCGTCGCGACGCTCGGCGGTGCCGATCAGCTTGAGCCCGAGACCCAGCTCGCGCGCGTACTCCATGTCGTCGGACTGCAGATGCTCGATGCCCTCGTAGGGGACGTCCTCCAGATGCACCGGTGCGCCGAACGCCAAGCGCGCGAGGATCGCCATCTTCGCGGCCGCGTCCCGCCCGGAGACGTCGTCGCTCGGGTCGGCCTCGGCGTAGCCGAGGCGCTGTGCCTCGGCCAGGGCCTGGGGATAGGTGCTGCCGCGGGCCATCTCACTGAGGATGTAGTTGGTCGTGCCGTTGACGATCCCGTGGATGCGCTCGATCGGCGTGGCCGCCAGCGACTCCTCCAGCAGCCGCACCACCGGCACCGCGCCGGCCACCGCGGCCTCGAAGCGCAGGCGCACGTCGTGCTCGCGGGCGACCTCGAACAGCTCCTCGCCGTGCTGGGAGAGCAGCTGCTTGTTGGCGCTCACCACGTCCCGCCCGGCGCGCATCGCTTGCAGCAGATATGTCCGCGCGGGCTCGATTCCGCCCATCACCTCGACGATCAGATCCGCGTCCTGCAGGATCTCCGCGAACTCGCCGCGCGAGCGCGTCAGCACGCCGGTGATCACCGGCGTGCGTCCGTTGAACCGCTCGATCTCCCCCGCGCGCTCGTCCAGCAGCGCCGCGAACGCCGCGCCGACGGTGCCGTGCCCGAGCAGGCCGATGCGCAGCGGCTCAGACATCGCGCGCGATCAGATCGTCGAGCGTCTCGCGCCGCACGACCACGCGTGCGCGCCCGCCTGAGCAAAACACGACCGGCGGGCGCGGGACGCCGTTGTAGTTGGACGCCATCGCATACCCGTACGCGCCCGTCGCGGGCGTGACGATCACATCGCCCGGGCGCGGATCGTCGAGCAGCGCCTGGCGTACGATCACATCGCCGGACTCGCAGTGCTTGCCCGCGAGCACGCACTCGGTCTGGCCGCCGTAGCGGTCGGCGACGTGGGCCTCGTAGCGCGCGCCGTAGAGCATCGGGCGCAGGTTGTCGGACATCCCACCGTCGACGGCGACCCAGCGCGAGACGTTCTGCTTGACGGACTCGACCGTGTACAGCGTCACGCCGGCGTTGGCGGTCAGCGCCCGGCCGGGCTCGAGCAGCAGACGGCGGCCGGAGCCGGGGCCCATCCCGTGCTCGCCGGCGGCGGTCACGAGGGTGCTCACGTAGGACTCGATCGACGGGGGCGCAGGCTGCTCGGCGGTGTACTGCACCCCCAGACCGCCCCCGAGGTCCCAAACCGGGTAGTCCCCGAGCCGGGCGAGCTCTGCGACCTCGCGGCGAAACGGCTCGAGCTCGAGCAGCTGCGAGCCGATGTGCGCGTGCAGCCCGGCCAGCCGTAGACCGGCTACGCGTTCGATCCGAGCGATCGCCTCGGGGGCATCGGCCATCGAGAACCCGAACTTCGAGTCGGCCTGGCCGGTCGAGATGTGGTCGTGGGTCTCGCCCCGAACGTCGGGGGTGACACGGATGAGGACGTCTTGAGAACCCGTTGGCGCATGCGCCAACGGGCGGGACGGCACATGTGCCGTCCCGGACCGGGTCGCATGCGACCCGGTCGGAGGAGCCGCATGCGGCTCCTCATGAGTCCGCGCATGCGCGGACTCAGCGGTCGGCGCATGCGCCGACCGCACACCATCAGCTTCTTCCCCAGCATGTGCCGACCCAGCGCTCAGGTCATCGCGATCCCGCTCGCGCTCAGCCGACCGGGTGTCCTCCAACAACCCCTCCAGTCGATCGATCTCATCGAAGTTGTCGACCACGATCAGCCCGACCCCGCAGTCCAGTGCCATGCGCAGCTCGAGCTCGGACTTGGCGTTGCCGTGCACGACGATCCGCTCGGGCGCATAGCCCGCATTCAGCGCCAGGCTCAGCTCGCCGGCGGAGGCCACGTCGCACCACAGGCCCTCCTGTGCGAACAGGCTCAGCACCGCCGTACACGGGAACGCCTTGGAGGCGAACACGACGTTGAAATCCCCGTGTCCCGTCTGTCGGCCAGCGTCGATGAACGCGCGCGCCCGGATGCGCAAATCATCCTCGGCGACGACATATGCCGGTGTACCGAACTCCCGCGCGAGCTCGACCGTGTCGCACCCGCCGATCTCGATCCGCCCGCGCTCGTTCAGGCGGCTGCCGAGCGGCAGCGCCGGCGATACGCCAGTCTGCGGCTGGGTAACTGAAGGGGGCATGTCTGGATTATCGCTTGAGCGCCGAGCTCGGGCCGATCAGGCCGGCTGGGGCATCGGCCCCGCCCCGGCGCGCAGCCCCGTCAGACCGTCCCCGCGCATCATCCACCCCAGCCACACGAGCCCGATCACGAGCAGCACGATCGACTCCAGCTGCGGCCCGGTCAGCCCCCACAGGATCTCCTTGTTGCGGCGGATGAACTCGACCAGCAATCGCTCGAGGCCGCTGAACACGAGATACAACGCGAACACGACACCCGGGCGCACGCGATCGCGCAGCTGCCACAGGAAGTAGGCAAGCAGGCACATCGAGACCGTCTCGTAGATCGGAGTCGGCTGCACGCGCACGCCCGGCGGGGTCGGCACGGTGCCGTGCGGATAGCCCATCGCCCAGGGCAGGCTCGAACGGATCCCGTAGTCGCCGTCGCCGGAGACCTGGCAGCCGATCCGCCCCATGCCGTAGCCGAGCGCGAGCGCGGTCGCGGTCATGTCGAACATGCGCAGTTCCAGCGCATCGCGCCAGCGCATCCAGGCGAGCACCGTGATCGCGCCGCCGATCGCGCCGCCGTACCAGACCAGGCCCGAGCCGGAGAAGATCGAGCCGAGCAGGTCGTGCTTGACGGCGGAGTAGTTCTGGATGACGAAGTACGCGCGCGCGCCGATCACGCCACCGAGCAGCGCCGCGAACACGATCTCATACGCCCAGTCCACCGGCTTGTCCAGCTCGCGCAGGCGCCGTGCGACCAGCAGGCCGCAGGCGAGGAACGCCAGCGCGAACGCCACCCCGAACGTCTTGATCGGGATGCCGAGCAGGTGTATTTCGGGCTGCATGCACCGGACTGTAGTCGGCTTCTGCGACAATCGAGTCGATGGCGAAGAGACCTCCGAAGTTCGGCCGCGACACCGGTCTGCAGGCCCGCATGGTGATGACGATGTTCCTGCTCGGGCTGGTCTATGTCGTGTTCGTCGGGGTGCTGTTCGCCGCTGGCGCTGCGGCCGGCTTGATCGTGGTGGTGGCGGTGGTGCTGCTGCTGGTGCAGCTGTTCGGCTCGGACAAGATCGCAATGGCGACGATGGGAGTCAAAGAGGTCTCCCCCGCCCAGGAGCCCGAGCTGCACGGAATCATCGAGCGGCTGTGCGTGCAGGCCAACCTGCCCAAGCCACGGGTGGCCGTGATCGAGACATCGATGCCGAATGCCTGCGCGATGGGCAAATCGCAGAAGTCCGCGACGGTCTGCGCGACTAGAGGCATCCTCCAGCTGCTGGAGCCCGCCGAGCTCGAAGGCGTGATGGCGCACGAGCTGACCCACGTGATCAACCGCGACGTGATGGTGATGACGCTCGCGAGCTTCTTCGCCACGCTCGCCTCGATGATCGCGCAGTTCGCGCTGTTCTTCGGCGGCGGCTTCGGCGGCGGCTACGGGCGCAGCCGTGACGAGGAGGAGGAGGTCATGATCGTGCTGCTCGTATCGGTGCTCGTGTACGTGATCTCCTTCCTGCTGCTCCGCGCGCTCTCGCGCTACCGCGAGTTCGCCGCCGACCGCGGCTCCGCGGTGCTGACCGGCCGTCCCAGCGCACTGGCCTCGGCGCTGCTGAAGATCAGCGGCACGATGGACCGCGTGCCCACCCAGGATCTGCGCAAGGCCGAGGGGATGAGCGCCTTCTTCATCCTGCCTGCACGCACGAAGAAGTCACTGATGAACATCTTCGCCGACCACCCGCCGCTGGAGCAGCGCCTTCAGGCGCTCGAGCGGCTGGAGTCCCAGCTGCAGGGCACGACCGGCACGGCTGTCGCGTAACAGCAGTGGGTCTGCGCGACATCATCATGGGCCGCCACACGGTCGCCGGCCCGGCCTCGGACCGGCTGTTCGCGATCACGACCGCCTACATCGCGTTGCAGGCCGAACACTCGATCGACCCGACCGGAGTCGCGGCGATCGTGTTCCAGGCGCTGGCCACGAGCGAGTTCGAATCCACGCTGCGCGACATGGAGGACGTCGTGCGGGCCACCGGCGGCGACAGCGGCACCGGTGTGTCCACCCAGGACGACTCGTTCGGCTACCGCTGGATGATCCTGCGCAACCCCGACGGCGCTCCCAGCGTCGAAGACCTGGCGGTCGGCATCAACGCCGTGTCGAGCTCGATCGAGACGGCCGGCTATGGCGAGCGGCTGCTGTGCTCGGTGTTTGCCTTCACCGACGCGCAGCACCGTCCGGTCTACTTCATCTACAACTACAAGCGCGGCTACTGGTACCCGTTCGTGCCGGTCGGCAGCGATGCGAGCAACGAACGCTCGACCGAGCGCGAGCTGCAGCTGAAGGCCCAGATGGCGAGTGAGCTGCCGATCGAGCCCGAACTGGAGCGCTGGTTTCCCCTCTGGGGTATTCCGATCTGAGGAAGTTGAACTGCGCCGACTAGGGAGTCGATGGGCAAGCTGGTCAAATATTGAAATGCCCACCCACCCCGCGTGGCGTGCTGGCCGAAACGGGGATGCAAGCGGAGCGAGTGTCTCCCGGCTTCGGTACGCGTGCTGGCCGATCAGTCGATCGCATCTGATCGACGATCGGTAAGGACGCAGATCCAGCGCCGCCCAGCGGCTTCCTAGTCAGTCGGGGATCAGGCCCTCGCCCGTAAACTCACGGCCAGCCTCCTCGAAGCTGAAGTCGGCGGGGGGAAGGATCACGTCCGAGCCCTCGAGCTCGTCATCGCCGAGCAGCTCGCCGCGCGTGCGCACGTAGTCGAGCAGCGCGGCGAAGGCATCCGCGAAGCCGTCCTCGTTGCCGCTATCGACGATCTGAAGCGCCTTGCCGCGGCGCTCCTCCACGCCCTCGGCGTCGCTGTCGGCAAGCCGATACTGCCCCTCGCCGGAGATCCGCACGATCATGACTGGCCCTCGGCGGGTGGAGTCTGTGCAGGCTCGGCCGGAGCGGACTCGCTCGGCGCGGCGGCGATCTCCCCGGCGGGAGCGGCGCCTCCATCCCCGGCGCCGATTTCGGCCTTCATCTTGGCGAGGTCGTCGTCGACGGCTGAGGTGCTGGACAGCGCCTTCAGCTGGCGATCGATGTCGTCTTCGCCGGAGCCGAGCGCGGTGATGTCGTCGAACGTCCCGGCGGCTTCCAGCTCGGACACGGCGTCGGCGCGGGCTTTCATGTTTTCGGTCTTGTCCACGGCGCGCTGCATCGCCAGCCCCACGTCGGCCATCTGCTCGCCGACGCCGGTCGCGGCCTCGGAGATCTTCACCTGGGCTTCGGCGGCCGAGTACTGCGCCTTGATGACCTCCTTCTTGGTGCGGAACGACTCGATCTTCGCGCGCAGCTTCTGCTCGGAGTCGGTCAGCTTCTGCTGCTGCTCTTCCAGTTCGGCGACCTGCGTATCGAGCCCCTGCAGCTCGGTCTGGGCGACGTTCTTGCGCTCCAGGGCTTGGCGGGCGAGATCCTCCTGGCCGGCGGACACAGCCTGGCGGGCTTGGGTGTCGAGCTTGACCACGCTCTGCTTCAGCGACGTCTCCTGCATCTGCAGGCGCTTCTTGGCGGTGACGACGTCGGCGATGCCCTTCTTGACGTTCTGGAGCTGTTCGACCTGCTTCTGGTAGCTGTAGTCGAGCGTCTCGGCCGGATCTTCGGCACGGTCCAGCAGCTTCGATACCTTCGCCTTGACGACGGTTGACATGCGCCCGGTCAGACCGGCCATCTGATCCTCCTATTGCTGTTCACACCTGCGGTCAGCTCAAGCGTAGCCGACAGACAGCATTGAGACGGCCGAGAGTCAAGCTGGCCGATCACAGATCGCATTTGATCTGTGATCGGTAGGACGCAGTGAGCGCCGTGTGCTCGGCTGGCCGAAACGGGGATGCTGGCCGAACGGGGGATGCGAGCTTGGGCGAGTGTCTCCCCGCTTCGGTAGCGAGTGTCTCCCGGCTTCGGTAAGCGAGCGAGGACGCCGCCTCGCGCCGGCTATCGGCCGTCTCACAGCCCGAGCGGGTGGCGCACGACAAAGCCGGCATTTTCTGGGCGCAGCGGACGCCAGCGGGGACCCGGGAGGTTGGAGGGGTCGTTGGCGGGGCTGGTATCCAGACGCAGCCCGGCGACCGTCATGTAGGCGTGGCCGCCGTTGGCGAAGATCGTCACCCACGTGCCCACACCCTTGCCGCCCCAGCCTTCGAATTCCGTGGAGTCCATCGGCGTGGAGAGCAGGCTGGCGCCGTGCAGCGCGAAGGAGACGGTGCCCGAGCAGTCGTACCCGGGGGAGGTGAACGAGGCGTGGCCGCCGCCGTAGATGTAGGGCAGACCGACGATCTGGTTACCGGCCCAGACGATCTCCTGGACGGCGAGGGGCGCATCGATCGGGGCCGCCGCGAGGCCGTCGACGATGCGGGCGACGTGGCCGGGGACAAGCAGCTCGGGCTTGGTGGCAGTACCGGCCGCGCCGGGGCTGCCCCCGATGGGAACACCGCCGGTGATGTCGGCGCCCGCGGTGGAGCTGGCGCCGGTCGCGCTGCTGGCCGTGGCGCTGCCAGATGCGGGGAGCGCAGTAGCAGTAGTGGTAGCGGTCGTCGTCGGCGCCGGCGTGTAGGGCACGAGCTGGCCGCTGGTGCTCTTTTCGTAGACCGGACCGCTGTAGGCGATGTTGGGAGTTTTGGCGGTGATCGGCGCGAAGTGCGCGGGCGTAGATGTCGCCGGACTCGTGGTGGGGGCAATCGGGGCGGCGCCGCCGGCGACCGCGGTCGAGCTGGTCGTACTCGCCATAGCTGGAGCGGTGGCGCAGACCGCGACTGCCAAGCTTGAAATCAGCGCCACAAAAAGTGTTCGCAACCGCACAACGACCTCTTTCGTCGGCCTGCGGGGTTAGCTGACGGGCTAGCGCTGAAAGAGCCTGCGCTTCTCACGGTTCACCGTGGGATTCGCCCCAACAACTTGGGTCCCCCGTTCCCTGGCATCTACCAAGGATTCGGCGTTGATCGCGGCACCCTAGCACGGTGCAACGACGGTTGCACCAGTTCTACGACGTTATGCAGGTTTTCCCTGCATTTTGCGATGAAAGCGGCTTCGTCTATGGCATCGCGAGCGGCGGGCCGGCCCAGCGCACACCTTCGAATGAGGTCCCACCCACCCCAAGCGCAGCCAGGGCGTCGGCGAGCCGCGTACCGGCGGGGTCGGTCAGCTCGAAGTCGAGCTCCAGCGCGGGAATCAAGACGAACCGGCGGCCGAGCAGCTGCTCGTGGGGAAGCCTCATGCGCTCGTGCGCCACGACGAGGTCGCCCAGCAACAGAATGTCGATGTCGATCGCCCGTGGGCCGTGGCGCACACCGTCCTCGCGGCCGAGCTCAAGCTCCAGGCGCTTGACCGTGTCGAGCAGCTCCAGCGGCTGCAGCTCTGTCTCGACGCGCACACACGCGTTCAGAAAGCTGGCCTGATCGAGCACCTCCCCGACCGGGTCGGTGTCGTAGACCGACGAGCACGCAAGCACGCGTACGCCGGCGCCGGGCAACGCCGCAACGGCGCCCTGCAGCTGGGCACGGCGATCGCCGACGTTCGAGCCGAGGCCGAGCAGTCCTATACGAGCGGTCACACTCGGACGGTATCTGGCGTGACGCGATCCCTACACGCTCGCGGGCTCAGCGAGTTCCTCGCGCAGCCCGATCCTGGCATGCAGCTTGCGCAGCGGCCGCGGCGCCCACCAGGTGCGCTCGCCGAGCAAGCCCATCAGCGCGGGTACGAGCAGCGCGCGCACGACCGTGGCGTCGATCGCAACGGCGAGCGCTGCGCCGACCCCAAACTGCTTGATGAAGAAGATGTGCGAGGTCACGAACGCGCCGATCGCAACGCAGAACAGCAGCGCGGCGGCGGTGATCAGGCGTCCCGTACGCTCGACGCCATAGGCGACCGCATCGCGTGTGGTCAAACCCTTGTCATGGGCCTCCTTGATACGACCGAACAGGAACACGCCATAGTCGGTGGACAGCGCGAACGCAACGACGAACAGCAGCACGAGGTTGGACTCCTCCAGGCCGCCGATCGGGCTGAACCCCAGCAGCGAGGAGCAAGTGGCCGTCCTGAAATACCAGCACCAGCAGACCGGCGCCGACGGCGACCGTGAGCAGGTTCATCAGCAGCGCGATGAACGGCAGCACGAGCGAGCCCGTCATCAGGAACAGGAAGCCGCCCGTGACGAGCGCGAGGATCACCAGCGCCAGGGGCGTGCTCGCCGCGATCGCGGCCTTCTGGTCGACGAACCACGCGGTCGAGCCGCCCACCAGCAGCGTTGGTGGACTGGCCAGTGCACGCAGGCGGTGGACCAGCTGCTGGTTGGCGGACGAGCCGTCGGTCCCGTGGGGCAGCATTTCGATCTCCCACAGGCCCTTACCCAGATAGCGCGGCGCTCCCGCCAGTTTGGCCTGCGCGCCGGCCGTTACCTGAGCGCGACGCGCGAGCGCGGCGACGGCCTGCCCGCCATGATCTGCTCCTGGCCCGCCGCGCGCGACCATCGTGATCGTCTGCGAGCCGTCGACGGCGAAATCGTGCGTGATCGCTTCGGCGAGGAGGCGCGGCTGCGCGGAGGATGGCAGCACATGCGCGTCGGCCGGTGTCAGCGCCAAGCGCAGGGCGGGCAGCGCGATCACGATCAGCACGGCGGCGGTACCCAGCGCGACCGCGCCGGGACGGCGCATGACCCCATGCGCGAGCCGGTACCAGAAGCCGTGCTCGGCCGGCCGGGCCGATTGCGCAGCGTTGCGCTGCAGGCGCGCGGGCGCGAGCGCGTTGATGCGCGGACCGAGCGCCACCAGCACGGCGGGCAGCACGATCAGTGAGACGGCACCCGCGGACAGCGTCACGAGCGCACCGCCGATGCCCATCGAGTAGAGGAACCGCAGCGGAAACACGAGCAGGCAGGAGAGCGCGCCGGCGACGGTCAGCGAGCCGAACATCACGGTTCGCCCAGCGGTCTGCAACGTGCGTGCGATCGCCGCGCGGGAGTCCAGGCCGCGCGCGAGCTCCTCGCGGTAGCGGGACAGAATGAACAGGCTGTAGTCGATGCCCAGACCCAGTCCGATGCCGGTGACGAGGTTGACCGCGAAGATCGACAGGCCCATGAACTGGTCGAGCAGGCGCAGCAGCAGGAACGTGATCACGATCGCAAACCCGCCCACGAGCAGTGGCAGCGTCGCCGCGACCAGGCCGCGGAAGACCCAGAACGAGAGCAGCAGCAGGATTGGGAATGCGAACGTCTCGGCGACCCGCAGGTCAGAGGAGGTGCGCTTGTTCAGTTCGGTGAACACGACATCGCTGCCGCCCCAACTGACGGTGACGCCGCTGCCGGCGGGGGGTTGCACAGCGGGCAGCGAGTGGACGTGTTCGACGGCTTCCGCGGAGCGTTCGCGGTCGGCGAACGCGGCAAGCACGAGCATCTGGCGGCCGTTGCGCGAGATGAGCTCGGGCAGGTGCGTAGCGGGATAGTCCAGCGCGCGTTGATAACCGGGCTGGCGGGACAGCAGCGCGACCACATGCGTGGCCTGTGCTTGGGCGGCGGGGTCGGTGCGGACATCGGTCGGGCTCGACACGAGCGCTGCGACGCCGTAGTAAGCGGACTGGCCGGTGGCGTGTTCGATCGCGTGCAGGACCTGCTGGTTCTCGGCGTTTGGGTTCTGGAAATCCGAGGATTCGCTCTTGAGGAGCGTCACGATCGGCGCGCCGATCGCCGCTGCCACCAGGAACAGGATGCCCGCGCCGATCAGCACACGGCGCGTGTTGGCGGGACGCGTGGCGAGCGAGATCAAGCGCGCGATCATCGCGGTGAATATATAAGTGAGTACTAACTAATGTCAAGCGAAACTCCTGTCCCAACTGCTCCGACCTCTACTCCTCGGCCTCGCGCCAGACCTCGACCGACACCTCATCCACCGACAGTGGGATCGGCGGCTCGGGCTTGGTCGCCTTGACCCACACGCCTTCGAGCTCGTAGTCGGCGAGCAGACGATCGGCGATCGTGGAGCACAGCCGCTCGAGCGTATTGTGCGAGCGCTGCTGGGCGATCAGCGCGACCAGCTGGCATACCTCGCCGTAGTCGACGGTGTCCTGCAGCGAGTCGGTGACCGTGGCGTCGGATTCGCCGAGGTCCAGACGCAGGTCGAGCACGAGTCGCTGGCCGACCTCGCGCTCGGCCTCGCTCACGCCGTGGTGGGTATACAGCGACAGCCCGGCGATCTCGATCGTGACCGACTCTCCGGTCTCCTCGCGCTCGACGTCGAGCTCGTCGTCATCGCCCAGACTCAGCTCGTCCTCGTCCAGCTCATCCGCGTCGTCGGAGTGATGATTATGCTCCTCACCGTCCATGTGTTCAGCCCAACGTAGCAGCCGCCACCGCCAGCGCATCGCGCACGGGCGCGAGGTCGTGCACCCTGAACACGCTCGCACCGCGCTCGTACGCGAGCACGTTCGTGGCGATCGTTCCGGGCAGCCGCTCCGCGGTGCCCACCGGCTCTCCCTCCCCCGCCGCCTCGGCTTGGATCCTGCCCAGGAAGCGCTTGCGCGAGGTCCCCACGACCAGCGGCCGTCCGAGCGCGCACAGCTCCTCCAGACGACGCAACAGCTCGAGGTTGTGCGCGACCGTCTTGCCGAACCCGATCCCCGGGTCGAGCATGATCCGCTCCTCGCGCACACCCTCGCGCACGGCGTAGGCCATCCGCTCCTCCAGGAACGCTCGCACGTCGTCCACGACATCCTCATACCGCGGATCGGTCTGCATCGTGCGCGGATCGCCGAGCATGTGCATCAGGCAGCACTCGCATCCGCTGTCGGCCACGAGCCCCGCCATATCCCGGTCCGCCCGGAATGCGCTGACATCATTGACGAGGCTCGCCCCCGCACCGATCGCCGCGCGCGCGACCGAGGCCTTGGACGTGTCGATTGAGATCTGCGCCCCGCTGCTCCCGGCGACTCCGGCAACCCCCGACGTGACGACCCCCTCGACGACCGGCAGCACCCGCCGCAGCTCCTCATCCGCTGACACCGGCTCGGCCCCCGGGCGCGTCGATTCGCCTCCGACATCGAGGATGTCCGCCCCCTCCCCCGCGAGCTCCAATGCGCGCGCCGTCGCGGCAAGTGCGTCGAGAAACAGGCCGCCGTCCGAGAACGAGTCGGGGGTCACGTTCACGATCCCCATCAGACGGTATGGAGCGCTCATTCAAGCCAACCTACCGGCGTGCGAACAAGCGTGTGTGCTGAATCCGCGTGCCGTGGCGGGAACGCCTGCCCCCAGAGAGAATCAGGCGAGCTCGGGGCGCTCTGGGTCCGAGCCTCTGAGCTCCGCCGTACCGCCGGCCAGTCCCGGGCGAGGCGCCACGCGCGGGGTTTCACGCTCAGGCCGATCCGCGGGCGCCGGCGGAGCGGGCAGCTCGGGCCCCGTCGAGGAGTCCTCGACACCGAACACCTCCTCTTCGGACTTCCCGTCGAGCAGAGCCAGGAACTCCTCCTTCTCGATCGTCTCGCGCTTGACGAGGATCTCAGAGATCTTCGTCAGCTGGTGCTGGTGCTCGGTCAGGATGTCGCGTGCGCGCTGGTGTGCGGCCTCGATGATCCGCCTGACCTCGTCGTCGATCTCGCGTGCGATCTCATCCGAGTAGTCGGGCTCAGTGGAGAACTCACGGCCGAGGAACGGCTGGCCGTGGTCGTGGCCGAACACGCGCGGGCCGAGCTTTTCGCTCATCCCGAAGCGCATCACCATCTGCTTGGCGGTCTGGGTCACCTTCTCGATGTCGTTCGAGGCCCCGGTCGTGATCTCGCCGAACACGATCTCCTCCGCCGCACGCCCGCCGAGGGTCATCGCCATCGTGTCCTTCAGCTCCGCGCGCGTGGTCAGGAAACGGTCCTCCTGGGGCATCGAGATCGTGTAGCCGAGCGCCTGCCCGCGTGAGATCACCGAGATCTTGTGTACCGGGTCCGAGTGCTCCAGAAAATGGCCGACGAGCGCGTGGCCCATCTCGTGGTAGGCGGTGATCAGCCGCTCTTTCTCGGACATCACCCGCGTCTTCTTCTCGGGACCGGCGATCACGCGCATGATCCCCTCCTCGAGCTCAACCTGCCCGATCTCGCGCTTGCCCGTCCGCGCCGCCAGCAGCGCCGCCTCGTTGATCAGGTTCGATAGGTCCGCGCCGGTGAACCCGGGGGTCTGCCCGGCGAGCGCATCGATGTCGATGATCTTCGCCAGCGGCTTACCGCGCGTGTGCACCTCGAGGATCTTCGCCCGGCCCTTGCGATCGGGCCTGTCGACGGCGATCTGGCGATCGAACCTGCCCGGGCGCAGCAGCGCCGGGTCGAGGATGTCGGGCCGGTTGGTGGCGGCGATCATGATGATGTTGTCCTTCGCCTCGAACCCGTCCATCTCCACGAGCAGCTGGTTGAGCGTCTGCTCGCGCTCGTCATGACCCCCACCCAGGCCGGCGCCGCGGTGGCGCCCGACGGCGTCGATCTCGTCCATGAAGATGATGCACGGCGAGTTCTGCTTGGCCTGCTCGAACAGGTCCCTGACGCGGGAGGCGCCGACGCCGACGAACATCTCGACGAAATCCGACCCGGAGATCGAGAAGAACGGCACCCCCGCCTCGCCGGCGACCGCCCGTGCGAGCAGCGTCTTGCCGGTCCCCGGGGGGCCATACAGCAGCACGCCCGTGGGAATCCTGGCGCCGAGCGCCTGGAACTTCTTCGGGTTCTCGAGGAACTCCTTGATCTCGTGCAGCTCCTCGACGGCCTCGTCGACCCCGGCGACGTCGCGGAACGTGATCTTCGGCGAGTCGGCCGACAATCGCTTGGCACGGGACTTGCCGAACGACATCACTTTCGAGCCGCCCCCCTGGACCTGGTTCATCAGGAAGATCCAGAACCCGAGGAAGATCACGAACGGCAGCACCGTGATCAGGATCGACAGCAGCGCGCTGCTCTTTTCGGATTCGATGTTGAAGCTGACCCCGGCCTTTTCCAGCTGGGAGATCAGCTGCGGCGCGGCCTGTTCGACGTAGCCGATTTCGTACTTTTCCTTGTTGCCCTTGCTGTTGAGTTCGACCGCGAGCGCTTTGCCCTTGTTCTTGAACTCGACCGACTTGACTTCGCCCTTGGGAATTTCTTCGCTGACCAGCGTCTTGTAGCTGTGCGTGCGGCCACCGCCCGTGCTCGTGCTGACGAATTTCACGACCAGGAACGCCAGCACCAGGACGATGAGGATGGGGAACGCGGCGCTCTTGAATGAACGGCTCATGGCGATATCACTGGGTTTCTGGCGCCGGTCGTCGTCGTGGCCGCCAGTTTCCTAGCGTACCACGCAACACCCCAATTTCCGGCCGTTGCGCTGCGGCCGGGGGCTCGCTGAGTATCTCTCTATCTCTCCAACGCCGCCACGAACGGCAGATTGCGGTAGCGCTCGGCGTAGTCCAGACCGTACCCGACCACGAACCGGTCCTCGATCTCAAACCCGACGTACCGGGCCTGCAACTCGACCTTGCGCCGGGCGGGCTTGGTCAGCAGCGCGCACACCTCCAGCGTGCGCGGGTCGCGCGAGCCGAGGTTGCGCAGCAGGTACTGCAGCGTCAATCCGGAGTCGACGATGTCCTCGACGATCAGCACATCCCGATCCTCGATCGCCGCGTCGAGATCCTTGAGGATCCTCACCACCCCGGAGGAGTCGGTCGCCGAGCCGTAGGAGGCGACGGCCATGAAGTCGACCTCGACCGGTATCTCGATGAACCGCATCAGGTCGCTCAGGAAGAACACCGCGCCCTTCAGCACGCCCACCAGCAGCAGCGGCTTGCCGGCGTAGTCGCGCGAGATCTGCTCGCCCAGCTCGCGCACGCGCGCCTGCAGCGCATCGGCGCTGACCAGCACCTCGCCGATCTCCTCCCCGGACTCCTCGCGGGCTCGCTCGCGCCGCGTGGACGCCGGGACGCCTGCCTGGGTGGCCAAACCGGTCACGAGCGGGAGTGTACGCCGCGATCAGTCGTCGCGGTGATCCCGCCCCTCCCATCGCCAGCGCCCCCCTCCGCAGAGCCCGCCGCCTGACGCGGCGGGAGCTTGACCATCCATAGCCTGCCGCCGTCGATCGTGGCGCTGACGTTGCCGCCGACGTGCACCTGTGCCAAGCCACCACCGCCCGATCGTCGATCGGCGGCCAGCGCGAGGATCTCCCCCAGCCGCGCACCGGCCTGCGGCACGTATTCGCCGGCGGCGTCCTCGGCCAGGCGAATGACCACCAACCGCGCCAGCGCCGGGTGCAGCTCGGCCAGACGCGTCAATGCGATCACATCCGGCGACTCGGCGAGCTCGGCCTCGACGAGGCCGTCGAGCAGCTCGGCCTCCTGGCGCAGCAGCTCTGCCGTACGCAGCACGCTGCTCTCGGCCGCCGGGTGCACGGCGCGCAGCGCAGGCACGAGGGCTTTGCGTACGCGCGCGCGTGCGTATCGCTCATCCTCATTGCTCTCATCCTCGCGCCAGCGCAAGCCCCGCGCCTCGCAGTAGGCACCCGTCTGCTCGCGGGTCACTCCCAGCAGCGGCCTGACGAGCCGGCCCTCGCGCGGGGCCATGCCCAGCAGCGCCCGCCTGCCCGGCGAGGCCGCGAGGCGATACAGGATCGTCTCGACCTGGTCGCTGGCCGTATGCCCGGTCGCCACGGGCGCGTCCAGCTCGCCCGCCAGCCGGTGCGCCGCGCTGTAGCGCAGCTCGCGCGCCCACGCCTGCAGGTTGGAGCGCTCGCCCAGCTCGCGCTCCTCAGCGCCGACCCGCACGAGCTCCAGCCGCACCCCGAGCTTGGCACACAGCTCCGCGCAGTGACGCTCGTCCTCATCGGAGTCCGAACCGCGCAGCCCGTAGTTGATGTGCAGAGCCCGCACGCGATCGGCTCCGCGCACCGCCACCGCGACGTCCAGCAGGCATACCGAGTCCCGCCCGCCGGAGATCATCGCCACCACGTGCTCGCCCGCTCCAGCTCCAAGCAGACCGTCCGCCCGCACGCGTTCGTGCAGCTCCTGCGGTGTCATCGCAGCGTCCTGCGCCTCCAGTGACATACCGCCTTCCACTGCCGCGGCGACACCTGAGGCTCCCGCGGTGTCATGGCGCGCCGGCGCCGCGCCGCGCACGGGCCAGGAACAGCTCGGTCGGATGGTTGAACCCCTTGAGCACAACCTCGCCGATCAGCTCGAACTCGAGCCCGTCCTGACGGCTGGCGGCCTCCACGACGGGGTGAGTCACGAGCACCTCCCCGCCGGCCGCTCGCGCGACCACCCGCGCCGCGCGGTTGACCTCGCGGCCGTAGTAGTCGCCGTCGCGATACAGCGCGGCCCCGCTGTGGATCCCGATCCGCGGCGGCGGCGATCCCTGCGGCAGCTGCCCGCCGAGCCCGACCGCCCAGCCCGTCAGCGCCCCCGCGTCGGCGCCGACCACCATCACCTCGTCACCCAGGGTCTTGATCACGCGCGCGTCGATCGGCAGCGTCTGCTCGACGGTCTCCACGAACCGCTCCACCACGCCGACCGCCTCGACCTCGCCCTGCTCCTCGGTCAGCTTCGTGTATCCCGCCAGGTCCGCGAACGCGATCGCCACGCGCATGCGACCCTCCTCGGCGGTCTCCTCGTCGTCGAGATCGGACTCGATGTGGCCGATCACGTCCTGCTCGACGAAGTACCCGAGCATGCGCCCGTGCAGGTAGTTGATGAACGGCACCGCGAACGGCAGCATCTCGCGCGTCATGCCCTCCATCGCCTGCGCCACCTCGATGCCCGGCAGGCCCTCGCGCATCAGCGGCTCGTGCACGTACAGGTGCAGCAACCGCACCTCCGCGTCGGCGACCTGGGCCATCGCCTGCCCGTACACGCGCACGAGCTGCAGCAGCGCTGGCAGCGGCAGGCCCGCCGCCAGGACCTCCGCGCCGTAGCGCAGCACCTGCAGGTCGGCCTCGGAGATCTCCTCCGTGGTGAGCGCGTTCTGGCCCATCGCACTGACCAGCCGCTCGATCAGCGCCGGGTCCAGGTCGATCTCGCGCGAGGCCTCGCGCAGGGTGTACCGCGCCTCGGTGCTGGGCAGCAGTTCGTCGATGTATCCGAACGCGAGCTTGCCGCTCTGGCTCGCCTCCCTGATCCGCTGGACCGTGTGCCCGCGCTCGCGCAGCCGCGCGACGATCCGCACGTGCGAGGCCGCGGCCGGCGTCCATGTCCCTTCGTACTGCGGCACGAGCCCCTCCTTGACCCAGCGCCTGACGGTGGCCGTGGTCACCCCGGCGCGCGCGGCGACCTGCTTGAGGGTGAGCTCGGTTGGGGAATCGTCGTCCATGCCGCGCAGTCTAAAGTCGCGGCCGGTGTCCGACAGCGAGCCCATCTACCCACAGGCACTGCACCTGCGCCCGACCGCGGAGCTGGCCGAGCGGGTGCTGCTGCCGGGCGACCCCGGGCGGTCGCTGGCGCTCGCGCAGACGCTGATCTGTAAGCCGCGCATGTTCAACCATCACCGCGGGCTGTGGGGCTACACGGGCCCGGCGCACGCCGACGGCGAGCCGTTGACGATCCAAGCGACCGGCATGGGCGGCCCGAGCGCGGCGATCGTGCTGAGCGAGCTGATCTCGCTGGGCGCGCGCCGGGCCGTCCGCGTGGGAACGTGCGGGGCACTGAGCCCGGAGCTCGAGCTGGGCGAGCTGGTGATCGCGCGCGAGTCGGTCTGTCACGACGGGACTTCGCGGGCGCTCGGAGCCGGCGAGCGCGCTCGCGCCGATCCCGAGCTGACGGCTGCGTTGATCTCCGCCGCACCCGCCGCTCACGCCGGGCCGGTCGTGAGCGTGGACCTGTTCTACGACGAGCGCTCGCACAGGGCGACGGGCACGCATGAGGCGACGGGAGCGATCGCGATCGAGATGGAGTCCGCAACCCTGTTCGCGCTCGGCGTCCGCGCGGACGTCCCGGTCGCGTGTGTGCTGGTCGTAACGGACACGTTTACGAACGACGGAGCCCAGCCACCGACGCGTACACGGATCGACGACCACACGCTGCTCTCGGCGGCCGAGTCGATGGGCGCGACCGCCGTCGCTGCGCTGAGCAGCCCGTAGACTCGACGCTCAGCTTTTCTTCGGTTTCGGTCTGGCGGAGGCGCGCGCGGGGGGTTTGGCCTGTTTGGGCTTCTCCACCAGCTTCTCGGTGAGCGTCCCCAGCTGCTGCTCGATCTTTGACAAGCGCTCGCCGACCTGTGCGGAGTCGATGCCGCGCGAGGACAGCGCGCGGTCCAGACGGTGGACGCCATCCTCGATGCCCTCCAGGCGCTGAGAGACCGAGCGCAGCCGGCGGGTCAGCCGTTCGATGTCGGCGGCCGAGGGAATGTTGAGCGCACCCATCGCCAGCTCCTGCGCCTGCGCCGCCTTCTCACGTGCATCGAACGCCCGTCCGATCGTGCCCGTCAACAGTGGATTGTCGAGCAGCTCGCCCAGCGCCTTGCCGAGATGGTCTTCGCCGGCGCCGGTCAGGCGCTCGCGCAGATTCTTCACGGCATTGCTCGGGTCGGACATAACGCTCCCAGGTTGGTCGCTTGCAGGACAGGAAGGATACGGTGCAACTGTGCCAGAGCGCCTGTTCCTGTTCGTGCAGTGCGAGCTTCCGTGGGTGCTGGGCGCGCCCGACGGGCGCTATCTGCTGCGCTCGCACGTCGACGGCCAGCCCGAGCGCGTGGTCGTCCTGCGCACGCTCGGCGCGCGGCGCGCGCTGCTCGCACGCGAACCCGGCCGGTTGACTCGCCGGGCACCGGCACGCCGGCGCGCGGTGCCCGCAGAGCCCGAGCCCGAGCCGGTCGCGACGACCCGCGCGACAATCGTCGACCCCGTGTCGGTGTCCGCCGAGCGCCAGGCACGGGCGTGGCTTGCCGACTTCGACCCAGAGCGCGAGCTCGCCACGGCGTTCGCCGCGCTCAACCGGTTGCTGCACGCACGACGGATCGCCACTGCCGACCCCTACGCGCACGAGGTCTCCCCCGCGCAGGCCCTCGCGATCAGGGCCGGCTGGGGCGAGGGGGAGCAGATCGCCGAAGGGCTCTGGCTGCACGCCGTCGAGCTGCATGCGTCCGGCGGTCGCCGAGCGCCGGTACGGCGCCGCGCCTCGGCGTTGCGCCCAGACGAGCGCCTGGCGGAGCTGCTCGGCGCGCGCGAACAACCGCTGCTATGTGAGGAGCTCGCGCTGCGCGCGCGCCTGGACCTCGACCAGGGACGGGTCGCGCACGCCGCGATCGAGCTCGACCGCGCCCTGCTGGCGGCACTGACCGAGCTGGCCGGCGAGCACCGCTCGGATCTGCCGCTGCGTGTATCCGAGCTGCGATCGTTGCGCGCAGGCGTGGCCGATGCCGCGCGCGCGGTGTTGGGGCTGGGGCCGGAATCCGGCGACGGCGCCTCCGTGACTTCGAGCACGACGGGCGAGAGCACCGATACGTCCGCCTCCGGGACAACGCCTCATGCCGAGACGCGTGACGTGCTCGCGGGGCCCGACGAGGAGACGGTCCGCCACGCGCTCGAGCGCCTGGAGTCCACGCTGCGCGCGCGCTCGGCGGCGGGGTTTCACCGCTCCTGATCGGCGGTGTGCCGGCCCTGCGCAACTTGCCGGCTCGTCGCCGGTTTGAACATACACTGGATGTCTAGTAAACAAGAACTTGACGGGTAGCCCACCGAGTCGGTAGGGTCTGTCGAGCTACAGCAAGGGTCGAAGGAGGAGAGGAATCGTGAACGGGATCAAAAGCATCGGGTATCGTCGCCTTGGCGCTATCACCGGCTTGCTCGGCGCAGGGGCTTGTGTGCTCGCCCTCGGTGCGGGTGGAGCGTCTGGAGCAACCGCAGTCGCGGCGCGCACGATCTCGCTGAACGAGAGTGGCAACCTGCACCTCACCAGCCATCACGGGTTTCATCTCAACGAGCAGGGCACAGCCTCGGGCACGATCAGGGGCTCGATCTACATCCATCTCGATGTGAGCTCGACCAACCGGGTGACCGCGGAAGTCAGCATCTATCCCAGCAACGGATCGCTCACGGGCGACGGGACGGCCAACTACAGCTCCGACGGCGGTCAGGCGACGTTCTCGGGCACGCTGTCGATCTCCCGCGGAACGGGCAGCTACTCCGGGGCCCACGCGTCGAACCTGCACTTCAGCGGCACGATCCAGCGCTCCAACGACGCCACCACCGTACGCGTCAGCGGCCCCCTATCCACCTAGCACCGACAGACTCGGCGAGGACAATCTCCATGATGCGCAGAGCCCTCGCGGCCATGACCGCCATCGTCCCGCTCGTGGCGCTGCTGGTCTGCGCATCGCCGCTGTCCGCCGCAACAGCGCTCGCGGCGGGAGAATCCGAGCAGGCGAGCCTGCATGCCTCGTTCTCGCCCGACAAGCTCGGCCAGAGCACAACGATCTCCTTCGGCTTTCACCTGCAGACCGCCTCCGGGCTGGCGACGCCGCCGCTGACGAGCATCGTCCTGCATATGCCCGCCGGCATGAACTACACGCTGACGACGCTCGGCCTGGCGATCTGCCCGCTCAATGTCCTGCAGGCTCAGGGGCCCACCGGCTGTCCAGCCAACTCGCGGCTCGGCTCGGGCAGCGCACTGGTGGAAGTGCCGTTCGGCACGGGCGCCGGGCACGAGATCCCCGAAATCCAGGCGATAGACGGTCCGCCGAACAACGGCAACATGGTCGTGCTGTTCTATGCCAACGGCCAGACCCCGGTCTTCGCCCAGCTCGTGTTCACGGGCGAAGTGCTCCCCGCGTCGGGTATGTTCGGCTCAGAGCTCGCCACGACAGTGCCGCTGATCCCGAGCGTGCCCAACGGCCCCAATGTCTCGATCGTCAACGTCAACGCGACGATCGGTCCGAGCGGACTGACCTACTATAAGCACGTGCACGGCAAACTGGAGCCGTTCCACCCGCTCGGCATCGGCGTGCCGGAACACTGTCCGCGTGGGGGATTCCCGTTCAGCGCCGCGTTCGGCTTCCAGGACGGCTCTCAGGCAAGCGCCTCAACGACGGTTCCGTGCCCACCGCCCACGCACCGGCGCCAAGTAGCGTTCCCTGCAGCGCGACCGTGGTCTGTCCTTGAAGCGCAGCCAGCCTGCAGCGTGGAGCGTGGAGCGCAATCGGTCCTGAAGCGCAACCAGCCCGCAACGCGGAGCGCAATCAGTCCTGAAGTGCGACCGCCGGGGCCACGCCGGTGGCCATGTAGCCGGGCAACGCGACGATCAGCACAGAGGCAGCGGTTACCAGCGCGAAGCTCGTGACCGCGACGAGCGCGCCGAAGGAGTAGACGACCGGGAATCCGATCACGTTTGCCAGCGCCCGATCCAGCAGCTGCTGGCCGTACAGCCCGAACAGCGCGCCGCTCGTGCAGCCCACCCCGACCAGCAGCACGCTCTCCAGCAGGATCGTGCGCCACAGCTCTCCGGGAGGAAAGCCCTCGAGCTTGAGCTTGGCCAGGCGCGGACGGCGCTGCCAGACCATGTTCGCCATCGCCGCCGCCATCGCCAGGACCGCGACGATCAGGATCAGCGTGGCGATCTGCGTCAGGCGTTCGAGACCCTGCCGGCTGAGCGTGCGCTGGCGATCGGCGTGCTGCTGGGCGGTTTCGACGGCCAGGCCGGTGCGCGATCCGAGCGCCCCTTCGATCTCGCGGCGGCCCTGTGCCTGAGAGACGCCGGGATCGAGCAGCACGTTGTAGGCGCTCGCGTCTTCGCTGGCCCACGCGTGAGCGTAGTCACCGGCGTTCAGGATGATCGCCCCGGGCGCCCAGCCGATGTTCGTGGACAGCGCCGCCACGCGCATGCTCGTCGGGTCGGGCGTGGGCAGCGTGAACGGCGAGCCGATGTGCAGATCGTGTTCTTCGGCGATCGCCCGTGACAGGACAGCCCAGCCCCCGGCGCGCACCCGCGCGGTCGCCTGCGCGAGATCCCCTTCCACGATCTGGCTCGCCGGCAACAGCGGGTCAGACGCGCGCGGCGGGGCGATCGTCCAGATGCGCCGATCGCCCCAGTCGAGCAGCCCGCCGCGATAGATGCGCACCGCGCGCACGCCCGGCAGGCGTTCGAGCTTGGCCTGGGCGGACGGCGTCGCTGCAAACGGCGTGGTCATGCAGCAGGTTGTACGAGCCGGCCGGCGAGACCCATACATCGGTGGACGCGTTCATGTCGTGCGCGGCGTTTTCCAGCCCGTGCAGAAGATCCCCGTGCGCCGTCTGGATCGCGACGCTGCCGAACACGGCGATCGCGCCCGTGGCGGAGATCGCCAGCGCGCGTGTGCGGCCCGCGCGCAGCTCCATCACCGCCACGTGCGGGACGGCGCTCGTAATCGCCGGCGCCATGCGGCGTACCAGCGCGAGCGTCGCGGCCAGAGGCAGCGGCAGCAGCAACAGCAGCGCTGCCACCAGGCAGACCATGCCGACGATCGCCTCCTTCGGGGCGGCGAGCAGGATCGCGCTCGCCGCGGCCAGGAGCGCGAGCCCGCGAGCGCGAACTGCCGAGGCCCGCACCGCCGTCGCCGCCGGTAGATCTCCCGGGCGCGTCGCCAGCGGCGGGTCGCGCGAGAGGATGTCGCGCAGCGGGCTGAGCACCGCGACGCAGCGCGGCGAGCATGCCCGCCGCCGACCGCGACGCTACGCTCTGAGCGCTGACGATGCGCTGCGAGCCGACCGCGAACGCCGAGGACAGATAGCCGGGATTGGAGCGGAACAGGTGGATCGAGAGCTCCTCGCCGAGCGCCAGCCCCAGCACGCACGCCAGCAGCCGAGCACGATCGCGTCGAACAGCAGCACCACGATCACGCTCCCGGGCGGGTATCCGTCGCGGCGCAGATCTGCGATCAGCCGCCTGCGCTGGGGCACTGTCAGGAGCATCGCGTTGAACGCGAACAGGAACCCGACGAGCGCGCTGATCACGCGCGAACAGCGGCGGTGGACTGGTTGGTGCCGCGGCGGCGCGATCGAACAGCTTTTCGTCATAGCTCGGCGGACTCGACGTTGAGTCCGTCCAGCGGCCAGCCGCTGCAGGCCCGCGCGCACCGCGACTTCCCGGCCGGGGGCCGGCTCGACGAGGATCCGGCTGACACGTCCGGAGAGACCGGTCGATTTCCTGGGCGTACTGAGCGTGCGTTATGCGCGATCGGGTGTCGACAGCGGACCGATCTGCTGTCGTGCAGCTGCTGCGTAGAGCGCGGCTTCGGCGACGCGCCCGTGCACCTGGAAGGTCACTTCCTGGCCGAACTTGGTCACGCCGATCTTGCTGCGCCAGCGGCGCGGGCAGCACGACCGCGTCGATGCCCGCGAACGGGCTCAGCGCGGTGTGACGCAACAGCGAGCCGCCGAGCTCGCGCGAGGCTCGGGTCGGCGCCGACGAGCTCGATGGACGCTGAGCCTCGGGCCCGATCGCGTTGGCGGTCGCTTCCAGCAGCGGCGCCGCCGACGCGCACGCCCGGGAGCGTGGCGCACCCGCTCCGAGCAGCCTGCTTCGAAGCCATGGGGGTCGCGTGCGATCAGCTGCAGCGTGGCGTTGCCGACGATCCCGCGCGAGAGCTGTGCCACAGAGCTCGACAGGCTCTGAGCTGGCGACCTGTGAGGCGAACAGCAGCGCGACGCCGGCCGCGATTCCGACGATCGCGAAGCACTCCTGCAGCGGCCGCGCGCGCAGACGCACGCGATACAGGTGCATGATGTTCGCGGATTCATCGCCGCGATCCCCCGCAGCTCACGACGCGACGGGCCGCGCGAACCGCGGTCGGGCTCGTAGTCGCCGAGCTTGCCGTCGTGCAGCGCATACACGCGGTCGGCATACGCGGCGGCCTGCGGGTCGTGGCTGACGAGCACGATCGCCACCTGGCGCTCGCGGCACAGCTCGCGCAGCAGCTCGAGCACTTCGCGGCCGCGCTGAGAGTCCAGGCTGCCGGTCGGCTCGTCGGCGAGCAACAGCGCGGCTCAGTGGACAGCGCCCGCGCGATCATCACGCGCTGGCGCTCGCCCATCGAGAGAGGCTCGGCGCGATGCTGCAACCGCTCGCCCAGTCCCAGCCGCTCGAGCAGCGGCGGATCGCGATCGTGCGCGTCACGCCAGCGTAGGTGTTCTTCAACAGCTTGAGCACCGCGTTGTCGATCGCGGTGACCCCCGGCAGCAGGTCGAAGTTCTGGCGGACGAAGCCCATTTCGGCAGAGCCTGAAGATGCGAGGCCTCGCGCTCGCGAGAGCGAGGACACGTCGCGACCGCCGATCAGCACCGCTCCAGCGGTCGGCTCGAGCAGCGTGGCGATCATCAGCAGCAGCGTCGTCTTGCCCGAGCCGCTCGGCCCGTACAGCGCGACCATCTCGCCCGGCGCGACCGACAGCGAGACGCCGTCAACGGCACGCACCGTTTCCCCGCCAACCGCGGGGTAATGCTTGACCAGATCGCGCAACTCCAGCATCTGTAACTGCTGCCCCTCTCCTCCTGCGCCTGCGAGCATCCCGCGCCCCCGCGGCATCCTCATGAGATCCAACGGCGCAGGAGTCTACTTGATGCCATGCGTCTTGCTCGGCGCTGCGCGCGCCTGCTGTGCCGGCCCGACCAACGGCGCAGGCTGAGTCAGCGGCGATGACTGGCGCGCCTGCGCCGAATGGATCGTCCGCGCAGGCATCACCAGCTCGGCCCCACGCGAGCGCTGTCCGGGGGCGCCAGGCAGCAGACGCCGCGCGCGCAACCGACTCCGGAATACGAGCATCGCCAGATCGGCCGGACCGTCCAGCGCCGCGAGCACCGCCTTGGTGATCGGCAGCGCGTTGGGCGTAGATGCCTCCGGGGTCGAGAGGTAGAAGCTCGCCATCGCCGACAGCACGAGCGTATGCGCGCGAGCATCTGGTAGGGATCGCGCCGCACGCAGCGAGCGCTGCGCAAGCCGACCCATGCGCGCTACCGCCTCCGCCTGCGAGTCGTAACAGCCGATGAGGCTGTGCTGTCCGGTCGCATGATCCTCAGCGATATCGACGAGGTTGTCGAGCAGCGAGTGCAGCGCTCCGATCCAGGGGAAGTACGCCGCCTCTGTCGCCTCCACCCGAGCTCCCTCGCCACCAAGATCGGGCCGGGCCGCGAGAGCGATCAGTGCGTAGATACCCAGCGAGGAGCCCGCGGCGGCCGCGGTCTCCCACCAGCGCAGCTCGCTCCCCCGGGGGGTCTGGGCACGCGCCCAGCGCTGGAGCGCCGCGAGATCGCCCTGGCGCTCGCCGGTGTTGCAGCTCTGAAACGCGACGATCCGCTCGGCCGCGCGCCTGGCCGCCGGCGCGACCGTGGGATAGGACGGCAGCGTGGCCAGCGCCGCCCGGCAGGCGTCGACGATCTCGGTCAGGTAGCCGCCATCGTCGCGTTGTGAGTTGTACTCGTAGTAGTCAGGATGGATCGCGTGCGGATCTGGGTCCAGCGCGACGATCAGCGCGCGGTGCAGGCTCCCGCCGTTGGCGACTGGATCTGAGCTCGGCTGCTCGCCGAGCATGTCCAGGTAGTTGTATGCCGCCTGATAGCACGCCATCGCATGCGCGGCCGTGGCCCGGTGAGCGCGCGGCACGAATGCGGCGAACGCGGCCGCGCCCTCGACGTTGCCCCACTTGCGCTGCGCCTCGATCGCCGTGCGACGCAGCAGCGGATCGGGGATCTGCATGGCCCGTGCCCGGCGACGGCGGCGCTCGACGCAAACCCTCGGAAACACGCCGAGCCAGTAGCGTCGCGCGGCGCCCGCGAACGACGCGGCGAGCGCGACCCGACCCTCGGCGACTGCTGGTGCATCCACAAGCACGACCCCTCCAGACCCATGCAGCGATCAGATCGATCGTGCAAGGCCCATGATAGACGCTCTCGACACTAGGTGGCGAGCGGCTACCTTGCGTCATGGCCACGTTGGTGCTTGACCCCGGCGATGAGACCTGGCAGAAGCTCCCGTTCTTCGCCGCCCACGAGGTCACCGAGGTGTTGATCCTCGATCCCGAGGAGCGCGCCGCGCACTGGCTCGGGCGCGACGGCGACGAGTACCGCCCGATCGAGCGCAGCGGGCTGATCGAGCTGGGCCCGAGCGAGCTGGGCGAGCAGATCGACTGGCCGTAATCTCAGGCCGAGCTCGATCTGATCGGCCGCGGTCACCGAACAGCGAGGGGCCGATCCTCCCGGCCCCTCGCTGGGCGATGCTTAGTGTGCGTTTGCTCGCCTGAGGCTTTCGCTAACGCTGATGGTGGCTTCTCGGTGCCTGCCAATACCGCCAGTGGGGCCAGTGTCCCCAGTGCCTCCTTTCGGCTTCTTCCTGCTTCCTTTTGGCTTCGGCTTCTTCCTGCTTCTTTTTGGCTTCGGCTTCTTCTTGCTGTTTCTTGGCTTCGGCTTCTGTTTGATCCTTTTCGTTGATTTCCACTTCTTCTACCGAAGCGACGTACACAGTGCCGGTGAGTATGGCTGTGTTGTAGCCGTCCGGGGAGGGCAGTTTGAGCTTGCCGTCGAGGAGCGGATCGATGATCGAGGAGAACGATTCGCCGCAGCCTTCGGCTGTCGGTACTGAGAAGGTGTTATCCACCAGCGAGTTTCCGGTGACTTGCAGCATCCTCAGCAGCATCCCCGGCCCGCTTTCTCTCAGTGTTTTAGGGGTGCCTGTCGCGCCTACGATCGGTTTGTTGGGTGGCAGGGGCGATGTCGTCCCAGTCGTCAACTCGAGCTCTATCGGGTCTGCTTCCGACCCTATGTAGCAGGAGTTGCCAAGGAGCGGGTTTTTGAGGTGCACCCTGATTGGAAGCCTCACCCCGGTTCCCGATTCCTCCCCGACGGCGCGTTCGTCATAGATCGTCGGGTTCTCCACAGTAGCCATGTTTTCGAGGGTGGCCGTAACACCATTCGTTCTGCCATCGAACGAGGGCGCTCTACACGCGTACCGCTCGAATCTTTCCCGGTAACCGTCGCCGTTGATTTCTTCGCAGTCGACGAGACCAGACAGGCCACCGGGCACGCTCTGTTCTGTTTTCGACATGGTTTCCCCGTTTTCCGGTGGATACCCAAAGAATTCTCGTTCGTTTTCGGGATTCCCCGTATAAATGAATCCGCCCTGCAGGATGATCGTCTGGCTGATCGGCACATCCATCGAACCGATCACGAGCTCACCACTGGATATCTGATGAAACCCGCACAGCGAATGTCCCGGTGGAACACCCAACGCCCTGAACGCCACCAACGGGCAATCAGCAAACACCGAGAAGACACCACTCGGCGCCGCCTGCGCCGGCGCCGCGACCCCAAACAAAACCAAGGGAACCATTAACGCCGTCGTTACAACAAGCAATATACGTTTAGCGTGCTCAATCATTAACCATCTCGCTTCCAAATAGGTAGCTGGAACCCAGGAGCATCATGCTCCCCATTCTCCATGGTGGATAACGGTGGTTAATTAATACACTCTCCCCGACGACTCATGGTGCGCCAATATGGTGCGCAGTACTATTTACCATGCACCCCAAGGCCCCCACGTCGAGGAAATTCGCATGCCCAGCCTCACTTCTTCCTCCCACTCTTCGCAGACCCAGCCTTTTTCTTCTTCTTCACCATCTTCTTGACCACAGTCTTCGCACAGCCCGTGACGCTGATCGGGGTGTCCTGGTGAATCTCCGCCCCGTTCTGCGCGACGAATTCGGTTGGCATCTGCAGGGTCGTGGTCTCGGTCTCCTTGACCTTGCGCGTGACGGTCTTCTTATGACCCTTGACCCGGACCGTGACCTTCTTCCTGACCGTCTTGGTCGTCGTTGGGGCACACAGATTCCCGTTCGCGGCGAGCGCAGAGTACTTGCCCTCGGGGAGGGTCAGTTCGAACGTGTTGAAGGGCTGGTCGGGGACCGTCTTGAAGGTCGTGCTCGTGACCCCGGATTTGCTGATGAACGTCGTGCCGACCAGGTCGATCGTTATTCCGTATCCCTGTAGCACCATCGTCAGCGACGGGAACGATTCGTTGCCGTGGCTGACGAAGATCGCCGGGCCGCTCAGCGGGACCGGGATCAGCGGGGTGCGCACGACCGCGTAGCCGATCTTCGATTCGGACGGGCAGGCCGCGGGGTTTGCTTCGAACTGCTTGCTCGTACACGCCTTCTGCAATGTCGTCAAGCGGGAGGGCAGTTGCAGCGGCAGTTCGACTTTGACCTTCGCGATGTTCGTCTGGGTGGTGAGCGCGCCGGGTGGCTCTTCCACCTTTGTCGTCAAGCTGGCCCCATTGGCTTTGCTCGTCTTAGCCTGAGTGGAGACCGTGAACTTCGGCGTGAAGCTCAACGACCTGCAGTTGGTGACCTGGAACGGCACGCCGATCGTGTCCGCCGCTCCTTCGCTGGAGTGGATCGTCCCGGTGACTTCCATCTTTGCGCAGTTCGTCGGGTTGAACTGGAAGTTCGAGCGTGTCGTGATCGCGTTGACGTGCTGGATTTCCAGGGGGATGCCTTCGATGCTCGTGGGGATTGAATCCGGTGTGCCGGGCGGGTTGGAGGTGATCGTGATCGCCGCGGTCAGCGGGTTGACTTCGATCTTGGCGCGCACGAGCACGCAGTCACACGGCGGATGGTTGCGGGCCGTTTTCGCGAAGTCGTACGGGCCGGCCTTCGCCGGGACCTCGAACGTTATCCCGAACGGCGCGCAACCAGTCGTGCCGACAGTACAACCCCCACTGCCGTTATAGGGGCCGGTCAGATAGAACTTCCCACCTTCGACGGAGAATGGATCCCCACCGACCCCCACCGAGACCGTGGTTTCGCCGATCAGGCTGTTCGGGCCGCACTCGCCCAGGTTGGCCTGCGGTTCGGGGCACAGTTCGATGTTCGAGAGTACTCCGGACAGACCCGGGGGCAGGTGCACTTCGAGGGACTGCAGGTTCTGTTCGCCGGACAGCCGGGACATCGTCGCGGTAAACGGCGAGAACTCACCCGCGTTGACGTTCAGCGCACCACCCGTCAACGACGGGGAGAACGGGAGCTGAGCGCCCGGGCACGGAGCGCCGTTCGGGCCCGAGGTGATCTGAAAGTCGAGGAGCTGTGAACTTGCCCCTCGCCCGTCCATGGCGTATAGGACGCTTCAGTCGTATAGGACCCACAACGCGAGGGGCTCGTCAGCGGCGCGCGTTCCCCACCAAAGAAATGGATTTCGGCGTCTTCGAAAGCCGTCTGCGGATTGTTTTCAAACACCGAGACTATCTGCCCCAACGCTTCACAGGCCATACCCGCGATCACTTCACCGGGGGCCTGGCACAGCATCACCCTCCCCGGGAGCTTCACGAGCGACCCCGAGACGGGATCTTCAGCGACGATATACATCGCCAGGACACTGTCGAACGGGTTCGCTTCCTGAGAAGCTAGATACACAAAACCCTTCAGCGGGTTCGGCAAAAATGGCGTGTGGATCGTCGCTTCGCCGACCTTCGACGCGTTCGGACAGAAATTCTTCCCAGGTTCCAACGGTTCCTGATCGCCGGCCGCGCCCGCGGCGATACTACCCGGCAGATACGACGAGAAGATCGGGTAGCTCACACCCGGATCGGTCGGGAATTCGCCAAACCCATCCACGCCCTGCCCCGCTTCAAAACCGACGAGAGCATCCGGGCACGCTTCCAACCCATCACCACTCGACGGGTTGATCGCGACACCCGTAGGCAACTTCACCGTGATGCCCCTGATATTCGACTGCGCGAGACCTTCTCCGTTGAGCTGGCCTTCCTGGGGCACGTGCACATCGACGTTCAACCCCGTCGGCTTCGACGCCTGCTGTGAGTCCGGGGACGACCTTGATCTGCGGGACGAACGGCAGGCGGTTGCAACCATCCAGCGCGGGCATCGGTTCGGTGCTCCGCAGGGAGACTACATCGTGGGGTTCGGCCCAGGGGTCCCCTTCCACCGTCGTCTGCAGCGGGCTACCGCACGACGTCGGCAGCGACAGCAACGGCGGAGGACTCAACTCGTTAATTCAGGACAAACGGGAACGTTGACACCGGTGCGACCGAAAGCGTGGGCACGCGCCGCAGCGAGGCATGCTTGGCCGCGGGAAGCGTTGTGGCGGGCGTCGCCCGGGACCCCCCAGAACGTGGTTTCGCCGCCGAGGAATTCGACTTTGTGGGAGATGTTGACCACGTTCACGGTGACGCCATAGTCCCCGCCGGTCCGCACCGCGGTATCGAAAAGCACCGGCACTTCCTGACGCACCGTGAAACCGAACCGCGCCGGTTCCCCCGGAGACGGTTCGACGTTGAAGATCGGCTCTATGAACGGAAACACATTCTCCTTGGCTTGTCTGTTGCCATAGGCTTCGTAGAACCCGACGAGGACCCGGGCGACACCGATGACCGTCTGCGGCGGACAGGACGGCCCCAACGCATTTGGCTGCTCAGTGAGGAAGCTCGCCAGCGGGCAGTGCGGGATCGCGGTCGGGTTGCCGATCAGACCGGGCGGCAGCTTGAAGTGCAGGTCCTTCGCCGCCGCCGCCGGCCTGCCTTCCGAGGCGCTCGATTCGCCCGGGAAGCTTTCGACGGTTTCGTTGAACGTCAGCGTCGTCGTGAGCTGAAACGGATGCGAGCCCGCCTGCGTATCCAACGAGCCATCCGCGTTTTCAGGTGTCAGTTCGTAGGCGCTGACCCCGAACGGGACCGGCGCGCCGCTGACCACGAGCCGCTGCCTGCCCGTCGCGGCCGGCGCCCCACCACCGGTCACGCTCGCTTCGTTGTCCTTGCCATTCGCCACGGCAGGTTCGGTCACCTTGACCGTGATCTTCATAAAGAGCTGTTCGTCAGGCGGCACGACCGACGCGCCAGGTCCTTCTGCGGGCCGCAATTCTCCCGTGAACGTGCAGCTGGCCGATCGGGCCGACAGGAGCGAGCATGCAAGCGGCGGAGCCTTTACCCCAAAGGCGGCCAGCGACACATCGGCGCTCCCTTCGACCGCGACCGCTTCGACCCCCGGGGGCAGCTCGTCGTCGATCACGACGGGCCCCCCCGTCGCGGGGTCCACATTCGCGTCGCCGAGGTTCGCGGCGGTCACCACGATCACGCCTTCCCCGGGAACGACTTTCCTCCTTCTTCCTTTGTGGGCGGCAGGTAGGAGGGATGCGACGCGGAGGTCACATGGAACCAAGGCCCCACCCCCCCGAGCGTTTCGGCGCCAGCCGGGGCAACCGAGAAAGCGAGGAAAGCACAAGGCACGAGCAGAGGTAGGAGAAATTTCCTGAACATGATTATCGTGCCCTCCGGTTGGTCTTGGCAGACTTTTTGGCCTTAGCGTGTTTCTTCTTAGGTACGCACTTGCCCTTTCTATTCTTCGTCTCGCCTTTCTTGCACTTGGTCGTCTTCTTGATCACGGTCTTCGCTGGAGGCGGAGGCGGCGGTGGAGTGAGGTTGCCCGGGCCGGAGAAGGTCGCGCTCGGCGGGGCTGCGTAGATCAAGGGTTGAGGGGTCGGGGGGGCTTTGCAGGAGGCTTCGGTGGCACACGCCGGGGGCTGTTCGGGCACGGAGATGCACGGCGACTGCATCGTGCATTCGTGCGCGTCATAGACGTTCGCGCCACCCGGGTTCGCAGACGTCAGCCGCGAGGACGTCAGGATGAACACATCCCCACCAGATTCCGAAGCGGCCAGGAACGACGACGGTTCGCTTGAGGTTCCCGAGGAGATCAGCGCCACACAACCCGCGCCTTCTTCGCCAGTCAGGTTTCCCACCTTGAATTCGTGTGCGGGCTTGAAGACCTCGCTGCCCGAGGAGGTACTCTCCGAGCACTCCACCCTGCCTTCCGGGCTCTCGATGCCGGCGGGCTCATACTCATACACATCCTCCGTACCGTCGACGTCCTGCGGCACCAGCGCATCCGCGCTTTCGAAGAACAAACGCCCCGAGTCAGAGAGATAGCGCGGCTGATAAAGAGACGTCAAGCCGCCTTCAAACGAGCGCGGCTCCCCCGGGACGTTCGCCGCCGCCCAGGCGATGCCTGCTTCGTTATAGGGAATCCCCGTTGGCCGGGCGCCGGTGGGATCGCACGACGCGCAGGCCAAGCGGCCGGTCTCGAGCGAGTCATAGAGATAGACCTCGGCATCCGGGCTGCCCGCCGGTCGCTTCGCGGTTGTCATAGCCCGTGACGTTCCGCGGCGACATGAACGCGAGCCAACGGCCGTCGGGCGAAACCCGCGATAATGCGTTCAATGCGCGTTGTCGATCCAGCCCGCCGCGACGAGACTCGTCACGCCGTCATGACGGACGTACACGTTACACCCTTCCCGCCTCCTCCATGTCCATCACATTCACCGGGGTTGGCGGTGGCGTTGGGTGTCAGCGCGCCGGCGGCCGCGAAATACACATAAGAGCCGTCGTCACTCGCGCCGAGCACGGCCTGCACATCGGCGGATTCGCCAGCGTCGGCGGTGAGATCGGTGAGGCGTTCGCCCGCGGGCTTGGCCAAGTCGTATTCGTAGAGATCCTCACCGCTGGCGGAGGGCTGCGTCGTGAGTCCAGCGTCGTCGAGGAAGAAGACCCGCGACGCGTCACTCGAGGCCGTCATGTACTGGAGTCCGTCTCCACCAGACGCCCCCGGCGCGCCCGCCTGTGGAAGATCCAGCCTGAGCGTTTCCTGCGTGGCGAGGTCGCGCAGATAGAGAGCTTCGGGCGCCTGTGCACGACTGCGAGTATAAAGAGGACACGTTCGCCGTCTTCGGAGACCGCACGCCGAGCTATACGCGCCTTCGTCCCGCCCGTCCGCATACTCGCCGGCCATCCAAACTTCTTCGGTGGGTTCTTCTCCCGCGGGGAAGACGCTGACGAGCGAAGCCGCCCGCCGGAGTACTCATACAGACCTTTTGCGTGTGAAATTCCGTCGAAGTGAGCTGCACCTCAGAAGACATGACCACATGGCTCAAATCCGGCGAGGCGCCGACGAGCTCCGGGCCGCAGTGATAGCCGGGGACTCGCCTCGGTGCGGCATTCACCGAAGGGCTGAAACTGGCTGGCGGTGTCATCGCCGGGGTGGGTCACCAGCGGCGCAAAGCACGAGCTGGAGGTGAGGTAGGAGCCTTCGCAGCGTTCGGAGACGTCCTGATTGAAATAGTCGGTGCGCAGATACGGTGTCGATTCGCTGGCTTGCGGAGAAAGCGGCGTGAACGGGCCGAAATGCGTCACAAGCGCGTGCGAGAGATCTTCGGAGAAGAGCGGCACTTCGATTCCCTCTTCTTCTGTTACCGAGACGCCGGCGTGCGGCGGCGCGATCGTCCGCGAGGACCAACCATCCGGTCCACGCGTCGAAAGCACCGCCACATCTCTTTCCCCGTAACCCTGCGGTTCGGCTTCGACCGGCTGCGCCGCCATATCCGCGATCGCGTTTCCCGCCGCCGACGCCTGAATAGCGCGCCCTTCCGCTTGGCCCGTGCCGTAGAACGGTGCCAGGGCATAGAAGTACGCGCCCTGCTTCTCCGGCGGGGTGACCAGTTCGTAGGCGCGGCCGTCGGGGAGCGTGGATTCGGTGGCGGAGGACTGGGTGGTGAACGTCTGATCGGGGCCGGGGACGCCGGCAGGGCTCTTGGCGTTCGTCGCGACGATCCGGTAGTGGTAGGTGGTGTTCGCCTGCAGGCCCTGGATGTGGGCTTGCGCCGGGTGGCCGCTGTTAGCCGAGCCGCTGACCAGGGACTCGGGGGTGCTGTGTTCGGAGATGCTGCTCGTGCCGTATTCGAAGTGGTAGGTCGTGACCGCTCCGCCGGGGTTCACTTCGGCGTGCAGCGTCGCGCTGTCGGAGGTGACTTCGCTGGCGGACTCGCTTTCGGCTTGCACCGCCGGGGGGATGGCTGGGGTTGTGAAGGCGACGGGCGCGCTCGTGACTTCTTCCGATTCGTGATGGGCGCGCAGGCAGAAGGTGTAGGTGGCGCCCGGCAAGAGCGCTTCGATGCTGGCTTGCACCGGCTCTTTTGCCGCCCCCGTCGCGGGTTCGGCGGGCGTGACCACGCCAGCTTCACACGTGGTGGAGGACTGCGCGTAGAGGAATTCGTAGGAGCCGGGGCTGACGGCCCCTCCCGGGTTCAGGACGCCCTTCAACGTCGCGGTGGTTTCGCCGATCGGGTTCGCTTCCAACCCTTCGGTCGGGGTTTCCAACGGACCCGTGATGAACGATTCGACTTTGCCCGGCAGGGCTTTTTCATGCGTCGCGTTTTCCGCGACGACGCGGTAGTAGTAGGTCGTGTGGGGGGCGAGGCCGCTCAGCGCGACGCTTGCCGGTTCGCCCGCGGGGTTGAAGCCTGTGAGGGCTGAGCGCCACCTGCGACCGGGGTTAGCGCCGGTGAGCGCCGCGTTGGTCGCGTATTCGAAGGTGTATGTGGTTTCCTGGTTGTTGGGGTTGATCAGCGCGCCAAGCGTCGCTTCGGATTCTTTGACGCCCGAGGCGGACTCGCCGGGTTCGATCACTTCGGGCGCGGCGGGTTTGGTCGTGAACGCCACTTCGTTACCCGGTGTTTCGCCTTCCGTGTTCGTCGCTACGAGACAGAATTTATATTCCTTGTTCGGCTGCAATTCTGTCACTTTCGCTTCCACTTTCTCGGCTTTGACCGTGGCTTCCGCTTGCAGCGGGCTCGTGAAACCGGGGATCAGGCAGCTGATTTCCGGGCTGTAGGCAAAGTAGTAGCCGGCCGTGGCGCTCACCAGTGGGTTTAGGGTGCCTTCGAGGGTGGCGGTAGTGGTGGTGATGGATTTTGCGGGGGTGGTTGTCAGGGGTTTTTCGGGGGGACCCGCCGCGAGGGCCGGCGCCAGCGCCGGAGTCACGGTGAAAGCCAGCGCCCAGAGCGTCGCGGCGATCACCGACAAGAGCGACCGGCGGCCGGTTCTGGACGCACCGATCCCCGGGCGATTTTGGACGCACCAATCCCTTGAAAGGCACGCACGCAAGCAGGCCCGGTGACACCGAGGCGGTGCAGGAGGGACGTGGGCCTGTTCGGTGCCTTGATCATGGATATGCCTTTCTGGTGGTGATCATCCGGGGTGCTTGGAAAAAGTTTTGGGACGACGCGTCCCGTTTGGGGGAGCTTCGGTTCGGCTCCCTGGGGCTGATCCGCTACCCGCGCGACCGCTTCAAACGAGCCATATCCACCCACTGAACCATTGGTGAGAACGACCGGGGTCATGCTCCACCGTCCTTCTGAGCATCGATGTTCAGCGCAAGATGCTCGATGACACGCTCACCCAACTCGGTCAACCGCCACGCGTTCGGCTGCGCCCTTGGTGTGGGCGTCACGACCCGCGGTGTTCGTGAGCAGACCCAAGCTCTGCAGGCGCGCGAGGAGCTTTGAGATCTGGCCCTGGTCAGGAATGTCCGCAGTGTCACCGATCAGGCGATTACTCGCGCCCGGATGTTGCGCGGTGGCCTCGAGCACTCGCGCGGTGCTGTACGTCAACCGCATCGGGATGCCCTTCAAAGGATCATCGCCCGCCTGATACACACGCAACTGCGAGAACGCTGGGCGCCGGCGCCTCGGGCAGACGGACGCTTACGCATCTCACGCGCAGCCCTCGCGCCCACATACGGCAACACAACCAAATCGTCAACTCAGCAAACAGATTGCTGACACGCACTCATCGGTCGAATCCAACAACCGGTTAAGATCATCAGCACCGACGCCAACAACACCCTCAGCCATCAGTCCCGGGACCTGCGCCGCGCGCGCGCTCCGCAAACGACCCTCATCCACGATCGCCGTCAGTCGCTCCAGTACATGCCGCGCGCCACGCAAGCGCCCGGTCCCACCATGCACGCTCTGCACCACACACACCCGCGCCAACTCAGGCTCACGATCAAAGAAACACAACACGACCCACAGGCCCGCACGCATACGCTCAGGCCACGACAGACCGTTCAAGCTCCGCGGCGCGCAACTCCGTGGTGACCCGCTCCAGCGTGTCACTACAGACCTCCAGCAGACAATCCTCACGATCATCGAACAGTTCATAGAACGTACGCCGCGACACCCGCGCACGCGAAGCGATGCTCGCCACCTCACATGCGCCCAACCGACTCCTCGACCGCCGCCACAGCACCACCCAACAAACGCGAACGCTGCATCTCCGACACCCTCACCCGACCATTACCAGCCGCGGGCGTAAGCGACGGGGAACCATCAGCGCCACGCACCACACGATTACCACGACGGTGCTTAGCCTCACCAGGCTTAGCGCCATCAGCGCCCACCCCCCGAGACTCGCTCAGATCCATGAGCGAAAAGCCCTACAGGAACGACAAAAACCACCCACCAAGCAAGGGGAAGAGCCTGTAGAGCGATGGTTGCGAGCGCCAAGACGGCGCAAGCCCGAGACTCAGCAGTTGGCGAGAGAGAGAGAGAGAGAGAGATGCGCCGATGCAGTCGGTGCATCTACAGACAGCCATTATTCGGGCACCAGCGACCCACACCACACCAGATGTCTCCCCATGGAACCACGCGAACACAACCTCCCTCATACGGTAAAGCCCTGACTCCCATTACGACTTCCCCTACGAAACCTCCAATGTAACAAAGCTAAAACCCGGCCACCGATCGAGAGCAGCACCCCAAAAACACTCGAGCATCTTATGCACAGAACAACATATACCACTCCACGGGTGTCAACAGGCAAGTGAAGAGGAAGTGTAGCAGGACACGGGAGGATCGAGCGCGAGCCGCGGCGCCACCGATCTCTAGCTGACTGCCCTCCGGCTGAGCGGCCGCGTAAAGTGCAGATGCGATGGACCCCACCACCACAGCGATCGGAACCTGGAGCGGCGGGCGCTACATGCGCTTCGGCGAGCCGCTGGACGATGCGCGCCTGCAGGCGCTGCTGCGACCCGGGGAGGGCATCGACACCGTGATCACCGCCGACACCTACGGCGCGGGCGAGGCCGACAGCCTGCTCGGCCGCACGCTAGCAGGGCGTCGATCGCGAAGACTATTGCCTGATCGGCGCGATCGGCCACGACTTCTATACCGGCGAGCGCGATGGCGCGAAGGGATACCCCCGCTTCACCGACCCGCGCCTGCGCGAGCCGAGCGAGTACGGCGACTACATCGCGATGGCCACCGAACGCAGCCTCGAGCGTTGCGGGGTGGATCAGTTCGACCTGCTGCTGCTGCACAACCCCGACCGCACCGGCTACACCAGCGAAGCCGTCTGGCAGGGCATGGCGGCCGTGCGCGAGGCAGGGCTGACGCGCCTACTGGGGGTCGCGCCCGGTCCCGCGAACGGGTTCACGCTCGATCTGATCGGCTGCATCGAGCGCTACGCGGAGCTGATCGACTGGGCGATGATCATCCTCAACCCGCTGGAGCCGTGGCCGGGCGAGCTGGTGCTGAGCGCCGCTCGGGCCAATGACGTGAGCCTGATCACGCGCGTCGTTGACTACGGGGGACTGTTCCACGACGACGTGCTCCCGGGACACGAGTTCGCCGAGCACGACCATCGCTCGATTCCGCCCCGACGGCTGGATCGAGGCCGGCCGGGAGCGGCTGGAGCGGATGCGCCCGATCGCGCACGCACACGACATGACGATGCTCCAGCTCGCGTGCGCGTGGAACCTCGCCCAGGCGCCGGTTCGCTGCGTCGCCCCGACTCTGATTCAGGAGCCCGGGACGGTCGACGGGTCATCCGCCCGAGCGATCGAGGACAAGCGCGCCGAGCTGGCTGGGTTGGCGGCTGCACTGGAGCGTTCGCCGCTACGCCCGGAGGAGGTTCGAGCGATCCGGGCGATCGGCGAGAACACGGGCTGCATGGCGCTGAAGGGGGCCAACCCAGCGCACGATGGGCCGCCCCGCCCGGACCGCTGGGGCCTGGACGGCGAGCTGAGCGAGGTCGCCGGGCGCTGGGACATCGACCCAGCGCGCGACCTGAGTCAGGCCAACGTCTAGCGACCCGTAAACCGCGGCGCGCGTTTGGCCAGGAATGCGGAGATGCCCTCGCGGGCGTCCTCGGAGGCCAGCACGCTCGTGAACGCGGCCTGCTCGGCGGCGATGCCCTCGTCGAGATCGCCCGCGCCCGAGACCCGCTTGATCTGCTCGATCGCCAGCGGCGCATGACCCGCGAGCCGGCGCGCCCACGCCAGGGCGGTGTCGAGCAGTTCGTGATCTTCGACCACGCGATTGGCGAGGCCCAGCTCGAACGCCTCCTCGGCCAGGATCGGATCGCCGATCAGGTTCATCTCCAGCGCCTTTGACTGCCCGACCAGGCGCGGCAGGCGCTGAGTGCCCCCGAAGCCGGGGATGATTCCGAGCTTGATCTCGGGCTGCCCGAACAGCGCCGAGCGCGCGGCGATGCGGATGTCGCAAGCCATTGCCAGCTCGCAGCCGCCGCCGAAGGCGAGACCGTTGACCGCCGCGATCGTGGCCACGCCGGACCGCTCGATCTCGCGCAGCAACGCGTGCGTGTCGGCCAGCAGCTTGCGCCCGGCGGCCTCGTCCATCGTCGTGAACGCGCGGATGTCCGCGCCCGCGCTGAACAGGAACGGGTTGGAGGAGGCGATCACGAGCGCACGTACGCCACTGTCCTTGATCTTGGCCCAGACCGCGCCGAGATCCTCCACCACCTGCGGCGAGATCGAGTTCATCTGGCCGTTAGCCAGCCACGCGATCGCCACCCCGCCGGCCCCAGTCCCCGCGCCGTCACCGGTCCCCACACCACCGCGGGCGCCCGCGCCGAGCGTCTCCAGTGTGATGACCTCCGCCGGCTGATCTGAATCGGGACGGGGATAGGCGTAGAAACCCTGCCCGGAGCTCTGACCCAGCCGGCCCTGAGCGACGAGACGTCGCAGGATCGTCGGGGGCGTGAACCGCTCGCCGTAGCGCTCCTGGGCTGACTCCATCCGCTCGAGAACCGTGTCCAGACCCTCAGAATCGGCGCGCATGAACGGCGGCATCAGCCCGCGCCGCGGGTCCAGCCCGGCGCCGGCCATCATCCCGAAGTCGATGTCGCGATGGGTGGCCACGCCCTCCTCGAGCACCAGGCAGGCCTCGATGAGCGTCTTCAGCGACAGCAGCTCGACGAGTTGCTCCACATCGGGCTCGGCCTCGCCCGGCACGTTCGGCTCGCCCTGCGCGTTATAGAAGCCCTCGCCCCCGGTCTTGGCCCCGAGCTTGCGTTCGGACACGAGCTTCTGCATGCCGGCGGGCACGTAGAAGCGCTCGTCGCCATAGGACTCGGCGAGATGCTCGGCGACGTGCAGGACCGTGTCCAGGCCGAGCAGGTTCACGAGGAAGTACGGGCCGATCGGGACGACCCCGGCGGCGCCGACGCCCTCATCGATCAGCTTGATCGACAGGCCCTGCTCCTCCTGCGCGCGCCACACCTCGGAGATGCCCGAGTTGAGGATCCGGTTGACGACGAACCCGGGGACCTCGGCGCAGGTGATCGGCTGCTTGCGGATCGACTGCGCGAACGTGACGGCCGCGGTGACGGTCTCAGCGGAGGTGTCCTCGCCCTCGACGATCTCGATCAGCGGCATCAGCGAGGCGGGATAGAAGTAGTGGAAGCCGACGACCTTGTCGGGACGCAGGGTCGATTCGCCGATCTCGGTGATCGACAGCGAGGAGGTGTTCGAGGCGAGGATCGCGTGTCCGGGCGTGGCGGCGTCGAGCTCGGCGAACACGGCCTGCTTGATCTCCATCCGCTCGGGCACCGCCTCGACGACGAAGTCCACGTCGCCGAAGTCCGCGTAGGAGGTCGTGCCGTGGATGCGACCGAGCACCTCGACGATACGAGCCTCCCCCTGCTCCGCGCTCAGCTTGCCCCGCTCAACGAGCTTTGCGACCTGCCCGGCGGTGACGTTGCGCGCCTCGTCCAGCCCCGCCTGCACGAGCGCGTCGTCGATATCCTTGAGCACGACTGGGATGCCGGCGGCGGCGATCGTCTGGGCGATCTGCCCACCCATCGTCCCGGCGCCGACGACGGCCGTCTTGAACACGAACATGGCCGGGGAGCCTATTACACCCGGCGCGCCCGGAAGCTTCAGAACGTGTTTTGAAAAGATCGGCACGTCCGGATGCGCCCCTGGACACGGCGCTGGATCGCCACGTGCCGGCTTGCCCGTGCTACCAGCACGCGCTTCACCGTCCCGCGTCGCCCAGCTTGGTCCATGAAGCCCCGACCGCACCGCCTATTTCAAAACACGTTCTCAGGCCAGCGGCGAGGCGCCCTTGGGAGCACTCCTGGAGGCGCCGACGACATCGCCTCTGGCGAGCCCTTGGGAGGGACTCCTGGGGGTGGTACCACGGGGAGCGTCCTCGTCGGTGTCCCCGCAAGCCGTCTCGCCGCTGTCCCGGGAGGCATCCGTGGGCCCACCCCTGCTCCACTCCTGCAGGAACGGCGCGCAGGCGTCGACCTCCAGCGGCCGGGCGAACAGGAAGCCCTGGCCGGTGTCGCAATCCTCCTCGCGCAGCAACGACAGCTCGGATGACTGCTCGATGCCCTCGGCGAGCGTCTCGATCGCCAGCGACTTGCCGAGCTGCACGAGCGTGCGGATCAGCGTTTCGCCTTCTGGGTTCTGGCTCATGCGCGAGATGAACGAGCGATCGATCTTCAGCGCGTCGACGGGGAACCGCTGCAGGTAGGCCAGCGAGGAGTAGCCGGTGCCGAAGTCGTCGATCGCGATCCGCACCCCGAGCTGCTTGGCCTGGACGAGCCGCTGCGCGGTCTCCTCGGCGTTGCTCATCAGGGTCGTCTCGGTAATCTCGAGCGTCAGCGCGCTCGGATTCAAGCCGCTGCGCTGTAGGGCGCCCGCGACAGCGGGCACGAACTCCTCGGTGTCGAGCTGGCGCGTGGAGACGTTGACGGCGATGCCGATCGCAAACCCGGCCTCGTGCCAGGCCGCGCCCTGGCGGCAGGCCTCGCCTAGCACCCACTCGCCGACCTGCACGATCAGGCCGGTCTCTTCGAGCAGCGGAATGAAGTCGTCGGGCTGGACGATCCCGCGCGAGGGACTGCGCCAGCGGATCAGCGCCTCCATGCCCGTCGGGCTCATGTTCTTCAGGTCGAACGTCGGCTGGTAGACAAGGTAGAACTCGTCGTTCTCAAACGCCATCCGCAGGTCCATCTCCAGTTCCATGCGGCTCTGGATCGCGTCCTGCATGCCGGTCTCGAACACGACGTAGCGGTTCTTGCCCGACCACTTGGCGCGATACATCGCGATGTCCGCGTCGCGCAGCAGCTCTTCGGCGGATCCGCGGTCGCCGGTGGCGATCCCAACACTCGCGGTCACCGTCAGGCGGTGCTCGGCGCCCTTGAGCTCGAACGGCTGCTCCAGCGCGTCCAGCAGGCGCTCGGCGATCAGTTCGGGTCCAGCGTCCAGCGACATGCCTTCGGCGACGATCACGAACTCGTCCCCGCCCAGGCGCCCGAGCGCGTCGATGTCGCGCACCACGTTCTGCAGGCGCGCGCAGACCGAGCACAGCAGTTCGTCGCCGGCGCCGTGACCGAGCGTGTCGTTGATGCGACTTGAAGTTGTCCAGATCGATGAACAGCGCCGCCACCGGGGTCTGCGAGCGGCGCGAGCGCACCAGCATCTGCTCGACGCGGTCGAGGATCAGCGTGCGGTTGGGCAGACCCGTCAACGGGTCGTGGGTGGCCAGGAACGCGAGCTCCTCCTGACGACGGGTGAGCTCCTCGTGCGCGCGCTGGCGCTCTGACTCAAAGGACTGGCACATCCGCACGAGCGTGACGTCGAGGCTGCGCTGCAGCATGCCCAGCGCCCACGCCAGCACCTCCGGGACGAGCCGCAGTTGCTCGCCGGTCTCGCGCACGACGTCTTCCGCGGCGTCGCGCCAGCGCAGGCAGCGCTTGGTGACCTCGTTCAGCGGCGCGGCGCGCTGCGCGGCCAGCTGGCCGAAGATGCTCCACGACTCCTGACCGACCTCGCGCGCCGCCTCGGCGCCCTCGCCGCCCATCCAGCGAGCGACGGCGATCGTGGAGACCGCGCCCACCCGCGCAAAGCTGTCTTCGACCACCGCGTCGAGCACCAGGCCCGACTCGCCGAGCGGCGAGCATGCCCGCGACCACCTCGTCGGTGCGCTCGTGCAGCGCCTCGCCGAGACGCAGCAGATCGCGCTCGTGCGCCGGCGCCGCGTCCCGATGACCTGGATGCAGATCCTCGCCCGCCCCGCGCTCGCCGCGCTCAGAATGACCGCCGGCCGCCCCCGGCCGCCCATGTTGACCGGCATAGTGGGACGGATCGGCACACGTAAGAAATGCTTTAGCCATGCAGGCCAAACATAACACGCGCAGACGCGTCGCGGGTGGGCACGCGCGCTCGACCGATCGGACCGATCGAGCGCCAGGGGTTCTACAGGTGAAGGCATGTACGCGCTAAGCGGACTCAGCCTGCGGCCGGGATCGGAGAGGGTCCGGCCGCAGGCACGAGACAGCGCGGCGCGCGTGGGGAACGCGCCGCGCGACCTTTCAGGGGCCGGCAGGCACGGCCCAAGACAGCCGAGCGGCGTGTCACCGGTAGGCGCATGCGCCTACCGGGACCGTACATGTACGGCGAGGCGTCCCGCATGCGGGACCGCCACCTCCTCGCGTCAGCGTTTCAGAGCTAGGCCGGAACGGCCGTCGGCTCCTCGGCGCGCCGCGGGAGCAGCGTTTCGCGGGCGATGACCAGGCGCTGGATCTGGGAGGTGCCCTCGTACAGCTGCATGATCTTGGCGTCGCGGAACAGCTTCTCGACGGGGTACTCCTTGATGAAGCCGTACCCGCCGTAGACCTGGACGGCTTCGGTGGCCGTCTTCATCGCCGTGTCGGCGGCGAAGCGCTTGGCGTGCGAGGAGACCAGCGTGTTGCGTTCGCCGTTGTCGAGCATGATCGCCGACTTCCAGGTCAAGCAGGCGCGCGGCTTCGATCTCGGTCGCCATGTCGGCGATGATGAACTGGATCGCCTGGTGCATCGCGATCGGCACGCCGAACTGGACGCGTTCGCTTGGCGTAGTCGGTCGCGAACTCGAACGCCGCGCGGGCGATCCCGGTCGCCATCGCCGCCACGCCCGGGACGGGTGCGGTCGAGCGTGGCCATCGCGAGCTTGAACCCGTGGTTTTCCTCGCCGAGCAGGTTCTCGGCCGGGACCTCGACGTCGTTGAAGGAGATCGTCGCGGTGTTCGACGCGCGCTGGCCGAGCTTGTCCTCCTTCTTGTCGACGACCACGCCCCAGTCGCGCTCGACCACGAACGCGGAGATGCCGCGATGACCCGGCGTCCTTGTCGGTCTTCGCGTAGACGGTGTAGTAGTCGGCGTAGCCACCGTTGGTGATGAAGCACTTCGAGCCGTTGATCACGTACTTGTCGCCCTGCTTGACGGCCGTCGTGCGCATGCCCGACACGTCCGAGCCGGCGTCGGGCTCGGTCAGGCAGAACGAGGCGAGCTTCGGCGCTTCGGTGAGCATGCCCAGATACTTCTTCTTGATCTCCTCCGAGCCCGCCGAGCGCGATCGGCGCGGTCGCGAGACCGTTACAGCCGAGCGAGGTCTGGATGCCGGAGCAGCCCCAGGAGAGCTCCTCCTCGATCAAACAGCCGTCGAGGTAGCCCGCGCCGGCGCCGCCGTAGGACTCCTCGATGTGGGAGTTCATCAGGCCGACCTCCCACGCTTTCTCGATGATGTCGCCCGGCCAGGTCCCGTCCGTGTCGTACTCCCAGGCGACGGGGCGAATCTCTTTCTCGGCGAAGTCGTGCGCCATCTCGCGCAGGTTGCGTTGCTCGTCTGTCAGCGTGAATTCGACCATTGCTCTGCTCTCGCGGCCTCCATAGATTGACTGGTCAGTCAACGGAACAGATTAGCGATCTCAGCGCAGACCGGGCGACAGAGCAATAATCGACCGATGCAGAACGCGTTTCCGATCGTCGTATTCGGTACGGTGGGGCTGTCGGTCGTGATGTCGATCGTGTTCCTGCTCAGCAAAGGCAGCGCGTACGACGAGATCGGCGCAGGGCGGGCTGCCGGGCGAGGTCGGGCACCGGGATCGCCGTTCGGGCAGGGCATGGAGATCGAGGAGCTGCCCGGCGCCACCCCAGAGCTCGCAACGGGCCGAGCGCGAGCAGGAGATCCGGCAGATGCTGCAGGCACGCAGCGAACGACGGGTGCGCCGGGGCGAGCCGGCGCTGGACATCGACGCGGAGGTGGCCAAGCTGATGACGCCGGCCGGAGCGGCGAGTGAGGTGGCGCGGCCCAGGATCAGGGGATCGCCGAAGAGGTACGCCAGCTGGTGGTCGCGCGCAACGAACGGCGCGCGCGCCAGGGCCTTGAGCCGCTGGACATCGAGGCGGAGATGGCGCGCACACTGGCTGAGTTGGGAACCTGAGCAACCCCGCCGCGTACTCGTGAGCACGCGGGCGCACGGTCGGGTATAAACGCGATATGGCCGACCATCGCACGTTCGAGCTCGACGAGCTGACGATCCGTCCGGGGACCTACTTCAATCCGCAGACGGAGGTCCTGCTGATCATCGACGACTCGCCGGAGCTCGACCATGAGATCTTCAACATGGAGGAGTTCGAGGGCGACGAATGGGTGCTCGTCTCCGACGAGTCCCCGGTGGACGAGCACCGCCGGGACGAGCTGATCGAGCGTTTCCAGGTGACCTACCACGCGGGCGGCGAGCACTCGATCGAGGGGGATGCGGACGACGAGGAGGAGGACGTGCTCGAAGCCGACGACCAAGAGGTCGGACGGGAGTAGGAGGGCCGTTTTTGGGGTCGGCATCCTCGCGGCGTCATGTGCAACACGAGCGTGGTTGGGCTGGGGCCTCCCTGCCCCGCGACAAAAGCATGTGCAAGCGCAGCCTGCAGGGCCGCGCGGCGTGTCTGCGTAGCATCGGCCCGATGCGCACCAGCCGCCTCAGCACACTCGCCCTCGCGCTGAGCGCACTGCTGGTCGTGCTGGCCCTCGCCGCGCAGGCGGGCGCGCAGCACACCCGCGCGCAAACCGAAACCGGCCGGACCGTGACCTCGGCGCTGGCGAGCCTGAAGAGCAGCGGCGCGATCACCGAAGCCCAGTATGCGCAGTACACGAGCGCGTACGCGGCGGCCGAACGCTCGCTGAAGAAGCTGAGCGGCACGCGGCACGCCGAACTGGGCAGCGTGATCGCCAACACGCAGCAGATGGCCGCCGCCGGGCGCGTTCACGCCGACACGGCTGCCGGTCATATTTCTCACGCTGGAAAAGAACAGGCAGTGGTGGACGACCGAACCGCTGATCGCAAGCCGCGAGCGGGTGAGCTTTCCGCCGAGCAAGATCGTCTGGGAGTACTACGCCGGGCAGGGCATCCAGATCCAGTGGCTGGGGACGTTCGGGGAGGCCAACGGGTACTACCTGTCGGGGCATGAAAACGAAAGTCTGCGCGAACTGCTGAACGAAGTCATCCCGCTGGCGAGCAAGCGCGCGGGCGGGATCGCGTGGGAGTACATGTTCCACTTCGACGGCGGATCGCCGCCGTGGACGAGCGGGCTGTCGCAGGGGACCGCCCTGCAGGTGCTCTCGCGCGCGTGGTCGCGGTTCAAAGAACAGTCCTACCTGACCGCCGCTCAGCAGGCGCTCGGCATCTTCGAGACACCGCCGCCGCAGGGAGTGCAGGTGAAGACCCCGGCGGGAGCGGAGTACGCCGAGTACACGTATGCGCCGAGCGACATGATCCTGAACGGGTTCATCCAGGCCGATGTCGGTCTCTACGAATACGCGTCGATCACGAAGGACCCGCTCGGGCTGAAGCTGTTCGAAGCAGGCGACGCACAGGCGCGCGCGGAGGCGCCGCACTACAACACAGGCGCCTGGTCGATGTATGACCAGTACGGCGAATCGGACCTGAACTACCACGAACTGCTGACCGAATTCCTGCAGCATCTGTGCGAAAAGACGAGCAAAGGACTGCCGATCCGCCAGGCCAACGCGCCGATCGCGGGCGACGAAATCTACTGCACGACCGCCAAGGCGTTCACGGCCGATCTGCACACCCCGCCGGTCGTCTCGCTGCTGACGAGCACGCTGCCGACGAGCTCGCGCGGGGGCGTGCAGGTGTCGCTGTCGAAGGTCTCAGACGTGCACATCACGGTCAGGCGAGGGTCGAGCACCGTGTGGAGCAACGGCGCGACGGTCGAACACGGCAAACCGAAGATCCTGTGGATCACGCCGTCGCAACCAGGTACATACTCGGTCACGGTGACAGCGACCGATCTCGCGGGCAACTTCTCGACCGCGACCGGCACGATCACGCTGATCAAGCACTGACCGCTGGGTCCGCGCCTAGACTGAGACCATGGCGCGGGACAAGACGATCGGACGGGGCGCAGAGATCGGCCCGACGGCGATCGACGCCACGTTCGTGGCCACCGACCGGACGAGACGATGGCGCGGCTGATGCGCGACTGGCGGGCCCTGGAGCCCGAGCAGCGTCTCGCCGGCGCCGCCGCAGTCGCGCTGTTCGTGACGATGCTGCTGCCGTGGTATCAGCAGAACGCGGTCGTCGACGAGCCCAGGACCGCTCCGCTGCAGAGCCGAAATCTGAACGCGTTCCAGGTGTTCTCGTTCGTCGAGGCCGCCGTGCTGCTGGTCGCGGTGGCCGTGGTCTACCTGCTGTACGCGCGGGCGGAGGGCCGCAAGTTCCATCTCCCCGGCAGCGACGGCGCGGTCGTGATGGCCGCCGGCCTGTGGACAGCGCTGCTGCTGGTGCTGAGGCTGTTCGACAAGCCTGGTATCTCCAGCCACGGGATCGCCGCCAACGTGGGCGTGCAGTGGGGGATCTTCTTCGCCCTGGCCGCGGCCGGCCTGCTGACCTATGCCGGCTCGCGCATGCGCGCTGCGCGCCGTCCGGAGCCACCGCTGCAACGCATGCGCCCGCGACATCCCGAGCCTCCGCCGCCACAGGCAATGCCGCGGCCCGCGCTACCCCCGGCGCCCCGGCAAGCGCGCAGACCCGTGGCCGCCAGCCCAGCGACCGAGCAGCTCTCCTTCGAGGACCACCCGCCGGACTCGGACTGACGCCTATCATTGCGCGGACGATGTCGAGTCCGTCCACGGCGCCAGCCTCCGTGCAAGCAGTCGCCGAGGGCCTACGTGAGGTGGGGTATCTCCCGGGCGAGTCGACCGCGCTCGTCGCGTATCTGGCGACCAAGCTCGGCAAGCCCGTGCTCGTGGAGGGACCGGCCGGCGTCGGCAAGACCGAGCTGGCCAAGGCGCTGGCTAAGTACCTGGGCCGGGAGCTCGTGCGGCTGCAGTGCTACGAGGGACTCGACGAGGCCAAGGCGCTGTACGAGTGGAACTACCGCAAGCAGCTGCTGCGCATCCAGGCCGAGGCCGACGGCGCCGGGTGGGACGCGGTGCAGGAGGACATCTTCGGCGAGGAGTTCCTGCTCGCTCGGCCGCTGATGAGCGCGATCGCCTCAGAGCTTCCGGTCGTGCTGCTGATCGACGAGATCGACAAGACCGACCAGGAGTTCGAGGCGATGCTGCTCGAGGTGCTCTCGGACTTCCAGATCTCGATCCCCGAGCTCGGCCGCGTCGAGTCGCGCACGCACCCGGTCGTGCTGCTGACTTCCAACAACTCGCGAGAGCTGACCGAGGCGCTCAAGCGCCGCTGCCTATACCTATGGCTGGATTACCCCGAGCTCGAGCACGAGCTGGAGATCGTCAGGCTGCACGCACCCGACCTGTCCGCGACGGTCGCGCGCAGACTGGTCGAGGTGATCGGCATGGTCAGGGAGCTCGACCTGAAGAAGCCGCCCTCGATCGCCGAGTCGATCGACTGGGCGCGGGCGCTGCTGCTGCTCGGCGCGCAGGACATCGACGAGGACACGTTCACCGAGACGATGTCGGTGATCGTCAAGCACCGGACCGACATGGACCTCGTGGCCGAGCGCGTCGGGGTGAAGCTCCGGGCGCCGGCCGATGCCCTCTGAGAATCGGCCGCCGACCGCGGACGCCCCCGCCCCGCCAGCGGGGTTCGCCGCACGAGTGCTCGAACTGGGTGAGGAGCTGCGCCGCGAAGGCGTCGCGGTCGGAACCTCGGAGCTGCTGGACGCGCTGGCGGTGCTCAGCGAGATCGACTGGACCGAGCAGGACGACTTCCGGGAGGCGCTGGCGGCGACGCTGGCCAAGAGCCAGGAGGACAGGCGCACCTTCGAGCTGGTGTTCGACCGGTTCATGTTCCGTGCGGTCGAGCTGGCCGCAATCAACGAGGACATACGCGAGCAGGACGACAACGGCGCCGCGTCCGGCGGCGGATTGGACCTCGAGGAGCTGACCGACGAACAGCTCGAGGCCCTGCGCGCGCAGATCGCCGCCGCACTCAGAGACGGGTCGGAGGGCGCGATGCGCGACCTCGCGCGGATGGCGATCGCGGCGTTCGGGCGCCGGGAGGAGGGTTCAGGCGTGATCGGCGTGGACGTGCAGCGCATCCGCCGGGCGCTTGGCCTGCGCTCAGAGCCCCAGCCCGAGCTGCCCGCGGACGACCCCCGTCGCGACGGGCTGCCGCGCGAGGCGCTGCGGCGCTTCGAGGCGCTGCTGCGGCGCGAGCTCGAGCGCGCCCAGATCGAGCGCACCGGCAGCCTGCCCCCCGCGCGGCCGCTGGGCGAGCTCGATCGAGCGCTGCCGTCGGGCCCCCTGCAGGACCTGGCGGCGGTGCATCGCGTCGTGGCCCAGCTGCGCCGACGACTGGCCACCCAGGGGCTGCAGGCGCGCGGTCACAGACGCCACGCGCACGTGGACGTCAGGCGCACGATGCGCGCCTCGCTGCAGACCGGCGGCGTGCCGGTCGTGCTCAAGTACCGGCCACGCCGACCACGCCGCCCGGAGATATACGTGCTGTGCGACGTATCGACGAGCGTGACCTCGGCGTCGGTGTTCTTCCTGTCGGTGCTGCACGCCCTGCACGACTCGTTCCGGCGCATGCGCTCGTTCGTGTTCATCGAGCGGATCAGCGAGGTGACGGACATCTTCGAGCACGAGCGCGACTTCCGGGCCGTCAGCGAACGGATCTCCGGCGACGCCGGTGTGGCCGACATCTCCGGATACACCGACTACGGGCGCGTCTGGTCGGAGTTCCTGGAGCAGGTCCAGGACGATCTGTATCCACGCGCAACGGTGATCGTGCTCGGCGACGCCCGCACGAACGGGCGCGACCCACGCGCGGACATCTTCGCCCAGATCGCCGCCCGGGCGGGCAGGACGTTCTGGCTGAACCCCGAGCCGCGCCTGTACTGGAACTACGGCGACTCGGTGATCGCCGCCTACGAGCAGTACTGCACCGCGTTCGAGTGCTGGACGACCGCCCAGCTCGAGGACTTCGTACGGGCGCTGGCCCGCCCCGGTGTCGCGCTGACGCAGTAGCAGCGGCTGACGAGCAGACGAGCCAGGCGTGGAACTTCAATGCCCGCCCGGCTCACGATCGCTCCCCGCAACCGTCACCGACCCTATCCGCGAACGGGTTCACGCTCGATCTGATCGTCTGCGGTCACCGAACAGCAAGGGCCGGGATTGCTCCCGGCCCCCTAGTGTGTGCTGCCTGCGAGCTAGAGGTTTTCGTCAGCGATGATTGCTGTTTCTCGGAGGCTCTATCAGTGCCACTGGCGCCTGTGGTGATAGTGATCGTGATGTCTTCTGTGGTGTTCTTTTTCCCGTTCGGCTTCTTCTTGCTTCTTTTTGGCTTCGGCTTCTTCTTGCTGTTTCTTGGTTTCGGCTTCTGCGTGATCCTTTTCGTTGGCTTCGACTGCTTCTGGCGTAGCGATGTACACAGTGCCGTTGAGTATGGCTGTGTTGTAGCCGTCTGGCGGGGCAGTTTGAGCTTGCCGTCGAGTAGCGGATCGACGATCGAGGAGAACGATTCGCCGCAGCCTTCGGCTGTCGGCAGCTGAGAAGGTGTTGTCAACCAGCGAGTTTTCGGTGAGTCAGCACCTCAACAATTCGTTTTCTTCGAGTGTTTCTGATTTACCTTCTATTGCCTTCGAATCGGTTTAGTTCGGGTGGCAAAAGCAGCGATGTAGTCCCAGTCGTCAACTCGAGCTCTAGCGGGTTTGATTCCGATCCTATGTAGCAGGAGTCTGCCCAGGAGCGAGTTTTTGAGGTGGACCCTGATCGGGAGCCTCACCGCGGTTCCCAATCTCCTCGCTCCGGCGCGTTCGTTGTAGATCGTCGGATTCTCCACAGTGGCCATGTTTTCGAGAGTGGCCGTAACATCACTGGTGTCCTGCTATCGAACGAGAGCGCTCTACATGCGTACCGCTCGAATCTTTCCCGGTAACCGTTGCCTTTGATTTCTTCACAGTCAACAGGCCCGGACAGACCACCCGGTACGTTCTGTTCCGTTTTGGACAGGTTTCCCCGTTTTCCGGTGGATAACCAAAGAATTCTCGTCCGTTTTCAGGATTCCCCGTGGGAATAAACCCGCCCTGCAGGGTGATCGTCTGACCGATTGGTACATCCATGGAACCGATCACGAGCTCACCACTCGTCATCTGATGAAACCCGCACAGCGAATGTCCCGGTGGAACACCCAGCGCCCTGAACGCCACCACCGGGCAATCAGCAAACACCGAGAAGACACCACCAGGGGCCGCCACCGCCGACGAAACGCCGCCAAGCGCAATCAAGGGGACCGTCAACGCCATCATCACGACGACGAGCGATATGCGTCTAACATGCTTAGTCATTAACCATCTCGCTTCCGGTTGAACACTGGACCACTGAGCATCACATCGCCCGAGTTTCCCAGTATGAATAACGGTGGTTAATCAATACTCGACCCGAACGACTCATGGTGCACCAACATGGTACGCCACACCATCTACCATGTACCACCCAAGACCAGAACAGCAAAGGCATTCACCTGACTAGCACCTCCTCGAAAAACCCGACTCTTCCTCACAGGCCCACACCCAAGCTGGCCTCACCTCCGCTTGCCCTTACCTCCCTTCTTCTTTTTCGCTTTCTTCGCATGCACGACCGTCTTTCCACATCCTGTGACGCTGATCGGGACGGTTGTATTGATCTCGCTCCGTTTTGGGCGATGTATTCGTTGGGCATCACAAGCGAGCAGGGATGGTCTCCTTGACCTTGCGCGTGACGGTCTTCTCGCGGTCCTTGACCTTGACTTTGACCTTCTTCTTGACCAGCTTCGTCGTCGTCTCCGCACAGAGGTTTCCATTCGCCGCCAAGCGCCGAGTACTTGCCCTCGGGGAGGGTGACTTCGAAGGAGTAGACGGGGTTGTCGGGGATCGTCTTGAACGTCGTTGAGGTGACCCCGGATTTGCTGATGAACGTGTCGCCGACCAGGTCGATCGTGACGTTGTAGCCCTGCAGCACGATCACGAGGTTCGGGAACGCTTCACCACCGTGGCTGACGAAATACGCCGGGCCTTCCAGCGGCACCGGGATGTGCGGCGTCATCGCCTTGGCGTGACCGATCACCGACGCCGCGGGACACCCCGCGGGTTCGCTTGGAACTGCTTCTGCGGTACACGCTTTCTGCAACGTCGTCAACCGCGAGGGCAGCTGCTTGGGCAGTTCGACTTTGACTTAGGGATGTTCGCCTCGGTGCCCGACGGCGCCTGCGGGTAGGTGAGCTTCGCCGTCAGGCTCGCACCGTCGGCTTTACTGGTCTTCCCTGCGTCGAGACCGCGAATTTCGGTGCGAACTTCAACGCGCACAGTTCGTGACCTGGAACGGCACGCCGATCGTGTCCGTGCGCGCCTTCGGTGGAGTGGATCGTCCCCGTGACTTCCATCTTGTTGCAGTTCGTCGGGTTGAACTGGAAGTCGTTGCGGGTCGTGATCGCGTTGACGTGCTGGATTTCCAGCGGGATCCCTTCGATGCTCGTCGGGATCGCGTCCGGTGTCCCCGGCGGGTTTGACGTGATCGTGATCGCCGCGGTGTAGCGGGTTGATTTCGATCTTGCCCTGACGAGCACGCAGTCGCACGCCGGGTGGTTGTCCTTCGTGCTCGCGAAGTCGAACGGGCCGGCCTTCGCGGGGACCTCGAACGTGATCCCGAACGGCGCACAACCCGCTTGCCCCGACCGTGCAGCCGCCCGTGCCGTTGTAGGGGCCGGTGAGGTAGAACTTCCCGCCGCGTGACCGTGAACGGCTCGCCGCCGACACCCACCGACGACCGTCGTTTCCCCGATCAGGCTGTTCGGGCCACACTGCCCTCGTTCGCCTGCGGTTCGGGGCACAGTTCGACGCCCGTGAAGGATCCCCGACAGGCCCGGCGGGCAGGTGCACTTCGATCGACTGCATGTTCTGTTCGCCGGACAGGCGCGAGAACGTCGCGTCAAACGGCGAGAACGCACCCGCGTTGACGTTCAGCGCGCCGCCCGTCAACGACGGCGAGAACGGCAAGCTGCGCGCCCGGGCACGGCGGCGCCGTTCGGGCCCGGAGGTGATGTCGAACGTCGAGCTCGCGTGGACGGCTTCGCCGCCCGACCACGGCGTGAACGTCGCGTTCGTCGTGTACGCCCCACACCGCGCCGGGGACGCCAACGGCGCGCGTTCCCCACCGAAGAAGTGGAGTTCGGCGTCTTCGAACGGCAGCTGCGGGTTGTTTTCGAACGTCGAGACGATCTGCCCCAACGCTTCACAGGTCATACCCGCGATCACTTCACCCGCGCCCTGACACAACATCACCCTCCCCGGGAGCTTCACCAACGACCCCGACACCGGGTCTTCAGCGACGAGATACATCGCCAGCACGCTGTCGAACGGGTTCGCTTCCTGGCGAAGCGAGATACACGAAGCCCTTCAACGAGTTCGGCAACAGCGGCGTCTTGATCGTCACTTCGCCGATCTTCGACGCGTTCTGACAGAAATTCTGGCCCGGCTCGCAGCGGTTCCTGATCGCCGGCCGCGAGCGCCGCGATACTACCCGGCAGATACGGCGAGAAGATCGGGTAGCTCACACCCGGATCGGTCGGGAATTCCCCAAACCCGTTCACGCCCCGGCCGGTTTCAAAGCCGACGAGACCATCCGAACACGCTTCCAGCCCATCGCCGCTCGACGGATTGATCGCGACACCCGCGGGCAGCTTGACTGTGATGTCCCTGACATTCGACTGCGCGAGACCTTCAGGGTTCAGCTGCCCTTCCTGGGGTACGTGCACATCAACCGTCAACCCCGTCGGCTTTGACGCCTGCTGGCCATCTGGGGAGACCTTGATCTGCGGTACGAACGGCAGGCGGTTGCAACCATCCAGCGCCGGCATCGGCGTCGTAGTCAGCAACGACTGCTGCTTTTCCGAGGGTTTACCCAGCCCTGCCCACGAGTCGCCTTCGTATTCGGCGTGCAACGGTTCCGGTTCCCCGGTCAACGGGTTATTCGCGCATGACGTCGGCAACGACAGCAACGGCGGCGGATGACTCTCTTCCGCGAACGCTGGACATTTATACTCACTCGGTTCTGTGCCGAACTCGGAGAATGCGAGCGCGCCACGGATACAGTCAACGCCGCGTGAGCGGTCATGACGCGCATCACCGGGGACACCCCAGAACGTCACTTCGCTGCTGACCAATTCCGCCAGCTGGGCGATGTTCACCGTGCTCACCGTGACGCCATAATCACCCCCGGTACGCACCGCGGTATTCAGCAATACATGCACCCCTTCAGCGCCCGGGACTATAAAACCGAAGCGCGCGGGTTCACCGACAGCCGGTTCAAGATTATACACAGGCTGCGTGGAGGGGTACAGCGTGCTAAACGTCCCCAGTATGTACGCCCTGAATTCGACCCTCGATACGCCAACCACGGTCTGGGCCGAGCATTCTTCGTGACTGTTGAGGAAGGTCGCCAGCGAGCACTGCGGAAACGGTGTCGGGTTGCCGATCAGACCGGGCGGCAGCTTGAAATGCTGATCCTTGACCAACGCCGCCGGCTTACCCGTCCCCCCTGCCAACGTTTCGTTGAGCGACAACGTCGTCGTCAACTGGAACGGGTGCGAACCAGCCTGCGTATCGACACCACCACCCGATTCTTCAGGACTTATTTCATATGCCGCCGCGCCAAACGGCACCGGCGCACCAGACACCACAAGCTTCTGCCTAGCCGTCGCCTCGGGAACTTCGCCACCGACGATACCGGCTACGTTTTCTTCACCAGATTTAGCTGCCTGCGCACCTTCCTTCACGCGCACAGCGATACGCATCTGAAGCGGCTGAAACGGCGACACCGAACGCGGGTAACCATAGGCGAGCGAGGGCAGTTCGATCAACGGGGGCGTCCCCGTGAACGAGCAACTCAACGACCCCAGCACGCATTCAAGCTCATACGGATGACCGAAGGTTCCCTGCCCGTCCTCGACGGTTCCTTCGATCCCGATCGCTTCCAACCCCGGGGGAAGCTCGTCCGTGATAACGATTGGGCTCCCACCCACCCCCGCTTCAGGGTTCGCATACGTGGTACCGACATTCGCGGCATTCACCACGATATACCCATCCGGCCGCCCCACCGCGACCACCTTGACACTCACCTTCGCCGCGCTTGCTTCCGTTGACAGAGGTTCGACCGACTGGTCTGTCAGCGCACCTGTGAACGTCACGACGTACGGTTCGAGCCCAACCATCGCCCCGGGACCACCAGCAACTTCGACGTTGTTGGATCCGAGCGCCCCTTCGAGGCTCGCCCGAACCATGCTCGCTTCCGCCCCCACCGGGAATTCCGCACTACGGACCACTTCCCCCTCCGTTTTAGGAACCACGTACGTCAGGGTGACAGTTTCGCCGGAGGAGCCACTGACCGTGACATCCTGAACCGTGTCCTTCGCCTGACCGGGCTGCCAGATACGACGGACGCGCACGAGACGTCAAATGCCACCAGGCCGACAACCCTTCGGCGGAGGCCGAGGCTGTGCCGAGCACGAGCGCGACGAGCAGCAGGGCGGGTAGCAGGAACAGAGTCGGGAGCTTTGTCGAGATACGCATGGTCAGTTGCTCCCCTTACGATGGATGGACGTTTTCGCCTTCTTCTTACTCTTCTTGCGGACGCACTCGTTCTTCTTGTTCTTGACGAACCTCTTCTTGCACTTCACCGTCTTCTTCGTGACCTTCTTTGGTGGTGAGGGTGGTGGTGTGGCGGCAATGTTGCCGGGACCGCTGAACGTCGCGCTCGACGGCGGACCGTAGATCGACGGCTGGGGGGTAGGCGACGGTTTGCAGGAGGCTTCGGTCGTGCACGGCGGGGGAACTACCACGCTCGTGGCACACGGCGATTCGCTTGTGCATTCGTGCGCGTCATACACATCGGCGGCGTCATCGAAGTCCTGCGGCGCGAGCTTCGACGTCGTCGTGAAGAACACATCACCACCCGTTTCACTGGCGTCGAGGAACGAGGATTCTTCACTGGAGGTACCCGAGGAGATCAGCGCGACACAGCCCGCGCCTTCTTCCCCACTGCGACCTTCCACTGCAAAGGCATGCGCGGGCTTGAAGACATCACTCCCGCTCACGTTCGACGGCGAGCAGGGACGTTCGCCCGCGGGCACCCCTTCGGGCTCATACTCATACACATCCCGGACACCATTGACGTCCTGCGGCACGAGCGCACCGACGCTTTCGAAGAACAGGCGGCCACCGTTCGACAGGTAACGTGGCTGGTAGCGACTTCCGTAGAACCCAAAGTAATACTCCCAGCCCGGAACGTTCGCCGCCATCCATAGACCGGCGGGACTAGATAGCTCTTCTCCCACCGGTCGTGCTCCCGTGGGATCGCAGGACGCGCACGCCAGCCTGCCGGTATCCGCGTCATACAGATAGACCTCGGTGTCAGGTTCGCCGCTGTTGGCGTCACGGTTGTCATAGCCCGTGAGGCTGTGCGTCGACATAAACGCCAGCCAGCGACCATCGGGCGACACCCGCGACAACAGGAAAGCCTCATTTGGTTCGATCCAGCCCGCCGAAACCAGGCTCGTCACACCATCGTGATACACATATATGTTACACCCTGCCCGAGTCCCTGCGTAGCGGGTTGAGCATGTGCCGGACGTGAATTCGGTGTCGGGGATGGCGGGGACAGCGCCGGGTGCCAGCACGCCGCCAGCCGCAAAATACACATACGAGCCGTCAGCGCTCGCGCCCAGGACACCAACCACATCCGCTGCTTCGCCCGGATGCGGATCGACCGTCAGATCGACCACCTTGCCCGCCAGCGGTTCGCCCTTGCCGCTGGTCACTTCGAACATATCGAGATTCCCGCCTTCAAGGAAGAAGACCCTCGACGCGTCACTGCTAGCCGTCAAATAGGTCCCTTCGCCGATCTTTACGGTTTCACCGGTCGCCACATCACTCATATAGATCCCGAAGAATTCGGGTGGTGCCCCAGAGATAAAACGTTGAGTGATGACACGTTCCCCGTCTTCGGAGATCGCACGCCTCGCACCCGGTTCTTCATTCGGCGTGACGTCCTGGTGCCCACCAGCCAGTGACAGTTCGCTTTCAGACGTACCGACAAGTCTCAGGTGCCCACCGTACCACTCATAAAGAGCCTCAGTGGTTTCTGCGGGAAGCGGCGTCGAGGTGAGCTGAACCGAAGACTCAAACACGACATGGCTCAAATCCGGGGACGCACCCCGGACCAACGGCCCACAATCCGTGTTTTCGCAAAACCCCGGCACTGCCGATTTGTACGCCCCGCCGAACGGCACGAACGGGCTGGCGGTGTCATCGGCGCGCGTCACCAACGGCTGGAAACACGAGCTGTGACAGTGTTCGTCGACATTACCATTCAAATAGTCCGTGCGGAGATACGGGGTTTGTTCTTCCACTCCGGGGGCGTACGGCGAGAACGCACCCACCGGCTGCACGATCCCACGCGAGAGGTCTTCAGAGAACAACAGGTATTCCGGAGCAAGCAGTGCGGGGCCCCCGCCCTGAGCTTTAGGCGGCGCGATCGTCTGCGTACTCCAGCCGGTCGCAGAACGCGTCGAGAGCAGCTGCGTATAACTGTCATAGCCCTGCGGTTGCGCTTCGGTCGGCTGGCTCGCGAGCTCGACTATCGCGTTCCCCGCGGCTGACGCCTGAATGCCCTGATTGCCTTCTCCTGCGTGGTAGTAGAGATGATCCGAGCCTTCGCTGAAGAAATGACCCGAGCCGAGTACCAGGGCGCCCTGCTTCTCCGGAGGCGTCACGAGTTCGTACTCGCGGTTGTCGGGTAGCGAGAACTCGTCGCCGGCGCGCTGCGTTGTGAACGAAACCGGTTCGCCGGCCACGTCTTTCTGCACCGAGTTGCCGGCGACGAGACGGAACTCGTAAGAGGCGCCTGGCGCAAGACCCCGTTGGATATGCACGCTGAGCTGGGCGCCCAAGTTCGCTGCGGAGAGGGTGCCGCTGCCTTCCGGTTCGGGGACAGGAGCGAACGCGCCGCCCGCCGGGGCGTATTCGAACACGTACCTCGTGGCCGCCCCCTGCGGGCTGAGTTGGGCGTGCAGCGTGGCGCTGGTGGAGGCTACATCGGTAAGCGACGGTTCTTCGGTCGTGGGCGCCGCCGCCGCCAGCGTCGTGAACGTCACCGGAGCAAAGAGCACCGTCCCCTGCCCGGGACTCGAGACCGCGTACCCGATCTGCAGACAGAACGTGTATTGGGTGTCGGGCAGCAGTTCCCTGATCGCGGCTTTGACCGCTTCCACAGGACGACCCCCCGCGCGCGTCGCGGGTGTCGCTTTTTCGCCTGCGCCCTGACATTCGCTCGCGGAAGGCCGGTAGAGAAATCGGAATTCATAGGGCACCACTGCGCCCGCCTGCTCGGGGTTCAGCACACCGCCCAGCGTCACCGTGTTGGCAGCAACGTGACCGGCTTCGAGGCCTTCCGGGGTTTCCAGGACTTCCGGGGGTTCAGAACCTAGAGCCGGAGCAGCGACGACGACCAGGGCAGCGAGGGTCATGGCGAGAGTTGCCAATGTGAGGAGAGCACGGCGAGGCGAAGGCCCACCACTCCCCTGGCCGGGTTTGGACGCACCACTCCCTTGGCAAGCACTCACGCGAGCAGGCCCGGTGACACCGAGGCGGTGAAGGGGGGAGGTGAGCCTGTTCGGTGCCTTGGTCATCGGAATGCCTTTCTGCTGGTGGTCATCGGGGTGCTGTGAAAAAGTCGTGGGTGGCCGAGCGGTGTCATGCCGCCCCGTCCGGAAGATTCGTGTTGAGGCTGAGCTGCTCGGTTACCTGCTCACCCAGGTCGGTCAGCCTCCAGGCGTTGGCTGCTCCCTTGGTGTGGGCGTCCCGACCGGCGGTATTCGTGAGCAGGTCCAATCCCTGCAATCGCGCGAGTAGCTTTGAGATCTGGCCCTGGTCGGGGATGCCGGCCTGCTGGCCGATCAGACGATTACTGGCCCCGGATGCCGCGCAGCTGCTTCAAGGACCCGCGCGGTCCTGTACGTCAACCGCATCGGAACGTCCCTGAGGGGATCCTCGCCCACGTGATACATACGCGCCCGCGAAGAGCCGGGCAACGGTGTCAGCGGTAGGGGACGCTTACGCATCGCACGCGCGCCCTTCGCACCCACGTACGGCAACACGACAAGGCTCGCCAACTCATCCAACGAACCGGCCACAGACCCACCCCCACCAACCAACAACAACCGATCCAAGATGCTCAACACCGCACCAACCACACCCTCAGCCATCAACCCCGGAACCTCAGCCGCACCCCCACCCTGCAAACGACCCTCATCCACAACCGCGATCAAACGCCCCAACACATCTGAACGCCACGCCCGCGCCCTGGGACCACCATGCGCGCTCTCGACCACACACACCCGCGCGAGCTCCAGCTCACGATCAAAAAAGCCCAGGATCACCCACAGGCCCGCGCGCATACGCTCAGGCCACGACAGATCGCCCACCTCCGCGGCACGCAACTCGGAGACAACCCGCTCCAGCGTGTCATCGCAGACCTCCAACAGACAATCCTCACGATCGTCGAACAGGTCATAGAACGTCTTGCGTGACACCTGCGCACGCGAAGCGATACTCGCCACCGTCACGTTCGACCAGCCGAACTCCTCAACCGCGGCCACCGCACCACCCAACAGGCGCGAACGCTGCATCTCCGCGACACGCACACGACCATTACGCCCAGCAGGCGCCAGCGACGGGGAACGCACGGACCACGCACCACACGGTTGCCACGCCGCGGCTTGGCATCGCCACGCTTACGCGGCATAGCTCAACACCCCCGCATCCCCGTAAAACAGCACGATCGTCGTCGTCAACTCCTCCAGCAACCCAATCAACGGCCCAGCATCAGCCATCACCACCCGCGTATGGATCACAGTGAACACGCCACCGACCACACCCTCCGCCAGCAACGACGAAGACCCATCAGGATCACTGCCCGCACGATCATTCTCGATCACGCGCGCCAGCACACCCAACACTCCTACGCGGCGCTCCCGCACACGCGCACCCGCATCCAGCGCCGCCACGAAGAACAGCTCACACACGGCGGGATTCGCATCCAGATAGGCCAGCAACGTGCCAAGACCCGAACGGATACGCGCCACCCACTCGCTCTCACGCTCATACACCGGGCGCACCACCCCCGCCAAGCCCTCCAGTTCGCGATCGATCAGGGCCAAAAAGCAGTCTTCGCGATCGGCGAACAGGTCATAAAACGTCTTGGGTGACATCCCCGCCCGCTCACACACCACCCGCGGCCGCAGACACTCATACCCACCCTCGACAACAACCCCAAGCGCCGCGTCCAGCAACCGTTCACGCTGAGCAGACAGGAATAAACACCCGACCCCCCAAAGGACCCGGAGGACCGGGACGACGCACCGGAAACCCAGTCTCGGCAGTAGTCGTGGGACGCCCCCCTCCCCTCCTCATCCGAGCTCACCACCAATCCGAACATCCGCAATCAAGGGTGAGCGCCGCGACTCTGTGTTGGGAGCAAAGCCGCGGCGCCCGGGACTGTGGTTCCAGCGCGCTTGGGAATACGCACCGGGGTTTGTGAGCGCCGCGATCCCGTATGAAAACGACCGCGACACTCGGGCACTCACGGCACCGACGCGCGCAGGGGACTGGCGCGACGGAGCCTCCTCGAACGCCCTCCGAGAGGTATGGGGAGGACGACCAAGAGTCGCAGGACACGGAGCTTCGCCCGGCCGTCTCCGGCCGACTCGAAGCCCTCCATGCCTGCTGAAGCTGAATACAGACGCGAAACAACCGCCGCGCTTACGGGCGGGGCGGTGGTCTGCTAAGCGATGGTTGTGAGCGCCAAAACGGGCGCCGAGAGACGGTTCAGCAGTTGCCGAGAGAGTCACTGTCATGCTCGCTCTCCCTGGCTGGCGGTGTTGCTGTCCGGCCGGGGCTGTTGGGTGTTTCGGGTCGGCGGCGAGCTGACTCCCCGAGAGAGTGTCAACCCCGTCCGGGGCCTGACCAGTCTCTGTTGTGTCGCTCGCCGCCGTTGCCCGAAGAGGACCGCCGGCTTGACCTGATAGGAGCGTGGCAAATACGCCCCAAGTGACTCGTGTCAGCCGGCGATCCGCCCAAACAACAGACCAATCGATGAATGGACGGTACGAATGATCCTGATCGGAGCGGACACACACAAGCACACCCACACCCTCGCCGCCATCGACACGCCCAATGGGCAGCATCTCGGCGAGAAGACGATCCCCGCGAGCAAGACCGGGTTCGTCCAGCTGCTGGACTGGGCCCGCAGCCTCGGTGACCCCGAGCGGGTATGGGCGCTGGAGGACTGCCGGCACCTCACCGGCCCCCTCGAGCGCTACCTCATGGCCACCGGAGAGCGCATCGTGCGTATCCCACCCAACCTCACCGCCAGAGAACGCGGAACAGAGCGCACCCGTGGGAAGTCCGACCCTATCGACGCCCGCGCGATCGCCAGAGCCGCGCTGCGGGAGGGAATAGACACCCTCCCCACCGCCCATCTGGACCAGGTCTCGCTTGAGATCAAGCTGCTGCTCGATCATCGCGAGGACCTCACCAAAGCCTGCTCACAAGACCAACAACGACTACGCTGGCACCTGCACGACCTCTGGCCAGACCTAAAGATCCCCGTCGGAGCACTCGACCGCGCAGTCTGGTTGCAGCGGATCTCCCGCAAGCTCACCCGTGCCGAGCACTGCGCTCGCGTGCGTATCGCGCGTGACCTCGTACGAGCACTCAAACAACACACCCGCCGCGCACACGAACTAGAGCGCGAGATCACGACACTCGTGCAATCCAAGGCGCCACAACTCTTGGAGCTCGCCGGTTGCGGCGCGCTGACAGCCGCGAAGATCCTCGCCGAGACCGCAGGGGTGCAGCGCTTCAGCTCCGACGCCAAGCTCGCACGGTTGGCCGGAGTGGCACCGATACCCGCATCCTCCGGGAAAAACAATCGCCACCGCCTCGACCGCGGCGGCAACCGCCAACTCAACTGCGCGCTACACCGAATCGCAATCGTGCAAGGACGCACGCACCAGCCCGCACGAACATTCCTCGCCAAGAAGGAAACCGAGGGAAAGACACGCCGCGAAGCACTACGCGCGCTAAAGCGACACCTCGCACGCGTGATCTGGCGCGCCCTACAACCACACCCAGCACAAGACCAAGAGCCAAAAAAGCCCCCGGCGGCGCCCCTACCAACCCTCCTTAGAGCAGAACCAGACTCAACTCCGGGCTTGACATAGGAGCAAGAGAGAGAGAGAGAGAGAGAGAGGTGCGTCGGTGCCGACGCACCTACAACGGGCCCCTAAGGCCCCGCAGCGATCCCCCACAACGTATGTCCCTGACGACTTCACGCGTACCCCATCCCCTTCATCGTTCTGACCCGATCCCTCTCCAAGGAAAAACCCGCTCGTACTAGTGCCGGCCACGAGAGCCCGACCCAAACCCGATCCTATGTTCTTCAACACCACCCCGGAAGGGATGGCATGAGCACTATGGCAGATCCATACACGAATTGCAAGACCCAACCATTCGCCCACGAAAACCGCATGTTCTGGGGGGTTCTGAGGTGGACACCAAGGAACAGGACCCGCTCACACACTACGCGCGCGAGCCGATCGCGTCCTACCGCTCTCAAGATGGACCCATCTGCCCGCAAGGCTATTCCCCACTTGACCGTGATGATGCGGTAAACTGATGCGCATGTCACGCACCACCGTTGATATCGATGCTGATGCGCTGCAACGCGCGCAAGTCGAGCTCGGCACGAAGGGCCTGAGCGCAACGGTCAACGCCGCTCTACGGGCGGTGGGTGAACGTGGTGTGCTGGCTGGATTTGACGTCGTCCGTGACATGGACGGAACGCCGGCCGAGGTCAACGATGGTCGCCGGAGCCGGATCGTTGAGCCCTGAGACGGAGACCTCGGACGTAGAGCCCGAGGCGCAGCCGGTCGCGCTGACGCAACCCGCCCTGTTCGATACGGGCGTGTGGACGTGGGTGCGCGACCGCCGGTTTCCCCAGCTCGCGCAGTGGTTCAACGCACAGGTCGCGGCCGACCGCGTGCTCGTGTGCGACCTGGTGATCCTCGAGCTCGTGCGCATGACCCCCAACGACACCCGCGCCAAAGAGACCGCCACTCGCCTCGGCGCCTTCCAGGCGCTGCCCGCGACAGCGGACCTGTGGGCGCGTGCTCGTGAGCTCCAACTGCTGCTGTCGGGCGAGGGCGATCATCGTCGGATACCTCCGGCAGACCTGCTGATCGCAGCGACCGCCATAGCCGGCGGGGTCGTGCTCGTCCACTATGACCGCGACTATGAACGCATAGCCGGCGTCAGCGACCTCCAGCACCGTTGGCTGCTGCCAGACGGCACACTCGCCTGACCGGAGCGTCGAAATATCGACGAAATCGACATCGTCGCCTTCACCGAGGCGATCGACAAGGACGAAGGGACGGGCAAGTGACCCGCCGGAACAAGAGGCACCGCCGTCATCGATCTGGGCGACCACGAGATGGTCGAGAAGACCCGGCGTCGCGCTGACGCAGTAGCATCGGTCGGAGCACATGAACCGAGGGGAGCTGGCGGGCAAGCCGGCTGAGATGGCGCCCCGCACGAAGTACCCGGCGCCGACCCGTTGAACCTGTGGGGTAATGCCCGCGAAGGGAGATACGTGCAGACAGGGCTGGATCCGGGTCTAGGGACAGAACGGGAGACTCATACGGCGAGCGTCGCTCACACAGAGCACGCCGCACACCGAGAGAGCGCCGTGCGCGTGACCGCGGTCAGCCGCGCCTACACCGGCAGCGACGGCGCACCGGTGCGCGCGCTGGCGGACATACGCTGCACGCCGCCCCGGGCGAGCTGCTGGCGGTCGTGGGACCGAGCGGATGCGGCAAGACGACGCTGCTGGAGCTGATCTGCGGGCTGCAGACACCCGACTCGGGAGCGATCGAGATGCGTGCCGGCGGCGCTGATGCCCCAGCGTGACCTGCTGCTGCCGTGGCTGAGCGCCGTCGACAACGCCGCGCTGGCGCTGCGGATCGCACATGTCCCGCGCGCGCAGGCGCGCGAGCAGGCGACGGCGGCTATTCGGCGAGCTGGGGCTCGCCGGATTCGAGCAGGCTCATCCCGCATGAGCTCTCCGGCGGGATGCGCCAGCGGGTCGCGTTCGTGCGCACGCTGCTGTCGGGCAAGCAGCTGCTGTGCCTGGACGAGCCGTTCGGCGCGCTGGACGCGATCACGCGTGCGCGAGATGCACGCGTGGCTGGTCGAGGCGCTGGCGCGCGAGCCGCGGACGGTCGTGCTGGTGACCCACGATGTCGAGGAGGCGGTCGTGCTGGCGGATCGCGTCGCGGTGCTCTCGCCCGACCCGGCCGGGTCGTCGCACGAGCTCGAGGTCGGGCTGGAGCGCCCACGTGCGCGCACCGACCCGGAGGTGGTGGCGCTGCGCGAGCAGGCGCTCGCAGCGCTCGGACGGGAACAGCGGCGGGGCCGAGAATCGGGTCAGGGCCAGAGGCGGACAGGAGCGGTCGCGATGAAACGCCGCGCGTCGGAGTCCCTGCCGGCGTCGTGCTCGTCGCTGGTGCTGCTGGGCGCGTGGGAGCTGTACGTGGACCTCGGGGAGCGTGAATACGCTCGTGCTGCCGGCGCCCCATCGAAATTGCCGCGTCGCTGTGGAACAACGCCGGCCTGCTCGCCTCAAACCTGCGACCGACCGCCGAGGAGGTGGTGCTCGGGATCGCGCTGGCGCTGGCGAGCGGGATTCGCGCTGGCGATCGCGATCCACCTGTCCCCGTGTTGCGCCGCGCCGTCTACCCGCTGGCCGTCGGCTCCCAGGCGGTGCCGATCGCGGTGATCGCCGCCGCTGCTGATCTTCTGGTGGGGATTCGGCATCCTGCCCAAGCTGGTCGTGATCACGCTGATCTGCTTCTTCCCGGTGCTGGTCACAACCGTGGACGGCCTGGCGGCGGTCGACCCCGAGCAGCTGAAGCTGCTGCGCACGCTGGACGCCTCGCGCTGGCAGGCGTTTCGCTTCGCCGAGCTGCCGGCCGCGCTGCCGGCCGCGATCAGCGGCGCGCGGATCGCGCTGACGGTCGGCTGTGATCGGCGCGTACATCGCCGAGTCGCAGACCGCCACGACCGGCGCGTACGCCGGGCTCGGACACGAGATCAACGCCGACCTGACCGCCCTGCAGACCCCACGCGCGTATGCGGCGGCGCTGGTGCTGTTCGTGTTCGCGATCGCCTGCTTCTATACCCTCGCCCTGCTCGAGCGCCGCCTGGCGCCGTGGGCGCATCGATCGAGAGGAGCATTCCGTTGAGAATCAGGTTCGCCGCAGTATTGCAGGATCGCCTGCTGCGCTGAGCCTGTCCGCGCTGCGGTACCAAGCAGGACGTGACCACCCCATCGCCCGGGGTCAAGCCGTTCACCGTAATGCTCGACTGGTTCCCCAACGCCGACCATGCGCCGCTGTACGCGGCGATCGCCGGCGGCTACTTCCGCGCCGCCGGCCTGGAAGTGCGCCCGGTCGTGCCATCGGAAACGGCCGAACCCTTGAAGCTGCTGGCGGCGGGCAAGGTCGACATGGCGATCTCCTATGAGCCGCAGCTGCTGCTGGCACGCGATCAGGGACTGAAGCTGGTGTCGATCGGAGCGCTCGTGCAGCGCCCGCTGACCTCGATCATCGCCCTGCCCGCAGCGCACGTCTCGAGCGTGGCGGACCTCGCGGGCAAGACGGTCGGCACCGCCGGGATCCCCTACCAGGCCGCCATGCTGCGCACCGCCCTGCAAAGCGGCCGGCGTGAATCCCGCGACCGTCAAGGAAGTGAACGTCGGGTTCAACCTCGTGCCGGCGATGCTCTCCGGGAAGGTGGCCGCGACGCTGGGCGGATACTGGAACTACGAGGCGATTCAGCTGCAGCTGATGCGCAAGCACCCGGTCATGATCCCGATCAACCAGGCGGGCGTGCCGCAGCTATGACGAGCTCGTGCTGGTCGTACGCGAAAGTGAGGCGCGCAACCGCGGCCAGGATCTGCGCGCGTTCATGCAGGCGCTGACCCGCGGCGAGCGCGCGGTGCGTGCCAACCCGCAGGCGGCTGTGAAGCTGCTGCTCGCGGCCAACCCGTCGCTGGAAGGAAAGCTCCAGCTCGAATCGATCCGCCAGACGCTGCCCGCGGCCACGCCCGCCGGCGCCGGCGACCCATACGGCTGGCAGGAACCGTCACAGTGGGCAAGCTTCGGCGACTGGATGTACGCGCAGGGCCTGCTGCAACACAGCCCGAACGGCGGGCTGCCGCCATTCACGAACGAGTACCTGCCCGGCCAGGGCATCTGACTTGACTAGGATGCGAACGGCGATGTTCGAGAACGTGATCGTCGGAGTGGACGGGCGGCCGAATGGGCGCGACGCAATCGCGCTCGCCTCGCGGCTGCTCGCTAAAGACGGCAAGCTGACCCTCGCGAACATCCATGGCGGCGCCCACAATCCCGTGCACGCCTCGACACCGGGACGACTCGCGCAGGAGAGCGAGGCTTCACACGAGCTGCTGCAGCGCGAGCGCACGGCGGCGGAGGTGCAGGCCGAGCTGATCGGCTACGCGGCGAGCAGTCCCGGTCGCGGCCTGCACGATCTCGCCGAGCAGCAGGACGCCGACCTGCTCGTCGTCGGCTCCTGCAGCCGGGGACCGTTCGGGCGGGTGCTGATCGGCGACGATACGCGCACATCGCTGAACGGTGCGCCCTGCGCGGTCGCCGTAGCCACTCGCGGCTATGGCGAGCACCCAGTCCCGATCGCCACGATCGGGGTCGGCTACGACGGCTCGCCCGAGAGCGAGATCGCGCTCGCCAAGGCGCGTGAGCTCGCGGCGAGCAACCGCGCGCTCGTGCGCGCGCTGGAGGTCGTATCGATCCCCAACTACGCGCTCACCGGCTTCGGCGCGCCCGCGCTGGGCGAGAGCATCGAGCTCATGATCACCGAAGCCAACGAGCGTATGACACAGCTCGAGGGCGTCGATGGACGCGCGGTGTATGGGCTGCCGGGAGAGGAACTGGCCGCGTTCGGCCAAGAGGTGCAACTGCTCGTGGTCGGCTCGCGCGGGTACGGGCCGATGAAGCGGCTGATCCTCGGCAGCACCTCCGATTACCTGCAGCGCCACGCCCGCTGCTCGCTGCTGGTGCTGCCACGCAGTGCGGAATGAGCCTCGCGACGATCGTCCAGGCAAGCACAGCGGTCGGCTGGACGGCCGGAGGCCGCACTGCGCATCCGTATCGACCCGCGCGAATGACCGTACTTTCCCCGTAGGCGCACCGGACCGTTACGCGGTACGTTCGTTCATTGCCCATGTCCGACCACGAGACACAGCCCGCACCGACCGATCCCGACTCCCGCGAGCCACCCGCCGTACAGCCGATCAGAATCGTGCTCGCCGACGATCACGCCGTCGTACGCAGCGGCCTGCGGTTGCTGCTCGATGGCGAGTCGGGGCTCGAGGTTGTGGCCGAGGCGGGCGACCTCGACGGCGCCCGGCGTTATGTACGTGGCCACAACCCCGATGTGCTCGTCCTCGACCTGAACATGCCCGGCGGTTCGAGCCTCGAGGCGATCCCCGAGATCCGCTTGGAAGCGCCGCAGACGCAGATCGTCGTGTTGACGATGCAGCAGGAGCCGGCGTTCGCGCGTCACGCGCTCGGCGCCGGCGCGATCGGGTACGTGCTCAAGGAGGCCGCCGACGATGAGCTCGTGGAGGCCGTACGGCGCGCCGCGGTGGGGGAAAGCTATTTGAACCCCAAGCTCGGCGCACGGATGGCATCCGAGCCCGCGCCCGGACCGCCCGATGATCTCTCCGAACGCGAGCTCGAAGTCCTGCGCCTGATCGCCCTCGGACACACCAACGCGGAGATCGCCGAGCAGCTGTATCTGTCGGTGCGCACGGTCGAGACGCACCGCGCGCACATCCAGCAGAAGCTCGGGCTCTCCTCGCGGGCGGAGCTCGTCGGCTACGCGCTGCGGCGCGGACTTGTCAACGCCTGAGAAGCCACGCGATCACCGGATGGCGAGGTGCAGGCGCATCGTGGACAATGAGACGCAATGGCGCGTGTAGGGCTGCTCACCGGTGGAGGCGACTGCCCGGGGCTGAACGCCGTCATTCGCGCAGCCGTACGGCGTGGGCTGGCTGATGGCGGACACGAGTTCGTCGGCTTTCGCCATGGCTGGGCGGGCGTTCTTGCAGACGACGCGATCGAGCTGACGCTGCAGAGCACCGCGGGCATCCTCCCGCGCGGTGGCACGATCCTCGGCACCTCCCGCACAAACCCGTTCGCCGATGATCAGGACGGTCAGGGCCTGCAGGCGATCCACCGCACGCTCACCACACGCGGAGTCGACGCGCTGATCCCGATCGGCGGCGAGGACACGCTCGGCGTGGCGCTTGAGCTGCATCGCGAGGGTGTGCCGATCGTGGGTGTGCCGAAGACGATCGACAACGACCTCGGCGGCACCGACGTGACGTTCGGCTTTCAGACGGCTGTGCAGATCGTGACCGATGCGATCGACCGCCTGCACACGACCGCCGAGTCACACAACCGGGTGATGGTCATAGAGGTGATGGGTCGCCACGCCGGCTGGATCGCCACGCACGCTGGGATCGCCGGAGGCGCCGACGCGATCCTCGTGCCGGAGCGCCCGTTCGACGTCGATGAGGTGTGCGCGCATCTGCGCCGCCGCCACGAGCGCGGGCGCAGCTTCTCGATCGTGGTCGTCGCCGAGGGCGCAACGCCGATCGAGGGAACGCTGCAGACCAGCGAGAACACTGCCACCGATGCGTTCGGACACGCCCGGCTCGGCGGCATCGGGGTGCTGCTGGAGGGCGAGATCGAGCGCCGGACGAGCTATGAGAGCAGGGTCACGATCCTCGGGCACGTTCAGCGCGGCGGCACGCCGGTGGCGTTCGATCGCGTGCTCGCGACCAGGTTCGGCGTGGCGGCGATGGACGCCGTCGCCCGAGCGCGGTTCGGGACGATGGTGGGACTGCGCGGCACCGAGATGGTGGAGGTCGCGCTGCAGGAGGCACTGCGCGAGCCGAAGCTGCTCGATCCGGAGCTGTATGAGACGGCGGAGCTGTTCTTTGGTTGAGTCGATGCAGGCAATGGTGTTCGAGAGGGTCGGACGACCGTTGGGGTTGATGGAGCGCCCCGTGCCGCAACCCGGCCCGGGACAGCTATTGCTGAAGGTGCACGCCTGCGGAGTTTGCCGCACCGACTTGCACCTGCTCGACGGCGAGGTCGAGATCGCCGACCCGCCGCGCATCCTCGGACACCAGATCGTCGGCACCGTCGAGGCGGCCAGCGAAGGGAGGAGCGGCACAGTGGCCCTCCGCGGCCGTCGTGTCGGCGTGCCATGGCTCGGCTGGACCGACGGTGAATGCGAGTACTGCACGAGCGAGCGCGAGAACCTGTGCCCGAACGCGCGCTTCACCGGGCGCGACATCGACGGCGGATACGCGCAGTACACGGTCGCCGACGAGCGCTATTGCTTCCCGATACCGGCGAGCTACACGAGCGAGCGAGCGGCGCCGTTGCTGTGCGCCGGGCTGATCGGCTATCGGGCGCTGCGAATGTGCGGCGACGCGCACCGCGTCGGCTTCTATGGATTCGGGGACGCCGCGCACATCCTCACCCAGATCTGCCGCTGGCAGGGGCGGGAGGTGTACGCGTTCACGCGGCCCGGCGACGAGCAGGCACAGGACTTCGCGCGCGAGCTCGGCGCGGTGTGGGCCGGATCATCCGTGCAGCCGCCGCCGCAGCCACTGCACGCGGCGATCATCTTCGCTCCGGTCGGAGCACTCATCCCGCTCGCGCTGCGCGCGCTCGCACCGGGCGGCACGCTGGTTTGCGGGGGCATCCACATGAGCGACATCCCCTCCTTCCCCTACAGCATCCTGTGGGGGGAGCGCGTAGTGCGCTCGGTCGCCAACCTCACGCGCCGCGACGGCGAAGAGCTGCTGGCGCTCGCCCCACGAGCCAAGGTCGAGACGCATGTCAGGACATATCCGCTGGAGCAGACCAACGAGGCGCTCGAGGACCTGCGCGCCGGGCGGTTCACGGGCGCCGCGGTGATCGTTCCCTGACCGCACCCCACGGGCATGGCACGATTCGTGCGAACACGGGCGGCAGCGACATCGCTCAGGCGGCCCCGCCCAGGCGGTAGCCGACCGCGCGCACCGTGTAGATCGGCGCCGGATCCTCTGCACTGCCGAGCTTGCGGCGCAGATAGCCGATGTACACGTCGACCACATTGGTCGCCGGGTCGTGCTCGTAGCCCCATACCGCGCTCAGGATCTGCTCGCGCGAAAGCACCTGGCCGTGGTGGCGCAGCAGGTAGACCAGCAGCTCAAACTCGGTGCTCGACAACTGTACGGCCTGAGCTCCCCTGAGCACTCGGCGGGTGAGCAGGTTCGCCTCGATATCGCCACCGCGCAGGGTCGTCGGCGATGTCTGTGCCACGACCCGCAGCTGTGCGCGCACACGCGCCAGCAGCTCCGCCAGCGAGAACGGCTTGACCAGGTAGTCGACCGCACCGGCATCGAGCCCGGCGACACGATCCTCGATCTCCCCGCGCGCGGTCAGCACGATCACCGGCACCTCCGGCTTGGCGGCCCGCACCGAGGCGAGCACCTCCAGGCCGCCCCGGCCCGGCAGCATCAGATCGAGCACGATCGCATCGAACCCGTCGGCAAGCGCCAGCCGTTCGCCCTGCACCCCATCCGGCGCCGTCTGCACCTCAAACCCATCGGCCTCGAACCCGCGGCGCACGAAGTCGACGATTCCCGGCTCGTCCTCCACCAGCAGGATTCGCGCATTGGCCATGCCCTTCAGGATAAGGGCCCTCGCCACGCGAGCGACTTCACAAGTTGCCGATTCGGTGAGCCTTTTCTCATCAACCGGTTATTGGCCATATTCCTTGCGAAGATTCGATGAGCTTTCTCATCCGGCGGTTATCCGTTCCTTAGCTACGCATCGCACACTCGCCTCATGACCGACCCACGCAGGCTGAGCACCCGAGACGCCGCGCTGCGCCGGCTGCGCCGCGTCAACCGCTGGCTGATCGCCGGCAGCGTTGCATTGACGGGCGTGTTCGCGGAGACCGCCGCCAGCGCATTTTCCGGCCACACCAAGGCCAAAACAAATGCGGTCAAGCGCGCTGGCAACTCCATCCAACACCCCTCTTCCAGCACGTCCTCTGGCTCAGTCGAGTCGGTGAGCCTCCCGCCCAGGCTCCACAGGCCACACTGCAAACGACGACCACCCAGGCGACGCCGGCGCAGGAAGCGACCCCATCGAAAGAAACGACGCCGGCGCAGGAATCCGCCCCAACCCAGGAATCCGCGCCCACGCACGAATCCACACCGGCCGCTCCGGCGCAGGAAACTGCGCCTACGCACGAATCAGCCCCCGCTCAGGAATCAGCGCCAGCACAAGAATCGGCGCCGGTTGTATCGGGGGGCTCCTGAGATGTGTCCCCCACTGTCAGCCGCCGTGGTGCCTGCGTGGACCGCTGCACCACCGCCGGCCACGCCGCCACCGCTCGCGTCGCGGCCCGAGCGCGGGCAGTTCGGCGATGCCGGCTGGGAAGCGCTCGGCACAAGGGTCGTGCTGCGCCTGACCGATCCGCGGGCGCTCGACTGCGCGCGGATCGCAGTCGAGCACGAGCTGGATGCGATCGATCGCGCGTGCAGCCGCTTTCGCGAGGACTCGGAGATCGCGCGCGTGAACTCGAGCGCCGGGCGCGCTGTGCGCATCAGCCCGCTACTGGCCGAGGCGCTCGCGCTGGCGCTGCGCGCCGCCGCGCTGACCGACGGCGACGTCGATCCGACCGTGGGCTCGGCGCTCGTGCTCGGCGGCTATGACCGCGACTGGCGACTGCTCGACCAGCCGGACGATCGACCGCAATCCGGTGAGCACCGGTCCGAGGTGCAGGCGTCCGGATTCGACACATCCGCCGGCCCCCGGCATGAGACCCGTCCATCCGACAGCTTGGCCCCGCGAGCACTCGGGCGGGCTCCAGTACAAACGATCTCCGTGCGCGCGGTGTGCGGCTGGCGCAACGTAATGCTCGATCGCGCCGCCCTCACGGTGCGCGTGCCCGCTGGATTGACGATCGACCTCGGCGCGACCGCCAAAGCGTGGGTGGCCGACCGCGCAGCCCAGGCGGCCGCACTGGTCGGCGACTGCGGCGCGCTGGTTGCAGTCGGTGGAGACATCGCCACGAGCGGCCCCGCCCCCATATGCGGCTGGGCCGTGCACGTGACCGACGATCACCGCAGCGCCCCGACCGCGCCGGGTCAGACCGTCACGATCCGCTCCGGCGGACTGGCGACCTCGAGCACCGCCGTGCGGCGCTGGCGCCATGGCGGACAGACCATGCACCACATCATCGATCCTGGCACCGGCGCGCCCGTACGCGGGAGTTGGCGCACGGTCAGCGTTGCCGCGGCCAGCTGCGCCGACGCGAACATCGCCACCACATCCGCGCTCGTCCGAGCGGGCGCCGCGCCCGCGTGGCTGTGTGGCTGGGCGTGCCCGCGCGACTGGTGAGCACGCACCGGACGGGTCTACACGATCGGCGACTGGCCATGACCCCGATCCTGGCCACCGGCACGAGCCTGTACTGGTATCTGACCCGTTCGACTGGCGCCGTCGCACTGCTGCTGCTGACCGTCACGGTCGTGCTCGGCGTCGTGGACGTGCGCCGCTTCAGCACACCGCGCTGGCCGCGGTTCGTGCTCGACGCGCTGCATCGCAACGTCGCGCTGCTGGCGATGGTGTTCCTGTGCCTGCACATCCTCACCTCCGTGCTCGACTCGTTCGCGTCGATCTCGCTGATCGACGCGGTCATCCCGTTTGCCGGCTCCTACCGGCCGTTCTGGCTCGGCCTCGGCGCGATCTCCTTCGATCTGCTGATCGCCGTGACGATCACGAGCCTGCTGCGCCAGCGGATGGGCTATGCCGGCTGGCGCGTGGTCCACTGGCTTACCTACGCGAGCTGGCCGATCGCGCTGCTGCACGGCTTCGGCACGGGCAGCGATGCGAGCGGCACCTGGCTGCTCTTGCTCAGCGTCATCTGCCTGCTCGCGGTGCTCGCCGCCGTAATCGTGCGGGTGGCCGACGGCTGGCCGCGGAACCTGCGCATCCGCGGAGCGGCGCTCGGAAGCACGGGCGCGTTCGTGTTGTTCCTGGCGATCTGGATGCCGAGCGGGCCGCTCGGCTCCGAATGGGCGCGGCGCTCCGGCACACCGACTGCGCTGCTGGGACATTCCTCGCGCACCGCCGCCAGCTCGCATGGGAGTCAGCGATGACCGCTGAGACGATCGTGATCGATCCGCCCCCCGCGTGGAACGCCGAGCCCGGCGGGCCGCCACCCCAGGCGACGCTGCCGCGCCTGCTGGCCGGGATTCCCGCGCACGGCGCGATGAGCCTCGACGAGCACCTCGCCGTCCACGGCCAGGCCCCGACCTACCCGCGAGGGAGAGGGCGTGGGCGCCACGCACAGTCTCCCCTGATCGAGCAGATCGAGCGATCCGGCCTGCGCGGGCATGGCGGGGCGGGATTCCCGACCGCCACCAAGCTGCGCGCGGTCGCCGGCTCACGCAAGCGCGCTGTCGTCGTGGTCAACGCCACCGAGGGCGAGCCGGCGAGCCTGAAGGACCGCACGCTGATGCACGCCCTGCCGCATCTGGTGCTCGACGGGGCCCAGCTCGCCGCCGAGGCCGTCGGCGCCGATGAGCTGATCGTGTGCGTGTGCGAGTCCGATCAGACGAGCTTCGAGTACGCCGCCCTGGCGGTCTCAGAACGCCGGCGCACGATCGGAGACTCCGCACATACGCACATCACGACCGTCCCGGGCGACTACATCGCTGGGCAGGAGTCGGCGCTGGTCAACCATCTGAACGGCGGTCCCGCGATCCCGACGTTCACCCCGCCGATGGTCTACCAGCAGGGCGTCCGGCGCCGTCCAACGCTGGTCGCCAACGCCGAGACGCTCGCCCACGTCGCGCTGATCGCCCGCCACGGGCCCGATTGGTTTCGCGAGCTCGGGACACCCTCCCAGCCGGGGTCGGCACTCGTGACGCTGGCCGGTGCGGTCTCCCATCCGGGGGTGTATGAGATCGAGCACGGCGCGTCGCTCGTGTCCCTGCTCGACGCTGCGGGCGGAACTACCGGCCAGCCGCCCGCGCTGCTGCTCGGCGGCTACGGTGGCAACTGGATCGACGGCCGGCTGCTGCACGGTGTGGCGCTCTCAGACGAACACCTCGCCGCGCACTCCGCCTCGCTCGGCGCGGGCGTCGTATTCCTGCTGTCCGCCGATGCCTGTCCGGTCGCCGAAACCGCGCGCGTTACGCGCTGGCTTGCGGGGCAGAGCACCGGCCAGTGTGGACCGTGCGTGAACGGCCTGGACTCGATCGCGACCTCTGTCGAGGAGATCGCCGGCGGTAGCGCACAGACCGACGCGCCCCAGCGCATCGCCCGGCTCGCGGCGCTGGTTCGCCATCGCGGCGCCTGTGGCCATCCCGACGGAGCGGTCCGGTTCGTGACGAGCGCACTCGACGCGTTCGCCCCCGAGCTCGCCGATCATGCCCGGCACGGTCCGTGCGAGGGCTGCGCCCGTCCCGGTGAGTTGCCTCTGCCCGCCCGCCGGGAAGCCGGCGGCCAGGCGGCCACCCCGGCCACGCGGAGATCGCCCGGCACACCGCAGGTGCCGTCGCGATGAGCCAGCGCCTGCGCGTGAACCCGATCGCCTGCGAGGCCCACGGCATGTGCGCCGAGCTGTTGCCCGAGGCGATCTCCCTGGACGATTGGGGCTATCCGATCGTCGACGAACGGCCGCTGGCGCCCGAGCTGCTCGACCACGCCCGGCGCGCCGCCCAGGCATGCCCGACGTTCGCGCTGTTGCTTATACGCGAGCGCGATCGCGTGCCGTAGATCCGTTACGGCCAGTCGATCCGCTCGGCGAGCTCGCTCGACCCGAGGTCGATCAGGCCACTGCGCTGCACCTCTCGATATTCACCGTCAGTCAGCGCAAGCCAGTGAATTGTGTGGTCGGCGGGATCAACGATCAGCACCTCGTCCACCTCGTGGGCGGCATAGAACGGGAGCTTCTTCCAACTCTCATCGCCCGGGGAGACGATCTCCACGACGAGCGCGGCGGTCGTGTGCCAGACGCCGCGCGGGCGGATTCGGTGAACGCCTCCGTCCGGCACACGAAAGTCATTCTCGGAGCCGCCGAGGTTGAACCCGCTCATCGTGGCGGTCAGTCCCGCGGCTCTCGCCAGCGGGCCGAGCACCTCGGCCAGTTGCTGGGAGATGTCGGCGTGTTCGCCCAGTGGAGCCGGAACCATGTGCAGTACCCCTTCCCAGATCTCATCGAAGCGATCCAGACCCGAGCGCCGACGACTCTCCAGCAGCGCCTCCATTGCCTGCGGGGGAGGATCGAGCACCAGCGTGGGCATGACCTAAGCGTAGCGTGGAATCATGTTCAGGATCAGCATGTCGAAATGAACTCGCAGCGGCTCTCGCCGCGGCCTGAGCGCCTCACAGCCCCGCCGCGTGTACCGCGGCGAGTCCCGCCCACTCGCCGTAGGGCGCGAACAGCTCGCGCACCTGCGCTTCGCTCGCCCGTGCGCGCTGGTCACCGCCACTGAGGATCCGCCCGGCCAGCTGCAGCAGCCCCAGATCGCCGGCCGGCAGCTGGTCATAGCGGCCCTGGCCGCGCAGCGCCAGCATCTCCACGGTCCATGACCCGATCCCGGGGATCGCCCGCAGCCGCCGCCAACCCCGCTCGGGCCGATCGCCGTGCAGCTCGACATGACCACTCGCCACCTCGCGCGCGGCCCGTCTCAGCGCGCTCGCCCGCGCGCCGGCGAGGTCGCATGACTGCATCAGCGCCGGCGCCGTCCCACCGAGCGTCTCCGCGGTCGGCAGGTCGCGCAGCCCACTCGCCCATGTCTCGGCCCCATCGCCCGCCCAGCTGCGGCCCAGGCGCCTGACCAGCCGGCCCTGGATCGCGGCGGCGCGCTCGTACTCGATCAACTGCTCGCACACCGCCCACACCAGCGCCTCGAACGGCTCGGGCCTGCGCCCCACACGCAGCCACGGCCGCTTGCGCAGCGAATCGCCGATCAGCGGGTCCCGTGCAAACCGCCTGGCGAACCCGCGCAGATCGTCGTCCACGCCCAGCGCGAACCGCATCCGCGCGATTCCGTGCTCGGCGCTCTCCCGCCTCCTCGCCCGTGCGCCGAGCAGCACCGCGTCCGGCGCGCTCTGCGCCGCGCGCACGACCACCGGCTCCCCCGTCCGGTCGTGCAGCAGCCGTTCGATCACGCCACCCCGTCTGCGCGTCACGCCATCCATGCCCAGCATCCGGGGTAGCCGGAACGTGCTCGCCGGCCTGACCTCTACTCGCAGCTCAACGCTGCGCGCCCGCATAGCGGGAGCGGTGCTCCCGCTGCGCGCCAGCGGAGTGCGCTGCGCCGTGCCCATCACATCCGCGCTCAGCTCAGCGCTCGGCGCTACCCAGGAGGTGGATGTCCACCAGCAGCGATCTCGTCCCCAGTATCTGCACCAGCTCGCTCCTGCCACGGCTCTTGCCGCGTGCGCCGCGGCCACGCCTGGCCAGGGCTCGCGCCCCGCGCTTCCCGCGCCGGCGACTAGCCAGACCGAACACCGCCGCACCCGCGACGAACCCGCCCGCGGCGACCACCATCGCCTGCGCCGTCGGCGCTGCCGATCTGACCAGCGCGCCTCCGTGCGGCCCACTCGCCGCTGCCGGCACCGGGACGGCCTGCACCGCCTGCACGACCTCGATCTCGCTCACGCCGTGAGTGTACGCCCCGCCCCCGACCTCTTTTTTGCCATCGCCTCCAGCTCCGGGGATGAGCCACATATCGAAAGCGCTCGGTTTTCACGCACGCGAGCGGACGCGGTAACCGCGCCGCCGTGTCGCCGCCCGCGTGTGCTCGGCCCTCCTACAACTCCCGCTCGTACACCCGGTACTTCTTGACGACCGTCCCCCCCATCGCTTCCATGCCGCGATTCATCGGCGTGTTCGTCTCGAGGATCCAGCCCATCTCCCCGCCCTTCTGCGGACGTGTTTCGGCGGCGTCGAAGTGCAGCTGATACAGCCTCGCCGCCACGCCGGTGTGCTGGTACTCGGGCTTGACGCCGAGAAAGCCGACGCGCACCCTCGTCATGATGCGGCCCTTGCGCAGGAAATACCACCAGCCGAGCGGCAGGAATTTGCCCCGCATCTTCTCCAGCACCTGGTTGAGGTCGGGGAACGTCATCGCCATGCCGACCACCTCGCCCGTGTCTTCTTTCTCAGCGATGAAGCACCAGTGCTTGTCGAACACGAGCTGGATCTCCTGGGCGTAGGCGTCGAGATCCTTCTTCGAGTAGGGCACGAAGTCCCAGTTCTTCGACCACGCGGCGTTGTAGACCTCGGCGAACGCGTCCATGTCTTTGCGCAGCTGCCGGCGGCGCATCGGGCGCACCCTGATCCCGTGCTCTGACTGCACCTTCTCCGCCAGCTCCCAGATCACTCCCAGCACCTTGTCGCGGTCTTGCACCTCCAGTTTCCACATCAGCAGGTCCATCGCCTTGCTCATCCCCGCCTGCTCCATGCGCTGCTGGTAGTAGAGCGGGTGCCAGGGCTGCTTGAGCATCGGCCGCAGCTCGCGTCCCTGGATCAGGATGCCGCTCTCTTCGTTCATCGTAAAGTCCGCCGGCCCCACCATCCGCTCCTTCTCGCGCTCACGCAGCCATTCCTCGGCCGCGCTGAGCAACGCCTCCAGCACCTCCTGGTCGTCCTCGAACTCGAGGAACCCGAACCAGCCCCAATTCTTCTGCTGGTAATCGTTGAACGCGTGGTTGACCTGGGCAGTGATCCGTCCCACGACCCGCCCGTCGCGCCGGGCGAGGAAGTACTCGGCTTCGCCGTGGCTGAAGAACGCGTTCATCCGCCGGTTCAGGAACACCCAGCGCTCGAGCTTCGGCAGGGGAATCCACAGCGGGTGGTTAGCATGCAGGCGAAACGGTAGACCGATGAACTCTTTGAGATCTCCCCTACCGGAGACCGGTGTGACCTGGACGCCTGTTCGCTCAGACACGCTCACTGATCCAGACCTTATATGCCCACTTCGACAGACGCCTCCGCGACCCTGCCGGCGACCCCGCCACGGCGCCCGGTGACTCCCCCGACGAGGACGCACCCGTGACCGGACCGACAGACGTCTTTGCCAAGGTCCGCGGCCACGAACGTGAACAGCTGCTGTACGCCGCCCGCGAGGCCGACGTGCTGCCCTACTTTCACGTCCTCACCTCCGCCGCGATGCCGGTCGTCGAGATGGAGGGCGCCGAGCGGATCATGCTCGGCTCCAACAACTACCTCGGCCTGACCGGCGACGAGCGCGTGATGGCAGGCGCAGAGGACGCGCTGCATCGCTATGGCACCGGCCTGACCGGCTCGCGCTTCCTGAACGGGACGATCCCGCTGCACTTGGAACTGGAGCATGAGATCGCCGAGTGGATGAACACCGACGCCGCGCTCGTGTTCACGACCGGCCACCAGGCCAACCTCTCAACGCTCGGCACGATCCTCGGGCCGGGAGACACGGTGATCGTCGACTCCGGCGACCACGCCTCGGTGTTCGACGGCTGTCTGCTGTCGCGCGCGAAGCTGCGCGCGTTTCGCCACAACCGCCTCGACAAGCTGGAGCGGATGCTGCAGCGCGCCCAGCACGACGGCGGTGGCGTGCTGGTGGTCGTCGACGGAGTCTTCTCGATGGAGGGCGACATCGCGCCGCTGCGAGAGATCTGCGAGCTGTGCGAGCGCTACGGCGCGCGGCTGATGGTCGACGAGGCCCACGGCGCCGGTGTTCTCGGCGCGCGTGGCGCTGGTGTCGCGGAGCTGCTCGACGTCGAGGATCGCGTCGATCTGCGCATGGGCACGTTCTCCAAGTCGCTGGCCTCCTGCGGTGGCTTCATCGCCGGGCCGGCTGAGGTGATCGAGTACCTGCGCATCTATTCCCGCCCGTTCCTGTTCACTGCATCGGCAGTTCCAGCCTCGCTCGGGGCGGCGCTCGCGGCGCTGCGCGTGTTGCGCTCCCCCGACGGCCCGCCGCTGCTGCAGCGTGTGCTCGCCAACGCCCGCCATCTGCGCGACGGTCTGCGGCAGCTGGGTTTCGCCGTGGTCGAGTCCCAGGCCCTCCCCGCCGATGTCACCCCCGCCCCGGGCGTTGTACTTGGGGCGGAACCCGGCACGCCGCCACAGATCGTCACCCCGATCGTACCCGTGCTGGTAGGCGACGATTGGAAGGCGGCGCTGCTGTGGCGCGCGCTGTATGACGGCGGCGTGTTCGTCAACACCGCCCTGCATCCCGCGGTCCCCCCCGGCGGCGCGCTGCTGCGCACGAGCGTGATGGCCACCCACGACGTTCCCACGCTCGATCGCGCCCTGGAGGTGTTCGCGCGCGTGCGCCGCGAATTCGAATCAGAGCATGGACCGCTGCCCGGACCGGATGCGCGACGGGCCGCGTGCGTAGGACCGGACCGTGGATGGCAGACGCTGCAGCGCCGCGGCGTGCTGAGCACGTCGACTTGTCCAATTCTTCACAAGTACTTCGGGCAATAAAAAAACCCGCTTCTAGCGCACGAACCGTGCGCGCGCGGTTGACCGCAGACCCCTCGCTGGCGTAGCTTGCAGGAGCGCTCTGCATGACCGTTCGGGGCTCGGCCCCGACGAACACATATACACCGGGAGAGGGCCTCTACTACACAGTCCTCTGGGGGCGGTGCTATAGCTGAGACCGGGCTCCGTGACTCTGGCACGGACCGATCGCAGACGGCCACGACGAGCGCACATGTCCGAATGTACAAAGCATCGATAGTCGCCTACCGCCGCTGCCGGCGGCGGCGACGGGGAGAGTCTCAACATGAACGCGACTGCGACGATCGCCCCTGCCGGTCCTCAATACATGCGCGCACTGGAACGCGCCAACCAGGTTCGCCTCGCCCGCGCCGGGCTCAAGCGCCGAATTGCCACCGGCGAGCTCGACGTCACCGAGGTGCTGCTCGACTGCCCTTGGGAGGCCGAGAGCATGGCGGTCGCCGACCTGCTGATGAGCCAGCGCCGCTGGGGTCAGACTCGCTGCCGCAAATTTCTCGCCCAGCTGCCGATGTCCGAGAAGAAGACGATCGGATCGATGACCGACCGTCAGCGCCAGACGCTCGTCGCGATGCTGCGTGGCGCAAGCGCCTACTCCCTACGCGATCTCCGAGTCGCGCACGAGCACGAACCCTGGGTGGCGGCATGAACCGCTGTCCCATCATGCCCGTCCCCGGCCGTGTGTGAACACCGCGTCTGCGATTTGTGAGCTCTCCGGGCCACGCCGCGGCGTAGCCCCCGGTATGAACCCCCCCCCCTAAGGGGCAACCCGAGGAGAGCTTGACCTGCCACCAGCCGGCGAGCATTCCGAGCATGCCCAGTCGCGGGCGTACCTCCCACACACCGCAGCCGTGTTCGCCGAGGTCGCGTACCGGCAGGCGCACGAACTTGTAGCGGGCCGGTTCGCGCTGCATCCGCTCCAGCAGCTCGCGTGAGCGCGTCTCGAGCTCGGCGCGTTCAGCGGCCGTCCGGCGGGCCGTCTGGACCATGCCGGCCAACTCGTCGCGCGTGCGCTCCAGCTGCTCGAGGTTCAGCAGGCACGGAGCGCCGGCGAACCGATTGCTGCTGCCGCTGCTTGCGCCCGCGCGCTCCCGCGCCGATGCGGGGGCCGGCGGGACGATGTGAGGAAACCCCTCGGCGACGATCGCCGACAGCTCACGCTCGAGCTTGGCCACCTGCGCGCGCAGGGCACGCCGTGCGTCTCGCTGTGCTGCATGCTCGTCCGTCTCCGAGATCGAGATGCGATCGATGCGATCGATGGTCAGCTGCACCGGCACTCCTCCAGAATGGCCTGAGCGCCGATTCTACCAGCGCCCACCGGTCGCTGCCAGCCTTACCGCTCTCATGTCCCTGACTCACCCGCGACCCGCTGCGTGGCATCCCTCCAGTGCGTCCAGTGCGGCGTCCGCCGAAGCGGACTATGCGGCCTGTTCCAGGGTCGTGCGGCAAGTCCACAGCGCCTCCTCCACGTACAGCATCGGCACGCCCGCGACCTGCACCGCGAACAGCTCCAGCTCGAGTGTGCGTGCGCCGGGCTTACAATCGTGCGCCAGCTCGCCGAACAGCAGCCCCAGCGCCGCCGAGCCATCTGCCACCACGAGCCTGCCCGCGGGCAGCATTCGCGCATCCGGCGCATCCGGAACCCTGCCGAGCGACTCGCCCTCGCGGCTGAGCCTGACTCCCGGCTCGCCGTCCAGTGCCGCGGCGTCGAGCGCCCACACCGGCACCCCCGTGTCGATCAGAGCGATCAGCAGCGCGTCCGCGAGCAGGCCTTCGGAGTAAAACCCGCCGTGCATCATCCGCTCCAGCACGACCGCCTCGATCGGCGTTCGCGCCACCTCCGGGTCGAGGCCGATCTGGCGATAGAAAACCCTGTACGCGGCCGGCACCGGTTCGCGACGCACCCCCACCGCACGCGCCCCCCGGTAGCGGTTCGACAGCTCCTGCACCCGCTGGCGCACCCCCTGCGGCGAGCGACCGTTGGCGGCGCCTGCCTCAGTCAGTCGCGCGCGCGTGAGGATCAGGCGCAGTTGTCCGAGCTCCGCCTCCACCTCCGGCGCACACCAGCCGATCCTCGGCGCCTGCCCGCCGATACCGCCCACCTCGCCGCTCGAGCCACCCGCGCCGCTCACGCCGCCAGCCCGCTCACGCCGCCAGCCCCGCTTTCCGCGTCATCGGCCTCCCCTGATATCCACATCCCCGTCACCCTCGCCGCTCACCCGGCTGCCTCCATCCGCGCTCCTTCGCGGCCGCGACCAGGCCGGACACGCGCGCGCTCAGCGTCTGGCGCGAGGGCGTATCGAGCAGCGCCGGACTCTGCATCACGCCCCCGGGCAGCACGAAGCTCACCTGCGGACAGCTCGCCACCTTGTACAGGCTGGCCAGCACCCCGTCGCTGTCGAAGCCCACCTGCACGCTCGTCAACCGCTGCTTGTGCACCAACTTCAGCAACGGCCCCCGTTCGCCTTTGATCGCCACCGCGGCGTAGCTCACTCCCGGGTATGAGCCCGCCAGCGCCTGCATCTCCGACAACACCGCCGGGCAGGAGCTCGCGTCGACAAACAGCGCGAGCACCAGCGGCCCCCGCGCATACAGCTCGCACACATTCAGCACGCCCGGGCCATGTACCTCACACGCCGGCGTGCTACCCGCGGAGCCTTCGTTCGGATGCCTGGCGACGTTCACATCTCCGTTCAACCTGCCCAGCGCCAGCGGCGCCGCGAACGGTGGGATCGCCTGGCCCGGTTCGATGCCCCTGCTCCCGTTCGATTTGCTCAGCAGCGCGTTGATCGTGAACAGCACCAGGATCGCCACGACCAGCAGGCCGACATACCGTCCGTAGCGGTTCGGATATGAGCCGAGCAGCGGCCCTGCCCCCGGATGCGATCCCGGACCGCCGCGCCCCGACGGCAAGTCACGCTCAGACGGATTCATGTCCTGACCCAGCCCCCTGAGCCGCGTGCCCGCCACCGGTACGCCTGAGCCTGCGCACAATGCTCGCCAGCGACCCGCCGGGTGGCCGACCCAACCCTGTGGAACCCAGTCCTACGGACTGTGTTCCCGTGCCCCCGATCGGTAGCCGTGCCCGGCTCTCGCGCTCCGCCAGCACCAGCGCCGCGGGCAGCGCCACGAGCACGCCCACCAGCGACACGCTCAGGTCGATCAGCGTCACCAGGCCGAAGTCGCGCAGCATCGCGATGTCCGACAGCACGAGCACCCCGAACCCCGCGATCGCCGTCACCCCCGACGCGGCGACGGCCGCGCCCGTGTGGCGATAGGTCCGACGCAGCGCCTCCACGACGTTGTGTCCGGCCAAGCGCTCCTGGCGGTGGCGCTCAGCCAGCAGCACGCTGAACTCGGTGGCGATCGCGATCACCAGCGCTCCCAGCGTCACCGACATCGGGTTCAGCGGCACGCGCACCGCGAACAGGATCAGCGCCGACCACCCGCTCGCCAGCACGATCGGCGCCAGCGGCGTCAGCGCCCGGCGGAGATCGCCGCGGAATGCGATCAACAGCACCAGGGCGACCGCCGCCAGTCCCGCCAGCAGCGTCTCCAACCGCCGCCACGGAGAGGCGACCTGCGCGTTGGCCTGGGCCGCCAGCACCGGCAGTCCCACGAGCTGTGCACTCACACCCTTGGGCGGGTGCAGCGCCGCCTGCATCGTGTCGATCACGCGCTGCTGTTCGTCCAGGCTCATCAGCTTGATGCCGAACGCGAGCGTCGCCACGCGCCGGTCCGGGGCGATCACGTCCTGGGAGAAGTACGGCGGAATCGTGTCGAGCAGACCGTTTACTTCGGCTGCCGTCAACTTCGATTTGGTGCCTTCGCGCTGGAACAGGTCCGGGAGCGAGAACGCCGGGCACAGCCTCGCCTTGCCGCAGCCCCGGTCTTTAGTGTAACCGAACCGCTTGAGCATCGCGCTCTCGTACGTACTCATCCATTCGATCGTCTTCGGCTTGACCACGTCCGCGCCGCCGAGCATCAGATCGATCTCACCGCCCACACCGCTGAGGCGCTCCAGCGTGTTCAGATTGCGCAGCGACGCCGTGTTCTGCGGGACGAGTTTTTCGATGTTGGTCTGCACCTTTGTCTGCGTGTCCAGTCCCCAGCCGAGCGCCGCCAGCACGAGTCCCACACCAAGCACACGCGCGGGACTGCGAACTGCGTATCCCAGCGCCGCCCGTGACACGCCGCGCGTCAGCGGATTGTCCACCAGCAGTTCGCGCGCCCCGCGCCAGGCGGGACCCACTATCTGCGTCGGACGTGAGCTCTGCCGCGCGCGAGCGCCCGAGGCACCACCTCCGCTCACGACCAGCGCCGCCGCGCCGACGCTCAGCGCGCACACGAACGCGATCGCGATCCCGACCGCCAGCAGTACCCCGAACCCGCGCACCATCGGCACCGGTGAGAGCGCCAGCACGAGCGTCGCCGCGGCACTGGCGGCGACCGCGGTGGCGATCGTCGGCGCCCCCACCCGGGCCGCCTCGCGCACGGCCGCGCGGCGGCGCTCTGGCATCGACCCACCCGACGCCGCAGTCAGGGTCATCGCCTCCCCCGCGCGTGACTGGAACTGGATCGCGTAGTCCACCGCCAACCCGATCAGCACCGGCAGCACCGCTACCTGGGCCACGGTCACCGAGGAGCTGACTATCGCCAGCGCACCGAATGTCAGCGCCACGGCCAGCACCGCGCTCACGAGCGGCAGCAGGCGCGGACGTCCACGGAACACCAGACTCAGCACGATCGCCATCACCGCCAGTACGGCGATCAGCAACAGCTCGATCGAGTGGCTGATCGAGCTCGCCAGATCCGAGACGATCGCCGGCTGGCCGGTCACGAGGTAGGTCTCGCCGTGCTGCAATCGCCACTGCTTCATCGCGACGGCTTGACCGATCAGCCCGATCGTGCGCGTACGCTGCGCCTGCGACAGGCCCGCTCGCATCCGCACCGAGATCAGCGCCGCTTCAGGGCTCGGAAACAGATAGGCGAACTTCTGCTTGGGCGTGCCCACGGGCTTTGACGAGTCGAACACCAGCGTCGAGACGAACGCCGGGTCGTCGAGGCTCGGCTTGGAGGTCAGTCCGTACTGCAGCGCCAGCGTTGCGATCCCCTGCTGAAAGCGTGCCATCGTGATCGAGCTCGCCTGCTTGCCAAGCGTCCGCGCTTCGGCGGCCGTATGCCCGCGCGCGAGCGCCGCCTTGCTCACGACCTGTTCGGCTTCGCGGGCCTGGGCTTCGGCCTGCTTGGTCTCGCTCGTCAGCTGTTCGTCGATCTGTTCAGCGGACTCGTTCACAAACGTTCCCGGCCCGAGCACGACCTTCACCGTCTTCAGCTGCGCCAGCTGCCCACACGGGCCGTGCAGGCCGCCCTCGCCGCCCAGCGCGCTCACCGGTACGTTGCCCGACAGGCACCCCTCCAGGCCGACCAGCCGGTCGATGTCCGAGCTCAGCAGCAGCTGCTGCAGGCTGCCGTGGACGACCACCTCGACGGGCTCTTCACCGAAGCTGTCGTAGTAGCGCTGCGTCGCCCGGTACTGCGGACTGGAGCTGGACACGAACGTGCTCGTCGCCGCGCTCGGGCTCAGTCCCAGCGCGAGCCCCACCGCACCCAGCCCCAGCGCCACGGCGAGCGCGAGCGTCAGCCGTGGCCGGCGTGTCACGCCACCCACGAGCGCGGAGAGAAACCCGGCGGTGCTCACGCGCATGACGTTACCCGGCGGATGGATCGTCGTTCCCGGCAAGGATGCAGTGAGCGAAATGTGCTCGGCACGTGTGCTGGCCGATCGGAGGTCCTATTTGACATTCGATCGGTGAGGACACAGCCAGGGGCGACGAGGCGCCGGCGTGTGACACCGCCCACCAGGGCGGACCCCGGCGGTGTTCACTCCATCCCGAGCGGACCGGCCGCATCGCCGGACAGGAACTGCCGCACAAACGGGTTTTCGGACGCGAACAGCTCAGTGGCCGGGCCGGACTGGACGATCTCGCCTTTCCACAGCACCGAGATGTGCTCGGCCACGCGCCGCGCACTCATGATGTCGTGCGTGATCACGACGTAACAGCCGCCGTTCTCGGCGTGGATTTCCTTGATCAGCTCGCACAGCAACGCCGTGCGCACCGGATCCAGACCCGAGTCGGGCTCGTCGAACAGGACGATGTCCGGTTCGAGCACGAGCGCGCGCGCGAACCCGGCGCGCTTGCGCATCCCCCCGGACAGCTCGTTCGGCATCTTCGTCCCGGCGTCTCCGAGACCGACCTCGCGCAGGCGCCCGTTGACGATCTCCGCGATCTCCTCGTCGCCCTTCTCGGTGTGCTGGCGCAACGGGAACGCGACGTTGTCGTACAGGTTCAGCGACCCAAACAGCGCGCCGTCCTGGAACAGGACCCCGAATTTCTTGCGCATCTCGAACAGCTCGGCGTCGGGCAGGCTCGGCACCGACACCCCCTGCACGAGCACGTCTCCCTCGTCCGGATACAGCAACCCGACGATGTGCTTGATGCACACCGACTTGCCCGTCCCCGACGGACCCAGGATCATCGAGATCTGGTTGTCGGGCAGGCTCATGTTCAGACCGCGCAACACCTGGTTGCGGCCGAACGCCTTGTGCACGTCGATGAATTCGATCGCGTCCCGTTTGACCTCGATCGGCTCAGTGCTCGCAGCCTCGCTCGCCAGGTTCTTTCCATCCGCCAGGTCTTCTGCGCCCGCAGGACTCTCCTCGGCCACCAGGTCCACCTCCCCCATCAACTCCTCCCCGGACACGACTACCCTCCGATCGGAGCGCGCGGGTTTGAGCCCCAGAACACCTGTGTGCCCAGCATCCCAATGATGTGCACGAGCACGATGTTCAGCACCATCGACTTGGCCGTGGCTCTGCCCACGCCGACAGGCCCACCACTGGCGTTGTAGCCGTAGTAGCACCCCACCAACACGATCGCCGTGGCCATGAACATCGCCTTGATCAGGCTGTACAAGTAGTCGGGTGGCGCCTGGAACTGCCAGAAGATCAGCAGATACCCGCCCGAGGACACGTACCCGATCTGATCCACCACCGCGATGTACGAGGCCAGGAACGCCGCCCCGATCCCGGCCATGTAGACGAACGGCAGCACGATCCAGGCGGCGAGCAGGCGCGTGCCGCACAGGAACGTCATCGAGTCGATCCCCATCACCTCCAGCGCGTCGATCTCCTCGGAAATCCGCATCGCCCCGAGCTCCGCGACGATGCCCGTGCCGACCTTGGCCGACATCATGTAACCGAACGCGTACGGTGTGATCTCGCGCAGATCGCACCACGCGCTGAACACGCCCGAATAGGCGGGCGCGCCCTGCGCCTCGGTGAAGTACGCCCCCTGGATGCCGCACTGCCAGCCCAAGGATGAACATCAGCGACCAGATGATCAGCGTCGAGGAGACGATCAAGATCCCGGCTTGGCGCAGCGACTCGCCGAAGAACCGGAACACGCGCAGCCCCCAGACGTCACGGACGATGTTCCCCGTAAACCCGGCGATCTCGCCGGTCGCCGCGATCCATTCGCGCGGCATCGCCAGCAGTTCGTTCATTACTTGATCACCAAGATCTGGGGATGTGTCGCCAGCAGCATCTGCGTGAACACGTAGTCGAACGCGCCGATCCCCAGGATTGTGACGACCACCGCCTGGTTGACCGCCCGGCCGACGCCCTCGGCGCCGCCGGACGCGGTCATGCCCTTGTAGCAGCACACGATCGCGATGATCGCCCCATACAGGGTCGCCTTCAGGACGGAACCCCACAGGTCGGTCGTCGAGGCGTTTGCGAACAACGTATTCCAGAACGGACCCAGCGCCTGGCCCTTCACGATCTCCGCCATCAACCCACCAAACAACCCGAACAGGATCGCGTAGATGTTGAACAGGCCGGTGACGATCATCAGCGCCAGGAACCGCGGGACCACGAGGTTCTTGATCGGATCGACACCCAACACCTGCAACGCATCGAGCTCCTCACGAATCTTGCGCGCACCCAGATCCGCCGTGATCGCCGTACCCGCCACTCCAGCCACCACGATCCCCGTCACATCCGGACCGATCTCACGGATCGCCGCCAGCACGAAGATCCCCCCGAGCCGATCCAGCGCACCGAAGATTTCAAAGAAGTTCGCCGCCTGCAACCCCGGCGCCGCGTAGTTGAGACATAGCGTCGAGATCAGCAGCGGCAACCAACACAATCGCAGCGCAAACAGGAACTGCGACACGAACTCGCCGCCGTAGGGATACGGCGGGCGTAGGGCGGACAGGATCGTCCGGCCCGTCAGGATCATCATGTCCCCGATTTCCTCGAGCAGGTTCCTGGTCGGCAGGAATGCCCGCTCGGCTGCGCTGCGAACCAACGCTGCCTCCTCGACTTGCGATCGACTGTGGCACGAACTCTACGCGATGCGCTGGCGGAGTGCCACCCCCACTGGTATCGTGGCGTCGCTGTGAGGGGGTCTCATACGTGCATCGTGGTCCTGCTCGGCGCCTGTGCGGCGTTCGTGGTCGGCTGCGGTGGCGGGACCCGCCAGGATGCCAGCGAACCGGATAAGACGTTCACGGTCGCGGTCGCCCACGCGAGCTTCCCCACCAAGCAGTCGATCGTCCGCCCGGCGACGATGACGCTTGCGGTGCGCAACACGAGCGGCTCCACGATGCCGAACGTCGCGGTCACGGTCGACTCGTTCAGCTACACATCCGACTATCCGGACCTGGCCGAGAACAAGCGGCCGATCTGGGTGATCGAAGAAGGCCCGGGCGTCAAGCCCCAGGAGCTCGTCCAGAGCCAGACCGTCAGCCCCGCCGGGAGCGGCCAGACCGCTTATGTCAACACGTGGGCACTCGGATCGCTCGCGGCGGGCCACACGCGGACGTTCGTCTGGCACGTAACCCCGGTGAAGGCGGGCGTGTACACCGTCCACTACACGATCGCCGCCGGGCTGGCCGGACGCTCGCGGGCACGCCTGGCCGACGGCGCGATCCCGCACGGGCAGTTCACGGTCGCGATCGCCCCACGGCCGCCCGCCAGGCACGTGAATCCGGAGACGGGCCAGGTCGAAGAAGGCGCCTACCCGCCGCCGCCATACCCGACTCCCTCCCCCTGAGATCTAGTCCGCCCTAGCCCGCCCCAACCGGGCAGCCCGACCCAGCGCCTGAGCGCCTGAGCACCCAGTTTGGCCCGCTGTCGAAACGGCGGAGCGTCGATTTCGCCAGGCGGTGATGCCGGTGGGCTGCGCGGGGACTACGATTGCACTCCGGCCCAGCGCCCCAATCCCAGCGCCCCAAACACTTCACAGGAGGAATCCCGCCGCCCATGCCCCCCAGGACCCGCCAGCACAACGTCACCGCCGCCCAGTGGAGCGCCAACGGCACAGCGCTCGGCACCCCCGACCTGACGCTGCCGGGGAACCAGGTGTTCGCCTCGAACGTGTTCAGCGCGAACCTGCAGCGCCACCGGCTGCCCAAGCACGTCTACCGTGCGCTGCAACGCACGCTCGAGCACGGCGAGGCGCTGGACACCTCGCTCGCCGACGCGGTCGCCCAGGCAATGAAGGACTGGGCGATGGAGCGCGGCGCCACGCACTACACGCACTGGTTTCAGCCGCTGACCGGCTCAACGGCGGAGAAGCACGACTCCTTCTACGCCCCCGCGGGCGACGGCACGGCGATCGCCGAGTTCTCCGGCAAGGAGCTGATCCAGGGCGAGCCCGACGCCTCCTCGTTCCCGACCGGGGGCATCCGCGCGACGTTCGAGGCGCGCGGCTACACCGCCTGGGACCCGACCTCGCCGGCGTTCATCCTGGAGAACCCCAACGGGGCGCTGCTGTGCATCCCGACGGCGTTCACGTCCTGGACGGGCGAGGCGCTGGACAATAAGATCCCGCTGCTGCGCTCGATGGACGCGCTGTCCGGCGCGGCGATCCGCGCCCTGGAACTGCTCGCCTGCACCGACGGCGCTGACCGCGTGTTCACAACCGTCGGACCCGAGCAGGAGTACTTCCTGATCGACGAGCAGTACTACTTCGAACGCCCCGATCTGCTGACGACCGGGCGCACGCTGTTCGGCGCCAAGCCGCCGAAGGGGCACGAGCTGGACGACCACTACTTCGGCTCGATCCCCGAGCGAATCCTTGCCTGCATGATGGAGACCGAGCTCGAGCTGGCCAAGCTCGGCGTGCCCGTCAAGACGCGCCACAACGAGGTCGCGCCCAACCAGTACGAGGTCGCGCCGATCTTCGAGAACTCGAACGTCGGTTGCGATCATCAGCAGCTGACGATGCAGATCATGCAGAACGTCGCCCGGCGCTACGGGCTGGTGTGCCTGCTGCACGAGAAGCCGTTCGCCGGCGTCAACGGGTCGGGCAAGCACAACAACTGGTCGATGGGCACCGACACCGGCGTGAACCTGCTCGAGCCCGGGGACACGCCGTCGGAGAACCTGCAGTTCCTGTTCTTCTGCACCGCGGTGATCCAGGCGGTGAACGAGCATCAGGCGCTGCTGCGCGCGTCGATCGCCTCGCCCGGCCAGGACCATCGCCTCGGCGCCAACGAGGCGCCGCCGGCGATCATCTCGATCTTCCTTGGCGCCGAGCTGGAAAAGGTGTTCGCCGCGATCGAGTCCGGCAAAGCCGAGCGCTCCAAGCCCGGCTCGTTCCTCGGCCTGGGCACGCCCGTGCTGCCGCCGCTGCCGCTGCACGGCGGCGATCGCAACCGCACGAGCCCGTTCGCGTTCACCGGCAACAAGTTCGAGTTCCGCGCGCTGGGCTCCTCGATGTCGCTGGCGCTGCCGAACACCGTGCTGAACACGATTGTCGCCGAGGCGATCGACGATCTCGCCGGTAAGCTGAAGACGGCTCTGAAAAGCTCGGGCGGGCTGGAGAAGGCCGTCGCGAAGGTCGTCAAGGACAGCTACGCCGCGAACAAGCGGATCGTGTTCGATGGCGACAACTACTCGCCGGAGTGGCACACCGAGGCAGCCAAGCGCGGGCTGTACAACCTGCGCTCCACCCCCGACGCGCTGCCGTGGCTGGTGGACAAGGGCACGGTGGCGCTGTTCAAGAAGTACAAGGTCCTGTCCAAGCGCGAGCTCGAGTCCCGCCACGAGGTGTTCCTGGAGCAGTACGCGACCAAGATCAACATCGAGTCCGAGACCGCCGCGGCGATCGCCCGCACGGCCATCCTGCCGGCAGCCGTGCGCTACCTGAACGAACTGCGCATCGCCGATCTGGACGAGCTGATCGGCGAGGTCGAGCCCCTGATCAAGGAGCTGCACTACGCGATCCTCAAGCTCGAGGACGTCAACCTGAAGGACAACCAGGACGACTCCTCAGCTGTGAAGTGGGCCGCGTACATGCACGACCGCGTGATCCCGGCGATGGACGACGTCCGTGACGTGGCCGACCGGTTGGAGGGGTTGGTGGCCGACGACCTGTGGCCGTTGCCGAAGTACTCGGAGATGCTGTTCATCAAGTGAGCGGGACGAACATTTTTTCGGCCGAAAGCCCGCTTGCGCGGGGCGGCCAAAGAAAAAAGTTTCCGCCCCGCTTGGCTGATGGTGTGATCTGACTCGGTCAGTTTGCGGCGGATCCTGGCAGCAGCTCTGTGCGATCATTCCGGTTTGGTAAGGGTCGCTACTCCGGTTTGGTAGAGGCTGCTATTCCGGATTGTCCGGCTTGCTATTCCGGATTTGCAGGGTGCCTCACTCCGGATTTGTAGGTGCTTTGCTCCGGATTGTCCGGAGTTCTATTCCGGTCTGTCCGCCAATGTAGTCCGGATTGTCCACTATGATCATGGCACTTTGTCCGCGCAGGAGATCCCTCGTCATGCGACTGCGCGCGTCTTAGAGGCGCTTGCGGATACGCGGATCGTCGCCGTCGAAGGGCCACGGCAGGCGGGTAAGTCGACGCTCTGTACGAAGCTCGCCTCTGAGCGGGGCATGCGAATCGTCACGCTTGACGACGCGAACACTCGCCGCGGCGCGATCGAGGATCCGCAGGGCTTCACGGCGGCGCTCGGCGAACGGGCGTTCATCGATGAGCTTCAGCGCGTGCCCGAGCTCGTCCTCGCGCTGAAGATGGCGGTGGACGAAGAACCGCAGCCGGGTCGCTTCCTGGTGAGCGGATCGGCCAGCCTGCTGCTGGCGCCTCGTATCGGCGACTCGCTGGCAGGGCGCGTCGAGCGGGTTCCGCTGCGTCCGTTCACGCAAGCGGAGATCGCGCGTCAGGCAGTGCCGCGATGGCTGGATGAGATCTGGGAAAGCGCACGAGCCCCGTACGTAGTGTCGCAGGAGGTAGGCCGAACCACACACGCACAGCGCATCGCGACAGGTGGGTTTCCGGCAGTGATCGCTCGCTCCGAGCGCCGTCGTAGGACATGGTTCGAGGACTATCTGGCGACGCTCATCGCGCGCGACGTCCCCGACCTCGTCGACGTCCGCCGCCCAGACCTACTCCCTGCGCTGCTTGCTCATCTTGCCGCCGGCTCTGGCTCACTGATCTCAATGCGGCCGATCGCGCAAGCACTGGCGGCCGACGAGAAGACGGTACGCGCCTACGTCCGCTTGCTGGAGCTGCTGCACCTCCTTGTGAGCGTGCCGGCCTGGACTCCTGGCTTCGCCGCGCGGGCCGTACGCACGCCGCGCCTGTTCATCGAGGACGCAGGCCTTATGACCCACCTGCTGGACGCCGACGCAACGCGAATCGCAGAGGACGACGCGCTCAGCGGCCGCGCATACGAGTCCTTCGTCGCGATGGAGCTCGCACGCCTGCTCCCCCACACCGAGACGATGCCGAGGATGCGCCACTGGCGTGGCGCGCACGGAGAAGAGGTGGACATCGTGCTCGAAGACCGCGCGGGGAGGGTGATCGCGGTCGAGATCAAGTCCGGCTCCACCGTTAGGCATACGGACCTACGCGGGCTGAGCAGGTTCCGAGCACTGGCGGGCGAGCGGTTCGTGGCGGGTCTTGTGCTGTGCACGGCACGCCAGACGACCCCACTCGGCCACCGCGTGTGGGCAACCCCGATCGAGGCCCTTTGGCTTTAGTTGGCAACAGGTTGGGCCGTTAACGGCGAAGCGGTCACATACACGCCCCAGCGGCGATCGCGGGCGGCGTATCGTTCTGGTGGGGCACCGTCACCTCGTAGCCTGTGTCTCCGCCCACGCACACGTCGATCACATCCGCTTCGGGGCCCGGTTCTTCGGTGACGGTCGCCGTCTGAGCGGCGTACGGGCCGGCGGCGAGCAGCGTGGCGAAGCTTGCGCTCGTGCCGTGGCGCTCGAACTGCAGCGCCCAGCTGGGCTGCTTGAAGCCGTAGCCCGATGAGTACCAGCCCTGCAGCGGGTCGGTCGCCCCGTCGAAGCTCTGCAGGGTCATGCCCGCGGGACTCGCCTGGGTGATCTGCAGCTGCGGCTCGCCGCTCACGAGCGCGGTGACGCTCTCGGCGTTCGCGCCCGCGCTCGGGGTGGCGTTCGGCGCGAGATGCCAGGTCTGGCTGTATTCGTGGGCGCTTTCGCTGCTGAGCTGATCGCGCACGAGCACGAGACCCTGGCGCAGGATCACGACCGTGCGCTGATGGGTTACGCCCGGGTAGAGCTTGCTCACGCCGCTCGCCCAGGTGGAGCCTTCGGTGGAGGAGCCGTAGCTGCCGGCCTGCGCGGAGCCCGCTTCCTGATCGTGGCCGTCGACGACGACGGTGTTGTGGGAGCGCGTGCCGTGAAAATACTCAAGGCCCGGTTCTTCGGTGTAGGTGTAGAGCCCGGACGTGGGCAGCACCTCGGCGCCGTTTGAGTACATCGTGATCCCCATCGCGTCGAGGTCGGAATGGCTCGTGCGGTAGGTGCCCGAGTTGAACGTGACGAACGTCTGGTTTGGCAGATTCGAGACCGGCCCGAGTGGCGAGCGCATCAAAAACAGGCCCGAGATCGGAAACAGCACGGTGCCGTCGGGCGGGGGCGTGCCCTGCGCGCCGCGGGTGTAGGCGAAGTCGAATTCGGGGTCCGCCGCCGCCATCGGCCCGTACACGTTGGGGTCCTGGCTCGGCATGTAGGTCGTGGCGGTCGCGCCGAGCATCGGCAGGTAGCCGTCGGGCTCGGTCACGTCGGCCGTGAATCGGAGCATCTTGGTGGCGGCTTCGGAATAGGGCGCGGCGAGCGTGGGCTCATAGCGCTTGGCCCACTGGGCGATCTGGTAGACGAGCCCCAGGACGTACACCTGATAGAAGGGCGAGTTCTCCACCTCCACGCCATCGGCGTCGATCGTGTTTACGAGCATCTGCTGCAGGCGTTCGAGCGCGAGGCCCCGCCAGCCGGCCGCTCCCGGCATGTGCGGGAAGTTATCCGCCAGCAGCAACAGCGCGATGCCCTCGTTGAAGCCATGGTTGTAGTCGGACTCGAAGTGCTGGGGTTCGGCCAGGAAGGCACCCAGCTTCTGCAGCGAGCGAGCCAGGCCGGCTTCGAGATCGGCCGGCAGCGCGTGCCCGATCTTCAGCTTGATGTAGAAGTTGATCAGCTCCATCGTGCGATACGCCGAGGTGTGGTCGTTGTCGAACGTAACGGTGTCGACCGGCCGCGTCGCGTCGTAGGCCACGTAGGAGCGCAGGATCGCGATCAGCTTTTCCAGGTATACGGCGTTGTGAGTCGTCTCCCACTCGTACAGCAGCGTCGCCTCGGGACGCAAGCCGTAGAAGTAGAACTCCCAATAGGCTTCGTGATACGGGTCCTCTGTCCAGGTCAGCGGCCATTCCAGGTATGGCAGCGGGTAGCCCCGGGCGGGCCACACGTTGCCCAGCAGATCCTGGGCGGTGGCTTCTTCGCCCTCGTCCATTTCGGCGTACGCGCTCTCCTCGCCCAGCGCCAGCGGCGTGGGCCAGCTCGTCACGTTGTGCACTTCGAGCGTCAGCTGCGTGCTCACCGGGCTGCTCGCGTTCGGGCCCCACAGCTTGACGGTGACCGTGTGCGGGCCGTTTGACTCCGCCCGCGTGTACCACTCATATTGATAGGGGGCTTCGGCGGGCTTGGCATAGCGGTACTGCCCGTCGACATCCCACTCGATGCGGTCGGCCGGCAGCCCGTTGACGGACGCCTGCACGATCACGTTGCCTGAGACCGTCTGTCCTTCGCTCAGGCCGACGATGCTCGGCAGGGAGAGATCGCCGTGGCCGTCGTCGACCGGACCTTCGGTCTGGGCTGAGGCGCTCGCGCTGTGGGACGCGCCTGTGGAGGTGCTCGTCGCCGTCAGCGTCTGACCGAGATCGGCGAGGGTCGGCGTGTACGTCGAGGTGCTCGCGCCCGCGACGGTCGTGCATGGCGCGTGAGTGGCGACGGCGTAGCGTGCGCTCACGTGCGCCCGCGCGAGCGCGCTCGGGTAGATGGCCACATCCGCGAGGGCGCCGTCGAAGAACCCAGAGTGGGCCTCCGCCCCCGCGCCGATCGTGGTCGGGGCGCTCACGGAGCTGAGTGGCGCCGTGGTCGCCCGGGAGCCGATCTGGACCCCGTTGACGAACAGCCTCATCGTCGAACCGTCATAACTGGCCACGACCTGACTCCACACTCCCACGGGCAGCCCGGCGGCGTACGTGATCGTCGCGCTCGTCCCGCCGCTCCAGCGCTCGAACCCCAGTCCCGCCTTGGACAGCCAGATGCCCGTGCCCTGGCGCTCGCCCGCGACCGTTTCCTCCTGTGAGATCAGGAACCTGTAGACGTCTTCGTCGTCGGCCGCGCTCGGGCGCACCCACAGCTCGAACGTATAGGGGCTCACGCCGGGCTCGTCGGATACCCCTCCGAGTGTCACCGCCGAGGTGCTCCCGTCAAACGCCGTCCCCGGTCCGCCCTGTTCGTCGAGCGGCCCGCTCGACGCGAGCGCGTGCGCGCCGAGATAGCGACCCGTGACGGAGCCGAGCACGTCGGCGGCCGTCGCGGAGGCGTCGCCGAGCGGCCACAGATGCGTCGCGCCGTCGGCCCGAACCATCGTCGTATAGAACGAGCAGCGTTGCCACGCGTACGTGACCGTGGCGGCTTCTGAGAGCGCCGGGGCCGCCGGAGCGGTGAGCGGAACGCCGAGATGTCCGGCGCCGAGCGTCCCGGAGCCCTGGGCGATCGCCTCGCCGGCGAACACGAGCAGGGCACAGACGAGCGCCGCCGAGCAGCAGGTCGCGCGTTTGACGAAGCGACTGGGACGTGGCATCAGGGCGCCCATTTCATTCGAACGTGTCTCATCAGGGTGCACCCACCTCATTCGAACGCGCCTTCCTCATCCGTGCGCGCCTGCGACGACGGCCGGGGATGACCACAACGCCTGGTCCTCCTCCCCCAGCCGCCACACCCCGGCCGGCAGGCCGAACGTATGGGCGATGCGCAGGCAATCGACGATCGCCTGGGCGTCCATGTACCACACGCGATGGGGCACCCTCGCGCGGGTATAGGCGAAGGTCATCTCTCCAGAGCTCCGATCGCGCGCCGGGGTCGCCCCGACCGACTGAGCCAGCGCCATGACGCCCGCGTATTGCAGCGCGCTCGCGCGCGTCGGATGCCCGTCCCGGATGGGCCAGTCCAAGCCGTACATCGGCGTCCCCAGCACGAAGCGGTGCGCGTTGGGCAGCGAGGCCACGAATCGGGCGACTCCTTCCACGTAGGACAGCGATGCGAGCGGGCCCGGCCCCGAGCCTTCCCAGTGGGTCCCCCACGCCATCACGAACACGGTGTCGGCGTTGGCGGAGATGGCGCGGTAGTTGTAGAAGCCGGCCCACGGACGGGGAATCGGTTCGCTTGTGACGCCGACGACGTCGACGGCGAGCCTGCGGTGCTCTGCGTGCAGGCGCACCGCGAGCGCCTGCACGAACAAGCTGAGCGCGGCGCGGTCTGCGGGCCCGTCGTTCTCGAGATCCAGGTTCAGACCCGCATACGAGGGGGATGCGGCGAGCGTGGCGAGCTGGGCGAGGGTGCGTTCCCGCAGCGCGGATTCGGTGAGGATGCGATGTACGATCGCGCCGTCCTGACAGGTGTAGCGGGGCAGCTCGGCGAGATGGTGCTGACCGGCGTAGGCGTCGATTTCGGGGTTGGCCGCTCCGCGGAGTGCCCCGCTCGGGACCGCGCATTCGAAGTAGGTGGGATAGACCACGTCGAGCGCGCCGACATGAGCCTGCAGGTCGGCGAACGAGTCGGGCGAGCTGACCAACACGAACGCCTGCAGGGGTCCCGATGCAGCCGGCTGGGCGCTGGCGACGGGCGCGAGCGCAAGCGCCGCACACGCCAGAAAAGCCGCCTTGCGCCACCTCACCCCCCGAGCCCCGGAAGTTCCCAGATCGACTGGTCCTCGCTGCCCAGGTGCCACAGGCCGACACCCAGACCCAGCGATTGCGCGAGCGCCACGCGTGCTTCCAGCGACTGTTTGTCGGTGTACCACACGCTGTGGGTCACGCCGCCACGGTCGACGTAGGAGAAGTGCGGATCGGCGGCTTCGGCGTCCCATTCCGGGGTCGCGCCGTATTCGTTTGCCAAGGCGCTGATTTCGCTGAATTCGAGTGGCGTACCCGGGTTGCTCGGACCACCCCCGTTCGGCCAGTCGATCCCATACATCGGCATGCCCAGCACGAACTTGCTCTTGTTCGGCATGGTGGCCGTGTATTCGGCGACTTTCTTGAACCACGGCAGTTCGTCGATCCCCCCCGGGGCCGAGGTCGTCCAGTGCAGCCCCCAATCCAGCACGAACACGTAGTCCGAGGGGCCAGACAGAGCTTCGTCGTTGTACATCGCGGCCCGGCCGCTCATGATGTTGTAGTACTTGGCCGTGACGATCGTCGACAGCTTCTCGCCGTGTTCGTGCAGCCTGGCCGCGAGCGCCGTGATGAACGCCGTGAACGGATTGCGCTCGGCCGGCTGGGCGCCCTCGAAGTCAATCTGGATGCCCTGGTAGCCATAGGTTTCACAGAGCGAGGCGAGCTGTTCGATCAGATGCTGCTGCACAGCCGGTTCGTTGAGGATCTGATCCTCGTCCAGCGGGTTCTGGCAGTTCAACCGCGGCATCACCGCGATCCCGCGCTCTTTCGCCCAGCCCGTGACGAGCGGTTCGTCGCTGCCGGTGACGGCGCCTTCGGCGCCGCATTCGAAGTAGGTGGGATACAGCACGCCGATCTGCTGGTAGTGGGCCTGTAGGTCGTCAAAGCTCAGGCTGGTCGAGGCCAGCAGCGCCGCCTGCACCGTCCCGTGTGATTGCGGCGGAGGAGCGGTCTGGATTTCGAGAGGCGCCGACGGCGCGCTGATCGCGCCGAGCGAGTCGACCGCCACGACCGTGATCGTGTAGCCCGTCTCGGGCGCGAGGTGTTCGAGCGTCATTTCCAGACCCGAGGTCTGGCCCAGCGAAGTCCCGTCGCGGAACACGCGATAGCCGACTATTTCCCCGCTCACCGCCGTGCTCGCCCCCCATTGCACGACGGCCGATTCGTCGCCGATCTCGCTCGCTTTCAGCCCACTCGGGGTGGAGGGCGGAGTGGGAGTCGCCGTCTTGATTTCGAGCGGCGCCGACGGCGTGCTGGTCGCGCCCAGCGAATCGACCGCCGCGACCGTGATCGTGTAGCTGGTCCCGGGCGCAAGATGTTCGAGCGTCATGCTCAGACCCGAGGTCTGGCCCACCGTGGCCCCGTCGCGGAACACGCGGTAGCCGACCGCTTCGCCGCTCGTGCTCGCGTCCCATTCCACGACCGCCGATTCCTCACCGACAGCCTGCGCTTTCAGGCCGCCCGGCGTGGACGGCGAGGAGGGGGTGAACGACGGGATGAACGGCGTGGGGGTCGCGTGCGGAGTCGGCGACGCGGTGCCCGGCGCGCGCGGGGCGGCTTCGCTGTGCTCGGGAGGTCCCGGGACGCTTACGGCCAGCGGGCTGCTCGCCGGGCCGAGGTGACCGTCGAGATCGACCGCGGCGACCGTGATGCTGTGCGTGCCCGGGCTGACGCGCACTGCGTAGGACAGCCCGGGCGTCTGGCCCATGACCAGCCCGTCGCGCGTGACCCGGTAGCCATCGAGCGGGATACTCCCGCGACGAGCCCGGCGCCAGCCGATGCTCACCGTGCCCGATGTCTGGACCAGGACGCGCAGCCCGTCAACCGGGCCAGGACGACGCAGCTGCTTGCGGCGATGCGCGCGGGCGTGCGAACGGGAGTGCGTGCGGGTGTGCATGTGCGCGTGGGCGTGGACGTTGGCGTGGGAAGGGGCATACGACAGCTGGCTGAACGCCACTTGCGCCACGACTGCCAGCAGGGCCGCTCCCAGCAGCATCGCCGCCGCGACTCTCATGACCGCGCGGCTCATCGTGTGCCCGTCCATGTGATGCCCGCCCGCCCCGCCCCCGGGAATTCGCCCCAGCGCCCATAGACCGCCCCGAGACTGACCTGCGCCCGCCACACGCTCGGGCCGGGTGCCGGTGCAGGCGGTGGGTGGTAGGGATGTTCGGGGTCGAGCTGGCGCTCCAGGCGCTGCACGTCACCCCAACCCTCGTGGGCGAGCGCCACCGGCGCGCGCAGCACCGACGGACCCAGCAGCAGCACCGGGGCGATCGACAGCGGCAGCAGCAGCAGCGCAACGATGCGCCCCAGCACATCGCTTGCGCGCCAGCCGACCTGACCGGCGCCGGGCGGCTCGACTCCGGGGGCCATCTCAGCCACCTCCATCGCCGCCGGCCATCCCGGCCGTCGCCGGACGCGTGCCCCAGGAGGCCGTGCGACAGGTGGCGATCGCGTAGTAGGTCTGCCACAGCATGATCGCCAGGTAGAAGAACACGAACAGGATCCCATACATCCACAGCACCGAGTAGCGATCCTGAAACAGGACGTAGTACAGGGAGTAGACGATCGCCAGCGAGTACAGGCCGGCGATGTAGATCAGCGGCAGCGTGTGGTGCGCGGCCAGCAGCGACCCCCACGCCAGCGAGTGCAGCGCCGCGACGGGCGCGATCAGCGGCAGCACGATGCTCAGATAGGTGAAGGACGCCGCGACCGGGTGCTTGCGCCAGATGAACCGCGAGACCATCAGCGACTCGCGCGTCCACGAGCGCTTCCAGCGCGTCTGCTGCTTGACGAACGCGCGGAACGTGGTCGGGACGATCGTGTGAGAGATCGCGCGCTTTTCGTACACGATGCGCCAGTCGCGCAGCACGCAGTTGGTCAGCGAGCGATCGTCGCCGAACGTCGACTCGACGCCGAGAAACGTCTGGTTCTCCCACCACTGAAGCCGCGGCATGATCGCCTCGCGGCGATAGGCCGAAAAACAACCCGAGCAGCACGTGACCGCGTGGAACACCGACTCTGCGGCCTTGACGACGCGAAACGCGACGAAGTAGCGCACTGCCTGCATCCGGGTCAGCCACGTCTCGCGCACGTTCAGCACGTCGGCGTGCCCGCACACCGCCCCGATACGCTCATCGGCCAGTGGCTGCACGAGCAGATGCAGTGCGCCGGGCTCGACGGTCGAGTCGGAGTCGACGAACACGATCACCTCGGCTGCCGTCGCCCTGATCCCGGCGGCCATCGCGGCGCGCTTGCCGCGATTCTCGGGGAAGTCGATCACCTGCACGCGACCGTCGGCTTCGGCTGCGACCTCTCCGATCTCCTCGATCGTGCGGTCGGTCGAGCCGTCGTTGACCGCGACCAGTTCGAGCTTGGACGGCGGATACTCCAGCGCAAGCAGCGAACGCAGCGAAGCGGCGATCGCGTCCTGCTCGTTGAACGCCGGCATCACGATCGCCACGTGCGGCTCGATCCCCGCATCCGGCGCGGAGCGGTAGAACAGGCTAAGCACGAACCGCGACAGGATGTACACGGTCACGCACGTCGAGTAGATCCCGAAGAACAGGTTCGAGAACATCACCTGCACGAACTCGGTCTTGTAGGCGATAACGGCCATGATCAGCCACACCAGGTAGACGGCCGCGAACGTCTTCAGCACACGGTTGACGACCGCCTCCTGCCAGGCCGCGTCGGGCAGCTTCAGGCGGAGCAGCTTCAGGCGGGTGAGGAGTTGCCTCATGGCAGGAACCGCTGGCGCCCGCCGGGCGTGCGGTAGGTGCAGTCGAGCACCGCCGGGCAGCGCGCGAGCCACCCGTAGTCGTGCTCGTGGTCGGGATCAGGGTGCACGGTGGCGATGATCACCAGGGCATAGTCTTCGGGCCCGAACCCACTGGCGTCGCGGCGCGGATCGGGATCGACGCTGTACAGCACTTCGCCCTCGCCGTGGCCGTCCGCCCCATGCGCGTCCCCGCCACGCAGCCGGAGCTCGGGCACGAGCGGGTCGTGATAGTCGACGTGGGCGCCCTCGGCGCGCAGCCGGGTGAGGATCTCCACCGCCGGGGCTTCGCGGGTGTCGGCGACGCCCGGCTTGTAGGAGACGCCGACCACGAGGATGCGTGCGTCGGCCAGCCGCAGGCCGAGCTCGACGAGAATCTCGTGCGCGCGCCAGGCGATGTGCCGGGGGCGACCCGCGAGCGTGCGCAGCGCCTCCTCGGCCACCTTCGCGGGACGTCCGAGCTCGCGCAGGGGATGGAGCAGGTAGTGCGGATCGACGGCGATGCAGTGCCCGCCGACGCCGGCGGAGGGGTAGTGCGCCATGAAACCGTATGGCTTTGACGCCGCCCCGTCGGTCACCTCGATCGGGTCGAGACCGTGGGCCAGGCAGGCTTCGGCGATCTCAAACGAGAGCGCGATGTTGACTGCGCGGAACGTGTTCTCGTACAGCTTCACCATCTCGGCAGCCTCGGGCGAGGAGACGGGGTGCAGGTGCGCGCAGGTGTGGCGCAACAGCTCGGCCGCGCGCCGGAAACAGGTCTCGGTGACCCCGCCGATCACGCGCGGGGTCTGCAGCTGCTCGTGCCCGGCCACGCCGGGGTCGATGCGCTCGGGGGCGAATGCGACGCAGACATCCTCGCCGATCTGCAGTCCGCGCTCGGCGAGCGGCTGCACCAGCAGCTCACGCGTGCAGCCGACGTACGTGGTCGAGGTCAGCACGAGCGTCTGACCGGGCCGGGCGTGGCGCACGACTTCCGCGCAGACGCGCTGCAGGATTGCGGGGTCGGGCAGGCGACGTTCGTCGATTGGGGTCGGCACGCAGATCAGGACCAGGTCGGCCGCGTCGAGCGCCTCGATGCGTCCGGTCAGGACAAAGCGCCCGCCGGCGAGCTGCGCTCGCAGATCCTCGAGCTCTGACTGAAGCAACTCCGCCTCGCCGGCGCGGATCGTGTCAAGGCGTGGGGTTGAGACGTCGATCCCGACGATCTCAGCGCCGGCGTTGCCCATCGCGATCGCCGTCGGCAGTCCGACATAGCCGAGGCCTACGACCGCCACGACGGCGTGCTCGGTGGCAGGCTGGGTCGCCGTCGCGACGGCCGTTTCGATGTCCTGTGTTTGAAATGCGGCCGTGTGGGTACCTGCTCTTGTGGGGGCTGCGGCGGCGGCCGATTGCGAGGTCATAGCTCGACATCCCGCTTGCGTGTGATGCGTGTACGTGCCATGTGCGTCTCCTGACTTGACGTCGTCGTCCTTGGCTTGGTCAATGTCAGGCGACCTGGTGCCGATTCGCGAACGGTGCGTCTCGCGGATCGAACAGGCCCCCTGCACGGCTTGTTGCAAGAGCGCAGCATGCACTGTGCGGGGAAAAAGTCCAGGGCACTGGACGATTGATCTAGTGCTGTCCCCGATAGTCATACATGGGTGTCGTGCGAAACGTGCCGGGGCGGCGTCCGGGGCGGGCAGTTGGTGTCGGTCCGGCGGGCGTAGGACCGGCAGCGAGCAAAATGTTCTCCGCCGCGGACTCTCCCGCGCGTGGTGTCAGGCCTTCGCGAGACGGGCGGGAACCCGACGCGCGAGCGACGCGAGGTCCGTGTCACCGGCAGGGCTCGCCAGCCGGCGCTCGAGGTCGGTGAATGCGGCGACGATGTCGCGTGCTTCGAACGTGCGGTTGCGCCGTCCCATGCTCACCTGCCGGATCACGCCGGCGTCGAGCAGTCGGGCGATTGCCTCGTTGGCGGCGATGAAGCTGCGATCGATGAGCCCCGCGGCGCTCGTGGCCGTAAACAGGGGAGCACCGGGCAGGGCACGCATGAGTAGATCCAGGGCGGAGCCCTCGCGGACAGAGCCCAGCCGTTTGCGCCAGTCCTCCTCGATGTGGGCGATACGCGCTTCAAAGGCAATGGAGTCCTCGACCGCGCGAGTGCGGGCAGCAGCGAAGCGTGCGATCCACAGGTTGATCCCCTCGTGTGCGGCGCGCGCGGATGCGGGGCCGCGATAGTGATAGGCGGTGAGCCCGTCAAAAACCCTTAACAAGACCCTTCCTTATTCAGCCTTCGTGAGATCGCCGCCGAGCGAAGGATCGCGCCCACCTTCAGTTCGATGCAGTCATATTGAGGTTTATACGGAAAGCCTAAAAATGGATGCCGGCTACTGAGCTTTACGACGCTCGCGGCCAGTGCCTCCACCGCTAGCATGACCTGCAATGCCTTCATCTCCGCCCCGTGACTACCTGCAAGTCGTCTCCGAGCGCGTCGTCGTCTACGACGGCGGCATGGGCGCGACCCTGGAGCAGTTCGACCTGACCCAGGAGGACTACGGCGGGCTGCAGGGCAAGTGCCACGAGGCGCTCGTGCTGAACCGCCCCGACGTGATCGAGGGCGTACACGCATCGATGCTCGACGCCGGCGCGGAGGTGGTCGAGACCGACACGTTCCAGGCCTCGCGAATCAAGCTCGGCGAGTGGGGCCTGGCCGAGTACACCGTCGAGATCAACACGAAGGCATCTGAAATCGCGCGCAAAGCCGCCGGTGAGAACAGATTCGTCGCGGGCTCGATTGGGCCAACGGGGTATCTGCCGGCCTCGGAGGATCCCTCGCTCGGGCAGATCCGGTTTCGCGAGCTGGTCGAGGTGTTCGCAGAGCAGGCCGCCGGGCTGATCGACGGCGGCGCGGACCTGATCATCATCGAGACCGCCCAGGACATCCTCGAGGTCAAGGCCGCGGTGTTCGGGACACGCGAGGCGTTCGCCTCGACCGGCCGCACGCTGCCGATTCACACGTCGGTGTCACTGCTGCCGAACGGCGGCAAGATGCTGCTGGGGACCGACATCTCAGCGGTACTCACGACTTTGGAGGCGTTGCGGGTCGACGTGATCGGGCTGAACTGCTCGACCGGCCCAGAGGACATGCGCGACGCGATCAGGTTCCTGGGCGAGTACTGCCCCGTCCCGGTCGCGTGCATCCCCAACGCCGGTCTGCCGCTGCAAGGGCCGGACGGCGAGACGATCTTCCCCGAGCAGCCCGCTCCGCTCGCCGATGCGCTCGCGGAATTCGTCGAGCGCTACGGCGTCGGCGTCGTCGGCGGCTGCTGCGGGACCACGCCGGATCACATCCGCGCGATTGTGGAGCGCGTCGGGCGCACCGCCGAGCGCCCGGACGGCCGTCCGGTGGCGGCCCGACCGGCCCCGCGCCCGCCGCACCTCTCCTCGATGATCGCGGCGACGCCGCTCGTGCAGGAGCCGCGCCCGACGATGGTCGGCGAGCGCGTCAACTCGCAGGGCTCGCGCAAGGCCAAGGAGCTGCTGCTGGCCGATGACTACGACGGGCTCGTGCAGATCGCCGAGGACCAGGTGCAGGGCGGCGCGCACGTGCTCGACCTGTGCGTGGCGCTGACCGAGCGCTCCGACGAGGACGAGCAGATGCGGCTCGTCGCGAAGAAGGTTTCGCTGACGCAACCAGCGCCGATCCAGATCGACTCGACCGAGCCCGAGGTGATCGCGACCGCGCTCGACCAGATCCCCGGCCGGGCGATCGTCAACTCGGTGAACCTCGAGGCAGGTCGCGAGAAGCTCGATCGCGTCGTGCCACTCGCGCTCGCGCACGGCGCCGCGCTGATCGCGCTGACGATCGACGAGGTCGGGATGGCAAAGACAGCCGAGCGCAAGGTCGAGATCGCCAAGCGGATTCGCGACCTGTGCTGTGAGGAGCACGGCCTCGACCCGGAGCTGTTGATCTTCGACTGTCTCACGTTCACGCTCACGACCGGCGACGAGGAGTGGCGGCCCTCCGCCGTGGAGACGATCGCGGGCATCAAAGCGATCAAGGAGCAGATCCCGCACGTGAAGACCTCGCTTGGGGTCTCGAACGTCTCCTTCGGCGTCTCCCCCGGCGCGCGCGCGGTGCTGAACTCGACCTTCCTGCACCACTGCGTTCAGGCGGGGCTCGACCTGGCGATGGTCAACCCAAACCACATCACCCCCTATTCGGAGATCTCCGAGGTCGAGTGCGAGCTGGCCGACGACCTCGTCTACAACCGCCGCGAGGATGCGCTCGAGCGGTTCATCGCGCACTTCGAGTCAAAAGGCGAGGATGAGGTGCAGAGCGCCGCGGACCCGACGGAGGGGATGGAGCCGGAGGAGGCGCTGCACTTCCACATCCTGCGCCGGCGCAAGGAGGGCGTCGAGGACTGGATCGACAAATCGGTGCAGAAGATCGGCGCGGTGCCGACGCTCAACGAGGTGCTGCTGCCGGCGATGAAAGAGGTCGGCGATAAGTTCGGGGCGGGCGAATTGATCCTGCCGTTCGTGCTGCAGTCCGCCGAAGTGATGAAGCGCGCGGTCGCGCAACTGGAGAAATATCTCGACAAGATCGAGGGCTACACGAAGGGCACCGTCGTGCTCGCGACCGTGTTCGGCGACGTGCACGACATCGGCAAGTCGCTGGTGAACACGATCCTCACCAACAACGGCTATACGGTCGTCGACCTCGGCAAGCAGGTGCCGATTCAGAAGATCCTCGACGCCGCGGTCGAGCACGAAGCCACCGCGATCGGCCTGTCGGCGCTGCTGGTCTCGACCTCCAAGCAGATGCCGGCGGCGATCCAGGAGCTGCACGCGAAGCAGCTCGACTATCCCGTCCTGATTGGCGGCGCGGCGATCAACCGCGCGTTTTCGTTCCGCGCGCTCTATCCCGGCGGCAAGGACTCCGAGGAGGCATACGAGCCCGGCGTGTTCTACTGCAAGGACGCGTTCGAGGGGCTGTCGGTGATGGACCAGCTGATCGACTCCGATGCCCACGCGGCGCTGCTGGAGAAGCTGCGCAGCGAGGCGAGCGCGTTCCGCGCTAAGGGCGAGGAGCCGGTCGAGGAGCTGAACTTCGCTGACGACTCCGTGCGCTCTGCCGCGCGCACCGACGTGCCGATTCCGACGCCGCCGTTTTGGGGCGTGCGCGAGATCTCGGTCGACCTCGACGAGGTCTACCCGCACCTGGACACGCACGTGCTGTTCAAGCTGCACTGGGGCGGCAAGGGCGTCAAAGGCGAAGCGTGGCAGACGCTGCTGCGCGATGATTTCCGCCCACGGCTCGAGCGCATGTGGCGCGAGCAGACCTACCTGCACCCGCGCGCGCTGCTCGGCTTCTTCCCGTGCTACTCGGCGGGCAACGAGATCGTCGTGCTCGACCCGGACGATCGCACCACCGAGCTGACGCGCTTCGTCTGTCCGCGCCAGCCGAAGGGCGACCGCATCTGCCTGGCCGACTTCTACCGCCCGGCGGTGGATGCCGCGGGCGAGCCGTCGGCCAAGGGGTCACCCCCCACCGAACTGGACGTGATCGCCGTGCAGGCGGTGACCGTCGGCGCGGAGGTGACCGAGCTGATGGCCAAGCTCGAGTCCGACGGCGAGTTCGCCGAGCAGCTGTTCGTCCACGGCCTCGGCGTGCAGACCGCCGAGGGCCTGGCCGAGTGGCTGCACTACGAAGCCCGCAACATGCTCGGCATCCCAGCCACCCAGGGCCGGCGCTACTCGTGGGGCTATCCGGCGGTGCCCGAGCAGTCAGAGCACCTGAAGGTCGAGCAGCTGCTCGGGCTGGACACGATCGGCATGAAGATCACCGACGGCTATGCGCCCGTGCCCGAGCAGTCGACGCTCGCGCTCATTGCCCATCACCCGCAGGCGATCTACTTCGGCACGCGCCAGGGACGCCTGCTGCCCGACGGCTCGCCCGACGACGTGATCAAGGGCTCCCCGCGCGATCCGTCGTTGTTCGGAGACCTCGACGATGAGGACCCACCGGACGGGGCTGTGGAAGCCGAGGACGAGCCGGCGATGGCGTAGTAGGGGAAGTTGTCAGGAGTGCCGAGCACCCTCGCGGTGCAAGTCAACTCGCAGTTACCGCGTCAACTCGCGTAGGCAAGAATCAAGCGCTTTCAAAACGGCTCTCATCCCCGGGGTCAGGCGAGGTTAGATCAACCCTCCGCACGGGAGAGCCCGCGAGCGCGAGCGCTCTCGGGGAGCGCCGGCAGCGTGACCGGCGAAGCGTGCATCGTGCGCAGGCGCACGTCGCGCCAGGACAGGCCCTCGCCTAGCAGGGCGGGAACGCCCATCAGCAGCGCGGTGGAGACCTCGACCGCCTGCAGGACGATTCCGTAAGCGATTGCGTCGGGGGTGGAGACGTGGTAGGCGCCGGCAAGGACGGCGACGCACGCCGCCTGGAAGACGCCGACGTTGGCGGGCGTGGCCGGGATCAGGGCGGTGACGTTGACCGCGAACAGCACGCCCGCCGCGGCGGCGGCGCCATCATGGATGTCCAGCCCCAGCGCCATCAGCAGCAGCCAGCAGGAGGCCCACTGCAGCGTCCACGCCCCGAGCTGAGCCACGGTGGCGAGGGCAGCCTGGCGGGGCCGGCGAAACACGCGCAGCCCGTCGCGCAGCCGCAACAGCACCGAGCGCAGGCCGGCAAGCAGCGCCTGCAAACGCCGCGAGCGGGAGACGGCGGCGGGCGGGATCAGCACGGGCGCGAGCAAGACCGCGACGAGCGCGGCCAGTGGCGCGAGCGCAACCAACAGCAGCGCCCGATCGTGACCGTCGAGCACGCTGACGCTCGAGAGCGTGACACAACCGAGGATCAACAGGGCAAGCAGGTTGAGCAGCGTCTGAGAGACCATCGTGCCGAGCACGACGGGCAGGGTCTCGCGCGCGCGGCCGAGACGGCGGGCGACGATCAGTGCGCGCGAGGGCTCCCCCAGGCGCGCGGGCAGGGTCGATGACATGAGCACGCCGATGAACGTGCCCTGCATCGCGTCGCGACGGCGGGCACGCCGCCAGGTCGGGGCGACGACGAGGATCGCGTGCCAAGCCAGCGCGCGGACGAACATCGCGCAGCACATCACCGCCAGTCCAGCGGCGAGCAGACCGGGCTTGGACGCCAGCAGCGAGGCCGCGACGCGGGTGACACCGATGTGCTGCAGCGCCAGGGCGGCGAGACCCAGGCCGGCGAGCGAGCTCAGCGCCAGGCCGGCTCGGCGCAGCGTGCGCGCGCGGCGCGAACCTCCAGAGGCCGAGCCGGCGCCATCCGGTCGAGGATTGGCCTGAAGGGACGGCAGCCGCTGGGCCGGGATGCGCGGCAGCAGGTCGGCGGGAGCGAATCCGTGGCGCACCGCCGCGCGGGTCAGGCGCGTGGCAGGCTCGCCGATGGCGCGGGCCTGCTCGTAGCAGTCGAGCACTTCGGCCGCGACATGCGGCCATGCGTAGCGCTCGGCGCGCTCGCGGGCGGCGGCGGCCATCCGCGCACGGCGGGCCGGTTCCAGGGCGAGCAACCGCAGCGCCTCGGCCAGTGCCAGCGGATCGCCGGCCGGCACGAGCTGCCCGTCGATGCCGTCGCGCAGGACGTCGCGATAGCCGGGGATGTCGGAGGCAAGCACGGGCGTACCCGCGGCCAGACCCTCGGTGATGACCATCCCGAAGCTCTCGCCGCCCAGGGACGGAGCGCAGAGCACGTCGGCGCGGGCTAGCTCGGCCAGCTTGCGCGACTCCGAGACCTTGCCGAGCACGCGGATGGCGCGATCGTCGAGGGTCATGTGCGCGATCTCCTCCGCGGACGCGCCGACGAGCGTGAGGGTGGCAGGCACGTGGTCGCGCAGCGCCTCGAAGGCGCGCAGCAGGACGGAGAGGCCCTTGCGCTCGACCGCCTGGCCGACGAACAGGATGCGCAGAGGAGCGACGTCATCCTCGGAGCGGACCGGAGCGCCACCAAGATGCACCCCGTTGGGCACGATCCGGTAGCGCCCGCCATAGAAGCGCCGCGCGGTCCAGGCGGCGGCCTCGGACACGGCGATGCGCACGCGCAGGCGATTGACCCGTCGTCGTCCACCCAGCGGGATGGCGGCGATGCCGTTGGTGATCGGGTTCTCGGAGTAGGTGTGAAACGTGCCGAGCAGCGGCAGATCGCCGGCGCTGAGCAGGGCGTCCCAGCAGACGACCGGGACGATCGGCTCATGGACGTGGACCACGTCGTAGTTGCCGCAGCGCAGCTCACGGCGCAGGGCGAAGATCGCGCCCGGGGAACCGGTGATGTTCGAGACGGCGCCGTTGGCGGGCAGCCCGAACGTGCGCCCGAGCGAGACGAAGCCCGCGGGCGGCTGCAGGCGCTGGGGTCGGGCGCCGCGATGCAGGCGGGTGGAGAGCGCGTCGTCGGGGTCGTACGGCGCGAGGATGCGCGCCTCATGCCCGAGCGCACCCAGCTCGGCCGCGAGCGCCTCGATGTGGCGCGTGACGCCACCGGGGTAGGTCCAAGAGTAAGGCGAGATCAGCGCGATCCGCACAGCTCGTACTGTATCCGGCTGGCCGGTGCGATAATCGGGCGGTGGCCAAGCGGCACTTCGTCAAGTACACGTTTCTGAAGCTGGACCCGGCGTGGCGGCGCCTGGAGCCAGTGCAGCGCGAGCAGGACAAGCGCGAGCTGCTAGCGGCGTGCGAGGACTTCGCCGACGGGCACCTGCTGCAGGCGTTCTCGCTGGTGGGCACGCGCGGCGACGCCGAGCTGCTGCTGATCGCCGAGGCCGAGAACCTGCAGCGTATCCACGAGCTGCACGTCGTGATGGCCCAGAGCGGGCTGATGAAGTGGGCGGAGATCCCGTATTCGTTCCTGGGGATGCGCAAGAGCTCTGAATACTCCGCAGATGAGCGCACGAGCCCGCGCGGGTTCGAAGGCTCCTACGTGTTCGTATATCCGTTCGTCAAGTCCCGCGAGTGGTACGGGCTGCCGGCGCAGGAGCGCTGGCGGATCATGCAGGGGCACATCCAGGTCGGACGCGAATACCCCGGCGTGGACAACCACACGACGTACTCGTTCGGGCTCGACGACCAGGAGTTCGTGGTCGCGTTCGACACCGACGACGTGGGCACGTTCCTGGACCTCGTGCAGCGGTTGCGCACGACCGAGGCATCTAAGTACACGGTCAGGGATACGCCGAGCTTCACCTGCATCAGGATGTCGCTGGAGCGCGCGCTGAACGCGCTCGACGGCGAGCCGATCGGCGCCGAGGCGCTGCCAACTGCCTAAGGGCCGCACTCATCTGCTCCGGGCGGACCCGGTGCTCGCCGAGGTCATCGCGGCGGTCGGCTCACTGCCCAACGCACGCGATGGGCGGCCCGACCGTGATGATCACTACGGCGCGCTGGTGCGGGCGATCACCGGTCAGCAGCTGTCGGTCAAGGCGGCGCGGGCCATCTACGGGCGGCTGACCGAGCGCTTCGGCGGCCGACCGCCGACACCAACGGAGATCCTCGAGGACGAGCCCGAAGAGCTGCGCGCCGCCGCGGGCCTATCGCGCGCAAAGGTGGGCTATCTGCGCTCGCTGGCCGAGCACGTGATCTCGGGCGAACTGGAGCTCGAGCGCCTGGACGAGCTCGACGACGAGCAGGCGATCGCCGAGCTCGTGGCCGTCAAGGGACTGGGGATGTGGACCGCGCACATGTTCCTGATGTTCCATCTGGAGCGCCCGGACGTGCTCCCGGTCGGCGACCTCGGCATCCGCAAGGCGATCGAACGCGCCTACGAGCTGGACGGACTGCCGGATGCGGCGGCGATGGAGGAGATCGCGCAGCCGTGGCGCCCGTATCGCACGCTGGCGTGCCGGTACCTGTGGCGCTCGCTGGCGAACGAGCCGGCATAGGTCTCCGTAGGACATCCGTCGAGAAGCTCGCCGTGTGACGAAGCAGCCGGCCGCGACGGTCGAGGTACCCGTCAATGGGCGATCGGCACCAAGCTCGATGAAGACGAGTCTTGCAGGAAAACATGCGCTTCAGGCGCACCGCAAGCGGGCCAAGGCGGAGGAGGATCGCCATCGTAAGCACGCCAAGCATCACAGGCGCCGGCACAAGCACAAGCTGTCCAAGCCCGTACGCCATGCCGCGACCAAGCCGAGAGGCACGCTCGCGATCGCGCCGCCGAGCGCACCGGCATCGCCGCCCGCGCCCTCACCGGCGCCGGTGCAGTCGCTGGGCGCACCGATCACGCTCGCGCAGGCACTGCGGCTGTGCTGGCGCGCAGGGTTCGGTCCCACACCCGGTCAAGCGCAGGCGCTGGCCGGTCAACCGCTGCAGCTCCTCGTCTACGGCCTGACCCGTCCCTCCGGGCCAGCGACGCTGAGCGGACCGGAACCGGTCGAACGAAGAAGGCAAGCCACTCGCCCCCGAAACCGAATGGGGCGAGGATCACTGCTGGTGGCTGGACCGCATGATCCGCTCAGACCAGCAGCTCGTGGAGCGGATGACGTTCATCTGGCACGACTGGTTTGCCAACTCCAACGAACAGGTGGACAGCCAGAAGCTGATGCTCGAACAGAACGGCCTGTTCCGCGAACAGGCGCTCGGCAGCTTTCACGACCTGTTCCTGGCGGTGACGGTCAACCCGGCGATGCTCGTATTTCTCGACGGGATCTATAACGAAGCCGGCAACTCCAACGAGAACTACGCGCGCGAGATGATGGAGCTGTTCTCGCTGGGCGCCGAGCGCGGCGCCTACACCGAGGACGACGTGCGCGAAATGGCCCGCGCGCTGACCGGCTGGACCGCGGAATGGTCAGAACAGGAAGGTATGCACAACTTCCACTTCGACCCGACCCGCCACGACACGGGACAGAAGACCGTGTTCGGGCAGACCGGCAACTGGAACTGGGAAGACGCCGTGCGTCTGTGCGTCGAACATCCGTTGCATCCCTCGTTCTTCGTGACCAAGCTGTGGGGCTACTTCATCGCGGGCGAACCCGACGAAGCGACGCTCGCCTCACTGCAGGGCGTGTATGTGAGCTCGGGCTACAGCATCCGCGCGGTGCTGGAGGCGATCCTGCAGCACCCCGACTTCTACGAAGGCCCCGAGCTCGTGACCCCGCCGGTCGTCTACAACGCCGGGCTGCTGCGCGCGATCGGACGCTACATCGACACCACGGCGTGGGCGTGGCTGTGCTCGCAGGCCGGTCAGCAGCTGTTCTACCCACCGAACGTCTCGGGCTGGGACTTCGGCGGCTGGATCGACACCTCGACGGTAAAGGCGCGCTGGGAAATCGCCAGCTACGTCACCGCCAAGACCTACCCCAACCCGTGGCCGGCCGAAGGCGAACCCGAATACAGCCCCACCGAGGAACCGGCCGCGGCGCTCGCCGGTGCGCTGGCCTACTGGGGCAATCCGCAGCTGTCGAGCGAATCCGAGCAGTGCATCGCGGCGTTCGCGCAATCCTGTCTGAGCGAACCGCTGGCCGAATGGCAGCAGAGCCCGTACCGGGCGCTGCGACAGAACGCGCTGCGGGTGCTGATCGCGACCTCCCCCGACATGCAGGTGAGCTGAGTATGGCCGAGAGCTGTTCGTGCAACGACTTCAACCGCGCCCAACTGCTGCGCCGCGGTGCGGCGATCGCGGGCAAGGGCCTGCCGCGGATCGAGCCGGGGATGCCGCTGCCGGCCGGCACGGGCTTGGACCGGCGCACGTTCCTGCTGCGCTCGGCCGGCGCGGCGCTGTCGGTGTACGGAGCGTCGATGCTGAGCCCGCGCCACTTCGAAGAGGGCATCGCCCAGGCGGCCGCGGCCTCGCCGAACCAACCGGTGCTGGTGTCGATCTTCATGGAAGGCGGCTGGGACGCGCTGTCGGTGCTGGCGCCGGTCGGGGAAGCCAAGTACCACGAATTGCGACCGACGCTCGGTCTCGCCGAAGGGGCGGGGAAGACGTTCAGCGAGGACACCCAGTTGATGTGGCATCCGGCCGCGGGCGGTCTGGCTGAGCTGCACGAAGAAGGCAAGGTCACCACGTTCCCTGCCGTCGGGTACGACCCGCCGGACGAGAGCCACTTCACCAGCCGCCACTACTGGGAGGTAGGCCAGCTCGACACGACGACGCGCTCGGGCTGGATGGGACGGTTTCTGGACGCGACCGGCGAACCGGACAACCCACTGCAGGGACTGTCGCTGGACTACTCGCTCGCCCCGGCGCTGGCGAGCACGAAGGTGCCCGTCGCGGCCGTCTCATCGCCGGCGGACTACAACATGTGGGCCTATGGCCTGGACGAACCGGTGACCGGCCCGGCGATGCAGTGCTTCGGCGAGCTGGGCGCCCTGGCGGCTCCCTCCCCCGCTTACGCGCAGGCGCGGGGCGGCGCGCTGGACACGAGCATCGTGCTCAACCAGATGGCGGCGTTCGTGCAGTCCCAGGGCGGCTCGGCCTATGAGCCGGCGGTGCCATACCCCACGACGAGCGACGAATTCCCGGCGCGTCTGCAGGCGCTGGCCGCGATGCTGGGAGCAGGGCTGCCGATCCGCTGCGCGTCGCTGACCGCGGTCGGCTCGTATGACACGCACTCCCAGGAGCCGGACACGCTGAGCACGAACCTCGGCGAGACGATCGAATCGGTGCTGGCGTTCCAGCGCGACCTGGAACAGCGCGGGCTGGCGGACCGGGTGCTGATCCAGCTGTGGTCGGAGTTCGGCCGCCACCCGCAGGAAAACGGCTCGGGCACCGACCACGGCGCGGCCGGGCTGGCGTTTCTGATCGGCACCCAGGTGGCTGGCGAGATGATCGGCGAATTCCCCGGCCTCGGCACGCTCGACGAAAACGAAAATCTGTGCAACACATCCGACTACCGCGCGATGTATTGCTCGCTGCTCGAGCAGTGGTTCCAGATCGAAGCCGGCGTGGCGATCCCCGAAGCGGCGTCGTTCGAACGGCCGCAGCTGATCAAGAGCTGACCAGACTGCTCAAGTGACCCGCCGCACCGCGACGGTGCGGTCGGCCTCGGCGACGATCTTCCAGCCGGGCGTGCCGCCGCCGCCGCCATCACCACCATCTGAGCGGAGGTGCCGTGAAACAACCGCGGTCGGTCCCGGCAGACCGCGTCCCCCTTGGCGGTCGGCGCGGGCGTCGTGAAAGACGACATGGCCGCCGAGCGGGACGAATCCCTGCCACGAGCGCCAGTCGAGCTCGCATCCAGACTCGGAGTGATCGCCGTCGATGAACACGAGGTCCGCCCCACCCTGCCAGCTGCCGGCCAGCTCCGCTGACAGGCACACGTGCCAGTGCACATTCGGCGCCTCGGGGCCGCGCCGGCGCTGAGCGCGCGAGACGACGCGTCTGGTCGCCCACTCGGTGGCGCCCCAGCCGGAGGGCAGGGCGTCGGGATGGCGGCCGAAGGGATCGACCAAATGCAGCTCCGCGTCAGAGCGCAGCGCTCGGCACAGAACGACCGCCGAGGAGCCCTCGTAGACCCCGATCTCGACCACCCGCCGCGCTCCCTGTGCCGCCTGGAGCAGAACGGAGGCGTCCTCGGCAGAGTGCATCGTGCGCGGCGGAATCAGCCCGGCGGCGACCGCCAGCGCGCGCAGACGAACGTCGTCGCGCAGGCGAACGGGCGTCAGACGACGCAGACTGACGGGCAGGGCAGGCATCGCGAGCGCACCCTATCCACCTGCCGTCTGACGGTCGAGGGACAAGCTGGTCAAGGACACACCGAACGTGGTGTGCGGCCTAGCACATGTGCTGGCCGATCGGAGGTCCCTCTGATCTCCGATCGGTAGGACGCCGATCCAGCGCCGTCCATCGGCCGTCAGACCGCTGAGACCTGCTCCTCGTCGGCTACGCGGAACGACGACCCGCAGCCGCAGGCGGCGACGACGTTGGGGTTCTCGACCTTGAAGCCGGCCCCCTGGAGAGTCTCCTCGTAGTCGATCACCGAGCCGCGCACGAACGGCAGGCTGTCGTTGTCGACCAGCAGCTTCAGGCCGTGGGTCTCGAACACGGCGTCCTCGTCGCGCTGCTCGTCAAAAGCGAGCTGGTACTGAAAGCCCGAGCAGCCGCCGCCGCGCACGCCGACGCGCAGGCCGGCGAGGCTCACATCGGCCTCCTGAGCGGCCAGGAACTCGCGGACCTTCTCGGCGCCTTTATCGGTGATCGTGACCATCGCTTTCCAAAGTATAGCGAGGCGCGAAGGAGTGTTCTAAGCTGCGTGGAGCATGCCGAATGCCGAGGAGATCAAGCAGCGTATCGAGGCCGCAATCCCGGGCGCCCAGGCCGAGGTCGAAGATTGGACAGGTGGCGGCGATCACTTCAAGGCGACCGTCACCGCGGCCGCGTTTGCGGGGCGCAGCCGCATCGAGCAGCACAAGCTCATCTACGAGGTGTTCGGCGCGGAGATCGGCGGTCCCATCCACGCGCTGTCGCTGAAGACCCAGAGCCCTCAATAGCCAGGAGCAGCCATGTCAGACACCGAGCAAAACCAGATCCACGACGCGATCGAGCAGGCGATCGAGCAGAACCAGGTGATCCTGTTCATGAAGGGCACTCCCGACGCCCCCGCGTGCGGGTTCTCGGCCCGCACCGTCGCGGCGCTGCAAACGCTCGAGGTTCCGTTCGCGGCGGTCGACATCCTGCCCGACCCGCGTATCCGCGAGGAGCTGTCGGCGATCTCGCAGTGGCCGACGATCCCGCAGCTGTTCGTCGGCGGCGAGCTCGTGGGCGGGTGCGACATCGTGCTGGAGATGTACGAGTCGGGCGAGCTGGCGCAGACGCTCGGGGTTGCGATAGCGTCCCCCTGAGGGATGCCGAGCCCAGTCGCAGTCGTCACCGACAGCACGCAGTACCTGCCGCGCGAGCTCGCGGACGCACAGGGCATCCATCAGGTCAGCCTGTACGTCGGCTGGCAGGGTCAGCCCGAACGGGAGCTCGAGATGGACGGATTCGACGGCTTCTATCAGCGCCTGCGCACAGATCCGGAGCTGCCCACGACCTCGCAACCCTCGATCGGCGACTTCCTGGCCGTGTGGGAGCCGCTGCTCCAGGAGGGCAGCGATGTCGTCTCGATCCATCTCGCGGGCGGCATCTCGGGTACGTGCGAGGCGGCCAGACAGGCGCACGGCCTGCTCAGCGAGCGCGGACTGGGCGAGCGCGTCGAGGTGATCGACTCGGAAACCGCCTGCGGCGGGATGGGTCTGCTGGTACTGGCGGCCGCCGCGGCGGTCAAGGCGGGCGCGGATCGCGACGCGGTGGTCGAGCGCGTGCGTCAGACACGCGCGGCGCTGAAGATCTGGTTCTGCCTGGACACGCTCGAGTACCTGCGCCGCGGCGGGCGCGTGGGCAAGGCGCAGGCGTGGCTGGGCGGCACGCTGCGGATCAAGCCGATCCTGTCGATGGAGTACGAAATCGTCCCGGTCGAGCGCGTGCGCACCGCCGGCAGGGCGTTCGAGCGGATGGTCCAATACGCCGAGCAGCTGCACGACGAAGGATCGGACGGCTGGGTCGTCCAGCACATCCAGGCGACCGAGCAGGCCGAGCGCCTGATCGCGCGCTGTCGCGACATCTTCGACTCAGAGCCGGTGTTCACCTCCGAGGTGGGACCGGTGATCGGCACGTACACGGGCCCGGGCCTGATCGGCGTTGGCGCGGTGCCGCGGACCTTGTTGAGTTGATCAGCGTCTGCGGCGGCGTCGCAGCAGGCGACTGCCGACCATGAGACCCACGACGACCGCGCCGGCGATCTTCAGCTCGCGTTCGTGACGCGCGATGTGACCGCGCCAGTCGGTGAGGTAGGCGACCTCGCCGCGCAGCTGCACGATCGAGACGGCCAGCTCGTTGCGGTTGGCCTCGATCGAGCTGCGGATCTCGGCCGGAGAACGCTGGGCCATCAGGCGGCTCCCTGTTTGTCTGTGCCGGTTGGGGGCGGCTCGGTTGGGCGCGACTCGGCGGCGTGTGGGGCGGGCGGGGACGCCTTTTCAGATCCGGCCGTGTCCGGCCGGATGAAAAGCCGCCCCGCCGAGCTGATGCTGCCCTCTCCGCCCCCTCCGTGCTCGCCGGGGGGGGCGCCGGAGCCCGTCGCGGACACGGTATCGCGAATCAGGCGCGCCTCCTCGATCGCCATGTCGGGCATCGGCGGCGAGCCCCGTTTGACCGCCCGGGCGGCGATCAGGCCGGCGAGCACGCCGAGCACGAGCAGGATCAGAGCCATCGCGAAGAAGCCCCAGAAGTAGGTGAAGTCGTTGCCGATCGGCAGGTAGTAGTAGAGCAGCCAGGCGCAGCCGATCAGAAAGAAGAACAGCGCGGTGACGATGAAGATCCCCGCGGCGACACCGACGACGGCGCCGCGGAGCAGCTTGGTCGCCTTGGCGGCCATCTCGGCCTTGGCCAGCTCGATCTCCTCGCGGACCAGCAGCGTCGCGCGCTCAGAGATCTCGGCGATCGCCGTGGCGATCCCTTTGGGAATGTCGCTGCCGTCCGAGGAACCGCTCACTCGGGCGGCTCCTCGTCGAACAGGCGCAGCCACACCCGTGCCGCGATGCGGTGGGCGACGATGCTCGACAGCGCCCCCACTCCCGCGAGCAGGCCCGACCACATCAAGCGCTTGACGGCGTCGTTCTCCATATCGCTATCGCAGTCTATTGCCTGGGGACGACACGCTCTAAACCGACCCGTTCCTCGGCGCCCTGCCCGGGGACGGCGGGCTCTGGGACAGCGGGCTCGGGGACGGCGCGCCCCCGGACGCGGCGTCCAGTCCGCCACACACGGTCTCGACCACCAGCCGCTTGGCCTGCTCGTAGTCCTCCTCCCCGCTCGGCAGCAGGCCGAAGATCCAACCGGTCAGCACCTGCTCGATCGCGCCGTAGAAGGCGATCGCGGCGAACTCGGCCGTGATCTCCGTCTTGAACTCCCCGGCCGCCTGCGCGCTCGTGACGATCTCCGCGATCAGCGTGAACGCCTCGCGGATCTGCGCCAGGTGGGTCTGCCCGAACGAGTTGGCGGCGCGCGTGACCTCGACGATGATCACCTTCATCAGCTCGGGGTCGTGGGCGTAGGAGTCGATGATGAACGACGCGATCGCGGCGAGCTTCTCGCGGGCCGAGATCTGCTGCGCGTCGACGTGGCGGATCGTGTCGAGCATCACGTTCCAGCGCTCCAGGAACAGCGTGTCGAGGATCTCGTCCTTGGAGGCAAAGTAGTGATAGACGAGCCCGTAGGCGACGCCGGCCTCGTCGGCGATGTCCGCGACGCGGCAGGCGTGAAACCCCTGACGCGCGAACACGCGCACGGCCGCGTCGAGGATCGAGCGGCGCTTGTCGGCGGCGGCCTTTGCTCGCGTGGCGCTCATCAGCCGTAGACCTCCGGGCGGCGGTTGGCCAGCGCGGGCAGCTGCGCGCGGATCTCCGCCTGGCGTTCGAGGTCGAGCTCGGCGATGACGTGATGCTCGCCGTCGGGTGCCTGCGCGAGCACGACGCCCCACGGGTCCACGATCATCGAGCGCCCGCCCGAGCGCATGCCGCCCGGGTGCGGTCCGACCTGATTGGCGGCGATCACGAACGCCTGGTTCTCGATCGCGCGTGCCCGCACGAGCACTTCCCAGTGGTCGCGCGTGGTCGGCAGCGTGAACGCCGAGGGCAGCGCGAGGATGCGCGCGCCGCGGACGGCGAGCACGCGAAACATCTCGGGAAACCGCAGGTCGTAGCAGACCGCCAGACCCAGCTCGACACCGGGAGCATCCGTGGCGCGGGCGCCGGTGCCGGCACCCCCACCCGCTCCGGCGCCCGCGCCTGCGGAGGTCTGCGAGAGCACGATCTCCTCGCCGGGCAGCTCGATGTCTGACTCGCGGTAAGAGCGTCCCTCGACCTCCACGTCGAACATGTGCAGCTTGCGATACACCGCGCGGACACCGCCCGAGGCGGAGACGTGGACACAGGTGTTGGCGAGCTTCTCCTCCCCGGGGATGCGCTCCAGGAACGACCCCGCGACGAGGTCCACGCCTAGCTCGCTCGCGGTCTCACGCGCCCACGTGACGGCACGCCCGTCCAGCGGCTGCGCCGCGGCGCGAAGCTCCTCCTCGGAGCCCATCGCGGTCCACTTCTCGGGCAGCACGATCAGCTGCGCCCCGTCCGCCGCGGCCGCGCGTGTGAGACGATCGGCGGCGGCGAGGTTCGCGCCGAAGTCGGCGGTGGAGTTGAGCTGGACGGCGGCGGCCTTCATCTACATATCCCCCTCCGCTGGTCGAGTCCCAACCTGCGGAAAACAGATTGACTGGTCAGTCAATGTCATCAAGCATAGCTCGCATACAGGCCGGCGCGAGCGCCGGCGAGGCCCATCCGCCCCTGTTCCGCGGCGGTCGCCCGTTGAAGCGGTGGCGCTATGTGGGTGTGTTCTGCGAGGAGCTGATGGCCTGCGCGGCGCTCGTAAATGTCGGTCCTGCGAAACAGGAGTTTTGGGCGATATACCCGCGCGGCGACAGTTGGGCGCCCGGCGAGGAGCTGCGCGAGCGTACACGCATGCTCGTGCGCCGCGCGGCGGTCGCGCTTGCGCCGGGGCGCATGCAGGTTCGCGACGCCGGTGTGCTGCTGGATCTCGCGCTGGAGGACCAGGAACACGAGAGTATTCAGGCGCGGTGCAGGCACGGCCGCGGCGAGGTGTGGACGCGCAAGCAGGCGGGAGTGCGAGCGCACGGAACGCTCGCGCTCGACGGCGAGCGGTCACGCGAGATCGAGGCACTGGCCGTGATCGACGACACCGTCGGGTATCACGCGCGGCACACCGAGTGGTGGTGGAGCGCCGGGATCGGCACCGGCGAGGACGGGGTCCCGCTCGCGTGGAATCTGGTGGCCGGCGTCAACGATCCACCGATCGGCAGCGAGCGCGCTGTGTGGGTGGATGGCGCGCCGCGCGAGGTGGCGCCGGTGCGGTTCGCCGCCGACCTGAGCGAGATAGCCGCGCGCGACGGCTCGCGGCTGAGCTTCGCCGCCGAGGCGCAGCGCCGGCGCCGCGAAAACCTACTGCTCGTGAGCAGCGACTACACGGCCCCGTTCGGCACGTTCAGCGGGATGCTGCCCGGCGGCATCTGGTTGGCGGGCGGGCTGGGCGTAATGGAGCACCACCGGGCGAAGTGGTAGCTCCGCGATCTGTGCTCACACCCGAAACGCGGTGCGATCCGCTGCCGGCTCGGCGGGACCTGCCGCCGCACCCGTCCGCAGCAGCTCGGCCACCTCCGCGTCGCTGTAGCCGGCCGCGAGCAGCACCTCCTCGGTGTGCTGGCCCAGGACCGGGCCGGGCAGGCGCGCGTGCTCGCCCGGGGTGCGCGTCAGCTTGACTGGGATCCCGAGCTGGCGCACGGGCTGCTGCACGCCCGGCTGCTCGATCTCCACGACCATCTCCCGCTCGCGCACCAGGTCGGAGCGCAGCGCCTCGTCGAGCTCCAGCACCGGCTCCAGGCAGCAGTCGTGCTCGCGCGCGAACGCCTCCCACTCGGCGCGCGGGCGCGCCTTGAAGATCTCTCGCACCTGCTCATGCGCCTCGGAGCCAGGGGGCTGGAACTGCTGCTCGATCAGGTCCTCGCGGCCGACGCCGCGACACCACGCCTGCCAGAACTTCGGCTCCAGCGCCCCCAGCGTCACCCAGCCGTCGGCGCACTCGTATGGCCGGTAACAGATCAGCGACCCCGCCAGCGGCAGCTCACCCCGGTGCGGCAGCGTCCCGTCGGCGAAGTATCCCGCCGCGACCATCGCCAGCCACGACAGCGCGCCGTCGGCCATCGACACGTCCACGATCTGGCCTTCTCCCGAGCCCGGCTTATTCGGTCCGCCGTCCCGCTCGCGCAACGCGGCGAGGATCCCGAACGCCGCCATCAGGGCGCCCCCGCCGAGGTCGGCGATCTGACCCGCCGCCTGCACCGGCTCCCCCCCGCGCTCGCCGGTCAGGCCGAGCAGGCCGACGAGGCCGAGGTAGTTCATGTCGTGGCCCGACGCCTCGCGCTTCGGCCCGGTTTGCCCATAGCCGGAGATCGCGCAGTAGACGATCCCCGGGTTCTGCTCGTGCATCCGCTCGTAGCCCACACCCAACCGGTCGAGCACGCCGGGGCGGAAGGACTCGAGCACGACGTCGTACTCGCGCACGAGTCGGAGCAATGCCTCGCGCCCGCCCTCGCTCTTCAGGTCCAGCCGGATCGAGCGCTTGTTGCGGTTCAGGGAAAGGAATAGCGCGGACTTGGCGCTGTCGTCGGCGCCGTCGACGTACGGCGGCGACCAGCGGATGTAGTCGCCCATGCCGGTGTCCTCGACCTTCAGCACGTCCGCACCAAAGTCCGCCAGCAGCAGGGAACAGAAGCCGCCCGGCAACAGGCGGGAGAGGTCGAGAACCCTGATGCCCTCGAGTGGCAGGCTCATGGTCGGGCCATCCGCTGAGTACGCCGGCACGGAGGCCGGCGCCCACGCACCTTTGTGAGTGCACAGACCGCCAGGATGCGCGCCATACCCACCCAAGAACTCATGGCGACATTGATCATCGCTCACCCCGCCTGGGTCACGTTCAGCATCGCCCGCGCCTCTGTCACAGTCGCCGGGCGGCGGCCCATGTCTTCGGTCATCTGCCTGGCCTTGGCGATCAAGTCGCCGTTGGACTTGGCCATCTCGCCACTGGGGAGATAGAGGTTGTCCTCGAGCCCCACCCTGATCGAGCCGCCGAGCGAGAGCGCCGCGCCGACGAGCATCCATTGGTCGCGCGAGATCCCGATCACGCCCCAGTGCGAAGCCGCAGAGTTGGAATCCCGCCCGGCCGGAATGTTCTCGACCATTGCCGCCAGGTTGCGCGCCGTCGAAGGGATGCCGCCGACGACCCCCATCACGCAGTCGACGTGCAGCGGGGTTTTCAAGACGCCCATGTCGATCAAGGGCGTGAGCGAGCCGACGTGGCCGATGTCGAAGCACTCGTGCTCAGGTTTGATCTGAAGCTCGTTCATCGCCTCCAACAGCTCGACGATCTCCTCGAACGGGTTGGCGAAGACCATCTTGAACACGAACTCTTTCCTCGACCGCGAGTACTTCGCGTAGTTCATCGATCCCATGTTCAGCGCCGCCACCTCTGGCCGGCAGGCGCGTAGGTACTCGATTCGCTTCTGCACCGGAACCCCGATCGTGCCCGTCGAGAAGTTCACGATCACCGCGTTGCCGACCTCCGCGCGGATTGCGTCTGAGATCGCTTTGAAGTCCTCGACCTCATAGCTCGGCGTCCCGTCCGGTTTGCGCGCGTGGATGTGGATCATCACGCCGCCCTCGTCGACGATCCGCCGCGCCTCCGCCGCGTACTCCTCGGGCGTGTAGGGAATCGCCGGGCACTGCTCCCGGTTGGCGATCGCGCCGGAGATCGAGCAGGTGATGACCACGGGGTCGTCGAGATTCATACGGGGACCACCCCGTGACGCTTCCACGGCCGCTCAACCTTCTTCCCCGCCGACATCTCCAGCCCCCTGCAGATCGTCTCGCGGGTCTCACGCGGGTCGATCACGTCGTCGATCAGGTCGTTCCCGGCGGCGATGTATACGTCGAAGATCTTCCTGAACCCCTCGATCAGCTCGGCCTTCTTCGCCTGTGGATCCTCCGCCTCGTCGACCTGTTTGCGAAACGCGATCTCCACTACACCCTCAGCGCCCATCACGCTGATCTCCGCGCTCGGCCAGGCGACGATCAGGTCCGGTTCATACGCGCGCCCGTTCATCACGTAATACCCGGCGCCGTAGGCCTTGCGCGTGATCACCGTGATCTTCGGCACGGTCGCGTTGGCGACCGCGTACAGCATCTTCGCGCCGTGGCGGATGATCCCCTCGGCCTCGACCTTCGTTCCGACCATAAAACCCGGCACGTCCATCAGGAACACCAGCGGGATCCCGAACGCGTTGCACAGGTTGACGAAGCGCGCGGCCTTGTCGGCCGAGTTGTTGTCGAGGATGCCGCCGAGCTGCTTGGGCTGGTTGGCGACGATCCCCGCCGGGCGCCCGCCGAAGCGCGCGAAGCAGGTGATGATCGTCTTTGCCCACTGCCCCTTCATGTCGAAGTACTCGCCGTCGTCCGTGATCCGTTTGATCACCTCGTACATGTCGTACGGCTTGCGGTTGGACTCCGGCAGCACGTCGAGCAGCTCCTCCGCGTGCCGGTCGATCGGATCGCTGACCCCACGCACAGGTGGGCGCTCTTCGCAGTTCTGAGGCATGAACGAGAGGTACTGCTTGATCCGCTGGATGCACTCCTCGTCGTCAGCCACCTCCATGTCGCCCACGCCCGACTTGCGCGTGTGCACGCGCGAGCCACCCAGTTCCTCCTGGGTGACGTCCTCGCCGACGGCGGCCTTCACGAGGTGCGGTCCCGCAAGCGCCATCGATCCTCTGCTCTTGACCATCGGCACGAAGTCCGCCAGACCCGGAATGTAGGCGGTGCCCGCCGCACACGGGCCCATCAGCGCCGCTACCTGCGGGATCACGCCGCTCATCACGACCTCCTCGCGGAACAGGTGCCCGGAGCCCGCGAACATCGCGCCCGCCGCCTCCTGCACGCGCGCACCGGCGGAGTCGAGCAGCCAGATGAACGGGATCCGCTTCGTCAAGGCCAGCTCGCGCAAGCGCGTGACCTTGATCTCGCCGGTCATTCCCATCGAGCCGGCCATCACCGTGAAGTCATACGCGCAGACCGCCGTCAGACGACCTTCGATCTTGCCGTAGCCGGTGATCACCCCGTCCGCCGGCGCGTCCACCCCGTCCATCGCGCGCTGGGAGAAGTGCGGCTTGCCGTGTATCCCGAGCTCCACGAACGTGCCGTCGTCGATCAGCAGCGCGATCCGCTCGCGCGCTGTCAGCTTGTCGCGCTCGTGCTGCTTGGCGATCTTCTCCTCGCCGCCGCCGAGCTCGATCTGCGCGCGACGGGCCTGCAGATCCTCGACCAGAGGACGCAGCAACGAAGTCGTCTCAGGGGCGCTCATCAGCGGCCTTTCCATTCGGGGTCGCGCTTCTCGAAGAACGCCGATACGCCCTCGACGATGTCTTCGGTCGAGAGCGCCAGGCTTAGCTGCGCGCGCAGGTAGTCAAGCGCGTCGTCCAGCGGCATGTCCAGTTGGCGGCGCATCGCCTCCTTGCCCAACCGCATGATCACGGGCGACTTCCCCGCCAGCTTGCCCGCCCAATCGGCCACGAGCGCGTCCAGCTCGGAGTCCGGCACGACGCGGTTGACGATCCCCGCCGCGAGCGCCTCCCGCGCTGACCAGCGCTCGCCCAACAGCAGCAGCTCGTTCGCCTTCTTGCGCGGGACGTTGCGGTAGATCAGCGCCATGATCATGAACGGGAACGTGCCGATGTTGATCTCGGGCGTGCCGAACGTGGCCTCTTCGGAGGCGAGGATCAGATCGCACGCCAGCGCGATCCCCAGGGCGCCGGCGAGCACGTGGCCGCGCACCGCGCACACGGTCGGCTTGCCCAGCGCGCCGATCAGCTTGAACAGGCCCACGAACCGCTCGGAGCCGAAGTGCTTGTCCACGAGCGAGGCATCAGCCGCGAACCCACCCAGGCTCGCGCCCGAGGAGAATGTCTTGGGGTGTGAGGACGCGAGCACCACGCAGCGCACCTGTGCGTCGTCGCGCGTGCGCTCAAACGCATCGATCAGGCCCCCCAGCAGCTCCGGCGAGAGCGCGTTGCGCGTGTCCGGGTCGTTGAGGGTGATCGTGGCGACACCGTCGGCGAGGTCGTACAGGACGGGGTCGGACACAGGGGCATCCTAACCGTGCGCCGCTGGCGACAGTTGCTGTCCCGTTTCGGCCATGCGGTCGGAACAGAGAGAGGTGCCACAGATCAGCTACTTCTACGGAATCGAGATATGGATGCATTGGAACGAGGGTCATCACTCCCGTCCACACTTCCATGCGCGCTATGGCGAACACACAGCATCGCTCGATTTCGCGGGTCAGATCATCGTAGGTTCCCTTCCCAAGCGCGCACTCCGTCTCGTCCGAGCCTGGACCAAGTTGCATGCCGACGAGCTGGAGGCGGACTGGCAGCGAGTCGTCAACAAAAGAACCCCCAGTGTCGCACCCCTGCCCTAAAATGACGCCCATGGACAAGCTCGTAGATGTCACCCACGCCGAGGTCATCGGCAATCACCGCCTGCGCCTCACCTTTGAGGACGGTATCGTCGGCGACGTGAGCTTTACTGATGAAGTCTGGCGTGGCGTTTCTGGGCCCCTGGCAGACCCCAGCTTCTTTGCCCAGGTCAGCGTGCATCCGACAGCCGGCACCGTCGTCTGGCCCAACGGCTTCGACATGGCGCCCGAGCCACTGTACGAACAGGCCTGTCTACACCAGGTCGCCCCGGCCGCGGCCGGCACGTAGCCGGACCGCCGCCCCGCCTGTTCGCCGACGGCCAGCAGCCTGCCCGGATGGCCGGAGCGGATCAACTGCTAAGGTCCTCAGCCGAATATGTCCGGCGGCCAAACACCCAAGCAGAAACAGTCCCACTCGCGCACGGCCAAGCGGCGCGCGCAGCACAAGATCGCCCCGGCGGCGTCGAACGTGTGCCCGCAGTGCCACCAACCGAAGCTGCCGCATCGCGTGTGCGCGACGTGCGGGTATTACAAGGGCCACGAGGTCATCGACTCAGGCCCCGTCGCCCCCGGCAAGGAGTAGCGCGGAGCGCCGCGGTGCCGGGCGGCTTCTCAGCAGACGTGCCCCCGCTGCGTGAGCGCCCCGCGTGGGCGGCGCTGGAACGGCACTACGACGAGCTCAAAGGCGCGCACCTGCGCGAGCTGTTTGCGGCCGACCCCACGCGCGGGGAGCGGATGACCGCGCAGGGCGCGGGGCTGTACCTGGACTACTCCAAGAACCGGATCGCCGACGAAACGCTCGCCCTGCTCATGCAGCTGGCCGAGCAGTCGGGGTTGGCGGCACGCACCCAGGCGATGTTCGCCGGAGAGAAGATCAATGTCTCAGAGAACCGCTCGGTCCTGCACATCGCGCTGCGCATGCCCAAGACCGCCTCGCTGATCGTGGATGGCGTCGACGTGGTCGCGCAGGTGCACGAGGTGCTGCAGCGGATGACCGCCTTCGCCGAACGAGTGCGCTCGGGCGAGTGGCTCGGCCACACGGGTCAGCCCATCAAGAACGTGATCAACATCGGCATCGGCGGCTCGGACCTCGGCCCGGTGATGGCCTACGAGGCGCTGCGGTACTACTCGCGCCGGGATATGACGTTCCGGTTTGTGTCGAACGTCGACTCGACCGACTTCGCCGAGGCCACCCGCGATCTCGATCCCGCCGAGACGCTGTTCATCGTCTCTTCCAAGACGTTCACGACCCTGGAGACGATGACCAACGCGCACTCCGCGCGCGAGTGGACGCTCACCGGGCTGGGCGAAGATGAGGCGGCGATCGCCCGGCACTTCGTCGCCGTCTCCACGAACGCGCAGGGCGTGAGCGAGTTCGGGATCGACACGGAGGCCATGTTCGGGTTCTGGGACTGGGTCGGCGGGCGCTACTCGATGGACTCCGCGATCGGGCTCTCGACGATGTTGGCGATCGGGCCCGAGCGCTTCGGCGAGCTGCTGGCGGGGATGCACGCGATCGACGAGCACTTCCGCAGCACGCCGCCGGAGCAGAACCTGCCCGTGCTGATGGGCATGCTGGCCGTCTGGTATGCAGACTTCTTCGGCGCGCAGACCTGCGGGGTGATGCCGTATGAGCAGTACCTCAAGCGCTTCCCCGCGTATCTGCAGCAGCTGACGATGGAGTCAAACGGCAAGCACGTCACGCTCGACGGCGCCGAGGTCGACTACCAGACGGGCGCGATCTACTGGGGCGAGCCGGGGACGAACGGCCAGCACAGCTTCTACCAGCTGATCCACCAGGGCACGCGCCTGATCCCGGTCGATCTGATCGGGTTCGGCCAGACGCTGAACCCGCTCGGTGAGCACCACGACATCCTGATGTCCAACGTGTTCGCCCAGGCCCAGGCGCTCGCGTTCGGCAAGACCGAGGCGGAGGTCCGCGCGGAGGGCACGCCGGAGGCGGTCATCCCACACAAGGTGATGCGGGGCAACCGCCCGACGAACACGATCCTGGCCGAGCGCCTGACGCCGCACGTGCTCGGCGCGCTGGTGGCGCTGTACGAGCACAGCGTGTTCACGCAAGGGGTCGTCTGGGGCATCGACTCGTTCGACCAGTGGGGCGTCGAGCTGGGCAAGGTGCTCGCCCGGCAGATCATCCCCGAGCTGACCTCCGCCACAGAGCCGGACCTGCAGCACGACAGCTCGACCAACGCGCTGATCCGCCGCTACCGCTCATTGCGCTGAGCAGTGCTCGCAAGCGCCGTTAATGCGCGCGTACGCGCCCGCGCGCATTAACGCGTCGTGGCATGGTCCCCAACGTCTCGGACCGCAGCCGGGCTGTCAGCGCCGCACGACTGGCAGCACGAACCGCCGCACCGCCTCGGCGAAGCCGTCGTGCTCGTTCGAGCCGGTCACGCGCTGCGCTGCCCGCTGCACCTCGGGCTCGGCGTTGCCCATCGCGATCGACAGACCCGAGCGTTCGAACATGAGCACGTCGTTGGGCATGTCCCCGATCGTCGCGATCGCCTCGGGTGGGATCTCGTAGTGGCGCGCGAGAAACTCGACGACGCTGCCCTTGTTCGCCTGCGGATGGGTCACGTCGACGTAGTACGGCTGTGAGCACGCGGCCGATACGTGATCGCCGAAGCGCTCGTGCGCGTCGGCGGCGGCCCGGGCGACCGCGTCGTGGTCGTCGCTGACGCCGACGATCTTGGCGATCCGATCGACCATGCCTTCGTAGTCGGCCCGCAGGGTTGGTGCGAACTTGACGGTCGCGGCCTCGCGGTCGACGTGCGGTCCCTGCAGATCCTGCACGAACCAGTCGGCGCCCCGATACAGCCACACGTCCAGCCCGTGATCCTTCAGCAGCGCGATCGTCGGCGGAACGAGCTCGGCCGGGATCGTGTGCTGCTCGATCACCGTCATGTCGCGTTCGACGAGCAGGCCGCCGTTGAACGCAGCGATCGGCGTGCGCACGTCGAGCGGCTCGATCAGCATCGCCATGCCCCGCGGCGGGCGCCCACTGGTCAGCGCGAACAGCACCCCCGCCTCGTCGAGTTCGCGCACGGCGGCAATCGCCGCGTCGGTCAGAGCCTTCTCCTGCGTCACGAGCGTGCCGTCCACGTCGGCGAGCAGCAGGCGGATCGCGGGGAGCGGGCCGGAGGGGGACGGGTCGGAAGAGCTCGGATTGAGCGACACTTGCAGGGCACGGTACCGGGTACCGATATATGGCGACGACGAACAAGGAGCCGACGACGATGGCGACTGACAAACCGATGCAATTGGGCATGGTCGGACTGGGGCGCATGGGCGCGGGCATCGTGCGGCGGCTGATGCGCGACGGGCATCGCTGCGTTGGCTATGACGTCAGCTCCGAGGCGGTGGCGGCGCTCGCGGCCGACGGCGCGGTCGGCGCGAACACGATCGCGGAGTTCGTGGCGGCGCTGGAGCCACCCCGAACCGCGTGGGTGATGGTGCCCGCGGGCGAGATCACCGACTCCACGATCTCCCAGCTGGCCGACGCGATGGAGCCCGGGGACACGATCATCGACGGCGGCAACACCCATTACCACGACGACATCCGTCACGCCGAAGAACTGAAGAGCAAGGGCATCCATCACATCGACTGCGGCACCAGCGGCGGGGTATGGGGCCTCGAGCGCGGCTTCTGCCTGATGATCGGCGGCGAGACCGAGGTCGTACAGCGCCTGAGCCCGCTGTTCGCCACGATCGCCCCGGGAGTCGACGCCGCCCCGCGCACACCCGGTCGCAGCGGCGACCCGAGCCCCTCCGAGCAGGGCTACCTGCACTGCGGGCCCAACGGCGCCGGGCACTTCGTGAAGATGGTCCACAACGGGATCGAGTACGGGATGATGGCCGCCTACGCCGAGGGTCTGTCGATCATCAACGCCGCCGATGCGGGCCTGCACCAGCAGGAGCAGGACGCGGAGACGAGCCCGCTGGAGAACCCGCGGTACTACCAGTACGAGATCGACACGACCGAGGTCGCCGAGGTCTGGCGCCGGGGCAGCGTGGTCGGGTCGTGGCTGCTCGATCTCACTGCCCAGGAGCTGCTGGCCTCACCGAAGCTCACGGAGTTCGCCGGGCGCGTGTCGGACTCCGGCGAGGGCCGCTGGACGTCGATCGCGGCGATCGAGGAGGGCATCCCGGCACCGGTGCTCACGGCGGCGCTGTACTCGCGCTTTGCCTCGCGCGACCTGGACGAGTATGCGAACAAAGTCCAGTCCGCGATGCGCAAGGGCTTCGGCGGGCACGACGAGAAGCCGGCGGGGCACGAAAGCTGATCACGGGCCGCCCGCCGCATACATGAGCCACCCGCCACATGCTTGTTAAAGGCCGATGGGTCGACCTCGCCGCATGCGGCGAGGTCAGCAGGGCCGCATGCGGCCCTGCTCGAACGGTGCATGCACCGTTCGGAACACAAGCCGCATGCGGCTTGTGTTGGGGATGCACATGTGCATCCCCACCTGGCGGCGCATGCGCCGCCAGGCACCTCATCACTCAACCTACGGTCGAGCCTCCTCGGGCTCGCCCAGGACCACGAGTCCGTGGATGCAGATCACGCAGACGGCGAACACGCCGAGCGCCCACCACGGGTGCGCCCCGCCGACGTCCAGCAGCGCCCCGAGCGCGCCCAGAGTGGCCGCTATCAGCCCGACGACGCGCCCGTAGGCATTGCCGGCGAACAGTGAAAAAGAGGCGGTCAGCTGGATGACGCCGAGGATGATCGTGATCCACCCCCACGTATGGAGGCTCGAGAAGACGAACTGCGTGTCGTTTACCCAGAAGTTCGCGTTGCCGACGGCGGCGATCCCGTAGATGATGTTGAGGACGCCCGCCACCATCAGCAGAATGCCCACGAACAGTGCACTGCCAACTCCTCGCATATTTCCCCCAGTGTTCATCGGCGCCTTATGACGCCTGCCACGAAGTCTAAACCGCCGGGCTGGATCGCACGGGAGCGGCCCGCGTCGACGAGCGCCCGAACCCGTCTCACGCCCGCGGGAGCACAGGCGTAGACTCATCGTGCGATGACCAACGACTTGGCGCGCTGGCAGTTCGCGACGACGAGCATCTACCACTTCCTGTTCGTGCCCGTGACGATCGGACTGGCGTTTCTGGTGGCGGTGCTGCAGAGCGCCTGGCATCGCAACGGCCGGCCCGAGTACCGGCGCCTGACGCGGTTCTTTGGAACGCTGCTGCTGATCAACGTGGCGGTCGGGGTCGTGACCGGGCTGGTGCAGGAGTTCGAGTTCGGGATGAACTGGTCGGCCTACTCGCGCTTCGTCGGCGACGTGTTCGGAGGTCCGCTGGCGATGGAGGGTCTGGCCGCGTTCTTCCTGGAGTCCACGTTCCTGGGCCTGTGGCTGTTCGGCTGGGATCGGCTGCCCAAGCGCATGCACCTGGCCTGCATCTGGCTGGTCGCGTTCGGCTCGATGCTCTCGGCGATGTTCATCCTGGCCGCCAACTCGTGGATGCAGCACCCGGTGGGCTATGTCCTGAACAGCCACGGCCAGCCGGAACTGAACAACGTGTGGGCGCTGTTCACGAACCCGACGTTCCTGTGGGCCTATGTGCACGTGATCCTCGCCTCGCTGATCACGGGCTCGCTGGTGATGCTCGCGGTGTCCGCTTGGCACCTGCGCCAGGGGCGCGAGGTCGTGGCCTTCAATCACGCGGCGAGACTGTCGGTAGTGGTGCTGCTCCCGGTGATCCTGGTGCAGATGGTGGTGGGCAACAAGCTGGGCGAAATCGAGGCCAAATACCAGCCGGTCAAGATCGCTGCGGCCGAGGCGCAGTGGACGAACTGCCAGCCGTGCTCGTTCTCGGCGTTCCAGGTGGGCGGCGGCAAGAACGACGAAACGCCGACGCAGCTGATCGCGATCCCGCACCTGCTGTCGGTGCTGGCGACCGGGACCTTCAACGGGCCCGTCGAGGGGCTGAACGAACTGCAGAAGCAGGATGAAAAGCAATACGGGCCTGGCAACTACATCCCCAACGTGTTCATCCAGTACTGGTCGATGCGCGTGATGGCCTACCTCGGGTCGCTGATCGCGCTGCTGGCACTGTGGGGAGGCTGGCTCGTGCACACGGGCACGCTCGAGCGCTCGAAGTGGTTTTTGCGCGCTGCGCTCGGTGCCGTGGTGACGCCGTTCGTGATGAACACCGCCGGCTGGATGCTGACTGAGAACGGGCGCCAACCGTGGATCGTGCAGGGGCTGATGAAGACGATCAACGCCAACTCGCCCTCGGTCAGCTCGACCGACATCTGGATCAGCTTGATCGCGTTCGTGCTGATCTACATCGCGCTCGGCGCCGCGGACCTCGTGCTGATGCTGCGCTACTCGCGCAAGGAGCTGGGCGAGGAGCACGACACCGAGGAGTCGGGCGCGGTCGGCTCGGGCGCCACCACGATCCCGGCTTTGACCTACTAGGAAGACTGGGGGCCGGTGGAGCTTCACACCATCTGGTTCGTGATCATCGCGATCTTCTGGGTCGGCTTCTTCGTGCTGGAGGGCTTTGACTTCGGCGTCGGCGTGCTGCACACGATCGTCGGCAAGACCGACACCGAGCGGCGCGTCGCGCTGAACACGATCGGCCCTTGGTGGGACGGCAACGAGGTATGGCTGATCGTCGCCGGCGCGGGCATGTTCGCGGCGTTCCCCGGCTGGTACGCGACGATGTTCTCGGCGCTGTATCTCGCGCTGCTGCTCGTGCTGGCGGCGTTGATGGCGCGCGGCGTGGCGTTCGAGTTCAAAGGCAAGGGCGAGAGCGAGCGCTGGCGCTCGACGTGGAGGTGGTGCACGACGCTCGGCAGCCTGCTGATCCCGCTGCTGCTCGGTGTCGGGCTCGGCGATCTGCTGGTCGGCTTGCCGATCGACTCGGCCCACAACTTCACCGGCGACTTCTTTGACCTGTTGACCCCCTACGGGCTGTGGACCGGGGTGACGCTGCTCGGCCTGTGCTTGCTGCACGGCGCGACGTTCTTGAAACTCAGGACCACCGAGGAGCTGCGCGAGCGCGCACGCGCCCTCACGCGGCCGCTGGGATGGGCCGCGATCGCGCTGGTGATCGGGTGGGTAATCTGGACGCGCAACGTCGCGGGCGGCGCGGACGTGCCCGGACCGGTGGAGCTCCTGGCGGTGATCGCGGTGATCTTCGCAGCGCGGCTGGCGATGACCGACGAGGACGGCTCGGCATTCGCCGCGTCGGCGATCGCGATCGCCTCGGTCGTCGGCTCGATCTTCATCGACCTGTACCCAAACGTGATGGTTTCCAGCACGAATGCCGCGTACAACCTGACCGTCAACAACTCCGCCTCCGGCCACTACGCGCTGACGGTGATGACGGTCGTCGCCGTGATCTTCCTCCCACTCGTGCTGATCTACCAGGGCTGGTCGTTCCACGTGTTCCACGGTCGCGTCCAGGCGCCCCCGGCTTCCCCATCCCCGCCCGATCCGCCGGCCGCGGCGCAGCCGTCCGCGCCGTCCGCGTAGTCAGACCGGCTGCGCCGGCGGCTTAGCCGATCTCATACGGTGGCCGTTCATAAGAAGGTTGTCCCGTTTCGCATGCTCTCGTCGGAAGAAGAGGAAGGAGGACAGACAAGACGATCAAGGAGCACTGAGATGAAGGTCCGTGACGTGATCCGACGGATAGAGGAAGACGGTTGGGAATTCAAGCGTCAGCGCGGCAGCCATCGCATCTACTGTCATCCCAATAAGCCCGGGACGGTCACCGTCGCGGGTGCGAGAAGCAAGGACGTTCCATCAGGTACCCTTGGAAACATCCTTTGGCAGGCTGGATTGAAAGGACAGAAGCGATGAGCGAGTATGCCGTCATCTACGAGCATGGTCCCACCAGCTGGGGTGCCTACTGTCCTGACCTTCCCGGTCTCGGTGTTGTCGGTGATACGCGCGAGGAGGTCGAGCGGCTGATCCGCGAGGGTATCGCGCTGCACATCGAAAGCCTGCGCGAACATGACGAACCTGTGCCGGACCCGACGTCCACTGTCGGCACGGTCGAGGTCGCAGTCGCATAGCTCATTCCTGCTCGCGTTGCCACAGCGCGGCGTAGTGCCCGCCCAGCGCGATCAACTCCGGATGCGTGCCGCGCTCGAGCACGTGGCCGTGGTCGAGCACCAGCACCTCGTCCACCTGTTCGAGGCCCGTCAGCCGGTGGGTGATCAGCAGCGTCGTCCTACCCTCCGTGACGGCCAGCAACTCGGCGACGATCGCATCCGCGGTCTGCGTGTCGAGGTGCTCGCCGGGCTCGTCGAGGACGAGCACGGGGAAGTCGGCGAGCAGCGCCCGGGCGATCGCCAAGCGCTGTCGCTGACCGCCGGACATACGCGCGCCACGCTCGCCGACCTCGGTGGCCAAGCCGCGTGGCAGCTCTCTCGTCCAGTCGAGCAGCCGCGCCCCGGCGAGGGCGTCATCGATCTCCCCGGCGCTGGCCTCGCGCCTGGCCAGGCGCAGGTTCTCCTCGAGCGTGCTGTCGAAGACATGGGCGTCCTGGGAGACGAGCCCGACCACCTGGCGGCACCGATCGCCGTCGAGCACGGCGAACTCCACGCCGTCGAGCACTGACCGACCCGCCCTCATAGGGGAGAAAGCGCAGCAGCACCCCGGCGAGCGTCGACTTGCCGGCGCCGCTCGCACCGATCACCGCCACGCGCCGGCCCGGGCTCAGGTCCAGATCGAGCCCGCTCAGTGCCCAGCGCTCCTGACCCGGGTACCTGCAGCGCAGATCTCGCACCCGCAGAGCGTGTGGCCCGCGGGGGAGCGCAACCGGGTGTGCTGGCTCCGACACGGGCGGCGGTGTATCCATCACCTCGAACACGCGCGCCGCCGAGCGGCGTACACGCTGCAGGCTCTGGGTCGCTCTCGGGAGACCGGAGACCAGCTCGAATGCGACCAACGGGATCAGCGCGATCCCGGCGAGCAGAACGCCTTGCAACCGCCCCGCGTTGACCGCTGAGACGCCACACGAGCAGCGCTCCCCACATCGCCAGCCCCGAGCACAGGCTCGTCAGACCCTGACCGATGCCGGCGGTGCGAGCGGCCGTGCCGGCGATCTGCGTCACCTCCGTGTCCGCCGCGAGCGCACGCCCCAGTTGCTCCGCCGTGGCGCCGCTGACAGCCAGCTCTGGGGCGCCTTCGATCAGATCGAGGACCGAGGACGTCAGCTCTCCTCGCGCCGCCGCATGGCGAGCCTCCGTACGGGCTGCGAGCGTCCCGGTCAGCCACGGCACGAGCGTCGCGGCGATCAGTAGAGCGACCAGCAGGATCAGCCCGGCGGCGGGGAGCATCCACCACACCAGACCGACTGTCGCCGCCCCGACGACCAGCGCGATCGCGAACGGGGGCACCACTCGGACCAGCAGGTCCTGCAGGGAGTCGACATCTCCGATCAGCCGCGCGAGCAGATCGCCGCTCCCGAAACGCCGGCAGGCCGAGTGGTGCCAGCCGCTCCAGCCGTTCGTAGACGCTGACCCGCAGGTCGCTCAGCACGCGGAAGGCGGCGTCGTGACCGACGACTCGCTCCGCATAGCGGCACAGTCCGCGTGCAGCGCAAAGAACTGCACCCCGACGATCGCGATCGCGACGGCCGACTCCTGCGGGTGCTGTGCCGAGCGCGAGATCAACCAGGCCGAGGTGACGATCAGGCCGATCGCGGCGCCGACCGCGCCGGCGCCGAGCAGCGTGCGCCAGCGCCAACCGCCCGGCGGCGGGACGGGCGATCGCGAGCGTTCGCAGCAGTGGGGCCTGCGGCCCACGATCGTCTCCGGGCGGAGGTGTCACGCGGCGACCTCTGAATGGAAGAAACCCCGGCATGGACACGCAGGTGGATGAAAGCCCGCCCACCCAGGACGCAGTGAGCGAAGTGTGCTTCGCACGCGTGCTGGCCGATCAGTCGATCGCATCTGATCGACGATCGGTAAGGACGCTGGCCGATCCCGGAGATCGGTCCAGCGCCGCCATGCGTGTTCATGCCGCGACCTCGACCGCCGGGGCGAGCGAGAGCACCCGGTCGGCCACCCGATCAGAGGCAGGGCGGTGGGCGACGAGGACCACCGTGCGTCCGTGGGCGAGGCGACGGATGGTCTGCAACGATTCCTGCTCGGTCTGGCCGTCGAGGTTGGCGGTCGGCTCGTCAAGCAGCAGCAGCGGCGCGTCGCGCAGAAACGCGCGGGCCAGCGCGACCCGCTGGCGCTCGCCCGCGGACAGCCCGGCGCCACGGTCGCCGAGCACCGTGTCCAGGCCTTGGGGCAGCTCGACGCACCACGTCCGTGAGCCCGGCGGCCGAGATCGCGCCCAGACCTCCCCGGTCGATGCGCCTGAGCGACCGAGGCGCACGTTCTGCGCGATCGACGCCTTGAACAGGTGCGGTCGCTGGGGCACCCACGCCAGCCGCGCCCGCCAAGCGTCGAGATCGATGCTCGGCCAGGTCGATGTCACCGACGCGGACCGACCCAAGCTCGGGTGTGACGAGCCCGAGCAGAACGCCCAGCAGCGTCGACTTGCCACACCCGCTCTGACCGACGAGCGCCAGCACCTCTCCCTCTCCGACCGTCAGCGAGACGCCGTCGAGCGCCGGCTCTGAGCGGCCGGGGTAGCTGACCCGCAGCCCCTCGACGGTGAGGCCGGCGAGCGCCGGGTCGGGGAAGTCGATACGCGTGCCACGGGGCACCTCGGGCGCCTCCAACACGGCAAACACCTGCTCCGCGGCGGCCATGCCCTCGGCGCTCGCGTGGTAGTTGGCGCCCAGCCGGCGCAGCGGCAGGTAGGCCTCCGGGCGCGAGCACGAGCGCGAACAGCGCGGTGCGCAGATCGAGCTGCTCCGTCCATCAGCCGCAGGCCGATCGCAACCGCCACGAGCGCCACCGAGATCGTCGCGACGAGCTCGAGGATCAGCGAGGACAGGAAGGTGATGCGCAGCGTCGAGATCGCGGCCCGGCGGTAGCGTTCGGTGATCTCGCGGATCGCCGCGGCCTGGGCCTTGGCGCGTCCGAATACCTTCAGGGTGGGCAGTCCGGCGACGACGTCGAGGAAGTGACCGGCGAGTCGCTCCAGCGTGCGGAACTGGCTGTCCATGCGTTCCTTCGTCGCGGCGCCCACCAGCGCCATGAACAGCGGTATCAGCGGAATCGTGAACGCGATGATCGCCGCCGAGATCCAATCGTTCCAGAGGACCACCACGATTACCACGACCGGCACGATCACGGCGAGGAGCAGCTGCGGCAGGTACAGCGAGAAGTAGCCGTCCAGCGCGTCGATCCCGCGGGTGGCGAGGACCGTGAGCTCGCCGGTGCGCTGCTCGCGAGAGTGCTCCTGGCCGAGCGTCGCGATACGCGCCAGCAGCGCCGCGCGCAGCTGCGACTTCGCGCGCGCCGAGGAGCGACTCGCCGCGAGCTCGGCCTGCCACGCTACGGTCGCGCGAGCGAGGACGACCAGCAGCAGCACGACCAGCGGAACGTGCAGTTGCTCAAGGCTCCTGCCGTCGAGGAACGCGCGCGCGACGACGTCCGCCAGCAGCCATGCCTGCGTGACGATCAGCAGTGCGCTGAGAACACCGAGCGCAACGGAGACGAGGAGGAACGTGCGAGTCGCGTCACGCGCATACGCAAGCAGTCTCCGATCGAGCGCCCTCACGACGCAATCATGCCCAAGTTCTCAGCAGGTTGGGACGGGCAGATGAAGAGCAAGGTGAACGAGTAGGGAGATGTAGAACATATAACTTTTAAACTGTGTATGACCATAGTGTTACGCAGTTTATTTTGTATACATTCTCCCCCGCCGCCTTTACCCTCCCGTCACTCCGCGGTCACAATTAGGACGCTCGCGCGTCACGCCGGTCACGCCACAACCAGTCTCACGCCAAAGGATCAAGAGTCTGCGAGCTCGCCGTCGATGACCTGATCCTGCGGCTCTCCGACGCGCGCGCTGATCCAGTCGATCAGCACCTTCAGGCGATGCCCAGGGCCGCCGCCCGTCAGGTAGTACATGTGCACCGTCAGATAGGTGAAGAACGCTGGCCGCCCAGAGAGCCGGTGGCCGCGGATTTCGCACACCGCCTTGCCCCGGCCGACGACCGCGAGCGCGCCCTTGTCGAAGTAGCGAAACGGCTCCGTGGCGCCCGGCGCGCCCCCACGGATCGCCTTGGCGACATGGCGCGCCTGTTGGATCGCGACGGTCGCCAACCCCGGCAGCGGCCTGTCCCCCGGCCCGGGAACCTGCGTGGCGTCACCGATCGCCGAGATCTCAGGATGGCCTGGCACGGTCAGATCTGGCTGGATCTGCACGCGCCCCGCTCGGTCGCGTCTGCGCCCCGGTCGCCTGCGCGAGCGTCGCGGCAAACCCGACGGCCTGGACACCCGCGGCCCAGATCGCGGTTCTCGTGGCGATACGCTCGTCCGTCCCATCGACCTGAACCGTCACCCCGCGGTCGTCGATCGAGGTGACACGGGCGCCCTCGCGCACAGTCACCCCGAGCGCGTCCAGATACCCCGCGACCTTGGCCGAGAGACGCTCGTCGAACGCCGCGGTGACGCGGGTGCCGGCGTCGAGCAGGATCACGCGTGCCTCGGACGGGTGGATGTGAGTGAAATAACCACGCATCGTGTGGCGGGCGACGATCGCCAGCTCCCCCGCGAGCTCCACACCGGTCGGCCCGCCGCCGATCACGACGAACGTCAGCCACTGTGCGCGCTCGTCCGGGTCCTCGCAACGCTCGGCCTCCTCGAACGCGCCGTAGATGCGATTGCGCAGCTCGACGGCGTCTGCCAGCGTCTTCAGGCCGTAGGAGACCTCGCGCCAGTCCTCGTTGCCGAAATAGGAGGTCTCGGCGCCGCAGGCCATCAACAGGCTGTCGTAGTCCAGACGCTCGCCGCGGTCGAGGGTCACCTGGCGGCGCTCGACGTCCAGGCCGGTGGCGCGAGCCATCAGGACGGTCGTGTTGGAGCTGCGCTTGACCGCGCCGCGGATCGGCGTGGCGCACTCGCCCGGGGACAGGCCGCCGCACGCCAGCTGGTAGAGCAGCGGCTGGAACAGGTGATGGCTCACCGGATCGATGAGCGTCACGTCCACGTCGGCGCGCCGCAGCTCGCGCGCGGCGGTGAGGCCGCCGAACCCGCCGCCGACGATCACCACCCGGCGCCGGCGCGCGTGCTCCTCACCCGGCATCGGCGTCCACTACGAGATCTCCGCCAGGCGCTCGGCGAGAATGATGCGCGCCGCCGCCTCGATCAGGGCGAGGTGGGAGAACGCCTGCGGGAAGTTGCCGAGGTGACGGCCGGTGGAGGTGTCGAACTCCTCGGCGTAGAGACCGAGCGGTGAGGCGACGCTCAACAGCTTTTCCATCAGATCGCGCGCGCGCTGCTCCTCGCCGACGATCGCCAGCGCCGAGACGAGCCAGAAGGAGCAGATCAAAAAGCTGCCCTCCTTGCCGGACAGGCCGTCGTCGGTCTCATCGGTGCGGTAGCGCAGGACGAAGCCGTTCTCCGTCAGATCGTCGGCGATCGCCAGGACGCTCGCGCACAGACGCTCGTCCCCGGGCGGCAAAAACCCGAACAGCGCGGCCAGCAGCGTCGAGGCGTCGAGCGCGTCGGTGTCGTAGTGCTGGCGCAGGACACCGTCGGCGGTGAGCCCGTGCTCGAGGATGTCGGCCTTGATCTCCTGCGCCGTGGCCGCCCAGGTGGACTGCAGGCCCGAGTCGCCGCCCATCGCCGCGAGCTTGGCGGCGCGGTCCATCGCGACCCAGCACATCAGCTTGGAGGAGACGTAGTGCTGGGGGGCGCCGCGCGCCTCCCAGATACCCTGGTCCGGTTCGCGCCAGACGGCGGTCGCGCACGTGGCCTGCGCCTGCACGATCGGCCACAGCCGCCGGGGCAGCCGTTCCGAGCGGCGGGTGTGCAGCAGGATCGAATCGAGCGCCGCCCCGAACACGTCGTTCTGGCGCTGGTCGAACGCGCCGTTGCCCACGCGCACGGGGCGCGCGCCGGCGTAGCCGGAGAGATCGTCGCGCGTGGACTCGGTCAGGTCGCGGCGGCCGTCGATCCCATACATGATCTGCAGGGCGCCGTCTGAGTTGGGCTCGAGGTCGGCCACGAACTGCATGAACTCCTCCGCCTCCCAGTCGAGGTTGAGGTAATGCAGCGCCTGCAGCGTGAACGTCGAGTCGCGCAGCCAGGTGTAGCGGTAATCCCAGTTGCGCTCTCCCCCGGGGGTCTCCGGCAGCGAGGTCGTCAGCGCGGCGACGGTCGCGCCCGTGGGCATATAGGTCAGGCCCTTGATCGCCAGCGCCGAGCGCTGGATCGCCTCGCGCCAGCGGTGGTCGGGCAGGCGCGCGCGCCCGAGCCACCCACGCCAGTAGCGACCGGTGGTGGCCAGGCGTGCGTTGGCGTCGTCGATGTCGGTGGGAACCGCGAGCTCCTCCGCCCAGGAGAGCGCGCAATAGATCTGCTCGCCCTGTTTGAGCACATGCCGCGCACGGACCCAGTCGCCCTCGACGCCGACGGTCATGTCGGTCTTGAGCCTGACGTGAGCTCGGCGCCGGTCGCATCGGCGCAGTGGCCCTCCTGCGAGATCGACCACGTGGCCGGGACGCGCCCGTAATCGAAGACCGGTTCGCAGGTCAGCTCGACCTCGACCTCGCCCTCCAGGCACACGGCCACGCGCACGAGCAGGTGCTCGGCGTCTTCGTCGGTCGGGGGACGCGTGTGGGGCGTGATCTTGATCTACGCCGCGGCGGGGCCCGAGCGTGAGCGCGTCGCGCACGGCGATCCAGCCGGTCGGGCGTGTTCCAGGTGGTGAGCAGCGTGTTCGTGCCCGGCTCGTAGATCCGCGCCGAGGGCACGTTGATGCCGAACGGCGCGAAGCGGAACGCCCCCGCCTGGCGGTCGAGCAGCGTGCCGAACACCTACGGCGCGTCAAAGCGAGGCACGCACAGCCAGTCGATCGCGCCCGTCGGGCGCGACCAGCGCGCCGGTGTGGCAGTTGGACAGGAACGCGTAGTCGGCGATCGGCGGAAACGGCGAGGGCATCGCGGCACTCTGGGGCATCGCCGGAGCGGCGTGGTCCTGCGCGGAGTCAGGCCCTGACCGCGAATCCGCCGCGCTACCGCCCCCCTTCGCACTCTTACCCCCCGCGCCCCGCCCTGCACTCGCGCCCCCACCCGAATGCCCGCGCGACGCCGGGCTCATCGGGGGTTCACCGTGACAATCGCGCGACTCATGCCTCGACCCACGGGCCATGCCAGGCCCCGAAGCCGGAGACGAGACGGTTGGCCTCTGCCGGACCCCAGGAGCCGGGCGCGTAGGGATGCACGGGCGGGGGCGAGTCCAGCAGCGGTTCGAAGATGCGCCAGGCCTCCTCGACCGAGTCCTGGCGGGTGAAGCGAGTGGCATCGCCGCGCATCGCGTCGAGCAGGAGCACCTCATAGGGAGTGGGAGCCTCGCCGCCCTCCTGCGCGAACTCCATCTCGAGCGTGATCGCCCGCGGACCGGTGGCGTCGGCGCGGTGCGCGTCGAGGATGAGCGCACGCCGGTGACGGGATCGAGCCTGATCACGAGCTGGTCCGGTTCGGGGCGACGATGGCGAGCGCCAGCGCCGTCGCCCTCCATGAAGCCCAGGCGCGGCGGATGGCGAAAGACGGCGCGCAGCTCGGTCTGGGTGATGGGGAGATGCTTACCGGTGCGGATGAACCACGGCACGCCCGACCAGCGCCAGTTGTCGATCTCCAGGCGCAGGGCGGCGTAGGTCTCGGTGGTCGAGCCCGCGGCGACGCCGTCGATGTCGAGATAGCCGTCGTACTGGCCGCGCACGTAGTGGGCCGGGTCGGCCGTGGCGGTCGAGCGGAAAAGCGAGAACTTGGCGTCCTTGAGGGTCGCCGCGTCCCCGGCCGCGGGCGCCTCCATCGCGGCGACCGCGACGACCTGCATCAGGTGGTTGACGACGACATCGCGCAGCGCACCGACGGGGTCATAGAAGTGACCGCGATCCTCGACGCCGAAAGACTCGGCCATCGTGATCTGCACGCACGCGATGTGAGCGCGGTTCCAGATCGGCTCGATCATCGTGTTGGCGAAGCGCAGGTACAAAAACTCGTCGGTGCCCATCTTGCCGAGGAAATGGTCGATCCGATACAGCTGGGACTCGTCGATGTGCTCGTGGATTTCCGCGGCCAGCGCACGCGCGGAGGCGAGATCGTGGCCGAAGGGCTTCTCCACGACGACGCGACCGGTCTTCGTCAGGCCGAGCGGCGGTGAGCTGACTGATCACGGGACCGAACAGGAACGGAGGGATCTCCAGGTAGAACACGGGATTGTGCGCCTCGCCGACGGCCGCCACCAGGCGCTCGTAGGTGGCGGCGTTGGTGAAGTCGCCGCTGACATAGGAGAGGCGTGCCGCGAAGCGATGCGAACACGTCGGCGTCCACGTGCTCGCCGGTGCCTTCAATGCACTTACGAGCGTGGTCGCGCAGGTGTTCGATCGTCCAATCGTCGCCCGCGACACCGACGATCGGGCAGTGCAGCAGACCGCGACGCTCCAGGCGGTAGAGCGAGCGGAACGTCATCACCTTGGCGAGGTCGCCGGTGATGCCGAACACGACGAACACGTCGGCGGGCGCGGGACCCTTCGGGTCAGGCATGCACCACAGCCGAGAGGGTCTACAGTACCATGACGAGGCAGGCTAGCGCGAATGACAGAATGAGGCCTGTGTCAGTCACGCAAGACCAGCGGGCCAAGCAGGTGAAAGCGCCCGCGGGAAGACAGACGGCTGGCGAGGTCTCCCCCGACTGGAGCCCGCGCCTGCCCTACCGTCCCGGACTGGACGGTGTGCGCGCGCTGGCGGTCACGGGCGTGGTGCTCTACCACGCAGGCGTCTCATGGGTGCCGGGCGGGTTTCTCGGCGTGGACGTGTTCTTCGTGCTCAGCGGCTACCTGATCACCTCGATGCTGCTCGTCGAGCGCGCCGGCAGCGGGCGAATCGACCTGGGGCGGTTCTGGCGCGGGCGCGCCCGCAGGCTGCTGCCGGCGCTGGCGCTGGTCGTGCTGTTCTGCCTGATCGCCACCTCGACGATCGCGCGCGACGACCTCTCACGCACGCGCGGTGATGCGCTGGCATCGGTCGTGTTCATGACCAACTGGCACGAAATCATCGCCAGCCACTCCTACTTCAACGCGTTCGGGCGCCCGTCGCTGCTGCAGCACCTGTGGTCGCTGGCGGTCGAGGAGCAGTTCTACCTGATCTGGCCGCTGCTGCTCGTGGGCGGGCTGCGGTGGCTGGGCAGGCGCCGGATGTTCGTGCTCACGGCACTCGGTGCGCTGGCGTCGACCGGGCTGATGTGGGCGCTGTATAACCCGAACCTGGATCCCTCGCGCGTGTACTACGGCACCGATACGCGCTCCTGCACGCTGCTGGTCGGCGCGCTGCTGGCGTTCGCCTGGCCGGCGACACGGCTGCATGCCATGGCGTCTACGCGCGCGCGAAACGTGCTCGACGGGATCGGCGTGGCGGCGCTGGCGGGCATCCTCGCGGCGTTCTGGCGCGCGTCGGACTTCCAGCCGTGGCTGTATCGCGGCGGGTTCTTGCTGGTGGCGCTATGCGCCGGCCTGCTCGTCGCCGTCGTGGTCCATCCCGCCGCGCGCCTAGGCGCGACCCTCGGCTGGCGTCCGCTGCGCTGGATCGGCGTGCGCAGCTACGGCATCTACCTGTGGCACTGGCCGATCATGGAGCTCACCCGGCCCCGCGTCGACGTGCCCTGGCACGGGCCGTTGCTGATAGCGGCCCAGATCGGTGCGACCGTCGCGATCGCCGCCGCCTCCTACCGCTATGTCGAGCACCCTGTGCGAACCGGGGAAGCGCAGCGGCGGGTGCGCACCTGGCTGGACACGCGCACCCCGCACCAGCGGCTCGGTTGGGTCGGCGGGGCGCTCGGCGTGCTCGCGCTGATCCTCGGCCTCACGCTGGGGCTGCCGGCGCCCGGCTCGGGACCGACGCAGCTAGCGACACCGGCTGCGCTCGCGCGCATATCGAGCTTTGCGAGCACGGGCCCGGGCTCCGGTGGCGGCCTCACTTCCGACGGCACGTCGCTGCGCCCGGCCGGCACGGCCCGCAACGCTACGGGGGCGATCCCGTCGGGGCCGATCCTCGCGCTCGGCGACTCGGTGATGCTGGGCAGCGCGCCGGTGCTCGAACAGCGACTCGGGCCGCGACTGCGCGTGGACGCGGTCGTCGGGCGCCAGGCCGTGGACACGATCCAGCGCATCGCCGAATACCGGGCGCACGGCGCCCTGCCGCCGACTGTGATCGTGCAGATCGGCGACAACGGCCCGGTCTGGTTTGAAAACCTGCAGCGGCTGCGCAGCGTGCTGGGTGGCGTGGCGCATGTAATCCTCGTCAACGTGCGCGTGAACCGCGCCTGGCAGCACGAGGTCAATCACACGCTCGAAGCGTTCGTGCCGGTCTGGCCGCAGGCGGTGCTCGCCAACTGGTACGCGCACTCGAGCGAATCGCTGCTCGTCGATGGGGTTCACCCATCGGTCACGGGGCGGGCCGTGTATGCGCAGACGATCGTCGAAGCCCTGCGGGAGTTTGGGGGGCACGAACGCTAGTCACTCGACCGCGAGGAGGAGTACGCTCCGAGCACACCAACGGAGGCGTGCTCGGTCGGACCGGCCGGGCGCGAGGCCGGGAAGGGTCCGATAATGACCCCCACCATGCAGGCGAGCACCGAGACGCACGGGACCGGCGAGAATCCGGTCGTGGGGGAACAGCCGGCGAGCATCGACACCGAGAGCACACCCCCCGTCGAGCACGCGACGGTCGACCGGATCGCCAACCTGGTCGTGACGATCCTGCCGCTGGCGCTGCTGGGAGTGGCGATGTGGCAGCTGTGGGGCGGCGCGCTGCGCTGGCCGGACCTGATCGTGCTGGCGGTCACCTACACGCTCACCGGAGTCGGCATCACGGTCGGGTTTCACCGGTTGCTGACCCACCGCAGCTTCAAGACCAGCGCGCCGCTGCGAGCGCTGTTCGCGGCGCTCGGCTCGGCAGCGATCGAGGGGCCGGTGATCGAGTGGGTATCCAACCACCGCAAGCACCACCAGTACTCAGACCAGCCCGGCGATCCGCACAGTCCCCACGTCGACCACGGCAGCGGTTGGGGCGGGGCGCTGCGCGGCCTGTTCCACGCGCATGTGGGCTGGATCTTCGCGGGCGGCGCGCTGGCCGACGAGCAGCGCTACGCCAAGGACCTGATCGCCGATCCGGTCGTGCACTTCATCGATCGCACGTTCGTGCTCTGGGTGCTCGCCGGGCTTGCGTTCCCGTTCGCCCTCGGATACGCGCTGACGGGAGGCTCGATCGTCGGCGGCCTCACGGGACTGCTGTGGGGAGGCGCGGTGCGGATCGTGTTCCTGCACCACGCGACGTTCTCGATCAACTCGCTGTGCCACTTCTTCGGCCGGCGCGGATATGAGACGCACGACGAGTCGCGCAACAACGTCTGGCTGGCGCTGCCGACGCTCGGCGAGGCGTGGCACAACAACCACCACGCGTTCCCGACCTCCGCGCGCCACGGCCTGCGCTGGTGGCAGCTGGACCCCTCCGGGTGGCTGATCTCCGCGCTTGAGCGCGCCGGGCTCGTGTGGGACGTCGTGCGGATCGCGCCCGAGCGGCAGCTGGCCAAGAGCCTGGGCGCGCGCTAGGCCAGGCGGGAGCCGGCGTCTACCGGCGCGGCGACCTGCAAACGAGACCGCCTCGGCGTGTGCGCGGGCGGCGGCGGCGCCTATCGAGATCAGGGATGTGGTCACCCGCGAGCGCATCTGCGCGCCAAGACCTACACTGAGTCGATGATCCTGTACACGTGTCCCGCGCGCACGCATGGCGCCGACGCGCCGTTGATCAAGCATCCGTGCGGTGTGGCAGCCAAGGCGCTGGACGAGGCCGGGCAGTCGTACACGGTCAAGACGGTGGGCGGATTCAAAAACGTGCCGTTCAGCCGCCGGGGCAAGCGCCAGGAGATCCTTGAGCTGACTGGGCAGGAAGACGTCCCCGTGCTTCTGCTCGACGACGGCACGACGGTCGACGGATCTGGTGCAATCGTCGCCTGGGCGGGCGATCATCGCGCCTGAACGACGCGCCGCACCGCACCACGTTGCGCGAGCTCAGACAGGCGTATCGGCAGACGCGTCCGCGGGCAGCCCCACCAGCCGCACGCTGCGCTCCCACAGGCCCTCGGCGAGCGTGTCGTCCTGGGCCTGGGCGCTGGGTTGCAACACCTTCTCGTCCTGAACATACCCACCAGTCAGACCGGCTGCCTCGTCGGACACCGACAGCCACACCAGTGAGCGGGCGCCGCGCGCGGGCGAGCGGAAGAAGGGACCGCCGAGCGTGGTCAGGACCTTCCAGATGCCCATGTCGTTCTTGCCGAACCCGGTCCGCACGACACCGGGATGAAAGCAGTTGGCGTGCAGCTCGGGCGCGCGACGTGCCAGCTCGCGGGTGAACAGGATATTGCACAGCTTCGAGGTGCCGTACACGCGCATCGCGGCGTATGAGCGCTCGGACTGCAGATCGTCGAGGTCCAGCAGCCCGCCGGTGTGAGCGTCAGATGCGGTGGTCACGACGCGACCGCCGTCCAGGCGATCGCGCAGCAGCGCGGTGAGCAGAAACGGCGCGAGATGATTCAGCGCAAACGTCTGCTCGAACCCCTCGGAGGTCATCTTGCGCGAGGCGAACAGGGCACCGGCATTGTTCGCCAGGACATCGATGTGCTCATAGCGCGCGCGCACCTCCTCGGCCAGCGACCGGACATCGGCCATCAGCATCAGATCCGCCACGTGCTCGTGCACCGGCGCGCCCCCGCCGACCGCGCGGGCATCGCGCGCAACCGCCTGCACGCGCTCGGGGTCGCGGCCCACGAGCGCGACCCCGACCCCCTCACGGGCGAGCTCGACAGCGGCGGCGGCGCCGATGCCGCGGGTTGCTCCGGTGAGCAGGACGAGCGTCATGGTGTGGACTCTACCTGCGTCCAGCCCATTCGAGCCGGCGAGCTATGTTCTTGGGTAGGTGCATAGCGAGCGGTCGGTCTGGACGACCGGCTCATGCGACATCGGGCGGACATCGAGCAAAGGAGCGATCGGGCATGAACACACGCAAGCTTGGCAGTCAGGGACTGCAGGTGTCGGCCGAGGGACTGGGCTGCATGGGCATGTCCGAGTTCTACGGCGCGACCGACGAGCAGGAGTCGATCGCCACGATCCATCGTGCGCTGGAGCTCGGCGTCAACTTCCTCGACACGGCCGACATGTACGGGCCGTTCACGAACGAGCGACTCGTCGGCCGCGCGATCGCCGGCCGTCGTGAGCAGGTCGTGCTCGCCACCAAGTTCGGCAACGAGCGCCGCGAGGACGGCACCAGGGTTGGGGTCAACGGCAAACCCGAGTACGTGCGCAGCGCCTGTGAGGCGTCGCTCTCGCGCCTGGGCGTCGAGCACATCGACCTCTACTACCAGCACCGCGTCGACAAAACGGTGCCGATCGAGGAGACCGTCGGCACGATGGCCGAGCTCGTCCAGGAGGGCAAGGTCCGCTACCTGGGCCTCTCCGAGGCCGGACCGCAGACGATCCGCCGAGCCCACGCAGTGCATCCGATCTCGGCGCTGCAGACCGAGTACTCGCTGTGGTCGCGCGAGCCCGAGGAGGCGATCCTGCCGACGGTGCGTGAGCTGGGCATCGGGTTCGTCGCCTACAGCCCCCTCGGCCGCGGCTTCCTGTCCGGCCGCTACAAGACACCAGAGGACCTGCCCGAGGACGACTTCCGCCGCCACCATCCCCGCTTTCAGGGCGAGAACTTCAGGCGCAACCTCGAGCTGGTGGAGCGCGTGGAGGAGATCGCGCGCGAGCAGGGCGTGACGGCCGGTCAGCTGGCACTCGCCTGGGTGCTCAGCCGGGGCCAGGACATCGTGCCGATCCCCGGGACCAAGCGACGGTCATACCTGGAAGAGAATGTCGCGGCCACCAAGATCGAGCTGAGCACCGACGATCTCGCCCGGATCGACGAGGCCGCCCCGGTGGGGGTGACGGCCGGCGACCGCTACGCGGACATGTCGCCGATCGAGAGCTGACGACCCCGCCTGCGTCGAGCCCAGGTTGCGCCGCCTTGCGCCACAACCTCGCGTTCTGCGACGGTCAGAGGCGCAAGTTCACGGCGAGGCTGCCTGCGATGCTTGAACGACCGGTGCAGCGGCCACACGGGCCATGCGCTCGTGTACGAACTGGACCACCGCGGCGCCCTCGCCGACCGCGGTCGCGCAGCGCTTGATCGAGCCGGCACGCACGTCGCCGGCCGCGTAGACGCCCGCCACGCTCGTCTCGAGCAGACCCTCGGCGCCGACCTCCGCGCCGGTCAGGATGAAACCGTCGCCGTCGCGCGCGAGCACCTCGCCGAGCCACTCGGTGCAGGGCGTAGCTCCGAGGAACAGGAACAGGAATGAGAGCGGCAACTGCTCGCCGTCGGCGAGCGTGACCGAGTGCAGGCGCCCCTCCTCTCCTTGCAGTCCGGCGATTTCGGAACGATCGCGCACGGCCACCCCATAGCGGTCGAGCTCGTCGATCAGATACTGCGACATCGTCTCCCGTAGGTCGCCGCGGCGGTGCAGAAGCGTGACGAGCGCGCCCCCGCGCGCCAGCCAGACGGCAGCCTGAGCCGCGGAGTTGCCCCCGCCGACAACGCCCACGCGCTGAGCGGTGCAGAGCTGGCCCTCCGGCGGGCCGGCTGCGTAGAACACGCTCACCCCCTCGTACTCCTCGAGCCCCGCCACGGGCAGACGCCGGTATTCCGCGCCCATCGTGAGCAGCACCGCACCCGCAGCGATCTCGTGCCCGTCCTCGAGCTTCACGAGGTGACCCTCGCTGCCGGGCTGGAGCTCTTGGGCGCGGTAGGGCGAGGCCAGGCGAGCGCCGAACTTGCGCGCCTGGGTGGCGGCGCGGCTGAGCAGTTCGTTGCCGCTGATCCCCGCGGGGAAGCCCAGGTAGTTCTCGATCCTGCGCGAGGTGCCCGCCTGGCCACCGATGCTCCTGCCCTCCACGATCAGCGTGTCCAATCCCTCCGAAGCGCCGTACACGGCTGCGCCGAGTCCCGCGGGGCCGCCGCCGACGATCAGCAGATCGACCTCCTCACGGGGCGCGAGCTGCATGCCGATGCCGAGCGCACGCGAGAGCTCTCCGTTACTAGGGTTCAGAAGCTCAACGCCACCAGGCAGACGCACCAGCGGCTTCACCGGCTCAGACGACTCCGCCGCCGAGCTCCCATCGTCGGCCGACTCGGTGGGATCGACCCACGTGTGGGGGAGGCGCTGGGCTCGCGCGAACTCGAGCAGCCGGCGCGTGTCGGGCGACTCGCGCGGGCCGACGATCTCCGGTCCGATGCCCTGGCGGCGCTGCAGCAGCTCGCGGCGCTCCACCAGGGCGCCAAGGATCAGATCCGAGAGCGATGGGTCGTCGAACAGCAACGCACGCAGGTCCTCACGCGGCAGGGCGATGTAGCGCAGCGGCTGGGTGACGACCGCGGTGACGAACACCGACTGTCCGCTGAGCAGGTTGACCTCCCCGAGAAAGCCCGAGGCGCCGTGACGCACGATCTCATGCCCCGCGCCATCCAGCACCGCCGCCTCGCCCTCGAGGATCGCGATGAACGGGTAGGTCGCGTCGCCGATCTCGTACAGCTTCTCCCCCACCTCGGCCGTGAGCTCCTCGCCGCGCTGCGCGAGCAACGCGAGCTGGGTACTAGAAAGCACCCGAGCCGGGACTGACACAGAATCATGATCGGCGTGCAACGTCATCTGAGGGACAAGCGTAGCCAGATCGGCCAGGTGCGTGACTCATCCAGCCTTTGCCGTTGAAGCCGTACAGCCGCGCTGGCTTACCTACGAACAGGAGCCGGTTTGCCTCACCCGAACAGCCCGGGGTCGGGCGGATTGGGATCGAGGGCGTGGACGGTACTGCTGACGTGATGGATCACGACATCGCTCGGACGTGCCAGCAGTGGCTCGACCTGGCCGCGATAGCGGCGGTAGTGACTCGTGTCGTAGTGGGCGCGCATGGCTGCCTCGCTGCTCCAGGAGCAGAGCAGCACGAACTCGCCGGGCCTCTCAGCGGCGAGCACTCGGAAGTCTGTGCATTGAGGCTCGGCGCGGCTTGCGTCGGCCAGTTCGCACATCAGCGCACGCAGCTGGGGCTCGAACGCAGTCCGTCCATGCAACTCTGCCACGAGTAGGACGCTCATGCTGGGAGCGCCACGGCGACGTCGGACTCGAACGCAAGGCCCTGCTGATTCCGGTCGATCGCTTCGGCCTCCTCTGTCAGCGATCCGCATATCCGCACGAACGTCCGCGTCTCCGCTGGCAGCTCGTGCGTCGGCTCGTGGTATTGGTCAAATCCCATGCTACCTCCGAAGCGATCTAACTTGAACAATATCTTCATCGAGTCGGGACGATGATCCCGTCGAACTCCCGATATTCCGAGGGGTAGTGGACCGCCGGTCCGCCGCCCAGAATGTCAACTCGAACGCATCACCCCGTTTTCAGCAGAGAGCGACTGGACGGGCGCGCCACCGGGAACACCACGCGATGCTAGGTTCCGTCGAATGAGCTCAATAAACGACAATAATGAGATCAGAGCGCTCCTCGCGGGCATCCCGCAGCGCGCAAATGCGCTGGGTCAGCTGGCGGCCCCGGTCATACTTGCGTACTTCGCTGATCTGCAATGCCTTTACTGCCGGGATAATGTTCCGGCATGGCTGTGGCGGAGCGTATCGAGATGGCTGACGCTCCTGACCGTGATCGCTACGAGCTGTCGATCGACGGCGAGGTGGTTGGCTTCACCACCTATCGTGCACGCCCCGGCCTGATCGCGTTCGTCCACACCGAGGTCGACGAGCGTCTCCAGGGTCGCGGACTCGCTGATCGACTGATCCGGTTTGCTCTGGAAGAGGCCCGCACACGAGGTCTCGCAGTGCTGCCGTTCTGTCCGTTCGTCAAAGCATTCATCGAACGCCATCGGGAGTTCGAGGCGCTGGTTCCTGACACCTACAGGGAGCAGTTCGGCTTGTGAAACGCTACGAGGGCGAGCACATCGCGGTGATCGCTGAGCAGGCGGCGGGGTTGGCTATCTCGCCGTCTCCAGAGGTCCCGGACGTGGTGACCTCGGAGCGACGCGCAGTCACGGCGTGATGATGACGCGACCGAACGCTTTGCGGCTCTCGGCATATTCATGCGCCGCAGCGGCATCCGAGAGCGGGAACGAGCGATCGATCTCTACTTGCAGCTCGCCGCTTGCTACCCGCTCCAGCATGTCGCCGATCATGGGATGGACGCGGGCATACTCCGACAGGATCGCGCCGCCGAGAAAGACGCCGTGCAGCGAGTTGTTGCGCATCCAGAGCGACCGCGCCTCGACCTGCGAGCCCGCTCGGGCGGCCACGCCGACGCTGACGAGCCGCCCGCGGTAGGCGAGTACGCCGATGCTATCGATGAGGTTTTGGCCTCCGATCGAGTCGAGGACGACCTCCACGCCGTGCGAGTCGGTCAGCTCGTTGGTGCGCTCGACGAAGCTCTCGGTCGCGTAGTTGATCGGGTGGTCGAGTCCGAGCACCTTTAGCCGCTTCAGCTTCTCGTCACTGGAGGCAGTCGTGATTACGGTCGCGCCTGCGCGCTTGGCGAGCTGGATCGCGGCCATGCCGACGCCGCCGGCTCCGGCGTGGATCAGAGCGGTCTGACCCTCGGCGAGGTTGCCGGCGGTGAACAGGCACTCGTACGCAGTTCCGAACGCAACCGGCACGCATGCGGCACGGGCCGCGTCGAGCTTGGCGGGGATCGGCCAAGTCATCGCCGCGGGGACCGCTCGCTTGGCGGCGTGCGACCCTGCTGCGTTCAGGGCGACCACCCGGTCGCCAACCGCGCGTCCCTGCACCCCGGCGCCGACCTCGCTGACGGTGCCGGCGCTCAGATAGCCGACGATGTGTGGGACCGCGTGCAAATCCCCTGCCGCGCGGGCGAGCAGATCGCCTCCCTCGATGCTGATCGCCTCGGCGTCAACGACCACGCAGCCATCGGGGCATTCCGGGGCGGGCACCTCCTCGTTGCGAAGCACCTCCGGTCCGCCATTCTCGTAGATAACCGCTGCCTTCATCTGTGCCATCCTCTCGCTTTCGACGCCACGCCGTCAGATCTCATGCTCGGGTCTGTAGCCACGCACGGTAGCGGCCAAGCGCACGCCGTTGCGCACGCTGATCGCGCACGAGCGCATACAGCGGGTGCGTCTTGCCCGTGGGGTGCCGACCGCGCGTGATGCGGCGCATCTGGTGGCGGGCGAGCGCCATGCCGGCGGCAGAGGCAAGCGTCTTGTCAGACCATGTGACGGGCGCAAGCCGCTCGGTGGCCTCACGGCCTTCCTGCCAGCGGCTGCAGAGGTCGGGGGTGATCGCTATCGCGCTCGCCATGCCGACCAACGCGACGCCGCTCGCCAGCACCTGCTCGGCGGTCTCGCGACGGGTGATCCCGCCGGTCAGCATCAGCGGCAGCGAGCTGGTCTCGGCGAGCTGGGCGGCGAGCGTCCCGCGACCCCGATACGCTCAAGGCCATGAGCAGCGTTGCCACTGAGGAACTGATCGAGCGTGCTGGCCGCGCACTGATCGACGCCGCGCCGGTGCCGGCCAAGGTGATCCTGTTCGGCTCGCACGCTCGCGGCGACGCTGACGCGGGCAGCGATCTTGACTTCCTCGTGATCGAGCGCCAGGTCGAGGACCGTCTCGCTGAGGCTGTCCGGCTGCGGAGCGCACTGCGCGGCTTCGGCGCCCCGGTCGACGTGATTGTGATGGACGAGGCGCTTGCGCAACGGCGCGCCAAGGTCCGGGGAACGATGGTCGAGCGCGCTCTGCGCGAGGGGCGCATTGTCGCCGAGTCCTGAGCACGTCGAGTACGCCGAAACGCTGCTCCGCCTCGCGGACGCCGACCTCTACGCCTGTCGCGTGCTCGCCGAGGCCGACGATATGGCGGACGGCGCCGTTGGATTTCATGCGCAGCAGGCAGTCGAGAAGGCCTTCAAGGTGGCGGTCGTCCTCGCCGAAGTCGAGCTGCCCCGCACCCACGACCTCGAACAGCTCAGGGAGCAAGTCGAAGCTACGGGAGCACAGCTCCCTTCTGAGCTTGCGGGCGTGGATTGGCTAACGCCGTGGGCCGTCGCCCTCCGCTACGACGAGCCAACTGCGCTCGATCGCATTGCGGCACTCACATTGGCCGAGAGCGCATGTAGCTGGGCCAGGACTCTGCTCGACGCCTGAGTGCTCGGGGCACGCGCCTCAGTCGCGACCTGCCGGTCTCACCGGCTTGCGCCCCCGGCGCACTGCCACCCCACGATCGTACGCTCGCACCAATATTCCGCCAAAGGCCAATGCACCGGCGAGTTCAACTGGACGGTCGCCGAGGACATTGCATGCCCATGCCACCGCAGCGATGGCTCCGTCTACTGTCGCGAGCACAGCGGCAAGGCTCCCAACACCAAGCGCAATCGTGGTCGCGGTGACCCTCAGATCCATCATGCGTTTGTCTGCGTATGGTCGAGAAGAACTTGCAGAACGTCATTGCGGGCGAAGGAGCCAAGGAGCAAATAATCGTTCACCTGAGTGCGGCCGTAACGTGCTTTGGAGTCACGGACCTGACGCGATGAACAAGAAGAAGCTCGGCCTCTCTGAGTTCATCCGAGCCGCGTTGCAAGGTGGCGGCGCTGATCCCATACCAAGCACTTTGCGAAGCTGTGCGCAACTGAAACCATGGCTCCTTGTGGCGCGACTTCTCAAGGCAGATCAACAAGACGGCCGTGCCAGCCAGGTCGAGCCGACGATGCCACGACTCGCGAAAGAAAGCAAGCGGAAGCTGGAAGTAGTCCCTTGAGCGCTCATAGTCGTCACCTCTTCCGTCCTCCGAGAGCAGGTACGCCCGAACCATTCGATGGTCGCGTTCAGTACGAACGAGAAACGTGATGGGTTGAGGACCTGCCCGTATGCAAGCGGTCGTTCCGTCACGCCGGTGCAAATAGGACCAGCACCGCCGCATCGGCCCGAGCCCGAGCCGAGCAAGCCCGACGGCCCCCTGACCTCAGGCTACTCCTGCTCTGGGCCACGCGAGAGGCAATCTCGTGCCGGGCTGGGTAGCGGACTCGGCGGTCAATCGCCTACTCACGGCGCTCGCCCACCGCAGGATGCCGGGGATTTGCGGGGGAATTGAAGTCCCGCTGCGGGGGATTTGCGGGGTCGCGACCAGCGAAAGTCCGCAAACACGGGCGAAAGGATCCGCGCCAATCCTCAACGTCTTCGGGACTTTTCGCCTGCCTTCGCGGGACTTCGCCTCGTTTCGCAGACAACTCGCTATATCGGGGCGAACGGTTAGAGTTGGCTTGAATACAGGGGATTCGAGCTTCTGCGGGGGGATTTGCGGGGGTCCAGACCGCACTCATCCCAGGCCTCGTGTCCGCCGAAACCCGGTGTATGCCATAGCGAACACCCGTACAATGCTGCGGACTAGCCCAGCCGGTCGGCGAACTGCCGCGGCGTGATGACCTCGACGGCGAGCTGGACGGGATCAATGGCGAGCAGGTCGAGGTCCCCGGTGATGATCGCCTCGGCTCCACTGGCCTCGGCAAGCGCGACAAGATAGTCGTCGCGGGGATCACGGCACACGGCCGGGTGAGGGCCAGGCGGATCGACAAGCAGGACCGTCTGTGCCGCCAGGTCCGCCACGAACCGCGCCGCCTCATCAGACGAGACATACTTCTGCAAGCGCGGCCGCGCAAGCACGATCGTGACCTCCCTCAGGAGCAGCGGCGAGGTCACCAACTCGACGCGACCATCAAGCGCTGCGTCGAGGGTCAGCACCGAAGGTGCCTGCGGAGAGCGGGCCAGGGCCGCGGAGACGAGCACGTTCGCGTCCGCGACGACGCGCGGCATCAAGCGGCGTCGCGCTCAGCGCGTGCGGCGTGCAGCTCCTCGCGCACCAGCGCCATCGCAGCATCTTCGTCCAGATCGCTGCGCGAGCGGATGCGGGCAACCAGCGAGCGCAGGTCATACGCGCGGATAGCACGATCAACAATCTCGCCCTCGCTGACGTGCGCCTCGGCGGCGTGCGAGCGCAAGATCGACGCGACCTCCGCGTCAAGATCGACGTTCATCTGCTGGCGAGAAGCAGCCATAAAAGAAGCCTACCGCAGCCCTGGCACCGCTCTCAACGACAGGAGCACGGGCGGCAGGCCTTGGCGACTTTTGGGTTCCCGGCTCTGCGCTCAGCTTGCGTTGGTATCGCCGCTTGCTCGGAGCAGTTGCGCGGCGTAGCCGAGTGCGACGAGGCGTTCGTCGGTGATCCCGAGCGCGTCGCGTAGCTCGGCGACGAGGCGGTGCTCGTGAGTGAGATCGGAGTCAGGTGGCGCGACGGCCTCAAGCTCGATGAACGTCCCAAGCCGCTCGACCTCATCGAGATGGATGCGCACGCTCTGCCACAGCAGCAGATGGCGGCGCTTGGCGACGACTCCGCGTATGCCGATCGCGGCGGCGAGCGCCGCGTACAGCGCTGCGCCGTCGCTGACCTCGATGATCCGGTAGCGGCTCTCGCGTTGCTGCGGTTCGCTTGCGCGCTCGAACTGGATCAAGTGCGGACGGCCGGGCTGCTCCTCGCGGAGCTTGAGCCCGCCGCGTGCGACCTCGAAGTAGGTATCGCGCTGCGCGATCGTGCCGCGGTCCTCGGCCCCGAGCGCCCGGCATACCTCAAGCGACGCGGACGGGTCCGGGTCGGTCGCCTTCAGCTCGATGTTCCTCCGCGGCTGCTCCACGGCGGTCTACGCGGCGCGGCGCGGCTGTAGGAGGCGCACTCTAAGCCAAAGCGCAAGACCGCACAGCGCATAGAGGATTGCAATGTTAATGAGCGTGAACTTGATCGCCGAGCAGACAGCGGCGAACGGCGGGGCGAAGCTGCCGCCCTTGCCGGCGAGCGTGAGCAGCAGCGCGACATTTTCGCTCGCATCGAAGCTCGCAGCGGCGAGCGCGAAGAACGGGACAACAGCGCCGATGGCTGCGAGGCGTCGCCAGTCGCGCGCTCGTGCCGTGTCGCGGACTGCGAAGCCGGCGAGGGTAAAGAACAGGCCGTAGGAGAGCATGTAGCCGTAGTCGAGCAGCAGCGAGAGGTGCGCGGCGCTGCGTCCTTTCGGTCCCCATTCGGCCATAATCTGCGCTGCGCGAGCGTGACTGCCGGCGAACTCAAAGGCGAGGATGGTTGGGCCGCGCGAGACGTGCGAGGGATCGACCACTTCGATGATCACCGTGAAGGCAACGGTGGCGATCCCGAGCAGGATCAAGGCGCGCTTGCGATGGAGCGTGCTCACGACGGTGCGGATCATTCCACACGCCTGCGCGTGGCTCGGTACTGACGCCGCCGAGAACCCACGCCGCGGGCGATGGGAGCCGTCGGTCGCCAGACACACCCGTCCTTGTCACGCAGGGGTGTCGGCGGAGCCGCCATGTCCGACGCGCTCTATGGTGCCCGCCAGCTCGCCGAACGGCACAGGGTCCGCAATCTGCGCACCCAGGCAATACTCACGCTCTTGTAAGCGCACTCGCGGACTCGCTCAGCCGACACGACGTAGAACTCCCACTGTGGATGTCGAGCGCGTCGAGAGCTGCGGGTCCGTGCAGGTCTGGACCGAGAACACGAAGACATCGGCGCGGACCTCGGGCTCGGCGCCGAACTCGTTGGTGTTCGCATCCCAGGTGCGGGCGATGACGCGCCCGAAGCTCAGCCGCGAGTGCTGGGCTTGCGCCCACGATTGCAGGTAGCCGCTCGCCTTGACCTCGACGCGCAACCCGGAGCCGGTCGTCACGTCGTAGTTGTCCCATGCCTTCCGCCGCGTCTCGATGCGCCCAGCGCGAGCGCCACAAGAAACTCCGCAAGCACGCCGCGCTGCGTGTTGTCCCGAAGGTCCGAACGCCCAGCGCCAGTAGTCCAGCACCGTCGCGTCGGCGCCCGCGAAGCGGTCGGTGCCCTCAAGCGCCTGCGGCGGCGCTCGGCGTAGCCAGCCTTGGTGGACATGACGCAGCCAGGCTTCGACCTTACTGGCCTCGAGCGCCGGGCACCGGGTGCGGCCAATTGTCTCTTGCGGGTCGGCGGGAGCTCTGCTCTGCTCTCCCGCCCCAAGACATCGTGGCCGGGCGAGTGTTGACGCACCCGCCCGGCCTGTGGACAACCGAAGACGCGCTTCGGATGCCACGCTCGACACCGTAGCTCTCCGGGCTGCGGGTCCGGGTCATGGCTGCGCCGGACGGTTTCTTCGGCCGACCGAACGGAGCGACCATGCACATCGTCATCCCTGATGAGCTTGTCCCGCTGTTGCGCGACGGGCTCTACTTCGACCTGCACGGCCAACTGGAGGAGGCCGGCGCCTTGATCGAGCCTCGCGGTCGAGCGGATATTCGGGCTGCGGTCGATGGCTGTTTAGCCGAGCGCAGGGAACTCGGGCGCTGCTCGATGTCGTGGGCTGGATCGAGCCCGTCGATCCCCCGTCCGTCGTGGAGGTTGACGTGCGGAGGCACAAGACGGCGCTGCTGCGGATGCTCCTGACACGCATCGAGTCGGAGCACGGTGTCGAGGAAGACCCGGAAGTCAGTGACGAGGATCGCGCCATTGCAAAGGCGCGAATCGGCCAGCTCGCAGACCTCATCGTCCAAGCGGAAGGGAGCAACATATGAGCACTTCGAGGACCCCGATAGCCCCGGATGAGGAGACCGGCCCCCGTTTTTCGGTCCACCGAGTGTGAGAGCTGGTGGATAGAAGTAAGGGGGAGAGTAGTGGGGGTTCGGTCCGGTGGGTGGAGCGGAGGCCCTTGGGCCGTCAGCGGAGCACGACCCGACCGGCGCGTTCCCTCGCCGGGGGGGACATGCCGCTTTGCGGTCGGTGGCGCTGGGAGTGCATTCGGGCGGCGAAGGTGGCCGGGGTGAGCATCCCGAGCGCGGAGTGCGGGCGGCGCTGGTTGTAGTCCTCGCGCCAGTCGCCGATCACTACCCGCGCCTCGGCCAGGCTGCAGAACTCCTCGACGTCGAGCAGCTCGTCACGCACGCGAGAGTGAAAGCTCTCCACGAACGGGTTCTGCCACGGTGGAGCCCGGCTCGATGAACACGGTCCCGGTCTCCGCCCAGCACAGCACCAGTCTTTGAGCGCGTGCGCGGTCATCTCCGGGCCGTTGTCGCACCGCAGGAGCTCCGGGGGCGCCGCGCTCGCCGGCACAGCCGCTCCAGCGTCGTGACGACCGTGTCAGCGTCGATCGAGCGCTCGATCAAACATCACCAGCGACTCGCGGGTGAACTCGTCGAGGACGTTCAGCAGCTTCAGCGCCCGTCCGTCGGCGGTCTGGTCGAACTGGAAGTCGAACGCCCACACGTGGTTGGAGCCGCTCGGCGCGCAGCCGCTCGGCCGGGACCGTCGATTCTTCCAGCCGCCGGCGCTTGCGCTTGCGCACAGGGACTCGCAGCCCCTCCTCGCGCCACAGGCGCTGCACACGCTTGCGGTTCACCTCCAGCCCGAGCTCCCGCAAGTGATGATGCGCACGGCGATACCCCCACCGCGGACGGTCCTTCGAGAACTCCCGCAGCTCGGGCGCGCAACGCCGCATCATCCACCGCGCACACCGGCTCGTGACGCTGCGTCGAGCGATGCTGCCCGGACTACCCGGCATGCCCAGCGCTCGCTGACAACCCGAGGCGGTCGCGGAGCGTCGCGACCGCCTGGCGTCAACGGACCGGGCCTAGCCAGTTTCCCCGGGAGATCTCCTTCAACGCCCGAACCTCGAGCGGCTTGATCGGCGACGATCGCCTTGAGGCTCAAGTTCTCGCGCTCGAGCTCCTTCAGCCGCTTCGCGTCCTGGGCCTTCATCCCGCCGTACTGGGTTGCGCCAGCGGTGAAACGTCTGCTCGGAGATCCCCAGCTCCTTCGCCGGCCTCCGGGATCGTCTTGCCCTCACCGAGCCCCACATACCGCTCGGCCTCCCGCAACTTGCGAATGACCTGCTCCGGCGTATGCCTGCATCGCTTCATCAGAGTTCCTTCCTCGCCCATCATCACGGGCACGAGAAACTCTCACAAGAGCCGGACCGAACTTGAGGGGGTCAGCCAAGGACGAGCTTGCCGCCGAGGAGAACCCGCAGCTTAAAAGGCTGATCGAAGCGATGAACCGGCGTGTGCCGTCTGAGGAAGACCGGAAGCTGCTGCTCGCCCTCGGCAGCGCGGTCAGCCGGCTACGCCGGAGCGACGGATGACCCCAGCCGAGCTTGCCTGCGCCTCCGGCATCAAGCGGGAGGAGCTTGAAGCGATTGAAGCCGGACGAGGAACGGGGCCTCGGCAAGACGAGGGCTCAGCATCGAACCTTGCGGTGCTCGTGATGTCCTACGCCGATATCAACCGAGTCGTCCTCGTCGGCCGTCTCCACGCGCGACCCCGAGCTGCGGGCCCTGCCTCCCGGCGGCCCACCGTCTGCGGCCTGCGCATCGCCTGCAACAGTGTCCGCAAGGACGGCGACGTTGCCCAGGAGCGTCCCAACTACTTCGACGTCTATGTCTTCGGAGCCCAAGAGGAAGACGCTTGAGCGCTATCTGCATAAAAGCTCCCGCGTGGCCCTCGCAGGCCGCTTGGAGTGGCGCGAGTGGGAAACCGCCGACGCCCACAATCGCCAGGCCGTCAGCATCGTCGCCGATTCCGTTCAGTTCCTTGACCCGTCCACG
>CAVTPC010000004.1:0-44723 GCA_963736555.1 uncultured Solirubrobacterales bacterium
GGTCTTGGTGGCGGGGATCTGTGCGGTTCCCCTCAGCCACGGCGGCACCAGATCGGCGAGCGTCCACACGGTCGCTGCCTAGGGGCCCGGCATCCATGTCGGGCCCCTTCTTTGGTGCGACCAGCATGATCAGCAGATCGGGGCGCAAGTCCCCCTGTGGAGGTGATGGCACCAACCACAAGTCGATAGCAGCCGCTCAGTCTTGAGGCTGGATGGGAAGGAAGCCGGAGGCAAAATCGCGACCCTAGATCTTCCAAACGGGCCAAGGATCGCCTGCTGATCTCCGCGTCGTTGGGGCGTGTCGATGCAGCGGCGAATCTGTGAGATCGACCGTTTCCGATCGAGTGGACTGCCTATTTTCGCGTTGGCTGACCACCCGTCCGTTACGTGACCTCGATGAGTGGCTCCCGCGGGCGGCCACGACAGGTCCGCTGGAGGCGCTGGAAGGAGTGGACGTATCCGACCAAGCGAGGCTACGTCGTCGCGCTTGGTATCCCGGAGAGCATGCTCATCAGTCGGCCACACGTAAGAGATACTGGCGTACACCGGGTCTGCGCCGCTCCAGCGCGCTCTACCAATAGTCAGGGACGGAAGGGATTCACCGATCCGTACATCGTTTCCGGGCATGCTATGCAAACCGCTGATGACACACCGCGCGTCCGGTGTGCGATAGGACTGGTGTGTGAGCTCGGCCTCTATCTAGACCATATGGCCAGCGGCGGGTTTTGTCCGGTTGGGTTGTGAGGGTCGGCACCCGCGCATGAGATGCGCGGGTTGAGGGTCCAGGGTTGGCCTGGGCCCCGACCGCAATCATGGAGGTGCCGACTATGGCGCAGGTTAGGACGTTCGTTGAGCTGGATGTGCATGTGGGTGGGACGGTCGCTGCAGTGATCGATGGGGAGTCTGGGGAGCTTCGCCGTCAGAGACTTCCCGGGTGTGCCCGGGAAGTCTCTGAGTTCGTGGCGGGCCTTGATCGCCCGGTGCGTGTGACATACGAGGCGGGGCCTACGGGGTTTGCCTTGGCTCGTCGCCTGGAGGAGGCGGGCGTCGAGTTCCTGGTCTGCGCGCCGGGGATGATCGCGCGGGCTCCGTCAGATCGGGTCAAGACCGATCAGCGTGACGCAGAGCGTCTGGTGCGTCTCTTGATTGCTAGAGAGCTTCATCGGCGACGGTCCCGACGTTGGCGGCTGAGAGTCTGCGGGATATCGTCAGAGCGCGTGAGGATCTGCGCGGTGATCTGATGAGCGCGCGCCATCGAGTCGCGAAGCTGCTGCTGCGTCATGATGTTCGCTTCCCGGGCAGCGAGCGAAACTGGACCCAGCCGCATCTTCGGTGGCTCTCAACTGTGCGCTTCACAGAGCCTGGGACCCCAGGCTGCCTTTGATGACTATCGCGGTGGCGTCGAGGCGCTGATGGTCCGACGCGGCGAGCTCGAGCGCGAGATCGCCGAGCAGCTGCCTGTCTCGCAATGGGCTCAGAACGCCAAACGGCTGATGTGCATGCGTGGAATCGACGCGCTGACCGCCGCCGGGTTATACGCCGAGGTCGGTGATTTCCATCGCTTCAAGCACCCTGAGCAGCTGATGAGCTATCTCGGTGTCGTGCCGTCAGAGCACTCTTCAGGTAGCCGCCGACGACAGGGATCATCTATCACGAAGTCCGGTAGCCAGCACGCCCGTAGGCTGCTCGTCGCGGCTGCCTGGCATTACCGCCAGCCGCCAAGGATCTCAGAGCCGTTGCGACGTCGCCAAGCCGGTGCAGACCCGAGCACAGTCGCGCTCTTCTGGAAGACCCAGCGCCGGCTGCATCGCGTGTGGTCGCGGATGGAACAGCGAGGCAAGCGACGCACGATCATCGCGGTCGCGGCAGCCCACGAGCTCGCTGGCTTCTGCTGGGCGATCAGCACCGCCTGACCGTGCGCTGACACCACGTTGGCCTGGGAGGCGGCGGGCAACGCGGACCCCTTCGCGCCAGAGCATCCGTGACACACCGATGGGCAACCGGCCCGTCGGTGACGCCCGATGCTAGACGGCGGGCTCTGAGACGAAACCACGGTCCTGCGGTATCCAACCGCGCATATCAGTGTGACCGCGCGTCGCGCCACCGCTCGCAGCCCGTCGCCTCCCAGACCAACAAAAATGCCCCGCAGTGCGGGGCATTTTTGTTGGCGCTTGACAAAACTACGGCCATATCAGGTGTCCTGCCTACGGAGGTTGTGAACGCGGCTGATGGGTGGCCGGTTCTCGATGCCGCTGTGTTGAAGAGGTCCCGTGAAGTGGGCCAGGTGGTCTGGACCCCGAGTAATGGACCGCGTATGTGAGAGGGTGGGCGGCATGATTCCTGAAGGAGAGGTTCATGCCCAAGTCGTATTCGCCGGAGTTTCGTCAGTTGTGCCGGTCGGGGACCGTAGGCCGCGGGAGGTCGCCGAGGAGGTCGGTGTCACGGAAGCGACGATCTATCGCTGGACCGCCCAGGAGGCAGTCGACCTTGGCGAGCGGCAGGGGGTTCGTAGCGGCGAGCGTGCTGAGCTCTCGCAGGCGCGTGCGCGGATCAAGGAGCTGGAAGTGACACGTAAGGCCTCAGCGATCTTCGAGGAGCAGGAAGGGCGGCGTGCGGTCCGCCCAAAAGGATCTACCCGGTGATTGAGGTCCTGGCCGGGCAGGGACATTCAGCGAAGGCATGCTGCAGGATGCTGGACGTCGCGCCGTCAGGCTACTCCTCCTGGCGTACACGTTCACCGTCGATCCGCCAGCTACGCCAAGGACAGCTCGCGGACCTCGTGCTCGATATCCACCGGGCGTCCAACGGCGCCTATGGGAAGCGCTGGATCACCGCGGAGTTGCCGCTCGGGTACGACATGACGGTCAACCAGAAGGCCGTGAGGGCGGCCATGCGCCGCCTGGGCATCCAGGATTGCCTGCGCTCAAGCTCAAGCGACGCGGGCCGCAGAGCGACGGGACAGTCGCCGGGTGACCTGGTCGCCAGACAGTTCGCGTGTGAGGCCCTGACCAGCTGTGGCTAACAGACATAACCGAGCACCTCACCAGGGAGGGCAAGCCCTACTGCTGTGCTGTCCTGGATGCGCACTCACGGCGCGTCGTCGGCTGGTCCATCGACAGCCGACAGGCAACCTCGCTGGTCACCAGCGCCTCGGGATGGCGATCAAGAACCGCAAGCCCACACCAGTGGAACCGTGGTAAATTGCGATCACGGCAGCCAATTCACCTCTTGGGCCTTCAGCGAGCGCATCAAGACCGCCGGCCTTGCGCTCTCGATGGGGACGCATGGGCGACGCCTACGACAACGGCATGATGGAGGCTTTCTAGGCGCGCATGCAAACCCGAGCTGTTCAACCGCGAACGTTGGCGAACCCGGCTGGAGCTCGCCAACGCGATCTTCGAGTACTTCGAGATCTTCCACAACCGCAAGCGCCGCCACTCCAGCCTCGGAATGCTCACACCCAACGAATATGAGACACCGCTGCCTGACTCGCGCATACCCAGTCCATGAATCAGGTCCAGATCACCATCTCCGCGAAACACAGGGCCGCTCAGAAACGGATGGTAGGTAGCTATGCGCCCCGATCTCAGTTCTGATCTGCAGCCAATCGGCAATGTTTCCGACCGCGGAATCCAATTCTCCATATATGGAAAATCGCATATGCAGCAGGTTTGCAAGTGATCGTACCTACTCTCTACTTCGACCAAGCAAAGTTTATTTGACACCGAACCAACGGTCACTCATTGTTAGATCAGCCATCTCGTGCAGGCCTGGGCACCCGGAGTAGTGAGCAGCCTGTCGCGGGCAGCGGGTAAGAAACAGGATAGGGTTACCTGCAAAGGCGTAGTAGACGTGTAGAACTAAAAGTAGATATCCCGACCTTTGTCGGGACCAACGGAGGTTATTTATATGTCCAAGAGCAAGCTAATCCTGCTAAGCCTGTTGGCGTCGCTGGTAGTTAGTGCGTCAGCGTCAGCGTCGGCATCAGCCTATTCGTATTTAATAGGAGGGTCGACCGTTACAACGCCCGAAACAGTCGAATCCATAAATAACGGTGCAGCCACCTTGACCGGAACTGGACTAGAAGTAGTCTGTTCGGTTACGAAAGATACAGGCACAATTGAAGCTGGCGGCAAAAGTTTAACTAAAATAGAATTTTCGGAATGTTCTGTTCCCAAACCAGCTGGTAAATGTACAGTGCATCAGCCGATTATAGTAAACGCTGTAGATCAGCTCACGTTAGTGGAAGGAAAACTTGCCGACGAATTCAAACCGTTAGGCGGAGGGACTACATTTGTTAACCTTGAATTCTTATCTAACCTGCCCGAAACATGTTCGCTAGGAAATGTACCAGTGACGGGCCAGGCGACAGGTTTGGTTGTAGGCGAAGAAACTCCAACGGTAACAGGCGAACTTTAACTTCACCAATACCAGCGGGACGGCCCTAGAAGTCGGAGGGACCGCAGCAAAATTTAAACTCAAAGATCAAATAAAACTCAGTGGCGGGAATAAAGGCAGTTCATGGTCTGCAATGATGGGCGGGTCGTAGGTTTACTGTAGTTGCCATGGGGTCGCCGATATAGAGGCGACCCCATGTTCCTTAAGCCAGTGTTCTCCGCTGACTGTGCGTCCGGGGCGTAAGCTTGGAGGCAATCGAAAAAGATTCCAATTGAGCGACAGGTCGCGGATATCAAGTGAGAAACATGCGCTGCAAACGCCTAAGGACGTTGGTATAGTGTGTCACATGGAGCTAGGCCTAAGAACCTAGATCTTCTAAATCTAACTAGGGCGGGGCATGATCACTGGTGTCGGCGCTGGCTGCCGCTGCTGGATTATTGCGCTCATCACGCGAGGAGAGAAGGGGAGAGGTTGTGTCAAAAAAGGTTGATGGCAACGAAATGGGCAGGTGGAAGGTCTACCTGTGGCTATCGTCACTTCTCCGGACCGGGATACGATACGCGTGTCCAGTATACATCATTGCCGCCCTATTCAGCGTATCGCCAGCCATCACATACGCTGACGAATGTTCAAATGAACAGCGTCGTTTGGAAGATCATTCAACCCAGCTTCCCGACTGTCGCGGATATGAGCTGGTGACTAGTCCCTATAAAGATGGCTACAGCCAAAATTTCAGAAATGTATCCCCGGACGGAGAACACGTACTCTTTCAAAGCATAGGCAAATTTGCAGGCGCTAAAGGAAATGAGAACCTTGAAGGAACGTTGTATGAATCACTACGAACTTCGTCGGGCTGGCATGTTAAGGCTCTCTCTCCATCAGCGTCAATTTTTGGTTTCGCCGAAGAGGCTGACGCTAGCATAGATTTGACACGTACGCTGTGGGAAGGTCATACAGCATCGCAGTCGGCCGATGCAAATAATCTGTACATCAGGATGCCGGACGGCTCTTTTGTGCTCGTAGGGCCGGAGGTACCGCCTTTGGCAGAAAAGGCGCCACCATTTCCAGACCAGACCGCTCATGCTGCCCAGCTAAAATATCGTGGGGCGTCGTCTGATTTGTCTCATATCGTTTTCGCGATCGAACCTGAACCGGGTGAAGCTCCTGGCGAGGACATAGCGTGGCCAGGGGACAAAACGCTAATCGCCAGCGTAGCCTCGCTCTACGAGTACAGCGGTGTTAGCAATCAGGAACCAAGACTGGTAGCAGTGAGAAACAAAGGTCGTCTCAGTAGCAACCTTGACGCAGAAATGATTACGCAGTGTGGGTCGGATCTGGGAGGTGGCGTAGGGGCATCTACGTACAACGCTATCTCTGGCTCGGGTAGTACGATATTCTTTACCGCACATCCTGAAGGATGTGAAAATGAAGAAGGAGAAGAAGGTACGGGACCAAGGGTCGCGGAAATCTATGCCCGTATAAACGAAATGGAAACAATAGATATTTCCGAGCCGTCTCATGAAGACTGCTTGGCCTGTAATACGAGTAGTCCCAAAGAAGGCGTGTTTGAGGGTGCTTCTCAAGATGGTTCCAAGGCCTTCTTTTTGAGCGGGCAGGAAGGGTTGTTGCCTGGAGCAGAAGGCATGAATCTTTATGAGTATAATTTTGATAGTGCAGTACCCCAGGAAAGACTAATTCGTGTCTCGGGACAAGTTTCTAACCCCGAAGTGCTTGGGGTGGTGCGGGTCTCCGAGGATGGCTCGCATGTATACTTTGTCGCAAAGGGTGATCTCGCGGATAATCAGAATGTCGATCAGGAACACGCTACGAGCGGTGATAATAATCTATATGTTGTGGATACCGATTCGGGCAAAACTGCGTTTATAGGTTCGCTATCGACAAGTGATAAAGGGGATTGGAAGCGCGCGGACGATCGTCCGGTGATGGCAACACCTGATGGTGAATTTTTGGTGTTTTCAAGCCAGGCCCACTTGACGCCCGACGATCATAGTGGCGCGGGGGTAGCCCAAATTTTTGAGTACGATGCCGCGACGGAAGGACTCGCGCGGATCTCTATTGGGAAAAAAGGCAGCTATTTCTGTGATGCGACGGAAAAATCTGAAGAAGGCTATAACTGTGATGGAAATACCGAAAACGAAACATACAGTCCAGCAACGGGCGCGCCTGATTTCGAAAACGTTGACCTCGCCACTCAGCCCGACACCCCGCCATTGGTTTCTCCGGATGGCAGGACCGTCATATTTTTCAGTTTTAATGCTCTAGCGCCACAAGCGACGAACAGTTTGTCGGGAAATTTGTGCAGAAATGTATATGAGTATCGCCGAGCTAAAAATGAGCAAAACATTTCTGCAGGAGATGTATCACTAGTGTCTGACGGTAAGGACGTTGCTGTATCTGCTGGTGTTTGCGGTTCTACCGGGAAGATGAATCCCTCGGGCTCTGATCTGTTTGTTCAGACGACCGATCCCCTTGTATCTCAAGATGTGAATACACAGATCGATATTTATGACGCACGTGAAGGTGGTGGGTTCTCGGCGGAAGCGCTGGGGCCTAGGTGTGTGGATGACTCGTGCCAGGGAGCTTTGAGTGTCGCGCCGGAGTTGTTTAGCCCCGGCAGCACCACACCTGTCGGCGGAGATTTTACGCCCCGGATTTCTGTGTCGATGACGAAAGGCAAGACGCGCCAACTGTCGCGCGCACAGAAACTCGTCAAGGCGCTAGCGGTATGCAGAAAAAAGCAAAGAGTGAAACGAAAAGCGTGCAAATCCGAGGCACGGAAAAGATATGGTGCCGAAATTAAAGCTAAAAAAGCCAGTATAAAGGCTAGTATGAGTCATATGCGTATTAAGGTGCCGGCGCGGGAGGGAGCAAAGTGATGTTGCACGTTACGTGTGTTGCGGATCACCGTCGGAAACCTGTGTCGGTTTTGTCTTGCCTCCGTACTCATCCTGGTTGGTATTGGTTCGTCGGCAAATGCTGCTCTGCCACGGCTTGGCTGGTCGGTAAGTTCGGTTGCGCAACCTACCCACTTCCAGGAAAGCGATGAAAAAGATGAGTATCTACTGACGGTTGAGAACGTTGGCAGCGTGGCATCGAAAGGGACGGTCACTCTCAAGGACAAATTGCCGCAGGGAGTAACCACCTCTCAATCCCCATCTTCGGAAAAGCCTGAAGAGGGAGCAAAATGGGCGTGCTCTTCAGGTGCAGGACAAAGCACGGTCACGTGTACTCTTTCGAACGTGGTCGGAGCACTAGAATTGCCCCAAGTCGTGATTATACCTGTCAAGGTGTCGGGCAGTGCATCTAGTCCGTTGGAAAACACTGTGACTGTCGAAGGTGGACTCACGGCTAGCGCTCCCTCGGTGTCGACAACTGAGCAAACGGAAATCGGGTCGGCCCCCCCGTCTTTTGGTCTGGATAGCTTTGATTTCAGTGAGGATAATGCCGGTGGTCAAATGGGTCTGCAGGCGGGAGAACATCCAAATGCCGTTACGACTTTGTTTCATGTCAATAGCGTCATCACACCCAAAGGCATAACATCAGAAGCAGGGGCATATAGTCCTGTCGAATTTATCAGAAACGCGGTCGTTGATCTTCCGGTAGGATTTGTAGGCGATCCACTCGCGACGGGTAAGGAACGCTGCCCAGAGTACAAGTTGGCCGCCCCGGGTGTGTTCGAATCGGAATGTCCTGCTAGTACACAGATCGGCGTAGGGGTAGTTGACTCTGGTGGCGGAATCTTTTTGCATCAAGTAAAAGTGTACAACCTAGTCCCTGAAGCCGGCTATCCCGCTGAGTTCGGTTTTAGCTTTGATCAACATGCGGTGGTGATGTATGCGAATGTAGGCCCCGGACCAGATTCCAGACTAGAGGTAACGGTGCCAGGCGTGCCACTTGCTGCCAAACTTCGGGGGGTATCGTTGGTGTTTTTTGGAGACCCTGCCGAACGAGATGGTGGGACGGGCGGCTCGATGGCGTTTTTCACCAATCCCACGCGGTGTTCTAGCCAGCCACTGACTGCGGAAATCTCTACTGATTCGTGGGAAAATCCAGGCCATTGGGTGACCCGCGGATCTACGACATATTCCGAAGTGACGGGCTGTAACCTACTGCAGTTTGAACCAACACTTCAGACACGGCCCGAAGAAACACACAATGATGCACCGTCTGGTTATGAAGTAGATTTGAAGATCCCGCAATCCCCGAACCAGTTTCCGGACCTCGCGACACCCGAGCTGCGATACGCGACAGCCACGCTCCCTGCAGGAGTCTCGATATCGCCATCTGCTGCGGATGGTCTCGCGGGCTGCCGCGCGACTGGTCCCGAAGGTCTCAATGCGGGCAGTGGTGACGTGGGACCAGAAGGACGCGACATTGGCGATCCAGAAGCGACAGAATTGGGCGAAGGCCATGCGGGTGGAAACAGCAGCCCGTATGATGACGGCCTATATCACACGGCTCACGGTCATTGCCCGCTCGCATCCCAAATCGGTACAGTAGAACTCGAAACGCCCCTATTGCCTGAGCATTCACTGAAAGGGCGTGCATATCTTGCCCAGCCGGAATGCGGCGGGGAAGACCAGCCCGAATGTACCGAACAGCTCGCCGAAGACGGCAAGATGTACGGCCTGTACCTCGAAATCGAAGGCGAAGGCGTGATCGTCAAGCTCAAAGGCTCCGTCGAAGCCGGCGGTAACGGCCAGCACAGCAAAGAAACGGGGTTGGTGCCTGGCCAGTTGCGTACGACATTCAACGACAACCCGCAACTCCCGTTCAGTGAGCTCAAGCTGCGCCTAAAGGGCGGCCCAAGGGCGCCGCTAGCCAACCCTCAGTCCTGCGGCACGTTCACGACCCAGAGCAGCCTCACGTCCTGGGCCTCGGACACGCCTGTCACCCCAAACTCGTCGTTTGGGATCGACGGCTGCGCGGGCAGCCCGTTCGCACCGGCGTTCAACGCGGGCACCGTCACGCCGATCGCCGGTGGCTTCAGCCCGTTCACGCTGACGTTCTCCCGTCACGACGGCGAACAGGACCTTTCCGGTCTGACCGTCAAGACGCCACCCGGGCTGCTGGGCGTCCTGAAAAGCGTCGTGCAGTGCCCCGAGCCGCAGGCCACCCAGGGGACATGCGGTGAACAGAGCCTCATAGGGCACACCCAAGTCGCCGCCGGCGCGGGCTCGCATCCGTTCTGGGTCCAGGGCCGGGTATACCTCACGGGGCCGTATGCCGGTGCGCCGTTTGGACTGTCGATCGTGACCCCGGCGAAGGCGGGGCCGTTCAACCTCGGCAACGTCATCGTGCGCGCGAAGATCGAAGTCGATCGCAACACGAGCGCGCTGGTCGTCACGAGCGATCCGCTGCCGCAGATCATCGACGGAGTGCCGTTGCGCATTCAGACCGTCAACGCGACGATCGATCGGCCGGGATTCATGTTCAACCCGACCAACTGCGCCCAGCAGGCGATCACCGGAACGATCACGAGCGCACAGAACGCGAGCGTGGGCGTATCCAGCCCGTTTGCGGTCACCGGATGCGCGAACCTGCCGTTCAAGCCATCCTTTAAAGCCGGCACCCAGGCCAAGACGAGCAAAGCCAGCGGCGCTTCCCTGACTGTGAAGGTCGGATCGAGCTCGGGGCAGGCGAACATCGCCAAAGTCCGTGTCACGCTGCCCAAGCAGCTGCCGGCGCGCCTGACCACGCTGCAGAAAGCTTGCACCGAAAAACAGTTCAACATCGACCCGGCGGGATGTCCACCGGAGTCCGACGTTGGTAGAGCAACGGCCGTGACGCCGCTGCTCGCGCACCCGCTGACGGGACCGGCGTATCTGGTCTCTCACGGAGGCGCCGCCTTCCCCGACGTCGTGTTCGTCCTGCAGGGCGAAGGGATCATTCTCTATCTGGACGGGAACACGAACATCAAGAAAGGCATCACGACGAGCACGTTCAACAGCGTCCCCGACGCCCCGATCAGCACGTTCGAAACGACGTTCCCAGAGGGGCCCCACTCGGTGTTGGCGACGGACATCCCCGCTAAGTCCAAAGGGAGCATGTGTGGGCAGGCACTGACGATGCCCACGACGATCACGGGGCAGAACGGCGCCGTGGTCACCCAGACGACGAAGATCGCTGTTTCCGGGTGTCCGTCCCGCGCCCAACTGCTGAAGGCGGCCCTGAAGGTGTGCAGGAAGAAAGCCAAAGGCCGCAAGCGCACCGGCTGCGAACGAGTTGCACGCCGGCAGTATGGCCCTGTCGGGAAATAACCCCAGCGCGGAAGCCGCTGTTGCTAAAGCAGTTCAGCTGATCAGAACTATCGGGCTGTCGGAAACAATGCTTGCAAGGATGTGCTGCACGCCGATAGGATGGCGCGTGAAGTGACTCTCTCTGGCTAGTTACGGAAAGTGAGATTGATCTATGATCAAGCAATGTTTCGGACCCTCGGCCGGTATGCGCAAGCGGGCGCTTGCCATATCGGCTGTACTGGTGGTCGCGTTGGCCGGTCTCATCGGCAGCGCTTCGCCGGCCATGGCAACCCCTAAAGGTAAATTTGCCGTATTCGCTCAGTGTCCTCTGACAAACCCGAGCGTGACGGCGTGTATCTTTGCCCAGACGAAAAGCGGTGAATTCACGATCGGCAAAACGAGTGTGCCGATAAACAAAACGATCACCCTTCAGGGTGGAATCATCGAAGCGGAAAACGAAGCGGAAGAAACCACGCAGTCCTTCGTTGGAGCTGCGGACGGCAACACTCTTTCGAAAACAGCCCTAAATGTGCCCGGCGGGATACTCGGCCTGGTTAAATGTAACGAAATCAGTAATGAATTCGTGCGGTCCCTATGTGAACTCGTATTTGAAAACTCGTTCACAGGCGTCACGGCTACGACTGAACTCGCTGCGCCGGCGACGTCAATCGGTATCAACGAGGGCAATCTGCTGGACGGCGAAGGCACAGCGCTCGCGCTTCCAGTAAAGCTCAAACTCAGTAACCCGCTGCTGGGTGAAGAATGTTATATCGGTTCAAGCGCCCACCCTGTGCATTTGAATCTCACAACAGGGAAAAGCGGTAGTCTGACTGGCAAAGTCGGTAAAGTCAGCGTCAGCGAAGGCCTGTTGACGGTTGCCGAAAACTCGCTAGTCGACGGTACCTTTACCGCACCGGAAGCAAGTGGGTGTGGAGGAATATTCTCATTCCTGATCAACCCGATCATCAACGCAAAAATCGGCCTTCCCACGGGCGAAGGACAGAACAAAGCAGCGCTCGAAGGTCAACTGGAACAGGCGGGAGCCAAAACCGTCAAAGAAAGCGAATAGCAGCATCGGTAGCGCCAGATAGCAGGTAGAACCCAGGAATCCCCGCCGCGCGACGCGCGGCGGGGATTCCTTTTTGGGGGTGATGGGCGAAAGCAACTGTCCGAATCACGATGTCGCTGGCCGGAGGACATACAACCGGGTCGGAGACATTCCTTGCGGAATCTGCCGGGTCGGAGGTACGATTGAACGTGGCAGGTTCTCTGGCTAACAAGCATATCGGAGGTTATATTCATGGTAGGACTAGGTTTTGGACCCTCATTCGGCATGAGCAGGCGTGCGGTGGCCATCTCCGCCGTGCTCTTCGCGGCGCTGGCCTGTCTGATCGGCAGCGCATCTCCGGCGATGGCGACCCCCAAAGGCAAATTCGCGGTGTTCGCCGACTGTCCTCTTACAACACCAGGCGTGACGGCCTGCGTCTACGCCCAGACTAAAAGCGGCGAAATCACGATCGGCACCACGGGGGTGCCCATCAGCAAAACGATCATCCTGCAGGGCGGGATCATCGAAGCGGAAAACGAAGCGGAAGAAGAGGTGCAGTCGTTCGTCGGTGCTGCGGACGGCAACACTCTCTCGGAAACGGCCCTGAACGTCCCCGGAGGACTGGCGGGCCTGGTCAAGTGTAACGAAATCAGTAATTTCTTTGAGCGCATCACCTGTGAATTGATATTCGAAAACGGCTTGACAGGCGTCACGGCGACGACCCAGCTCGCCGCGCCGGCGACCTCGATTGGCATTAACCAGGGGTTTCTGCTGGACGAAGAAGGAACAGCACTCTCGCTTCCGGTCAAGGTCAAACTCAGCAACCCGCTGCTCGGAGAAGAATGCTACATCGGATCCAACGAACATCCGGTGACGTTGAAATTGACGACCGGCACCAGCGGGGTTCTCAAAGGCAAAACCGGACATGTGTCGGTGAAAGAAGGCCTGTTGACCGTTACAGAAAACTCGCTCGTCGACGGCAGGTTCACCGCGCCAAAAGTCAGCGGTTGCGGTGGGATCTTCTCCTTCTTGATCGACCCGATAGTAGACGGCAAAGTCGGTCTGCCGACAGGCGAAGGAAGCAACCTGGCGACGCTGGAAAGTCAGTTCGAACAGGCTGGTGTCAAAACCGTGAAAGAAAGCGAATAGCGGGTATCCGGTAGCACTAGGTAGTAGGCATCCGGCCAAGCTAAACAGCCCCGTCGCGCTATTCGCGCGGCGGGGTTTTCAACAAGCTAGCCGTAATAGCGGGCGATGACCTGCAGCTGGCTGAGCAGATCGTGCCCCAGGAACAGGACGACCATCGCGGCCCCCACCACGGGCGCCCACTTGCGCCCCGCGCCGCGAATCGCCAGAACGATCGCCGCGGCGAACACCGGCAGCAGCGGCAGCAGGTAGCGCGGCTCCCCGAGCGAGCATTCGTGTTCGATCAGATCGCACCGGTAAGAGGAGAAGCCGAGCATCCACATCACGCCCAACACGATCGCCGCATAGGCCGCGAACTCCGGCCAGCGTGCCCTCAGCGCACCGCGGCGCACGAACAGCTCGCGAGCCCCGAGCGCCGCGACGCCCACCGCGAGCACGAGCGCCACGTTGTCCACCCAGGTCGGGAAGGTCGTGTCCATCCAGCCGTAGAAGCCCACCGAGCGATCGAACCAGATTTCCCGCAGCGGAAAGACGCCCTTGAAATAGTGCGTCATCCCCGGCAGGCGCGGCAGGAACAGCTGCCAGGTATAGCTCAGCTCTTTGAGCAGCGTTCCCGGCGACAGCTGGCCACCCGCCTGCACCGCGCCGCCGGTCGTGGGATTGCTCGTCAGCGCATTGCGCAACACGAACAGCGCCGAAGGAACGATGCCGATGGCGCCCGCGATCACGGGCGAGCGCAGCCCGGACCAGCGGCCGGCTTTGAAACCACGGACCGCCAGCACCGCCAGCCCCGCATACACGCCCAGGGCCACCCCGACGAAGTTGACCTTGCTCATGAAGCCCACCGCGATCACCACGCCCATCGCGAGCGCCAAGCGCGTGCTGAACCCGCGCCGGAACGCGAGCGCCATGCACAGGAACACGGCCGTGGAGGCCGTGATCAACATCGCGTCCGGGCTCACGATCGCCGACGTGGACACGAACAGCGGTTGCAGCGCCACACACAACGCGCCGACCGTCGCCGCCCACCGCGTTCCCGGCAGGATCTCGCGCAGGAAATAGAACATCAGCAGCGCCGTGGCCGCGGCCATCAAAGCGCTCAGCAGCCGCATCAGCTGTAGTTTCGTGAGGATGTTGCTTCCGCCAAAGGCGTAGGGAATCGTCTCCAGCGCGTAGTACCCGGGCGGCTCGGACGTGACCCGTCCCGCTTCTCCGTAGCCTTCGAGCGAACTGGCGCTCTTGACGTCTTCGTTCAGCGTTCTCTGCTCCGCATCCGTGCTCAACGACGGTTCGTAGGGCGTGAACCGAACCTGGAAGTAGTGCAGCCCTTCCATCACCTGCGTCAGCTTGTGCGAGTACGGTTCTTCACCGCTCAGATGCGCCTTTTCGGGCAGCTTGCCGGCAACCGAGAGATATTCGACGTAGGAGTAGTTGTCGATCTCGTCTTTGCCCTGGAATGGAGGCGTGATGATCGACCACGCGGTCGCGTTCAGCAGCGCGACCAGCGCGCATATCCAGGCGGCCCTGGGCACGCGTCTGAGGGCTGCACGCATATCGAACCCGAGCATGCCGCGCACCTGTGCCTGGGCGCGATCCCGGCGCGAGGCACGTTCCTGCTCGCGCCTGCGTTTGCGCTGGAAGGAGCGCGAACCGGTTTTGGCGCTACCGGGCGGCCGGTGCGGAGGCTGCGCGACACTCACGGCAACACCCGCAACGACAGCCGGACCGCCAGCACGCCGACTGCCGCCATCAGCGCCGCTATCAGGAACGCGATCCACGTGCCCGTGTAGGAGCGGCCGAGCCCCATGTTCGCCGCCACCGAGGACACCCGTGACCACCACGAGCCACTGCTGGCGCGCAGGTATTCGAGGCCGATCTTCCCGCCCACACGCTGATGGCTTTTCCCTGCGGCCGCCGGTGTGGGCGAGCTGACGCTGAGGGTCGCCGCGTCTCCGGCCCCGGCCCCCGCCCCTTCGGGTGCGCCGCTACCGAGCAACAGCAACGGCTGACTGTTGGGACCGATCCCAATGCAGACGGTCACTCCCGCAGTTGTGCGAGCGACCGGCCTCACCGGCACCGTGACCGACGTGCCCGTCCAGTTCGCTCCCCGGCTGCCTTCAGTGAGGACCCGCGAGCCGTTGTAGACCCGCACGTGCACTTTGGCCCCGTAGAACGCCCACATCCCGACACGAACGCCAGACACGCCGGCCGGCAGCGTTTCACCGGGCTGGCAGAGTGAGATGTCGCCCAGGATCTTGCCCAGAGCCGTGGCCTTGACATCGCCCGTGGGCACCCCCACCCTCGCGACCCGCGGTGGTGAGCGCGTCAGCGCCGCCGCGCTAGCCGCGCCGATCAGCACTAGGCCGACGGCAAGCGTGATCGTGGCCTTCCTCATAGCGGCGAAGCGTCGCCGGTTGTGTGCAGCATTTCAATCTCATCCCAAAAAGCGGCTGAAACAAGGGCTCAGAAGCCGCCGGGCGTCTCTGACTCGACCACTCTCACGCGTCCTCCCGGTAGCCTCGTGGGCGATGGCGCGGACGTGGCATCAGATTTGCTTCGAGTCTCAGCGCGGTCTTGATCCCGAATGCAATCGACGCCCGCCGCGATCGGGCGCGCAGGCGCTGCCCCGCGGATGAGCTCCGCCGTCGAGGACGTCCTGACATCCGCCCACGCCGGCGGCAGAGTCATCCGCGGCAGCTTCCTGCGGGTGACAGGCAACGGCGCCGGCATCCTTGCGGGCCTGGCCACGGCCACACTGCTGCTGCGCCATCTCGGGGTAGCCGAATCCGGACGCTACGTCACGGTGCTGTCGCTGGTGGCGATAGCCACGAGCGTCGTCGACTTCGGGCTGGGAATCAGTGCCAGTCGCGAGCTGGCGCTGTGCGAGCCGGGCGGGCGAAGGGCGTTGATGGCGAACATCCTCGCCCAGCGCCTGTGGGTGACACCGATCGCGTTGCTTGCGATCGTCTCCTTCGCAGTGCTCGCCGGTTATCCGGCGAGCATGCAGCTCGGCACCGTGATCGCTGGGGTCGGACTGTACGTCGTGGCCGTCGCCGACGCGCTGCTGCTGCCCCTGACCGTGGAGCTGCGCAACGGCGGGCTGGCGTTGGTGGACTTCCTCAAGCAGGCCGTCGCGCTGGCCTGCGTGGCGCTGCTCGTGGCGCTCGGCGCGCACCTGACCGCGTTCTTCGCCGTCCTGCTCGTCGTCGGCATCGTCGTGCTCGCAATCACCCCGCTGCTGGCGGGCCCGGCGGCATTCATGCGTCCACGCTGGGATCGTCAAGAGCAGCGAACATTGCTGCACCGAGCCATCCCCCTGGCCGCCGCGCTCGTGCTCTGGCAGATCTACTTCCGCCTCGTCATCCTGCTCATGTCGTTCATCTCCGATCCCCAGCAGACCGGCTACTACGGTGGATCGCTGCGCGCGACGGAAGCGCTCGCCAGCATTCCGATCCTCGTGGCCGGCGTCGCCCTCCCGATGCTTGCGGCCGCCGCCCGCGACGACCGCGCGCGTCTGCGCTACGCGATCGAGGGGCTCAGCGAGGGCGCGGTGATCGCCGGCTTGCTGGTCGTGCTCGTCACCGTTCGTGCCGCCGAGCCGGTGATGGCGATCATCGGCGGACAGGCCTTCCGTCCCGCCGGCGCCGTGCTGCGCATCCAGGTCGGCGCGCTGATGTTCGGCGCGCTCGTCCAGATCTGGGCGGTCTCACTCCTCGCGCTCGGGCGTCAACGCGAGCTGATCGTGACCAATGCCCTGGGGCTCCTGGGCGTCGCCGTCTTTGCAGTCCTGCTCGTCGAGCCCTTCGGTGCGCAGGGCGGAGCGGCCGCCAGCGTCCTCGGCGACGCTCTGCTCGCTTCGCTGATCTACTGGCGTTTGCGCGCGTGCGGGGTCCGGATCGCGGTGCGCAGCGCCTTCCTCGGCAGGGTCGCGCTGGCAGCTGCGGTAGCCATCCTCGCGCTGGCTCTCCCAGTACCCGATCTGCTTGCCGCGGGGCTCGCGGGCACGCTCTTCCTCGTCGTCGGGCAGCTCATCGGCATGGTGCCCGCCGAGGTCCACGACGCGCTCGGCTCGACCGGGCTTTTCAAGCGTGGCGGTTAGGCCTTCCGTGCGATAACCGCCACCGAGATGCCCGTTACGCGGCTCGATTTGAACGGCAGCCGCTTTACGATCTCGAACACCCGGCTCGGCGTCTTGTTGGGCGGTATCTTCCCGCAATAGTCACACGCAATGATCTCCAGGCCTGCCGCTCGCGTCAGCCTTTGCAAATACGCTTTCGAGCTTCGCAACGTGCCCCGCTCCTGGGGGTTGAGCAGGCCGAAGGCGAATTGCAGCAGGTTTGCCCGATTGGGCTCGAAGATCACCACATAGCGGCTGCTCACGCGGCTCATCTCCCGTATCGCCCGCGCTGGATCCTTCAGATGGTGCAGAACCTCCCAGAGATACACGAGCTCGTAGGACGCATCCGGCAGATCGAGGTTCTCGGCATCGATCACTTTCAGCAAACGCCGATCCAGGGGATTGTGCTCCAACATCAGCTCGGAGATGTCCCCGCCTTCCACTCGCGCGATGCTCTGTAAGAAGTAATAAGTCGCAAATCCATCACCGCAGCCGACGTCGAAAGCCGAACTTACCTCGTTCAGGTCGATATGCCTTTGGACGTAGTCGATGCGTTGACGTGCGAAGAACTCCACCACCGGATGGTCGAATCCACGGGCGTTCTTGTTATTTGCCCAAAATTGTTTCTGATAATCCTTGCTCAGATATTCCGCCTGCGATTTCATGGGGGCGTATCTTACCGCCGTAGGAGACTCCGATGCCCAGCTCGATGCCATCGCTTTCGATCGTCATTCCCGTCTACAAACAGCCGCAATGGATCGGTCGCACGATCGACGCCGCCGCGACCGCGGTCGCGCGCTCCGGGTTCGAGCGGACCGAGATCGTCGTCGTGGTCGCCGACTCAGAGACACGGGACGTGCTCAGAAGCCTCCGACCGCCGCTCCCGCTGCGCGTGCTCGACGAGGAGCTCCCCGGGCGCCTGGCGGCGCGTCAGCAGGGCGTCGAAGCCGCCACCGGAGATCTCGTGCTCCTGCTCGACTCGCGCATCTCGATCGCCCCCGACGCGCTGCGCTTCGTCGGCGACAGGATCGAGGACGAGCACGACCTCCCGATCTGGTCGGCGCATTTCGAGTTCAACGTCGAGACTCCATACGGACGCTTCTGGAGTGTGATCATCCCCCTCGTGTGGTGGCGCTATTACTCCGACCCGCAAACGACAAGCTTCGGACTGGAGGAATACGATCGCTATGCAAAGGCCACGACATGCTTCATGGCCCCGCGCGCGATGTTGCTCGATGCGAATGCGCAGTTCGACTCCTACTACACCGATACGCGCTACGCCAGCGACGACACGGGTCTGATCCGACTCCTGGCCGCACGGCAGCCGATCAACGTCTCGCCTCGCTTTGCGTGCATCTACTCCCCGCACGAAAGCTATTGCGCATTCATGCCCAATATCTTTCACCGAGGCAGGACGTTCGTGGACAGCTACGGCCGCCCCGGCACCCGGTTCTTCCCGCTGGTGCTGGCCTTCTACCCCGTCAGCCTCCTGCTGGCGATCGGCGCGCTGCGTCGGCCGCGGCTGGCCCTGAGCGCCGCGCTCGCCGCGCCTCTCCCCTTCGTCACCGCCGCCGCGGCCCTGCGCCGCGACCGCGCCACCGTCGTGTCGCTCGCCTGGGTCGGGCCAAACTGGCTGGCGGCAATGTGCGCCGGGCTCTGGAACGGGCTCTGGCATGCGCTGCGCGCACGCCTGTGAGCCGAGGCGTGAGGAACGTCGTTGTCAATCCTGAGCGCCCGGCGCTTCGGAGGTATCGAGGCCTGGTCTGGTGCCGGCGGCGCGTATCGACGCCACAACAGGGAATCGGGGCGCGAACAGGTCAGCCTCCGGCGCGCGTTTCGTGCGCTTGCGCGGCCAGAAACGCCTCGGTCTCGCGTAGGGCAGCGGCCGTGCCGATCTCGTAGAAGCGTGCCTGGGCCTCGAACCCCTGCAACCGGCCCCGCCGCGCCAGCTGCCCGTACAGCTCGGCGAGATCGTCCTCGCCCGCCGGTGCGCAAACGAGCGCCTCGCTCGTCAGCCCGCCGAGGCCATAGTCGATCCAGCGCATCTCGGGCGTCGGCGAGCGCTTGTCGTAGAGAACGACCATGCCGTCGCGGTACACGACGTTGGACCTGTCCCATCGATTGTCGTTGCGCAACACCGTCATCACCGCCGGCAAGCCGCTCCGGGCCCAGTCGCGGGCGACGGCGCGGTAGTCGATCCGCAGATACGTGTCCCCATAGAGCACCAGAAAGCGCTCGCCCAGTAGCGCTCCCGCGCGCCTGATCGCGCCCAGCGTGCCGTCCCTTCCCGGGACCTCGTCGAAGCTGTAGTCGAGCTCGATCCCGAAGCGCTCGTGGCCGAGGCGCGCACGGATCTGCTCCCCCAGATAGCCCACGCACAACACCGCCCGGCGCGCGCCGTAGCCGGAGAGCAGGCGCAGTTGATGCGCCAGAAACGGCTCGCCGGCGACCTCCAACAGCGGCTTTGGCGTCTCACGCACGCAATCGCCCAGGCGCGTGCCCAGGCCCCCGGCGAGAATGCAGACGGGCGGCAGCTCCCAGGTGCCGGCGCCGGCCGCGCTCACGCGTACTCGCTGGCGTGCGCGCCGCCGAACTCGAAGTCGAACGCGAGCTCTAAGGCACCCGCCGCCGCCATCGCCCGCCTGACATCCTCGGGCCGGGGGGCGTAGACGAGCAGAAAGCCTCCCCCGCCGGCGCCCACGAGCTTGCCGCCGATCGCCCCGCTGCGACGTGCGAGCTTGTAGAGGCGGTCGATGTGCTCGTCGGTCATCCCCGGCGAGCGGCGGCGCTTGTGTTCCCAGTGCTCGTGCATGAGTTCGGCATACCCGTCCAGTTCTCCAGTCGCGAGCAATCGGTGGCTTTGCAGGCCCAGCTCCTTGATGCGGTGCAGGTTCTCGAGCATCTGCTCCTCGCCGGCTTTCGAGCGGTTGTCCTGGTCGGCCAGCACGGCCGAGGCCGCGCGCGCCTCGCCCGTATAGAACAGCAGCAACTGGTCGCGCAGCCGTCGCTGCACCTCGGTGTCGAGCTCGAGCGGCTCGACGTCGACCGAGCCGTCGCGGTTGAACGTGTATGCGCAGATGCCGCCGTAAGCGGCGACGTACGGGTCCTGCTTGCCGACCGGCTCTCCGAGCACGTCCATCTCGATCTCGCACGCCGCCTCGGCCAGATCGCCCGGGGTTATCGAGGTGCGCCGCGCGTGCGCAAGGCCCTTGAGCAGGCAGACGGTGTAAGCGCCCGAGGAGCCCATCCCGGTCCCTGCGGGCACATCTGCCACCGAGGCGATCTCCAGGGGATTGCCGTGCCAGTGGCGCAGCAGGGTCTCGCGCAGGATCGGATGACGGATCTCCCCGATCTCGTCGACCTCCTCGAGCTCGGAGTACTTCATCCGGTAGCGACGCTGAAAGACCGTGTGAGTGAGCATGTACACGTACTTGTCGATCGCACCCGACAAGAGAAAGCCTCCGTGCTCGCCGTAATAGGAGGGCAGGTCGGTACCGCCGCCCCCGAGCGAGATCCGCAGCGGGGCACGGCTGAAGATCATGCTCATCGCACCGGCTCCTCGCTCGCCACGGGGCGCCGTTGGCCCTGCGCGCGCCAAACGTAGTCGTTTGCCTGCAGCCAATCCAGCGTGCGTACGATCCCCTCCTCGATCGTCAGCTTCGGGCGCCACCCGAGGCCGCGCATGCGCGCCGTGTCCAGCAGGATCAGTGGGCTGTCGCCCGTCCACCCTCGCCGTCCGCCGCTGTACTCGATCGCCGGCGAGAGCCCCAGACGCGCCGTGATGATCCCCACCGACTCATCGACGCATACGGTCTCCTGCGTGCCCAGGTTGTAGATGTGCGCGCCGGGCTCCTTGCAGTGGCGCTCGGCGGCGGTGAGGATCGCCGAAACGCAGTCTCCGACGTGCAGATAGGACTTCTCCTGACGCCCGTCTCCCAACACCCGCAGCCGCGTCGGGTCGTGCGCGAGTGCGCAGAAGAAGTCGAACACGTGTCCGTGCGTGTAACGCTCGCCGAGGATCGAGACGAAGCGGAAGATCAACCCCGTAAAGCCATAGCCGGCGGCATAGGCCTCGATCAGACCCTCGCCCGCCAGCTTGGAGGCGGCGTAGAGCGAGGTCTGGACCGGAAAGGGCGCGTCCTCGGGAGTGGGGAAAACGGTCGGCTCGCCGTACACCGAACCCGTCGAGGAGAACGCGATCCGACCGACCCCCTCGGCGCGCATCGCCTCCAGGACGTTCGCGGTCGCGATCGTGTTCTGCTCGAGATCGCGCCGGGGGTGCTCCAGGCCTCGGCGCACATCGGCATTGGCCTGCAGGTGAAAGACCCAGTCACAACCTGCGACGGCCTCGCGAAGCATGCCGGCGTCGAGCACGTCGCCCTCCACCAGTCGCACCCCCGGACGACTCAGCGCGTCGGCGAGGAACTCGCGACGGCCGGTGCGAAAGTCATCGACGATCACGACCTCCACGCCGCTCTTGCTCAGCTGATCGACCAAGTTGCTGCCGATGAATCCGCCCCCCCCGGTGACGCAGGCTCTCCTCATCGCTCGCTCATCGCTAAAGCGTGAAGCCCGCCGCGCGCGCGTCGGCGTGGAACATGCGGACGGTCTCCAGTGAGAACTGCTCGAGGCTCTTGCCGAGCCCGTCGAGCTTCTTCAGCAGGTCGTGGGTGATTGTGATGATGTGACAGCCGACCTCGTTGGCCTGCACCAGGTTGAGAATCTCGCGCGGTGAGGCCCAGATCAGCTCCGAGTCGGGCGCCTGACGCATGATCTCCAATGAGCGTGCGACGATCGGCATCGGATCGACCCCGGCGTCCGCGATGCGTCCAGCGAAGACGGAGATGTAGGACGGCGCGCCGTCGGATACCGCAGCGGCGATCAGTTCGACCTGTGCCGTCGTGAACAGCGCCGTGACGTTCACTTTGACACCGCTCTCGGAGAGCTCGCGAGCGAGTGGCGCCATCGATTCACCCTGCGTAGAGGTCACGGGGATCTTGACGTACACGTTCTCCCCCCAAGACGCGATTCGGGTGGCCTGCCTGCGCATCTCCTCGGCCTCGTCGGCGAACACCTCAAACGAGATCGGATGCGTTTGCACACGTTCGAGGAGGTCTCGTGCAAATCCCTCGTAGTCGGTCAACCCGACCTTGTGCATCAAGGTCGGATTAGTGGTGAAACCGGAGATGCGCGGATTCTCCGCAAGCTCGAGGATGCCGTCGAGATCGGCGCCGTCTGCGAATATGCGTGTAGCGATCCGATCGAGCATGGCAACCACCGAAACCACCATAACGGCACTAAATCAACCCGATTGTTTCTGACATACGGGCGGTGATCTCCGCCACGCCACCGGCGAGAGTGTCGGCGATGAGATCGGGGTCCACCGCCTGCAAACGCTTGTGAACGCTGCCCGGATGGCGAACCAGAAGGGTCATGCAGCCGGCCGCCTTTCCAGCCGCTATATCGGCATCGGTGTCTCCGACCATCCAGGAAACATGGGGATCGATTTCGAGGCTGCGTATGCAGTCCAGCAGCATCCCCGGCGCCGGCTTACGGCACGCGCACGGCCCGCTGAGCTCCGGCACGATTCCGTGCTCGTGATGCATGCACAGGCGCGATGCCCCCAACCTCACACCCTGTTCTCCGAGTAGCTCGAGAACCCTGTCATGCACCGCGAGCAGCTGGGCAACCGAGACCTTGCCCTTGGCCGCCGCGGGCTGGTTCGAGACACAGACCAGGACGAGCCCCAGGCGAGTCAACGCCGCTGCGGCGGCCGCGGCGCCGGGCGCCAGACGCACGTCCTCGACCCTCAGGGGGGACTCCGGGACACCGGAGCCCGGGTCCGGCACCAGCTCGTTCAACACCCCGTCCCGATCGAGGAACGCCGCGGCGCGACCGTGGGCGACACTCATCGAAGCACGCGCGCTCAACGCTCGGCGTCGACATCGAGCGACTCCCAGTGGCCCGCTTTGACCGCGAGCTCGGGATGGGAGACGAGCGCATGCCACACCACCGCTTGGAAGGACTCGACCAGGGGAGTGCGCAGCTCCGGCGGCGGCGCGAGCAGGATCGCGACATCGGCCAGCTCGGCCAGCGTGCCGCCGGGAGCCCCCGCGACGCCGTAGATGCTCGCGCCCACATCTCGCGCGGCCTCCATCGCCCTCACCAGGTTCGTCGAGACGTTGTGCTCGCGCGAGCCGCCACCGACCGAGAAGACCAGCAGCGCGTCGCGCTCGCTCAGGCGCGAGATCTCCAGCCAGCCGCTGAACGAGGTCTCCCAGCCGTCGTCGTTGGTGCGCGCGGTGAGCTCGGAGACGTTGTCGGTCGGCGCGTAGGTCTCGATCGCGCACAGCTTGCGGAAATCGTTGACCGCGTGCGAGGCGTGGCCGGCGCCGCCTCCAACTCCCAGCACGAACAGCCGTCCGCTGCGCGATCGAGTCGCCGCCAGGCCGCGCGCCAGCTCGTCGATCTGGGTCGGATCGATCGTCTCGACCAAGCGCGCCGCGGCCTCGAGGTAACGGACGCTGTGCGCACGGTCCTGCGCTTCATCTCGACTCACCGTACGGTCGTCTCCCATACGCGCTGCGGGGGGGCGGGCTCCTCGGTCAGTGTCTCCGGCTTTCCGTCGAGTTCCCCCAGCAGCGCGATCTCCTGCAACAGCACGATCACGCGCCGCTCGAGCGCGCTGACGCGCATCGAGAAGTGCAGCAGCAGGAACACCACGAACAGCAGCCCGAAGAAGTACAGCGTGCTGGCCTGCGAGTCGGCCCCGATGAAATGGGCGAGTTCGCGCAGCAACCCTCCCCACACCGCCAGCAGCAGCAGCACCAGCGCGGTCAGCACCCACAGCACCGAGTACTCCTCTTTCAGCCGTCGCCGACGGACCAGCTCGACGATGAATATGAGCAACGTCAGGCTGCCCGCGATCGCGACGATGCGCAGGTTGGGGCTGATCATGGTGCGAGCTCTGCCCGCGGGATCACCTTGGCCCCCCGCCGCAGCAGCGTCACGAAGATCGAGAGCAACATCTTATAGACGTAATAGGGACCCGTGTGGCCCGAGTGCATCGACTTGCCCGGCGAGGGGCGCATCTTCACCGGCACCTCGCGCACGCGATAGCCCGTGCGATGCAGCAGGATCAGGACATCCGCGTCGGGGTAGTCGGTGGGATAGACGTCCGAGCAGAATAAGCGCGCCACGCGGCTGCGCATCAGCTGAAAGCCCGAGGTCGGATCGGAGATGTGCTCGTGGGTGATCGAGGAGGTCAGGTGCGCGAACAGTCCGATGCCGAGCGCCCGCGCGAACGGGGGCTTGTAGTGGCCGTCCTCGCCCAGGAAGCGCGAGCCGACGATCAGGTCGGCGTCCTGCTGCTCGAGCGCCTCGAGCATCGCCGTCAGGTACTCCGCGCGATGCTGACCGTCGGCGTCGATCTGGCCGATCGTCTCATAGCCCTCGCGCACGCCGAACTTGTAGCCGGTCTGCAGCGCCACGCCGTAGCCGGAGTTGATCGGCAGCGACAGGACCCGCGCGCCCGCCCGAAACGCGTCGAGGGCCGTGCCGTCGCTCGACCCGTCGTCGACCACCAGCACGTCCGCGCCGGGCAGCGCGCCGTGGACGTCTCGGATCACTGCCCGACGCGTCCCTCCTCGTTGTAGGCGGGGATGATCACCAGCAGATCCTTCATGTCTCGCAGGGTAAGCCTCAATCGGCAACCCGCCACGGGCGCATTCAGCGATGGTCGCGCAGACGCCCAATCGCCTGTCCAGCACTCGGTTCTCACCTCTTGCCGGGCCGGCGCACGTCGCCCGAGTGTCTCCTGACTCGCCTGGATCTGGGGCGCTTGGCGGGAAGGCGTCAGCCGGCGCCGTTGCGATAAGCGACGATCTGCGGGGCCTGCCCCGCTCCGGCCGCCAGTCCCGCGGGCGCGATCAGCGTGTTGCCGCTCACGACCACGCCCGTGTTGGTCGCCGCGGGCAGTTTCGTTTCCCACACTACGTTCCCCGTATTTGCGTCAAACGCGTACAACGACCCTTCGAAGGTCGTCGCGAACACGACATCGTTGACCGCGGTCGTGGCGCCGAACGCGGCGGCCGGGAACTTGCGCACCCACTTGACCGCGCCCGTAGCCGCGTCGAGCGCAACGACTTCGCCTGTGCTCGGGCCGTTTTCCTGGGGTTCGGTCTGGTTGTTGAACGTCACCGGGTGGTTCACGACCGGAACGAACACATCCGTGCCGTTGCTCGACATCGGCGCGATCACACCCCCAAGAGGCCGGGATACACGGTCTCTGGCAGGCTCAGCTTGGAGTATTCCTGTCTCATCGCATACAGGCCGTCGTTGTCGTGCCCGTTGTGCGTGCCCACGCTGCGCTTCCACAGCACCTTGCCGCTCTGCGGGTCGAGCGCGATCACCCAGCCCGACTTGCCCGCGGCGATCACCTCCTTGTGTCCCTTGACTTCGGCGAGGATCGGCGGGTCCTGCAGGTCCCAGTCATACAGGTCGTGCGGCGTCTGCTGGTAGTGCCAGATGACTTTGCCCGTCTGTGCGTTCAGCTTGACGATCGAGTCGGTGTACAGGTTCGGACCCGGCCGGCTCGATCCCCACGGCTGGGCTTCGGTGCCCGGGAACGGCGCCGGGTTGGCCGTGCCTACGTACATGTTCCCTTCGGCGTCGAACGCCGGCGTGTACCACAGTCCGCCACCGGCGTTGACGCGTTTCATCTCCCCACAGGCTTTCGGGTGCGGTGGCGAAGTGCCACAGCTTCTTGCCGGTGCTCGCTTCCAGCGCCCACAGGATGCCCACGCCGCCGGCGCCGTAGAACTTTTCGTTGTTCCCCGGCACCGTCGACACGTACACGATGCCGTTGTGGTATCCCGGCGCCATGTCGATGCCCTCGTGTTCGTTGCGCGTGAGCGTCACCGACCACAGCTGTTGACCGGTCTTCTCATCGAGCGCAAACGCCGCCGTCGCCGTCGCTCCGTACACGCGCCCGCCCGCTACGACCAGCCCGTTCGGTCCCTGGTCGGGCGATTCGAAGGACTTCGTCCAGATCACCTTCCCGGTCTTCAGGTTGATCGCCTGCACGTTCGAGGCCAGGTCCTGGGAGAACATCGCCCCACCGGAGACGATCGGCGAGGCCGAGTAGCTCCCGTACTGACTTTTCGCCGTCAACGGCAGCGTCCACGCCGGCTGCAGCTGCGAGACGTTGGAGCTGTTGATCGGCCCCTGCGTGTAGCGGGTGTTCGAGGTGTTGCCGTTCGGGTATCCCGAGCCAGTCAGCAGCGAGCTTTCGCTCGAGGACGAGGAGGAGCTCAGCGACACGACCGCGATCACCACCACGGCCGCCACCACCGCGACGCCCACGGCCAGCCAGACGTTTTTCGAGAGCTTCGGGACTTTCTCCCGCAGGTCCGGACTTCCGCTGCTATCCCCCTGGTTGGAGCGGGACGCTTTCTTGGCCTGGGCGCGGCGGGCTTCTGCGCGGCGCACCTGGCGGGAGCTTGACGGCATCTACACGACCTCCGTTATCGAGTTGCGGCTTGCCTGGATCTGTGCGTCCTTCTCGCTGAACAGCGGTTCGAGCACGCGGTTCGCGAGCAATCCCAGCGAGCCGAGGTTGGCGAACCCCGGCCCTTGGCTGAGCGCGCCCAGCCCGGGGATGTACAAACGCGGGCGCATACCCGTCAACTCGAGGTTGCGCCCGATCGGGATCGCAGCTCCTGCTGAGCGCTCCCAAACCGCTCCGACTCGGTGCTCGATCTCCGCTCGCACCGCCGGCGGGAACAGCGAGCGCAGTTGCTCGAGCAGGTCGAACCCGGTGCAGTTGACCACGTAGTCGTGACGCACGCTCTCCTCGCCCTTGCCGCGTGCGTCGTAGTTCACGCACACCCCCTCCTCCGTGCCCACGGAGGAGACCTGTGTTACGCGCCCGGTCACGAACCGGCACTGGTCGTCGTAGGCGATCGTCGCAAGCGTCGCGGGGTCGAACACACCCCGATCGCAGTGGCGTACGAAGTCGCGGCGCGTCTGCTCGTCGAGCGCTTCCCATCCGACATCGTCGGGATTTGAGAACACGCGGTTCTCCAGGAAGCTCTCGCCGCGGCTCATCGGCAGGCTGGGCGTGTAAATCGTCAGCTCGGCGTCGGGCCGGAACGCCCGCAGGAAGGCCACGCAGCTGAGCGCGCTCTCGCCGCCCCCGACGATCGCGATGTCCGCGCTCTGCTCGATCGGGATGCGCGCCAGCTCGATGCGCTTGGAGTCGCAGTGAAATATCCGCGAAGCCGCCTCGGGGTCGTGCGCGAACGGGCGGTGCACGCCTGGGCCGGTGAGCGCGAGCGCGCGCCCCCGATACAGCGGCGCGTCGGTGCAGTCCTCGACGTCGATCCGCCACAGTCGCTCGTGCTCCTGCAGCGAGACCCGCGTCACCCGCCCGCGCACGAGCCGAACCCCCTCGCCGGCGCGGCTCAGCACCCACGCCAGGTACTTGCCGTAGGTGCGGTGCTGGATCGGCGGCGAGCCCGCGTTCACCCAGCGCACGTAGCGGTGCTCGCCGATCATGTACTGCTGCCAGGTGAACGGCATCATCGCGCGGTCGATCTCCTCGCCGATCTCACCGAACTCCCGATGGCTCTCGTACGGGAACCCCACATCCTTGATCGGCGGGATCGCAAGCGGCTCCTCTCCTGAGGTCATGCCGTTGCGTCCCGACCACGACGCCGCCGATTCGGTCGCCTCGACGATCGTCAGTGAGATCGGACCCAGGCCGAGCCGGTTCATGACGTGCACTTTCGCTGCGATCGCCGCGGCCTTCGCGCCTGCCCCGACGATCAGCAGGTCGGCATCGGGGAGGACCTCGCTCATGCGGCTGCGGCCGTCTCTTGTCCGTAGCCGGTGGACGTGGCGGGCCGGGCGCCCTCGCGGCAGCGCGCGCTGATTCGCACGAGCCCGCGGCGCCCGGGGCTGTAGGAGATGGCGCTCTTGGTGACCTGCTCCGAGCGCGCCTGCACCGCCTCCAGCTCGACCTCTTCGAGCACCGCCGCGACTACGCGCTTCATCTCCAGCAGTGCGAAGCTCGCCGCCAGGCAGCGACGCACCCCGCCGCCGAAGGGGATCCACGTGTACGTTCCCGTGGGCCGACCCAGCCAGCGCTCGGGCATGAACCGGCGCGGGTGCGGGTAGATCTCCTCGCGACGGTGAACCAGGTGGATGCAGGGCGCGACCATCGCCCCCGCCGGCACCGTGTAGGAGCCCAGCTCCATCGGCGCCAGCAGCTTGCGCACGACGATCGGTACCGGTGGGCACAGGCGCAGCGTCTCTTTGACCACCGCGTCCAGGTAGGAGTCGTCCTCGCCCCGGCGCACCTCCTCGCGCAGGCGCTTGAGCTTGTCCGGATGGCGCAGCAATCGCTCGAACACCCACGCCAGCGAGGTCGAGGTCGGCCCGTCGAGCAACAGCGTGATCAGTTCATCGCGCAGATCCTGCGCGGTCATCGGCGAGCCGTCCTCGTAGTGGGCGTGCGCGAGCATCGAGACGATGTCCTCGCGCCCAGGATCGGTGCCCTCGGTGCGCCGTTTGCTTACCTCCTCCAGCGCCACCGCCTCCACCAGCTCCATCGCCGCCCTGAACTCTGGATCTCCGACCATCGAGCGAGGACCGAGCAGCGCCAGCAGCGTCAGCCGTCTGGGCGCGTTCATCCTGTCGGTCAGCTCGCGCAAGAGCTCCTGCAGGCGCCGCGTGGAGTCCGTCGGCTGCGGCCCGAACACCACGCGCATCACCGACTCCAGGGTGATCGCCTGCATCCGCGGCCACAGCTCGAACGCCCGGTCCTGCGGCCACTGCGCCACTGCCTCCCGCGCGACCTCGGCCATCATCCCGCCGTAGCTCTCCATGCGCCGACCGTGGAACTGGGGCAGCATCAGCTTGCGTCGCGTCATGTGCTGGGGCTCCTCCAAGAGCATCACCGAGCGCGGCCCGAGCACCGGCCCCAGCAGCGTGTTCGCTTCGCCCACCCCGAGCTGCTCAGGCGCCGCGGTGAACACGCGCTTGACGTCCTGCGGATCGCACACCAGCACCCACGTGCCCCCATGCCGTATGCGCAGGGTGAAAACATCGCCGTAGCGCCGCCTGCATCGCTCCATGAAGGACAGCGAGCGCCACGTCCAGCCGACCGCCTGCAGCGCGCTGGGCATCCGCGGGCCTGGAGGCAGCGCGTGGCGAGCGCGATGGCGCACGCGGGTATTCACCTTGCTGTCTGTAGCCGAGATAACGGTCCCTACACCGGCATTCATGTTTCTCTCTTTTGTCGTATCCTGTCGCCGTCCGAGTGTTTACCCGGTCTTGTTTCTTTCTTGTTTCTTTGCGGCTCTTGTTTCTCTTTCGCTTTCCCGCTTTGCAGAGCCATTTTGCGGGAATCAACCGGTGTTGTCCACCGATTTTTACAGCAAAACCCTTGCGTGAAAAACAGGCAGGGTTATGATAACCGATACACCCGCAGCGGACTCGAATATTCGTATTGATATTTCAATCCGGATAACGGTCGGGGACGCTCCTGGGACTCGGCTGTACAGAGCACCAGTGCCTTAATCGGTTAAGGGACGGCCTTAAACGCCGTTGATCCGGGTTCGAGCCCCGGCTGGTGCATGGCTATGGAACTCCAACACGCCCACCGCAGCCGATGAGCTCATCGTGACAAACCTGTTCGACTACTTCGAGGGCATTCCCTCGGACGGGCAGGAGCCCTCGCGCTGGGCCGCACGTGCGCCGCGACGTCCCCGCGGGGACTGCGACGTGAAGCTGACCCCCCGCGTACGCGACTGGCGCGAGGACGCCGACTCGATGAGTGCGCTCGCCCAGATCGAAGCCGAGCCGTGGGTGGCCGGCGTCACGCACGACGGCGAGGGCGTGCAACTGCGCCTGGACGATGGCTGGATCGAGATGGTGGGCGCCGCCCTGGAGGCCGGCGGCAGCGCCGAGGCCACGCTCTCGGACCTCGCCCACGGACAGCGCATCTCGGTGCAGTTCTGGGACGCAAACGCGACCAAGGCACTGCACGCCGGCCATCTGCGCAACCTCGCGATCGGCAACGCTCTTGCCGCAGCGCTCGCCCAGGCCGGCGCGCAGGTGGAGCGTCGCAGCCTGATCTCCGACGCCGGGCGCTCCATGGGCGAGGCGATGGCCGGCGTGCTGCACAGCGGCCGGCACACACCCTCGTGGCCGGCCGGCGGCGAGAAGAGCGACCACTTCGTCGGCGTCTGCTACGCCGACTACGTCGCCACCACGCAGTCCGCCGGGGCGGAGGCCGCGGAGGCGATCGAGCACCCCGAGGACTCGCTCACGCGCGAGCTGACCCTGCGCGGGGACGCAGCCGACGACCTGCTCAAACGCGTGCTTGCGGGCGAACGCGAAGCTCTGGAGCTCTGGTACAAGACGCGCGCCTGGGTCATCTCCGGCCAGCGCAAGACGCTCGCCCGACTCGGCATCGCCTTCGACCGCGTCTTCTTCGAGTCGGACTTCCTCTCCGAGGCCGCCGAGCTGACCGCGTCGGGCCTGCGCTCCGGCAGGCTGCGCCGGCGCGAGGACGGCGTCGTCTTCTACGCCACCGGCCTCAGCGACTTCGAAGAGTTCCCGCTCGTGCGCGCCGACGGTCTGCCCACCCAGCACATGCGCGCCCTCGCCTACTGGATGGCCGCGCCCGAACTCGAGCACATGACCTCGATGCAGGTCTGCGGCACAGAGTGGGTCTCCCACGTCACCTGCCGGCGCAAGCTGATGGACGAGCTGCTCGGCGCAGGAGACTATACGGGCGAGGCGGACGCCGGCAGGAGCAAAGTCGGCCCCGACGGGGGCGTGAACGGCGAGGGGGGAGTGCACGAAGGCGAGCCGGCCGGCGGCGCGAGCACCGAGATGCATCCCACGCGCGACATCTTCAACGGCATGGTCGCCCGCCAGAAGCGCGCGATGGCCTCGAGCGAAGGCGCGCTCTTGATCGACGAGCTCACCGATTGGCTGGACGTGCAGATCGACGCCGACCCCGAGCGTCTGCACGTGCGCCGGGCCCACCCCTTCCCCGAACGGATCGCCGCCGAGGTGGTGCTCGGCTACTTCCTGCCCTACCCCGTGGCGCCGCGCATCGACTTCGACACCGACAAGCTCCTGTGCGAGGAGGAGTCCCTGGGCTGGGATCTCGTGCGCGCACGAGCGCGTCACGGCCGCACGGTCCCGACGGGTGGCCGGCGACCCGTCGAAGACCCCGACTATCGCTTCGCGATCGTGCAATCGGAGTTGTATCGGCGCTACCTGCGCCTGGCAGTCGAGCGCTTCGACGTCCGCCCCCTCGCCCACTACCTCAAGCACCTCTCGCGCTGGTACCTGGAACGCGAGCGCGACGAGCACGTCGAGCGCGTCGTGCACACCCTGCTCGATCGCTCCGCTCGCGGCCTCGGTCTGGAGCCGGTCAGATGACGGCGGACGGCGTTCGGAGGGGGACAACGTGAGCACCCTGCTCGTCGACAACTACGACTCCTACACCTACAACGTCTTCCACCTGCTCGCCGCCGTCTCCGGCGAGGAGCCGATCGTCGTCCACAACGACATGGTCTCCTGGCGCGCGCTCTCGCGCTGGGATTTCGATGCGATCGTGCTCTCTCCGGGGCCGGGCCGGCCCGAGCGCTGGCATGACTTCGGGGTCTGCTCGGACATCCTGCGCTCCAGCGAGATCCCCGTGCTCGGCATCTGCCTCGGCCACCAGGGGCTCGGCCACGTGCTCGACGGAGTCGTCTCCAGCGCCCCGATGGTCATGCACGGACGTCTCAGTCAGGTCCAGCATCTCGACAGCGGGCTGTTCACGGGCATCCCGCAGGACTTCTCGGTGGTGCGCTACCACTCGCTCGCGGTCACCGGCCCGCTCGGCTCGGAGGGACGCGTCACCGCCTGGACCGAGGACGGCGTGGTAATGGGAATCGAGCACCGCAGCCGTCCCCTCTGGGGGGTGCAGTTCCATCCCGAGTCGGTCGCCAGCGAGCACGGGCGCACGGTCGTCGAGAACTTCTATGCGCTCGCGCGCCGCCATCGCAAGCCGCGTCACGCAGGCGCACGCAGCGCCGGTCGGCCGCCGCTCCCCGTCGCGCGCGCCGCAGCGAAACGCCGTCGCAGCTCGGGTGTCGAGCTGCTGACGCGCACGATCGCCGGCGAGCCCGCGACAGAGCCGCTGTTCGAGCGGCTGTTCGGTTCGGCCGAGCACGCCTTCTGGCTCGACAGCGCCGACGCTCCCACGCGGCTGGCCCAGCGCTCCTATCTGGGCACGAGCGCCGGCGAGGACCGCTGCGTGCTGGAGTACGACGCCTCCGAGGGGATGGTGCGCACGCACCGCGGGCAGGAGAGCAAGATCGAGCGCGGGTCGATCTTCGACGTGCTCCATCGTGAGATCTTCGAACGCGCGCTGCAGCCGCCCGCCGAGCCGACCCAGGGCCTCGTCGGGGGTTTCGTCGGCTATCTCGGCTATGAGTGCAAGGGCGACTGCGGCGCGCCGGTGGTGCACCGCTCCGACGTGCCCGACGCCACGCTGATGCTAGCCAACCGTGTGGTCGCGGTCGATCACGGCGCTCAGCACACCCAACTGCTCGCTCTGCGTCGCGAGGGCGATGAGAGCGGCGATGCCGAGCGCTGGCTGGACGGGGCCGAGGCGATCGTGCGCGACGTTCTCGCCGCCACTTCCCAGGCGCCGGCGCCGGCCGAGCCTGCGGGATGGGCGGGGCCCGCAGGGCGGGCAGGGCAGGCGGTGTCGGTGGGGTCTGAGACGCCCGCCGCGAGTGGGGCGCCAACCGCGGCGGTGACGTTTCGCTGCGGACGCGGACGCGAGCAGTACCTCGCCGACATCGCACGCTGCCAGGCCGCGCTCGCCGCCGGCGAGTCATACGAGGTGTGCCTCACCGACCAGATCTCGACCACCGCCAGCCCCGACCCCTTCGAGCTCTATCGCGTTCTGCGCCACATCAACCCGGCGCCGTTCGCGGCCTACCTCAAGCTCGGCGACCTCGCCGTCCTCAGCTCCTCCCCCGAGCGCTTCCTGTCGGTCGATCGCGACCGTCGGGTGCAGGCGCGGCCGATCAAGGGCACTGCGCCGTGCTCGGACGATCCGCTGCTCGACGCCGAGCTTCGCGCCGGTCTCACGCACGACGAGAAGACCTACGCCGAGCACCTGATGATCGTCGATCTGCTGCGCAACGATCTCGGACGCGTCTGCGAGATCGACAGCGTGCGGGTACCCGAGCTGATGGTCGTCGAGGACTACGCGACCGTGCACCAGCTGATCTCGACCGTGACCGGTGTGCTGGAGGAGGGTCGCACGTCAGTGGAGTGCGTGCGCGCATGCTTCCCCGGGGGCTCGATGACCGGAGCGCCCAAGCTGCGCACGATGGAGATCATCGACGACATCGAGCGCGAGGCGCGCGGCGTCTACTCGGGCGCGATCGGATACTTCGGTCTCGACGGCAGCGTCGACCTCAGCATCGTGATCCGCACGATCGTCATGCGCCCGGAGGCCACCACGATCGGCGCCGGGGGCGCGATCGTGATGCAGTCCGACCCGCAGGAGGAGTTCGAGGAGATCCTGCTCAAGGCGCGGGCGCCGATGGCCGCGATCGCTCAGGCTGTGACCGGCAGCGACTCGCCCCACGCATGGACCGTCGAACTGGAGCCCCAGTCCGCCCCCGCGGCGCGAGCGGCCTGACGGCGATGAGTACTTCTGCGACCGGCACACGTGTGCGTGCCGCAGGGCACGAGGACCTGCCGGCGATCGTCGCCGCGGTAGGTGAGCTGCTGACCGAGCTCGGCAGCCGGCCTCCGGAGGGCTCGCAGATGCTGGAGTGCGCCCGCGAGCTGCTCGAGGATCCCCGCTCGGGGGCGCTGCTGCTCGCCGTGAGCGAGGCCGCAGAGGGGGAGGTCGTCGGCGTGCTCACCGCGAGCTACCAGCTCGCGCTGCACGTGCCCGGACGCTACGCGCTGATTCAGGATCTGTGGGTTCGCCCCGCCTGGCGCGGGCGCGCAGTCGGTCGCGAACTGCTGCGCGCGCTGTTCGACCTGGCTCGTGAACAGGGGATGGCGCGCGCCGAGGTCGGGCTGCCACGAGACACCTTCGTGGACATTCGCCAGACCGAAGGCTTCTATGTGCACAACGGGTTCGAACACCTCGGCGCGCGCATGCGGCGGATCTTCCCGTGAGCGCCGAGGACGATCCCGTGCTGCTGATGATCGAGCAGCGGTACGATCTCAGCGGCGCGGTGCCGTGGATACTCGACGAGCACGGCCGCAGGACTCCCGGTCACGACGACGGGCGGCGGCTGTCGCAGGTGCAAGCTGGACTCATGCGCCATGAGTGCGTACGCGCTCGCAGTGCCGACGCGAGCGCCGAGGAGGTCAACCTGGCGCTGCGCCGGTTGCATGAGCCCAGCTACCTGCGAGCGCTCGAGCGGGTTGGCGACGGCGCACCGGTGCTGATGGACGAGCTGGCCGAACCCGGCCTCGCTTCCGACACTCCGGTCTGCGCGCAGGCGATCGCCACCGCGCGCGAGGGCGTCGGCACTGCGATCTGCGCGGCGCGGGCGATCGTCGCGGGGGCGCGCTACAGCTACGCGCTGTGCCGCCCGCCCGGACACCACGCCGGACCCGGCTGGCTCGGCGGCTACTGCTACCTCAACAACGCCGCCGCCGCCGCCCAAGAGCTGCACGACGGTGGTTTCGATCGAGTCGCAATTCTCGACCTCGACCTGCACTACCCCAACGGCACGGCGGCGCTGTTGGAGCGCATGACAGCCACCACCCTGTATTCGCTACACGGCTCCACCGGCGCGAACCTCCCCTGGGAGCGGGTGCGCCCGCGCACCGACCGTGAGCATCTCGTCGCCTTCCGCACGCCCCCGGCGAGCGAGACCTACCTCGCCGAGCTCGCCCGCTCCACGCACACGCTCACCCGCAGCGCCGATGCGATCGTGCTGTCGCTCGGCTATGACCTCGTGGCAGGCGACCCCCACGGCACCTGGTCCTTTCGCGCGCCCGTCTTCGAGCGGATCGGCCGCCTGCTCGCGCGTACCGAACTGCCCGTCTGCGTCGTCCAGGAGGGCGGATATGCGCTGGACTCGCTCGCCGGCTGCAGCCACGCGTTTGCCACCGGTCTGCTGAGCGGAGACCGGACGTGAGCTCGCCGGGGGCCGAGACCTCCGCGGTCGGCGGATTGGAGCCGTTTCGCCGCCGTCTGGATCGTCTGGACGGCGAGATCGCCGAGCGGCTCGGCGAGCGGTTTCAGGTCTGTCGCGAGATCGCCCTCTACAAGCGCGAGCACGACATCCCGATGATGCAGCCCGAGCGCGTCGCCCAAGTGCGCGCCCGCTACCTCGCGCGCGGGCACGAGGTGCAGCTTCCGAGCGATTTCACCGCGAGCCTGTTCGAGCTACTGATCGCGGCGACGTGTCGCATGGAGGACGAGCTGATCGCCACCGAGGATCCGGCCGGGGCGCCATGAGTCGCCCGACGTTCATCACGCTCGGACCCTCCGGCACCTGTCACGAGAACGCGCTGCTTCACTACCTCGAGTTTCAGGGCATCGACTCCTACGAGATCGTCCTCGTCGAAGACCTGCTCGGCGCGATCGAGCGGGTCAAGGATCGTCCCGACACGTTCCTCGTGCAGTGCAGCGCCCACACGCAGGTCCACCTGGTCACCGAGCGATACCACACCGAGGTGTTCGTGATCGACACGTTCCTGTATCCCACCAAGGAGCTTGCACTGATCGTGCGCAGCGACGTTCGCGACCCGCAAAGTCTCGGGATTGTCGCGGCGACCCGCGGCTACACCGACCTCGAGCGCTGGGAGACGATCATCGACGAGCCCTCAAAGCCGGTCGTCGGACGGCACCTGCTCGCCGGCACCTACGACGCGGGCCTCACGCATCTGCACTACGGCCGCGAACACACCCACGCCCTGCGGGTACAGGAGGTCTACGGCGCCGTGGATACCACCTGGGTCGTCTACGGCTCCCACAAGCGCTTTAGCGGTGAGGTCATCTGCCAGCACAACCCATGGCTGTTCAGCGATGAGTCGGCGGTGCGCAGTGCATCAGGCGCGCGGCGGCGCTCGCCGCAAAGAGCTGCGCGGGAGGCAGGGATCGCCTATGCGTAGGTCGGGGGACAGGCCATTCGGCCAGAACCGCGCCGTTTCACGCGGGCGAGCGCAATCTTGACCGATACGGCTCACAGAGGGTTCGGCACGGAGGCCGAGCCCTCTTCGTCTGATCCCGTTCCTCGTCTCGTCTCGCTTGACGTGCGCGCGCGAGGCACGGCGGGTCGCCGGAGCGTGGCCCGGACGCGCTATGCCACCGCCTCCACCGAACGCGGCGGCTCGCCCACGTAGACGGCCGTCGGGCGGATCAGCTTCGCCTCGCGCTTTTGCTCGAGGACGTGCGCCGACCAGCCGGCCACCCGCGCGCAGGTGAACATCGGCGTGAACAGCTCCGGTGGGACTTCGGCCAGGTCGAGCACCACGGCCGACCAGAACTCGACGTTCGTGGCGAGCACGCGGTCCGGTCGGCGCGCGTGCAGCTCCGCCAGCGCCGCTTTCTCCAGTGCCTCCGCGGCCTCAAAACGGGGCGAGCCCAGTTCGCGGCAGGTGCGCCGCAACACGCGCGCGCGGGGATCTTCGGCTCGATAGACCCTGTGGCCGAAGCCCATCAACCGCTCCCCGCGATCGAGCGCGTCGCTCACCCAGCGCTCGGCATCGCCGGTCTGTTCGACCTCGTCGAGCATCTTCAGCACGCGCGAAGGCGCGCCTCCGTGCAACGGGCCCGACAGCGCTCCGACGGCGGCCGACAGTGCCGCTGCGCAATCGGCGCCCGTCGAGGCCACGACCCGCGCGGTGAACGTCGAGGCGTTCATGCCGTGCTCGGCCGCCGACACCCAGTAGGCGTCGATCGCCTTGACGTGGTCGGGGTTCGCTTCTCCGCGCCAGCGAATCAGAAACCGCTCGGGGATCGTCTTGCCCCGGTCAATCTCCCCCTGGGGCACCGGGGGCTGACCGGATTCGCGCGCGGACTGCGCGACGAACGACAGCGCCATCACCGAAGCGCGCGCGAGGTTGTCGCGGGCCTCCTCGTCGGTGATGTCGATCAACTGCCCAAAACCCCACTCCGGGGCGAGCATCGCCAGCGCCGACTGCACATCGACACGATGATCGCCCGACCGTACGGTCAGGGCGTGCGGTTCGGCCGGCGGCAGACCGGGTTTCAGGCGACCGTCGACCAGCAGGCCCCAGACCTGCTCGTAGGGGACCGTACCGACCAGGTCCTCGATGTCGACGCCGCGGTAGCGCAGCGCCCCTCCTGCTTTGTCCGGCTCGGCGATCTGGGTGGCGAAGGCGATGACGCCTTCCAGGCCCGACTGGACCTCGGGTACTTGCTGAACCGCGCTCATGGCACTCGCTTTCTGAGCTTGATGCTTGACGGGTGGCTGCCTTCTGGGCAGGCCCATATGATGCCGTGTCTCACGCGAGGAGGAGGAGCCGCCATGCCAGACAGCGATCTGATGTTCCGTTCGGCGATCGATCTCGCCGCAATGGTGCGCGCGGGAGAGATCTCCGCGCGCGAGCTGGTGCAGATCTCGCTCGAGCGGATCGAGGAGCTGAACCCAGAGCTGAACGCGTTCGTGCAGATCGACGGTGAGCGAGCGCTCGCTACGGCCGAGGCGATCGGCCCCGACGATGAGCGTCCGTTCGCGGGGGTGCCGATCGCGATCAAGAACAACCGCGCGGTGAGTGGCCTGCGACTCACCAACGGCTGCGCGCTGATGTCCGAATACGTCGCCGACCACGATCACAACGTCACACGTCGTCTGCGCGATGCGGGGTTCGTGATCGTCGGCTCGACCACCCTGCCCGAGTACGGGATCCTGCCTGTCAGCGAGGCTCGTATCTTCGGCCCCACACGCAACCCGTGGGACCTCGGGCGAACTCCGGGCGGCTCCTCCGGCGGTGCGGCAGCGGCCGTTGCGGCCGGGATGGTCCCGGTGGCGCACGGCAATGACGGCGGCGGCTCCATCCGCATTCCCGCCGCGTGCTGTGGTCTGGTGGGGCTGAAGCCGGCGCGTGGTCGCATCTCGCTCGCCCCGGTGCTCGGAGACTCGCCGATCGAGATCGACGGGGTGCTGACGCGGACGGTCTCCGACACGGCCGCGATCCTCGACGTGCTCTCGGGCTATGAGCCCGGCGATGCGACCTGGGCGCCACCTCCGTCAGAGCCCTTCGCGGCGGCCGCCGGGCGGGCGCCCACCACCGCGCTCGGCGACGGCCGCGCCTCACGCCCGGGCTCGCTGCGGATCGCCGCGACGACGCTGCCGCCGATCGCCGATGCGATCGTCGATCCGATCTGCGTGCGCGCGGTCGACGAGGCCATCGAGCTGCTGCGCTCGCTCGGGCACGAGGTGGTGCAGGTGGAGCCTCCGTGGCAGGTGGAGGGTCTCGCGGAGCTGTTCGGCGCGGTCTTCTGCATCTACATCTCCCTCGCGATAGCCGCGTCGGGAATGATCGCCGGACACGAGCCCACCGCGGCCGATGTGGAGCCGATGAGCTGGGCGATCTACTCGATGACGCAGGGCTTGAACTCGGTCCAGGGACTCGGCGCCGCTGTCCAGCTGCAGGCGTTCGCACGCCGGCTGACCGAGTTCCTGGAGCCCTACGACATGCTGCTCACTCCGGCGCTCGCGGAGCGCCCGTTGCCGCTCGGCACCCTCGACACCGGCGTGCCCGACCCGATGTCGACGTTCACCCGTTCCGGCATCTTCACGCCGTTCACACCGGTGTTCAACGCCGCCGGCCAGCCCGGCATCTCGTTGCCGCTGTATGAGGGCGAGGATGGATTGCCGCTGGCCGTGCAGCTCGTCGGCCGTCCGGCCGGTGAGGGCGCGCTGCTGGCACTCGCTTCGCAGTTGGAAGAGGCCGTCCCGTGGGCGGCGCGGCGCCCACCGGTAGCGGGGGCGGTCGGCTAGTTTCGCGTAAGGCCTCGAGCGGCGCTATACGGCCGGCTCAGGTATGCAAGGTTCGGGTTGAACGGGCGGACACGTTGGCCCGATGCTTCCTCCCCGTCCCCGGACAGGGAACGTCGATGTTCAACTTGGAGACCGTGCCGTCCTGAAAGGTCATCGTCCACAAGAACGGAAAGCCGCCCGCCGGGCAGACCGGTGGGAGCAGCAGGCCTCGCGGGCGGAAGTTCACAGTGTGGCCGTGGACGCGTTCGTGATAAGTCAGGTAGCGAGGACCCAAATCCAGGTGCACCGAAACGATGGCCGCATCTCGGTTCCCGGGCAGCGTCGGGATCAACGGAATGTCGCTCTGGAGGAGTACCTGGTTGGACAAGCCGTTGCCGGTGCCCAGCGAGCCCTGCATCAGCACGTAAGCGGAAATCGGCGAATGGCCTTCTCCGAAGATGATCAGCGTCAATCCCTTGGGCACCGGCGGGCCCACGTAGGTGTTCACTTCGGCTTCCTCGCCGACGATTTCCGGACCAAACGGGACCTCGACCAGTGAAGAGCCCGTTCCCACCTGGGAGTTGGCGGGACATCCCTTTGCTCCCCACGCAATGAGCTCTTCGGGATTGCAGGTCGCCAAGCCGAGAGTGCTTGACGTGAAGCTCAGGGTTTCAGGAAATTGCAGCCCGACTTTGATCAACGAAGAGGGCAGTTCCCCATCGGACGTCGAGAATTCCAGGCTCGTCTCGATGGTTGTCCCTGAGCCGAGGGTGTAGGGCACGAACCCGAGCGAGCCTTTTACTATCTCCGATGCTCGTGCGGCAGCGGGCAGGCACGCAAGGGTCGCAAGGGTAATGGCGGCGGCCACCGCGATCCATCTGCGCGAGCCGCCGCCGTCTGTGACGTTGGGCATAGGTACGTTCGCTGTGGCGATCCGGGGACCGATGTCCGGCCTAAATGGACATCCGGCCTTGGAGTTCTCCGAGGATAGAGAAGTTTCTCCTGTTGATAACAGCATGGAAGTGCAGCGAATTGCTGGAGGCATGAGCGTACTTGCCCGTACCACGGGTGATTCGCACCGTTCCTTCGGCATAAGCGGTTGCGCCCGAAACTCGAGTGGTGGATTCGCCCTGAATGGTGACTTCACCTCCCGACCCGTAGGCAGTCAGGGTCATATAGCCTCTGCTGACCGAATAGCTGGTGAAGGTAGCGACCACGTATTCATTGAAAGTCCCCTTCTCCGTACCCTTCTCCTTGATCGTCACGCCGGGAGCGCTGGCCAAGTGCATTTGGGCCTTCTCGGTGATGGACAGCACCCTCGCGGCGACGGCATGATGTCCAGCGCCACTCGCTCCAGGCGCTGCGGTCACGGCAGGAGCCGTCATGCCGAAGCCCGCGATCGTACCGACGGACGCCGTCGCAAGAAACGAGAGAACGCGTCTGCGCTGTGCTCCTCGAACTCGAGTGGAATCGGCACCCATTCCGACAAAGCTAACACCCATGCGTTCCTCTCCTATTCCCAGTCAGCGACCGCGGCCGTCTGCGCCTATCGCGCAGGCCGCAGCCGGCTGTTCCTTACCCCGACCAAGCTGTCCTTGTCCAGCTTGTCGATTCAACCCCTATCCGTTTATCCACCCTACACGGAGCAGTAGGTCTTGTCAAGGTCGCCACATAACGAAAATCGGGCGCTTGATTTTTTAGACGATCGCGTGCCGCAGGCGCCTGACGGTGTGTCGCTGAATTTCCAATCTATACGGATTGGATTCCGAAACCGGTAATCCCGCCGGCACGGGCGGCTCAGGACTGGCCGTCGAGGGCCTGTTCGGCCACCGGGCGCACCGTGATGACCTCCTCCGCGGAGGTCTGATGCCGCTTGATCAACACCCATGCGCAAGCCGCACCCACCAAGGGCAGGATCGCTCCCGCGCGCATCGCGATCTGCAGTCCGTAGACGGCCGCCTCGTGGCCCTTGTAGATGATTTCCGGCGGGGCGATTTCGATGGCGAGTTTGCTGGGAGGGTTGCTGGCCATCTGGGTACTGGCGCCCGGCGGCAGCCACGGCATCAGTTGGTCGAGCTTCCTGCTCGTCAGGTCGATCGTCAGCACGCCCAGCACGGCGATACCGAAAACTCCACCGACCATACGGGACATCGAGAGGATGCCGGCGCCGAGGCTCGCCTTGGTCTGGTCGATGGCGTTCATCGCGGCCACGCTGGTCGCCGGCATGGCAAGGCCGGCGCCGATCCCTATCAAGAGAAAGCCCACGAGGAGTTTTGGATAGCCGCTGTGGAGTGTTAGATAGGAGCCCCACACCAACGCGGCGGCGACGGTGAGCAGGCCGACGACGATCGGCGGGCGTGGGCCGATGCGATCCGTGAGCCTTCCCGACAGGGGGCTGACGAATATCACCATCACCATCGCCGGAAGAAAGCGGACGCCGGTTTCAAGGGGTGAATAGTTGCGCACGTTCTGCATATACAGGCTCAAATAGAACAGCAGTCCGAACAGTGCGAAGGTTACGGCGAACAGGGCGATCGATGCGCCCAGGAAAGTGCGTGAGCGGAAGAAGCTGAAGTCCACCATCGGCACCCTGCGATGGCGCTCGATCACGACGAATGCCGTCAATGCGACGACGGACAGCACGAGCAGCCCGATCACGCGGGCCGAGCCGAAATGCCAGGGAATGCTTTGTATCAACGCGATCATCAGCGCGGTCAGACCAACGGTCAGTGTGATCACGCCGGGTGTGTCGATCGTGCGCTCGGTCGTCTCGTCGCGGGACTCGCGCACGGACAGCAGGGCGACGAGGAGGGCGCCGGCGGCAACCGGCAGGTTGACATAGAAGATCGCGCGCCAGCCGACACTCTGCGCCAGAATTCCTCCGATCAGCGGACCGGCGGCCAACGCCAGCCCGGATGCACCCGTCCAGATTCCCAGCGCCTTGCCGCGTTCCTCGGGTGGGAACAGCCCGGTTACAATCGACAACGTGGACGGCAGCAGCAGGGCCGCGCCGATACCCTGTATGCCGCGCAACGCCACCATCCAGGTCGTGTTGGGTGAGGCGCCGACCGCCGCGCTGGCGACCGCGAAGATGACCACGCCGATGACGAACAGGCGACGGCGGCCGAACAGGTCGCCGAGGCGCCCAGCCGTCACCAGCAGTACGGCGAGCGCCAGGGTGTAGGCGTTGACTACCCACTGCAGGGTAGGCGTGCTCGCGTGCAGGCTTTTTTGTATCGATGGCAGCGCGACATTCACAGCCGTGCTGTCGAGCATCGTCATGCAAAGCGCACTGCACATCGCCCCCAGCGCCCACCAGCGACGATTTGTTTCGGTAATCCGCAAATAACGGATATTTCCACTCATCGCGTTCCCCTCCCTGCCATTCCCCGACCGCAGCCGGCCGTCGCGCATCCTTACCGAGTGCCTCCCATGGCGCCCGATGCCGCTTCGGCGCCACTATAACCGCACGTGGCTCCCTTGGCTAGTGCCCTGTTCACGATATTGTTTATATTTAGTTCAGGGTCAACGCGAACGACGGTGTGCGCGGTAGTCCGGCCCGAAATGGGCAAATCGCCTGCGCAGGACACCGACCCCGCGCATGCATCAGCCGACTCCCAGCACCGCCCGCATCGGCTTGGGGACGACCCCGAGACGCTCGCTGTCCTGTACGCCCGCGCGCGCCACCATCGGGCACTCCATCAGCTCGGCCTCCTCCCACGTCACGGGCGCACGCGCGCCGAGAGCCGCCCCCAGCAGGCGCAGCGTGCGCGAGACGATCGGGGTCGGCACCTTCACGAGCGGGCGCGGACGCTGCAACGAGTCGAGCACCAGCCTGACGATCTCGGTGTGGGTGAGGATGTCGGGACCCGCGAGCTCATACCGCCTGCGGGTGCCCGCAGGCGCCCGCAGGGCCCCGATCGCGCAGGCGGCGACGTCCTCGGCCCAGATCGGCTCAAAACGCGCGTGTCCCATGCCCGACATCGGCATCACCGGCGCGAGCGCCAGGCGTTCGAGCAGTGCCATCCAGGAGGTGCCGGGGGCATAGACGAGCGATGGTGCGAGCACGGTCCAGTCGAGATCGGTCTCGCACACCGCCTGCTCGGCGGCCGCCTTGGCGCGGTGATAGCGCGTACGGTGCTGCGCGGAGGCATCGAGCGCGGAGAAGAACACGAACCGTCCCACGCCCGCATGCTGGGCGGCGCGCACGATCCGCCAGGTCGCGATCCCGTTGAGCTCCTCGATCGATCCCCCCGGCTGATCGCGGATGCTGCCCGCGAGGTGCACGACCGTGTCCACGCCCCTCAGCGCGTTGCGAAACGAGGGCGGGTCGGTGAGATCGCCGAGCGCGATCTGAACGCGTACGCGCATCGTCCCCAGCCGGCGCGGATCGCGCACCAGGCAGCGTACTTCCGCGCCGTCCTCCACGAGTCGGCGCAACAGCGCCGAACCCACCTGGCCGGTTGCGCCCGTGAGCAGCAGCATCGCCCAAACCTAGCGGAGTCGTCGCGGCGCCCCGACGGGGGGATCTCATCCCCTGCCGGCAATGATGGTTGAGTCCGCAATCATCTACGATGTGGCTCGGCTACGATGAGCCCCGGCCGGGGCGCCATCTCTAGAATGTGCCCCCGCAAGACCCGTAACCAACAGGAAAGACTTAGCGAATGGCCTACGTGATCGCCGAGCCGTGCATCGGCACCAAGGACAACTCCTGCGTCGAGGTGTGTCCCGTCGACTGCATCCATCCGACGCCCGACGAGCCCGGATACGACGCGGCCGAGATGCTCTACATCGACCCGGAGGAGTGCATCGACTGCGACGCCTGCGTCGAGGCCTGTCCCGTGGACGCCTGCTTCGCCGAGGACCAGCTCCCCGACGAGTGGCAGAAGTACTCGCAGATCAACGCCGACTACTTCGCCAACGCCAAGTAGGGACGTTTCGACGCCGCTCGAGCCTGGTGGAAGGGCCCGTCGGCGGTCAGAAACAATTGCATGAATTAGTGGTCTAATTTCATAGTCCGAGATAGTGTGGACGCTTCCGCAGCGCCGCGGAACAGGCATGCGTTCGAGGATCGGCACATATGACGGAGGGGTTTGCTCACGTCTCACGAGAGTTACTTGTCATGCGCAGCTGCTGCGCGGAGGCGCGATCGTCTGCTCCAGCCTTGCTCTCTGCGCGGTCTGCGTCGGGTGTGGCACCGGCGTGGCGGCACGGCCCGCGGCGGCCAAACGACAGCGGATTGCGCTTACGAGCCCATCGATTGTCGCCGGTGGCAGGCTGCAAGCGACGCCGACGGTCCCCGTGCGCTACACCTGCGACGGAAGTGACACCACGCCCTCGTTCGCCTGGGGGCCGGTGCCGTCGAGCGCTGCAGAGCTGGCGCTGTTCATGCTTAAAGTCACCAGCCCCACGCCTTCCAGCGGCGGCGGCGTGCAGGTGTCGGTCGAATGGGCCGTCGCCGGGCTGTCACCGAGCGTGCACGCGCTCGCCGCCGGCAAGCTCCCGCAAGGCGCCGTCGTGGCCGGCAAGCCCTACTCGATCTGCCCCCCAAAGGGGAGCTCCGGGACGTATGTCTTCCAGCTCAGTGCTGTCGCTCAACCGCTTGCCGTCGCCCAGCAGTACGGTCCGGCGGGGCTGTTTCAGGAGGCGGAAGGATCGACCGTGGCGGTCGGCAACTTCACCTCGACCTACAAGCGTAAGTGAGATCCCGGGGCCGCGCCCCTTCACCCTCGAGCGAGTACGTCGAGCAC
>CAVTPC010000005.1:0-64773 GCA_963736555.1 uncultured Solirubrobacterales bacterium
GGCGGTCAAAGAGTCAAGTAGAGAAGTACCCCGTCATGGTGCGGGACCACGGTGTATAGGTCCGGCCGCCGTCTCGTGCGTTGAGCGACGGCTCGTGCAGGAAACCCAATGACAGCTCGACGTGAAGTTCTTCACGGAGAGTTTGATCCTGGCTCAGGACGAACGCTGGCGGCGTGCTTAACACATGCAAGTGGAGCGACGAACCAGGGCTTGCCCTGGGGCAGAGCCGCGAACGGGTGAGTAACACGTGGGTTACCTGCCTCGATGACCGGGACAACCCGAGGAAACTCGGGCTAATACCGGATGTGCCCGCAAGGGGAAAGGAAGCTTCGGCCTCCGCATCGAGATGGGCCCGCGGCCCATTAGCTTGTTGGTGAGGTAACGGCTCACCAAGGCTTCGATGGGTAGCTGGTCTGAGAGGACGATCAGCCACACTGGGACTGAGACACGGCCCAGACTCCTACGGGAGGCAGCAGTGGGGAATCTTGCGCAATGCGCGAAAGCGTGACGCAGCAACGCCGCGTGGGGGAAGACGGCTTTCGGGTTGTAAACCCCTTTCAGTTGGGACGAAGCTTCTCCGGTGAATAGCCGGACGGAGTGACGGTACCTTCACAAGAAGCACCGGCTAACTACGTGCCAGCAGCCGCGGTAATACGTAGGGTGCAAGCGTTGTCCGGAATCATTGGGCGTAAAGAGCGTGTAGGCGGCCCGATTAGTCCGCTGTGAAAGTCCAGGGCTCAACCCTGGAATGCCGGTGGATACTGTCGGGCTAGAGTCCGGAAGGGGCGAGTGGAATTCCTGGTGTAGCGGTGAAATGCGCAGATATCAGGAGGAACACCAATGGCGAAGGCAGCTCGCTGGGACGTGACTGACGCTGAGACGCGAAAGCGTGGGGAGCAAACAGGATTAGATACCCTGGTAGTCCACGCTGTAAACGATGGCAACTAGATGTGGGGGGTGTCGACTCCCCCCGTGTCGAAGCTAACGCATTAAGTTGCCCGCCTGGGGAGTACGGCCGCAAGGCTAAAACTCAAAGGAATTGACGGGGGCCCGCACAAGCAGCGGAGCATGTGGTTTAATTCGACGCAACGCGAAGAACCTTACCTGGGCTTGACATGTGAGTGACCGGCATGGAAACATGCCTTCCCTTCGGGGCACTTTCACAGGTGGTGCATGGCTGTCGTCAGCTCGTGTCGTGAGATGTTGGGTTAAGTCCCGCAACGAGCGCAACCCCCGTCGCATGTTGCCAGCATTCAGTTGGGGACTCATGCGAGACTGCCGGTGACAAACCGGAGGAAGGTGGGGATGACGTCAAGTCCTCATGCCCCTTATGTCCAGGGCTACACACGTGCTACATTGGCGCATACAGAGGGCTGCGATACCGCGAGGTGGAGCGAATCCCTTAAAGTGCGTCTCGGTTCGGATTGCAGGCTGAAATTCGCCTGCATGAAGGCGGAGTTGCTAGTAATCGCGGATCAGCATTGCCGCGGTGAATACGTTCCCGGGCCTTGTACACACCGCCCGTCACACCACGGGAGTGAGCAACACCCGAAGCCGGTGGCCTAACCCGCAAGGGAGGGAGCCGTCGAAGGTGGGGCTCGTGACTGGGGTGAAGTCGTAACAAGGTAGCCGTAGCGGAAGCTGCGGCTGGATCACCTCCTTTCTAGGGAGCACATAACAGTGCCCCGGTCCAGCGGCCGGGCAATCGAACGGGGCCTCGCGCGTCGAGCTCGGAATGACCCGGTCGGTGATCGAGCGGTCGGGCCTAGCATGTCGACCGAACCTGGCTGGATGGCCGTAAAGCGCGCGTGGCCCTTACTACTTGGGGACACAATCGAGACGGTCGACAAACGATCCCAGCATGCTGTTGAGTTTTGAGAGACCGGCGTCCGCCGGGAGTCGTGGGATGCGCCACAGAAGAGCGCAACCAAATGACGCGACGACCGGCCGGCGTGATACGGCCTCTCCACGGTCCTTGAAAACTGCACAGAAGCCACATCAGCCGCCATCGATAAGCGGCGGCTGAATAACGGGTATCACCGGGCCCTGCAAGATCGTCTGTGTTGATTGCAAACGAGTGGCGTAAGATCGCGTGGGCCAGATCACCGTCAAGATAGTAAGGGCGCATGGTGGATGCCTTGGCACCAAGAGTCGATGAAGGGCGTGAACGGCTGCGATAAGCCACGGTTAGGCGCTGAATAGCCTTTGACCCGTGGATTCCCGAATGGGGAAACCCAGCGCTGGTAATGCGGCGTTATCCCCGGCTGAACACATAGGCCGGGCGAAGACAAGCGGGGGAAGTGAAACATCTCAGTACCCCGAGGAAAGGAAATCAACAGAGACTCCCTGAGTAGTGGCGAGCGAAAAGGGATCAGCCCAAACCTGGCAAGTGTAAGCGGACACGCGTTGCTTGTCAGGGGTTGTAGGGCGTTTGTTCCGGGCCGTGTCCGGCCCGGCGGAAGTTACAAAATCGATGTGGTAGTCGAAGCGTGTGGAACCGCGCACCATAGAGGGCAATCGTCCCGTAGACGAAACCGCATGGTCTTCCGTCAGACGTTCCTGAGTAAGTCCGCGCCCGTGAAACGCGGACTGAACCTGGGGGGACCACCCTCCAAGGCTAAGTACTCCTTGGTGACCGATAGCGGACAAGTACCGTGAGGGAAAGGTGAAAAGTACCCCGGAAGGGGAGTGAAATAGTACCTGAAACCGCGTGCCTACAAGCGGTGGGAGCAGGCTTCGTCCTGTGACCGCGTGCTTTTTGCATAACGAGCCGGCGAGTTACTCGTCTGCGGCAAGGTTAAGCGATGAGCGGAGCCGTAGCGAAAGCGAGTCCTAATAGGGCGACATAGTCGTAGGCGGTATACCCGAAACTGAGCGAGCTACCCATGGGCAGGCTGAAGCGGGGGTAAGACCTCGTGGAGGGCCGAACCGACCTAGGTTGAAAACTGGGCGGATGACCTGTGGGTCGGAGTGAAAGGCTAATCAAGCTCAGTGATATCTGGTTCTCTCCGAAATATATTTAGGTATAGCCTCGGATAAATTGCGTGTTGGCCGTAGAGCACTGTTTGGATTAGGGGCCCTACCAGGTTACCGACTTCAGGCAAACTCCGAAGACCATCACGTTTACTCCGGGAGTCAGTTGCTGGGGGATAAACTTCAGCGTCAAAAGGGAAACAGCCCAGACCGCCAGCTAAGGTCCCTAAGTACTAGCTAAGTGGGAAACGATGTTCGAGTGCATAGACAACCAGGAGGTTGGCTTAGAGGCAGCCATCCTTGAAAGAGTGCGTAACAGCTCACTGGTCAAGTGTTCGAGCGCGGACAATGTAACGGGGCTCAAGCTAGTCACCGAAGCTGCGGGTGCGTGAGATCTTCGGATCGATCGCGCGGTAGGAGAGCGTTCCCATGCCAGTAAAGCGGCGGCGTAAGCCAGCCGTGGAGGCATGGGAAGTGAGAATGCCGGCATGAGTAACGAAAGAGGGGTGAGAATCCCCTCCACCGATTGCCCAAGGATTCCTGAGTAAAGTTCGTCTGCTCAGGGTTAGTCGGGACCTAAGGCGAGGCCGAAAGGCGTAGTCGATGGCCAACAGGTTGATATTCCTGTACCACGTCGCTTCCGTTTGACCGATGGGGGGACGAGGAAGGCTAAGGGAACCCAGGCGATGGTTGTCCTGGGGTAAGCATGTAGGGGCGGCCCCTGTTAAATGCGGGGCTGCATTCAACCCGAGGTGCGATGCCAGCTGGCTCTAAGCCGGCGAGTCCCCGACGCCATACCTCCAAGAAAATCCTCTAGGGAGGAAGCGCGTGCCCGTACCAAAACCGACACAGGTGGGCAAGTAGAGAATACTAAGGTGATCGAGATAACCATCGTTAAGGAACTCGGCAAAATTGCCCCGTAACTTCGGGATAAGGGGCGCCCCAGTAGGGTGAAGGACCTCGCGTCTGGAGCCCGAGGGGGCCGCAGTGAATAGGCTGAAGCGACTGTTTACCAAAAACACAGGTCTCTGCTAAGTCGTAAGACGACGTATAGGGGCTGACGCCTGCCCGGTGCCGGAAGGTTACGTGGAGTTGTTAGGGCTTGACCCGAAGCAGCGAAGCTAAGCCCCGGTAAACGGCGGCCGTAACTATCAGTTGACCGAGGTAGTTGTAAAACTTGGCTATATGCTGGAACATCCGTGTATCCCGCGCTACCGTAGCGAGGTTCCGTCCGAACGGGCGATACAGTGAAAATGTGACGGGTGCGGACAATCAGCAGGAAAGGCCCAGTGTCCAGTCGGCTCAGGACGGTCTGTCGCGCAAGCGATGTCCTGGACGGCGCGTAAGATGCTGGGAATCCTCAGAGACTATACGCCAAGCTCGTCCTCCAGACCGAGGACGGGATGAGATAGTCCGCTCTCGTAGGCGACTACGAGAGTCGGCCAGAAATGTGCCGACCGCTCGGACCCAGAGTCCGAGTCGTAACAGTAGGAACGGTCCTAAGGTAGCGAAATTCCTTGTCGGGTAAGCATCAACACTTGCCCCACCGCCTCGCGAGAGGCGATCGAGAACCGGCTCATATCGGGGAAACCCTCCCTGCCACAGTGGCAGCGGGCAATCCCGAGGGAAGTCCTAGTGACCCCCTAACGACTGATCCGAAAGGAGAGGCGTGTCATGCTTCGGAAAGTCCGAAAATCTATGTGACGCGCAATACGCCGGCCCTCATCGAAAGACAGGGCGCCTATGAAGTGGCAGTACCGCTGGATCCCTGGTATGTGACAGGTCTGACGGATGGCGAGGGATGCTTTTGCGTCTCATTGGCCATACGTGCGAAGTTGCGAACCGGTCTCGAGGTGAGACCATCGTTTTCGCTCTCACTCAATGAGAAGGATCTGGGACTGCTGGAAGGTCTGCAAGCGTTCTTTGGTTGTGGCTGGATCCGTGAGTCCAAGAGCGATCGCACCTTCAAGTACGAGGCGCGTTCGATCGGCGATCTCACGAGCAAGATTCTGCCGCACTTCGAGCGTTACCCCTTGCGGGGAGATAAGGCGAGAAGCTGTGCAGGCTTCTCCCATGTCTGCCGGATGATCGAACAAGGAGATCATCTGCAGGTGACGGTCTGAGAGAGATAATTAGTATCGCTTACGAGATGAACCTCGGCAAGCGGCGTCACTCAAAGGCCGCGCTTCTAAGGGTGCTGGATGAGGTGAAGGTATAGTCTGCGCTCTCGGGTGACGAGAGATCACGTGAAGTTCCGACCTGCACGAATGGCGTAACGACTTCAGCGCTGTCTCAACGATGGGCTCGGTGAAATTGCAGTCTCGGTGAAGATGCCGAGTACCCGCGGCTAGACGGAAAGACCCCGTGAACCTTTACTACAACTTGGTATTGGGATTCGGTGCATCTCGCTCAGGATAGGTGGGAGGCTTTGAAGCGCCGGTTGCGGCCGGCGTGGAGCCAACCTTTAGATACCACCCTTGGTGTATTGGATTTCTAACAGCATTCCGTGAATCCGGGTGCTGGACAGTTCCAGGCGGGTAGTTTGACTGGGGCGGTCGCCTCCCAAAATGTAACGGAGGCGCGCAAAGGTTCCCTCAGCACGGTTGGAAATCGTGCGTAGAGCGCAAAGGTAGCAAGGGAGCTTGACTGCGAGACTGACAAGTCGAGCAGGTGCGAAAGCAGGTCTTAGTGATCCGGCGGTAGCAAGTGGAAGTGCCGTCGCTCAACGGATAAAAGGTACTCCGGGGATAACAGGCTTATCGGGCCCAAGAGTCCACATCGACGGCCCGGTTTGGCACCTCGATGTCGGCTCGTCGCATCCTGGGGGTGGAGTCGCTCCCAAGGGTTGGGCTGTTCGCCCATTAAAGCGGTACGCGAGCTGGGTTCAGAACGTCGTGAGACAGTTCGGTCCCTATCTGCCGTGGGCGTTGGAGAGTTGAGAGGATTTGTCCCTAGTACGAGAGGACCGGGATGAACGCACCTCTGGTGTATCTGTTGTCCTGCCAAGGGCATTGCAGGCTAGCTACGTGTGGATCGGATAACCGCTGAAGGCATCTAAGCGGGAAGCCGGCCTCGAGATGAGCTCTCCCATCCCCTAGAGGGAGTAAGACCCCTGGTAGACCACCAGGTTGATAGGCCGGATCTGGAAGGACGGTAACGTCCGAAGGAGACCGGTACTAATTGGTCGAGGGCTTGACGGATTTTTTTGATTCGCTCCCAATGCAGGGGGCGAAGTGATACTCGCTGTGGCGCTGTGCAGTTTTGAAGGACCGAGGAGGACGTCCTCGGTCTCTCGCCTTTTTCCGGTGGCTATTGCGAGGGGGAAACACCTCTTCCCATTCCGAACAGAGCAGTTAAGCCCCTCAGCGCCGATGGTACTTGGCTCGCAAGGGCCTGGGAGAGTAGGACGCCGCCGGTTTTTCTACATACGGGCCGCCTGCGGGCGGCCCGTTTTCGTTGACGTCGCGCGCCTGACGGCTGTGGCTCGATCGCGAGGACATCGTGCAGACCGTGCGGCACGGCGCCAACTGGGCGCCGCTCTGCGCGGAGCGCCCCGCCGCGACGTACTCGTGCGGATCGGGCGCGCAGCGTCGCGGTGCGATGCGGTCGCGGATGCCGCCGCACCGCCGATGGAACCGTCGCTCACGCGCGCTCCCCGGCCGGGCTCGTCCTGGTCGACCTCCCAGTCGACGTCGTAGTCATCCTCGAGCAGCAGGAACGAGCGGGCCAGGGAGAGCGCTGTGCGCGCTCGGCGCGTGAGCGGGGATGGAGTGCTCCATGGGAACATGTGTTCGTAAGATAGGCGGCCGGTCGGATGGATCGATGCGAACATACGTACGTATGCGGACGATCGATCCCGTGATCCCGCATTCCAGAGCCAAATTCGTGCGAGATGGGCTGCAACGAAAGTTGCGCGCGCGCACGCCGATCGGCCCGTCGGAGCTGGCTCAAGCAGGGCGATGGACGCGGCGGGCGAACACCGCTGGAGATGGCTGTTACGCTTGCCAGACGCTCCTCGGGCGGCCCGATCCTGGGCCGGCGAGCGCGCGTTCAGCCCATGGAGAAGTTCGTAATCGAAGGCGGCGTCCCGCTGTCCGGCACGATGGTTCCGGCGGGGAACAAGAACGGCGCGCTGCCGATCCTCGCGTCGGCGATCCTCACCGAGGACGAGGTGATCGTTCGCAACGTGCCGCGGATCAGGGACGTCGACGCGATGCTGCGCATCCTCGAAGCGATCGGCGTGCAGCGTCGACTGGCGCGGGCCCAACGAAGTCGCGCTGTGCGCCGCGGGGAGCACGAGCGGGCGTCCACGAGGTCGAGATCGAGCCCGAGCTGGCCGAGCAGATCCGGGCGTCGTTCCTGCTGGCCGGGCCACTGCTCGCGCGGTTTCGGCGCGCTGTGATGCCGCCCCCTGGCGGCGATGTGATCGGACGCCGGCGGCTGGACCCGCATCTGGATGCGTTTCGCGCGATGGGCGCGACGGCCGAGTGCGACCGCGAGATCGTGCTGAGCGCGCCACGCGGGCTGCGACCGACCGACGTGTTCATGGACGAGCCCTCGGTGATGGCGACCGAGAACGCGCTGATGGCCGCGGCGCTCACGCCCGGGGCGACCGTGATCGGCAACGCGGCGTGCGAGCCCCACGTCCAGGACCTCGCGCGCATGCTCGTGAAGATGGGCGCCGACATCCAGGGCATCGGCTCGAACCTGCTGACCGTCAACGGCGCCGAGCGACTGCACGGGTGCGAGCACGAGATCGCGCCCGACCACATCGAGATCGGCAGCTTCATCGCGCTCGCGGGCGTGACCGGTGGAGAGCTGCGCATCAAGGACACCGTCCCGGGCGACCTGCGCATGATCCGGCTCGTGTTCGAACGCCTCGGGCCTGCGCACCGAGCTGGAGGGCAGCCGACGTGCTCGGTGCCGGGCGGGCAGAAGCTCGTCGTCCAAGCCGACGTGGGCGAGTACAAGAGCAAGATCCAGGATGGCCCCTGGCCGGCGTTCCCTGCCGACCTGACCTCGATCGCGGTCGCGCTCGCGACCCAGGCGGAGGGGTCGATCCTCGTGCACGAGTGGATGTTCGAGAACCGGTTGATCTTCACCGACAAGCTGATCCTGATGGGCGCCGACATCGTCATGTGCGACCCGCACCGTGCGATCGTCACCGGCCCGCGCAGGCTGCGCGGCGAGCGCGTGGAGTCGCCGGACATCCGCGCCGGGATGGCGATGCTGCTGGCGGCGCTGTGCGCGCGACGGGGCGCACGCGAGATCGGCAACATCCGCCAGATCGACCGCGGGTATGAGCGCATCGACGAGCGCCTGCGCGAGCTCGGCGCCCGCATCGAGCGGGTGGCGACGGAGCCCGTACACGCATAAGCTCGCGGATCCTGATGATCCATCCGATTCCCAGCGGCACGCGCGACGTGCTGCCCGACGAGACGCGCGAGCTGCGCGCGATCACCGACGCGTTGCGGGGCGTGTTCGAGCGCCACGGCTACGGCGAGGTGTACTACGCCTGCGCTCGAGTACGAATCGGTGCTCGCCAACGCCGGCATCGGCGGGACGGGGCCCGTGCACCGGGTGTTCGACGAGACCGGCGCGACGCTGGTGCTGCGCTCGGACATGACGGTGCCGATCGCGCGACTCGTCGCCACGCGCTACCCGGACGTGAGCGAGCCGCTGCGGTTCTGCTATTTCGCCCACTGCTACCGCGGCATCCGCCCGCAGTGGAGCCAGCCGCGCGAGCTGCTGCAGGCCGGCATCGAGCTGATCGGCTCCCCCGCGCCGCAGGGCACCGCGGAGGCGTTGACGGTGCTGTGCGACGCGCTGGATGCGACCGGTCTGAAGGACTATCGCGTCGGCCTCGGCGACGCCTCGCTGTTCGCGACGCTGATGGACCGTCTGCAGATCGACCCGAGCGCGCGCGCCGGGCTGCTGGAGACGCTCGCGAGCCGGGACTTCGTCGAGCTCGAGCGAGCGTCTGTCCGGGGATCGGCGCCTCCGAGGAAGCGTCCGCGCTGCTGCTCGAGCCTGCCCCAGCGCCGGGGCGGTCCCGAGGTGCTGCGAGGCTCCCCGGGTCCGGCCGCGGACGCGGTCGCGGGCATGCGCCAGGTAGCGAGCTGCTGGAGGATCGGGTCGCCGAGCGGGTGATCTTCGATCTCGGTCTGGTGCGCAGCATCGGCTACTACACGGGCGCGGTGTTCGAGGTCTATGACCCGACGCTCGGCGTGCCGATCGGCGGGGGCGGGCGCTATGACGACCTGCTCGGCAGCTTCGGCGCCTCGCGGCCCGCCGTCGGGTTCGCGCTGGACGTCGAACGGCTGCACATCGCCCTCGCGGGCGAGGAGCGCGGGACCGGGGTGGCGCTGGCCTGATGAGCACGACGACGACCACATCGACCGACGGCTCGCTTGACGGTCTGACGATCGCCGTCCCGCGGGGAGCGCTGTTCGAGGGCACGGTCGAGCTGCTGGCCTCGCTCGGGTTGGATACGAGCCGAGCTGCGCAGCAACGACCGCAAGCTGCTGTTCGAGGACATCGGCGTGATCACGATGCGCCCATCCGACGTGCCCACCTATGTCGAGGACGGCGCCGCCGACCTCGGGATCACCGGCAAGGACGTGCTGCTCGAGCGGGGTGGGCGGGCATCCGATCACGGCTCACGAGCGCGGGCGCAGGCAGATCTATGAGCTGCTCGACCTCGGCTACGGACGCTGCACGATGGTGTTCGCCACCGCCGATCGCGTCAACGATCGCGGCGAGGACCCGGCCGCCGAGGCGCTGCGCCGGCTGGGGGCGATGCGAGTCGCGACCAAGTACCCGCACATCGCCGCCCGCCACCTGGAGGAGACGGGCCGCCAGGGAGAGATCGTCGAGGTCAAAGGCTCGGTCGAGCTCGCCCCACTGACGGGGCTGGCGGATGCGATCGTCGACCTGACCGCGACCGGCACGACGCTGCGCGAGAACGGGCTGGTGGTGCGCGAAGAGATCGTGGAGTGCACTGCGCGCCTGATCGCCAACCCGGTCGCCTACAAGCTGAAGGCGGCGCAGATCGACCAGTTGCTGGAGCGCATGCGTGCAGGTGCAAGCGGCGTGAGCACGCAGACTGCCCCACGAGGAGGCCGCCGCACTGCGCGAGCTCGTCCCGGGCGGCGGTTGCGTGGAGTGAGGCCGTACGCGAGATCGTCGCCGACGTACGCGCGCGTGGAGACGAGGCCGTGCTCGAGCACACGCGCCGGCTGGACACCGCGGGAGCGCCGCCACGCGAGCTGATCGTCTCCCAAGAGGAGCTGGACGAGGCGATCAAGCGGCTGGCACTGGACGTGGTCGCGGGGTTGCAGGTAGCGATCGCCAATGTGGCCCTCGTCGCCCAGGCGAGCGTCGGCCAGGACCTGTCGGTGACCCTGCCGCAGGGGCAGCGGCGTGACCGTGCGTGAGGTGCCGGTGTCGGCGGCGGCCGTGTACGTCCCGGGTGGGCGCGCGCCGTACCCGAGCACCGCCGTGATGGGCGTCGTCGCGGCCCGCGCCGCGGGGGTGCTCGATGTCGTCGTCTGCTCTCCACCGGGCGCCGACGGACAGATCGACGCGGCGATCCTCGGCACGTGCCGCCTGCTCGGGGTGGAGCGGGTATATCGCATGGGCGGCGCCCAGGCGATCGCGGCGCTGGCTTACGGGACTGAGACGGTGGCACGCGTGGACGTGATCGTCGGGCCGGGCAACCTGTACGTGCAGGAGGCCAAGCGCCAGTTATCCAGCGTCGTCGGGATCGACGGCTTCGCCGGGCCCAGCGACCTGCTTGTGGTGCTGGGTCGCCGACGCCGACCCGCGGGCTGGTGGCGCTGGACCTGCAGGCCCAGGCCGAGCACGGCAGGGCTAGCCTGGTGGCCGCGATCTCCTATTCGGGCGAGGTCCTGGACGCCGTTGCGCAAGAGCTCGAGCGTCTCGCCGTCCAGGCTCCCGAGATCGAGCCGGCGGTATGTGCGCTGATTGACGTGCCCGATACCCGTGCGGGCCTGGAGCTGGCCAACGCCTTTGCGCCCGAGCACCTGCAGCTGGTGGGCGCTGAACCGGAGGCGCTGGCCCCGTTGGTGCGCACGCGCCGGGTGTCTGTTCGTCGGCATCGGGGTCGGCCACCGCGTTCGGCGACTATGTCGCGGGCTCAAACCACGTCCTGCCCACGGGCGGCGCCGCGCGGTTTCAGTCCGGGCTCTCGCCGCGTCACTTTCGCCGGACGATGTCGGAGGTGCGGATCGACGCCGACAGCGCCACGAAGCTCGCGGCTGCGGGCGCCCCGATCGCCCGCGCGGAGGGCTTTGAGTGGCACGCCCGCGTCGATGGAGGCGCGCGCGGTTCACCAGGCCGACGATGGGGCGAACGAGGGGACCGTCGCAGACGATGCGTAACCTGATGACGAGCACATGACCGATACGACCGACATGACCGCAATACCCACACGCACGCGCACAGCCACGATCGAGCGCAAGACCGGTGAGACCGACATCCGCCTGTCGCTGACGCTCGACGGCTCCGGCGCGGGCACCCGCGAGACGGGCGTCGGGTTTCTCGACCACATGCTCGACCTGCTGGCACGTCACGGACGGCTCGACCTGAACGTGGCCGTGACCGGAGACCTGCAGACCGGAGCGCACCACACCGCCGAGGACACCGCGATCGTGCTCGGCCAGGCGCTCGACCAAGCGCTCGGAGACCGCGCCGGGATCGTCCGCTACGGTTCGATCACCACGCCGATGGACGAGGCTAGGGCGAGCTGTGCGATCGACATCTCCGGACGCCCGTTCACGCTGTTCGAAGCGCAGCTGCCGCCGGGCGCGACCGGTGGATTCGAGCACGAGCTGACCGAGGAGTTCTTTCGCGCGCTCGCGAACGCGGGGAAGTTGACGCTGCACCTGCGCGTCGAAGCCGGAACCAATGCCCACCACATGATCGAGGCCGCGTTCAAGGCGTTCGCGCGCGCGTTGCGCCAAGCGGTCGCGATCGATCCTGCCGAGACTGGGGTGCCCAGCACGAAGGGGACGCTGACGGGATGAGCATGGGTGCGTCCAAAGAACCTGAGGTGTATGGGGGATCTGAGGCGTTAGATCCAAGCGTCACAAGGACGCAGGGAGCGTGGCGTGCTACGTACGCGAGCGACCGAGGACGCAGTGAGGCGCCGGATATCACGCCTCAGATCGGGCTGGTCGATTACGGCGTCGGCAATAGGCGTTCGGCCGAGAAGGCGCTCGAGCACATCGGCGCGCGCGTGGACGTGAGCAGCGATCCCGAGCGGCTGCGTGAAATGGATGGCCTGGTGCTGCCGGGCGTCGGTGCCTTTCCCGCCGGCATGCAGGCGGTGCGCGAGCTCGGGTTGGACGAGCTGCTGGTCGAGCGCGCGCGGGCGGGCGTGCCGCTGCTGGGGCTGTGCCTGGGGATGCAGCTCCTGTTCGACCGCTCCGAGGAGCACGACGGAGCCGAGGGACTGGGGCTGCTGGCAGGCACCGTGCGCCGGTTGAGCGCCCCGGGACTGAAGCTGCCGCACATCGGTTGGAGCGAGGTCCATTGGCGGCGGGCGACGACCTTGAGCGAAGGTCTGCCGGACCCGAGCTACCTGTATCACGTGCACAGCTTCGCGGCGGACCCCGACGATCACGAGGTGGTGCTGGCCACCGCGGACTATGGCGAGCCGTTCGCCGCGGTCGTCGGGCAGGGCAACGTGTACGGCACCCAGTCGCACCCCGAGAAGTCATCCGCACACGGACTCGCGCTGCTGGCGAACTTCACGCGCCTGTGCGGACGCGCGGCGGTACCCGCGTGACGCGTGATTTTCGCCGGGCGAGCGAGATCTCAGGTATGAACCCAGGGTTCCAATGTCGGACGTGACCCCGCGATCCCAGTTTGGAAGCCGGTTTTTGAGATGATCCTGTATCCGGCGATCGACATTCTCGACGGTTCCGCGGTGCGCCTCGTGAAGGGGGACTTCGAGGCGAAGAAGGTCTACGACGAGGACCCGTTGGCGGCCGCGCGCGGCTGGGTGGATGCTGGCGCTGAATATCTGCACGTGGTCGATCTCGACGGTGCGAAAACAGGTGTGCCTGTGAACCTGGGACATCTGCAGCGGATCGCTGGAGAGCTGGGCGTGCCGGTACAGTACGGTGGCGGGTTGCGCTCTGAGGAGGCGATTGCAGCCGCTTTTGATGCCGGCGCTACACGCGTGATCCTCGGCACGGCGATCTTCACCAATCCCCATCTGCCCTTTGACGCGATCGAAAAATACGGCCCTGATCGAGTCTTCGTGTCGATCGACGCGCGTGACGGCTATGTGGCAACGCACGGCTGGGCCGAAGCTACCGAAGTACCTGCGCGTGAAGCGATCGAACGCTGGCACGAGGGAGTCGGCGGCGTGAAGCATTTCGTCTTTACGAACATCGATCACGACGGGATGCTCGACGGTCCGAACCATGACGAGGCGATGATGGCGGCTCGCGCGGCCGGCGACGGGGGTGTGATCCTTTCCGGCGGTATCGGCGAGCTGTCTCATCTGGAGTCACTGGCGCAGCTACGGAAGGAGCAGCGACTCGACAGCCTCGAAGGTGTGATCGTCGGCAAGGCCCTGTACGAGCGGCGATTCACGGTCGCCGAGGCCCAAGCGGCTCTCGGTAGATAACCGCCCGGCCGCTACGGTGGGTGGGTGCACCTGAAGCGTGTGATCCCCTGCCTGGACGTCGACGGTGGCCGCGTGGTCAAGGGCGTCGAATTCCTCGACATCCGCGACGCCGGCGACCCGGTCGAGCTGGCAGCGCACTACGATCGCGAAGGCGCGGACGAGCTCGTGTTCCTCGACATCACCGCTACGCATGAGCGGCGCGAGACGATTGACGAGCTGGCCCGGCGCACGGCGGATGAGGTGTTCATCCCGTTCACGATCGGCGGTGGCATCCGCTCGGTGGGAGACGCCCAGGCGGTGCTGGATGCGGGGGCTGACAAGGTCTCGATCAACTCTGCCGCGCTGCGACGTCCGGAGCTGATCGATGAGATGGCACGGGTGTTCGGCTCGCAGTGCGTGGTGCTCGCGGTCGACGCTAAGTCAACGCAGTCCGACGGTGCTTCCCCTGACGGGGCGAGCACCGACGGCGTCCCTCACTGGGAGGCCTACCTCGCCGGCGGGCGCACCCCCACTGGTCGCGATGTCCTCGACTGGACGCGCGAGGCGGTGGAGCGCGGCGCGGGAGAGATCCTGCTGACGAGCATGGATCGCGATGGAACTTCCGACGGCTATGACCTGGAGCTGACCGCGGCTGTCAGCGGGTCAGTGGGCGTGCCCGTGATCGCCTCGGGCGGTGCCGGCGAGCTGGGGCACTTGACCAGCGCTTTGCGGGCCGGCGCTGACGCCGCGTTGTGCGCGTCAATATTCCACTACGGTCGGTTCACGATCGCCGACGCCAAGACATACCTCGCGGAGAGCGGCATTGCGGTGCGCGCTGCTTGAGCTCCTCCGCGAGCAGCCCGGGGGCCAGGAGCTGCTCACCACGGCATACGAGGGGGTTCACCTAGTCGGCGGCGCCGTCCGCGACCTGCTCCGCGCCGAGCATCCGCGCGAGCTCGACGTCCTCGTCGAGGGGCCGATCGAGCCGCTCCTGGAATCGCTCGGCGGCGATGCGCTCAACCACGACCGCTTCGAAACGGCCAGCGTCTTTTTGAGCCAAGCGCGCATCGACGTCGCGCGCGCTCGCCGCGAGAGCTACCCGCACCCGGGCGCGCTGCCGGTGGTCGAGCCCGCCTCGGTCGCCGAAGACCTGCAGCGACGCGACTTCACCGTCAACGCGATCGCGCTGTCGCTGACCGGCGGTGAAATGCGCGCGGCGCCGCACGCCGAAACCGACCTCGCGCATGGCGTGCTGCGTGCGCTGCATGACGCCAGCTTCGTCGATGACCCCACGCGCCTGCTGCGCCTGGCCCGCTACGCTGCGCGACTGGGGTTCGAGATCGAGCCCCACACCGCCGAGTTGGCCTCCCGAGCGGTGGCACAGGGCGCGCTCAGCACGGTGTCGGGCACACGGATCGGCGCCGAGCTGCGACTCGCGCTGGGCGAACCGGATGCCGTGGGGGCGCTCGCGATGATGGACGAGTTGGGTCTGCTCGCAGCGCTGCATTCGCGACTGCGCTTGGATCGGCCAATGCTCGCCCGCGCGTGCGTGCTGTTGGGAGACAATGGACGTTCCGATCTGCTGGCTGTCGCCGCATTGACATTGCCTCTCGCGCTACGCACTGCCGGCGACCCCCGCGCTGAGATAGTTGCGTTGCTCGACCGACTCGAGTTCAGCGCACCCGATCGCGATCGAATCGCCGCGGCAGCTGCTGCTGTGCCTCGATTGATGGATGAGCTGCCCGCCGCGGACCGCCCCTCCCAGCTGCGGGCCGCTGTCATCGGGACGCCGCCGGAGGGCATCGCGCTGGCCGGTGGTGTGAGCGAGCCCGCCGCCGAGCCGGCCCGTCGATGGCTTGCCGAGTTGCGCAGCGTACGCCTGACAATCACGGGCGATGACCTGCTCGCCGCTGGTGTTCCCGAGGGACCGGAGATCGGGCGGCGTCTGGATACCGCTCTGCGCATGAGGCTCGATGGCGAGCTGCGAGAGGGTCGCGAGGCCGAGCTGGCGGCGGCGCTGGAGGCTTGAGATCGGCGAGATTGCTGGGCAGCGGGCCAAAATGCGCTTGACTAAAGCCATGACTACCGTGCAGATCAAGAACGTGCCACCGGATGTCCACCAGATCCTGCGGGACCGGGCCCGCAAAGCAGGCCAGTCGCTGCAGGCATACCTGCTAGCTCAGTTGGAAGAGCAGGCAAGCAAGCCCACAATCCAGGAACTATTTGAGCGAGTTGAGCATCGTGGTGGCCGACTTTCGCCATCCCATGCGGCCAAACTGGTGCGCGAAGATCGTGACGCGCGATCGCGGTGATGGTCGTGTTCTCGCTGCGATGTGAGGTCGAGCTGATTCAGTGATGCGCTTTGACCTGCCGGATGGCGGCCACGCGCTGTTTACCACGCGCGTTGACGGCAACCTGTCGAGCGTCGGTGGCGTCGAGGCGGAGCTTGGCGAGGCGGCACGCGAGCGCTTGCGCACACAGCTAGGTCTGCGGCGGCTGGCGCCCGGATACCAGGTGCACGGCACGACCGTTCAGCGAAGCCGCACCGACGCCGACATTTTCGTGCGGGACTCGGGCGCCGCCCAGCCCTCGGTCGAGGCTGACGGTCAGGCGACCTCGGTAGTGGGCATCGGCGCGATCGTGCTCACCGCGGACTGCCTGCCCGTCGCGCTCGGCACGGAAGGCGCCGTAGCGATGGTGCACGCCGGCTGGCGCGGGCTGGCGACTGGCGTCCTCGAGGAGGGCGTGCGCGCGCTGCGCGATCTCGGTGGCGAGGGCAACATCGCGGCAGTCATCGGCCCCGGGGCGGGGCCCTGCTGCTACGAGGTCGGCGAGGAGGTCCACGCGGCGTTTGACGGCGCTCATCGGATCGATCGCCTACCCGGGCGGAACATCGATCTGAAGGCGATCGCCCGCGATCGGCTGTTGGCGGCGGGGGTCACAGATGTGCGGGACGTGGCGATGTGCACGATCTGCGACGAGCGCTTCTTCTCCCACCGCCGCGAAGGCGCGCGCGCTGGGCGGCAGGGGGGAGTCGCGTGGTTGAGATGATCTCCAACCTGCGCGCGGACACCGTGCGGGCGAACCTTGCCGAGGTGCGCGAGGAGATCGCGACCGCGGCAACAACGGCGGGACGCGCTCCCGAGGATGTCGAGGTGCTCGCCGCAACCAAGTACGTGCTGTCCGGAGACCTGCCCGTGCTCGCCGCCGCCGGCGTCCGGCTCGTGGGCGAGAATCGCGCGCAGGATCTACAGGAGAAGGTGTCGATACACGGTGAGCTGTTCGAGTGGGACTTCATCGGCGCGCTGCAGTCACGCCGCGTGCGTGCGATCGTGCCGCATGTGCGCCTGATTCATTCGGTCGCATCCGAATCGGCGTTGCGCGAGCTGGAGCGCCACCGCGATCTGGCCAGGCCGGGGTTGGAGATCCTGATCGAGGTGAACGTCGCGCGTGAGCCTGGCAAGGCCGGCATCGCGCCCGGGGAGCTCGACGACTGCATCGACCGTTCGCCGGTGCCCGTCAGCGGTCTGATGTGCATGCCACCGCTTGCTGCCGATCCCGAGGACAGCCGCCGCTGGTTCGCCGCGTTGCGCGAATTGGCTGTCGAGCGTGAGCTGCCGAGGCTGTCGATGGGTACCTCGCAGGACTTCGCCGTCGCGGTGCAGGAGGGAGCGACAATCGTGCGAATAGGCACGAGTCTGTACAGTTAACGGCTTCGGTCAACGACTTCCCGCCATGCCGGCCGGCGGCCGGATGTCTAGCATGAGCAGGGAAACTCGCCGTCCGGGCGAAAACGCACCTGTACGTATGGCATTCCGAGACTCATGGCATCGCGCGCTCGTCTACTTCGGCCTCGCCGAGGAGTATCACGACGACTACGACGACGAGCCCGTACACGAGCCGGAAGTCGAGGACCACTATCGCGAGCGGCCCAACGTCCGGCGCCTGCGCCGCCGGCGCGATGAGTTCGATGACATCTTCGCCGAGGATGAGCCCCGCGGACGCTCCACCACCGCGCTGCGCTCGGTCAGCGCTCGTGGCGGGAACGGCGACGTGCGCGTGCATCTGGTCGTGCCCAAGTCGTTCAACGACGCTCAGCAAATAGCGGACAAGTTCAAGGACTCGATCCCGGTGATCCTCAACCTGCAAAGCTCGGAAACCGACCTGTCCAAGCGCCTGATCGATTTCGCCTCGGGTCTCACCTACGCGCTCGACGGCGGCATGCAGCGGATCGCCGACAAGGTGTTCATGCTCACGCCCCGCAACGTCGAGATCTCCGCGGAGGAGCGCGCACGACTGATCGAGAAGGGCTTTTTCAATCAGTCCTGACGTGTCATACTCGGCGACCGATCAGACGATCATATGTGATCGTCTGATCGGCCAGCGGCGTCCTCGGTCACTCGCGTGCGTAGCACGCCACGCGGGGTGGGCGGGCCTCTTCATCTCCGGCGACGCTTGGGTCTGATACGTCAGGAACGCTGACCGGCAGGTAGCCTGAGTCCCCTCATGCAAGTAGGACTGATCGGCTCAGGCAACATGGCTCGCGCACTTGCGCGTGGTTGGGGTCGTCCCGTGGTGTGCTCAGATCCCGTCGCCGAGCGTGCGCAGGCGCTGGCGGCCGAGGTCGGCGGCGAGGCCCTGTCCACCAACCCTGAGGTGGCGCAGCGAGCAGATCTGGTCGTGCTCTGCCACAAGCCCGCGCAGCTTGATCGGGTCGCCGCAGAAGTCGCTCCGCATGCCAAGGTCGTCGCCTCGATCCTCGCGGCAACACCACTGCAAGCGCTCCGGGACGCCTATCCGGAGCAGCCGGTCTACCGATTCATCCCGTCTCTGCCCGTCGAGGTGCGCCAGGGCGCGGTCGTGCAGGGGGTGGACGTGGCCGGCGGCGGCGCAGACATGGACCCGGGCCAGGATGGGAAGCTCGACGCGGCCGTCGCCGACCTGTTCGCCGAGCTCGGCACGCTCGTCGTGCTGCCCGACGCACTGGTTGACGTCGCGATGGGCCTGATGTCCTGCGCCCCGGCCTATGTGGCGCTCGTCGCCGAGGCTCAGATTGATGCGGGCGTGCGCCACGGCATTCCCGCCGCCCAGGGAGCAGAGCTGGTCGTGCAGACGCTGGCCGGCACGGCCGAGCTGCTGCGCCGACGCGACAACGACACCCAGGCGATCCGCCGTGAGGTCGCCTCGCCGGGCGGAGTCACTGCGCGCGGGCTGGATGCACTGGAGCGCGCCGGGCTGCGGGCCGCGTTCAGCGACGCTCTCGACGCGGTGCTCGGGGACGCGCGGCGATGACGAGCGCCCTGATCCTCGCCAGCGCCCGCACCCAGATCGCCGGGTTCCTGTCGGCGCTGATCTACGTGTACGTCCTGCTGATCATCTGTCACATCGTCATCCAGTTGCTGTTCTCGGCCGGGTTCCGCCCGCCCTACTCACGTGCGACCGACGCGATCCTCGGGTTCCTGCGCGACGTCTGCGAACCGTTCCTGCGCATCTTTCGCCGCGTGATGCCGAACGTCGGAGGCATCGACTTCAGCCCGATCGTCGCGGTGATCGTGCTCGAGCTGTTCAACTCGATCGTCGTCCAGGGCATCATCCACGGCTGAGACTCGCCGGCAAAGGGACATCCTCCGTGCGCAGATTTCTCGCCAGCGCCTATGTCCGCGCGGTGCTCGTGCTCGGGCTCGTACTCGTGCTCGATCAGCTGACCAAGCAGCTCGTCCAGCACTCGATCGTCCCAGGCGAACGGGTTCGTCTCGCGCCCGGGATACAGCTCGTGCACACGAGCAATCACGGCGTCGCGTTCGGGCTGGAGGCCGGCAATCGAGTCCTGGTGACGGTTCTCGTCGGCGTCGCGCTGGTCGCACTGCTCGCGTACTTCGCCACCCACGCCTCACGGCCGTTGATCTGGCTGCCGACCGGCATGCTCTTGGGTGGAGCGATCGGCAACCTGCTCGACCGTGTCCGCACCGGCTCGGTCACCGACTTCGTCCAACTGCCGCTCGGCTGGCCTCCGTTCAACCTGGCCGACGTCTCGATCGTGCTCGGTGTCGCGCTGCTGCTGCTCGTGATCGAGGGTCCGCGCAGAGAGACTCACGATGACTGACCAATCGGCCTTCACAATCGCTTACGAGGACGATCACCTGCTCGTGGTGGATAAGCCAGCCGGGTTGGTGGTGCACCCTGCGCGCGGGCATCGCGAGGGTACGCTGGCGCAACTGCTCGGGTCCGTCGCGGCCGGGGGACCGGATCCACAGCGCGCCGGGATCGTGCATCGGCTGGACCGCGACACATCCGGATTGCTCGTGGTCGCACGCTCAGATGTTGCTCATCGTCGCCTGCAACGCGCGCTTGCCGAGCGGCAGATCATGCGTGAGTACATCGCGCTCGTCTACGGTCGTCCACCCGCACGTACCGGGACGATCGAGGCTCCGATCGGGCGTGACCCGCGCGTGCGTACGCGGATGGCCGTCGATGGGGTCAATCCGCGTGAGGCCCGCACGCATTTCGAGATCGAGCGCTTGCTGGGTGGGTTCACGCTCCTGCGTCTGCACCTGGACACCGGTCGTACCCACCAGATTCGTGTGCACCTGCAGGCGATCGGCCATCCTGTTGCGGGCGATCCCGAGTACGGCCGGCAACGCGCCTCAGCCGGCACGCCCGGCGTAACCGGCGCATTCGGTCTGGAGCGCCAGTTCCTACACGCCGCGCGATTGTCGTTCGCCCATCCGATCACCGCCGCACCGATCGACGTCGCCTCACCGCTACCCGCCGATCTGCACGCCGCACTGGAGCAGGCGGAACGGCTATCCTGACAGGCCAACTGTCGAACCTCCACCCGCGCGGAGAATCGATCGCGGCCCTGCCCGGACGGTGCCCCATGTGCCACCTCCGGGTCCGCGACGACCGTGCGGCAAACAAACTCAAAACACACAAGGGAGCACCCCGTGGCTCAAGCCCAAGCCCAGGTAGGCATCGCGGAGCTGTTGGAGGCCGGCGTTCACTTCGGCCACCAGACGCGTCGCTGGAACCCCAAGATGCGCCGGTTCATCCATGGTGAGCGTGGCGGCATCTACATCATCGATCTGCTCAAGACCTCGGCGCTGCTGAACTCAGCCCAGGAGTTCGCGGGCACGCTCGCCCATCGCGGTGGGACCGTCCTGTTCGTCGGCACCAAGAAGCAGGCGCGCGACACGATCAAGGACGTCGCCGAAGCCTCCGGCATGCCCTACGTCAACCATCGCTGGCTGGGGGGTTTGCTGACCAACTTCCAGACGATCAACCAGCGCATCCGCCGCCTGCACGACCTCGAACGCTTCCAGGACGAGGGCCAGCTGGCGCTGCTGCCGACGCGCGAGCGGATGGCCGCGCAGGCCGATCTGGCGAAGCTGCGCGCCAACCTCGGGGGCGTCAAGAACATGCAGCGCGTGCCCGACGCGATGTTCGTGATCGACCTCAAAACAGAGGTGATCGCGGTCAAAGAGGCCCAGCGCCTGCGCATCCCGATCATCGGCCTGGTCGACACCAACTGCGACCCGGACGGGATCGACTTCGTGATCCCCGGCAACGACGACGCGATCCGCTCGTGCGCGCTGATCACCCAGGCGATCGGTCAGGTCGTCGCCGAGGGTCACTCGGTGTTTCGCGCCGAGGAGGAGCGCGCCCGCCTCCAAGCCGAGGAGCGGGCTCGCGTCGAGGCCGAGGCCCGCGCCAAGCGCGAAGCCGAGGAACAGGCGGCACGCGAGGCCGAGGAACAGGCCAAGCGCGAGGCCGCCGAGCGCCAGGCGGCTGCCGCGGCCGCTGCTGCTGCCGCCCAGGCTCAGAGTGCGGCCACACCGGCCGAGCCCGCCGCGCAAGCTCCTGCGCCCACCGTTGCCGCTGCGTCGACCCCTGCGGAGCCCGCACCACCCGAGCGGCCCGCCCCCACGCCGCCTGCCGCTCCCGCAGAGCCGGCGGCAGCATCCCCTGTGGCGGAGCCAGCGACCGTGTCGCCCGCGACCCCGGCCGAGCCCACCGAGGAGGCCCCCGCTCCCGCACCGGAGCCCGTCGGCGACTCTGAGCCCGAGCCCGTAGCCGAGGCCTCCGCCACCGAGGAGGTGCCGGCGTCATGAGCGCGGTCGAGATCTCAGCCAAAGACGTAAAGGCCCTGCGCGAGCGCACGGGCGCGGGGATGATGGACTGCAAGAAGGCCCTGACGGAGTCTGCCGGCGACATCGAGCAGGCGATCGAGATACTGCGCGTCAAGCAGGGCAAGAAAATTCAGGACCTGGGCGAGCGCGTCGCGACCGAGGGCACCGTGCAGTCCTACATCCACGCGGGCGCGAAGGTGGGCGTGCTGATCGAGGTCGACTGCAACACCGACTTCGTCGCGACCAACGATGAGTTCGTCGGCTTCGCTCGCGATATCGCGATGCAGATCGCCGCCAGCCCGTCCGTCCGGTATGTCAGCCGCGAGGACGTGCCCGAGTCGGAGCGCGATGCCGAGGCGCGCCTCTATGAGCGGGAGACGTCATTGGCCGACAAGCCCGAGAACGTGCGCGAGCGGATCGTGACCGGCAAGCTCGACTCGTGGTATCAGACGATTGCGCTGCTCGAGCAGGAGATGCACAACCCCAAGTTCGAGGGCAAGACAGTGCAGCAGCTGCGCGACGAGCTGGCCGCCACGACCGGCGAGAATGTGGTGATTCGCCGGTTCATGCGATTCGCGGTTGGTCAGTAGCGTCTCCCCGGGTCTCTGGAGCGCTTAGAGCACTCGGGCCGGATAGGCTCTCCGCAATGGCCGACACAGCCGACTCAGTCGACCCAGCGTTCAGACGGATCCTGCTGAAGCTCTCTGGAGAGGCCCTGATGGGCAAGCTGGAGTACGGCACCGACCCCGAGCGCGTCGCGGCCGTCGCACGGCAGGTCAGCGACGTGCGCGATCGGGGGGTGGAGGTCGCGATCGTGGTGGGAGCGGGCAACATCTATCGCGGCATGGTGGGTGCGGCCGCGGGGATGGATCGGGCGACCGCCGACTACATGGGCATGCTCGCGACCGTCCTGAACGCGCTGCCGCTGCAGGATGCGCTGGAGAAGATCGGCACCGATACGCGCGTGGTCTCGGCGTTGGGCGTCTCGGAGGTCGCCGAGCCCTACATCCGCCGCCGCGCGATGCGCCATCTGGAGAAGGGGCGGGTGGTGATCTTCGCCGCCGGCACGGGCAATCCGTTCTTCACGACCGACACCGCCGCGGCGCTGCGGGCGGCGGAGATGCACGCGGAGATCATCCTGATGGCCAAGAACGGGGTGGAGGGTGTGTATACGGCCGACCCCGCCACCGACCCGGACGCGAAGTTCATTCCCGAGATCACGCACATGGAGGCGATCGAGCGGAGACTGCGCGTGATGGATTCGACGGCGCTGGCGCTGTGCATGGAGAACGCGATGCCGCTGAACGTGTTCAACATGGACGATGAGACGAGCGTCGCGCGGATCATTTCCGGAGAGCGGGTGGGCACGCTCGTATCGACACCGACGCCAGGCGAGGGAGACGACGACGATGGCAGCTGAGATGATCGATGTGCTGCTCGAAGATGCGCGCGAGCGGATGGCCAAGTCGGTGGAGTCGGCCCAGCACGAGTTCTCCTCGGTGCGAACCGGCCGGGCGAGCCCATCGCTGCTGGACCGGATCGTGGTCGACTACTACGGCGCGATGACCCCGCTGAACCAGCTGGCGACGATCTCCGCGCCCGAGGCGCGCCTGGTAACCGTGCAGCCATACGACAAGTCCTCGATCAAGGAGATCGAGAAAGCGATCAACGAGTCCGACGTCGGCCTGAATCCCTCAAACGACGGCAATCTGATCCGCCTGGCAGTACCCGAGCTGACCGAGGAGCGCCGGCACGAGCTGGTGCGGGTCGTGCGCAACCTCGCCGAGGAGGGTCGCGTGGCGATCCGCAACGTCCGCCGCGACACGATGCAGCAGCTGCGCGAGCTGAAGTCCGAAGGCGAAGCCTCCTCCGACGACGAGCACCGCGCCGAGGTCGAGCTGCAGAAGCTGACCGACGCGCGCATCGGCGAGCTCGACGGGGTGCTGAAAACAAAGGAAGAGGAGATTCTCGAAGTCTGATGGGCCCCACCGCGCAACGGGAGGGCATGGATGCTGGGCCAGGGGATGCACGCGCTCGGTACGTGGCCATCATCACCGACGGCAACGGCCGCTGGGCGCGCGCGCGGGGACTGCCGGTCAACGAGGGCCACGACGCCGGCGCGGACACCGTCAAGGCGCGCCTGCGCGACGCGGTGGCGCTGGGCGTGCGCGAGCTGACCGTGTATTCGTTCTCGACCGAGAACTGGTCGCGCTCGCCGGAGGAGGTCGCGGGGCTGATGGAGATGTTCGCGCGGCGGATCGCCGGCGAGACGCCGGAGCTGCACGAGGAGGGCGTGCGTATGCGTTTCATCGGCCGTCGCGAAGGGATCTCGGCAGATCTCGTGCAGCGCATGAAATGGGCGCAGGAGCTCACCGACGCGAACGACCGGATCACGCTGTTCGTCGCGTTCAACTACGGCGGGCGCGCCGAGATCGTGGACGCCGCGCGCGCGTACGCGGGTGGCGGCGAGGAGGAGTTTCGCAAGCTGCTGTACGCGCCGGAGATGCACGACCCCGACCTGATCATCCGCACCAGCGGCGAGCGGCGGCTGTCCAACTACCTGCTGTGGCAGTCGGCCTACTCCGAGCTCGTGTTCCGCGATGAGCTGTGGCCGGACTTCACGCGCGAGGCGCTGGAGGAGTCGCTGGCCGAGTTCTCCGCGCGGCGGCGCAGGTTCGGCGGGCGCTGATGGGAACGGCCGAAAGCACCTGATGTCCACCGGCCAACAGCGCGCCTCTCGCGGTGCGTCCCGAGGGGGCCCACGCTCGAGGGCCGTTCGGCGTTCCCAAGTGCGGCACGACGGGACACGTTCGGATCTGGGAGCCCGGCTGCTGGCGGCGTTGCCCGCGATCGCGTTCGCGCTGTTCATCGTGATCGAGGGCGGTCTCGTGTTCGCGCTCGGACTGTTCGCGCTGGGTTGCATCTGCATGCATGAGCTCTATGCGATGTACAAGCGCGCGCAGCCGGTCCGCCTGGCCGGGTTTCTCGCGCTGGCCGGCCTGCTGGCGGCGGCGCTGTACGGCAGCCAGTTCCAGGTGCTGCTCGTCGCGGTCGCCGCGCTGCCGGTGGTGTTCGCGCTGACGCTGCTGCAGCCACGCCCGAGCGTGGGGGGGATGGCGGTGACGCTGCTGGGGATCTACTGGATCGGCTTTGCCCTGGCCCACGCCGTGCTCCTGCGCGAGCTGCCCCACGGAGAGGGGATCGTGATCGACGTGCTGGTGGGAACGTTCCTGGGTGACACGGGCGCCTATCTGGGCGGCCGGCTGTTCGGGCGCCGTCCGCTGGCCCCCGGCATCTCGCCGAACAAGACGGTCGAGGGCCTCCTCAGCGGGATGGCCTTCGCGATTATCGGCGTCTGGCTGGCCGGTCGCTACCAGGACTGGCTGCCGGGCTCGCACGCGCTCGTGCTCGGCCTCGGCGTGGCGCTGGTGGCGCCGGTCGGCGACCTGTTCGAGTCGTTCGTCAAGCGCGAGGCCCGCGTCAAGGACTCCGGCAGCCTGTTCGGCGCCCACGGCGGCGCGCTGGATCGGTTGGACGCGGTTTTGTTTACGGCTGTGGCGGGGTACTACATCTGGTTCGCGTACGTGCACTGATTCGGAGTTTTACCTTTGTCAGAGCCAAATATATCCATCACTAAGCACCCCTCGCGCCAGGATTCGCGCCAGTCTGGACTACCCGCCTGACGGATGTACGTTCTGACCGAGGGGCGGCATGCGATGATGCGCGGCATGGGTAAGGTCGTCAACCTCTTGAACCGGCCGACATACGGTCTCGCGCAGGTCGACTCGTTGCTCGGTTTGCAAGCCGGCACCGCCCGGCGCTGGATCGATGGCTACACCCGGGGCGGCAGGCAATATGACCCGGTGGTGCGAGAACAGCACACCGGCCTGGAAGTCGCCACCTGGGGCGAGTTCATCGAGACAAGACTGCTCGCGGAATACCGCGACGCGGGTGTCCCGATGATCCGCATGAGGCCCGCTGTCGAAGCGCTGCGCCAAGAGCTGAAAGTGCCCTACCCGCTGGCTTCGGCGCGAACGTGGCTGCGCCCCGAAGGGCGCGACCTCGTGCGTGTGGTCGAAGAGAAGGTCGACCTCGACCCGCACTTGGCGCTCGTGATTGTCGCGACCGGACAGGCGCTGGCATGGTCGGCTGAGGCGGACCGCTTCCGCACGGCGATCGAGTGGACTGGCGACGGGGATGATGCAGAACCGCGTCGGCTGCGGCCTGTCGCGGATATCAGGGAGGTCGTGGTCGACCCTCTGCTCGGGTTCGGCGAGCCCGTCGTACGCGGTGTCAGGACCGAGATCATCCGCGAGCTATTCCAGGCTGGCGAATCGCAAGACGCAATTGCTGAGGTGTACGAGCTCCCGCGAGTGTCCGTAGAGGCTGCTGTGCGATACGAGCTGCTGCGAGCGGCGTGAACCCCGCCGCGGCGTGGTGGCCAATCTCGAGCGGCTCCGGTTCTACGTAGACGAGAGTGCGCTCAGGCTCGGTAAGACGCTCGCGGCCGCTCGGGATGACGTGATTCATGCCGGGCATCCGCTGATCCCAGAGTGCCCACTCGGCACCCTTGACCCCGACTGGATTCGGGCGGTGGCCACACGCGACCTGGTCGTCATCGGCCGAGATAAGCGCATCAGGACCCGTCCTGCAGAGGTCCAGCAGCTCCTTGCTGCGGGACTGCGGGTATTCCGCATCGGTGGGAAGAAGGACACGACTACCTGGGGCTGGCTGACCTGGATGGTGCATCAGTGGAATGAGGTGGAGGACATCATCCGAACGCGTGGCCCCGGGCCGTGGTTCTACGTGATCTACGAGCACCGTATCGTCGAGCTGCCCCTTCCCGCTGAGCATCGTCGCCAGCACCGCGATGGACCCGCCACTATGACCTGAAGACAAAAGTCATCACAACAAGCTAGTATGTCGTATATGGATCACACCGCCGAACCGGATAACCCCATGGGCGCCTCGGGCGCCCGCCAGATGGCGGCATGGACGCTGCGGTTGGCCGAGAGCGAGACATTCGGCTGGCTGCTGCCCGCCGATCCACATCTGTTTGCGCTCTTCTACGCAACCTGCGCAGCGGCGGTGCCGGCCCCCGAGCGGCTCGCGGGCAAGCCCGAAGCTCATGGCGAGGTATCCGAGAAGCTGCTGCCAACGCTCAAGGATCTGCAGCGCCAGTTTGGCAGCGGCACCAGTGGGCGATTCGCGCGGCTGTACCTGCAGGGAGTTAACGTGTTCTCCCGCGTTGAGGAGGACGATGGCGCCTACCGCCGAGCCATACGTGCGTGGCGCGAGGCGGCCGAGATAAGGGCAGCGCAGGTCATCAACTCGCAGGAGCAGAACATCGATTGGCTCACCGGCCTGCTGGACCTGGAAGAGGTCGAGCGCAAGCTGCTGATCTTCCAGCTCAATCGGCACCGGCCCGGGTTCTCTCAGCTGTTCGATCTGCTGACGAGCTCGGATCACACGACGGCGGTGATCCTGGCAGCCGCATTCGACGTGAGCGAGCAGCAGGTCGTCTCGGCGCTGTCAGAGAGCTCGAAGCTCGTGCATTCCGGCCTGCTCGCCGTGTACGAGCGTCCGCTGCGGATCGGTGAGCCATCCACACACCTACGCGCGACGTTGACTGAATCCGCGGACGACGAGGCTGCATTCCTCGAACGCTTCGTCAAGCCGCTGACGCCGAAGCCATCGACGGGCTCGCTCGCGCGTCTGCACGAGGACGACAGGAGGATCCTGCTCGGCATTCTGCGGTTGCCGATGCCCGAGGATCGCGGCTTGCACAGCCTCGTGTATGCCCCGAAATCCGTTGACAAGCGCGACATGCTCGCCAGGCTGTTACAGGATGAGGGCATCCATGTATACGCCGTTGTCACCAAGCATGTGCCGGACGACAATCTGCCCACGTGGACTTACATAGCGCAGCGTCATCTCGAGCGCTCTGACCCGGATGGTGTGCTGATTGTCGACCGGGCTCACGACGCGCTTGCATCGCGGCGCGTGAGCATGCTCAGCCTCTTCGGGATCGATGACGAGGACTCCTCGGAGGAGGATGGACGTGCGTCCGACGAAGGACTCACCGGCGGCCGCGTGCGCTGCGTTTGGCTGACCGACCGCGCGGAACTTCTGTCAGAGCGCAACCTCGGTGCTTTCTTATTCCATTGTGAGGCGCTGCTCGGTTCGCGAGCCGACCGTCGTGAGCGCGTAAGTCAGGTCATCTCGGAGTTCGGTCTCTCAGAACAGTTGGGTCTGCACTTGGCCAAGTACGACCTGCTCGGCGAGCAGCAGGTCCGTCAGGCGGCACAGCTGGCTCGCCTGCTCTCCACGACAGAGGCTGAGACCGCCGAGGATCCACTCGCCGAACGCGAGCGCGTCATCAAGCGCGCCGTCGCTCAGAGTCAGAAAGTGCTTGGACGTGACCACATCGAGGGGCTGCGCGACTCGGTCACCCACTACAGCCTCGATCACCTCAACATCGCGGGACGATTCACTCCTCAGCAGATCACCGCTGCGCTGCGCAAGCGCCCGAAGGGCTCGCTCTGCTTCTGGGGCATCCCCGGAGCCGGCAAGACACAGTTGGCCGAGTACATCGCCGTCGAGCTCGACCTGCCGATCCTGTTGCGCTCGGCTTCGGATCTGCTGTCAAAGTGGCTGGGGGAGACCGAGCAGCAGATCGCCGCGATGTTCACCGAGGCCGACGCCGAAGGGGCGCTGCTGTTTCTCGACGAGGCCGATTCGTTCCTGCGCGACCGCACCCTGGCCCGTGCGGAGTGGTCGGTGACGCAGGTCAACGAGCTCCTGCAGAGCATGGAGCGCTTTGATGGAATCTTCATTGCGGCCACCAACCTGATGGATTCGATCGACGCGGCGGCGATGCGTCGCTTCACCTGGAAGCTCGAGTTCAAGGCGCTCGAGCCCGAGCAGGCCTGGACCATGTTCTGCGGCGAGGCGGAGTTCGACGCTGCCGCGGAGCCGGAGCGAGAGCAGGAGCTCAAGGAGCAGCTGGCCGCCATTGCCGACCTGACCCCGGGCGACTTCGCAACAGTCAAGCGTCAGGCGAACATGCTGGGTGAGCAGCTGTCTCCCGACGCCTGGATCGAGCAGCTCGCCGCCGAGGCCAAGGCGAAGATGTTTGGCCTCAAGCGGCAGAAGGTCGGCTTCGACAGCTGAGCTTCAACCCAGTGCGTGCGGCCTGATCAGATCTCTGAGGCATAGGCCCCGCGTGACCCGGCCGACGCCGGTCGTGCGCCCTGACCCTCGCGTCTGCGAGCATCGCACCGTGCGCAGACTCCTCATCCTCGGCTCGACCGGCTCGATCGGCACGCAGGCGCTCGACGTGTGCGCGCGCAGCGAGGGGCAGTTCGAGCTCGTCGGGCTGTCGGCCGAGCGCTCGTGGGAGCCCCTGGTCGCACAGGCACGGGAGACCGGAGTGCGGCGGATCGCGCTCGCTGACGAGCACGCGGCGGCACGTGCCGCGGAGGCGTGGACCGATGGAGAGGTGCTAAGCGGCGCCGAGGGGCTGGTCAGGCTCGTCGTCGAATCCGGCGCCGATCTCGTGCTGAACGCGCTCGTCGGCTCGGCCGGGCTGGGGCCGACGGTTGCCACGCTCGGCGAGGGGATCGACCTGGCGCTCGCCAACAAGGAGTCGCTGGTCGTCGGCGGCGAGCTCGTGAGCGCACTGGCGGAAGCCACTGGCGCGCAGATCATCCCGGTCGACTCCGAGCACACCGCTCTGCACCAGCTGCTCTCAGGGCAGCCCCGGGGCGCGGTGGAGCGGCTGACGATCACCGCCAGCGGTGGACCGTTTCGCGGGCGCACGCGCGCCCAGCTCCAGAGCGTGACGGTCGAGCAGGCGCTCGCGCATCCCACTTGGGAGATGGGCAGCATGAACACAATCGGTTCGGCCACGATGATGAACAAGGGGTTGGAGCTGATGGAGGCCCACCACCTGTTCGGCGTGCCGTATGAGCGGATCGACGTGCTCGTGCATCCGCAGTCGCTCGTGCACGGCCTGATTCAGCTTGCGGACAGCGCGATGCTCGCCCACATCGGCCCACGCGACATGCGCGTCGCAATCTCCTACGCGCTGCACTCAGGCGAGAGCGTCGACCTGGAGATTGAGCCGCTGGACTTGGCGGCGGTTGGGTCGCTCACCTTCGAAGCGGTCGACCTCGACGCGTTCCCGTGCCTGCGTTTGGCGCGTGAGGCAGCCCAGGCCGGCGGCACCGCGCCGTGCATCCTGAACGCCGCCAACGAGGTCGCCGTGTATGCGTTCCTGGACGGGCGCCTGGCGTTCACGGCGATCGCCGAGACGATCGAGCGCACGCTCGCAGAGCTGCCCACCGAGTCGGTGCGAGCGTTCGAGTCGCTGTACGAGGCGGATCGACAGGCGCGGGAGGTTGCGACCGACGCGGCTGCGGTTCTGGGCGACATCGTCTAACCAATCCAAATGCCCAACCGTCGGGAACCGCGGGCGCGCCTGCCAAACTGAGCGCATGAGCTGGGTCCTGACAGTCCTCGGCATCGTCGCGCTGATCGTGCTGCACGAGTTCGGCCACTTCGTCGTGGCGAAGGCGACGGGGATGCGCGTGGAGCGGTTCTCGCTGTTCTTCCCGCCGAAGATCGTCGGTATACGCAAGGGAGAAACGGAGTACATGATCGGCGCGATCCCCGCGGGGGGGTACGTGAAGATCACGGGAATGACGCCAGAGGAGATCGAGGGACTCGATCCGGAGGTTGCCAAGCGCGCGTACTGCAACCAGCCGCCGTGGAAGCGAATCGTCGTGATCCTCGCCGGGCCCGGCATGAACTTGCTGATCGCGTTCTTGATCTTCTGGGCGATCCTCGTGAGTGGGAGCTTCAACGGCGATCTGACGCTCGGGAATCTCAACCCGTCGATCAAGACGCTCGTCCCGACCACCTCGGTGCTGGCGATCGAGCGGGGCAAGCCGGCCGATGGCGTACTGAGGCCCGGCGATCGAATACTTGCGGTTGATGGACAACCCGCAACGGTGACCTCGGCGCAGCGGGTGATCGCCGCCCACCGCTGCCCGGGCGCCCTGGCCGAAGGCTGTCGTGCGAGCACGCCTGTGCAGCTGACGGTCCGGCGCGCGGGACGGACGCTGACGCTGTCGGTCTACCCCCGCTACAGTCGCGAAGCGGGCAAGATGCTGATCGGGTTCGAGTTCGGCGCCGCGCCCAAACAGTTCGGCGCGTTCGCCGCGGCCGGGATCGCAGTGCACGAGATGTGGACGACGACGGGCAACCTGCTGACGGGCATCGGGCGGGCGTTCACGAGCTCGAAGGCGCGCGAGGAAGTCCATACGATCGTCGGCATCGGCGAGATCGCCCACGAAGCCGTGGCAGACGGCGCTGGCTACGGGCTGGTGATCCTCGGCTTCATCTCGCTCGTGCTGGCGATCGTCAACCTGTTCCCGTTCCTACCGCTCGACGGCGGCCATGTCGTGTGGGCATTGGCCGAGAAGCTGCGTGGCGGACGGCGAGTCCCGGTCGCCGTGATGTGGCGCTACAGCTCGGTCGGGATCCTGCTGTTCTTGTTCCTGTTCATCAACGGGCTATCCAACGACATCACCCGACTGGGGGGTTAACGTCTCTGGGGGAGGGCGGGCCCGGGGCGGGTGGGATCAGTCCTTGATGTGGGGGAGGCCGGGAGGGGGCTGGCCCCCTCCCGCTGAGTACCACCCGTCAGCGAGAGATCAGGAGGCGATCGCGGCAGCGGGCGGGTGCACGCACACCCAGCTCTTGACCAGCGGCCCTGCGCGCTCGGCCAGCGTGGGCCCGAACAGTGACTCTATGTCTGCCCGCCGCAGCAGCTCGATCTCCTCCCACTCGCCGGCCGCGCCCAACCGCCAGTAGGGCCTACGCAGGCGCAGCGGCAGCCAGTGTGCGAACGGCAGCAGCGAGTGGGGCTCCAGCGGAAACGAGTAGGCGGGAGTCTGCACGAACCAGCCGCGCCCGACGCGGCGGATCTCAGAGGCAAACGCCGCCCGGCGTGAGGGCGGGACGTGCTCGATCACGCTCGAGCAGTAAACGAGATCGAACTCGTCCTGCGCAAACGGCAGACCGTCGGCTGCGTCCGCGCGCACGAACGGCCCCGAGTAATCGGGGCGCTCGGCGAGATCGACGCCCGTGATGTCGAGATCCGGCTCCAGGGCTCGCAATCCCAGAGCTCCGCAGCCGACGTCCAGCACGCGTGCGCCCTCGGGCAGGCGCGTGAGCGCGAAGAACCGCTCGTGGCGGCGGGCCCGCGCGCGGGCGGCCAGCGGCGAGGCCAGGCGTGCGAGCGGGCCGTGCGCAGTGGCATAGACGTCGGGCATCGTAGAATCAGACTATGGCTTCCAAGCGGCAGATCCACGTAGGCGCGGTGCCGATCGGCGGCGGGGCGCCCGTCGCGGTGCAGACGATGACCAAGACCGAGACGGCCAACCTCGGTCCGACGATGGATCAGATCCGCACGGTCGCCGAAGCCGGTGCCGACATCGTGCGCGTGGCGGTCCCGCGCGAGCAGGACGCCGAGGCGCTCAAGGCGATCGTCGCGCAGTCGCCGATCCCGGTGATCGCCGACATCCACTTCAACCATACGCTCGCACTGAAGGCGATCGAAGCGGGCGCGCACTGCGTCAGGCTGAACCCCGGCAACATCGGGGGCCCGGAGAAGGTCGCCGAGGTGATCGCGCTCGCCAAGCTTCGCGGCACGCCGCTGCGCGTCGGCGTGAACTCCGGCTCGCTGCCCAAGCACCTGCGCCAGCTGGAGTACGACAATCCCGTCGAGGCGCTCGTGACCGCGGCGATCGAGACCGTGCAGCTGATGGAGCGCCTCGACTTCGAGAACTTCAAGGTCTCGATGAAGTCGACCTCGGTCCCGAACACGATCGCCTCCAACCGCCTCCTCTCCGAGCGGATTCCCTACCCGCTGCACCTGGGGGTGACCGAGGCGGGCACGAAGTGGTCGGGCTCGCTGAAGTCCGCCGTCGGGCTGGGCACGCTGCTCGCCGATGGGATCGGCGACACGATCCGGATCTCGCTCTCGACGTTCCACGCCGAGGAGGAGGTGAAGGTCGCCTGGGAGATCCTCAAGGCGCTGAAGCTGCGCGAGCGCGGGCCGGATCTGATCGCCTGTCCGACGTGCGGGCGGCTGCAGTTCGACATGGACAGCGTGGTCGTCGAGGTCGAGCGGCGCCTGGAAGCCTACGAGGACCCGATCGAGGTCTCCGTCCTGGGCTGCGCGGTGAACGGGATCGGCGAGGCGCGGCACGCGGACTTTGGGATCACCGGGGCCAAAGACATGGGCATGATCTACTCCAAGGGTGAGCCGCTGAAGAAGGTTCCCACCGAGCAGCTGGTGGACGAGCTGTTCAAGGAGATCGACCGCTACTACGCGGCCGGAAAGACTGTGCAACGCGACGAGACAGCGGCGGCCGAGGCGCGCAAGTGGCTCGCCGAGAACGAGGACGCAACGCAGATGACCCCGGAGCGGATGGCTGCGCTCGAGGCGGCTGCCGCGCAGGAGGCCGACGACGTGCTCGAGTCGATGCTCGAGCCGGCCGCTGCGCTCGACGAGGCCGTCTCGCCGGTGGCCGGCCGGCGGTTTTCTCGCAACTGATTGTTGTTCGGGTTGGCGCATGCGCCAACCCGCGGGCCTGCACATGTGCAGGCCCGTGACGGACCGCATGCGGTCCGTCTGACACGTCGCATGCGACGTGTCACCGATCGGCACATGTGCCGATCGGCCCCCTCGCACATGTGCGAGGGGAACAGCAGATCAAGACGCCGCCGAGAACCGCTCTGCGACCTTGTCCCACGCGACGACGTTCCACCAGGCGTCGATGTAGTCGGGACGGCGGTTCTGGTACTTCAGGTAATAGGCGTGCTCCCACACGTCTACGCCGAGCAGCGGGGTCTTGCCGTCGGAGATCGGGCTGTCCTGGTTGGCGCTGCCCACGATCGCAAGGCCCGAGCCGTCGTGCACGAGCCATGACCAGCCTGAACCGAACTGGTTGACGCCGGCGGCCTTGAGCTTGGCCTGGAAATCCGCGAACGAGCCGAACGCCGCGTCAATCGCGCTCGCCAGCTCGCCACTGGGCGCGCCGCCGCCGTTCGGAGAGAGGGACTCCCAGAACAGCGAGTGGTTGTAGTGGCCGCCGCCGTTGTTTTTGACGGGACCCTTCTTATCGCCGAGGCTGTCGAGGTTCTGCAACACCTCCTCGACCGGCTTATCGGCCCACTCGGTGCCCTCGAGCGCCGCGTTCGCCTTGTCTACATAAGCCTGGTGGTGCTTGTCGTGATGGAATTCCATCGTCGCCTTGTCGATGTGCGGCTGCAGCGCGTCGTAGGCGTAGGGGAGTGGGGGAACGGTGTAGGCCATGGGAGTCCTTTGTCCGGGTTCTCGTTGCAAGTCGGTCGGTGACCGCTGTTCTATCAAAGGGCAACTGCCCGGCCGAGGGCGCGCACAAACCCGCGCACGGACGGGCATGGATTAGGCTCTGGCACCGACGATGCCAACGAGGCTATCCGAATATCTGCTGCCGACCGAGAAGCAGGCGCCCGCCGACGCGGAGGCGATCTCGCACAAGCTGATGGTGCGCGCCGGTCTGATCCGCCAGATGGGGGCGGGCATGTGGACATGGCTGCCGGCGGGCTGGCGTGTGCACCAGCGGGTGGTTGCGATCATCCGCGAGGAGATGGACGCGATCGGCGCACTGGAGATGCTGATGCCGGTGCTGCAGCCGGCTGAGGTGTGGCGCAAGACCGGGCGGATCGAGATCGACGAGCTGTTCAAGCTGACCGACCGCAAGGGCTCAGAGCTCGTGCTGGCGATGACCCACGAGGAGGCCGTCACGTTCCACATCGCCCAGATCGTGCGCTCCTACCGCGACCTGCCGCTGATCGTCTACCACTTCCAGGTCAAGGAGCGCGACGAGCCGCGCCCGCGCGCTGGGGTGCTGCGCACGCGCGAGTTCATCATGAAGGATTCCTACAGCTTCGACCGCGACCCGGCGGGCATGGAGGAGAACTACGCGCTGCACGTCGGCGCATACGACCGCATGATGGACCGCACGGGGCTGCGCTGGAACCGCGTCGAGGGCGACGTCGGCATGATGGGTGGCAGCGGCGCGCACGAGTACATGGCGCCGTGCGCCGCCGGCGAGGACGAGGTCGTGCTGGGCGAGGACGGGTATGCCGCCAACGCGGAGGTCGTGCGCGCGGCGACCGGCAAAGCCGAGCTACACGACGGCGAGACGATCGACGGCCGGCAGATCCGCCTGGAGAAGGCGATCGAGATCGGCAACATCTTCAAGCTCGGTACGCGCTACTCCGAGCCGCTCGGGGCGCGCTATCTGGACGAGCACGGCACCGAGCTGCCGGTGTGGATGGCCTCCTACGGGATCGGCCCGGCGCGGATCGTGGCGGCGGCGGTCGAGCAGTTCGCCGACGAGCACGGCATTTCTTGGCCGCGCGCGCTCGCTCCTTTCGCCGTGCACCTGGTGGGGCTCGGCAAGCCGGGGACGCCCGAGCACGATGCCGCCGAGCGCGTGTATAGCGCGCTCACCGCCGGTGGGATCGACACGCTCTACGACGACCGCGACCTCGGTCCCGGGGAGAAGTTCGCCGACGCCGAGCTGCTCGGGTGCCCGCTGCGGTTGACGGTGGGACGCCGATCGATCGAGTCCGGCGAGATCGAGGTCCAGATGCGCCGCGGGCGCGTGCAGGCGCCGGGCATACCGCTGGAGGGGGATCCGGAGGGGTTGGTCCAGGCGGTGGACGAGCTGTGGCGGGGCCTCCAGTAGACGGGGGACCGATCGAGGATCGGCCGGGGCGCCGGGAGGGCCTTCCGGGAGACTCGCCGCCGAGCGCCGCATCCCCGCGAGCGAACGACGGTGGGTCCCGCCTGACGTTGCGCCGGCTGGTGGGTCTGGACCGTTCGGGTCCGCCGCCGCCACAGACGCTGGCCGGAGCGCCGCTGCGCCCGTGGACGATCCCCAACGCGATCGGGTTCGTGCGGCTTGGGCTGATCCCGGTGTTCTTGATCGTCGCCCTGTCGAGTTCCGATGGCACGGGTGCGGCACCGGCAACACTGTTCGCGGTCATCGCCTGGGGTGACTACGCCGATGGGATCGCCGCGCGGGTGACCCGCCAGTACAGCCGCCTGGGGACGCTGATGGACCCGATCACCGACCGGCTGCTGGTGATCTCTGGGGTGGTCGTGTGCTGGGACTTCCAACTGCTGCCACGCTGGGCGCTGGCGGTGCTCGTCGTGCGAGAGCTGACGATGCTGGCGCTCGGGCGCTACGGGCAGACGCACGGGGTGGAGCTGCGCATCAACTGGCCGGGCCGGATCGGGGTCGGTCCGCTGATGGCCTCGTTCTTTTTCGCGATGGCCGGTCTGGAAACGGTCGGCGAGGTGCTGCTGTACATCGGCCTAGCGCTCGCGCTGAGCGCGACCGTGCTGTATGCGCGCTCGGGATTGGCGCAACTGCGGGAATCGCCCCGGCCACCGGCGAGGCAACCATAGCCTCAAGCTCTACTTTACGGTAAAGTCTGAGAGCAGTAGTTGTTCGGGTGCAACGACAAACATCGCGACAGGAAGACCGAGGAGCCATGGACACGTTCCCAGACTTGGGCTCGCTGGACGACACCGAGCTGAAGGAGCTCATCAAAGAGCTGACCGACGAGGAGACCGAGATCTCCTACCGGCGGCGAATACTGCACGGCAAGATCGACATCCTCCGCGCCGAGCTCGTCAACAGGCTGCGCAAGAAGCACGACGGTGGCGAGGCGCCGGTGATAACCGGCGATGACGTCCAGCAGCTGACCGACATCTTGGCCAGCCGCCAGACCACCGTCCCGACTGACGGCGACGCCGCGTAGGACAGGCCGGGAAGATCGTCATGGCTCTGCACTGCACCGAGTGCGGGTTCGTCAACGCTGAGGGCGCGAACTACTGTCAGCGCTGCGGCACGCTGCTGCCACGCGCGGAGGGCGCCGGCGGGCGGGCACCGCGCCCGGAGGGCGTGGTCGGGGAGCCGGTCACCGCCACTTACCGGATCGACGAGGCGGGCGAGCTGGTGCCGGTCGAGCTCGAGCAGGTCACCGCGCACGGTCCCGCGCTCGTGATTCGCGCCGGCGGAGGGCGCGTCGGAGAGAGCTTTCCGGTGGCGGGCGAGCGCATGAGCATCGGTCGCCGGCCGGACTCCGAGGTGTTCCTCGATGACGTGACCGTCTCGCGTGACCACGCCGTGCTGATCGAGCGCGCGGGTCAGTGGCATCTGGATGACTGCGGGTCGCTGAATGGGACGTACGTGAACCGCTCGCGAATCGAGTCTCAGCGCCTGGAGGAGGGCGATGAGGTGCAGATCGGCAAGTACAAGCTGACGTTCCACGCACGCTGATGGCAACCCACACACAGCCATCCCAGGCAGATGTCGAGCAGCTGAACGCCGATCTCGCCCAGAGCGAGGGCGCGGGCGCCGGAGCGGGTGGGCCGCGCCAGAAGTCGATCACGATCGGCACCGTCTGCAAGGCGCTGGCGCAGGAGTTCCCGGACATCTCGATCTCCAAGATCCGCTACCTGGAGGACCAGAAGCTGCTGACGCCGCGCCGGACACCGGGCGGTTATCGCCTGTATACGCAGGGCGATGTCGCGCGATTGCGCACGATCCTGCGGATGCAGCGCGACGAGTTCCTGCCGCTGAGGGTCATTCGCCAGGAGCTGGCGGCCGGCCGCGCGGGGGAGGGCGCCGGACCGGCGCCGGCGCCGGGCAAGCGCTCGCGCGACGGTATGCGCCCGTGGCGCACGAGCGTGAGCGAGTCCACCGGCGCGCTGTATTCGCTGGAAGATGTGCTGGAGGAGACCAGCGCCGACGCCAAGCTCGTGCGTGAGCTGGAGGAGTACGGCGTCATCAAAGGTGAGCTGCGCGGAGGTGTGCACTACTTCGACGAGACCGAACGCGAGATCATCGGCGCGGTGGCAGAGCTCGCGCGCTACGGCGTGGGAGGTCGCAACCTGCGGGTGTTCAGATCCTCGGCCGACCGCGAGGCGACGCTGTTGCAGCAGATCCTCGCGCCCGCGCTGCGCTCGCGCAACCCGCAGCGGCGCAAGGAGGCGGTCGAAGCGCTGGAGAATCTCGCCGCCGTCGCCACCCACCTAAAGCACCTGCTGCTGATCAGAGACCTGCGCAAGATCGTCCGCTGATGGACGACGCGGAGCTGCGCGCGCTCGTGCGCGAGATCCCGGATTTTCCTCGCGAGGGCATCGGGTTCAAGGACATCACGCCGCTGCTGGCCGATCCGGGCGCCCTGCAGGCGACGGTACGTGGATTGGCCGAGTATGCCCGGCCGCTGGACGTCGACTGCGTGATCGCCGCGGAGGCGCGCGGGTTTCTGCTCGGGCCGGCGCTGGCGCTCGAGCTGGGAGCGGGGTTCGTGCTCGCGCGCAAGCCTGGCAAGCTGCCGTATGAGACGGTCAGCGCCGAGTACCTGCTCGAGTACGGGGCCGGTGAGCTCGAGCTGCACACCGACGCGCTGGGAGCGGGTCACAGAGTGCTCGTGCACGACGACCTTCTGGCGACAGGTGGCACCGCGCGAGCGCTGTGCGAGCTCGTCGAGGGGTTGGGTGCCGAGGTGGCCGGCTGCGGGTTTCTGATCGAGCTCGAGTTCCTCGGCGGGCGTGCGCGGCTGCGGCCCCACGAGGCGCACGCGCTGATCTCCTACGAGTCTTGATCGGTACGGGAACGGGTAAGGGGCCAATCCAATGCCGACCGCCCGCCACACCCGTACGATCGCGGCTCCGGTGCAGGAGCTGTGGGAGACGATCAGCGATCCGCATCACCTGCCGCGGTGGTGGCCACGGGTAAGCCGTGTCGAGGACGTGACCGAGCACGCGTTCACCGAGGTGCTGAGCACGAAGAGCGGAAAATTCGTGCGCGCCGACTTCGAGGTCGTCGATGTCGTCAGCCCACAGCGCATCGTCTGGTCCCAGCAGGTCGAGAACAGCCCGTTCGCGCGCGTGCTCAAGAGCTCTGAGACGGAGATCGCTCTGAGCGCGGTCGGCGGGGATCACGGTCCCTCAACGGAGGTGGCGATCGAGTTGCGCCAGGAGTTGCACGGCTTCATGCCCGGCGGCGGGCGGCGCTTCATGGCATCGGCCAAGCTTGGCGGCCCACTCGTCCGCCGTGCCGCGAATGCGACGGTCGAGGAGGCCCTCGACGGCCTGGAGCGGATCGTTGGCTGAACAATGAGGCTTTCGTCTGTCAGCAGTCGGTGGCGGGGGGAGGTCGGGAGGGGGGCCTGCCCCACTCCCGGTGGTCTGGGCCTGGAGCGGATCGTTGGCTGAACAATGAGGCTTTCGTTTGTCAGCAGTCGGTGGCGGGGGGAGGTCGGGAGGGGGGCCTGCTGCCCCACTCCCGGTGGTCTGGGCCTGGAGCGGATCGTTGGCCGCTGAGATCACAGGGCCACCGAGGATGCGCTGGTGGGGATGGGGCGACCCGGACTACGGCTCGAATCTGGGCGAATCGACGCTGCAGCTGCTGCGCGAGACGGTCGGTGTTGCAAGCACGCCGCGTCCGCCCGTCGCGCTGAGCGCCGTGCGCCTGCCGAGCACCCGCCTGACCGAGGGTGCACAGGCCGCGCTGGAGGCGATCGTCGGCAGGGAAGGGGTGCGAGCAGACCACTCAGAACGAGTGATGCACGCAGCCGGCAAGGGGTATGTCGATCTCGTGCGCATGCGCTCAGGCGCGCCGGCTGGAGCGCCAGACGCCGTGGTGCTGCCGGCGAGCCACGAGCAGGTGCGAGCCGTGCTCGAGCTGTGCGCACGCAGCGAGCTGGCGGTCGTGCCGTTTGGCGGCGGGACGAGCGTGGTCGGAGGCGTCGAGCCATCGCGGGGCGAGCACGCTGGGGTGATCGCGCTGGACATGCGCTGTGTCGCGGAGATCGCCGAGCTCGACCGCGAGTCGCGGATCGTGACCGTCGGCGCGGGCATGCGTGGACCGGAGCTCGAGCGCCGACTGGCGCTGGAGGGATTGACGCTGGGGCACTGGCCGCAGTCGTATGAGTACGTGACGCTGGGTGGGTGCGCCGCGAGCAGATCGGCAGGGCAGGCCTCGAGCGGGTACGGGAGCATCGCCCGCATGGTGCTCGGCCTGCGCATGGCGGCGCCAGCTGGAGATATGACGCTGCAGGCGATGCCCGCGAGCGCCGCCGGACCGGGGTTGCGCGAGCTGATCGTCGGCTCGGAGGGGACGCTCGGTGTGATCACGACGGTCTCGCTGCGGGTGCGCGCGGCGCCGGCGCAGCGCATCTACGAGGGGGTGATGTTCGAGAGCTTCGCCGCGGGTCTGCAGGCGTTGAGGGCGATGGCTCAGGAGCACGCAACACCCGACGTCGCGCGGTTGTCGGACGCCGCGGAGACGCGCATGTCGATGACGCTGGCAGACACCGGTGGGCTGAAGGGGCGGCTGGGACGCGCATATCTCGGCGCTCGCGGGTACGGGGATGGACAGGCGCAGCGGTGTATCGCGATCCTCGGGTTCGAGGGAGACTCTGCAGAGGTACGCACCAGGCGCGGGCGGGCGATCGCGCTGGCGCGGCGCAACGGTGGCCTGACGCTCGGCGGCTCGCCGGGACGAGCGTGGCTGGCAGGTCGGTATCAGGCGCCGTACCTGCGCGACGAGCTGTTGACGTACGGCGTGATGGTCGAGACGCTGGAGACGGCGACGCGCTGGTCGAACGTGGAGTGCCTGCACGACTCGGTGACCGGCGCGATCGAGCGCGCGTTGCAGGCACAGGGGACGCCCGGTCTGGTCATGTGTCACGTATCGCACCTATATGAGACGGGCGCCTCCCTGTATTACACGTTCATCGCCCGTCAGCGCGACGGCGCCGAGATCGAGCAGTGGCGGGCGGTCAAGCATGCGGCGAGCGAGGCGATCGTTACGGGCGGGGGGACGATCACCCATCACCATGCGGTCGGACGCGACCACGCGCCGTGGCTTGCACGCGAGGTCGGCGAGGAGGGCGTGGCGGCGATCAGGGCGTTGAAAGCGGAGCTCGATCCGTCCGGGATCATGAACCCGGGCAAGTTGGTCGGGATCGGAACTCCGTCCCGGCCGGAAAACCCGCTTCGCGGGGCCGGCCGGCCCGAAGTTTCCGACCCTCCCGGCTAAACCCGCGGCCTTCCCAGGCGCGTCTCAGCCAAGACTGAATGTGCCCGACAGCACCGTCGGGCCGGGACTGGTGGCATGTTCGCCGGACTCGCGAGTCACGATGATCTGGTGGTATTCGCCGGCGTTGGACGGCAGCAACGCGCCGCCCTGCGTACGCCCGTTTGAGCTCACGGTCGTCTTGCTGATCGCCTCGGCATTGGTCGGCGAGTTGTAGAGCCAGATGACGTAGAAGAAGCCGTTCGTCGGCGGGAGATGTTCCGCGGCCAGGTAGAACGCGTGCTTGCTGCCTTCGGCGAGGACCTCGGCGATCCCGATCGCTTTGCTGGACGGTTCGGGCGGGCTCAACTTGATCTGGTTGGTGACGGTAGCTTTGGAGGCACCCGATTTAGTGCTCGCGGATGTGCTTGTACTCGAAGTCGTGGGGGTGCTCGTGCTCGTGCCGGCGGATTTGGAGGAGTTGTTGCTGCTGCTGTTGCTGCCACCACCGCTCGTGACCAAGACGACGACGATCACGATGACCACGACGATCCCGGCGAGCAGCAGCGCGCCACCACGCCTGGAGACGGGCGTCGGCCCCGGTGTCTGCGCGGGCGAGCTGGGGGGAGCGGCGGGCGGAGGGTCCGATGGGGAGGCCGGTGGGGCGCTCAATCCGCCCGGGGAACCGGCGAGCGCGTCGAGCGCCGCGTGGGCACGATCGCGGACGGCGCTCTCGGGGATGCCGAGTAGCTCGGCGACCTGGGCGTAGCTCTTGCCGCGGTCCACGAGCAGGGACAGCGTCGCGCGCAGATCGGGAGGGAGATCGTCCAGTCGAGGCATGGTCGGGGCTTAGGCTATCGTGGCGCCGCGATGACCAGCACCGGAACCCCGACCCCAGGCGCTCCCAGCGTCGAGCAGCTGAACGAGGCCGTGACGGGATATGACCGGCATTACGGCCTGCGGTTCGTCGCGTTCTCGGACATCGAGGTGCGTGCACAGGTGGCCGTGCGCGATGAGATCAAGCAGCCGATGGGGCTAGTGCACGGCGGTCTGTATGCCTCGCTGGCGGAGTCGATGGCCTCGCTGGCGACCGCCGCGGCGGTGATGGGGGAGGGCAAGGTGGCGACGGGCATGTCGAACAGCACGAGCTTCCTGCGGCCGATCACCGAGGGCACCGTGCACGCGCGAGCCGAGCGGCTGCACAGAGGTCGTACGACGTGGGTGTGGGATGTGACGTTCAGCGACGATGCGGGCCGGACGTGCGCGGTCACGCGGATGACGATCGCCGTGCGGCCGCTTGCGGCGGGCGGCTGACCCGGGCTCGCGGGGCCTGACGGAGGCCTAACCGAGGGACTTCAGCGGGTTGGGCACCTGAGAGGGCAGCGGGCGTTCGCCGAAGCCCGTGTTCGGCAGCGGTGAGGCGAGCTTGGCGCCGGGTGCACCGGGGTAGTTGATGGGTACCGCCGTGGCGGCGGCGGCCCGGGCGAGCTCGGGGGTGTGGGCATAGATGTCCAGGACGACCGGGCCCGTGGGGATCGAGATCGCATCGCCGCGTTCGGCGAGATAGCCACCGATGCCGCGCAGCGAGGCGTTGCGGCGCGCGGTTGCGGGACCTTCGCCGGGGACGAAGCTGTTGTCCGGAGAGGTGATGATCTTCAGTGGCGTGACGCATACGCTCTGGCCGCCTTCCAGGCAGTTGCCGTACTGGACGATGAACGACCCGCTGGGATCGCGCGCGGCTTCGGTGATCTGCAGGCCGTGGAAGGAGCCGCCGAGCCAGTAGACCGGGTAGGGCGCCAGCAGCAGGTCCTCGAGCTCGTTGTGCGGGATCGGCTGATCCTGGAGCGTGTTCCCGCACGCTCCGAGCCCGAGCGCGCAGAGCACTGCAATGAGCGCGGCGAGCGCTCGGGCGAGGAATCGCCCACGCGGGAATCGGCGGCGCATCATGAGGTGGGCGGGCTTCCATATCTATTGGTGATCGGCATGCGCCGATCGCGGCCGAATGCGCGCGTGGTGACCTTGATGCCGGGGGGCGCCTGGCGGCGCTTGTACTCGGCGAGGTCGACGAGGCGGATCGTGCGATCGACCTCCTGCTCGGGCAGTCCCTCGGCGAGCAACTGCTCGCGGCTGCGGTCGAGCTCGATGTAGCCCTGCAGGATGCGGTCGAGCAGCGCATACGGCGGCAGCGAGTCCTCGTCGCGCTGGTCGTGCCTGAGCTCGGCGCTGGGGGCGCGCTCGATGATCGATGCGGGAATCGGAGAGGATACGCGTGTGCGACCCTCGACCGAGGTTGCGCCCCCAGGCGAGTTGCGGTACTCGCAGAGGCGGTAGACGAGCGTCTTCGGCACATCCTTGATGACCGCGAACCCACCGGCGAGATCCCCGTAGAGTGTCGTGTAGCCGACCGACATCTCCGACTTGTTGCCGGTTGTCAGCACGAGCCAACCGAACTTGTTGGACAGCGCCATCAGCAGGTTGCCGCGGATGCGGGCCTGCAGGTTCTCCTCGGTCAGGTCCGCCGGCAGCCCGGCGAAGTCGGCCTGGAGAGTACGGGTGTATGCCTCCATCGCCGGCTCGATCTGAAGCTCGTGGGTGCGCACCCCCAGCGCGGCGGCCAGCGCACGGGCGTCTGATTGGGTCGCAGCCGATGAGTAGGGGGAGGGCATGATCGCGACGTTCACACGCTCGGGCCCGAGCGCATCGGCGGTGAGGCAGGCGACCAGGGCCGAGTCGATCCCGCCGGAGAGCCCGAGTACGACTCCGGAGAAGCCGTTCTTGACGACGTAGTCGTGTAGGCCGAGTGCAAGCGCCGCGTACACCTCGGCCTCGACGGGCGCAAGTGGTTCCTGCAGACGGTTTGTGGAGACGGCCGGGACGGCCGCGGGTGGCTGGTCGAGTTGTTGTCCGGGATCGGGCCAGAGATCCAGATCGCAGACGAGCAGGTCCTCTGTGAACTGGCGCGCGCGGGCGATCGTTGCACCGGTCGGATCGAGGACGAACGAGTGGCCGTCGAACACGAGCTCGTCCTGACCGCCGACAAGCGCGCAGAACGCGACATAGACATGGGACTCGACGGCACGTTCGGCGAACAGACGCTCCCGTTCGGTGCCCTTGCCGGCGTGGTAGGGGGAGGCGGAGATGTTGACCAGCAGGCTCGCCCCGCACGCCGCCTCCTCGGTCGCGGGCGGGCCTGGCTGCCACAGGTCCTCGCACACGGTCAGGCCGACGCGCTGTCCGGCGACCTCGATCGTCGCTCCGGAGGAGCCGGCGGTGAAGTAGCGCCGCTCGTCGAATACGCCGTAGTTGGGGAGATGGACCTTGCGATAGATCGACTGGACGGCGCCGTCCGCCAGCACCGCGGCGGCGTTGAAGACACGGTCGTCAGCGAGCTCGGGGAAACCGACAATCGCGGTCGTGCCGGTGACCTCGCGGGCCAGATCCTCCAGGGCGCAGCGGGCGTCGGCGAGGAAGTGAGCCCGCAACAGCAGGTCCTCGGGCGGGTAGCCGGTGATGGCCAGCTCGGGAAACAGCACGAGCTCGGCTCCGGCCTCGTGGGCGGAGCGCAGTCCGGAGAGGATGCGTTGCGCGTTGCCGGGGATGTCGCCGACGGTGGCGTTGATCTGGCAAAGTGCCAGGCGCATCGTGGAGCGGGCTCTCCGTCAGCTCCGCGTGGCGGGCTTCTTGCGCGGTGCGCCCTTGCCGGCGGTGGCGTTGCCGGCGCCAGACTTGCCGGTAGGACCCGATCCGTTGACCGAGGTCGCAGCGGCCTTTGCTCGGGCGGGTTTCCGCGCGCGCCCGCCGGTGGCTTGCTTGGTCGACCGCTTGCGGGCGGGCAGTACGCCGGCGGCTCGCCCCAGTGAGGCTATGGCTCGGTCGAGATCGCGGGCGATCGCCTCGAGCTCGGGTACGGCGTCGTAGTCGGCCAGCAGTCCGAAGCCGAGCCGGCCGTCGTAGCTCATCACGGCGATGCCCAGCGCCTGGCGACGGGCCAGCGGCACGACGGGATACAGCCCGCGCAGACGGCGTCCGAGCAGATACAGCGGGAACTGCGGGCCGGGGACGTTCGTGACGACGAGGTTGAAGTAGCGCTGGCGGGCCTGCAGGCGCGCGGCCTGGCTGAGGATCGTCGGCGGTGCGAAGCCCGCGAGGTTCGTCAGGACCTGCGCTCCGACGGCCTGGCCGGAGTGCTTGAGATCCTCCATCGCGTCGCGGATCTGAGCCAGACACTCGGCCGGGTTCTCGACACCTACCGGCAGCGGCGCCCACATCGCCGCGACCTGGTTGCCCAGTGCGCCGCGCTTTGAGTCTGCACGGACGGAGACGGGGACCATCGCCTTCAGCACGAGTCCCTCGGTGTCCTGGCCCTGTGCGCGCAGGTAGCGTCCGAGGGCGAGGCTGACGGAGGCGAGCACGACGTCGTTCAGCGTGCCGCCGAGCGAGTCCTTGATCGCCTTGAACAGTGGCAGGTCGGCGTCGACGAACGTGTAGCGGCGGTGCGGGCCGATGTCGACGTTAAACGGGCTGGGCGGCGCGGGGGCGGTGATACCGGCGAGCGCGGTTGCGCCGACGTTCGCGATGCCGTCCTTGAGCTGGCCCGCAACCCGGCGCGGCGCGCGCAGCAGCGCTCGTGTGCCGCGGCCCATCTCGGCTGGTACGGTCGCCCGCTCCATCAAGGCCTCGCCGAGCAGCTTGGCCGAGCCGGGCAGCGGCTTGGCCGTCCACGGCACCGGCGGCTTGGAGGTGCCGGCGGGATTGGATGCCCGCCCACCCGAGGTGTCGAACAGGACCGTCGTGATGTCCACACCGGAGATCCCGTCCACGAGCGCGTGATGGGTCTTGGCGATCAGCGCAAATCGGCGGCCGGCCATGCGCTGCACGAGCCAGATCTCCCACAGCGGCTTGGAGCGGTCCAGGCGCTGGGAGAACAGCCGCCCGGCGAGCTGCTTGAGTGCCGCCTCATCCGCGGGTCGTGGCAGCGCGGTGTGGCGGATGTGGTAGCGCGGGTTGAAGTGCGGATCGTCGGTCCACAGCGGCCGTCCCTGCCCGAGCGGCACGTACGCCAGTCGCTGGCGATAGCGCGGCACCAGGTGCAGCCGGCTGAGCACGTGGTCGGTCAGCTCCTTCGGCGTCGGCGCCTCGCCCTCGAACACCATCACCGAGGCGACGTGCATGTGCGCGGTCGAATCGTCCTCCAGGTGCAGGAACGCGGTGTCGAGGGCGGACAGGCGGTCGGGGTTGGCCACTGTGGTTGATTGTCGCGGGTTGGAGGGCTCGCGTCAATGATTGGGGTGTTGGACGGGCAGGGGCGTGGCTGGCTGGCTGGCCATGGACGCCTGGATTACGGTGTTCTGGGTCCAGTCTGATCGGCAATCCAGGGTTGGCTCAGGCCGGGGATTGTGGTGGCGTCCGTGCATATTTTGCCCGCTGAAAACTCGACATTCCTCCCGCTAGAAAGTTGTTAATCTCCCCGGTTGAAAAGCCGATAGTCGGCTCGGAAGCCGGTCACAGTCCGCCCTCCGGAATGAGCGAGTTTTAGTTTCGCAGGCTCATCGCCAGGAGCGCGAGGAATGCCTCGCGCTCCTTTGGCTCTGCAGTCTCTCACTAATGTCTTCAGGACCTTCTTAGCGTCTGCAACGAGGCCGACCGTCGCCTGCTTAGAAAACGTTTCGAGATGGTCATAGTCTGCCTTGTGGCGCGCCTCTTGGAGGTCGCAGAAGACCATTGCGACATCAAGCAGCGGAGTGCTCTGGAGACCCTGCGAGATCGGATCCAGATAGGGGCTCGACTTGGCTCCCTCGCGGCTTGCGATCTTTGCGCAGACTCCCTTCACGCCATTATGTCTGAACAGCCGCGTGATCTTCAGCTGGTCTTCATTGCTCCCGTTGGGGAGGAGCTGCCCCGCGGTCGCTCGTGTAAGGCCGTGATAGAGCGCGTAGTAGGCCGTCGAGATAGCCTGCCGGAGCAAAACGGGCCGCGGCCGACCTTTCCCGCCCTTCTGTTTCCCAAACTCTTCGGCAGCCTCGATCAGCTTGGCCGGATCGATTGGTACGCGCTTCGCCACGCTCTTCTACTCGTCAAGGTTGATGATCTCGCGCAGGCCTTCATCTTCTAGATCGGATGGTTTCTCCGGCTCGAAAACGACAAACCAGGGGAGATCGATCGGATCTTTGAGCTCGCGTTCCAGTCGTGTCTTGACCTCTAGGACATCGCGCCGCAGAGCCCATAGATCGTCAACCGGCCAGGTGGCCTGCCCGCGAGCCGGATTAGCGAGCGTGAGGATGATGTAGAGGGCCTCGTTGCCAGACGCGTCCTCTTCAAAACGGATCTTGGCGTCGCGCACTTTGGTCTTGCCCGCCTGGTGCTCTTTAAGCTCGCTGGGTAGGCGATCGACTACGACCATACGTCATAGTCTAAGGCTCTTGCCTGGACCTTGCGAGGGCGTGCTAGGCATATTGCAGATAGCCCTGCTACCGCGGGGCTTTCGATCTCACGTCTCGGCGTGCGGCAGCGGCTCAACTCCAGCTCGCACGGGGGTGTCGGATCTTCTGCTCGGCGACGCTCGTTACGCTGTCGCTCGGGCCAACTTGTCGGATGAGCCGGCGCGAAGCTAGTGGCGCTTGGTGACAGATTTTTGGCTGTTTGGGCGCTTATACAGTCGCTAACCGTGTGTGACACACCGCACACATGGCTCCATCTGCAACCCACTAGCCTCAAACGACGTTCGACCTGCCGAGTCGTGGCCGTGGATGGCTGCGAGCGGGGGACCCACTGCCGGACCGCCTGAGGATGAGGCTGGACCGGATGGGGCGAATCGGCCGCTGATGCGGCTGTAACGCCCGGCCGATGTGCGCTCGTTGCGTGTGTCGTCGCGCGTGAGCCCGACAGCTAACCCCGTAGGCGGATACCAAGGAGGCAGACCCTCGTATGTACGTCCCTGTGACGTTCGCGCAGTCCGCTGCGCCTGTACCGCTCGTCCCGATCGAAATCACGGCGGGCGGAACCTCACCCGGTGGTCCCACGGCCGACCTGTCCAGTCTGGGCGCGGCTCCGGAGCACGTCTCGATCACGGTCCGCCGCTCCGACCTGAATGTGCTGGCAGATCACGCGAGCACGATCACCGGTGCGCTGGAGCCACATCTCCTCGGAAGGGTGGTCGTGCTGCAGGCGCTCAGCACGCGTGGTTGGAGCACCATCGCCAGCAGCCGCACCGGCTCGGGTGGGCGGTTTCGCGTGCGCTATGTGCCACGCCGCACTGGCAGCGAGCGGATGCGACTGCGATTCGCCGGCGACGCCACCGATCTCAGCGCCCGCCGGTCGCTGGGGCACCTGAACGTGTATCGCCTCGCGGAGGCCTCCTGGTATGGCGGCGGCGGTGGGCTGGCGTGCGGCGGCGAGCTGACGAGCACGACGATCGGCGTCGCCAACAAGACGCTGCCGTGCGGCACGCCGATCACGCTTCGCTATGGGGATCGCACCCTGCAGGTGCGCGTGATCGACCGTGGGCCGTACGTGGCCGGGCGCGAATTCGACCTCACCGAAGCAACCAAGCAGGCACTCGGGTTCGGCGACCTCGGCGAGGTGTGGAGCACGCGCTGAGCCATGCGGATGACTCCCTGACAGACCGATGACGGATCGCGAGCACCAGTGCCGGATCGGGCGCTGCATGGGAGCGTTCATGCAGGGCTTGGCATCGGCGCTCGTGCGCCGTTGAATGCGCGACGTGCAATCTTCGCGCACACACGTGTGGTTTGACGGCTCAGGCGACTGGGCCTGGCCCGGCAGGGGAGGTGGCAGTGCGGCTGCTGCGGCTGCGGAGCTGTTGCCGCCGCCCTGGGTCCCCGCACTACCCCACCGTGCCGCGGCGGCGGGCGGCGCTTCGGCGATACCGGGAGCGCGGCGCGCTGGACGGCGTGGCCTGCTGCGGCGGTACGGCGCAAGTCTGCTCCTGGTCGCGTTGGCGGCGGCGTGCGTCGGGTTGGCGCTGGACGGCCGCACCCATATCGAACGGTTGATCGGTATCCAGACCGTCCCGCATCAGTCAGCCGCGCAGCTTGCGCTCGCGCGCTCGATCGCGGACGCGCCGCCACCCCAGCCGCTGCCGAGCATGACGCTGGTCAGCCGTGACGGGGCGGGCAGCTCGATCGACTCCAGCAACTACGCCTCGACTGCCCTGCACGGGGAAGGCTCGTTCCTGACCTACCTGCCACCCGGCTATGCCGGCACGGACGCGCACTACCCGGTCATCTACCTGCTGCACGGCGACGGCGAGACTGACAGCTCGTTCCTGCAGATCGGCCTGCAGAAAACGCTCGACCGCCTGATCGCCCAGCACACGATCCCGCCGCTGATCGCCGTGATGATCCAGGGCGGCCCGGGGACGAACAACTGGCTGAACACCGGCGATACCCACTACGAATCGTACGTCCTCGAAGTGCAGCGCCTCATCGACCGGATGCTGCCGACGATCCCCGACCGTGACGCCCGCGCGATCGCCGGCTACTCGATGGGCGGCTACGGCGCCATGCACATCGCGCTGACGCATCCGACCGACTTCGCGGCGGTGGAGAGCTGGCTCGGGTTCTTCAACGGTCTGGAAGGCCAGGTCCAAGCCGACCGCGCGGTGATCTCACGCCTGGGCCTGCGCGCGTACGTGTACGGCGGCGCTGACGACGTCATCGCCAACCCCGCCGAGGATCTCCCGTTCGCCGCCGCCCTACGGGCCGACGGAGCCGACGCACACGCCGCCGTCTACCCCGGCGAACACAGCCTCGCGACCCTGGAAGAACACCTGGAACACATGCTCGCGTTCGCGGGTCACGACTTCTCTTAGTCGACCTGACTTGAGCACCAGCTTGCCCATGTTCTTGCCTTCGAACAGGCGCATGAGTGTCTCAGGAAACCTCTCGATGCCGCCCGCGGCGATGTCCTCGCGGGTCTTCAGCTCGCCGGCGGCCAGCCAGCCGGCCATCTCGCGGGCGCCCTCGGCGTAGCGATCGCCGTAGTCGGACACCACGAACCCGGTCATGCTCGCGTGGTTGACGAGCAGCGACAGGTAGTTGGACGGACCGGCGACCGGCTCAGTGGCGTTGTACTGGGAGATCGCGCCGCATATCACCACGCGCGCGGACCGGGCCAGCCGGGCGAGGGCGGCGTCGAGGATCTCGCCGCCGACGTTGTCGAAGTACACGTCGATCCCCTTCGGACAGTGCTCGCGCAGGCCCGCCGCGACGTCCTGGGTCTTGTAGTCGATCGAGGCGTCGAATCCGAGTTCCTCGAGCACATGAGCGCACTTCTCTTCGCCGCCGGCGATCCCGACGACGTGGCAGCCCTTCAGCTTGGCGATCTGCCCGACGACGCCGCCGACCGCCCCCGCAGCCCCCGACACGACGACGGTCTCGCCCTCCGCCGGCCGGCCGATGTCCAGCAGCCCGAAGTACGCGGTCATCCCCGGCATCCCCAGCGTGCTGAGATACACCGGCAGCGGCGCCGGCGCCGGATCGACCTTCATCACCGCGTGCCCGTTCGCGACGGCATACTCCTGCACGCCGAACAAGCCGGTGACGTACTCGCCCACGGCCACGTCCGGACTCTTCGACTCAACCACCTTCCCGACAGCCAGCGCCCGCATCACGTCGCCGACCCCCACCGGCGCGATGTAGGACCGCGCGTCGTTCATCCAGCCGCGCATCGCGGGATCCAGGGACAGGTAGGAGATCTTCACGAGCACCTCGCCCTCACCCGGCTCGCCGACCGGCTCCTCGGTGTACTGCCAGTCGCTCGGCTTCGGCAGCCCGACCGGTCTGGCGGCGAGCCTGACCTGGTGGTTGATCGCGTCCATGTGTCGTCCCTCCGCTGGTGATGGTCATGACGTCGGTGCTGACGTCGCTGCTCGACTATGCTCGCACGCATCGTGCCGTCAGGCGACTACCCCCAGCCAAACGCGCCCCCGGCTCCGTATTCCAACGGCCACTTCACGCCTGAGCGTGACCTGCGTGACTTGCGCGCGCTGTACTACAAGCACTTCGGCGACCGCCGCCGCGAGCGCCAGCTCTTCTCGACCGGCTCATTCTTCCTGACGTTCGCCGCCGTGCGGGGCATCACCCACGCGATCCGCGCCGAACGCGGGCCGTTCCGGAACATCACCCCCGGCGGCCGGCACATCCACCACATGACGTTCGGGATCACGGGCCTGCTCACGGTCGGGTACCTGTGGCTGCTGGAGATCGGCGTCAACGAGCAGCGCTGGGGCTCGCGGGTGACCGCGAGCGCCTACGGCGCAGGCGCCGCGCTCACGCTCGACGAGTTCGCGCTGTGGCTGAACCTCGAAGACGACTACTGGACGGCACAGGGCCGCGAGTCGATCGACGCGGTCGTCCTGTTTGGCTCGCTGCTGACCCTCAGCGTGCTCGGCCGGGGGTTCTTGACGGAGCTGGTCCGGGGCCGGCGACACGCCTCCTGAGGCGACGGGCAGCCGGTCGGGCCGGTGTGCACGCGATGACAGCGATGGTTTCGGTGACCTTCTACTTCGACCTCGGATCGCCGTACGCCTACCTGGCGGCCGAGCGCCTGCACGAGCTGCTGCCGGAGCCGATCGCCTGGCAGCCGGTGTCGCTGGGCGCTCTGTTCAAGCTCACCGGACGGTCGTCCTGGGCGCTTGGCGATCCTGGCAGCCGCCAGGCTGGGATGGCCGAGGTCGAGCGCCGCGCACGCTCCTACGACCTCGAGCCGGTGCGCTGGCCGCAGCCGTGGCCGGCGAACTATCTGTACGCGATGCGCGCCGCGACGTACGCCTTCGGGGCTGGACGCGGGCGCCCGTTCGCGCTGGCGGCCTTCCGGTACGCGTTCGCTCACGGGCACGACCTCGCGATCCCCGAGCACGTCCAGCGGGCCGCCGAGCAAGCTGGCCTCGATCCGCGCGCCGTGGACGAAGTGACCCGCGACCCCGAGATCAAGCTCGCGCTGCGAACCGCCACCGACGCCGCCCACGATCTCGGCGTATTCGGTGTGCCCACGATCGCGGTCGGCGACGAGCTCTTCTGGGGAGACGACCGTCTGTGGGACGCCGCCGCGGCCCTCGCACAGACGCGTGGCCTGTAGGCCGTGCGGCTTGGATGGTGGCTGGCCACGCACCCTTTGAGAACTGGCGGACGTCCTCAATCGATTCCGGAGGGCGATCTCTTTAGGAATGCCGACCCGATATGGGTGGCCTCGAATCGTTTCTACATAGCCAATGATCAACGCAGATGGACTTAAGCGTTACACAAATCTTTTGAGCCAGCAAAACGACTATAGGCCTTATTCAGCATCATTATTTCGATCAAGCCCAGTTGCTCGCTCTGCATCAGTGGCGGCGACTACAGATCTTTTCCGCTCTTTGTGACTTGATATGCGTGATCGCTCCCCTGCATTCTTGACTTACAGGATTTCGTTTGTATAGGCTCATTCCCACTACTCGTCAGCAGATGCTGCGGGATGATCTCATCTTGAGGAGGGCTGGCGGATGCGATGGGTATGGCAGATGGCGGTGTGTCTTGGGTGCTGTCTGGCGGGGCTGGGGGCCCTGCCGGTGGCGGCGTTGGGCGAAGGGCAGTCGCCTGAAGGCTCGTCTACGGCTGCTGGAGGGACCGGTGCGTCCTCATCGCTGAGCGGTTCGCTGGTGACCGCAGGATCGCCGGTTGCGGGCGAAGAGTCGCAGACCGCGCATGAAGCGGAACTGGCGAGTCCGGAAGCTGTCGCCGCGCGGGAATCCTCGAGGACGCGCTACCAGAACGAGGATCAAACGCAAGCAAGCCAAACACTAGCGGAAACGTTCCCGGCGGTGGTTGACAAGCAGGATGGGGGTCCGCCGCCGCTCGAGGCCGGCGAGGCGTCGTTGGGGTTCAAGAGCGCGAATGTGGAGCAGATCACGATGGGGTCGGGGTATGTCGGGCTGGTGCAGTCGACGGCGCCGATGGCGGTCCCCACCGGTGGCGGCCAGTATGCGGCGGTGGACCTTGCGCCGCAGCAGGCGGGCGGCGGGTTTGAAGCGCAGCGTCCGTTGGTCACGGTGCATATACCCAAACATCTCGGGGAAGGCGCGCAGATCCCGCAGGTCGGGGTGTCGCTCACGCCGGTGGACGCGAGCGGCAGCCCGCTGAGCGGCTCCGAAGGGGTGACCGACGGTATGGGAGTGCTGTTCGCGAACACCCAGACGGACACCGACACCCTGCTGAAGCCGTCATTGACAGGGATAGACGCAAGTACGATTCTGAGATCAATCGAAAGTCCCGAAGCGCTCTACTATAGCGTGGGTATGCCGCAGGGTGCGCGTCTGGTTGCATCGTCGAACGGTGGGGCTGAAGTCGTGGACGAAGGCGCGGTGATCGCTACGGTGAAGTCGCCTATGGCCACCGACGCGGCGGGGACGGTGGTGCCGGTGAGCACGTCGGTGTCCGGCGACACGTTAGTTGTGAGCATGAAGCACGACGAAGGAAGCTACCAGTACCCGATTTTACTCGACCCTGAACTGTCGGGGTACTGGCAGGAGTGGTCAAATGTGGTGTCGGGGAACTGGGAATTCCATGAATTGATCGGCTATACTTATGAAATTGCGGGTGCCGAACTGCGGATGAAGCATGAACCGGGGAGCTTTGAGGGCAACGATTATGCGATCTGGTCTGAGAAAGCCCAAGGATACACAAAGATTTTTGACGTTTATGTGAAGGATGAACTCTATCCGTGGAGCTCGCCGGAAGGCAAAGTGCGTGATACGCCGAGCTGGTTGGATGCGTGGATGGAAACCTACAAACCTGGGGGCGGTGGAGAAGAGGAGAACGAATTGACTGGTAGTCCGTACCGCTCGGAAGCCACGGTGTGTGGCGGAGGGGGTTGCGATTCGGCGGAAGGGACTCCGGAAGGCAATGGTTTTGAGTTCGGTCTGACGACGCGGGAAGGAGGCACAACTGGAGAACAGTTCTATGCGCATGCCGAACAAGTCTCGACCGGATTCGCGCAGCAATACGGCAAGCATTCCACGGTCGAATACATGACTTCTGGGGATGTTGAAGGCGAAGAAAACGTACTGGCGGGAGGTGGTAAATGGATCGGGCCCCATACAAAAGACAAGCTTGAATACACTTCTAAGGACGGTGGCCTCGGCGTCGATGAATCGTGGATAGAAGTCAAAGAGCCGGGCGGATGGGAAAAGGTGCAGAATACAGAATTTTTGTCGTCTGTGAGTTGCAAAGGTATTCAATGCCACGAAGGCGAGTATGAAGTTGCGAGCTACAAGAGCCTGACGGACGAAGATGCAAAACCGCTGCCTGAACCAGAAGCTCATATTCGGGTCTCAGCTAAAAGTTACATGCCGTATTCGTCTTCCAATGAACACGGTGAAGGCGAAACGGTGCTGAAAGTAGATGCGAAGCCTCCGCATAGCTTGACCGTGAGTGGACTCGCCACCAAAGGGGAAGAACTAGAGCTCGGTGAAGTGGAGGCACATCTCAAGGTCGAAGCCGCTGACGGCGAAGGCTCGACTCCGAGTTCGGGCGTACAGTGGATCGGTGTAGAAATAGACGGGCACAAAATCGGATCGGAGGAAGGCTACTGCTCCCCCGGGCCGTGTACCGCTAGTCACGAATGGTCGATCAACGGAGCAGAACTGGGCGTCGGAAGGCATACGCTGAAGGTGGTAGCCGCCGACAACGCAGGAAATATCTCTGAACCTAAGGAATATGTGTTAAACGTCTACTCCTCTTCCCCCGTGGCTATGGGTCCAGGGTCAGTGAATCCCGAGTCAGGTGATTTTGCGCTGGAAGCCTCGGACGTCGACTTGAGTGGCGGCACAGGCTCGCTGTCGGTGACACGGCACTATGACTCGCTCAACCCCAAGGAGGGCGAAGAAGGACCGCTCGGACCGCAGTGGACCATAGGTCTGGGCAGCCTCTCGAGCCTGGAAGTGTTGCCTGACAAAAGTGTTATGGTTGTGGGCCCGGACGGACTGACGCACTTCTCAGTCAAGACGGGAGGTGGGTTCGAAGCCCCTGAAGGCGACAAGAACCTAATTCTCGAATACGAATCTAAAACACCGGCGTATCTACTCAAGAATCTGAAGGAAGGCACCACGACAGAATTCACGCTTCCCACTGGTGCGCAATCGTGGATGCCGACTATCTCAAAAGGCCCGGTTGCTACAGACACTACGACGGATACGTACCGCACGGAAGAAGTGGAAGGGAAAAAGATCGTCGAGCCAACGCTGGAGCTCGCTCCCCATCCCTCCGCTTCATGCGAACCAAAGAAAACACGCACCGAAAAAACCAAAATGGAAAAAGGCTGCCGTGCGCTCGAATTCGTCTACGCCGAAAAAACCAAGGAAAGCATTGGAGAAGCTGAGACCGAATGGGGAGAATACAAGGGCCGCCTCAAGGAAGTCATCGCGATCGCATACAATCCATCCACCAAAGAAATGGGCGAAGCTCCTGTCGCTCGGTATGAATACGATAAACAGGGGCGTCTGCGCGCTGAGTGGGACCCGCGGATAGAAACTAGCGATGCTTGCACCACATCATGCCAAGCATTGAAGACTACATACGGATATGACGCCGAAGGCCACATCACAGCGCTAACGCCACCCGGGCAGCAGCCGTGGACGTTCTCGTATGGCACGATCGCCGGCGACTCCGTCACAGGTCGTCTACTGAAGGTCACGCGTGCTCATCCTCAAGCAGGCTGGTCAGAAACAAAAGTCGCCGAAAAGCTTCACGAACTGGCGCTGGCGCCAAAAAACACGGAAGCGCCCAAGATCGCCGGCTCACCCGCGACTGGCATCAGGCTCGCTGTGTCGAACGGGATATGGTCTGAGAGCCCAGTGGTATACGGATATCAGTGGGAGGACTGCAACTCTTCCGGCAAAGAATGTTCGTCGATCCTGGGGGCGACGAACGCCAACTACACGCCTGTGAGCAGCGATGTGGGCCATACGCTGGTTGCCGAGGTCACAGGCAGCAACGGTTGGGGCTCTGTGGAGGTCTCCAGCGCGGCGAGCGCGGTCGTGAAAAGCGGAAGCAGTTACGGCTTCAATGCGGTCTCCTGCGTCCATGAAACCACCACGTGTGTGGTATCGAGCAGTGCGGGCAGCGCGCTTTACGCGACAAATGTTAGCGATTCTTCGGCAGCGAGCTGGAAAGAATGGAGCGGACCTAGTGGTCAGAGCCCAAGTCAGGCCGTCGACTGCCCGACCACCGGCCTCTGCCTACTCGCCGACGGCAAAGAAACCGCGGGCGGCAAACTGTATTACGCCACGTCGCTTGGCGGCGCTTTCAGCGAAGCGTACGGCCCGTCTTATGGGGTTGACGCCATTTCGTGCGTCTCGTCGTCGTTCTGCGTTGACGGGCAAGACGGTGAGGGTTACTTCCGTTATGCCACGAGTCCGGCCTCGACTTCTTGGATCCTTGAGGAGCAGGGGTCGGCGGCGATGAAGGGTGTCTTCTGTCTGTCTTCCTCGTTCTGCGCGATCGCCGACTCGAAAGGTGACGTGCACATCGCCACGAGCACAAGTCAGATCGAGTCTTCCTCCTGGAAGGAAACGGACATCGATGGTTCGACCGGTCTCAATGGCGTCGCCTGCACCTCCACGACGTCGTGTGTGGCCGTCGACGGCTCCGGGAACGCTCTGAAGCTGACGATCGAAAGCAGCGGTGTCGCGACTGCGTCAAAGCACGACATTGACGGTACGACAAGCCTGACAGCTGTCACCTGCACAGGTAGTTCTACCTGCGTAGCGGTGGACAGCAAAGGCAACGTCTTTATCCCCAAAAACAGCGGCGAAACTTGGACTAAGGAATATTCGCTCAGCGACGATCTGACGAGCGTCTCGTGCGCGTCGTCATCGTTGTGCGTAGCACCCGACACGTCGGGCAAGATCGCGGCATTCAATCTCTCAGGCACAATCGAGCTCACCAGTGAGGCTGAAGGTGAAGCTCAGTCAGCGCAACCCGGTTCCACTATCGAGTACGGCGTACCTGTGTCGGGGACGGGCGCACCACACGAAATGGGCACCAAAGGAGTGGAAGCTTGGGCGCAGAAAGACGACCCTACATATGCCACAGCTGTCTTCGCGGCGGACGAACCAATGGGTTGGCCTGCCACAGACTACAGGCGCGCCACTGTGTACTACATGGACAGCGAAGCGCGAACGGTCAACGCGGCATCGCCTACCGGTGGGATCACCACGACCGAATACAACGAACGAAACGAGGTCAAGCGCACACTCAGTGCTGACAACCGCGCGGCGGCCGTCAAAGAAGGCAGCAAATCGGCTGAAGTCTCGGACAAGCTGGACACTAAAACGGAATACGAACCGGAAGGCAGCAATATCGTCAAGGTTATCGGCCCGGAACATAAGGTCAAACTTTCGTCCGGCGAAGAAGTAGAGGCACGCCCGGTCACGCACGACTACTACAACGAAGGTGCCAAAGAAGCCGAAGAAAAGAACAAAGAAACATACAATCTGGTGACTAAGAGCACCAGTGGTGCCCTGCTTACCAACGGCGAAGAAAAGGATAGGCGCGAAACGATCACATCTTACAACGGCCAGGAAGACTTGGGATGGAAGTTGCGCAAGCCGACGTCGGTGACCAAGGAACCGGGCGGGTTGAATCTCACCACGACGACCGTGTATCAGGAAAATGAAAACGCCAAAAAAGAAAAGGAAAGCACCGGTGCGGTAGTCGAAACGCGCAGCGCGAAGGGTTCGGTGAGTGGTTCGCCGATTGCGCCGGTTTTTGCGAGCGTGTTTGGCTCGGAAGGTAAAGGCGAAGGGCAGTTCACTTATCTTACGAGTATGGCCTTTGACGTGAGCGGGAATGTTTGGGTTGTGGATTCCGGCAACGACCGGGTGCAGAAGTTTTCGTCTGAAGGTAGTTATCTTTCGGCGTTTGGGTCGAAAGGGACCGGTGCGGGCCAGTTCGAAGAACCGTGGGGCGTTGCCATCAACAAAAACACTGGCAACATCTATGTCACTGACTCCAGCAACAATCGAGTGCAAGAGTTCTCATCTACGGGTGCGTTCGTGAGGACCTGGGGCTTTGGTGTGAGCGACGGCAAATCGGAATTCGAGGTCTGCACGAGCGGTTGTAAAGCTGGTGTCGTGGGCTCCGGGAGTGGCCAGTTTTCGGATCCGATCGGCATTGGTGTCGATGGCAGCGGCAATGTGTGGGTGGCGGACGGCAGCAACAGTCGGGTGGAGGAGTTCTCGGCTGAAGGTGCTTACCTGAAAAAGGTCGGCAGCAAAGGTAGCGGCAATCTTCAGTTCAAAGAACCGAACGGGCTGACATTCTCGGGCAAGAACCTCTATGTGAGCGACTACGGCAACTCCCGTATCGAGGAGTTGTCCGGATCCGGGGCATATATCAGGACGTTTGGCGGCAAAGGATCGGGTAATGGACAGTTCGATGCCACGTATGGGGTTGCGGCGGATCCGGTCTCGGGCAATCTTTACGTGGCGGACGCGGGCAACAATCGGGTCCAGGAGTTCACCACGACAGGTACATTTGTGACTAAGTTTGGGTCCGAAGGCTCAGGCAACGGCCAGTTCGATGGTCCGCTGGGGGTCGCTGTCAACAGCGAAGGCGGCATCTATGTGGGGGACTTTGGTCACTCGCGGGTTGAGGAGTTCGAGCCGGTCCCGTCTGCTCCCGCCTACACGGCAAAGATCGGTTCGGTGGGCTCCGGTAACGGGCAGTTCAAAGAACCCAAGGGGGTCGATATCGCCAAGAACGGCAACCTGTTCGTCTTGGACTCTTCTAACAGTCGTGTGCAGGAACTCAGCCCGTCGGGGACGTATCTCAATAAGTTCGGCTCGAGCGGTACGGGCAGCGGCCAGATGAAAGGACCTTACGGGATGGCCGTGGACGCGAAGGGGGATGTCTGGGTCGCGGACACGGGCAACGATCGAGTCGATGAGTTCAACGAAAAACGTGAATTCGTGCAGGCGTTTGGGTGGGGCGTGAGCAACGGCGAAGAAAAGCTCGAGGTCTGTACCAGCACATGTCAGGCCGGTATCGCGGGCTCCGGGACCGGGCAGTTCAAAGAAATGAAGGGCATTGCGGTCGCACCGAACGGCAACGTATATGTGGGCGACACGCCGAATAACCGCGTCGAGGAGTTTACCGAAAAAGGTGAATTCATCGCGGCGTTTGGGTTCGGCGTGACCAACGAAAAAGCCGAATTCGAGATTTGCACCAAAGAATGCAAGGCTGGCACCGCGGGTTCGGGTAACGGTCAGTTCAACGGGCCGATCGGGATCGTCGTCGCCCCGGACGGAGATGTCTGGGTGACTGATCGCTCGAACAACCGTGTCGAGGAGTTCAACGAAAAAGACGGATACGTCTCCAAGTTCGGCACGGTGGGCAGCGGCAGCGGGCAGCTCAAAGAACCGAAGGGAATCGCGATCGACGCGGCCGGCAACCTGTGGGTGGCGGACACACTGAACAACCGCGTGCAGGAGTTCACGCCCTCGGGCACCTTCCTGACCATGCTTGCAGACAAGGGCACGGGCAACGCCCAGCTCGAAGAACCGTGGGGCATCACGCTGGCCGCGGGTGGCGCCGTTTATGTCGCGGACCTCAAAAACAACCGCGTGCAGGAGTGGGCGCGGGCACCGCGCCCAGGCAACGAAGGCGCGCACGACACCAAGACCGCGTACTACAGCGCTGGCACCGAATCGGAAGTGTCCTCATGTCGCAACCGTCCGGAATGGGCCAACCTACCCTGCCAGACAGAACCGGCCGCGCAGCCCGCGACCGGGGTATCGCCGGAACTGCCGGTCAAGACCATCGCCTATAACATGTGGGATCAAGCTGAAAAGATGACGGAAACGTTCGGGTCGGGCGAACACAAGGTCGAACGCAAAAAGAAAACGACATTCGACAGCGCCGGGCGACCGATGACGACCGAAGAGACATCCTTGCTGGCGGCCGAAAGCAGCGAAGAGCCCGACAAGTCGCTGCCGAAGGTCACCGACGAATACAACGCGGAAACCGGCGCCGTGGAAAAGCAGAGCACAAGCGAAGGGACGGTCACGAGCAAATACGATACGCTCGCCCAGCTCGTTGAATACGAGGACGCCGGCGGCAACGTCGCCAAATACGCCTACGAAGAAGGCGGCGATGCCCGGTTGGATGAAGTCAGCGAAGGCAAGGGCGAAGAAGCCGACAGCTATCAGACCTACTCCTACAACACGACCACGGGTCTGATGGAAAAGCTCGTGGATTCCGCCGCGGGCACGTTCACGGCGAGCTATGATGTCGAAGGCGAGATGACGAGCGAGGTCTATCCGAACGGCATGTGCGCGAACACGACCTATAACTCGGTTGGTGAGGCCACGAGCCTGGAGTACATCAAGACCCGCAACTGCTCTGAAACCGGCGCCGCGGTGTGGTTCAGCGACAGCATCGTGCCGTCGATTCACGGCGAAACGCTGCAGCAGACTAGCACGCTCTCGAAGGAGAACTACGCTTACGACAACGCTGGGCGCCTGCTCGAAACACAAGAAACGCCGGTCGGTGAAGGCTGCGATACGCGCCTGTACGCTTACGATGAAGAAGGCGACCGCACAAGCCTGACCACTCGCGAATCGGCGACCGAAACCTGCGCCACCGAAGGCGGGATCGTGCAGGGCCATGCCTACGACAGCGCCAACCGCCTCACCGACGACGGCATTGAATATGAAACCTTCGGGAATACCACCAAGCTGCCCGCGGCAGACGCCGGCACCGGGGAAGGCGCGCACGAACTAAAGAGCACCTATTACATCGACGGTCAGGTCGCCACGCAGGAACAGAGCGAAAAGATGCTTGCCTACACCTACGACCCCGCCGGTCGCACCGAGACCACCGAAACCAAGATCAAAGGCAAACTCGAATCGACCGCGGTCTCCCACTACGCGGGCTCGGGCAGCGCGCTCACATGGACCAGCGAAGGGTCCAGCAAATGGACACGGGACATCCCCGGGATCGATGGCGGGCTGGACGCGATCCAGACGAGCAGCGGCTCGCCGGTGCTGCAATTGCACGATCTCAATGGGGATATCGTTGGCACGGCGTCTCTCAGCGAAAGCGAAACCAAACTGCTCTCCACCTACAACAGCACCGAATTCGGGGTGCCGGTGGGCGGGAAAGAACCACCGAAGTACTCATGGCTCGGCGCCGACGGTGTTACCAGCGAACTGCCCTCCGGTGAGACCGTTCAGGATGGCGTCACCTACGTACCGCTCACAGGCGCACCTCTACAGACGCAGCCGGTCGAAATACCACTACCCATCAAGTATTACGAGCCATACGAAAAACCAAACGCCGAAGGAGCCACGTGGGGTCCGGCCTCCGCGGCCCTACGTGTTGCGGAATATTGGGAAGCAAAACGCAAGGCGGAAGAAGCGGATCAATGCCACGAAGAAGAAGCGTACTGTGGACCGGATCCGGAAAGTGGCGACAATATCGATCAATGCAAAGTCGGGGCGAAGGTGTGGGCGATCCCTGATGGCGAGGTGGGCTATGAAGGGCGATATCATTGTGAATATGTAAATGTGTTCGAACTACAAGTAGTGCTCTGGGAACAGCAATCTAACGGTGAATATAAGGAAGTTCACAAAAGCGGCCTCAAAGAAGTGTTTCACGATGCCTTCGACGGTTCGGGGGCTAGCCTTGCAAAGGATTGGAATTGCGAGCCTGGACACGTCTTTCTCGCATGGGCCTGGGGACGCTACTGGCATGGTTTCGGTGGCGCCACGATTTGGGCGGGCGACCGCACGGCGCTTCACAGTGCCACGTGCGAAGGTTCACCGCCCGATGGGCCCGACCTGCCGCCCGATGATTCATGACTGGTGTGCGTGCATACCATACGAAGCAGTTGCGGCTAAGGGATGGTCACCCCAGCGGTGATCGCTGGCGGGATCAGCTCATGTACTCACGCCGGATTCGGGCCCGGGGCATAGCCGTGCGGCTGCTGCTCGCCGGCGTAGCTGCCATAGCCAGTGCGATGCTCGTATCGGCGTGCGGCGCGAGCATATCGGTAGGAACTGGAGGCGACTCGGGAGCTGCAAACCCCTACAATGTGCTGCTCGTCCCGGAAACCACTGCGGGATGGGCGGGCTGGTGCTTCGGGCCCGTCGGTATTCCCGGCGGCGCGTGTGGTAACGGCCAGCAGCGTGCGCCAGTGATTGAAGAAACGTGGAACGGTGGCGACCAACCTCCGGAAACGGTCGGAGTGGCGGTGACGACCGATCAGGTGGCGCGGGTGGCAATCGGCGAAGGGAACTCTATCGCCACGGGAGTTAGTAACGGGATATCGGTGCCGACACGTGCCGAGAAGGGGCTGCCAACAGGACTGCGGGCGGTTGTGATCAAAATAGACGGCCAGCATATCCATGGTGCGCATTTCATACCGCTAAACGCCCATGATGAGGTGATTTCGCAGCCACCCGGTGAAACCGCCAGTCGACTGATGCTACCGATCCCGATACGCAAGGTATCTGATCCCGCGAATCCGTCCCGCGGCATCTGTGAGATCAAGCTAAAGGACCGTCCGAGCGACCTCTCGGTGAGTGACGGGAGGGTGATCACTGAAGTACACAGCTACTCAGGGTTTGTGGGTGCCGGGTTCATCACGTGCGCCAGCACGTCCTATGAACTGGCGGGATGGCCGCTGCGGGCGACCGTGCTGATCAGCGCCTCTCATCCAGGCGCCACGCCGCCATCGCTTCCCGCGATGAAACCGCTTTCAGGTCACCCGGGGGTATTTTCGACGCCCACAGGGGAACCTCCTGGGCCTGAAAGCGAACTATACGCGCGCCGTGTGCAAGGTGGATGGCTCGTTGTGAGCAAGGCTAAGCCCATACAGCGGCTTGCGTTGCTAGAACATCTGCGTGCGACGGTTCATCTGTGAGGATGTCGGTACGGCGAGGGTGAGCGTGGGTTGTGACCTACTCTCCAGCCCTGATATATGGTATGTTGCTGACCATTGTCAGACGAGGATGGAGAGGCGGTGTGGTGGAGTCTGGTGAGTCGATGAGCGGGATCGGGCCTGACGTGATCGGGATCTGTGTGAGAGCTGTTCGTGTGGTGTGCGTGCTCGTGGTCGTTGGTTTCGCGTTTGTGCTGATGCCGGTGGCTCTCGCGAACGCCTCCTCCTTGACCTGGGTCGGCGGTTCCCCCGGTCGCACCGAGAGCGCGGCGTACTGGTCTGTCGGGGCGAACTGGGAAGGAGGTATCCCGCCGGTCACTTCTCAGGACATCGAAACGCTTACGTTCCCCCATCTGACCAACAGCGAATGCGCTGCCAAATCACCTACGTACACCTGTTACCTGACCTTGAACGACGTCGGTGGTATGAGCGCCAAATCGATGGTGCTTGACGATGCTGACGACTACCTGCTCGACGGCGAAGGGATTGTACTTGGTAGCGGCGGGATTACGGCCTCCCCCGAAACGAGCGGTCCTGCCGTGGACTTCATTCTTATGCCATTCCAGCTCAGCGAACCGCAGAAGTGGAAGATCGCCGATCGCAGTGGTGGCGCAATCGAGGAAGATGGTCTTTTGTTGGACCGTGAAGTGACGGGCTCCAGCGCATTGACGACGGAACTGAGCTATGGATCGACGTTGGTCCTGGATAACGATACCGAGGTTGGACGTGTCACGATCGAAGGACCTGTCGTCACCGGTTCGCACATCAAAGAAAACGGCTCGGTCTTCCTCGAAGGCGGAGAACTCGACTCCGCCGATCAGGAACCGGTGGATCTGCGTAACGTCTACTTCGCGGGCGCCGGAGCCGTTGGCGCTCTGACTGTGGAGAATTCGACCATCACTGTGGGAAACGACGCCCAGCCGGCCGGGGGGATCGCGTCATCGAGCGTGGCCTTAGACTCGGACAGCGGTGCAATCTTTCAGATCACCGGCAGCGGGACGACCGCGCAAGTCGATTATTCCCAGCTGGCATCCAACGGTCCGGTGAGCTTGAATGGCTCCTCGGCGAATGTCGTGGTGGTGCCTGTCGCGGGCAGGTGCCCTGAACTCGTCACCGGACAGACCTACACCTTCATCTCCACGACGGGAGGGCTGTCGGGCTCCTTCGGCAACGCCGGGGAAGGCGCCGAACTGCCGCTCACGTACGCCGAAGGTTGCGCACAGCAGGCATCGAAGCATCTGCAGATCGCATATTACGAGCGCGGTGGGACACAGACAGTCACCGCAAAGGTCGTAGAAACCGATGTCAACTCCTACAACCCATACGTAAGGGCAGAAGCTTCAGTTGAATGGGGAGCGATCGCGGGCGCAAGGGCAGGCGCGGAATACCAGGCGGAACGACACGCCGCTGAAGCGGCGGCAAAGGAACGTCAGGCTCGCGAAGAAGCCGAACGGAAGGCCCTGATCGAACGACAAGACGCCGCATCGATGCTTGCCTCGTCCCTAACGTCGAACATCACCGTCCAGCGCGACGGCGCGGCGCTGGTCGAGCTCGACTGTACGGGCAGCGCCACAGGCCAGAGCTGTGTGGGCAAGCTCAACCTCTCCGTGCAAGCGAGGCCAAAGAGTGGAAAGCGCTCGCACACAGTCACGGTCACGATCGCAACGGCCCAGTTTTCGATAGTCGCGGACAAGACGGCGACGGTGCACGTCGACTTGAACGGGGTCGGGCGCGCGCTGTTGCGCGCGGATCACGGGCGCCTGGGCGCGCATCTGACGATCCTCCAGAGCGCCCCGGCGGCGCACACCCAGATCCGCGGCGTGCGTCTTGTCGGGCAGCCGTCTCATGGTAAGAAGATCGTGTGATGTCGAAGGCAAGATGACCAGCGAGACCTATCCGAACGGCATGTGCGCGAACACGACCTACAACTCGGTCG
>CAVTPC010000006.1:0-343940 GCA_963736555.1 uncultured Solirubrobacterales bacterium
GTGATGCAGCTGAAAAGCCAGCTGGGGGACGCCAAAAAGCTGGCGCTCACGCCCGGGCTGGCATTGCAGAACCCGCAGCGGGCGCTGGCGCAGGCGCTAGGGCGGCCAGCGGGTGGCGGTGGCGGACGGAAGGCGGTGCGTGGTGTTCTTCGACGAGTTCCAGGAGCTTGCGGGGGAGCGGCGCCCCTACGGCGACCCCGACGCGGTGACCAAGCGGATGCGGGCGATCTTCCAGCGCTCCACCCAGGTGAGCTACCTCTTCACGGGAAGCCTCGAGCACGTGATGCGCGACCTGTTCGCCCCCGGTGAACCGCGCGCTGAGCGGCTTTGGCGGCTTCTACCAACTGCGAGCGATCGCGCCCGAGGAGTGGGGGGAGGGACTGCGGGAGCGCTTCACGGCAGACGGTTGTGAGATCGTGCCGGACGCTCTCGCGCGGCTGGTGGCCCTCGGCGAAGGTCACCCGCGGGTGACGATGTTCATCGCCCAGCAGGTGCATTTCCTCAGCTTGCTTCTCGACCGACGCGAGATCGACGGGCCGCTGGTGGAGCAGGGCTACGACAACGCCTACCACGGCGACAGCGCGCTGCTCGACCAGCTCCTTGAGCAGATCCGCTCCAGTCACCGCCAGTCGCTCAAGATCGCCCGCCGCGTGGCCATCGGCGCAGACGCTCACCGAGGGCATGCACCGCGGGCGACGCGGATCGCGCGCTCAAGAAGCTGCAGGAGGCGGGCCTGATCGGCCACCGGCCGTGGTGCGTACCGCATCCTCAACCCGCTGCTGCGCCGGCGCCTGATCGAGCAGCGCGTGCTCTGAGCACGTCACGCGGACAAGTACACAAAAAGTGTGTACGTTGCTCACATTCAGTGCGTAACCGCCCCCGGCCCACCGGGCGCGGTGGCGGCGGCGGCGTCGAGCAGGCCGGCGCCGTAGAGGCGGCTGTCGGAGGGGCCGCCGAGCGGTCGCGCGGTCGCGATCAGGCGGGCGGCGACCTGCGCGGGCGTGGGGTGGCGGCCGAGCACGCCCGAGGCGATGATCAGCGCCGCGGTGGCGGCCACGTGGGGGGTGGCCATCGAGGTGCCTTCATACCCGCCCGGGATGCCGAAGCGGCGGGGGGAGGTGCCGAGGAAGGTGACCTGGAAGACGTCGCGCCCGGAGGCGAGGTCGGGCTGGCAGTTGGGGTCGCCGGGGAGGTTGGCGTCGGGCCCGCCGCCGGGCGCCACGAGCGTGACGCCGGTGCCGAAGTTGGAGTAGGAGGCCAGGCAGCCATGTTCGGTGGAGGCCCCCACCGCGATCACGTTGGGCGCCCGCGCCGGGAAGGCGGCGGCGGAGTGGGCCTCGTTGCCGGCGGCGGCGACCACCACCACGCGGTGGCGGTGGGCGTAGCGCAGCGCGGAGATCAGCTCGGGGATGTCCGAGGCGGTGATCCCGCCGGGGAATTCGAGGGACAGGTTGATGACGCGCGCGCCGTGGTTGACCGCGAAGCGCACTCCCCGGGCGATCGTGGCGGCGTCGCCGTTGCCTTCGCTGTTGAGCACGCGCACCGGCATGATCCGCACCCCGTACGCCAGCCCGGTGAGGCCCTTGCCGTTGTTGGTCGCCTCCGCGATCGTGCCGGCGACGTCGGTGCCGTGGCCGTTGCGGTCGTTGGGGAAGCGGTTGTGGGCGACGAAGTCCCACCCGCCACGAACTGGTAGCGGTGGAAGTCGGGCGAGATGCGAAAGCGCCCGCGGTTGGCGTAGGCGACGCCGGTGTCGAGCACCGCCACAACCACCCCCGCCCGCCGGGGGCGTGGTCGGCGATCAGGTTCTGCCACGCGCCGGGGGCTTCGACGCCGAATTCGCCGACGAAGTTCCACTGCAGTTTGCTCCACCCCCCCGGCGTTTTCGCCAGGCCGGGGTCGTTGGGGAAGGGTTCGCCGGCGGCGGCGGTGGTGGCGCGTTCCCGACGCGCCGGCCGTCGCACCGGCCCCGAGAGCGCTGGCCGTCGCGGGCGTGGTCGCGCCGGCGGGGCCCGCAGTTCGGCGGCGGAGGCGGCGGCGTGCGAGCGCGGCATCACCGCGGCGTGCGCGATGTAGTCGGGCACCGCCCACGCCACCCCGCGCGTGTGGCGCAGGCGGGCGAGCGCGCCGGGCACGGAGGCGTGCGCGCCCAGCGTCAGCACGCGCGTGTGCGATTCCAGTTCGACCGGGTCCACCGCGCCGGCGGCGTGCGCGATCGCGGCGTTGGCGGAAGGGGAGTCGGAGGGCGCGTAGCCGACCACCACCTTGCCGGGCGCATAGGGAGCTTCCGCGGCGGCGGGCGCGGAGGGGGAGGAAGAGGTTGGGATGGCGGGCCCGCCCGGAGGGCGGCCCGGGATGGCGGCGGAGGTGGAGCGGGGAACGAGCGCCAGTGGCGCTGCGGCCGCGAGCGCGAGCGGCCGCGCAGGCAAGCCCAGCGCGCGACGCGCGACGCGGTGCGGCTGTGCGGTGCGCGCCGCGGGCCGGGTCGATGTGAGGCGGCGGGACATCGGGTTGGTAATGATGATGGCGCGTGCCCCCACAGGAGCCCACCTCCAGCCGGAGCGCCCCGCGGAGGGGACGGTGAGCGACCGCTTCTTTCCGCGCGACGAGTACTTCATGCGCCTCGCGCTGCGCGAGGCCGAACATGCGTTGAAACACGAGGACGTGCCGATCGGCGCGGTGGCGGTGCGCGCCGGCGAGGTGGTGGGGGCCGGCCACAACGAGCGCGAACTGCGCCAGGACCCCACCGCCCACGCGGAGCTGCTCGCGCTGCGCGAGGCCGCCCGCGCGGTGGGAAGCTGGCGGGTGCTGGACACGGTGCTCTACGTGACGCTGGAGCCGTGCGCGATGTGCGCGGGGGCGATCGTGCTGGCGCGCGTCCCGCGCGTGGTGTACGGCGCGGCCGACCCGAAGGCGGGCGCGGCGGGCAGCGTGCTGGACGTGCTGGGCGAGCGGCGCCTCAACCACCGCCCCGAGGTCGCGGGCGGCCTGCTGGCGGGCGAGTGCGGGGCGCTGCTCAGCGAGTTCTTCGCCTCGCGGCGGTAGCCCGGGGACGGGGGGAGATCCGAGTGCACGAGTGCCAGTCGGCGTGGGAGAGGCGCACGTGCTGTGATCCGACAGTTGTCCGCCGTGTGCTCGATACTCGCAGCCGCAGAGGACGCATGAGCCGGGCCGATCGACGGCGCTTCGGAGGCGTCTAGAGGAATACCCGCAGCGGCGTGCACTTCGCAAGCTGGTCGAAGTCGGTGTCGGCGTGCAAAAGCGCCGCCGTGCGCACACATGGCGCCGCGATCAGACAATCGAGGGTCTTGCGGATCGTCACGCCGGCCCGACGCGCTCGGCGATACAGCTCTGCAGCCAGAACAAAGTCATCGACACCCTCCAAGCGCAGGATCGGGAACGCCTGCAGATATCGCTCAACCAAGCGCGCCTCTCGGTCGGAGCGCAGACCCTGAAGGATCTCGGTGATCACGATGTCAGTCAACGCGATCGGCCCCCCAGCTTCGATCAACTCGACGCAGCGCTTGGCCGGCCGGGGAGTCCCGCTCATTCAGCACATCAATCCACACGCTCGTGTCGACGACGATCACGAGCGTCCGCGACGACTGTCCGGAGGCCGCCCTCCCAGCGAACCCGTCCACGCAGATCGAGGATGCCGATACGTCGATGACGAGCAACCAACTCGCGCAGTGCCACATCAACGGCTTCTCGCTTGGTTGCTCGCCCCGATCAGCTCTTGGGCCTCGACCAGAACGGGCATCGTCGATCTCGATGTTGGTACGCATTACACCACAGGATACACATCCATAGGTGTATCCTGTCAAGCCCAAGGCATAAAGCCAGCTCGGGAGTCAGGCACCTCGCGTCGCATCCCGACGCGCATGACCGCACCGCCGTCGGCACTTGGGCCGCCGCGGTTTGTGCGTGGCGTAGTCGCCATCGAAGCTTCCCGTGGGCCGCGCGGTGGGGGCGGTGGCGGGCAGTCGTGTGTCCACACCGCTGCATCGTCGAGGTCCTCTTGCTGTGTTGCGCCGGGGATGGCAGCTGGGCTTGGGGAGCTTCGCCTTCGCCTTGCGAGCCGCCCGCGCTTGGGAGCAAAGGCAGGAACCGGAGATTTCGAAGGGGTTGGCCGTTTGCACGGTGGTGCTGGCCGAGCCTTCGATCGTCGCGGTGATCTGCCGCGGTCCGCAGATACTTGGGTTGAGTACGAATTCGGGACGTTCGATCGTCATGTTGAAGACCTGCGTGCGCAGCGGTATCCCGTCGAGGATCGGTGGCAGCGGATCGATTGAGATCGCCGTCGCTCCGGTCACCGGATCCGGGCAAGCGTTGCCCTCAGTACGACCTCGCCAAGGTCGAAGGGCCCCGCGAGCACCTCGATCGGAATACTCAATCCGTACGCCGCATCTCCATATCCTTCTGTGAGGTAGACGGCGCCGGTGAACGGCAACGCGTCAGGGCCTGGGCCGGTGAGCAGCGTCGCGCTGCCGATCCTGCTCGCTGGCGGGCAGTCGCCCGCGCCTGCCTGAGCCTGGCCACAGAGCGGAACGTTTGCGAGCTTCAACGACAACCCGGCGGGCAATGCGAAGGCGAGTCGCGCGAGGCTCTGCTGAGGAGCATGGCTGACGACGGTGAGGGTCAGCGGGCTGTAGCTGCCTGCGCCTGTGTCCACGGACCCCGCTTCGAGCGCCGGTTCGAACAGCGCCGCATCGGCACATTCATCGCCGGGACCTTGCCCGGTTACTGCGAATGTCGACGACGGCGCAGCCTGCGCACCGCCGCTCCACGGTTCGAGGTCGCCTTCGGCCGTGAACTGCCCACAGGTCAGTGGGTTGGCGAGCAGCGCGCGTGGACCTCCGAAGAATCGCAGGGCGATCTCCTTGATTGGCAGCTGCGGCAGAGCTTTGAAGCTCAGCATCACCTGTCCGGTGGCTTCGTTCAGCTCGATCGCCGCGACGAGCTTGATCACCAAGCCGGATGCTTCCACAATTACATACAGCGCCGCCGGCGCTCCGACCGCACCGCCCTCCGGGGCGGCGATGTACACGGCTCCGGTCAGCGGCTGAGGTTGACCAAGACGGTTGTCGAGTAGCGGGGTATCGAGTTCGGCCGTGCCGACCTTGGCAGGGTCCGGACACGTTGCCGGCTGCGCGGAGCCAGGTCCGAGCTCCCGCTTCGCTGCAGCCCGACACGCCGTTGAGGCTGCTCGGGGAAAACGAGACGCCCCGCGGCAACACGAACACGGCCTGTTGCAACTGCGCAGGAGCCAGTTCGTCAGCGAGTTCTTCACCCTGCGCAAGACGCAACGCAAGCGCATACCCCGAGGGCTCGTCGAGCAGCGGAACGACCGGGGCGACTTCGATCGCCGAGCGCAAAGACAGCGCTTCGCAACCGGTCAGACGGGGCAACGTATCCACGCGCGAGCTGCTTTCCGCACCCCAGGATTCGGCGAGCGCGGTAGTTTCAGCAGCTTGCGCACACGCCGTCGGCAAGGTGACAAACGGCCAGTCCGGACCACCCGCACACCCTGTTCGGGACCGGTCAAGCAGCTGCCGCGCTGTTCGTCATGACCGGATTCGGCGGGCGCTCCCCACAGTGTCAGCTTCAATGTCTTCACTCCCCAGTCGGGGATGTTGTCGATGCTCACCGTCATCCCGTAGTCGCCGGCGCGCATGGAGACTGGAGCGCGCACGAGCGCCCCTTTGAGCTTGAATCCGAGCGTCGCCAGTTCTCCCGGCGACGGCGCCACGTTGTATACGGGTGCGAGTACCGTTTCAGTCGAAGTGCGAATCTGAGCAAAGCCCACGGCAGACGCGTTGGAACATGCTCCTTCGGCGAGTTCTGTGATGGAGCAACGGTAAGTGGACTCGGGATCGAGATCCAACCCTGCCGGCAGCTCGAAATCGAGATCCTTGACTTCGCCGGCAGGCGCTCCGGTGGAGGCAAGCGCCACTTCGGCCTTCAATTCGTAGGGGTGAGAGCCGGCTTGCGTATCGGCCGATCCACCTTCGATGGTCGCCGCAAGGCTGTAGGCTTCCACTTCGAGGCCCATGGATGCGCCGGACGCGTTCGCCACGCCAACCGAGCCCGCCAGCAGCAGACAGATCGTCAGCGCACCCAGCGCCGCGCGTACGCAATGCCCTTCTCGGTGGATCGCTGGACCCGTCATGGGGGTAACGCAGGATGGCAGATTCGAAAAGCCTCCGTTCCATCCATATATGCAATCTGGGCACGGTCATAGACTGCTCCTCCATGGCGGCTGCAATGACCGCGATCGAGGCTGCCGCCGCATCCCACGTCGAGCAGCACCCTGCGCTGTTCGCGTTCCAGCACAACTGCCCCCAGGCTCACCGCCGTGTTCAACCAAACCACCGGTAAAGCACCCAAGGGCGACAAGGTCACCGTCAACCTCGAGACGCGACTGATCGTCTGAACGCCCGTGGCGCCTGCGCTCGTGAAGCCTTCAGTGCCACGAGCGCGCAAAGTGTGTCAACTAAAGGCCAGCACCGGCGTCGTCACAAGTTCCGGTCTAGCTCCAATATGTCTGTGATGCGTTCGCGTGACTTGGGGAGGCGCTCGGATGAGGAGTTGTTGCGGATCGGGCTGGCTCACCGCATCGACCCCAACGAACGGTGACAGCCGGTGTTCATCACGTGGGCCGGGTCAGGGTAGGTCCTGCAGCCCGGCGCCGGTCAGCAGGTAGCCGGGCGCGACGGTGGCGGCGTCTGCTTGTACCAGCTCGAGCACCGCGGCGCCGGCTGCCTCTGGGGTGAGCGGCTCGCCCATCTGCTTCAGGTATTCCTCTTCGGTCTGGCCGTTGCGCGCCGCGTACGCGCGGACCGCCGGGCGGCCGAGGTCGGTTAGCGGTGTGATCCGGGCAGCACTGCGGTGAACGTGATGCCCAGACCGGCGCGTTGACTGCTCCCATGCAATTGGTGGCTCTGGTTGTTGCCTGGGGTTGGGGTGGGGGTGGGGATGGTGTGGCGGATGGTGATGTTGTTGGTTTCGCCGCCTATGAGTATTTCGCGGACGAGGAGTCGCAGTATGCGTTGCTTTTCGGTGATGGTGAGGTTGTCGATGTTGTTGTTCAGGCGGGTGAGGAAGCTTTCGAGGGTCTCGGCGAGCTTGAGGTAGGTCTCGGCGTCGTGCAGTTCGGTGTCCAGTGCGTCGAGCTGGGCGCGCAGGGTGCTTTGGCGTTTGCGCAGTTCGGGGTGCGTGTGCGCAGCTCTTTGAGGGTGATGAGTTGCTCTTGGTATGCCTCGATCAGGCGCGCGACGGCGGCCTCGGCGCGGGTGTGGTCTCGTTCGAGTGCGTCTCGGCGTTTGGTCGCGGGGTGCTCGGTGCGGAGTGTGGTCAGTCGGCGGTCGATCTCTGCCTGCACGAGCTTGGGGTTCTCGAGCAGGCGACGGACTTGCTCCCAGACGAGGTTGTCCAGTTCGTCGGCGCGGATGGGTTGGCTGGTGCAGACGCGTCCGCCGGTGTGGCGCCAGTTGTCTCGGCCGATGCAGCGGTAGTAGGGAATGTTGTTTTTGGTGGGGGAGGTGCGGTAGCAGGCGTAGCCGCACTCTCGGCAGACGAGGATCCCTTGCAGGAGTGTGATTTGTTTGGTGTTGCGTCGCGCGAAGCGCTTGTTTTCTTGAAGGCGCGCCTGCGCGGCCGAAGGTCTCTTCGCTGACGAGCGCGGGAACGGGGATGAGTGTCCACTCCGCGGCGGGCTGGTCTTGGCGTGTGATCCTGCGGCCGTGGCGTTCACCGCGCGCTCTGGTGGCGCGTCTGAGGGCGCCGTGATGGCCGCTGCTTTTTGTCTTGCCGAACGCGGCCTGGCCTTGATAGGCGGGGTTGCGCAGCATTCCCCAGATCGTCTTGGGGTCCCATACCTGTTTGCCGGTGCGGGTCGGCACATCGTTCTCGGACAGCCAGCGGACGATGTCCGCGATCGAGTCTGTGTGCTCGGTGTAACGCGCGAAAATACGCGCACGACCGTGGCCTCGCGCTCGTTGATTTCCCAGTAGGCCTCAGCGATATCGCTCTTGCGGATGTAACGGTAACCGTAGGGTGCTCCCGAGAGAACGGATTGGGAGCCGCCCCGCGCGCGGTGCAGCTTCCCGCGACGGGTGCGCTCGGCTATTTGCGCTCTCTCATACTCGGCGATCATTCCCTGGAACTGGCGCAGCAACTCGTCCTCGGGGGTCCCCGTGCGCTCGGGCTCCTTAGCGAAACAGACCTCCACGCCGGCGCGCTGGAGCTCCTCCAACAGCAGCACCTGGTAGGCGTAACGGCGCGCCAGCCGGTCCGGGAATGACACAGCAGCACCTCAAAAGAACCATCGCACGCACGGTCACGCAACCGTTCGAGCGCGGGACGGGTCAGCGTCGCACCGGAAACCCCATCGTCCTCGAAGACGAGCTCATCCGGGACGAGCAACCCGCGCTCGGCGGCGAGTTCACGCAACTCGGCGGTCTGGCTTTGAATCGTCTGCTCCTCGCGCTGGTGGGAGGAGGACACCCTTGCGTAGATCGCCGCCACTCGCCCCGTCCCGCTGATCTGTTTGGCCATCACGTTCCTCCTGTTTTCTCAAGATCGCTGCCCGTTAGTCCCGCACGCTCGGATACCAGCAGCCCGTATGCCTGCGCCAGCCTGCTCGCGGCGAGCCTGTCAGCGACGAACTCGATCTCAACGCGCCGCGCCGCCACCCCGCTCGCTCCCCGCCAGCCCAAGCCGCAGCGCGTCGGCAACCGTCGCGCTCACACTGCGATCGCTCCCCGCAGCGAGGGCGCGCACCCGCTCGATCACCGAGCCCGGCAACCGGACCGTGAACACGACGGTGCGCTCCGGGACAACGACCCCACCCGGCGAGCGCTGCGCCGCCCGCACGTACCGCCGGGCCTGCCGATCGGAGACACCATGCTCTATCTGAATCGCACGCACAACAGCCGCCGGCGAGCGCTCGCTGAGCAACACCACCGCCCGATTCAGACGGAGAGCGTACTCGTCGGCATGAGCGCGACTGGCCACCAGTCGCATCAGTACTACACATCACGGCCGATTCCTTCCCCGCAACAACAAAATCGTGCACTCAAACTCAAAGCTCGCAATTGCATGGGAGGAGCCCCTTGCCTCCTCCTGGGCGTAGGCGGTGATGAAGCGCTGGGTGGCCTTCGCGCCGGCATACCCACCGCTGAGCGGCGACCCGGCCACGGCGGCGCCACTGCTGAGGACGACCACCCTGCTGCCGGGTCGCAGCGGCTTCAGCAGAGCCTCGCGCAGCCAATGGAACGCGACCCGGACATCGGTGTGCCAGTTGACCGAGAACGTCTCCCACGTGTGGTGCTGCAGCGGACGACTGAGCGGGCTTGCGCCGGCCACCAGCACGACGACCTCCGGCTCATAACGGTCGAGCAGGCTTCCTGCCACCGTCGCGTCAGCGGCATCGGCGGTCTCGGTCCGGATGTTCGCGCTGGTGCTGGAGAGCTCGGCGAGCGCGGGGGCGCTGCGGGCGAGCGCGATCACCGGGGCGCCCGCCCCAGCGAACGCGCGAGCGACCCCGCGCCCCAAGCCCCGGCTAGCGCCAACGACGACCGTGGTCTTTTCCGAGAACTCACTCATAGTCGGTAGGTCGGAGGTTCGAGTCCTCCCGGGCCCACCTCCAGTATCCGCCCTATCCAAGCCATTTCAGTAGTCGGCTTGGGTGGGGCGGAGGAGGTTAAACAGGCGCTCGGGGCCACCCTCGGGGCCACCTGCCACCGCTGAGGTGTGTCGGCGCGAAGCCCCCGCATCGGAGGGAGGTGCTGGTTGAGGTGGCGAAAAAAAACCGAGGAAGCGCAAGAAACGGCTCTAGCTGTAGCCACTTTCAGGAGGCATGCTGACGCGCCAGTCTCCTCTCGATCCTCGCAGATACCCGGTCCATTGGGGCGAGCGGCGGGCTGGACTCGGGCCCTGGCGCGATGTCTGGCGAGGCTCGTAGCCAAGGCATCACCTCTGACGGGGCGAGCTGTTGCTCAAGCGAGCTGCCGCACCGGTCGATTCCTTCACAGACGCCCAATTGAGGGGTATCATCGACTCATGGACACCATCCAGCAGCTTGATCGAGGAGAGCGTGAGCGCATCCGTTTGCGGTTCTTCCGCGAGCATTGCGAGCAACCAGGGTTCTCGTCCGTGTCGGTGCGCCCTAACGCCGATAAGACAGCGTGGTGCGTCTCGGTCGGCGTGACGGACGACATGGATCTCCCCAGCACATTCGAAGGTCTGCCTGTCGTCTCCTACCGCACCGGTGTCGCGGTTCACGCGGTCGCGTATCACACTGTCTAGCTCTTGCGCCGCCTGAAGCTTGGGCCGGGGGACGCCCTGTACCGCGGAGGCGTGGACGTCCGCGGGCGAACAATGCAAACCGGTGCGTACGGCCTCCCTGTACGACAGGTCGAGACCGGGCAGGACGTTCCTACTGACCGCCGCCCACGTGATCGGCAGCCTATCGTGGGCGCGACCGGTCTGAGAGGACCGATGTGCTGCTCGCCGCGAACAGCGGGGTCCCCGGTTCGGGAGACCCGATCGTGGGCCACGTCCACTCGAGCCATCCGCCCGAACCACGCCAGGAGGTCGAGCTGGATGCGTCGCTGATCGCCACAGTCAACGGCGTGACGCTCAAGGACATCGTCCGCGACCATGGTCTGTCCGGGATCGCCCGCGATGTCGAAGCGACCGCCGTCGATGACAACCCGGTGATTGTCCACAAGCGCGGCATCACCGAGCCAAAGCTCACCAGTGGCTTGCTGGAGCCATTCGCGATTTCAGCGCTGCTCGAGTCGCAGCTACCCGACGGCGCCAGCACGTTCCGTAGATACCTGCGCGTCTTTCGCGTGTATGGCGATCAAGGACCGTTCGCCAAGCCCGGTGACTCTGGCGCGGTAGTAATCGACAATGATGACTGTGTCGTAGGCATGCTCGTGGGACTCGCCTGCACGGACCGAAACGCTGTCGACGAGAACACTCCGGGCATCGTCGTCCCGATCATCGACATCCTCAACACGCTCGGCCTCGAACTACCCGGGCCCCACGCCCGTGCACGCTCGTCTGAGCACCCGATCCTGCAGATCCACGGCGCCAAGGATCGCATCCGGCTCGTCCGCGCAGCCGAGCGGCGCACCCCTCTCTTCCGCTACGGGCGAACCGAGATCTGGCCCGACGCCGGGCACGCGCCGTTCCTTGAGGATCTTGAGCGCTTCGAGCAAACGCTGGACGCGTTTCTGCTCGAAAGCGCCGACGCGTAGCCGACCGGCGAGTGACAGGGCAACTGGGCTTGCGGGCAGGTGTGAAGTCGTGCCCTCGCGCGGCGGATCTCTCCCAGCTCAGGCGAGGAACTCGACGATCGATCGTGTGAAGCGCGGGTCGCCCAGTGTCTGGATGTGGCTGCCCGTAAGTGTCCGCAGCACGGCGTTCGGGATCGCCTCGGCGAGGACCTCGGGACGCACGGCCATCGGGTCCTCATCGCCGGCCAGGATCAGCGTCGGGACACTGATCCGATCGAGCGCGATGCGGCCTCTGTAGACCGACCTCGCCTGCGCGACGAGCGCCTCCCGGTCGCCGTGCAGGGCGTCCGCCAACGTCCGGAACGTCGCGGCCCTCGGGAGTCTCGATGCTCGCCGGATCCTCAGCGTCCAGGGCCTCGATGATCGACTCGTTGGACACAGCGCGCCGGTCGACGCCTCCGCACTCGATCACGCCCGAGCCGACGCCTCCCACAACCAGGCGACGCACCCGCCGATCGCGGCTTGAGAGGATCAACGCGACGATCGCCCCCATCGAGTAGCCGACGAGATCGACCGCTCGCACGCCGACCTGGTCGAGCAGGACGGCGAGGTCGCGCGCCATGCGCTGCTCCCCGTAGCGCGCTTGGTCGTGCGGCTTCTCCGAGCGACCATGGCCCCTGACGTCGGGGGCGATGACCTTGCGTCCCGCGGCCACGAGCGCCTCGACGACACCGGTGGCGACCCAGTTGGACTGCGCGTCGGCGACGAAGCCGTGGTGCAGGACCACGGGCGCCGACACCGCCGACACCTCGCCCCATTCCCGGTAGGCGATCTCGATCCCGTCCCAGCTTTCGAAGCGCTTCACCGCGCCACACCCTGACAGACACGCTGTGGGCCGGGACAGTCGGGGCGCCCGCAGTGTCGCCCTCCTCTGGGTAGCCTGGCTACCGGCTTCCCGCTGTCTGAAGGTCGGCGTCGATGGATGAGCGTGGGGTAAAGGCGTGTGTCGCCATCGCCGCGGCGAGCTCGGTTCGGTTGGCGACGCCGAGCTTGCGGTAGGCGTGTGAGAGGTGCATCTTGACGGTGCCTCGCGCGATGAATAGTTGCGCGGCGATTTCGGGGTTTGAGATGCCGCTCCCGGCCAGCTGCGCGACGTCGAGCTCAACCGGGGTGAGGCTTGCCCAGCCGACCGGCGGGCGGTCGCGCGACCTCGGCCCCGGCACGCGTAGGAGATCGCGTCGGTGAGCGGGAGCGCTTGGCCCTGCTCCCAGGCCGCCTGCCAGCTGCCGTCCAGCTCGCCGGCGGGGAGCTCGGCGCGGGCGGCGGCGAGCCGGTCGCTCGCTCCCGGCCAGGGCGCACAGCCGAGCCGTGCGCGTGCTGAAGCCGCGGCCGCGGCGAGCCGGGCGGCGCGCGGACCCTCCCCGGCGTGCGCGGCGAGCAGCGCGAGCTCGTCGAGCACGTCTGCCGCTTCGCGTTCGAGGTCGAGCTCGGCGTAGGTTTGCAGAGCGGCGTGCAACAGGTCCCCCCCCTGCCGATCTCATGGGTCTCGATCGCCGCGCGTCCTCTGATGTAGTCCGCGAGCGCGTTGTGTCGGGGGCTGCCGGACCGCCCCGCGATCGCTTCGAGTTCGCTAGCCTGCGTTTCCGCTTCGCCGGCGTCACCGCGAATGAGCGCGATCCGGGCGAGCGTCTCGCGCGCGAGCGCGAGCGTGTGCATGTGCGGCATTTGCAGCAGCCTGGCGTGCCCGGGTGTCGGCCGCGTCCGGAGCTCCGTGCATGAGCTCCGCGACCATCAGCGCCAGCTCGATCGCCGGTACCGCCTGCAGCGCGCCTGACTCTGGCGCACGGCGCATCGCCGCTGTTCCCTCTGCCAGCGCCTGATCGGTGCGCCCGAGCTTTGCGAGCGCGTGGATGCGAAAACTGAGGACCTGGAAATAAGTCATTGACGGCCACTCGCCCTCCAACGCCAGGCCGCGATCGGCGTGCTCGAGCGCGCGCTCGGGTGAGCCCGTGGTGAGGTGCGCCCACGCAGCCGCCTGCTCGGCCCATGTGCGCAGCCGGGCGATGCTCGCGGGCTCGCGGGATAGTGAGGAACTCGCCGTAGGCGTGTCGAGCAGCTCGAAGCGCTCGCACAGCATCGCGGCTACCGCGAGGTTGACCAGCGCGAGAGCGAGCCCCAGCGGATCTTCGGCAGATCGCTGCAGCTCCACCGCGCGCTCGACGTTGCGCAGACCCCCGTCCGGGTCCAGCCCGGTTTGGATCAACACCATCGAGGAGAACGCCAGACAAGTTGACTGCGTACCGGCGTCCTGCACATCGTCGAGCAGCTCCAAGGCCGGCCTGGGTGCTCTCCACCGCCGCGGTGTAGTCCTCGCTCAGCATCGCGACGAGGCCCGCGCCGCAGCGCACCACCGCACGCGCGGCCGCATCCCCGTCCTCGCTCGCGGCCGCCAGAACCGCGGCGGAAACAGAGCCGGCTTCCTGGTAGTGCTCGGCCAGGACCCAGTGGCGCATCAGCGAAGCGGCTATCTCCACCGCGCCGCACGGATCGTGCTCGATCGCGCGATCCAACGCGCTGCGCAGGTTCGGCGTCTCCTGCTCGATCCGCTCGTGCCCATCCGCCTGGACCAAAAGCGTGTCGGCGTGCGCCGCGTATGCCAGGAAGTGTGCTAGGTGACGGTCCGCGATCTGCTCCTGCTCTCCCCTCCCGCGCGAGCTGGTCGGCCGCATACTCGGCGACGGTCTGCAGAAACGTCCAACGCTCTAGCCCGTGCACGGGCATGATCAGTCCCTTTCCCGCCAATGCCCCCAAGAGGCTCGCGTACGCGCGTCTCGCTCAGCTCGGGGGCCGCGACCGCGCTCGCCGCGCTCGCCGTGAAGCCGCCGGAGAACACCGACAGGCGCCGCAGCAGCATCCGCTCGTGTTCGTCGAGCAGCCGGTAGCTCCAATCCAGTGACGCCCGTAGGGAGGCGTGTTGTGAGAGATCGTCCTCGCCGCGGCCGCGGCCAGGCGACCGTCCCGTGACAGGCCGTCTGCGATCTGCCGACAGAGAACGTGTCCAGTCGCGCGGCCGCGAGCACGAGCGCGAGCGGCAGACCGTCGAGCTCGTGGCAGATCTCTGTCACTGCCCGCGCGGAGCTTGGCGTGAGCCCGAATCCCGGGTCGATCTTCGCGTTGCGTGACTGACAAACAGGCGCCCCGCATCCGAGCGGACGACAGCGCTAAGACCGCCATCGGCCTCGGGCAGGCTCAACGGGTTGAGCCGAAACACCCGCTCGGAGTCGATCCCCAGCGGCTCCCTGCTCGTCGCCAGCAGCCGAACGTCCGGCGCGGCACCCAGCAGCTCGCCCGCCAGTCGCCCGATCTCGGCTACGAGGTGCTCGCAGTTGTCGAGGACCAGCAGCAGGCGACGTCCGGCGACGCGGTCGACCAGCACCCGTCTGGGGGACTACCGAACCGCTCGCGAGCGCCAAGGGCTCGCAGCAGCGCATCGACGAGTTGCTCCTCGCTTGCGATGCCGGCAAGCAGGGCGGTCGCGCACGCCGGGACCATCGTGTCTCGATGTGACGCGGTCGGCCAACTCCAGCGCCAGGCGTGTCTTGCCGCATCCGCCCGCGCCCGTCAAGGTCAGAAGCCGGGTGCGGTCAAGCATCCCTCCAGCCGGATGAGCTCGGACTCGCGGCCGATCAGCGGTCCCCCGGTCACCATCCTGCGAATCCTCCCAGAAACACGGTCAATTATGGCCAGGTGGCCGTAGTTTTCGGTGTGCGCGCCTGTCAGCCTCGCTACGGTGCCGTACGCTCCGATCTCACCGACCTGAAGGTGCCGCGCGAGATGCCACGCTCGATTCGCGAGCTTCCCGGGCCGCGGGGTCTGCCGCTGATCGGCAACGCCCACCGCGTTCGCACCGCACAGTTCCACGCGATCGCCGAGGGCTGGTGTGAGCGCTACGGTCCCATCTTCCGTTTCGATCTCGGTCCCAGGCGCATCGTCGCGATCGCCGACGCGGAGGAGATCAACACCGTATTGCGCGAGCGCCCTGACGGCTACAGACGCTGGCGTGAGATCGAGAGCGTTGCCGAGGAACTGGCCGGCAGCGTCGGTGTGTTCCACGTTGAGGGAGCGACTGGCGTCGCCAACGGCGGCTGGTCGTCACCGCTCTGAACAGCAACCACCTGCAGCGCTACTTCGATGTCGTGCGCACCTGCACCGAGCGGCTGTATGGCCGGCTCGCGCGCGCGGCCGCCGGCGGTCGAGCCGTATCGACATCGGTCGCGATCTGACCTCCTTCACCGTCGATGTGACCTCGGCGCTGGCTTCGGGCATGACCTGAACACGCTGCGAGCACGGCGAGGACGAGCTGCAGGAGCACATCCAGCGGGTCTTTCACATAACCGGCAGGCGGATCACGACCCCCGTGCCATACTGGCGCTAGTTCAGGCTCCCGGTCGACCGTGCGGCCGACGCGTCTCGATGGCCGCGATCGACAGCGCGATCAACACGTTCATCGCGCAGGCACGGGCGCGGATGGCCGCAAAGCCGCAGCTGCGCGAGGCGCCCGAGAATTTCCTCGAGGGCATGATCGCAGCCCAGGAAAACGACGGCACGTTCACCGATCGAGGAAATCATCGGGCAACGTGTTCACGCTGCTGCTCGCCGGCGAGGACACGACCGCGCACACGATGGCCTGGACACTCTGGCTTCTAGCGCGCGAGCCCGCAGATCCAGGACCGCTGGGCCGCCGAGGCCGATGAGATCCTCGGCGCTGAGCGCTACCCGAGCGAGTACGACACGGTCGCCGAGCTGCGCTACGGCGAGGCGGTGCTGCGCGAGTCGATGCGCCTGAAGCCCGTCGCCGCCGTGACATCGTCGTCGAGCCGCTGCGGACACGGTGATCGCCGACACCCACATTCCCGCCGGCACACGGCTGTCGCTGCTCACCCGCCAGGCGGGCCTTGCGCGAGCGTGAGCCGGCGCGCGAGCGAGTTCGACCCCGAGCGGTGGCTGGAACGCAGCGCACCAGGCGCCCGACCAGAAGTCGTTTCTCGCGTTCGGCGCCGGCCCCGCTTCTGCCCCGGGCGCAACCTCGCGTTCCTGGAGGCAAAGACCGCGATGGCGATGATCGCCCGCAACTTCCAGATCGAGCTGGACGAGGACGCGCCGCCGGTGAAAGAGGTCTTTCAGTTCACGATGGCTCCCGCCGGCCTGCGCGTGCGCTGAGCGAGCGCACCGCAGACAGATTGATCCCGGCCGGACCGACCGCGTAGTCGCCTGGGCGCGATTGAATTATGCGCCGTGGCCGATGTTTTCTGCGCTCCGAGCCGGTTAGGGTCCCATGCTCTATGAGTGTGCCTTCTGCGGACGAGGTCGCTGTGGATGGCGCGGGACGCACGGCGCCGGGGAATGGACAGCGCGCTGCGCTCGATCGCCGATCTGCCGGGGCCGCGAGGGCTGCCGCTGATCGGCAACGCGCATCAGCTGGCCCGTACGTCCCGTGTGCATCTGGCGGCGGAGAGGTGGGCGCGGCGCTACGGTCCGATCGTCCGTGTCGACATCGGCCGGCGGCGGATCGTTGGGATCAGCGACGCGGATGAGATCCACAGGATCCTGCGCGAGCGCCCGCAGGGCTTCCGGCGCTGGCGTGACCAGGAGATCGTCGCCAGGGAGAATGCTCGCCGGGGACCGCCCGGGGGTGTTCATCGCCGAGGGCGAGGAGTGGAAGCGCCAGCGCCGCTCGTCGTCACCGCGCTGAACACCAACCACCTGCACCGTTACTTCCACGTCGATCCGCACCAGCAACCGAGCGGCTGCACCGGCGCTTGGCCCAGGCTGCGCGCGCCGGAGGAGCGCTGGAGATCCAGCCGGGAGCTGACCTCCTATACCGTCGATATCATCTCGGCGCTCGCGTTCGGGCACGACCTGAACACGCTGGAGCGGGGCGAGAATGAGCTGCAGGCAGACATCCAGCGCAGTGCTCGGGATGACCGCGAAGCGCCTGGCGATGCCGGTCCCCTACTGGCGCTGGATCGGCTGCCCGCCGACCGTGCCCTGGATCGCTCAATCGCGGAGATGCACCGCGCGCAGGAAGGGTTCATCGCGCAGGCCGTGAGCGGATGGCGCAGCGGCCGGAGCTGTTGAGGAGCCGGAGAACTTCCTCGAGGCGATGCTCGCCGCCCAGCGGGCGACGGGACGTTCAGCGACGAGGAGATCATCGCCAATGTGCACGATCATCTCAGGCCGGGGAGGACACGACCGCGCACACGCTGGCCTGGACGATCTGGCTGATCGGATCGCGACCTGATATCCAGCGGCGGCTCGCCCGCGAGGCGCGCGAGGTCCTGGGCGAGCAGCATTTCCCTGCGAGTACGAGGCATCGAGCGGTTGCGCTACGCGGAGGCGGTGCTGCGCGAGTCGATGCGCATAAAGAGGGTCGGCCCGCTGGCGCCGCTCGAACCGCTCGTCGACACCACGATCTGCGACACCCACATCCCCGCTCGCACACGGTTGCTCCTGCTATTGCGCGAGGCGGCCCGCGGCGAGCGGGCAGACAATTTCGAACCCGAGCGCCAGCTCGAGGACGAAAACGGCGACCCGAAGTCGTTGACTTTCGGTGCCGGCCCCCGTTTCTGCCCGGGGCGCAACCTCGCGTTCCTGGAGGCCAAGAGCGCGCTTGCGATGATCGCCCGCAACTTCGAGATCGAGCTCGACAGCTCGCGTGGGCCGGTCACCGAGTGCTCGGCTTCACGATGATCCCGAAGGGCCTGCGCGTGCGGCTCACCAAGCGCGCCGCCGAGGGAGATCCCGTGCGCGTCGGCGCGAGCGAGCCGCGGGCGGTGTAGCCGATGTCGGGGAACTTCATGAGCAGTGAGCAGACGCCCGTTTTGATCGTCGGCGGCGGTGGGGCGGGCCTTACGGCGTCGATGCTGCTGGCGCGGCTTGGTGTCGAGCACCTGCTTGTCAGCGCCCGGGCTGAGACGTCGGATTTGCCAAAGGCGCATTTGCTCAATCAGCGCGCGATGGAGATCCTCGATGATGTCGGTGCGGCCGAGGAGATCACGCGGCGCGGCACGCCGTCGAGGAACATGGCGGCCACAGCTTTCTACGCGGGCTTCGCGGGGCCGACCGACGAGTACGGACGCTGCATCGCGCGGCTGGAGTGCTGGGGCGCGGGCGGGGCGGATGAGAATTGGCGCGCGGCGAGCCCGTGGATGCCGCAGAGCCTTCCACAGATCCGGCTGGAGCCGATCCTGCGCGCCCGCGCCGAAGATTTCCCCGGGCTGCATATGCTTTCACCACGAGGTCACACGGCTGGATCAGGATGCAGACGGAGTCACCGCGCACGTCCGTGATCACGACTTCGGGCGCGACTACACGATCCGCTCGCAGTACGTGGTCGGCGCCGATGGCGGGCGGCGTGTAGCCGCGGAGATCGGCGTCGAGTACACAGGGCTCGGCGTCATCGTGCAGGCCGCGACGTTGTACGTCAGCGCTGATTTCTCGCGCTGGGCGCGTGACCCGGACGTGCAGATTCGATGGATCCTCTCGCCGCAAAGCGGCGTCGGCGTGGTGATGCTGCCGGTGGGCCCCGAACGCTGGGGACCTGACTCGGAGGAGTGGGTGATCCACCTTAACTACCCGGTCGAGGACCCCCGCGCGCAGTCTGACGAGCAGGTCGAGGCCGACATCCGCCGCGCGCTGGGGATCGGCGATCACCCGATGAAGATCCACAAGGTGACCCGCTGGTCGGTGGACGCGGTCATGGCGTCCGCGTTCAGCGTTGGTCGCGTGTTCCTCGTGGGCGACGCCGCCCACAGGCACCCTCCGACAGGCGGGCTCGGGCTGTCGAGTGCGATCCACGACGTGAACAACCTCTGCTGGAAGCTCGCCGCCGTGCTGGCCGAGCATGCGACGCCCGCGCTGCTGGACACCTATGAGTCGGAGCGTCGCTCCTCTGATGAGCTCAACGCGCAACGTTCGCTTGAGAACGCGATCAACCACGTCACGACCATAGCCGCGAGCGGCGTGTCTCCCGAGCACACCGAGGAGCAGAACCTCGCTGCGTTCCGCAGGATGTGGAGCGGCCTGTCCGATGACGCGGAGCACCGCTCGGCGCTGCTGCGTCAGGTGCGGGCGCAGTCGATGCAGTTCAGCGAGCTGAACGTCGAGCTGGGATACAGCTATGAATCCGCCGCGATCATCGCCGACAGGACGCCGCAGCTGCCCGCGCTCGACCCGATCCGGGTCTACCAGCCATCGACGCGGCCCGGCTCGCCGCTGCCACACGCGTGGATCGACGACGAGGACGGCGGCCGCCGCGCGATCCGCGAGCTGGTCGGCATCGGAGCTCTCCTGCTGATCGCGGGAGAGGACGGACAGGACTGGTGCTCGGCCGCGCAGGAGCTGGCAGGCGCGACGGGCTTGCCGCTCGACGTCGTGCGTATCGGCCACCTCGACGGGGATCTGTTCGACCCGCGCTGCACGTGGCTGCGCCACCGCCAGATCGGGCCCGACGGAGCAATCATTGTGCGCCCCGACCGCTTCATCGCGTGGCGCAGCATGGGCGCGAGCGCGAGCCCACTGGAGGATCTCGCGGGTGCCCTCGGCCAGATTCTCGCCCGCCCGATCGACGTTCACCTCACGACCGCCTAGCCGCAACACGCAGACCGGATGTCCACGCCCACCAAGCCCGTCTTGCACCACCTCGACCTCAGTAGGACTCGCCTGCAGGAGATGATCGACTGGCACGGCGAGGTGGTTGGGACCGAGGTCGTCTTCCGGGACATCGTCGAGGGGCTAAGGCCATAGATGATCGGTACCTGTAGAAGGCGGGATCAGTGAGGCACGTGACGGGCTGATGTCACTGCGCGTCATCTTCTCCACCCACCCCGCGCACGGGCATCTCAATCCGCTGCTGCCGGTGGCGCACGCGTGCCGGGACGCGGGTCATGAAGTGTTGTTCGCGACGGCGCCGCGCTTCTGTGGGACGGTGCGCTCGCACGGGTTCGAGTGCCGGCCCGCGGGCCTCGACTATCTGTGGTCTGAGCCTCTGGTGAGCTTTCCCGAGATCGCGGACGCTCCGCGCGGCCCGGAGCAGATCCGCTGGCTCGCTGAGCGGATCGGCCTATCCGCGCCTGCATCGCCCGATGGCCGAAGGCGTGCTCGAGATCGCGCAGGATTTCAAGCCAACCTGGTGGTGGTCGACTTCGCCGACTGGGGTGGGCGCCTCGCCGCCGATGTCCTGGACATCCCTTACGCTTACTGCTCTTGGGGTTACGAGGCCGACATGGACTTCTCCTACACCTGGGATCTCTACGTGAGCTGCGTGCCGCGTTCGGGCTCGGGCCCGCTCCCGTCCGCGACCCTCACGGGGCTCCGTGGCTGCGCCTCTCACCGCTGCCCGAGCGCTGGGTGAGCGAGCGGGCGCCCGCCAGCCCGACGACGCGTCGCTTTGCGATGGCGCTGTATGACGCCCCGGCGGGCACCGCGTTGCCGTCGTGGTTTGCCGAGCTCCCCGAGCGGCCGCTGATCTATGCGACGATCGGGACCGTGGTGTCGATCGCGCCGCTGATCGGGTGGCTGATCGACGGGCTCTCGCCGCTCGACGCCGAGGTTGATGATCACGACCGGTACGGGCTTTGACCCCGGCTCGCTCGGGTCGCTGCCCGCGAATGTCCACGTCGAGCGGTTCGTCCCGCAGTCGCTGCTGCTGCAGCACTGTGATCTGGTCGTCTCGCACGCCGGTTTCGGGACGGTGCTCGGGGCGATGCAGCATGGGGTTCCGATGGTCCTGGCGTGTCTCGCGGCCGATCACTGGTACAACGCCGAGCGCTGCGCCGAGCTCGGCCTCGCACGCGTCGTCGGCCGAGGCGCACAGAGCGCACAGGGGCTGTCCAGCCTGGTCCGCGGTGCGCTCGCGGACGATGAGCTCCAAGCCGGCGCAGCGGCGATGAAGGCGGCGTTCGCCGATCTCCCGGACGTGAGCGAGGCGGTCCCGCTGCTGGAACGAGCTCGCGCGCGAGAAGACGCCGGTCACGCCGCTCCTGGCGGCTGCACCAGGCAGCCACGACGGGCAAGCGGTGGGGTAAGGATCGTTCCGGTGCGTGTCCTGTTTACCTCGATGTCCGCGCAGAGTCACATAGCGCCAATGCTGCCCTTCGCCCGCGAGGCGGCTCGCGTGGGTCACGACGTCGTGTTCGCCACAGGCCCTGACGCCGTCGCTCAGGTGCAGGGCGCGGGCCTGCAGGCGCTGCCCGCGGGACTGAGCTTCATAGAGGTGCGCCGGCGCTACGCTCAGGCATCTGGGAGCGAGCTCGCCGGACTGTCCCCGCAGGAGCGCCTTGAGCATCTTCTACTCCACGGCTTGATCGGGATCGCGGCCCCGGCGATGCTCGAGGACCTCCTGCCGTTCGCCAGGACGTGGCAGCCGGACCTCGTGATCCGCAATCTCGGCGAGCCGGCTGCCGAGGTCGTCGCGACCGCTGCAGGTGTGCCGCACGTGATTCATGGCTTCAGCTCGCCAAAGTCGAGCTACTTCGCCACGGCGCACAGAGCAGGACTCGCGGAGCTGTACGAGGGGTGCGGGATCGATCCACCCAGCGGCGACTCACGTCTCGCCACCCCTTACCTGGACATCTGGCCCGAGGGTCTGCGCCCGCAAGCAGAGGACTGGCAGTACCCGAACATGTGGCCCCTGCGCCCCGAGAACGCGATTCCGCTGAGGACGCCCGCACCCCGTCCGGCCGCGTTGGATGGCTTGCCCTACGAACGGACCGTGTACGTCACCGCCGGCACCACCCACAACTCCACCCCCGGGCTGCTGGAGACGATGGTCGCGGCGCTACACGACGAGGCCGTGAACGTGGTCGTGACGATCGGCCCGGATGGGGACCTCGACCGGTTCGGGCCGCAGCCGGAGCAATGTCCGCATCGAGCGTTACATCCCCCAGAACACGCTCCTGCCGCACTGCGACCTGGTGCTCTGTAGCGCGGGGGCCGGCACCGTGCTCGGAGCGCTCGCCCACGCCATTCCATTGGTGGTGGCGCCCGTCGCGACCGATCAATACGAGATGGCGGCGCAGGTGGAGCACGCTGGTGCCGGCAGAGCGTGCTCCACCCAGCCGCTGTCGCCGGCCGCGGTGCGCGAGAGCTTCCAGGAGGTCAACGCCAACCCGGCCTACTCGGCGGCCGCTGCCCGGCTGCGCGAGCAGATCCTCTCGATGCCCACGCCGGCAGACCTCCTCCCACGGCTGGACGAGCTCGTCGCGGGTAACTCACACCGCCGGCCCCTCAACGTCGCGGTGGCTGACGCAGCCAGCACGTAGCCGGTGGTTGGCGAGTCGATCACCTGGCCGCGACGTCGGTTGGACAGCCGGCGCCTACGCGAGAAAGCCGGGGAGACAGTGAAAGTTGGATGATTGGCGGGTGAGCTCGACTGCCACTGAGATGGTCGCGGTTCTGATGACCGATTTGGTGAGTTCGACTGCGATGGCCGATCGTGTCGGCCCGGAGGCTGCGGAGGGGCTGCGCCTGGAGCACTTTGGGTTGCTGCGTGGTGCGCTTGAGGGTACTGGTGGCCGGGAGGTGAAGAATCTCGGTGATGGGCTGATGGTGGTGTTCTCCAGCGCCGCTCAGTCGCTTGCGTGCGCGGCCCAGATGCAGCAGGCCGTCGAGGCGCACAACCGCCGGGCAGAGGAGCAGCTCGGGGTGCGGGTCGGCGTGAGCCTCGGCGAGGCCGCGGCGCAGGACGGGGACTATTTCGGTGAGCCGGTTGTGGAGGCGGCGCGGCTGTGCGCTTACGCGCCGGCGGGCAGATCGTGGTCAACGATCTCGTGCATCGGCTCGCGGGCTCACGTGACGGTCACAGCTTCCGCTCGCTCGGGGACCTCGAGTTGAAGGGCATCTCCGAGCCGGTGCCCGCGTTCGAGCTGCAGTGGGAGCCGGCCGCAGGGGGCAGGATGGCGTTGCCGGAGCGGCTGCGTGAGCTGCCGGCGACCGGCTATGTCGGGCGGGTGGCTGAGCGCGAGCGGCTCACAGCGCTGTGGGGCCAGGCGTGTGAGGGTTCGCTGCGGGTGGCTTTGATCGGCGGGGAGGCGGGTGTGGGTAAGACGCGGCTGTCCACGCACCTGGCGCTGGACGTGCACGGGGAGGGCGGGACGGTGTTGTTCGGGCGTTGTGATGAGGATCTCGGCGTGCCTTACCAGCCGTGGACGCAGGCGCTCGGACACCTCGTCAGGGAGGCGCCTGCGCCGATGCTCGATGGGCATGTCGAGCGTTTCGGCGGCGATCTGGCGCGTCTGGTGCCCGGTCTCGCGGGATCGTCTGTCTGGGCTGCCCGCCCCGCGTCAGAGCGATCCGGAGACCGAGCGCTATCTGCTGTACGCCGCGGTCGTTGGCCTGCTGGAGGGGGCGAGCGCGGACGAGCCGGTGGTGTTGATCATCGACGACCTGCACTGGGCCGACGCGCCGACGCTGTCACTACTTCGCCATGTGGTATCAGCGGGCCCCGCGATGCGGGCGCTGGTCGTGGGGACATATCGCGACTCGGATCTCTCGCGCGAGCATCCGCTGACGGCGCTGCTGGCCGACCTGCACCGCGAGCAGGGGGTGGAGCGGATGAAGCTCACCGGCCTCGACGGCGAGGACGTGCTCGCGTTGATGGAAGCAGCGGCGGGCCACGAGTTGGACGAGGACGGGCGTGCGCTCGCGCGGGAGATAGCGCGTGAGACGGCGGGCAACCCTTTCTTTGCGGGTGAGGTGCTGCGTCATTTGACGGAGTCCGGCGCGCTCGTGCAAGAGGAGGGCGGTCGCTGGCGGCTGACTGGGAGCCTGGCTGAGCTGGGCCTGCCGCAGAGCGTGCGCGAGGTGGTCGGGCGGCGTGTCGAGCGCCTCGGTTCAGACGCACGCACGGCACTCAGCGCCGCCGCGGTCATTGGCCGCGAGTTCGACCTCGATCTGCTGCTGGCCGTCGTCGAGTTTCCCGAGGACAGGCTGCTGGACCTGCTCGATGAGGCGGTCGCGGCGTCGCTTCTGCAGGAGAGCTCAGAGCGCGCCGGACGCTTCGCGTTCGCGCATGGACTGGTCGAGCACACGCTGTATGAGGATCTCGGGCGCGCCCGCCGCGCCCGGATGCACAAGCGGGTCGCGCAGGCACTCGAGGAGCTGTGCGGGGGTGAGCCAGGGGAGCGGCTGGGTGAGCTGGCGGGCCACTGGGCCGCGGCGGTCGTGAGCGCCGACACCGCCAAGGCCATTCACTACGCGCGGCGAGCGGCCGAGCGCGCTCTCGATCAGCTCGCGCCGGACGAGGCGGAGCGCTGGTACCGCCAGACGCTCGAGCTCCACGACCAGGCCCCCGGCGGCGATCGCTCCGAGCGCTGCGACCTGATGATCGGCCTGGGGGAGGCACAGCGCCAGGCCGGGAACCCCGAGTTTCGCCAGACGCTGCTCGACGCGGCTGCGCTCGCCCAGGAGCTCGACGATGTCGACCGGCTCGCCCGCGCCGTGCTGGCCAACACGCGAGGACTGACGAGTCGTTTGGGCGAGGTGGACAGCGAGCGGGTACAAAAGCAAGAAGCCGCAGCACTTGCGCTCCCGGATGACGATCCGCGGCGCGCGCAGGTTCTTGCGCTGCTGGCCTCAGAGCTTCACTATGCCGGGGAGCCCTCCCGGTGCCGGCAGCTGGCCGCCGAGGCGATCGAGATAGCCCGCGCCGCGGGCGATGAGGCCGCACTGGCCCATACGCTCGCCTATGTCAGCTGGGCGATCACGGCGCCGGACACCCTCGCGCAGCGCCGGCTGCTGGTCGGCGAGCTGTTCGACCTCACCCAGCATCTGAACGATCCGCGGCTGAGCCACTTCACGGCTGCCTGGCGCTTTGGCACCGGCCTCGAGTCCGGGGATCGCTCGCAGATCGAGTCCAGCCTAGCTGACGATGCGAGCTCTGACCACGTCGATGCCCCAGCTGACTACCGGCTGGGGTCTGCTGGTAGACGAGGCGACTTGGAGTCTCGTGCAGGGCGACATCGAGGCGTCTGAGCAATGGGCGATCCAGGCGGCCACGGCCGGTGCGGCCGCCGGCGAGCCCGATATCGCGCTGGTCTTCGGCGTGCAGCTGTTCACCTTGCGCTACTTTCAGGGGAGGTTCGCGGAGCTGGTCGACCAGGTGGTTCAGTCCGCCAGCGAAGAGGACGCTGTCGCGGGGTACCGCGCGGGTGTGGCGCTTGCACTGCTCGAAAGCGGTCGCGAGGATGAGGCGCGTGAGCTGGCGCTCGCCGAGGACCTGCAGAGCATCCCCTGGGAACAGGCGTGGTCCACGGCGATGATCGTCTGGGCGATGGTGTGCTCCCGACTTGCGATCGTCGAGCGGGCGGGCGAGCTGTATGAGCTGCTGGCGCCCTTCTCCGACCAACTCGCCGCCACCCCTCCTTCGGTGTACGGATCGATCGCCTGGGCGCTCGGTATCCTCGCAGCCGCCTTGGAGCGCTACGAGCAGGCCGAGGGCCACTTCGCCGCAGCCGCCGAGATAGAGCAGCGGCTCGGCGCGCCGCTGCTCCTTGCCCGCACGCGCGCCTCGTGGGCCGGCGCGCTAATCGCCCGCGGCCGGCCCGAGGATCTCGAGCGCGCACAGTCACATGCTCGAGCAAGCCGAAGAGACCGCCAAGCGCCTGGGCGCGGGACTGATCACACGGGAAGTCGCGGAGTGCCGCGGCGCCCTCGCGGCGATCAGCGGGTGACCGCTGAAGGCCGGGATGAGGGGTGGCCGAGGTGACTGTTGAGGTTTTCCGGGCGCGGTCCGAACAGGACCGCGAGGAGCTGTTCCGGTTTCGCTACGGCGTATACGTGCAGGAAATGGGCCGCTACCGCCGGACCGCCGATCACCAGGGCCGGCGGCTGGTCGAGCCCGAGGACGCCCACAGCGTTCTTTACGGCGCCCGTGACGATGACGGGCAGGTGGTGGGAACCTCGCGCTTGACCCTGGGGGCTGATGGCTTCTCGGCTCGCCAGATCGACCAGTACAGTCTGGGCCCTTTCCTGGCCGAGGTGCCGCCCCGCCTGATGGCCGTCGGCGAGCGGCTGATGGTCATGGCGCACCTGCGGGGCTGGGCGGTCGCCTCGCAGCTGCGCGAGCTCGCGCGGGAAGACGTCGAAGCCGGCGGCGTGCGACTCGTCTTCGGCAACTGCGAGCCGCATCTGCTGTCCATGAACCTCTCCGCGGGAGGCCGAACGTACGCCGAGCACAACATCAACAGCGAGGAGGCCGGCTATCTCATCCCGCTGATGTTCCTTGACGGGGACACGGATGGCCTGGCCGCGGCGATCGGCAGCCTGGACGGGGATGGCCGTCCCTGCCTGCCGCGCTGGATCGAGGCTGCCCTGGCCCGAGGCGACGCCGTCCGCTCCGCCTCTGTCATGGCCCCCGGGGAGTACTGGGCTCACGTGCAGGGCGCCCTCGAACGCCTCGACCAGGAGGAGCTCCATGCCTTTGCCGGCCTGGACCCGGAAGGGAGAGGAGGGAGTGCATCTCTCGCAGCAACATCATCGAGTGCGCCCCCGGGGATCGAGTGCTGAAGGAGGGCGGCTCCTCGCAGAACCTGTTCCTGGTTCTCGAGGGGACCCTCGAGGTTCGCTACCGCGGCAGGCTCGTGAACGTCCTCGGTCCGGGAGACGTCTTCGGGGAGATGGCGTTCCTGCTCGAGCTGCCCCGCCAATCCGACGTCTACGCCGCCACGCCCGGCGTGAGGATCCTCTCGCTCTCCGACGGGACGCTGCACAAGCTGATGGCCGAGGAGCCAACTCTGGCGGCCAAGCTGCTGCTCAACATCTCACGGATGCTGTGCGGACGGCTGATCAAGGCCAACGCCGGCGCCGACATCTGAAGGCCACGTCATTGCACCGGTACCCGGAAAGTCGGATGATTCCGCGTGGTCCACTGCGCCTGCGAATCCCAGCGCTGTCTGCGTTCTGGCCGGCGGGCATCTCGCCGCATGGTGCCGAATGTCAAGAAGCGCGGTGGCGAGCTAGCTGTGGACTGCTGAGATCGCCTGCGGTGGCGTGCGCTCCCGCACCCGGACGCGTAGGCCCTTGGGGATGGTCACGAAGTTGTAATACTCGCTCACCTCTCCGGCGGAGCTGTCGAGTTCGATCTGGAAGTTGCTGGCGATCATCGCGAGCGCGGTCTTGGCCTCCAGGAACGCGAGGTTACGCCCCGGGCAGAATCTGGGTCCCGCGCCGAAGGTGAGGAACTTTGGTGCGCTCTCCTCGTCGCTGTGCAGCCAACGATCAGGGTCAAACCCGTCCGCTGGGTGCTCGCTCACATTCGGGTAGCGAAGCAGCATAAGCAGCTCGGTGCCGGCGGGGATGTGGGTCTCACAGATCGTCGTGTCTGCCAAGGGTTCCGCGGTTATGAGCGGGGTCACCCCCTTCACCCGCAGCGACTCGCGCAACACCGCCTCGGCATAGGAGAGCCGCGCAACGGTCTCGTAATCAGCCGGGTAGGCATCCGCGCCCAGGATCTCCTGCGCCTCGGCGGCGAGCCGCTTGTGGACGTCGGGGTGGGTTGCGAGCAGCCAGAGCGTCCAGCCGAGCGTGTGCGCGGTCGTGTCCTCGCCGGCGAACAGCAGGATCAGGGTGTTGCCGATGATTTCCTCGTTGGTGAAGCTGCCGTCGTTTTCCTGGGCTGAGATCATGCTCTCGAGAAAGTTCTCGGGCGCCTCGCGCAGCTCAGGTCGTTCAGCTATCCGGGCTCTGGCCTGCTCGACGAACCCGGCAACCGCACGATGCAGCTCCTCAAGCGAGCGATCCAGCGCTCGGTCAGCCGGCAGCTTGATCCAGCGCCAGTATGGGAACGGGGCAGCGATACGCCGGACGAGCATCCCGAAAGCCCGTTGGATGTGCTCCTGCAACTCGTTCTCGCCGCCCTCGAGCGTGTTCAGGTCGTAGCCGAACGCGAGCGCCGAGGTGATATCCAGGCTGTAGGAGGTCAGCTCGTGGCTGATCTCGAGCACGCGACCCACGTGGGCCGCGTCGCCCAGCCGCCTGTGCAGACGCTCGGCGCTCGTGCGTATCACCTCGTAGTAGCGGTGTAGGTGATTGGTGTTCAGCGCCGTGATGACTAGGCGCCGCTGACGCTTCCACTGCTCACCCTCAGCGGTGAACACGCCGGAGAGACCCATCTCGTCGAAGACGACCTGCTGCTCTGACCAGCGGCGGAACCCCTCGGGACGCTCGCGCAGGATCATGTTGATCGCCTCAGCGTCTGAGATGCCGACAATACGCCGCCGTCCGATATCCACGCGAAACATCGGGCCGTAGCGGCGGGCCCAGCGTTCGCAGACGGTGTGCAGACGCGAAGAGCGCGCGAGCTGGTGCGCATTACCCAGCAGCGGAAGGCGCGGAGGACTCGGAAGATCAGCAATCGAACGCATAGCCGCAGACCAATAGCCGAATGTCAGGAGGCCGCGCCGTGCTCGAAACGTATCCGGATCCCGCTGCGCTGGATCGCGAACGCTATCAGGCCAGCGGCGGCGAGCGAGATGAGCGCATCGATCACCCAACCCGGGAGAGCGAAGCCCGGATCGGCGACGTGGAAGATCAGCTTGGTCGCCGCGGCCGCGCCGAGCGTTGTACCGCGCACCGCCCGCGGCGGGCCCGCGGCGGCGACGACGTCGCTGAGGTAGCGGCCGGCGGCGGCGCCGCTCGGTAGCTCGAGCTTCAGCGGCACGTAGACGGACTTGTGGGGGGCGAGGAGGAAGTCGTTGCGAGCCGGGATCACCCATGTCCTCGGGACGGTGTGTCCGGTGCCGGTGGAGAGGCGTTCGACATGCAGGTGGTAGCGAGCGGGCTCGGTGCCGGAGTTTTCGACGTAGGCGGCGGGCAGCTGGTAGGTGCGCCCGGGCTGCGCGGTGCGTTCGAGCGTGATCGCCCGGGCACCGATGGCGGCGCCGATGCTGGCGTGTGCGCGCGTCGAGGGCAGAAGCGCGAGTGTGCTCGTCGCCGCGATGATGAGGAGCCTCCGGTGGATGGCCATTACGTTCCAGGCACCGCTGTGAAGGTGACGGTGACGCTGAACGGCGAGGAGTCATCATTGGAGAGTTCCGGTCCGTGGACCGTGAGGACCATCTGCTCGGAGGAGTGCGCGCTGGACAAGTCATCGCAGTTGAAGCTCCTCGCCGAGATGAATCCGGGCAGACAGCTGCCGCTCGACGGGATGAACCCGACGCCGAGACCGCCCGAGACGTCGTCTTCGAGTGCGAACTGGTTGGGGCCCGGTGCGCTGCCGGCCCGAAGGCGACTGTCGCCGTCGTTCTCACACTCGGGCGTGCCGGCTACGGCGAAGGGCACGCACAACGACCACCCTGTTCCGCCGTCGGCGGCGCTGGCATTGCTCGCCGACCCATCTACGCGCGTCGGTCCGCCGCTCTCGGAGACTTTGATGGCAGGCGATTCGCACTGGCCATCGGGGAAGCCGAGCGCGCCGGTCGTGGATGAGCCTCCGGCGCATTTGCCGAACGTGCCGGTGGTGGGGCTGACCGTGATCGATATGACCGAGATCGGCACCGAGCCGATGAAGCTGACCGTGTTCGCCGTCGTGGTCGCCGTGTCGGGATAGGCGACGATCGCCACTGCCCCAAGCAGCGCAAGCACACAGGTCTTGCGCATGCCGCGACCAACTGCTCGCCGAGTAATGCGCACGTGTAGCGCGGGTCGGCGGATCATGGCGCCGCCGCCGTCCAGGTGATCGTCGTCGTGAACGTCGAGGAGGTGTCGTTGGAGGATTCGGGGCCCTCGATGCGCAGCGACTCGGCCTCGCTCTTGCCCGGTTCGGCTTCGCAGCTGCCGAGCGCGAAGGCAATGTCGCACTCTGGGGAATCGCTCAGTGCGAGATCGTGCACCCACTCCGGGTGGTTTGTGGCCTCGATGTACTGATCGGCGCCGGGTGGCTCGGCTGACCCGACCGGCAGATTGACGATCCCCGTGCCGGCGCATGCGGGCGCGCCGGTCGAGTTGGCGCCACACAGTGTCCATTCGGCGCCTCCATCGCTCGGAACGGCCGATGTGCCCGTAACGTCGATGTCGGAGGCCGCAGCTCCGTTGGTGACGGTGAAGTAGAAGTTGCCGTCGGGAACGTTGTTCGCTTCGCATTCACCATGTGGCAATGCCAGAGCGGTTCCGGCGTAGATGCCGCTTTCTTCATGACAGGAGTCGTAGTCGACGGCCTGCGTGCTCACCGTCAGCGACCGTGTCGACGGCGGAGCAACGTTGATCGTCGCCGTCACGGAAGTGCCCGCCGCAAACGCCGATGAGGAGAGCCATAGGGCGAGCAGCAAGGCCGACGCCCCTGCGTGCCGGAGCGATGCTCTTCGCCCCACAGGCACGGCTCTCCCCGCGGCCGTGGAGCGAGGAAGCGAAGTTGGGGCGATCGCATTCCTGACTGCGATCACTGGGACGCTACCGCCGTCCACGTGATCTGCGTCGTGAACGTCGTGGCGGACACGGTCGATTTGGTTGGACCGGTCAACGACAGACGCTCACCCTGGGTTTCACCCGCCGCCACCATACAACCTCCGTCGGAGTCAAACGCCTCATCGCACGCGGCGGTTTCCGTCAGATACAGATTCGAGCCGCCGTTGGCGACGTGCGAAAGCAACTCGGAGAATTCGTTCTGCCCCGGGCCCATCGGCATGCACTGAGGGTTCGCCGCCGCAGGACACAGCGTCCACTGTTCGTTGGCGTTCATGCTGTTGGGCCTCGCGGGACCGCCCGCCACATCGATCGTCTCGGCGGCGCTACCGTTGTCTTCGACCGCTATTTGACCGTTAGTCGTGTCCGGAGCCGTGCACGTCCCGTTCGGGAACGTCAATTCGTTCGGATCCGAGCCGCTGCATGAGCCGTAGGTAACCGCGGTGGGACCCACCACGACCGAGGCGGTGCTCGGCGGGGCCACGTTGATCGTCGCCGTCACCGAGCTGCTTTCGCCTGCGATGGCCGGAACGGCAGCAGCCAGGCTCATCAAGGCCGCCAAGCCGCAAGCCGCGATTGCTGTGGCTCTCGCTCGGGTGCCGTGGCCAGCGGATCGTTGTGATCGATGTGCGGTGATGCGAGGTCGGATCATGGAAAATGCCCCCTTGGCTCTCGATGGCTCGCTCCTCATTTGGGCTGAGGCTCGCCTAAGGCGGGCACCGTAAGTGACGCGGGGAGCGTTAGCATCGGCCAAACGACCGATTATTAGGGCGTACCCGGCCGGGGCCCAGCGCGGATGTTACCCGCCCGTTATCCGGCTTCTGCTTGTGCCGGCGAGCGATCAGCTCGCGCCTGGAGGCGATCCCGAGCTTTGTGTAGACGCGCCCGAGATGGTGACCGACCGTCCGTGGCGAGAGGTGAAGCGCAGCGGCTATCTGCTGTTGGTCATGCAATCTGCGGCGAGAGCAGCGACGCGCTCCTCCTGGGCGGTGAGCGCGCCGGCGTCCGCCTCGCGCCGCCGGCGCCGGCCCCCGGCCGCCGCAAGCTCACCCCGGGCGAGCTTTACTACCCGCTCGACGCCCGTCGGTTCGGCCAGCGCGAGCGCCGGGCGAGAGGCTCGCGCGCCGCACGGGGCCTGCCCGAGCGACGCAGGTGAGCGCCGTAGGCGACGAGGCCTCGGCGTGGGCAGCCGGTGTCGGCAATTCGGCGAAGATGGCCAGCGCATCGGAAAAGCGCCGGTCGGCCTCGCGCACATGTCCTTCCACCGCCGCCAGCTGGCCTGTCCGAGCTTCAGCTGCGCTCGCGGCGAACGGCAGCCGAGGGGCCGCGAGCTCTCGTCGAGATCGTCGATCAGCGCGCGGGCGCGGTCGATGTGACCAGCCGCGATGTGTGCCTCGATGCCGACTCCTGCCCACGGGACGATGCGGGGATGGAGAAGGCCAGCAAGCCGGGCGATCTCAGCCGCGTGCAGCATCGTGGCGGACGCTCGCTCGGGTTCGCCGGCGGCGAGCAGGCGTCGTGCGTCCACCAGGTCTAGCCAGAGCGAGACAAACGCGAAATAGCCAGGAGGCAGCCCGCCTGAAAGGACCGAAGAGCCTCGATCATTGGTTGGGCCTCCGCGTCGCGGCCCAGCTCGATCAGCAGCATCGTCCTCGGGAGGCTCAGCCAGGGCGGCATGGCGACGTCAGTGAGCGCCCACGCGCGGTCCACGAGCTCGAGCGCCTCACTCGGATGTCCAAGTTCAAGAAGCGTCTCCGCGTACCCGCCCGCCAGGATGCCCATCAGCAGCGGCGCGCCGTCCTCGACCGCGCGCTTAAACTCGTGCTCAAAGAGCTCTCGAGCCCGGTCGAAGTCCTCCCGCAGCTTGCAGCTCATGAGCGCGTGGACCGCCAGGTTCCACTCCCGGCTCTGGCCGCCGTGGCCTTCCTGGCTGCGCGCAGCGCAGCTCTCGCGCTCGAGCAGGTCGGTTTCGCACGGATCACCGAGCATCAACTTGGTGAAGGCGCGCAGGAATTCGAGCGGCTGGCGCTCCGGCGCACCGGTTGGAAGCAGTTCGAGAGCCCTCGAGATGGTCGCTAGCCCCCAGGCATCGAGGAGGAGGCCTGGCAGGTGAGCATCGCGTCGATCATCGCCACCACGCAGTTGGCCGGATCGACGAGCATCGCTACTTCCGCGGCTTCGTCGTAGAGCCGCTGGGAGTCATCGGGGTGGCCGGCCAACATCACGGTGCGCGCCAGCAGCATCAGCGTCCGCGCCCGGACGCCTGGCTCGAGCCCGGCGCTATAGAGCAGTCGCTCGCAGACATCTCGTGCACCCCCGACGCGGCCGCGGGCCAGGAGCGCGCCCGCGTGGTCGAGCAGCAACTCGGTATCTGCCGTGTCGCCGGCGAGCTCGACGGCGTTCCCGAGATGGTGCACGCCGCCTCGAGCGCCCCTCGCATGAACGCTTCACGACCCGCCCGCGCGGTCACCTCGATCGCTCGGCGCTCGCCGTGGAACTGCCCGGCGAGCGCATGCTCCGCTGCGCGCGCGGCATCCACCCGCGATCTGCGAGCAGGGCAAAGGCCGCGGCGTGCAAGCGCTCCCGCGCCGAGGGCATCTGTGCTCCTGGAGCGCCTGCGCGAACAGGGGATGGCTGAAGCTCGCCCAGCCACCGCCGAGATCGTCGAGCAGCCGCGCACGGAGCAGCGACGCATGCACCGCGGCTCCCCGCGCCTGCTCCGGCCCCACCAGAGCGCCGGCAGCGACGGGCGGAAGCGGACCCCAAGGATCGAGGCGGCCTGCAGATATGAAAACCCGTCCTCGTCGACCCCCGCAAACCGCTCCAGCAGGAGCGTCTGCGCAAACTGTCCAGTCCATGCCGACGCCGGCATCGACCCGCGGTCATTCAGCGCCCTGGCGGCCTCCTCGATCAACAACGGCGTGCCGGCGCAAGCATCACACACCCGATCCCGCTCCCGCGGGTCGATCGATCCGGCGAGGCGCTCGAGCAGCGTAGCTGACGCTATCGGGCTCAGCGACTGACACTCACGAGCCGCGCGTGCCCGCGGCCGGCGAGCTCGCGCGCGAGAGCACTCGCGTGCCCCGGCTCGGGACGTGCAGCGCCGAGGAGCACCACCGGCACCTCCGCGAGGCGGCGACCGAGAAAGCCAACCAACTCTATGGAATCGCGGTCCGCCCAATGCAAATCGTCGAACGCCAACAGGACTGGGGATGAACGCGCCAAGCCCGCCACCCAGCGAAACGTCCGAAAGAACCTCACCGCCGGATCGCCTGAAGCTTCAAGCTCAGCGAGCTGATCGACCTCGGCTCCGCACAAATCGAGCAGCGCTTGATCCACTAGGCCCAACGGCAGATCCCTCTCCATCGGGCTCCCGGTCCCGATCGCGACGCGAAAACCAGACGCCTCGGCCGCCCGCTGGCCCACATCGAGCAACGCCGTCTTGCCGATCCCGCCGCTCCCTTCGACGAACACCACTTGACCACGCCCGGCCTCAGCCGAGGAGAGCGCGCCCGTGATCGCCTCGAGCGCCGTCTCGCGCTCGAGCAGGAAATCGCCGCCTGCCCACGACGACCGGTCGGCGTTGTGGCCCAGCTGAGCCGCCAAAGCATCCCCCTAATCATTTCGAACGCGACAACGCTACCGGCCATGCCGTATCGCGGGGCACGCCCAGTGGTCTCGCGTGAACGTTTGCCCGGAAACTTGACTATAGGGCTGTATCCGCCTCGACCGTATGGCTCTCTATACCTTTCGATCCCCAGTCTGCGTATCGAGCTGCTCGCCGGCCTGGAGCGCAAGTGCCCGCAGGATCGTTTGGCGCTGCTCGATGACATCGGGCGTGGTGTAGATCCTCTCCACGCGCCGGGAGGCATCCTCGTCGAATTGCAGCGTGGCGCTCATAGTTCGCCTTCGGTTGGTGAATAGCTCACTCTAGGGAACGCCACGCTACACCTGATGCTCGATACGGTGTCATGATCGGTCGCTAAGCGGCCGAAAGCACCTGCGGGCGAGGTGGCGCTTGAGGCAGCGCATGGCCTCCGCCTAGGCGGCGGGCTGGTCGGGGGTGCGTGTAGCGGTCGCGGCGGTGAGCGCGACGCGGTTGCTGACGCCGAGCTTTTTGTAGATGTGGCTGAGGTGGGCCTTGACGGTGCCGCGCGATATGAACAGCCGCTCGGCGATTTCGGGGTTGGTGAGACCTTCGGCGGCGAGCGTCGCGACCTCGCTCTCCACGGGGGTGAGGCTCGCCCATCCCCGCGCCGGGCGTTCTCGTTGGCCGCGTGCGCGTCGTGCGTATGCGATCGCTTGCGCGAGTGAGATGGCTTCGCCGTCGGCCCAGGCGGCGACGGCAGCGCTCGTCTCCGAGCAGCTGCTGGCGGCGCGCCGGGCGTAGCGCATCGCGGCCGTCTGCGGGGTCGTGGTGATGGGCGTACGATGCCGAGCGCTCGCCGGGCGGATTGCGCGGCGCCGATCAGCCGAGCGCCGCGCGTCGCACGATCGGATGCGAGCGCCAGCTCGCCGAGCGTTTCGAGGCTGTCGATCGCCTCGGGTGTGAGCCTTGCTCGGCCTGCCGGGAAAGCGCGGCGTGCAGTCGCTCGTGGGCCTCGGCGAGCTTCCCGTCGAGCAGCGCCGCGGCGCCGTGCCCCCAGTCGGCGAGCGCGATCTTACGAGCGCTGCCCGTGCTCTCGGCCGAACGCGTGCAACGCGGCTGAGCGTGTTCGTGTGCTGTCTGCGCGTCGCCTCTGGCGAGCGCGATTCGCATCAGCGTCTCGCGCCATTCCGCGGCGGTGTAGTGGTGCGGGCTTTAAGGCCGCGCTCGGCGCGGGTCTGCGCGATCGGCTCCCGTCGAGCTCGCCGAGCGCCAGCTCGGCGCCAGCGACGCTGCGCTCCAGCGCGGCGGTGGCGATCGCGAGGCCCGCCCGCCGCGGTCCGGTCGAGCATCGGCGAGTCCCTGCTCGTGGGCTTGGCGGGCTTCGCCGGACGAGCGCCATCGCCTGCAGCCGGTGTGCGGTTGCGATGTAGTAGGGAAGGGTGACGCGAGCCGCCTCCAGCGCCAGCGCTCGCTCGCAATGCTCGAGCGCCGACTGCGGGTGTCCCTGGCTGATGTCGGCCCATGCGAGCGCGTTCTCGACCCACGGCAACAGCCACGACGGCTTCTCGCCGGGGAGCGCGGCGAACTCCTCGCAGCGCTCGCGGACGGCGTCGAAACGGTCGCGCATGCCTTCGCTCAGCGCGAGGTTCGCCAGCGCGAACGCGAGCCCGTGCGTGTCGCCCTCGGCGCGGAGGATCTCGACCGCCTGCGCCCCGATCCTCGCGGCCTCGTTCGCGTCGATCGAGCGTTGCGCGTTGCCGGCCATGATCATCCAGCGGCCGATCGTGCGCTGATCTCCCGATGCCTGAGCGAGAGGGAACGCCTCCTCCGCATAGCTGCGCGCTTGCTGGTAGTCCTCGTCGAGGATCGCCAGCAGCGCCGCCGCCCACAGCACCTGTGCTCGCGGTCGTGCGTTGCCATCCGTCGTGGCGGCGAGCACACGCGCGCAGGCGCCGCGCGCCTCCTCATAGCTTTCGTGGATCAGCCACCAGTGGCCCAGGTCGGCGGCCATCTCCAGGCCACTGGATGGATCGTCGCTCAGCGCGAACTCGAGCGCGGCGAGCAGCGCTGGTGCGTCGCGCTCGAGCCGCCGCCGACCGCTGGGCGTTTCAAGCAGCTCGTCGGCGAGCGCCGCGAGCCCTCGAAAATGGTGCATGTGCCGCCGGCGCACCTCCAGCTCTTCGCCTGCGCTCTGCAGGTGCTCGAGCGCATAGCTGCGGACGGTCTCGAGCAGCCGGTAGCGAAGCTCAGAGCCGCCATCGTCGATGACGCTCACGAGACCCCTGTCGGCGAGCGCGGTGAGCGTGTCGAGCGATGCCGCCGACTCCTCGGCGCCGACAGTGCAGACGGCCTCGATCGCGTCGAGCGTCCACTCGGAGGAGATCGCCAGGTTGCGCAGCAGCGCGCGCTCGCGCTCGTCCAGCAGCGCATAGCTCCAGTCCAGCGATCCGCGCATGCTGCGCAGCCGCTCGCTGCTGGTGGCCGGACCGCCGCCGAGCAGGCGCATGCGATCGGTGAGACCCGCGGCGATCTGCGCCGGGGAGAGCACACGGGCACGGGCAGCCGCGAGCTCTATCGCCAGCGGCAACCCCTCGAGCTCGCGACAGATCAAGGCCACATACTTGGCCGTGTCCACGGTAAGCACGAACCCCGGTCGCCCGCGCGCGGCACGGTCGAGGAACAGCCGGCCCGCGTCACAGCCCCGGACCGCCGCCAGGTGATCGTCTTCGTCCTCTGCCGGCAGCGACATCGGCGGGACCGGCCACACGACCTCCCCGTCGACGCCCAGCGGTTGGCGGCTCGAGGCGAGCACGCGCAACCGCGGGCAGCCACCGAGCAGCGCGATGACGATGTGGGCACTCGCCTCGCTCAGATGCTCGCAGTTGTCGAGCACCAGCAGCACGTCGCGGCCTGCAAGCCGCCGCATGGTGGCGTCCAGCGCCGAGCGCCCAGCCGGCTGCAGCGAGCCGTTGGCGCTGGCCGCCAGCACGGCTTGGTGCACCGCTGGGGCCAGGCGCTCGGGCGAGTCCACCGCCGCGAGCTCGACGACGAACACCTCCTCCTCCTGTTCGCTCGCGCATCGGGCGGTCTGGAGAGCCAGCCGAGTCTTGCCCGCACCCCCCACGCCGGTGAGCGTCAAAAGCCGCGTCGCCGCGAGCAGCCGGGCGATCTCCGCGAGCTCGCTCTCACGCCCGATCAGCGGCGTCAGCGACGCCGGCACGGGCGAGCCTGAGTTCGCCGGCTCCCGCGATGAGGCGCGCGCGTGCTGCAGGCCGTGCCCGTCGCTGGTTGACACCGTGCAATTGTTCCAGGATCGGGTCAAGCTGACGGCGAACGGAGGATGGTGGTGAGGAACAGTCGGGCGCTTGTCGTGCTCGCCGTCGGCGCGCTCGACTTCGGGCTCGAGCAGGCGATCGTCGCGCCGGCGCTGCCCGCGATCCAGCGCGACTACCACGCCTCGACCAGTTCGGTGGCGTGGCTTTTGACGGGCTTTCTGATCGCGGCCGCGGTCATCACGCCGCTGGCTGGACGGCTGGGAGACAATTTCGGTCGTCGGCGGGTGCTGCTGGCCTCGCTGGGATGCTTCGCGCTCGGGTCGCTGATATGTGCGCTTGGAGGGTCTGTCCAGGTGTTGATTATCGGTAGGGTGGCTCAGGGTCTGGGTGCGGGAATGGCGCCGCTTGCCCTCGCGCTGGCGCGTGAGCACATCGACCCCGCGCGCGTCCCGACGGCCGTTGGGCTGCTCGTCGCGAGTGCCAGCATCGGTACCGTCGCTGGTCTGTTGCTCGCGGGTCTGCTCGTCGATCACTTCGGTGTCGCGGCGATCTTCTGGTTGCTGTTTGCCGTCGCCGCCGTGCTGGCGCTGGCCGTGCGGCTGGCGGTGCGCGAGTCCAACCATCGCGGCGAGATCGCCGTCGACTTCGCGGGAGCGGCGCTGCTCGCGGGCGGCCTGGGGTGCATGATGCTCGCGATCTCCCACGGCAACCAGTGGGCATGGGGTTCGCCCCGAACGCTTGCGCTGCTCAGCCGCGAGTGGACTGCTGGCCATCGCGTTCTGGGTCCGCGAGCGTACCGCCGCGCAGCCCCTGATCGATCCCCGCGTGCTGGCGACGCGCTCGATCTGGAGCGCGAATCTGGCGATGCTCGCGCTCGGCTTCTCGCTGCTGATCTCATTCACGCTCGTGCCGCTGATCGGCGGCTACCCGAAGCTCACCGGCTACGGGCTCGGGCTGAGCACGACCCAGATCGGCTTGGTGCTCGCCCCGAGCGGGCTCGCCACGATCATCGGCGGGCTGCTCGGCGGACGCACGATCGCCCGCACCGGCGCCCGCGCGCAAGCGACGATCGGCGGGGCGTGCGCCGCGATCACGTACACCCTGCTGGCCGTGCTGCCGTGGGGCGCGGTGATGCTCGCGCTGGCGATGATCCCACTCGGATTCGGCGTGGGACTGGCGCTCGGCGCGATCACCGACCTCGTCGTCCTCGCGTCCCCACCCGAGCGGACCGCCGCGACGGTCGCGCTCAACACGGTGATCCGGATGGCCGCCGCCGCCCTCGGCGCGCAGGTCGCGATCGCGATCCTCTCAAGCACCCACGGCCAGATTCCGGGACTCCCGGCCGCCCGCGGGTTCACCGACGCCTTCGTGATGGCGGCGATCGCCGCGCTCGTCACGATCGCGGCCGTCCTGCTCACGCCGGCCAGAGCCGACGATCCAGCGGTCACACCCAATGGCCTGGAACTGGCGAGTGCGTATACGCCTCGCAAGCAACACACCTGAACCAGTCCATAACACTCGCCCGCCTTCAAGGCGCGACCGACTGCGACGCCTTTTCAAGTTTGGCCAGGTGGCCGATATTTTTTTGCAAGGGAGTGGGGTAGCGTCGAGGGTCCACGCGACGTGGACATTGTCGGTGCGCATGCTGGCGCAGTCGGCGTCTGGCTACCGCACGCGCGGCGTCGCTGTCCGTGCGGCACGAGACCACTCCACGGAGACCACTCAACACCTATCGGGACGAGCAGGCGATGATCGAGCTTCAGATACTGGCCGCACTCAGCCGGCTGGACCGGGCACGCGAGCGGATACTGGCTCGCCGGCCGGGACATCTGGGTTCATCCCGTGCGCTGACTGCGGCTGCCGGAGGGGTGCTCGGCTGGATCGTGCGCGGAGCGATGCTTCGGAACGGGCGATGAGCACGATGAGCGCAGCACGCGCGATCCGCGACCTGCCCGGCCCGCGCGGTCTGCCGCTGATCGGCAGTCTGCACAAGACCTGGCGCATCGGGCGCGCGCACATCGTCGTCGAGGAGTGGGCCGACCGCTACGGGCCGCTCTACAAGTTCCACGTCGGTAGGCGGCTGATGGTCGTCGTCAGCGACCCGGAGGAGATCAATCGCGTGCTGCGTGAACGCCCCGAGGGCTTCCGCCGTTGGCGGGAGATCGAAGCGGGCTTCCAGGAAATCGGCTTCCCCGGCGTGTTCTCGGTCGAGGGCGAGGTGTGGCGGCGCCAGCGCCAGCTCGTCGTCAGGGCGCTGAACTCAAACCACCTGCACCGCCACTTCCACGCGATCCGCGTCGCCACCGAGCGGCTGCACCGGCGCCTCACGGATGCCGCCCGCGGCGGCCAACCCGTCAACCTCACCGCAGATCCTGACCGCGTACACCGTGGACGTCACCTCGACGCTCGCGTTCGGCCACGACCTGAACACGCTCGAACACGGCGACGGCGAGCTGCAGCAACACATCCAGCGGGCCTTCAAGATGCTCAGCTTCAGACTCTTCTTCCCCGTGCCGTACTGGCGTTGGATCAAGCTCTCCGCTGACCGCGAGCTCGCGCGACTCCGTGCAACACCTGCACAACGCCGTGCTTGGCTTCATCGCGCAGGCCCGGGAACGCATGAGCGAACGCCCCGAGCTGTTCGAGGAGCCCGAGAACTTCCTCGAGGCGATGCTCGCCGCCCAGCGCGAGGACGGGACCTTCACCGATGAGGAAATCGTCGGCAACGTATTCGCGCTGCTGATCGCCGGCGAGGACACGACCGCGCACACGATGGCCTGGACGAGCTGGTTCCTCGCCCAACACCCCGACGCCCAAACACGGTGGGCACAAGAGGCACGGGACGTGCTCGGCGAGGCGCCGTACCCAACCGATCCCGGGACCGTCGCGCTCCTCCCGTACGGCGAGGCGGTGCTCAGGGAGTCGATGCGGCTGAAGGCCGTGGCGAACGGGACGACCGTGGAGGCGCTCACGGACACGACGATCCGCGACACACGCATCCCCGCGGGCACGCGCCTCATCCTCGAGTTCCGGCACGTCAGCCGCGGCGCCGGCGGCCCCGAGTACCACCCCGAGCGGTGGCTGAACGACAACGAGGAGGGGAACCACGGGTACGGGAACGGCGCACAAGGAGCGGACCGTCAGCCCAGCCAGAAGGAGTTCCTGGCCTTCGGCGCCGGCCCCCGCTTTTGCCCGGGGCGCAACCTCGCGTTCCTCGAGTCCAAGACGGCGATGGCGATGATCGCCCGGAACTTCCAGATCGAGCTCGACGACACCGCAGGACCGGTCACCGAGCTCTTCACCTTCACGATGATCCCGCGTGGCCTGCGCGTGCGGCTACGCGAGCGCGCTGCAGACCGGACGATTCCCGTCGGAGCAACCAGATAGCAGCAAAATGGGAACCTCAGACAGTCAAGCCGCTTCGGCCACCGCAGATCCAGGATATGCGCTGAGCTCGTCCAGCGAGCACGAGCACGAGCGGCTGAGTCGCCAGTCCGATTGGTACGCGCCGTTCACGCGCCGCCTGCTCGGTGCGCGCCGGGATCGAGCCCGGGATGCGGGTGCTGGACGTCGGTTGCGGCCCGGGTGATGTCAGTTTCCTTTGCTCTGAGCTGGTGGGCGCCGACGGTTCGGTCGTCGGGGTCGAGCGCGACGAGCAGGCGCTTGCCAGGGCGCGTCAACGCGTGGTCGAATCTGGGACATCGAGAACGTCGAGTTCGTGCCCGGGGACTTTCGCGAGATCGAGCTTCCCGGCGACCCGTTCGATGCGATGGTCGGGCGGCTCGTGCTGATGTACCAGGGTGACCCGGCGGCGGCAGTGGCGGGCGTGGCGTGCCACGTCCGCCCGGGAGGGGTTGTCGTGTTCGCCGAGATGTCCATGCCACATGGGCTCGTTCGCTACCGGAGCGGTGCATGGTGTCCTGGCCGTCAACGCCGGCGTCTGAGCAGCTCAGCAAGTGGATTCACGCGACGCATATGGGGCTGGGAACGCAATGGGACATGGGCGTGCGGCTGCCGGCGACGTTTGCGCAAGCCGGGCTCGAGCCCAACCCCGACCTCGACAGCGAGGTCGCGATCGGCGTCGGCGAGGAGGCGATTCGCCGCGCCGTGGAGCTGACCAGCAGCCTGCTGCCGGCGATCCTCGCCGCCGGGGTCGCCACCGAGGAGGAAATCGACATCGACACCCTTGCCCAGCGCCTGCGTGCCGACACGGGACCAGTCGGGCGCGTCACGTTCTGGCCGACAGTCGTCGGCGCATACGCGACCAAGCCGGGTGATGCGGCATGACAAGCGCAACCATTGTAGCTACGTACCGAGGGGTGAAATAAGCATGTCGCGCTCGATCACCGACCTTCCTGGGCCGCGCGGCTTGCCCCTGATCGGCAGCGCGCACCACGTGAAGCCCTCGCGGTTTCACTCCGTCGTCGAGGAATGGTCCAAGCAGTATGGCCCGATCCTTCGCTTCATGGTCGGACCGAGGTCGATCGTCGCGATCGCCGACCCCGAGGTGATCAACACGGTCTTGCGGGAACGCCCGGACGCCTACCGCCGCACACGCGAGGTCCTGCGCAACTCGATCGACCTCACGGGCACGTTCGGCGTGTTTCACGCGGAGGGGGACGACTGGCGCCACATGCGCCGTCTCGCGGTGACCGCGCTGAACTCAAACCATCTGCAACGCTACTTCGATGTCGTGCGCACCTGCACGGAGCGCCTGTACGCGAGACTGAAACGGATCGCCGAGACCGGGGAAGCCGTGGACATCGGGGGACAGTTGACGTCGTTCACGGTCGACGTGACCTCCTCGCTCGCGTTCGGCCACGACCTGAACACGCTGCAGCGCGGCGAAAGCGAGCTCCAACAACACATCCAGCAGATCTTCTACATCGCTGCCAGGCGACTCGTGGTCCCGGTGCCGTACTGGCGCTACTTCAAGCTCTCCGCGGATCGTGCCGCGGACCGCTCCTGGAAGGCGATCGAGAACGCGGTGCTGGACTTCATAGGGCAGGCGCGGGAGAGGATCAAGGCCAGGCCGGAGCTCAGGGAGGCGCCCGAGAACTTCCTCGAGGGCATGATCGCCGCCCAGGAAACGGACGACACGTACACCGATGAGGAAATCGTCGGCAACGTCTTCACGCTGCTCTTCGCCGGCGAGGACACGACCGCGCACACGATGGCCTGGACGACCTGGCTCCTCGCGCGTGAGCCCGAGATCCAGCGCAGGTGGGCGGCGGAGGCCGACGCGGTGCTGGGCGACGAGCGCTCCCCTCGCGCCTACGACACGGTCGGCGAGCTCCGTTACGGCGAGGCCGTGCTGAGGGAGTCGATGCGCCTGAAGCCCGTCGCGCCAATCCTCGGCGTCGAGCCCCTCGCCGACTCCACCCTGATGGACACCCGCATCCCCGCGGGCACCCGTACACTCCTCCTTACCCGCCTCGCCAGCCTGCAGTCCGTAAGCAGAGCCAACGAGTTCGACCCCGACCGCTGGCTGAACGAGAACGAGGACGGGAGCTCCGCATCTCCCGACCAGAAGTCGTTCCTCGCCTTCGGCGCCGGTCCCCGCTTCTGCCCGGGGCGCAACCTCGCGTTCCTCGAGTCCAAGAGCGCGATGGCGATGATCGCCCGCAACTTCGAGCTCGAGCTGGACGCATCAGCGGGACCCGTAACGGAGCGCTTCACCTTCACCGTGGTCCCCGAGGGACTGCGCGTGCGTCTGCGCGAGCGGGCCACAGAGAAGCCGGTGGGGGTGGGCGCGGCGGAGAAGGTGATGGCGACAGACCCAGCCGAGCGCGCAAACGGGAGTGCAGATCCGTGAGCGAAGCGAGGGGCGGCGTGGCGAGCAGAAACGTCGCTGAGCGTGATCTAAGCGCGGTGCGAGCGTCGAACGCTCTGCGAGGCGTTCGAGATCACCAGTTCGGTGCTTGGCGATCGCGTCGCGATCCGCACCAGGGACGATGCGCAGACGCTCACCTGGTCGCAGTGGCGCGAGCGCGCTCGCGACATCGCCGGCGGACTGCACAAGCTGGGGCTGAGGCGGGGGCAGACGCTTGCGATCATGCTCTCCAACCGTCCGGAGTTCCACGTCGTCGACCTGGCGGCGGTCATGCTCGGCGCGACTCCGTTTTCGATCTATCAGACCTTCGCTCCCAGCCAGATCGAGTTCGTGATCGCCGACGCCGGTGCGCGGATCGCGGTGGCGCAGAGCGAGCACCTGGAGAGCGTGCTTGCGGTGCGACGCGAGGTCCCCGGCCTGGAGCACGTGATCCTGATCGATCCGCCCACCGAGGGCACGCTGCCCGAGGGCGTGGTCACACTCGCGCAGGTCGAGGAGTCCGGGCGCGCCGATGAGCATCAGCAGGCCGTCGCGCAGGCCACAGCGCTCCTCGCCCCCGAGGACGTGCTGACGCTGATCTACACCTCCGGCACGACCGGGCCACCGAAGGGAGTGCAGATCTCCCACCGCAACCTGCTGGCGACGCTCGCGGGCATCGAGCAGGTCGTGCCCGGCCGCGATGGCTTGCGCATGATCTCCTGGCTGCCCGCCGCCCACATCGCCGAGCGAAACGCCCACCACTACGGGCCGATCGTCCACGGCCGGCAGATCACCTGCTGCCCAGACCCGCGCGAGCTGCCCTCCTACCTGACGGAGGTGCGCCCGCAGCGGTTCTTCGCGGCGCCCCGCGTCTGGGAAAAGCTCAAGGCGGGGGTCGAGGCGATGCTCGCCGGGCAGCCCGCCGAGCAGCGCGAGCGCACCGAGCGCGCGCTCGGTGCGGCGATCGAGAAGGTGCGCTTGGAGCAGCGCGGCGAGCCAGTGCCCGACGAGCTGGCCGCCGAGGTCGCCGCTGCCGATCGGCAGGTCTTCCCCGGCCTGCGCCAGATGCTCGGCCTCGACCAGGTCGAAGCCGCCCACGTCGGCGCTGCTCCCACCCCGGTGGAGGTGCTCGAGTTCTTCCACGCGATCGGCATCCCGCTCGCGGAGCTGTGGGGGATGTCGGAGAGCTGCGGCGCCGGCTGCGTGAATCCGCCCGAGCGGATCAAGCTCGGGACCGTCGGCCCGCCCACCCCCGGCGTGGAGATCAGCCTCGCAGACGACGGCGAGGTGCTGATCCGCAGCGACAGCGTGATGGCCGGCTATCGCGGCGCCCCTGAGAAGCACAGCGCGAGGCGATCGACTCCGATGGCTGGCTGCACACCGGCGACATCGGCGAGCTCGACTGCGACGACTACCTGCGAATCATCGATCGCAAGAAGGAGCTGATCATCAACGCGATGGGCAAGAACATGTCGCCCGCGAACATCGAGGCGCACGTCAAGAGCGCCTCGCCGCTGATCGGCCAGGCGGTTGCGATCGGCGACCGCCGTCCCTACAACATCGCGCTGATCGTCCTCGACGCCGACTACGCGCCGGCATGGGCCTCTCAGCATGGCCTTGAGAACCGCTCGCTTCAACAGCTCGCCGGCGAGCCGAGCGTGCTTGCGGCGGTCCAGGAGGCGATCGACGCCGCGAACTCGCGCCTCGCCCGTGTCGAGCAGATCAAGAAGTTTCAGATCGTCCCGGGCGACTGGCTGCCCGGCGGCGAGGAGCTGACGCCGACGATGAAGCTCAAGCGCAAGCCGATCGCACAGAAGTACGCCGCCGAGATCGACGCGCTGTATGCGTGAGCTCAGCTGCATCGGCGACATCCGCGCCCGCTATCCGGCCGAGCACTGAGAAGGAGATGGCGACGTGCGGGCGTTGTTTACGACGCAGCCTGGGCACGGTCATCTGAACCCGATGCTGCCGTATGCGTTGGCGTTGCGCGATGCCGGCCACGAAGTCCGGTTTGCGACTGCGCCCGTCTTTCTGCGCGGCCGTGGAGCAAATGGGCTTTGCGGCCTTCCCGGCGGGCCACGACTTCACCTGGGAGCGCGCGGTGGATTTCTTCCCGGAGATGGCAACCGCGGCAGCCGACGGTCCACTGCAGGTCAACGAGCTCAGCCAGCGCATCGTGTGGGAGCACTGGACTCCGCGCATGACCGACGACCTGATGGGGCTCCTCGCGGATTGGCGGCCTGATCTCCTCGTGCGCGAGGCGGCCGAGTACGGCGGGAGCATCGCCGGCAGGGCGGCTGGCGTCCCGGTCGCGTGCGCTCTGTGGGGCGCGCCGTTCCATGACAGCGCCTGGGATCGCCACCTCGCGGTGAACCACACCTCAAGCGGCTATCGCGCCCAGTCCGAGCGTCTGGGGATAGGCTCCGATGCAAGGACGGCGCTGGGAGGCGAGCTGATGCTTTCCACGTTGCCCCCGAGCTGGATGGTCGCCGGCGATGATGGGCTCGGACGGATCGAGCACTTCCGCTCCGAGCCCCAGGACCGCGCCGAGGGGGAGCGCCTTGACCCGGCGCTCACCGACGGGCGATCGGATGGGCTCATCTACGCGACGCTCGGGACTGTCCATAACAAGCAGCACATGCTGCGCAAGGCGATGCTCGTGGCGCTCGCCGGTGTCCCTGCGACGCGTCATCTTCACGACCGGGCCCGGCATCGACCTCGACCGCGTCGGTGACCCGGGCGGGAACATCGCGCTCGAGTCGTTCGTCCCCCAGTCCCTGATCATCCCTCGGGCCGATCTGGTGGTCAGCCACGCCGGATTGGGCACGATCATCGGCGCGCTGTACGCCGGTGTGCCGATGGTGCTGATCTCGATCGCCGTGGACCATCCCGTCAACGCTGAGCGTGCCGCTGCGCTCGGAGTCGCGAGGGTGCTCGACGCGGCCGACTGCCAGCCCAAACGGCTGCGCGAGACGATTGTCGAAGCGCTCGCCGACGAGGACCTCCGCAGGAAGGCGGCCTGCGTTCGCGACGAATGCCTTGCGCTGCCCGAGATCACCAAGGCCGTGGAAGTGCTCGAGGCTTACACGGGCGAGCGAACCGACTCTCAGGGCATGCCGTCCAGCCGCTGAACGCATCGCTCGGCGAGTCGCTGCTAGGCGTAGAAGTGGCCCCGCTCACACGGCGATCAACCGTAGCGCCAGCCAGCAGCAATGTCCCAACCTGATGCGCGGGTTGCGGCAGTGGGAGCCCGACGAGCGACCGTCGAAATGGACCCGCAAAACCCTCAACCAACCCTCGCCCACTCGCGCCAAATCCGCGCCAGTCCGAGTGCGGATCGTGCGGTTTCAGGCGGTTAACAGCGGCTTCGCTGCGCCGGACATCCGCAGCCGCCAACCGCCGAATACCGCTCAACGGTGCGGAAAACGGCTCAGGAAAGCCAAGAATCCGGGGGCCGGCAAAAGACGCGACTTTTCGGTCGGTGAGATTTCAAGACCGGTGCATTCAACCGCTCTGCCACCCTTCCACGGTCACGACGAGAAGGCTAGACGATCCGCCAGGGCCCCGATGAGAACCCCTTGTGCCGGCCTTTCTGCTCCGCCTTGGCCGACCGGATCTCGCCTGCCTTGGCTACCGCCGCTAGCCAGCGGCCAGTGGGGAGCGTCTTCACTCGGCAGTGTTCGCACAGCGTCCCTTGGCAGCGTTTGCACAGCGTCCACTCGCCTCGCGCGCGTACGCGTGTGAGCGAGTCCCGTTCCTTGGTGTCCACTTCAGAACCTCCCAAAACACGGGGTTTTGTGGGGGAGATGGTTGGGTCTTGCAATTTGTGTGTGGGTATGCGATAGTGCTCATGTCACCCCTTCCGGGGTGGTGTTGAGGACATAAGATCTCGTTGTGGGTTGGTCTCCTGGGCCGGCTTGTAGCGCTATCGGGAGTACTTTGTTGGAGAGGGATGGGGTCGTAACTGTGGAGGAGATTGCTCTAGTGAGCTTGCCGGGGACATATGCCACCGTGAGGGGTCGCTGTGCCGCGATAGCGCCTGTCGGTAGGTGCATCGGCACCGATGCACCTCTCTCTCTCTCTCTCTCTCTCTGCACGTTCTCGGGCTGAGCGTCTAGGCGCCAAAACGCCCTCATCGCCCGCCCCCTCACCGGGGAGGGCGTTCGCATGTCCTGCGCGCACGAGCGCGCATACCGAGCTTGTGGGTGCTTCTCGTAGGTCTGCCGCGGCGGACTCGACGATCGTGGGGTTGCACCCCTGTAGGCCTGGCAGGACTCCCATCCTGTCCGGATCGAGCGTCGCCGACCCAAACCCGCGGTGGCGTTTGAGGAATCACACCCGTCGCGCGCCTTCCCTGCGCGCGCCGGCTCCCCGAGCACGCAGCGTCGTGGCCCTGATCCTAACCCCTGGGTCACGGCGTGAGGTGCTCACGCGAAACCAGCGCCGCGGTCCCGCTGACCCGAGATCGCGGCGCACCTTTGCCTCTCGCCGCGCTGGGGTTGTTCGGTTTGGCGGTGAACGGTCGTGAGACGAGGAGGGGGACGCCCCACGACTACTGCGGAGACTGGTTTCCCGGTGCGTTGTCCCGGTCCTCCGGGTCCCTTGGGTGGGAAGACGTACATTCCTGTCGCTCAGCGTGAACGGTTGCTGGATGCGGCGTTGGGGGTTGTTGTCGAGGGTGGGTATGAGGGTTTTCGTCCGCGGGTGGTGTGTGAGCTGGCGGGGATGTCACCGAAGACGTTTTATGACCTGTTCGCCGATCGTGAAGAGTGTTTCCTGGCGCTGATCGATCGTGAACTGGAGCGCCTGGCGGGGGTCGTGCGCCTGGTGTATGAGTGCGAGAGCGAGTGGGTGGAGCGTATCCGCTCGGGTCTGGGCACGCTGCTGGCCTATCTGGATACCAATCTCGCTGTGTGTGAGTTGTTGTTTGTGGCGGCGCTGGATGGGGGTGCGCGTGTGCGGGAGCGTCGCGTAGGCGTGTTGGGTGTGCTGGCGCGCGCGATCGAGGCGGATCGTGCGGGCAGTGATCCTGGTGGTTGGTCGTCGTCGTTGTTGGCTGAGGGCGTGGTCGGTGGTGCGTTCACGGTGATTCATACGCGCGTGGTGATGGCTGATGCTCCACCGTTGCTTGGGTTGCTGGAGGAGTTGACGGCGGCGATCGTGTTGCTTTACGGGGGCGCGGGGGAGTTCAGCTATGCCGCGTAAGCGTGGTGAATCCAAGCGTCCGGCTAGGCGTGGTAACCGTGTGGTGCGGGGCCCCGTTAGCTCCCCGTCGTTGGTGCCCGCTGAGCGTAACGGTCGTGTACGGGTCTCGGAGATGCAGCGCTCCAGATTGCTGGGTGGTGCGGTCGCGGCGGTCGAGGAGTTGGGTTGGGCGAACGTGAGTGTCGCGAGTATCGCCTCGCGCGCACGTGTGTCACGGAAGACGTTCTATGACCTGTTTGACGATCGTGAAGACTGTTTGCTGGAGGTCTGTGACGACACGCTGGAAAGGGTCCTCGCCGAGTTGCGTGCGGCGAAGGTGGGCGATCTTGAGTGGTCTGAGCGGATACGCATGGGCCTGTGGGTGATCTTGGGTTTCTTTGATCGTGAGTTGGAGCTCGCGCGGGTGTGTGTGGTTGAGAGCGCGCATGGTGGTGCTGCGGCACGGGCGTGGCGCGCGGATGTACTACAGCGCCTGATCGCGATCGTCGATGAGGGTCGTTTGCAGGGTGAGCGTGCCGCGGAGGTTCCGGGGTTGATGGCTGAGGGCGCCGTCGGCGCGGTATTGATGATCCTCAACCGGTTGTTGGCGATCACCGAGAAGGAGCTGCTCACGGATCTACTACCGGAGTTCACGAGCCTGATCGCGATGCCGTATATCGGTGTGAAGCGTACACGGAGCTTGTGTGAGCGTCCGGTGCCTGAGACTCCCGTGCCGGCTTCTGCTCAGTCGCGTATGTATCACGCCGGCGAGGATCCCCTGAAGGACATTCCGATGCGCTTGACCTACAGGACCGCGCGTGTCCTGGAAGCCGTGGTGCAACGTCCGGGCGCCAGCAATCGTCTGATCGGCGAGCTGGCGGAGATCCCCGATCAGGGCCAGGTCTCAAAGCTCTTGGCGCGCCTGCAGGGATTGGGCCTGCTCACGAACACCGCGGGCCGTGACGCCCACACCAAGGGTGCCGCCAACGCGTGGCGCCTGACGGAGCTGGGCGAACAGGTAACCAAGCAGCTGTCGCTCAACACCGACGTTCAACCGGATGGTGGGGCATGACACCGGTTGGTTTCCCCACCCGTTCAGCCAGGCGGAGATGTTCACCCTGCTTAGCTGAGGTTGGCCGCGTCTCTATCGTGACCCCGTCGGCGGCGGTACGCCCAGCTGTTTGCAGATGTCGCGCGCGAGGCCGTAGCCGATCTCATTGTGGCGCGGTATCGCTGAGCGCTGCCCTTGGGGGCCGCCCCAGCGTGTGTGGTTTCCGCCCTCATCAATGGGGCGCGCGCCGTGAGTGCGGACGTGGCGTTCGAGGTCGCGTCGTTTCACGCGGCGATCGTCAGGTGCAGCGCCTCGCGCTCACGCTGGTCGTCAGCGTCGCTGGGCTCTGGCGAGAGCATGAGTGCGAGCGCGTCGATGACGTTTTCCCGTGCTTCCTTGCGCGTACGGCCCTGGCTGAGAACGCCGGGCACCTCAGGGATCGACACCGTGATCCAGCCGTCATCGCCGGGCTCGTAGACGATCGTCAGATTGAGTGGCGTGTCGTTCATGGCCTAAGCGTAGCGCAAGCCGACGGGGTCGCCAAAACGGGACACCCCACTCCAAAACTTTTCCCAACCACCCCGATGACCACCACCAGAAAGGCCCGTCCATGACCACGGCACCGAACAGGCTCACGTTCCTCCTGCACCGTCTAAGTGGTGTCGCCGAGCCTGCTCGCGTGCGTGCTTTCGGCGGGACAGCTACGTCAAAAATAAGTGTCCTGGCCCTCCCTCTAACGATCGCGATCGCAATGACGGTGGGGGTTTCCCCCGCCCTCGCCGGCGGCAACTCAATCATCCCCACCGGCCAGTTCGGCGCCCCCGGCTCGGGCGCCGGGGAGCTCTCCGAACCCATGTCGCTCGCCGTAAACGACACGACCAAAGCGCTCTACGTCGCCGACAAGGGTAACAACCGCATCGACGAGTTCGAATCGGATGGCACGTTTATCCGCGCGTGGGGTTGGGGAGTGGCTGAAGAACACCCGGTGACCAAAGAGCTTCAGACCTGCGAAGCCCTGTTGGGTTGCTTCAAGGGCGAATCGGGTTCTGGTGCCGGCGAGCTTTCTGGCCCGGAATACATCGCCGTGAACAACTCGACCACCTCGGTCGCCAAAGAAGATCTGTATGTCGCGGACACGAGCCAGAATCTGGTCGATCAGTTCACGGCGTCTGGTACGTATGTCAGCCAGTTGACGGGGGCGTGTGAAACCGCGGGGGAGACCCCGCCGGGATGTGCGGGGGCCGGCGCGGGGTTCGTCCCGTTTGAAGCCGTCAAAGGTGTCGCCGTGGACCCCGAAGGCAACCTCTGGGTCTATTATGGCCGGAACGAAATAAACGTATCCGAGTTCAGCGATACGGGCGTCTTCTTGAAAGGCTTCCACAGTGGCCGCAGTGACGAACCCGGTTTCACGGTCGATTCCCAGGGCGACGTTTACACGGTTACCGGCAGCGACAGTGTGAGCAAGTGGGAACCGGCAACCGGAACAGAAATCAGCGCATTCGGTTTCGAGGACACCGCGATCGCGGTCGACCCATCGACGAACAACGTGTTCACGGACAACACGAACGGCAAGACCGGCGTGAGCCTTATAACCGAGTACGGACCGTTCGGGGAACCGTATGAAACCACGTTTGCGACCGGGCCCAAAGAAGGGCTCGTGGATTCCCACGGGATCGCTGTCACCGCGAGCGCCACGCCGACCGTCTACGCGACCCAGAGCGCAGCAGACGACGTCGAGACGTTCAAGATCGGCATCTTGCCGACCGTGGTGAGCAGCCCCGCGTCGGATATCTATCCACGCGTCGCGACGCTCAACGGGACGGTCAACCCGGAAGGCGTCGCGCTCACCGAATGCGCGTTTGAATACGTCGAAGAAGCCCAGTACAATGCGAGCGCTGCGAATCCTTACGCGGCGGGTCACACCGCCCCCTGCGCCGAGGGTCTCGGCGACGGCAGCGGCGAAATCGGCGAAGGCACCGAACCGGTCGAAGTGAAAGCCGAAGCCCCGGGTCTGACGACCGGCACGACCTATCACTTCCGCCTCGTCGCCAAGAACGCGAACGGCACCGAATCCGGCGCAGACGCGACGTTCCAGACCACGCCGCCGACGACGATCGAAGAGTCTGTCTCCGAAGTGGCTGACACCTCGGCGACGCTCGAAGCCACGATCGACCCCAGCAGGGCCCCCACCACTTACCACTTCGAATACGACACCACCGAATACCATCAAGGCGAACAAGCTCATGGTACGAGCGTGCCGATCCCCGACGCCTCGATCGGCTCCGGCGAAACCTCGGTAGCCGTCAGCCAGCACGTGCAGACCAATCTCTCGCCGGGCACCGTCTATCACTACCGTCTCGTGGCGATCAGTCATATCGAAGTCGCCCCTCACGAATTCGAAACCAGAGAATTCGACGGTCCCGACCATACCTTCACGACGCAGCAGGCGGGTGGGTCGTTCAGCCTGCCCGACGGCCGGCAGTGGGAAATGGTCTCGCCACCGAGCAAGCACGGCGCCGGCTTCGAATACCAGGCGTGCCGAAGGCGGCGTGCCGGAGGCCGCCGCCGGTGGCGGCGCCGTCACGTACCTGTCGAGTGAGCCCGTGACGAGCGAACCGGCGGGCAGTCGCTCGCCGGAACTGCTCCAGGTCCTCTCAAAGCGCGGGGCGGGCGGCTGGGAAACGGAGGACCTGTCGACGATCAACGACGGGCCTGCGGAATATTCCCTGGGGAATGGTCTCCCGTACCGCGCGTTCTCACCCGACCTGTCGCTCGCTTTGGTGGAACCGCACGACGAAACGCCTGTAACGGCGGAAACGAGCGAACACACGACGTACCTGCGCACGGATTTCTCCAGCGGAGAAGGTAGATCGAGCGAACCCGGCCCCTTCTGCGGCGCTAATTGCTATCAGGCGCTGATCACGGCCGCGAACACGCCGCCAAACACGAAGCTCGACGACGGGGGAGATACCTTTTATAGTGCGGCAAAGTTCGTGGGCGCCACCCCCGATCTGAGCCATCTCGTATATCAGTCCAAGGTGCCCTTGACGGAAGAACCCGCCGCGAAACAAGGGGAATAGGGCAAGATGCAGGGCTGTATGAGCTGGTGGATGGAGAGCTCCAGCTCGTGAGCATTCTCCCGGGTGCCGGCAAAATACCAGCTCCTCAGGCTGGTTTTGGCGAAAGAGACAGCCACGATGCGCGTAACGCGATCTCCCAGGACGGCTCGCGCATCGTATGGTACAGCGAAGGGAATCTCTATCTGCGCGACACGGCCAAGGGCGAAACGCTGCAGTTGGCCGAACCGCATAAAACCCCCCAAGGTGCAGAACAGGTGCATTTCCAGACGGCGAACAGCGAAGACGTCCAAGATATTTTTCACGAGGGTGGACTAGCATCAGAGTCTCTATGAGTGTGAAGTCGTGGAAGTCGCCGGGGCGCTGGCGTGCAACACGAGCGAACTGGCGGGCGGTGTCGAGGGCCTGGTGCTAGGCGCGAGCGAAAACGGCGAATATATATATTTCGTCTCCACGAGCGTGCTAGCGGGCAGCGGCGCGACGAGCACGGGGAACAACCTGTACGTCGATCGCTACGATGAAGGTACGAAAACATGGCAGCCGACGTTCATCACGGCTCTCGCGGGAGGCGATGGCAATGATTGGGGGGGCGGAAATAGCGAATTGTTTGCGTTGACGGCGCGCGTCTCACCCAACGGTCGCTTCCTGGCGTTCATGTCGCAGCGCAGCCTCACGGGCTATGACAACACGGATGTGAGCGAAGAAGAAACGGAAGAAGGGGAACAAACAGGAGCAGTAAAGGCGAAAATACACCACGACGAGGAGGTGTTCGAGTACCACGCACCCGCGAATCCAGGTACGGAAGCCGCCACCCTTGAGTGCGCCTCGTGCGATCCGACCGGCGCGCGGCCGGTGGGTCAGTACGTGAACCAGAAGCCCGAAGGGGGGAAACTCACCGCGTGCTTATCGATGAGCAACAGGACTGGACGAAGCGGTGGGTGGCTGGGAATGTTCCCGGTTGGACCAATGTGGAAGTCGGCCTCGGGGCGCGTTATCAGCCGCGGTACCTGTCAAACGTTGGTCGGCTGTTCTTCAACAGCAACGACGCGCTCGTGCCGCAGGACGTCAACGGCAACGAGGACGTGTACGAGTACGAGCCGCAAGTCATCGGCAGTTGCTCGTCAGGTGCGAATACCGGCAGCACTGTCTATGAGCCTGCTCGCAGCTTTGAAGGGGAAGGTGGGAAAGGCGAATCGGCGGCCGGTTGTGTCGGCTTGATTTCCTCGGGCACGTCGTTGGAAGAATCGGCGTTCCTCGAAGCCTCGGAAAACGGCGAAGACGTGTTCTTCCTGTCCTCCGCGCGCCTGCAGCCGCAGGATCTCGACAACGCGTTTGACGTGTACGACGCGCACGTGTGCAGCGCCGCGGTGCCGTGTACGAGCCCGGTCGCCTCGCCGCCCGTGTGCACGACGGCCGACGCCTGCCGGGCGGCGCCATCGCCGCAGCCGGGTATCTATGGCGCCCCGGCGAGCGCGACGTTCTCCGGCGTCGGCAACCTCACGCCGGTGCCGCCGGGGCCGAAGGTGGAAACACGGGCGCAGAAGCTAACGAAGGCCCTCGCGCAGTGCCACAAGGATCGGGCGAAGAAGAAACGCGCCAAATGCGAAGCGACGGCGAAAAAGAAATACGGCCCGTTGAAGAAAGCCAAGAAAGCGAAGAAGTCAAACCACGGCAAGGGGAGTAAGTAACCATGCGTATTTCACAGAAGCTCTCCTTGATCGCGGTTGCCGGGGTCCTCGGCGTTCTCGCCTTCTCGTCCTCGCCGGCGTTTGCCGAAAGCGAAACACTGTCCCCGTGGTGGCAGCTCTCCTCGAGCGCTCGTCCGACGAACCTGCGCTCGGAACCGGAGCTCTCGCCGGGTCACTCTGAGGTTCAGGAAATCGTCGCGGAATCCTCGAATGCGTTGGGAGCACCAGCGACGGCGTTTGAATTGAGCTTCCTCAATACGGAATTGGGGATGTCCATTACAGTGGGGACTGTTCGTTACCGAACCGTTTGCGGCCGATTTTGGAGACACTGCGTTGACCGCGGCCAATATCCAGAAAGCGCTGGAAGCTGCCGATGTGTACGGCGCCGGCAATGTGGAAGTCAGCGGTGGTCAGGAAAGCAGCCCGGGGTCGGGAGTCATCGCCCCGCTGCGCGTGAACAGCGTAAACGGGGATGCCGATCGAGCCGTACAAGCCCTGGAGGTGCATGAAGTCATCGGTCACGTCGCGTACGAAAACGTCGTGACCAAGGGTGAACCGCCGGCGCGCGAGATCCTCGTGTCGGCGACAAACCTCGGCGACGGCGAAGTCGACGGCGAAACCGGGTCGCCCGTGACGATCCTCGACAAGCTCCCCGCCGGGTTCACCGCGATCTCGCCGTCGGGGCGCGCTGGACCCTTCCACGACACGGAAGCCCCGGAGTACGGTCCGGTGGAGTGCGAAATCTTGGCGGCGGGCAGCGAAGTGAAGTGCACGTACGCGGGGAAGCTGCCGCCGTACGAACGCATATGGGTCGACATTCCCGTCGAAATCGCCGCGAACGCGACCGAAGGCAGCGAAAACGAAGCGCGGATCAGCGGTGGCGGCGCCGCGCCCGCTCGTACCTCGCGGCCGGTGAGCCTGTCGAGCGCGCAGACGCCGTTCGGGGTAGAAAACTACGAACTGCGCCCGGAAAACGCGGACGGGTCGATCGACACGCAGGCGGGCTCGCACCCGTTCCAGCTGACGAGCACGATCGCACTGAACGAGACCGGCGCGTTTCCCTATCAACCGGTGCAGCCGAAAAACCTCCAGTTCGACCTGCCGCCAGGACTGATCGGCAACCCGGTACCGTTCCCGCAGTGCACGCTGGGCGATTTCAACGCGAACTCGAAGTTCCCGCATGCGCAATTCACGAACAAGTGTCCGGCCGACACGCAGATCGGTGTCGCGATGATCACCGTACAGGTCGTGGGGGAAGCGCTTGGGGGTAAGACTTGTGGCCTGGCCACGGTCACGGTGCCGTTGTTCAACCTCGAACCCGCGCCCGGCGAGCCGGCGCGATTCGGGTTCTCCGTGTGTCTCAATCCCGTATACCTCGACACGGCAGTGCGCACCGGATCTGACTACGGCATCACGGTGAACGTGACGAACACGACCCAGATTGCGTCGTTCCTGGCGGCGCGCGTGTCGATCTGGGGCACGCCCGGGGACCCGCGCCACGACAACTCGCGGGGGTGGACGTGCGGGTATTCCCTGTCCAAACTGGGGGAAATCCAGCTGGCAAAATACCGTGTGAAGCGTCGCCGTCGATCGCGCACCCGCAGCCGTTCCTGTCGCTGCCGACGTCGTGCGCGGCGCCGTTTGCGACGTCGGTGACGATGAGCTCGTGGGAATATCTGGGGCAGCCCAGCCTGCTGACAGCGCCCGTGTCTTATTCGCTGCGCAACGGGGCCGGCGAAGCCGGTGGGTGTCGACGGTTGCGATCACCTGCCGTTCACCCCGTCGCTGGAAGTCGCGCCGGACGGGCACGCGGCGAGCAGCTCGAGCGGGTTGACGGTCGCGCAGCATATCGACCAGCAGGAGAGCCTGAACGCGAGTGGTCTGGCAGTGTCTGATGTCAGGGCCGTAACTGCGGTGCTGCCGGAAGGGGTGCAGATCAACCCCTCCGGGGGCGATGGTCTGGAAGCGTGCAGTGAGGGGCAGATCGGCTTCACGGGCCTCTCCGAACTTGACCCCAAAGGCGAACCCGGCGCAAAGACGACCCAGTTCACGCCGACGTTGCCGTCGCCGTTCTGTCCGGACGCGGCGAAGATCGGCACGGTGCATATCAAGACGCCGCTGCTCAAACACGAACTGGTGGGCGCGGTGTATTTGGCCGATCAGAACCAGAACCCGTTCGGGAGCCTCGTCGCGATGTATCTTGTTGCTGAAGAACCGGAATCGGGTGTGCTGCTGAAGCTCCCTGGTAGCGTGTCCCTTAGCCCGTCGGGTAGGATCACCGCGACGTTTGAAAACTTGCCGCAGGCGCCGTTTGAAGACGCCAGGCTGGAATTCTTCGGTGGCGAACGCGCGCCGCTGGCGACGCCGGCGCATTGCGGCGCGTATACGACCGAAGTGATCTTCACGCCGTGGTCTGGCAATGCGACCGGTGCGCGACCACCTCGACGTTCAACATCAGCGAAGGCCCCAACCACAGCGCGTGCCCGGGCGCGAGCCTGCCGTTCTCACCGACGCTGACGGGTGGCAGTACGAACATCAACGCGGGTGCGTTCACGCCGTTGACGGGGACATTCGGCCGCGAAGACGGCGAACAGAACATGGCGCGGGTCGCCTTCACGCTGCCGCCCGGCCTGTCGGGGATCCTCTCGCACGTCGAACTGTGCGGTGAAGCGCAGGCTAACAACGGCACGTGCGGGCCGGAATCGCTCGTCGGTGAAACGACAGTGTCCGCTGGTGTCGGCTCGGATCCTGTCAGCGTCACGGGCGGCAAGGTCTACCTCACTGGTCCCTACCATGGTGCGCCGTTCGGATTGTCGGTGGTCGATCCGGTCAAGGCTGGCCCGTTCGATCTGGAGCACGACACCGCCAACCCTAACCAGGACCCGGCGTGTGACTGCATCGTGGTCAGGGCCAGGATCGAAATCAACCCGATCACCTCGGCGCTGACGATCACGAGCAACAAGGAAAGCGAAGGTTATGCGATCCCGCACTTGATCGACGGGATCCCCGTGCAGTTGAAGCGGATCAACTTCACGACGAGCAGGAAAGAATTCCAGTTCAACCCGACGAACTGCGCAAAGATGGCGATCACGGGGACCGTCGAAAGCGATCAGGGAGCCAGCTCGCTAGTGTCTGTGCCTTTCCAGGCGACGAACTGCGCGGTCTTGAAGTTCTCCCCGAAATTCGCGGTCTCTACGAACGCGAAGACCAGCAAAGCCGACGGGGCGTCGCTCACGGCGACGGTGAGCGAGCCCGCGGGGTCGCTGGGCACCCAGGCCAACCTGACGAAGGTCAAAGTCGAACTCCCCAAGGATCTCCCCTCGAGGCTTACGACGTTGCAGAAGGCGTGCACGAGCAAGCAGTTCGAAGCCAACCCTGCCGCCTGCCCCTCGGAATCGAAGATCGGCTACGCGGTCGTCCACACCCCGCTGATCCCAGTCCCATTGGAAGGCCCTGCGATCTTCGTCAGCCACGGCGGCGAAGCGTTCCCGTCGCTGACGATGGTCCTGCAGGGATATGGGATAACGATTGATTTGGTGGGGACTACGTTCATCTCAAAATCCGGGATCACCTCGACGACGTTTAAGACCGTCCCCGACCAGCCGTTCAGCAGCTTTGAATTGGTCCTTCCGCAGGGTCCATTCAGCGCTCTCGCCGCCAACGGCAACCTCTGCGCGCTGACGACGACCAAGACGGTCAAAAAGAAGGTCACGGTCAGAGTCAAGGGCCGTAAGAAGACCGAGACGCGCAAGGTCAAGGAGATCCAGGCCGCCTCGTTGTCGATGCCGACCGAATTCGTGGCGCAGAACGGCGCTGTGATCAAGCAGACCACGCTGATCGGTGTCACGGGCTGCGTGAAGGCTGTTCGTCATGAGCGCAAGAAAAAGGGCAACCACCGGTCAAAGAAGTGACTGTATGTACTCCCAAGGTTGGTGTCCGGTGAGTTGGTCTTGGGTGGTGCATGGTAAATAGCGCGGCGCACCATATTGGCGCACCATGGGTCGACCGAAGGACGATATGAATTGACTATCGTTATTTATACTGGAAGGATGGGGAGCATGACGCTCAGAGATCCAGTTACTAATCGGAAGGCGATGGTTAATGACTAAGCACGCTAAACGTATAATACTTGTCGTGGTGATGGCGTTGATGGCTCCCTTGGCTTCGCTCGGGGCCGCTTCGCCGGTGCTGGCCGTGCCGCAAGGTGATTATGCTGTATTCGCGCAGTGTCCGACTGGCACACCGGGCGTAAGCATATGCTCGTTTGTTCAGATTACCAGTGGTGAATTCGTGATCGGAAAGATGTCGGTGCCTATCGACAAGACGATCATACTACAGGGCGGTTTGGTGCCGGCTCCGGAACCCATTTATGTAAGTGCGCCGGCAAAGAACGGTGAAAGCCTATCCAAAACGGAATTGAATGTTCCCGGCGGTTTGGGTGATTTGATTGGTTGCGGGGAAATCCATCGTAGATGGATCTTTGATAGTGCCCAGCGGCGCCTGTGTCGAGCGGGTTTTGGGAGCAGAATGATGGGTATGACGGCGACCATCGAAGGCGTCGCTGACCCGAGTAACCCTGTGCTCGTGAACTTTGAAAATTTCTTTGGCAAGTCCGGGGCGTCGCTGACACTACCGATCAGAGTTCATCTCAACAATCCGTGGTTGGGGAATAGTTGCTACATCGGGTCTGAATCGAGCCCGATAGAGCTCCAATTGACCGACGGTATCACCAGTCCGCCGGAACCTAACAAACCGATCACCGGGAATATCGGCCACTTCTATGAAGAAGAAGAAGTCGAGGTCAATGTCGAAGACTCAGTGCTCGACAACGCGTTCTCGGTCCCCGCCGCCGAAGGCTGCGGCGGTCCCTTCTCGTCGATTCTCGATCCCGTCATCGACACGACACTCGGCCTGCCGTCGAAAGCGGGCTACAACACAGCGATCCTCACCGGCACACATAGGCTGGCCACAGTCGAAAACGTAATCAAAAGCGAAGAAAGTGAAGTCAAAAACAAAGAACCAGAAGAGCCGAGCCCACCACCTCGGCGACACTGGACAGGACGAGGCCCAGGAAGTCGATAACACCCGAGCATCTCCCGCGGGAGGATCGCCACCAACAAGGCGATCCTCCCGCCAAACCTACATCGCGCTAGAGGATGACATCCGCCATGAAGCATGCTGAAGCAGGGGGTGCGGGGTTGAGGATGCCCTGATCGGCACGAAGACGAAGCCCTGTCGTTCTTGCTCAACCTCGACAGTCGCCCCCTCTTCTTCCAGGGCTTGGCTTATGTCGCGGTAGGACTCCTCCGTGGTATGCCAACGGATGCCGACAAGCGACTCGTCGGTCATGGCGTACCTTCAATCAGTGCGTTTGCTGCCTGGAGTCTAATGTGCAGCGTCGCTCTGCCGCCCGCACCTCGTCGGCGACCGAGACAGCGACCGCGAGACCGCCGACGGGCAGCAGCCGCGCGCCGCTGCCTCCCACTGGACACTCGTTCGAGCGTCCGTCAAATGCCTCAAGGAACAGATCGGTCGCGGTCGAGTGATAATCCCGTACGGGCGAGCGCGGTATGCCGTTGTGCGTTTGCGCCGCAGATCGCCAGCGTGAAGGCGAGGATCGCGATGACCAGCAGAACGAAGCCCAACCCCCCACCTCCCAGCCCCGCGGTGTTCGGGATCCTTCAGCGCCAGCTCGACGCCAGCACCAGCGTGATCTCGGTCGAGGGCGATCTCGACCTTGCCACGGCCCCCCGCATGAAGTGGATGCTGCTCGACTCACTGCAGACGGGCAGCAGCCGGCTCGTTATCGACCTCTCAGACACCACGTTCATGGATTCGACGGCGTTGAGCGTGCTCGTGGGCATCACCAGAAGGCTCGACCCGGATGCGCGGCTGGCGGTCGTCTGTGTGCGGCCCAACGTGCTGAAGATCTTCGAGCTCGCGGGGCTGGACGGGGCGTTCGCGATCTTCCCGACACTCGAGCAGGCGCTTGCATACGCGCAGGAGGACACGGCTTGGGCAAGCTGATCGGCGCGGGCCCGCCGACGGTGGGCAAACCGGACGGGTATCTCCCGTCCGCGCGTCCGCGCCAGCGTTTGGCGAGCCTCATCATCGGTCTCAGCTGCTGCGCGCTGGCGCTCCACTGTGCTCCCGCTGCCGTGGCGAGCCCGGGACACGCGAGGACCGCCCCTGTCGTACCGGCCTCGAGCCAGCCACGCAACCAGCCTCCGCAAGCCGCCTCGCCGGGCCAATACCACGGCGGAGGACCGGCGCCGGGACACGGCAATCAGCCAGGCTCGGGCGCGGATGGTCAATCGCAGCCCGGGCATGATGAACAACCCGGCCCCGGCGGGGATCGGCCGGGCGCAGGCGACGAAGGCGGCGGACAGCCGGAACACAGGGAAGGATGGGGAGGAAAAAGAGGGCAGGAAGGGCAGGGAAGACAGGGCTCAGGCCAAGCGGGATCGGGGGAGCACGGGGGATCGGGGGAGCACGGACATCCCGGCACAGAACCCATACGCCGTCCAGAACACACCGCTCGCCCGGGCGCATCCTCCACACCAGCCGCTTCGCCCACGCCACACCGTGCACCGGGGATCACCGCGGGGAGCCCTCATGCCGAGCCCCGTGTCGTCCCCTCGGCAGCTCCGGTCAAAGCGCCGGGCGCTCGGCCCACAGCCACCCCGTCAACAGCGGCGTCACCCGCGTCGGCCGCGCCCATCGTGACGGCGCCGGCGCCAACCACGCCCGCGGCGCCCACGCCCCCGCAAGTCGCCGGGACGGGGCGAGCCGCAATCGTCAACCACTCGACGCCTGCCGCGCGAGGCCCACGGCACACCCGCAGCCATGTCATGGCGCGGCGCACAACCCCGGCCGCGAGCCCGCGGGCCACGATCGTGCCTGCGGCGGCTGGGGTTCCGGTCGCGTCCGCGCGCGTTGCGCCTGCTCGGGACGCGCACCGAGCGGCACATGACCGGCCGGCGCCCGGGCAACGCGCCTCGCCGCTCGCGACGACGATCACCAAGATCGTCGCAGTCATACCAACGCCCGTGTGGATCGTCATGGGCGCCCTGCTCGCGCTCGCACTGGGGCTGGCGGTGCGTACGCGCCTGGCGGCGCTGCGCTCCCGGCGACTGGAGCGCCAGCGTGGCGAGCTGCTCGAGGACGTGGGCCTGCTGCAGGCCGCGCTGCTGCCAGTGCCCCCCGACCGGCTGGGTCCGGTGCGCACCTCGGCGGCCTACCGCCCGGCCGATGGACCTGGAGCGGGCGGTGATTTCTACGACGTGTTCGCCCTCGAGGACGGCCAGTTGGCGGTCATCGTCGGGGATGTCTCCGGACACGGACGTCAAGCACTGCCCCACACGGCCCTCGTGCGCTTCACGCTGCGAGCCTACCTCGAGGCCGGCCTTTCCCCGCGCGCCGCTGTGCAAACGGCGGGAGCCGTGCTCGAACGCCAGCTCGGAGAGTCGTTCGCCACCGTCGCAGCGGCCACCTATCATCCGCGCGAGCGCACTCTCGTATACGCCTGCGCCGGCCATCCGCCACCGATAGTGCTCGGCGCCCGGTCGATCACCCCGATCACCGTCTGCTCCTCGCCGCCGATCGGAGCCGGCATGCGGACCGGGACCCGCCAGACCGTGGTCTCGGTGCCGGGTCGCGCACAGATCTGCTTTCACACCGACGGCGTCACAGAGGCAAGGATTGCGGGAGCGCTGTTTGGCGCCGAGCGCCTGGCGGGTGCGCTCGCCGAGCTGGGACCCGCAGCCACAGCGTCCGCGCTCCTGGATCGAGTGGCCGAAGAGGCCGACTCACGCCCCGACGACATGGCCGCGTGCCTGCTGAGCGTGCGGGGCGACGCCGGTGCGCCAACGGTGCTCGTCGAGGAGCTCGAGCTCGACCGCGACGAGGCCACAGGCGAGCGAACCGAGCGATTCCTGCTCGCCTGCGGAGTGCAGTCCGGCGAGGTAGCCGAGCTGGTGCGCTCGGCGTGCGCCGGCGCCGAGCGCGCCGGTACCGTCGTGCTCGAGGTGCGCCCCAGCGACGGATCGCAGCAGGTCACGCTACGAAATGACAACGTCGCGCGTCTTCACGTGCCGCACGCGAGCCGGCGAGCAGGTATCGGAGCGTCGCGGTGAACGCCGCGCCGGCGCTTGCTCCCGACGCGGCGATGGTGCTGGGCATCGCGTCCACGGCGCTGCCGTTCGCGCGCACTCCCCGGGATGCGGCCGAGCGCTGGCTGCGGGTCCTGCGCCTGTATGGCGAAGTCGGGGCCGCGCTGCAGGCGCTCGGGGTGAGCGAGGGACCGCTGCGGGCGCCGGGCGAGCCCGAGCGTGAATGGACCGGCTCAGCCGGTGTCGACGATTGCGATGCGGTTGCGCGGGTCACCGAGCACGCGATCCGCAGCGCCTGCCGGCGGGGCGCCACCGGGATTACGACGACCGACGTGCTGATGGCGGTGATGCACGTATACGGCGCGGATTTCAATCACGTGCTCCAGGCGCACGGAACCGACCGCGACGAGGTGATCGAGCGACTCGCCACAACGACACTCGGGTCGCAAGGTGGCTGAACCAATGGAAGGGCTGTCGCTCTGGTCTGAGGACTCGTTTCTGTCGGTGGGCTGCAGGGGTCCCGGATCGTCACTGGGGACGATGAGGGGATACTCTCCGAGTGAGATAGCTTCGGAGGTCCATGGGATTGATCGTACCCGAGCCCCCGGCTCCGTGGCGATCGGCTGGTATCGAGCAGCGCTTGGCGGTTGAGAGCGATGCCGAAGCGCTGGCGATCATGCGGGATGCCAGGGTGAGGAGTTCAAGCACTTCAGCATGGATCTCGAGTTTCTGCTGCGCCGCACGCCGTTGTGGCGCGAGATCGCGCGGGGATCCTGTTTCAGCCAGGGGACATCGTCGAGCGCGGCGAGGACTCCGAGGCGCGAGGCGACCGGGGCGGGCGACCGGGAGCGAATCGGCATCTTTGACCGACGATCGCTCGGGCTCGCTGGGGATCGGCGGAGACGCTGGGAGCGTGCGGTGAGGAACCATCTCCTACGCGCACTCGCGCCGATAACGGACTCCGGCTGGGAGCTACTGGACGGCGAGGCGAAGCAGCGATTGACGCCGGCGCTGGCGGCACGCAGGCTCATCGACTTCTCCGGTCCGCACGGCTGGGAGCACTCGGCCACCAACCTCGGACGCACCGAGCCGATCGCCGCGTCTCCCATGAGGGTGTCGCGCTCTGCGGCGTCGTGTGCTGGCGCTGACCGAGCTGCGGGCTGATTTCACGGTCTCGGTGCAGGAGCTGGAGCGACCAGGAGCGGGGCGCGGCGGACGTGGATCTCTCCTCGCTCGACGACGCCGCCATCGGATGGCGGTCGCCGAGAACGTTGCCGTGTTCCGCGGTTGGCCGGAGGCCGAGATCACCGGCATCGTCGGCGCCTCGCCGCACGAGCCGCAGCCGCTCGGAGAGGACCCCGATAGCTACCCCGTGCGCGTCGCGGGCGCCGTGGAGCTGCTGCTGGGAAACGGCATCGGCGGGCCCTACGGTATGGCGCTGGGACGCGAGCAGTACCGGCGCGTCGTCGAAACAGCCGAGCATGGCGGTCACCTGCTGCTCGACCATCTGCGCAAGATCCTCGATGGCCCGATCGTCTGGGCGCCGGGGGTCGTGGGCGCGGTCGTCCTCAGCCAGCGGGGCGGCGACTTCATCCTCGACTGCGGGCAGGACCTGTCGATCGGCTATCAGCGACACGACGACCAGGCCGTCCACTTCTACATCGAGGAGAGCTTCAGCTTCGTGGCAGCCACACCGGAGGCCGCCGTCGCTCTCGCTGTATGAGCTATTTCATCTGCACCGCGACGCGATCGCGTAGCGGTAATGCCCGCCGGATATGGGTATGTGCTGTCCTGCAATGAGCATGACGCCCAAAACTGGTCCTACGAAGCAGACCACCGCGCCTATGAGGCTCGGTGAGTATCGGGCCAAGCGCAGCTTTGATGAGACACCCGAGCCCGGGCCCGAGTCCGCCGAGCCCGAGACCCACTCCACCTCCAAGTCCAAGTCCGGGGACGCGCTCGCGCACCCCGCCGCCGCGGACGCGCGGTTCGTCGTGCACGAGCACCACGCGACGGCGGCTGCACTGGGATCTGCGGCTGGAGCACGACGGGGCGCTGGCGTCATGGGCGGTGCCCAACGGGATCCCGGAGGATCCCAAGCACAACCGCAAGGCGATCCACGTCGAGGACCATCCGCTCGAGCTACATCGACTTCGAGGGCACGATCCCGGCAGGCAACTACGGCGCCGGCGAGGTCGGCAGTCTGGGATCGCGGCACCTACGTCTGCGAGAAGTGGCGAGCCGGACAAGGTGATCGTCGTATTCCACGGAGAGCGGCTGCAGGGCCGCTACGCGCTGTTCCAGGCCGGCCGCGACGAGCAGGACTGGATGATCCACCGGATGGACCCGCCGGCGGACCCAGACGCGCGAGGAGATGCCCGACTTCGTCGCGCCGATGCTCGCGAAGCTCTCGACGCTTCCGGCGGAGGAGTCGCAGTGGGCATTCGAGGTCAAGTGGGACGGGGTCCGTGCGATCGCGCACTCCGAGCCCGGGCCGCATCCAGCATGCTCAGCCGCAACGGCAACGAGGTGACCGGCCGCCTATCCCGGAGCTGCGGCCGCTGAACCGCGCGCTCGAGCTCCCACGAGGCGATGCTCGACGGTGAGATCGTCGCCTTCGACGAGGAGCGGTCGCCCGAGCTTCCAGGCTGCTGCAGCCGCGCATGCACCTGCGCGGCGAGGCGGCGGTCAAGCGCCTGGCGCAGGCCGCGCCGGTGACCTACATGATCTTCGACCTGCTGTGGCTGGACGGGCACAGCCTGATGGAGCTGCCCTACACCGAGCGCCGCGCGCGGCTCGAGGAGCTCGAGCTGCGACGGCGAGCGCTGGCGCGTGCCCGAGTCGTTCACGCGGGCGAGGGCACAGCGCTGCTCGCGGCCACCCGCGAGCGGGCCTGGAGGGGGTGATCGGCCAAGCGCCTGGATTCCCGCTACGTCCCCGGCGCGCGCAACGGCGCTGGACTCAAGATCAAGAACTCAAGCCGCCAGGAGGCGGTGATCGGCGGCTGGACGAGGGCAAGGGCGCGCGCGCGGGCAGCATCGGCGCGCTGCTGACCTGGGGGTCCACGACGAGCAGGGAGCGCTGCGCTACGCGGGCGGGTCGGCACCGGCTTCGACGCGCGCGAGCTCGAGCGACTCGCGGGAGCTGCTGGGCCGCTGCGCGCGAGACGACCGCCGTTCACGGGGCGCCAGCCGCCGAAGGACTCGCACTTCGTCGAGCCACAGCTCGTGTGCGAGGTCGAGTTCAGCGAGTGGACCCAGGCCGGGACGCTGCGCCAGGCCTCCTACAAGGGCCTGCGCGAGGACAAGCCGGCGGACGCGAGGTCGTGCGCGAGCGGGTCGACCGGCGCCGCCGCAGGACGAGTCCCGGCCGTCCGCCCGCGGAGCACGCAACCGGACCGGACGCGGCGCGCGCTGGCTCGCGGGCGGGCGCAAGGTGCGCGGCGGCGTCGAGGTCGAGGTCGAAGACCGCACGCTGAAGCTGACGAACCTCGACAAGGTGCTCTACCCCGAGACGGGCTTCACCAAGGGCGACCTGATCGGCTACTACGCGGCGATCGCCCCGGTTCTGCTTCCCCACCTGCACGACCGGCCGCTGACGCTCAAGCGCTATCCGAACGGAGTGGACGGCGAGTACTTCTACGAGAAGCAGTCGCCCGCGCACCGCCCCGAGTGGGTGCAGACGGCGACGGATCTGGAGCGAGCACAGCAAGCGCGAGATCGACTACACGCTCTGCCAGGACCTGCCGACGCTCGTCTGGCTCGCGAACCTCGCCGACATCGAGCTGCACCCGTCGCTGTCGCTGGCCGGCGCGACTGCAGTGCCCGACGACGGTCGCCTTCGATCTCGACCCGGGTGCGCCGGCGAGCATCGTCGAGTGCTGCGAGGTCGCGCTGGAGCTGCGCGAGATGTTCGAGCAGCTCGGGCTGTCGCGCGTTCGCCAAGACCTCCGGGTCGAAGGGCCTGCAGGTGTACGTGCCGCTCAACGGCGCCGACGTGACCTACGAGCAGACCAAGCCGTTTGCCCACGCCGTCGCCGGACCTGCTCGAGCAGCGCCGCCCGGAGCTCGTGCGCGTCGGAGATGGCCAGAGCCGAGCGCGCGCGGCAAGGTGCTGATCGACTGGAGCCAGAACGACGAGCACAAGACGACCGTCGAGCGTCTACTCGCCCCGGGCGCTGACCCGCCCGACGGTCTCCACGCCCGTGGACTGGAGCGAGCTGCGGGCCGCGCGCGAGCAGGGAGATCCACAGTTGCTCGTGTTCGAGACCGCCCAGGTGCTGGAGCGCGTGGCCGAGCACGGAGACCTGTTCGCCGAGGTGATATCGCTGCGCCAGCAGCTGCCGAACCTCGGGAGCTGAGCCCGAGACCCACTCGCGCGCATGCCTTTGTAATCGCTGATGTTGTGCCGGGGGGCGCACGCGCCCCCCGGCGACGGCGTGCATGCACGCCGTCGAGACCGGCCGCATGCGGCCGGTCCTTCCGAATGGCGCATGCGCCATTCGGCGTAGCCGCGCATGCGCGGCTACGGACGGGGTCGCATGCGACCCCGTCATCATCGGATTCCACGCTCCCCGCCGGGTGCGCTCGGCCTACTCGCTGACCAGCGCGCCCAGCACATCCAGCCGCGCGGCGCGGCGCGCCGGCAGTTGGGCGGCGAGCACGCCGGCGACCCCGGCGGCGATCAGCAGCAGGATCAGCGTGCCGATCGGGATCGAGAGCACGTAACCCGAGCCCGACAGCGCGAAGGTCGTGACGAGAATCGCGCCCACGACCCCGAGCGCTAGGCCCATGACGCCGCCGATCAATGCGGTGATCAGCGACTCGTAGCGGATCATCTGGCGGATCTGCCGGCGCGAGGTGCCGATCGCGCGCATCATGCCGAGCTCGTGCGTGCGCTCGTAGATCGAGAGGACCAGTGTGTTGACGATCCCGAACAGCGACACGAGCACCGACAGCGCGAGCAGCACGTACACGAGCACCAGGAACGTGTTGACTTTGCTGCTCTGTTCTTTGGTGAACTGCGCCGCGGTCTGCGTGCGCGCCTGCGGGAAGCTCTGGCGCAGCAGCGCGTCGATGCTGGCGCGCGTCTGCGTCTGGTCGGCGCCGGGGGCGTAGGTGATGAAGTCGACGCCGTCTTCGCGCTGACCGAACGCCGTGCGCGCCAGCGCGCGGGAGATCGTCAGGTTGGACAGCAGCCCGAGCACTTCTTCTTTGACGATCCCGAGCACCGTCAACGTCACTTCCCGGCTCGCGGGCGTCAGCACCCTCAGGCGCTGACCGACCTGCAGATGGTGAGCGCTCGAGAACTTCTTTGAGATAACCGTGCCCTGCTGGCCGAGCGCCGCGAGCGTCGCCTGCGAGCCGTGTTCCCATTCGATCTTGTACATCCGCCCGAACGATTCGGGTTCGATCGCGGTCAGGCGACCGGCTTCTTCGATCACCGGCGCGCCGGGCTTGGAGAGGTCGCGCACGGTGCCTTTCGTGAACGCGACCGCGGTCACTTCGCCGACCCCGTGGATGGTCCTGACCGCCGGTGCGATCACTCCCGGGATCCCCTGTTCGCTCTGCGAGTTCTGGACGATCAGGTTGCCGGCGAACGAGCGGTGGACGGCGGCGTCGATCGTCGCCTTCGTGCCCGCGGCGAGCACCGAGATGAATGCGACGAGCCCGAGCCCGACGGTGAGCGCGAGCGCGGTCACGAGCGTGCGCCCGGGCTGGCGTATCGAGTTCTCGCGCGCCAGGCGCCCCATGATGCCGCGCCAGCTGACGATCAGCCCGAGCGCGCGACCGAGCGCGGGGATGATGCGGTAGTGGCGGGCCGGGCGCTCGCCCCCGCGGCGCAGCCTGACCCACAGCCTGATCGCGCGACCCACCCACAGGATCACGAGCAGCAGCCCGATCCCATGCCCGAGCACGCTGCCCAGCGCGAGGACCACGACCAGCCCGAGTACGAACCTAACGACTAGCATACGGCGGGTCGGCAGCGGTCGCGGCGGGATCGTGACACCCTCGCGCATGGCTGCGATCGGCGGCACGCGCGTGGCGCGCATCGCCGGGAACAGACCCGCCAGCACGGTCACGACGATACCCACGGCCAGCGACACGATCACCGTGCGTGGCTCGAGCACCGTGCCGTTGTCGGGCAGGTCCGCGCCAAAGGACTTGAACAGCCCGTCGAGCGCGGGCGCGAGCCCGATGCCGCCGAGCAGCCCGAGCACCGCCCCGCCGACGCCGAGCATCAGGCCTTCGGCGACGACCGAGCGCATGATCTGGGCGCGCGAGGCGCCGAGCGTGCGCAGCAGGCCGAACTCGCGCGTGCGCTGGGTCACGGTGATCGAGAACGTGTTGAAGATGATGAACGCGCCGACCACCAGCGCGACGTAGGCGAACACCAGCAGGAACGTGCGCAGAAAGCCCAGGTCTTCTTCGAGTTCTGCCGTCTGGTTGGCGGCTTCCTGGGCTCCGGTGCGCACCGTCAGGGTGCTCGGCAGCGCGCCGCGCACACGCGCGGCCAGTTCCTGCGGCGAGATGCCTGGACTGGCCGCCACGTTGATGCTGTCGTACTGGCCCTGCTTGTTGGCGACGTACTGCGCCTGTCCGGGGATGAGCAGCGCCACGCTCGTGCCGCCGAACGATTCGCTGCCCGCGAACTTGGCGATGCCGGCGAGCGTGTAGGTCCGGGCCGGCGAGCGGCCCGCGATCACGATCTGCTGGCCGAGCCGCAGGTGCTCGCGCTGGACGGTCGCCTGATCGAGTGCGACCTCGTCGGCGGCGTTTGGCAGGTGACCCCGCGCCGCGGTAAATGACTCAAAGCGCGGCGGCTGCAGGGCCGTGATCAGCGACGGCGCGCCGCCGCTGGTGAGTCGCTTATCGGCGGTCGTGAGCAGCGTCGCCCTGGTCGAGATGTCGCCGGAGGCCGCGGCCACCCCGGGCACCGCGCGCACGCGCGCGAGCGTGGATCTGTTGATCTGAGAGGACTGCGAGCGCGTTCCGCGTCCGAGCGCTTCGCGCTCGGTGACGACGACCGCCTTGTTCTTGTAGGAACTAGCGAACACTTCAGCGAACGCGTGGTTGATCGTGTCGGTGAGGATGTAGGTGCCGGCCATCAGCGCCACGCCGAGCGCGATCGCGATGCCGGTCAACAGGGCGCGGACCTTGCGCTGCGCGAACCCGCGCAACACCAGCTTGCTCATCAGCCGACGGCCTTCATCAGATCCAGCGCCTGCTCGGTGCTGGCCGCCTGGCCGTCGTGCACGATCCGCCCGTCGGCGAGCACCAGCAGCCGATCGGCGAACGACGCCGCATGCGCGTCGTGGGTGACCATCACGACGGTCTGGCCGAAATCGTCGACCGCGTGGCGCAGCAGCTCGAGCACGTCCCCCGAGGATTTCGAGTCGAGGTTGCCCGACGGCTCGTCCGCGAACACCACCGCCGGGCGCGAGATCAGCGCGCGTGCGACCGCCACGCGCTGCTGCTGGCCGCCGGAGAGCTCGGCCGGGCGGTGGCTGAGCCGGTCGCGGATGCCGACGGTGTCGATCAGGTGGTCGAACCACTCACGGTCGACCTCGCGCCCGGCGATCGACAACGGCAGCATGATGTTCTCTTCGCCGTTCAGCACCGGCAGCAGGTTGAACGTCTGAAAGATGAAGCCGATCCGGTCGCGACGCAGCTGTGTGAGCTCGCGATCGTCCAGCCCGGTCAGCTCGACGCCGGCTACGCTGACCTCTCCGGAGGTGGGGCGATCGAGTCCCGCGAGCAGGTGCATGAGCGTCGACTTGCCCGATCCCGACGGGCCCATGATCGCCGCGAACCGTCCCGCGGGGAACTCGACCGTGACGCCCGCCAGCGCGTCGACGGCCGCCTCGCCCTCGCCGTAGCGGCGGCGCAGGTCGTGCGACTGCACGATTGTTGTGTCATTGGGGTAGGCCGTCGAGCTCGTGATCATGGCCGTACGATACGTGTCCGTGCGCTGCACGTCGCCAGCTGCATTGGATAATCGACCTAACCCGACCGACAGGAGGCTGTAGATGACTGACACCGACACGCAGATCACGCAGGTGGGCACCCTGATGGTGCCCGTCAGCGACCAGGACCAGGCGATCGCGTTTTACACGGACACACTCGGGTTCGAGACGCGCGCCGACACTCCGTTTGGCAGGGGCGAACGCTGGGTGGAAGTGGCGCCGCCGGGCGCGAGCACAACGCTCGCTCTCGTGCTCCCGCGCGAGGGCGAATCCACGGGGATCGAGACGCGCGTGGCTTTCACGACTGAGGACGCGGATGCCGACCACGCGCAGCTGAAAGCCCGCGGAGTCGATGTGGACGAGACGGTGATGCGCATGGGCGATCCGGTCCCGCCGATGTTCTTCTTCCGCGACCCAGACGGCAACAGGTTCATGGCTGTGCAGCGAGGCTGACCGTCACCGTCGGTCGCATTGCGGCAGGGTATTTGCTCCATTTAGGGTTCTTACCCCAGGTCGTTGACCAGCTGCCGCACACGACGCGCGATGTCATCCCGAGTCGCCCTCACCTCTACGAGTGGACGTCCCTTGGGGTCAGGGAGATCCCAGTCGAGGTAGCGCTTGCCAGGGATGTAAGGGCACTCATCGCCACAGCCCATCGTCACGATCAGGTCGGCCTGCTCTGCAAGCTCGCGCGTGAGCAGCCGGGGTTGCCGGCTGGCCAGGTCGATGCCGAGCTCTCCCATGACCTCCACGACCTCGGGATGAACGCGCTCGGCGGGGGTGGTGCCGGCGGACAGGGCGGTATGTGCTCCGCCGGCGGCGCGTTCGAACAGCGCCTGGCTCATCTGCGAGCGTCCAGCGTTGTGCAGACACACGAACAGGACGCTCGCCATCAGCCAGAGATCTCCTGGTGGTGTGGCAGCAGGATCTCCGCGGCCTCGGCGGGCGTCACGTCCGGGTAGAGCACCCTCACGAGCAGGATCGCGCAAGCACCGCCGATCAGCTGCGCGACGATGAACCCGGGCACGGATGCGGGGGCGATGCCGGCGAACGTGTTCGAGAACATGCGCCCGATGCTGATCGCGGGGTTGGCGAAGCTGGCGGAGCTCGTGAAGAAGTAGGCGGCGCCGATGTACGCGCCGACCGCGGCGGGAATGGTGCTTGAGCGTTTGGTGCGCGCGAGCGAGAAGATCACGAGCAGCAGTCCCGCGGTGGCGATCGCCTCCGAGAGCAGGTGCGCGGGCGAGGCGCGGTGATGGGTGGAGATGCTGATGGCGGCCAGCGAGAACATGCCGTTCGCCATGACCGCGCCGAGTGCGCAGCCTGCTATCTGGGCGGGAATGTAGGCGAGCGCGTCGCGCCGGCGGATGCCACCGAAGGTCGCGTCGGCGAGCGAGACGACCGGGTTGAAGTGCCCACCGGAGACCGGGCCGAACATGAGGATGATCGCGAACAGCCCCGCCGCCGTTGCGGCGGCGTTCTCGAACAGCTGCAGGCCGACGTCGTTCGGAGAGAGTGTCTGTGCCGCGATACCGGAGCCGATCACGAGCGCGGCGAGGAAGGCCGAACCGAGCAGCTCGGCGAGCAGGCGTCGTCGGAGCGAGGGCGCGTCGCTGTTGGGCATGGGTCGATCGTATTACATCGACATATGTGAGTGTTATTGATATAAGTAGATCGATGTCCGTCGATCTGGAGCTATCGCCCAAGCAGAAGCGCCCAGCGGGTGAGCGCTGTTGTGAGCCCGTCGTCTACCCCGACGTACAGCGCGAGCAGGCGCTGCGCATGGCCGAGGTCGCCAAGGCCCTCGGCGACCCGATCCGGTTGCAGCTCGTGGACGTGCTGCGCAAGCACGCCGGCAAGGTATGCGTGTGCGAGCTGGTGCCGCTGTTCGACATCGCCCAGCCCACGCTCTCCCACCACCTCAAGAAGCTACGCGACGCCGGGATCGTGGACTCCGAGCGACAGGGCCTGTGGGCCTACTACTACGTCATCCCCGATGTACTGAATGAGCTGTCCGCGTGGCTGAGCTGACGATCCCCGACAAGCCCATCGCGGGGTGAGCACCGGCCGCTATCTGGCGGCCGGTCCAGCCAGCGCAGCATTCTGGTTGCGGCTCCTCGAAGCGGTGAAACCGGGTAGCTCGAGCTCGATCTGAGTGCCGCGTTCGGGTCGGTGTCCCACAGCTACGCGCCCCCCGTGGGCCTCCGTGATCGCGCGCACGATCGCGAGTCCGAGTCCCGAGCCGCCCGAGGCGCGGTCACGGGCCGCATCGGTTCGGTGGAAGCGATCGAACACGCGCTCGCGCTCCTGCACGGGGATGCCCGGCCCGTCGTCTTCGATGATGAACTTCAGGCGATCTGCGCCCTGGGGCCGGATCTCCAGTCGCACCAGTCCCTCGACGGGGGTGGTGTGCGCGATCGCGTTGCTGAGCAGGTTGCGCAGCGCCTGGGTGAGGCGATCGGGATCGGCTCTCAGGGTCCCAGCCGGGACGGGGCCGAGCTCAAAGCACCGGTCGGCGAGGAGGCTCATCCCGTCCCACAGCTCGCGCACATAGGGCTCGAGCTCAATCGGCTCGACGCGCAGGAACTGTGTCTGCTCGGCCTTGGCCAGCAGCAGCAGATCGTCGATTAGGCGGCTCATCCGGGCGATCTCGGCGCGCACGAGACTCTCCACGCGACGCACCTCCTCGCCCGGAGGGTTCGCCTGAGATGCGAGCACCTCGAGCTGTCCACCGATCACTGTCAGGGGCGTGCGCAGCTCGTGCGATGCGTCGGCGACGAACGCGCGCTGACCGGCGAACGCCTCGGTCAGGCGGTCGAGCATGTGGTTGAAGGCGTCGGCCAGCACTCGCACCTCGCCCCCCTGATTCTTCACGTCGTGGATGCGCGGATGCAGATCGCCGGCGTCCACCTCAGCGGCCACGGCCGCCATGCGGCGCAACGGACGCGATATGCGGGTACCGATCGCCAGCGCGGCCAGCAGCGCTCCGGCGAGCGTCAGGATGCCCGCCAGGATGAACGCGCGCGCGACGCCCCGCTGGGCATGAGCAACCGGGAGCAGCGGCTCCCCCACGCCCACAGTCACCCGTGGCCCGCCGGGGATCTGCAGCGTGTGCTTGAGCAGGCGCAGATCGCCGACGTCGGGCAGCAGCAGGGTCGAGTATCCATCGTGCACGGTCACCAGTTGCGCTGAGAGGCGGTTCTCCTGTGCTTGAACGGCTGGGCTCTCATCTTCGTCGGGGGTCGAGCTGGAGAAGAACTCGGGGTTGTTGGTGCTCGTTCCCATCCCGGGGACGGTCACGAACAGCAACGTTGAGCTCGCGCTGAAGGGCTGCGCGCGTACGTAGCGTGTGGCCGTCTGCGCTACCTGACGAGGGGAGCGCGCTCCCGAGGAGGCCAGCGTGCGCGACAGCTCGCTCGCGTCGCCTGCGATCTCCTGGTCGATCTGGCGACGCAGCTGGGTTCCCGTGCCTCGATACACGGCCACGAAGGTAATCCCGGTGCAGATCAGCATCACCACCGCTACCCATGCCGCCAGACGCCAGCGCAATCCGATCGCGGTCAGACGCCGCTTGGCACTGTCAACGGAATGCGCCATCACGTCAGGATAGACCCAGAAAACGGAAGCTTTCGGGGTAGCGGCAATTCCATGAAATTTTCTCATCGCTCGCCGCGTCTGGTGCTCGAGCGTCTCGCTCTAGCGCGAGTAGACGGTAAAGAAATCCCGGTCGTCCGGTTCGAGGTAGCGCATGGGCGGTCGTTCCATCGCGGACAACAGGTTCTTCGGGTCTTCGGCGCCGGGAGCGCGGTAGCTGATGAAGCTGACCCAGTAGGAGTTGATGTCGAGCTCCATCGCGCGGACGGCGCCGGCCTGGATCAGCGCGCGGGCGATGCTGCTGACGGTTTGGTCTTCGCCGGCGGCGTAGATCAGGTTGCCGTGGCGGTCCACGCCGATGGCCGAGCGCCACACGAGGATCGCGTTGCCGACCGTCGCGCCCCATTCGGCGTCGTTGGCGAGGTTCGGGTTGGGTCGTCCTTCGTCGACGATCAAGGGGAGGTTCTGGCGGGCGAATGACACCGAGGGCGGGGCGGTCGCTCCGTAGGGCCAGTCGATCACGTTCACGCTGCCGTTGGTGTAGCCGACGAGCGTCCCCTGACCGTCGTGCATCGTCGCGTAGGTGTGGCCGTGCAGGACGAATCCGCCGTTGTCGTCGATCAGCTTGAAGCCGCTGTTGAACGTCGCCAGCAGCCCCGGGCGGTTTTGGAGGGGTACCTCCATCGCGCCGCGGGGGATCGGCACGGAGGGCTCCAGGCGTCCGGGGTTCAGAGCGAGCCGCGTGCGCTTGGTGTCGATCCAGGCCAGGCCGGCGATCACCCGCGGATATTCCGGTTGATCGCGCAGCGTGGTCAGCAGCACCGGTGGGTTGGCTTGAAGGCTCGGGCGGGTCGCGTGCCAGACGCCCTCGCCGGGCAGGGCGGGGTGCAGCAGCGCCGGCACACGCGGTGGCCGGTATTCAGCCGCCGCGGGCGACCCTGCGGCCCCTGCCGCGAGCGCTCGGTGCGAGCCGGCGCCATAGCCGACTGCGGGAAGCGCGCGCAGCGTCGGGCCGCCCTTGGCGGGGGCGGTCAGCGAGTAGTAGACGGACTCGACCCGCGCTACCAGATCGGCGGCGCCGTGTTCGCGCAGCCACTCGACCGAGCGGATGCTCAGGCTGGAATTGGACGGTTCGGTCATCGTGTGCACGTAGGAGAACACGGCGGGCAGGAGTGCAGCCAGGGCAGCGACGAGCGCGATCCGTCGTATCCGGTACAGAGGACCGGTACCGGAACGCTCCGGTGGACGGTTCTGCCTCGGGGCCGGACGGGGACGCGTGGCGCTGCGCGAGCTCCATGCCTGAACTGTAATTGTCACGGAGGGCGAGCCACTGTTCACCGACCGTTAAATGAGAGCACTCTCACATATGAGAAGTCTCACCTTTTACCGGGTGTAATCGAGCCGGAGATGCAGTAGTCATGTGGAGCACGTGCGAGGGTTCGCGCGGGCAGGTGTTCACACCAACCGTACTCGTTGCTTTCTCGTTGCCGGGGATTCACACATTAATCTTCACTTCAAGCAATAGCAAGCGTCGAGGAGACGCAAGCCCAGCTCGACGCATCCGCGCTGGACGCTCCTGCGCAGACGCCGATCCAGCTGCGGTCTGCGACTCGACCAGCGGCGCGGGTGCTGCTGCGGGCGTGCCGTCCCCGCCAGTGGAGCAAGAACCTGCTCGTGCTCGCGGCTCCCTGCGCCGCCGGCGTGATCGACCGCCCGCAGGTGGCGCTGCAGGTCGCGGGGGCGTTCGTCGTGTTGTGCCTGGTCTCAGCGCGACCTATCTGGTCAACGACGTGCGCGATCGCGAGCAGGATCGCCAGCATCCACGCAAGCGCTCCCGGCCGGTGGCCGCCGGCGAGCTCTCACCGCGCATGGCGCTGCTGGATCGCCGCGGTGCTGGCGATCGTGGGCATCGCCGGCGCGATCGCGATCACCCCCGGGCTGGGCGCGGTCGGCTGCGGCTATCTGGCGTTGACGGCGAGCTACTCGCTGTGGTTGCGGCGCGTGGTCGTGGCCGACATCCTGGCGATCGCCGCCGGCTTCGTGCTGCGCGCCGTGGCGGGCGGCGTCGCGACCGACATCTACCTGTCGCGCTGGTTTGTCATCGTGACGGCGTGCTGCGCGATCTTTCTGGTCGCCGGCAAGCGGTATGCCGAGCTGCGCGATGCACGCGGAGCCGCGCCCGCGCGGGCAACCCTGCGGCGCTACTCGCCCGGCGAGTCTGCGCCTGATCCTGCTGGCGGCCGGCGCTGTCGCCGTGACGTCGCTTACACCGGATGGGCGTTCACACGACCGTCGCACGTCGCGTGGTACGGGCTGTCGATCGTGCCGTTGCTGCTGTGGCTGGCTCGCTACGCGCTGCTGATCGGACGCGGGCGCCGGCCAGGCGCCGGAGGAGCTGATCCTGCGCGACCGAGCGCTGCTGGCGCTCGGCGTCGCCTGGGCGCTCCTGTTCTTCGGCGGCGTCTATGTCGGCAGCTGAGCTGACAGCCCGCCGGCAGCCGGTCGAGCATCGAGCGCTCGCTGTGCGGCTGGGGACGGACGGCCCGCAGTCGCTGCCGTGTGCTGCGGCCGCGCAGCGTCGAGGACGTGCTGGCAGCGCTCGCCTCGCACGGGCGTCGGGGAGCGGCGTGATCGCGCGGGGCGCCGGGCGCAGCTACGGGGACGCCGCCCAGAACGACGGTGGCGAGGTGCTCGACATGACCGGTCTTGACGGATCGTCTCGATCGACCACGAGCGCGCGCTGATCACCGCGCAGGCCGGCGCGACCGTCGCCCAGCTGATGGTCCGCCTGGCCGCACACAAGCTGACGCTGCCGGTCGTGCCCGGCACGCGGCACGTCACGCTCGCGGGCGCCATCGCCAGCGACATCCACGGCAAGAACCACCACCGCGACGGCGGCCTGTCCAAGCATGTCGCGGCGATCTCCCTGTGCACGCCGGCCGGCGGGCTGACGGAGGTCTCCGCCGAGACCGACCCCGAGCTGTTCTACGCGACGCTCGGAGGCATGGGTCTGACCGGCGTCGTCGTCGCAGGCAACGCTGCGCATCGAGCCGCTCCGCGCTCCCTGGGTGATCGGCTGACATCGACCGCACCGACGGCCTGGAGCAGACGCTCGAGCTGATGAGCGGAGGAGAGCGCCACCGCTACTCGGTGGCATGGCTGGACCTGCTCGGCGGACGGGCCGAAGATGGGACGCGCGGTCGTCAGCCGCGCGGATCCGCTGGGCAGCGACGCGGCAGTGCCGTCCGCCCGGGGATCGCGGATTTCGCGCGGTGTGTCCTCGCGCGGCGGTCGTCGTATCCGCAAGCGCTCTCGCGGCAAGCCTCGCTCGAGGTTCCCAGCGGCTTTCCCGCGGTCCTGCTGCGCCCGGCGAGCATGCGCGCGTTCAACGCGCTGCGCTGGCGTGCCGCGCCGCGTCGCGAGCGCGAGCGCCCGCTGGCGATGGCGCCGTACTTCTTCCCGCTCGACGCGCTCGGTGAGTGGAACCGCCTGTACGGGCCGGCCGGTCTGATCCAGTACCAGTTCGTGATCCCCCGCGGCCAGGAGGCCGCGCTCGAACGTTGCTTCGAGCTGATGCGCACGCGCCGGCTGCCGGTGTATCTGGCCGTGTTCAAGCGCTTCGGCGCCGCGTTCGGCGGGCCGCTGTCGTTTCCGCTCGAGGGCTGGACGCTGGCGATCGACCTGCCGGCCGGCGGCGCCCGGGCTTGCGGGCGGCGCTGGATGAGCTCGACGAGCTCGTGGCCGGCTGCGGCGGGCGCGTGTACCTGACCAAGGACGCCCGGCTGCGACGCGAGACGATGAGCGCGATGTATCCCGAACTGGACCGTTTCGACGGCCCAGCGCGCCCGCGTGGATCCGGACGGGGTACTGCGCTCGGACCTCGGCCGGCGGCTGGGCTTGTGCGAGGCGGCAACGTGAGAGCCGCGCGGTGAGTCGCACAGACGCCGGCTCGGCCGGCGGGCGCGTCCTGGTGCTGGGCGGCACCTCGGAGATCGCGCTGGCGATCGTGCGCGAGCTGCAGAGCCGCGCCCCGCGCGAGGTCGCGCTGGTGGGCCGCGATCCGCGACGCGTCTGGCCCGTGCGGCCGCGGACGCTCACCGGCGCCGGCTGCGCGCAGGTAGCTGACCTTCGAGCTGCGACGCCCTCGACCTCGACCGTCACGAGCAGGTCATCGGTCAGGCGATCGACGAGCTGGGTGGCGCCGACATCGTGATCCTCGCCGTCGGGCGTGCTCGGCGAGCGGGGCGGTCTGCCCGCCGATGTCTCCGCTGCGCTGGATGTCCTGCAGGTCAACCTGGTGGGCGCCGGGTCGCTGCTGATCCACAGCGCCGATCGCTTGCGCGAGCAGGGGTCAGGGACACTCGTCGTGCTCTCGTCGGTGGCGGCCGAGCGGCCGCGGCACGCGAACGTCGTCTACGGAGCCTCCAAGGCCGGTCTCGACGCGCTCGCACAAGGCCTCGGCGACGAGCTGCACGAGGACGGCGTACGGGTGCTGGTGGTGCGCCCCGGCTTCGTACATACCCGCATGACGCAGGGGCTCGAGCCCGCGCCGCTGTCAACCACTCCGCAGGCGCTCGCCCGCGTCGTCGTCGATGGGTTGGACCACGGTGCTCACACCGTGTGGGCGCCGCCTGCCCTACGCTGGCTGATGCTCGTCCTGCGTATGCTGCCCCGTCCTCTGTTCCGCCGCCTGAGACAATGAGCGCGACCAGGCCACTGAGGGACATGTCCGACCTGCAGGCCCGCCGCTGCCGGGCGCGCCGTCGCCGTCGCCTGCTGCGAGTGGACATCGGCCTGGGGCTGCTGCTCGCGCTGCTGGCATTGCTGCTCGCCTCGGGTGTGGCGATCGTTGCTGTCGTCGCGCTGGTGGTGCTCGCCATCTGCGTCGTCTCGATCCCGATCGAGCGATGGCGCGCAAGGCGAGGGCATGCCGGGCGAGGGCGTTAGACCGGATGCGCTGACCCCGTCGCTTGGCGATCGCCCATGGCAGTCTCTAAACTGGCCGTACCTCCAGGAGAGGTGGCCGAGTGGCTGAAGGCACTCGCCTGCTAAGCGAGTATGGGGGTTAAACTCCATCGCGGGTTCGAATCCCGCCCTCTCCGTTGCGCCCATCAGCAGCTCGTCAGCGCGCGTCGCGAAGCCCCTGCTCGGCGCTTGTCCTCGCTCGCCGTCATTCCGCCGACTCCGGCGCAGCCACCGCGAACACGATGTGCCGGCGGGCGAGCGTCAGGTAGGGGAACAGCTCGACCGGGCCGCCCTCCAGCGGCTCGACCGTGACTTCGGTCAGCGTCAGGAAGTCGCGCTCGGGGGCGTTGAGCACGTCGGAGACGCGGCTGCGGTAGCCGTCGCGGGCGAGCGTCAGCTCGCCGATGATCCGGTGGCGCTCGGTCTCGATCCGGATGCGCTCGCGGCGGTGGTCCATCCCTTCGAGCTCGGCGTCGGACGTGTGGGACTCGGGCGATGCCTGGGGCTCGGGCGGCGCCGGCTCGGGCACGGTCGGCCCGGGCACGTTCGGCCCGGGCGCGGGCGACTCGAGCGGGGTGGGGTCGGTGCTCACGCGAGCATTATCGCGTGACCGCGTACGTGCGCGTAACTGTCGTGCGCAAGCCGGTCGGACCGACGGCGACGATGTGGACCGTCGCAATCATCGTCTGGTGGCGCCCGAGTGCTCGACGCAGCCGGCTCAGCGCGCGGTTGCCGATGCGCAGGCGCACATGTCCGGGGCTGATCCGCGGCAGCGAACGCGCCTCCGCGACCAGCGCGACCGCGCGGCGGGAGGACGATCCGGAGCGGACGGGCGAAAGCGTGGCGGTGACGAGGATCTTGCAGCCGCGTTCACAGCTGACCAGCAGCGCCAGTGCGCGCCGCGCGAGCACGCCCGAGCTGCGCGACAGGCTGACGTGCAGCACCGGCGGTACGTTCAGCGGCGGCGGCCAGGCGCCCGCCGATACGCAGCCCACTCCGGCGGGCGTGGCCGGGTCGAAGCGCTCGATGCGGTTGTTGTTCGTGTCGGCCACGTATACGCTGCCTTCGCAGCCGACCGCGATCGCGCTCGGCTGGGAGAATTCGCCCGGACCGTCCCCGCGGATGCCCCACTTGGCGAGGTAGCGGCCCGATTCGTCGAACACCTCGATGCGGTTGTTGGTCGCGTCGACCACGTACACGCGCCCGGCGGCGTCGACCGCCACGCCGGTCGGGTTGTGCAGCCGCCCATCGGCGGAGCCGAGCCCGCCGAAGGCGCCGATATAGGCCCCGCCCGCGGCGAGCTCGACGATGCGGTTGTTGTCGGTGTCCGCCACGAACACGTTGCCCGACGGGCCGACCGCGACCGACTGCGGGTGGTTGAACTCGCCGGACCCCTCGCCGGGCGAGCCGTCGCCGTCGCCGGCCCCGACCTTCGCCAGCAGCGTGCCCGTGGACGAGTAGATGAGGATCCGGTTGTGGTCCGTGTCCGCCACGTACACCTCGCCCGTGCCGGACGTCGCGACCGAACTCACGCCGCTCAGCCCGGCCCCGCCGAGGTCGGCCGGGCCGCCGAGTTCCGACAGGAACGTGCCTTCGCCCCACAGTCGCGCGACGCGCGCGTTGCCGGTGTCGGCGACGTACACCGAGCCGTTGGCGGCGAACGCGAGGTCCTGCGGTTCGTAGTAGCCGGGCTTGTAGCCGCCGGTGTCCGTCCAGGAGCCGAGGTAGGTCCCGCCGCCCTGGGCGAACGACAGGATGCGGTTGTCGTCGGTGTCGACCACGTACAGCCGCCCGGTCGGATCGACCGCCACCCCACGGGGCGCGACGAACGCTCCGGGGACGTCCCGCGCGGGGGTGCCGATCGTGCGCAGGTAGTCGCCGCTCGAATCGAACACCTCGATGCGGTCGTTGGCGGTGTCGGCGACGTAGGTGTCGCCCGCCGGGTCGCTGGCCAGCGCGCGCGGGAACGCCAGCTGGCCGGGGCCCGATACCGAAGCCGCCCCATTCGCCGGCCGGTCCGAGCTCGGGGTCGAGCTTGACGATGCGATGGTTGATGTCGTCGGCGACATACACGTCCCCGGCGGCGTCCAGCGCGATCCCATAGGGAAAGCCGAAGTGTCCGGGGCCGGTGCCGTAGGAGCCGACCGACTCCTGGAATTCCCCGTTCGGGGTGAACTTCTCGATGCGATGGTTGTCGTCGTCGGCGACCAATACCTCGGTCGAGTTGGCAGCGATCCCGCGCGGGTAGGAGAACTGGCCCGGTTCTGAGCCCTTTTCACCCCATTCGATCGGTTCTTCGCCGTTGAGGTTGAACCGCTCGATGCGGTTGTTGCCGGAGTCGGCGACGTACACGTATTCGCCGGCCACCGCGATCCCGCCGCCCGGGGGCTGGGTGTAGTTCTGGGAGGAGCCGAAGTTGAAGTCCCCGAGTTCGCTGCCTTTGTGGCCCCAGTCCTTGATGAACTGGCCTTCGGAGTTGAACTTCTCGATGCGGTCGTGGCTGAGTCGACCACGTACACGTCACCGGCGGCATCGGTCGCCAGCCCGCCGATCGGCCCGAACTGGCCGTGCCCGCCGCCGTATGAGCCCCACTCGCCGAGGTACTGGCCGGCTGCGTCGAACTTCTGCACGACATAGCTCAATTGATCGGCCACGTACACGTCTCCGGCGGCGTCGACAGCGACGGCCTCGGGGAAACGCAGAACGGATTCGGCGCGCTGGCCGACGATCGCGGCCGATGCGTACGGGCAGGCGGGGGCGGATCCTGAGCCGGGACAGGCTTCGGCATGGGCCGTCGCCGGGAGGAGGGCGCACATGAGCGCGAGCAGTGCGACCAGATGGATGGGCGCCGCACGACGATGGGGGAACATCATCGGCAGATCACAACACGCGATCGAGTGATATGGAGCGTCCGATTGCGGAATGGTTACATGGGGCAGGCCCGCATGCTGGCTGGCCGATAAGGGGATCGCATCTGATCTCCTATCGGTCGGAGATGTCTTCGATCTTCGATCGGTCTGCCTCGGGTGGCGCATGCGCCACCCGACCGAGGGCGCATGCGCCCTCGGCAGACATGCCGCATGCGGCATGTCTCGGGACCGCACATGTGCGGTCCCGCCAGGAACAGCTCAACCCACGCGCTCAGGAGGCCGCGCCTGCAACCCTGCGCGCCCCAGCGGCGGAGCCATCATCGCCGCCGCCGGTTCGCCCGGATCGCCCGCAGGACGGTTGCGCTCGTCGCGGACGATGTACAGCGGGCGGTGCTTGACCTCGTCGTAGATGCGACCTACGTACTCGCCGATCACGCCCAGCGCGATCAGCTGGATGCCGCCGAGCAGCAGGATCGCGATCGTAAGCGAGCCGAATCCCGGCAGGTAGGAGCCGGCGAAGTGCAGTCCGATCACGATCGGGATCGCGATGAACGCGACGCCCGCGGACAGCAGCCCGACGTAGGTCGCCAGCTGCAGCGGCAGGTGCGAGAACGAGGCGATCGCATCGAGCGAGAACCGCAGCATCTTGCGCAGCGTGTACTTGGTCTCCCCGGCATGCCGCGCGTCGCGCTCGTAGGAGACCGCCGTCTGGGAGAACCCGACCCAGACCGTCATCCCGCGCAGAAAGCGCGAGCGCTCGGTCATCGACAGCAGCGCGTCCAGCGCGCGGCGGTCGAGCAGGCGAAAGTCCCCGGAGTTGGGCTCGAGGTCGACCTGGGCCAGGCGGTCGAACAGCTTGTAGAACCACGATGCGCTCGCCAGCTTGAACGCGGTCTCGCCCTCGCGCGCGTGGCGCACGGCATACACGACGTCCGCGCCCGTGCTCCAGCGCGCCACCATCTCTGAGATCAGCTCGGGCGGGTCCTGCAGGTCGGCGTCGATCATCGCCACGACATCGCCGCAGGCGTGCTCCAGGCCCGCGGTGAGCGCGGCTTGGTGCCCAAAGTTGCGCGACAGGTGCACCACCCTCACGCGCGGGTCGGCGTCGGCGATGCGGTCCAGTAGCTCGGGCGTGCGATCGGATGATCCGTCGTTGACGAGCACCAGCTCGAACGGATACGCCGCCACAGCCGCGATCGCGCGGGCGACGAACGCCTCGATCAGCTCCTCCTCGTCATACACGGGCGCGACGACGCTGAGCAGATTGGGGGTGCGCGGTCGCTGCTTGAGGTCTGGGGGCGTCATGGCGGACATTCGATGCCGATTACAGTAGGTATGGCAATGCACAGATTACGGGACGGGCATATATCGAGGCTAAACCTGACGGTCGTCGTGCAGTTCGTGAAGTTCGGGATCGTCGGCGTCTCGAACACACTGATCGCGTTCGCCGTGTACACGGTCCTGCTGAAGGGATTCGACGTCTGGTACATCGTGGCGTCGGGCATCGGGTTCGTAGTGGGCGCCGTCAACGGGTTTCTGCTGAATCGCCGCTGGACGTTTCGCGAGCACGTCGGTGACGCCCTGACCCCCGTGCGCTGGGCGATCGTGCAGTCGTGTGGGCTGGCGTGCAATCTGGGGCTCGTATACGTGTTCGTGCACGACGCCGGTATGGACAAGCTGATCGGGCAGATCCCGGCGACGGCGATTGTGGTCGTGCTGACGTTCCTGGTCAACCGGGCGTGGACGTTCAGGACGCCGGCCGCCCGCGACGTAGCGCCGCTCAACGAAACAGGGTGAGCAGCGACAGCCCCGCGGGGATGCGCCCGCCGCGGGCGATCACGTTGGCCTCCAGCGCGAGCGGACGCTCCAGCAGCCAGTTCACGGGCGCGGGCGGAACCCACAGGTCGAGGCTCGACTCGGTCGTGGCGGCCGAGGCGAACCGGTCGAGCACGCGCAGCAGGATCGCGACGGGCAGCAGCAGCGAGTTGAAGTAGGTCGTGCGCACGGTCTTCCAGCCGGCCTGCTCGGCGACGTGCTGCAACGAGCGGCGGGTGTAGCGGCGGTGGTGGTGGTTGATCTCGTCGTGCCCGCTCCACAGCCACTGATACGCCGGGACGGTGATCAGCAGGGCGCCGCCGGGGGCGACGACGCGCCGCAGCTCGCGCAGGGCGGCCAGATCGTCCTGCAGGTGCTCGATCACGTCGAGTGAGACGGCGAGGTCGAAGCTGGCCGAGTCCAGCGGCATGCTCAGGACCGACCCTTCGATCACCTCGCCGGCGGACCGCTCCCGCGCGAGCGCGACGCTCGTGGGGGACAGCTCGACCCCGGTGACCGTGCCGTGGCGGGCGAGCTCGATCATGTTGCGTCCGCTGCCGCAGCCGGCGTCGAGGATGCGCGCGCGGGCGGGCAGGCACAGGCCGTCGATCACCCGTTCCAGTACCTGCCGTCGCCCCCGGTACCACCAGTGGCGATCCTCGGCGCGGTGGGTCTGCAGCTCGTAGTCCCTGTCCATCCCGGGGCATCTTTTCCTATACGCCCGCTCCGCGCGGTGCGCCTCGCGCGGAGTCGTGCTCGATCACGGGCGAGGATGACGGCGAGCAGGCTCGCGACGGTATGTTTGCTCGCGGGCTGGCTGCAGCGGGACGCCGAGCCGCTCGACCGTGAACCGTCGAGCCCAAAAGATCGATCAGTCGCCACTGACGGAGTGCAGCGAGTAATCGATCGCGCCGCCGGAAGTCCGCCAGGCGGCGATCGCGCGGTCGGAGTCGGGGTCGACGCCGATGGCCGCTTCGCCGCTGGCGCCGGATGTGCCCGGTGCGACGATCTGTTCGGGGGCGCCGAAGATCGTGCCGCCCGGGATAGGCGTCGATCCCGCGCGCGCCGTACAGCGCCCGATCGTGCAGATCGAGTCCGCCGGATGAGCTCCACAGCGGTTCGCTCCACAGCGCGTACGCTTCGCCCGCCGGCCCCGAGGCCAGATCGGCGAGCAGCGCGTTGTGGCCGGGGGTGGAGATCGTGTTGACCGCGCGCACGCCGTTCAGATCGATGGCGGCGGTGCGCACGACCCAGTGCCCGGACTTGGCTCCGGTCCAGGCGAGCATCACCGACTCCGAGACGAGGCGGACCAGACGCGGTGGCGGGGGCGCCAGGCCGCCGGGGTCGGCGTAGCGTTCCAGCAGTCGCGGCGTGCCGAAGCTGACACCGGACGCGGACAGCTCGGCGAATACGCGCGAGATGCCCCGCCGGGTTTCGCTCCAGGCGAGGATCGCACGGTCATCGTCGCTGAGCAGCGCGGCGAGGTGCGCGCCGGGTGCGGCGGTGGCGACGCGCTGTGCCGGTCGAGTGCTCCGGCCAGACTCGGGCAGCTCGCGGGCATAGATCGTGCCGGATCGCTCCCATACGGCCAGTGCGTCGGAGCGGTAGTCCATCGCCAGCGTCAGTCCTTCGACCGAGCGGCTGGGCGTCACGGAGGCGGGCGCGAGGAAGGAGTGCATGTAGTAGCGGTGGATGCGCAGCTCGATCGTGCTCTGCGGTATGGCCCGGCGCCGGACGGCGAGGCGAGGGCGACATCGCCGAGGTAGGCGGTCGTGAGCGCCAGGGGTCGGCCGCGCCCACCGGTGGCCAGCGGTGCTGTGAGACGGCCCGTCGGCGAGACCTTCGCTCAGCAACAGGCCGCGCGCCGGGCGCCGGCGTGGCGGCCCGGCGAGCAGGATCTGCCCGTGGGGCGCCGCGGCCGCGGCGACATACCGCTCAGCGCGAGCGTTCTGCCCGGCTGGAGTGCGTGGGCTGGCGGCTGCTCCGGCAGGTCTGAACCGGGGGCGATCGCGGACACGCGCGGGCCTGCGCCGCCCCGGCAGCGGGAGCCGGAGCTCCAGACGATCGCGCCGGGTCCGTGCCGTGTCGAGGGGCGTTGCTCGGGAACAGGATCTCGGGGGCGACGGCAGCGGAGCACGCGCCGAGCACGGTCGGTGGCGACCACGGTCCTCCCTCGGACTGCACGCTGGGTGCCAGCAGGGCGATCAGCGCGATCAGTGCGATCAGCTCGACCGCCCGCCCAGGGCGAATCGCTCGCTGCCGCTGCGCGCGCACGAGTGAGCTGCCGGAGAGGGCGTCGCCGGCGAGGTGGGATCGACGGGCGCACCCGGGTCGGCGGAGTGTGTGGAGATCGAGGGGGAGCGTGCACGAGGTTCGCGGCGGGTGGTCCTATCCACCCGGCCGCCTATCGTGTCCTGTTCGTGCCCTACCCCTTTTTTGCCTCCCTCGACAGCGGCGAAGCCGTGCTGCGGTTTCCCTATGACGAGCGTCTGCGCACGCTGCTGCGCGCGATCCCGGGGCGACGCTGGGACCCGGTCGAAAAGGCGTGGCGGATACCGCTCGATCCCGAGTGCGCGCAGGCGCTGGCGATGCTGCTCACAGGCCTGTCGAGCAGGCCTCACGTCAGCGACGCGCTGGCGCGGGCGATCGCGCGTCGGCGCGGCAGGCGCCCGCGCGGGGAGTGCGTGCTGGACCTCGCCCGGCCGGACGAGAACTGGTGGCTGAGCTTTCCGACCGACGGCGATCCCGAGCTCGTGCAGGCGCTCGACCGAACACCCCGACGCCTACCGGCTGCCGGCGATCGGCCGGGCGCTGATCCCGCTCGACGAGCTCTCGCGAGCATCGTCAGCGGGCTGCTTGCGGACGGGTCGGATGGGCTGCGACTGACCGAAGACGCCGAGCACGCACTCACCGAGATCGCACAGCGCGAGCGCGCCGCACAGCCGATGCAGGGCGTGCGGAGCCGATCGCACGCCGAGGCCCGTGCCGGGCGCGCGCGAAGCTCAGCCCGAGCGCGCCATTCCCTGGCACGGCACGATCGGCGTGGCGGGTGAGCCCGGTGAGCCGGTGTTCCTGCTGATCGGCGAGCTCGAGCGCCTGCCGCGGCGCTGCGCGAGCGCGCAACGAGTGCGCCCGGTGGGGCGACGGTTCCCCTCACGCTGGACTCGTGGGGGCTGATGGACGGACAGCTCAGCGGCTGGCTCAGCAAGGCCGCGTCGCGCTGCGTGGCCGCACTGCGTGAAGGCAGGCCGGCGCCTGGAGCTGTGCTGGAGGTCTCCAGCGTGCACGAGGAGCCGACGTTCGTGCTCGCGCCCGGCCACGATCCGGCGCAGCTGCGAGAGGTTCGCGAAGATTCCGGGCGCGTCGCCGCTCGGCCGCCCGCCGCGGGCGCGTCGTGGCGGCGGGCACGAGCACGCGCGGCTGCCGGCGATCCGCGCCGACCCGTACTGCGTGCCGGAGCTCGACCGGTTCCTCGCCGCGCACGAAACCTGGGTGGACGCCGAGGCGCTCGGGCTGCTGCAGGAGATCCGCGAGCAGCACGCCCCCGCGGAGGGGCTCGTCGCGCTCTCGGCGGCGACCGACGGGGAGCTGCAGGTACCCGGTCTGGGCGGCGAGCTCAAGCCGTTTCAGCGCGCCGGTGTCAGCTACCTGCTCGCCCAGCGGCGCGCGTTTCTAGCCGACGAGCAGGGGCTCGGCAAGACGATCGAGGCGCTCGCCGCGCTGCAGGCCGACGGGGCGTTCCCGGCGGTCGTCGTGTGCCCGGCGAGCCTCAAGCTCAACTGGCTGCGCGAGATCGAGCGCTGGCTGCCGGGACGCAGCGCGCGGGCGCTGGTCGGGACCGGCGTCGCCGGTCCGGCAGGGCGCCGATCGGACCTGGGCACCGACATCAGGTCGCTGGCTGGGTTGGTGGCAGTTGCGGCCTCGGACATCGACGACCGCTCGGGCTCCGATCCCAGCCGACATCACGGTCGTCAACTACGACATCGTCGCCGCGCGGCTGGACGAGCTGCGCGCGCTCGCAGCCGCGCGCGCTCGTGCTCGACGAGTCGCACTACTGCAAGAACGCGACCGCCAAGCGCACCCAGGCGGTGCAGCGGCTCTCCGCGGCGGTGCCGGCCGAGGGGCTCGTGCTCGCGCTGACCGGCACCCCGGTGATGAATCGCCCGCCCGAGCTGATCTCGCAGCTGCGGATCGTCGGGCGGCTGGGCGACTTCGGCTCGGGCGCCCAGTTCGGCAGGCGCTTTCGCGGGCCCGACGCGCACATGCGCCTGCACTGGCACCTGCGCGCGCGCTGCTTCGTGCGCCGCCTGAAGACCGAGGTTCTGCCCCAGCTGCCGCCGAAGACGCGCAGCATCGTGCCGATCGAGCTCGACAACGAGCACGAGTACCGGTTCGCCGAGCGCGACGTGATCGCGTGGCTGCAGAGCCAGCCGCTTGACCTGCGCCAGCTCGACGCGAAGGTCGCGGCCGCGTTGCGCGCCGAGCGGCTGGTGCGGCTGAACGCGCTCAAGCTGCTGGCGGCGCGCGGCAAGCTGTCGGCCTCGCTGGCCTGGATCCACGACTTCTGCTCCTCGGGCGAGCGGCTGGTCGTGTTCGCCAAGCACCGCGAGATCCAGCGCGCGGTGATCGAGCGGTTCCCGCGAGCGCTGCACATCCTCGGCCAGGACGGCCACGCCGCCCGGGATCAGTCGCTGCGCGCGTTCCAGGCGGCCGACGACCCGGAGAACCAGTTGATCGTCTGCTCGATCGAGGTCGCCGGGCAGGGCCTGACGCTGACGCGCTCCTCGAACGTCGTGTTCCTCGAGCTCGACTGGACGCCGGCCAAGCACGACCAGGCGGAGGATCGCTGTCATCGGATCGGTCAGCAGGATGCGGTCAACGCCACCTACCTGCTCGCGGCCGGCACGATCGACGAGACGATCGCGACCCTGCTGGAGCGCAAGCGGGCGGTGATCGGCGCCGTCACCGACGGCCGTGAGCAGGACGAGGAGGGTGTCGTGGACGCGCTCGTGCGCGAGCTCGCGGGCGAGCCCTACCGGGCGCTGCGCGCCGTTGCCTGAGATCTGCCGGTGACAACGTCTGGGTTCCATTCGGGCGAACGTGCGTGACATCCGGCCAAGCGATAGATTCTCGCGGCATGAATGATTCTGGATTCGGAGAGAGCGATCGAGCAGGAGCGAGACACGGGGCGGAACCGGGGGCGGACGGAACGCCGTCGGAGTACGAGCGCAAGCACCGGGAGCGGCGGGCGCGGGTGCTGGCCAGGCATCCGCGGATCGGCTGGCTGTTGCTGGCGCTCGCGGGCGCCCAGGCGCACGGAGAAGGCTGGCGCCGGGACGCCGACGGAGAGCAGCCTGCTCGCCCCGATCGAGACGAGTCCCCATAACTCGGGAGTCCACATAACTCAGAGGTCTCGCGCGGTGTACCGTTTGCGCGGTGAATGCAGGGGCAGGCGATCGGCGTCGGGACGCGCGCAGATGAGGCAGCGCAGTGGCTGGCGGGTGATCGTGGCCTACAGCCTGGTGTGCGCGGCCACGCAGGTGCTGTGGCTGACCTACGCCGCGATCACGACCGAATCGGCGCGCCACTACGGCGTGTCGGTGGCCGCTGTCGGATGGCTGGCGGAGATATTCCCGCTGCTGTACGTGGTCCTCGCGATCCCGGCCGGGATTCTGCTGGATCGCTGGTTTCGTCCGGTGCTGGCGGGCGGCGGGGCACTGGCGGCGGTCGGCGGCCTGGTCCGCCTCGGCGGCGACACGTTCGCCTGGGCGATGGCCGGACAGGTGATCGTCGCGGTCGCCCAGCCGGTCGTGCTGAGCGCGGTGAGCAAGCTGGCGGGCGAGTACCTGCCGGCGAGCGAGCGCGCCACCGGCATCGCGATCGGCTCGGCCGGCAGCTTTGTGGGGATGCTGCTGGCACTGATCCTCGGTCCGACCGTCGGCGGGCATGGACAGCTCGAACAACTGCTGCAGATCGAGGCCGTGATGGCGGTGATCCCGGCGGTGATGCTGGCAGTCGTGTTGCGCCGTCCGGGGATGCGCAGCGACGAGCACGCCGCGATCGCCGGAAACGCCGCCCGCAGGCTGTGGGCGCTGCCGGCGATGCGCACGCTGTGCGGGCTGGTGTTCATCGGGTTCGGCGTGTTCGTGGCGCTGGCGACCTGGCTGCAGACGCTGCTCTCGCCCGATGGCGTCTCAGAAACCGCGGCGGGGCTGCTGCTCGTCGGCATGGTGATCGCGGGCGTGATCGGCTGCGCGGCGCTGGCGCCGGCGGTCGTCGCGCGCGGCGCGGAGCGCAGGTTCATGTTCAGCGTGGCGCTGGTCGGCTGCGCCGGGTGCGTCGCGCTCGGCGTGATCCCGCTGCTCGGCGTGCGTGCCGCGGTGCTCGCGGCGATGGGCCTGTTCCTGCTGCCCGCCCTGCCGGTCATCCTCACCGCGACCGAGCGGCTGGCGGGTCCGGCCGCGGGCACCGCCGGTGCGATCGTGTGGATGGCGGGAAACCTCGGTGGGCTGGTCGTCGCGCTGATCGTGCAGGTGCTAGTACACCATCCGCTCGCCGCGTTCATGGCGATGGCGGCCGTCTCGCTGCTGGGCCTGCCGCTCGTCGCCCGCCTGGCTCTGGCCCCGCCGAGCGCCGAGGAGGTCGGTCGCGAGCCGGCGACGGTGACCGTGGGCTGACGCCGGGCGGGCGATCGGCGGCCACGGTGTGTGATCGGGCCGGGCGTGTCCTCTGGCGATCGCGAATGATCGGGCTGAAACGATCGGCCGGAGAGTGTTCGCGGCGATCGCGAGTCATCGGATGGCGGTGTTACGTTGTGACGATGCACGATGAGGGCGTCGTCGCGCAACGGCAAGAGCAGCAGGAGGGGGTGGGTCCGGCATTTGGCCTGCTCGGCCCCCGAACCCACCACGTGCTGGCGCTCGAGTTCGGGTCGAAGGTACAGTTCGACGATTCGCGCCTCGAGTGGCGACGGCTGTTCTCCGAGCTACTGGGCACGTTCATGCTGGTGCTCGTCGCCGCGGGCGGTGGGATCCTGCACGGTGAGGGTCAGATCAGCCTGGCGGCGGCCGTCGTGGCGCCGGGGCTGATGGTGATGGCGATCATCCTGTTCATGGGCGCCGTCTCGGGCGCGCATCTGAATCCGGTCGTCTCGCTGGCGTTCGCGCTGCGCCGGGACTTCCCGTGGAAACGCCTGCCCGGATACGTGATCGTCCAGCTCGCCGGCGCCGCGCTGGCGTGCCTGTTCCTCGACGCGGTGTTCGGCAACGTCCAACATCTCGGCGCCACGCTGCCCGGGCCGGGGTACGCGAACTGGCAGGCGCTGCTGATGGAGATCGTCCTCACCGGGACGCTCGGTGAGCGTGATCCTGGGAACGGCCTCGGCCGCGCAGAACGTCGGCACGATCGCCGCGCTGGGCGTCGGCGGGTACATCGCGCTGGCCGGCCTATGGTCGGCGCCCGTAAGCGGCACCTCGATGAACCCGGCCCGCTCGTTCGGGCCGGCGCTGGTGAGCGGGGACTTCTCCAGCTACTGGGTATACGTGCTGGGCCCGCTCGCGGGCGCGATGATCGCCGTCGGCTGCGCCTAGATCCTGCGCGGCGGGGGAGGCGATCCGCTCGCCTACGCGGCCGGGTCGGGCAGGCTGGGCGCGGAACCCCAAAGGTCAGTCTCGTCGTCGAAATAACCGGCCCGTCCTCGGTACCCCGCCTTCCCAGCAACTACCGAGGAATCTGCCTTCTCGGTGGCTGAGGGCAGGTAGCGCTGGCTACAGCCCCGTCTCGGCGACGATCCGCCCGGACTTGACGGCCTGGCGCAGCGCCTGGTAGTCGCGTTCGTTCTGCTCGGCGTAGGCGCTGCGAGAACTCGAGCGAGCGCGCGGTCGAACACGTCGCCCTTGCCGAGATAGGAGGCGATCGCGATGCGGTCGCCGCTGCGGGCGTGCGCGCGGGCGAGCGTCCAGCCGCACAGGCGCCCGTAGGCGGCCAGTCCCTTGGGCGCCATCCGCTCGATTTCCGCCGAGCCCTTCCAGTCCTTGAGCTGGCGCACGTAGAAGTCACGCGGCCGGCCGTCCAGGCCCGACCTCGACGTGCAGCCAGCCGAGGAAGATGTCGCTCGAGGCCTGCATCAGCCGCTGGCCGGCGACGACCCGCTCGCCGTGGTTTGCGAACTCGCTCGGTCCGAGATGCTCCTCGAGGACCGAGGCCTCGGCCTCCTTGATCTGCAGGAACAGCGGGTCCTGGCCGTCGAGCCCGAGCATCAGCGCGATCCAGGCGCGCGTGCCGACGCTGCCCACGCCGACGACCTTGCGCGCGAAGTCGGTGATCCGGAACTCCTCCAGCAGCACCCGCCGGTCGTGCACGAGCGTCGCGCGGTAGGAGCGCAGCAGCTCGTGCAGCTCCTCGAACATCCGGTCGCGCTCGGCTGCCGCTGACGAGATCGTCGATCGGCACGATCAGCGGTGGTTCGGCGACGATCCGCGGCTCGCCGTCGACGAGCGTGGGTGAGTTTGGAGAACGCCGACATGCTGTCCTTGGTGCGGGCCTTGGCGAGCGCCTTCTCGGTGCGCTTGACCGACTTCGGTTCGAGCTGTGGACCCGAGTTCGGCGAGCGCGGACTCGATGTCCAGGTGCGCGTACCAGACGTCGAGGTTCTTCATCGCGCGCGAACTGTGCCATCGCGGTGCGGTAGGACTCGACGGTGTCGAGCACCACCCGGTTCTGGTCCTTGGCGCGGAAGTCGTTGTCGCGCGCTGCGATCAGCATGCTCGCGGCCAGGCGCTTGACGTCCCACTCCCACGGTCCCGGCAGCGTCTCGTCGAAGTCGTTGACGTCGAACACCAGCCGGCGCTCGGGCGAGGCGAACACGCCGAAGTTCGACAGGTGCGCGTCGCCGCAGCACTGCACGTGCAGGCCCGAGCGCGGCGTCGCCGCCAGGTCGCCGGCCATGATCATCGCGGCGCCGCGGTAGAACGTGAACGGCGAGACCAGCATGCGCCCGTAGCGGATCGGCACCAGCTCGGGCACGCGCGTCTGCGCCTGTTGCTGCGAGTACCTCGACCGGATCGGGGCGGTGCGCCGCCGGCGCGAAGGAGGCGTGGCTGGAGCGCGGCACCTCCGCCCGCGCTGCCCTGCCGCGCGCGACCCGCTCGGCGACGCTCAGATGCGGCACCGCCGCTGCTGTGTCACTCACATCCATGCTCGCCATCCAAGGACCATACTCCCCTGATTTGGAGGGGGATGTCGCATGCGACATCCCCGACATGGCCGCATGCGGCCATGTCCCGAACGGCGCATGCGCCGTTCGGTAGAGGCGCCGCATGCGGCGCCTCGCAGGAGCGCGCATGCGCGCTCCTGCCGGTCGGTGCATGCACCGACCGGAACAACATCAGCTTGAAAAGGTCATGCGCCGACCATGGCCTGTGTCGGGTGCATGTGTCGCCTTATCGATCAGACCAATCGAGATATCGTGGGATGGGTAAACCGTCAGCGAGATTGAGGAGGACCGATGGCTGTGTGCACGCATCTCGAGCAGGTCCGTGTCGAGCGTCCGGAGCAGGTCGACGGATGTGTGGACTGCCTGGCGATCGGTGGTACGTGGGTGCACCTGCGGGTGTGCCGGACCTGCGGGCACGTCGGCTGCTGTGACTCCTCGCCGAACAGGCATGCCACCGCGCACGCCCGCTCGAGCGAGCATCCGATCGTCACCTCGGTCGAGCCCGGGGAGGACTGGTCCTACTGTTACATCGACGATGTGGCGTTCGTGCTCGACAGTCCGGCGTGAGCCGCGCAGGCAAGGCTGAGGTCGGGCGTCCACGAGCGGGCGCATACGACGATCGGAGGCAACATGGCGAAGGTGCTGTACACCGCAGAGGCGACCGTCACCGGCGGGCGGATCGCGGGCCACGGCCGTACCAGCGACGGCGTGCTGGAGGTCGAGCTGCGCAGCCCGGCGGAGCTGGGCGGCGAGGAGCCCGGCACCAACCCAGAGCAGCTGTTCGCGATCGGCTACGCCGCCTGCTTCGAGAGTGCGCTCGGCGTCGTCGGGCGCCGTGAGCGCACCGAGGTCGGAGATGTGTCGATCGACAGCCGCGTCAGCCTGCTCCCGACCGGGGACGGCGGGTTCGAGCTGGCCGGCGCCCTCGATGTGACCCTGCCGCAGATCGAGGACTCCGAGCAGGCGGTCCGGATCGTCGCTGCCGCGCACGAGGTCTGTCCATATTCGAACGCCACGCGCGGCAACATCGAGGTCGCGCTGACCGCCAACGGGCAGGCTGTTGAGTAACGGGCAGCCGGTCGAGCGATCCGTGCCCGTGAAGGTCCTGTTCGTGTGCCTGGGCAACATCTGCCGCTCCCCGACGGCTGAGGGCGTCATGCGCGGACTCGTCGCCGACGCGGGCCTGCGGGAGAGCATCGAGCTCGACAGCGCCGGTATGGGCAGCTGGCACGTGGGCGAGCCGCCGGACGCGCGTGCCACCGAGGCCGCCCTGCGCAGGGGGATCGTGCTCGAGGGCAGCGCCCGGCAGGTGAGCGTCGAGGATTTCGATCGCTTTGACCTGATCGTGGCGATGGACCGCTCCAACGAGCACGCGTTGAGAGCGCTCGCGCCCGATGAGTCGGCGCGCGCGAAGGTGAGAATGCTGCGCGAGTTCGACCCGGCTAGCGCGGCTGGTCGTGACGATCTCGATGTGCCAGATCCCTACTACGAGGGTCGGCACGGGTTTGACGTCGTGCTCGATCAGGTCCAGGCCGCCTGCGCGGGGCTGCTCGAGCAGGTGCGGGAGTCCGCAGAGCGGACATCGGAGCAGGCCTCGGAGCGCACATGAGCCTGCCGCCGGGCGCGCGCCAGGCGCGACGCGTGGGCGGGGGCGACATCAACGAGGCGTACCACGTGTGGTTGGACGGCGAGGAGGCGTTCGTCAAGACACGCCCCGACGCGGGCGAGGGCGAGTATGCGCTCGAGGCGGCCGGGTTGGGCTGGTTGGGCGAGCCGGGAGCATTGCGGGCGCCGCGCGTGATCGAGGTGGGCGAGGACTACCTGGCGCTTGAGTGGGTGGCGCCGGGCGGGCTCAGCGCAGACGGCGCGGAGGAGCTCGGGCGGGGCCTCGCGGTAACCCACGCGGCTGGTGCGCCTGGGTTCGGCGACCCCGGCTTCGGCGAGCGGCTCGGCATGCAGGCGCGCTTCGGCTCGCTGAGTCTGCCGAACGATCCGGCCGAGGACTGGCCCTCCTTCTACGCCGAGCGCCGGTTGCTGGCGCTGGCACGGATCGCCGGTGAGCGCGGCGCGCTGTCGGATACGGGCGTGGCGGCGGTGCAGCGCGTGTGCGCGCGGCTCGAGGAGCTGGTCGGACCGCCCGAGCCGCCGGCGCGGTTGCACGGCGATCTGTGGGCCGGCAACGTGCACGCCGACACGGACGGACGGCCGTGGTTGATCGACCCGTCCGCGTACGGCGGCCATCGCGAGGTCGATCTGGCGATGCTGCGCCTGTTCGGCCTGCCGACTCAGCTCGCCGAGCGAACATTCGCCGCCTATGAAGAGGTGAGTCCGCTGGCCGAGGGCTGGCGCGAGCGCGTGAGCCTGTACCAGCTGCTCCCGCTGCTGGTGCACGCGGTCCTGTTCGGTGGTTCCTACCGCGCGGCGGCGGAACGGGCGGCTAATGTCTACGTGCGCTGACCGCGCACGTCCAGGAGCCGTCCAGAGGAGCCGCGATGTCCACGTCACCCACAGATTTCAACGCCAAAATCATCGACGAATTCCGCGCCAACGGAGGACGCGTCGGTGGCATGTTCGACGGCATGCCGTTGCTGTTGCTGCACCACACCGGCGCCAAGTCCGGCGCCGGCCGCGTCAACCCGCTCGCCTACCAGGCCGACGACGGCCGGTACGTCATCTTCGCCTCCAAGGGGGGCGCGCCGGAGAACCCCGCCTGGTATCACAACCTGATGGCCCATCCCCAGACCAAAATCGAGGTCGGGACCGACACGATTGACGTTGTTGCCGGCGAGGCGACCGGCGAGGAGCGCGAGCGCCTGTTCCGTACACAGGCCGAGCGCGTGCCGCAGTTCGCTGAGTATGAGCAGAAGGCGGCGCGGGTTATTCCTGTGATCGTCTTGACGCCGGTCGCAACCGGCTGAGTGCCGGCCGCCGCAGGCAGCCGAATTCGCCCATTGTCGCCCGTGGCTTTCAACGCCCGAGCGGTTCTCCTCAATCGGTAGCGGCCAGCCCGTGGTCGTATGCGTAGCGGACGGCATCCGCTCGGCTTCGTGCTCGGATCTTGGCGAACGCAGGGAGGACCATGGCAGCATCGTACGCCTCGCGGCGTAGTGGCTCAGCGGCGCGCTACTGACCGCTGGACGAGCGGGGAGGACGAGGAGCCGCCCTTGGCGCTGGATCCTGGCTAGGCGTTATCAGATCTGATAACATGGGCTTGTGAAGCCATCGCTGGAAGAGGTCCTGGAGAAGGCCATACAGCTACAGGAATTGGTCCCCGGCGCCGTGCTGGTCGGGGGATCCGCGGCGGCGCTTTACGCCCACCATCGGGAGTCACTCGATCATGACCACGTCATCGGAGACCTCGCGGAGCGCTTTGACACGATCCTCCAGAACCTGGAGGCGCTCGGGGACTGGTCAACGGCCAAGGCCCAGCCCGGGAAAATCATCCTCGGCGAGCTCGGAGGCATCGAGACCGGTGTGCGTCAGCTGCTGCGCAGCCGGCCGCTCGAGACCACCGAGATCGAGATGCGTGGCAAGCAGCTCGTCCTACCGACCGCGGCGGAGATCCTGAGGATCAAGGCTTGGCTTGCCCTGAGTCGCAACCAGACCCGGGACTATCTCGACATCGCGGCCCTCGCGGAGAGTATGGGACTCGACGAGGCAGCCGTGGTTCTGCGAGGCATCGACGACTACTACGCCGACATCAACACCCGGCCAGAGACTGTTGCCACGCAACTCGTCAGGCAGTTGGCGGACCCTCGGCCGCGAGACGCCGAGGTCACCATGCAGCTGGCGAGCTACAAGGCGCTCGATCCTCGCTGGCACGACTGGTCCACAGTCAAGGCGGTACTCGCAGACCTCGCGGAGAAAATCGTGCGATGACGATGCGCTTTCGCAACCTCGACTTCGACACCGCCCAGTCACTGGACCAGTGGCCGGCCGAGGCGATCGAGACAGTTGTGGACCGAGGCTCGCTGTCAGACTGGCGTCAACTCGCCGAGGCGATTCGTAGCAACCCCTGGGGACCGGCCGCGCGCACGGCCGAGACCGTGGCCGGCTGGGGTGAACACTACGGCGTCGATGCGTTGATGATCAGCGTGATTCGCCGCGCGCGCGAGAGCGTCACTCTGGAAGGACGAGCCGAGTACGCCGCACAGATCCGCAGCTGGCGCACCCAGACCGGGATGACGCTCCGCCAGTTCGCGCGGACAGCCGGCACCTCGGCTTCCCGGCTGTCCGACTACGAGAACGCAAAGGTCGCGCCCACCACCGATGTGCTCGGCCGTCTCAGCTACGTCGCAGCAACGCACGGTGGGTATGGCCCAGCCCACGTGGAGCTACGAGATCAACCATCCTGATCTCGTAGCGGAGCTACTGGCTGTGCGGCTGATAGGTGCCGAACGACCAGAGGTTGCCCTCGAGGTCGCGGGCGCTGTACTCGCGTGAGCCGTACTCCTGGTCGGTCAGCTCGCGCACGATCTGGGCGCCGGCGGCCTTGGCACGATCGTGGTGGGCGTCGGGATTCTGCACGACGAGATACAGGCTGATCGTCGAGGCGAGCGCATCCGGAGCGTGCCTACCCATCCAGCCCTCCTCGTTGTACTGGCCGAGCATGATCAGCCCTCCCCCAAGGGTCAGCTCGGCGTGCTGCACAGCCCCGTCCTCGTCACGGTAGACCGCCTTCTCCTGGAAGCCAAACGCGCGCTCGAGCCAGTCAATGGCGGCGTTGGCGTCCCGGTAACGCAGAGCCGGGAAGATGGTTGGGTGGGTCTGGCCGCTCATCGTGCCCTTCTGATCGACGTTGACTCCTATGGTAAACCCCAACGGGTGTGGACGGTTCGCATGGCGTCATCGAGTTCGAGGTCGTCCTCGCATAGCTGCGCGTAGGATGCGTTGTCGATGACCGACCTGCGCGCAACGAACATCCTCAGCGCCGCGTTTGCATACGGCACCGACCCCGAGGGGTATCGCTCGGGCATGGCCCATCTCGACAAGGCGCTCGGCGGCGAGGCGCTCGCGGTCAAGGCATATGAGGTTCCGCCGCATCAGGGCGTCTGCCCGTACCACTACGAGTACGAGGAGGAGTGGCTGCTGGTGCTCGAGGGCGCGGTGCTCGTGCGTACGCCGACTGGCGAGCAGGAGCTCACGGCGGGGGAGATCGCGTGCTTTGCGCCGGGTCCCACCGGCGCCCACAAGGTCTCCAACCGCGCCGAGCGAGCGGCGAAGATCGTGATGTTCTCCAGTGCCCGCGAGCCGGCGGTCGCGGTCTATCCGGACAGCGACAAGATCGGCGTCTGGCCGGGCAACGACGCAGACCGGGTGATGCTCCGGCGCGCGGACGGTCAGCTCGAGTACTACGAGGGCGAGCACTGACACGGGTCGACTATGCCCGGTGCCAGCGCGCGCCCGATCCTGAGCCCTCGGATCTGATCTGGAGTCCGTCTCACAGCTCATTGAGCACGAGCCGGATCGTCGCGGAGCTGATATCCGGCAGCACGCGCTGGTCGCACAGGGTGGGTGAGATCGATCTAGATAGGTGGTGTGACGATGTACGTCCCCAGACGCCTCCTACGAGGCATAGGCAGCGGTGGTAGCTAGCCCGGGGTACACTGGTACCGTGTGGCGTTCTCAAAGTGTGGTGCCCACGGTGGCGCCGAGCGCGTCCAGATCTCGGCTGTCGGTTCAAACCAAGATGTATCGTCGATCGTCCCTGCCTTCAGGAAGGCGACTTCCGGCATCGACTCGATCGTGCTGAATATCGGCGACCCGCAGCCCGAGCAGAACCGCCGCTCGGTTGTGCTCTGGTAGTCCTCGCTGGCAGTCTTGAACGAGGCGAGTGTCTCGCCCTCGACCGTGAGCGTCTTGCTCGGTACGCCGACGATGATTGAGAACGCCGTAGCGGTCTGGCGCTGGCAGTTCGAGCAGTAGCAAACCCCTTGCCAGACCGGCTCAGCGTCGACGCTGTAAGTCACGCCACCGCATAGACAGCGGCCTGTGATGGGTCTGGGTATAGCGGCCACGCACCCGAGATCCTACTATCGCCTGCTCTCACAGGAGCGATCCGTCTGGCCGGGGGCCTGACAGTGTCGCGGCGCCAGTCCGTGCGGACTGTTTGTTTGGAAGCTCATCTCAGATGGCTCGCCGCCGCGCTGCCCGACTCACGGCTGGAGGTAATCAAAGACTCAAAGACGTTCTCGATGATCGACCAGCCCGACACGCTCGCCGACCTGATCATAGACTTCACGGATCGTGGAGCGCCCGGAGGTGTGGCATGAGTGGACCGTCAACGCGTACACACTGGCAATCGCGGCCCCGATGGAGACCGCTGGCCATGGCGACAGGAGTGGCGTAGGAGGTTGCAGCTAGCGTGTGCCACGACGAACCCCCCGCAGCAGCGCCGACCGGCAGCCTCGTCCGCGGTGGCCCGTTCTGGGACGTGATCGAAGGTCGTGTCCCTCCTCCTCCCGCGGCCGTGCTGCTGGGCTTCGAGTTGCTCAGCGTAGACCCGGACGCCGGCACCATCGAGGTCAGCTTCAGGGCGACCGAGCAGTTCCTGAATCCAGCCGGAGTCGTCCAGGGCGGTCTGCTGGCGGCGATGCTCGACGACACGCTCGGCCCAGCGCTCATCGCCACGCTGTCGCACGGGGAATGGGCGCCCACGACCGACCTGCATGTGCAGTTCCTGCGCCCCGCCCGGCTGGGGCGGATCATCGGTCGCGCACGGATCGTGCGACGCGGCGAACGAGTGGCGTTCCTAGCCGGAGAGCTCATCGATGAGCAGGGCAACCTACTCGCGACAGCGACGGCAACCGCGAATATCCGTCGCAGCCGCTGAGCGGTTCCACCCCGGTGCCCAACTGGGTCGCCGCGCTCCATCGCGCACCCAGCGGCCATTGACGAAGCTGCGCGCGCAGCTTCGCTGCTCAGCCGGGCGTGACGACGACGATGGGGATCGCCCGAGTCGTCTGCTGCTGGTAGGCGGTGTAGCGGTCGTGGTTGTTGTCGTTGACGATCTTCCACAGACGGTCGTAGCCGGGATCGGTCGAGCCGACGATCTTGGCGATGCCGGTCCGGCGTTCACGAGCGATCTGAATCTCGACGTCCGGATGCGCACGGAGGTTGTGCAGCCACGCCGGGGGACGATCGGAGCCCCCGTTGGAGGCGACAAGCAGGTAGTCCTCGCCGTCATGGGCGTAGACGAGGGCGTTCGTACGGGTCTTGCCCGAGCGGGCTCCGGTGGTGTCGAGCAGCAGCGTCGGGACGCCGATCATGCGATGCCCGATGTGTCCGCCGGTCAGCCGGTAGAGCCGCCCGTGGAGCTTGAGAACCTGGCCCGTGACGCCCATGAATGGACATAGTCTATTGGGTGGGGTCTTTGGCGGCCAAGTGGTGCTCGCTCTCACGGCGTTCCTTGAATGCTTCGGCAAGAGCGATGCCAACCATCGGCTGGTCGAGAATGCCCTAATCCACGTACCGTGAGCGATCTTGATGATCGTCGAGATCGGCGGCCACCTGCTGCTCGCGCCAGCGTCGATCGCCGCGGGTGCGGCCGCGACGATGCTCAGCTTGGTGCTTGTACGGCTTGCACAGCAGACAGCCCGCGCGCGTGCTCTTCGGACCTTTGCGCTTGTGGCTGGCCATGCAGACAAATCATTGCATAAACGCGGCTCAGGGGCTCCTACATTGGTCCGCATGCAGGCGAGACTACCGTCCTGCCCCGGTGGCAAGATAGATCGCTATGGAGGGACTAGCCGGGGCGCCGCGGACACGCCGGCCCGACACGGGAGGTGAGCACGATGCGTCCGAACCGTACGCCCCGACACGACCGAGGGCTCTGATGGCCCGCCCCAACACCGGCGAGGTCACGCAATGGCCGTGGAAGGACGGCAAGACGATCACCTACGGCGCGCGTCTCTACGCCTACGGGCGTCGCCATCGGCTGGTCTTCGGCACCAACACCCAAGGCTGGAACGACGTCCGCGCCGAGATCGAGCTCGAGTCAATCCTGTAGCAGGTCGAGCGCAGCACCTGGGCGCCGCCGGAGAAGAGGACATCGGTGGTGCGGACGGAGGCCGCGCGGTCCGACGGCCACCAGCCCTTCGGACCGTTCGCTCGGGAGGTCATCGACGCGAAGAAGAGCCACGGGCTCGACGACAACACGATCGCCGACCTCGAGTGGAAGCTCGGCTATCTGATCGGGCACTTCGGCCGCATGGAGCTCTTTCGAGATCGATGTTGCGAGGGTCGATGGGTTTCGCGACGAGCTCGCGCACCGCTCGCGTGTGATCCGCGAAGCCGAGACTCGCGGCAAGTCGCTGATGGAGACCACCCTGTTTATCAGACTGTTCCGTGATGGGCGCGGCGGGTTTCGAACCTGCGACCTCTCGCGTGTGAAGCGAGCGCTCTCCCACTGAGCTACGCGCCCTGGATGGGTGATTCTATTGGGCTCGCGTATTAGGAGCCCCGACTCGACGTGGCTGCTTCGCACGCGACTGAGCCCGTACCCTTGGTGGCGCTCGGCGCCCCGGGCAATCGTCGATCCTTTGGCGTCCTTGGCAATCTGTCCAAAGCCACCCCGCGAAAACTGGCCGACAGTCCGTTCTGACTCCGAGCCCGCGCCGTCATCCTGCGGCCATGGTTGGCAGTCTCAGGATCGTCGGCGGTCCCACCTACATCCCCGTCCGCCGCGTGCCCGGCGAGCTGTATCGCTGGAAGGTTCAGAACGGTCCCGCCGAGCAGCACGTGTATGTGCAGATCGCCGATGCGCTGCGGCCCGAGGCGGTCGAGGAGCCGCTGCGTTCGGGGATCGAATCCAAGGGCGAGTCGGTGATCCGCAAGCTGCTGGAGCGCGGCAACGTGCCGACCCGGATCAAGATCACCTCCGGCGGTATCACCGAGGTGGGCATGGATCGCCGCTCGCGGCCCTGCTCGCTCTGATCGCCGACCCGGCCTACGACCCCAGCTTCACCCCAACATGCGGGTGCAGCCGGGCCGTGGCTTCAGAGTAGGCCGCTCCCAGCGCATCGACTTCCGCCTGCGTGAGCGCGCTGCCGAACTCCGACTGCCCGCCCAGTTCGCGGTAACCCTCGTGCAGGCGCTTGTCGATCTGGGCGAGGTCGAACTGACCGTCGTAGACGCTGTCGATGTACAGCGCCACATTCGCCCGTGCGAACTGCGCGCTCGCCGGCGTGCCGTGCTCGATCTGCTCGATCGCCGCATCGATCAGCGTCCACCCGCGCGTGACCAGGTTGGCATAAGTCCGGAACATGCTCGCCAGCGGGGAGCCTGGGCCGGTCAGTGAGGGCGACTGCGCTTCGCTCATCAGGGGTGGAACCCGGACCTTCGCCGCGCTCGCTGCCGCGGCCGCAGCCGGCGCTCGTGCGCCAGCCAGTCCCGAGGAGCCGGCGGGCAGCCCGTTGACGACCAGCGGCCAAGCTCGCTCGGATTCCCGCAGCTGAACGGCGACAGGACCCTCGACGCGTTTGAGCTCTCTACTGACTGCCACCAGGTCTTCGCGCTCGAGCCTCAGTTCGGCCGCGCTGCGGTCCGGACCGCCACAGCCGGCAAGGATGCTCGCGACGGCGACGCTGCTCAGCAAGAGCAGCGTCGCCGCGACGCGCACCAGCTTGCTCGGCCCGGACGCGCCTACGCGCTCAGCAGGTCGACGACGAACACGAGCGGTTCGTTTGCTGGGATTGTCGGCGGCGAGCCTTTGGCGCCGTATGCGAGCGCGGCCGGGATGATCAGCTCACGCCGTCCACCGACCTTCATGCCGATCACGCCCTGTTCCCAGCCGGGGATCACCTGGCCTTTGCCGAGCGTGAACGGGAACGTTTCGTTCCGTTTCCAGGACGCGTCGAACACCTTGCCGCTGTGGTAGAGCACGCCCACATAGTTGACCGTCACCGCGTCGCCGGACTTGGCTTCGGTGCCGGTGCCCGTGACGATTTCTTTGGTCACGAGCTTGGTCGGCGCGGGTCCGCTCGGTGGGGTCACGTGCGGTTCTTTGGACAGCGGCCCGCTCGTCGGCGTCTTCACCGCCGCCGTCGTGCTCGTCGGGCTCGTGCTGGTCGTCGAAGTTGCGGTGACCAGCGCTTGGTCGGCTTTGTTCTCGTTGCCGACGGTGATCGTGCTGGAACCGCCGGAGCTGCCGCAACCGGCGATCAGTACCGCTGCGCCGAGGGCAGCGAGACTGACACCGACACGGGGGCGAGCTCGAAGAAGGCGAGTGGAGGCATCTCTGAAATAGGTCACGGCCGGGCAGCCTAACGCAACTGGGGCCGGCGCGCTACGATCAACCGCGGACCGTGCTAGGCGGGGATGTAGCGGCGCCCTGAATCCGCAATCCGCTCTAGCGGGGCTGAACTCCCCTCCGAGGGGCATTCGTCCCGGTCGCCCCGCTGCCGCGGGCGTCGATGGTTCGGGTCCCGCGCGGTGCCGGCTCGCGAACCAGGTCAGGTCCGGAAGGAAGCAGCCTTAAGCGATCACCGTCAGGCGCAGCGGGAGCTCCCGAGCCGGAGTTCGCGGCGACGACCAGGCAGCCGGGTACGATCGCCACGACGAGGGGTGCACGGTCCGTCTACGAGCAGCGGGTGAAGATCAGCCACGAGCGGTTGGTCGCCGACTCGCTGAAACCCGGGGGCACGCTCGCGGGCAGGTGCGGGTCCTTTGGGTCCAGGACGTAGTCGTCTTCGACTTCGCGGCTCGCCGGGTCGACGTAGGTTCCGTATTCGATCTGGTGCACCTGGGCGCTGATCACGTTCGCGGGACTCGTCTTCAAATACAGCGACAGCAGCGGGATCGGCGCGTGGTTTGGCACCTCGACCGGCCCGCACTCCAGGCCGATCGCGTGATCGTGCACGAGCGCGACGAGGTCGCCTTCGATGCGCTGCTGCACCGCTAGTTTGTCCAGTTCGCGGTGCACTGAGTGGTACTGGGTCGGGATGTATGCGACCAACCCGACGAGCACGATCGATCCGCCCGCCATCCACCAGCGCCGCCGCGGATCCTCATGGGCGAGCTGGGTCCAGCCGAACACGCCCGCGCCGCAGAACGCGCACAGGATCGCCGCGGCCAGGAATGCGTAGCGCGTGTTGATCGGCAGCCCGACCGTGGCGAACGCCGCGAACACGACCACCGCCACGACCCCCACGACCGCACCCAGCCGCGGGCTGGCCGATCTCCGATCGGTGGGCAGCCACCACAGCGACAGCACCCCGCCCAGGGCGGCCCCCGCGAGCACGGGCGGGCTGAGGATCTCGCCGATCCGCCGCGGTATGTACTCGGGCACGTTCGCGATCCCGGTCACCCGGTCCAATACTTCGGCCGTGTGCTGGGTGTTCGTCAGCGACCACGCCGGGTCACCGGTGATCAGAAGGTCGCTGAGCACCCACACCAGCGGCGCCGCCAGCGCAAGCAGTGTCAGGCCGGCGAGCTCGCGCTGTGAGCGTCCCGGAACCCAGCTGTGATCTGGCGGTGGCCCGTCTGGTGCATCCCGGCCGGCGGGCTCACGACCGGTGGGGGAGTCCGCGTCGCTGCGAGCGGGCTCGTCTGCATCCCAGTAGCGGCTGAGCCAGGAGGGCGCACGCCGCGACTGCCCATCGCCCCGCGTTGGCCGATCGGAGATCCCGTCGATCTTCGATCGCCAGGCCGGCCAGGCCAGCAGATACAGCCAGTACAGCCCGGAGAACACCCACGCCTCCGGGCGCAGCAGCCCGGCGAGCGCCAGCAGCGCGAGCACCGGCCAGCCGGCCCGGGACCGGCGGGACTCTACGAGCAGGGCGCCGAGCACGAGCAGCAGGTACGGGATGTCGATGTAGGCGCGCACGCCGTAGGACAGCACCGGCACGCGCGTGATCAGCAGCAGCGCTGCCAGTGCGCCGGCGGCGCGTCCGAACCAGCGCGCGGCGAGCGCATAGATCAGCCATGCACACGTCGACAGTGCCAGGAACGCCAGCGCGACGGTCACGTGCAGGACTCCCGCGGGACCCAGCGGCGCGAGCATGACGCCGAGGAGCTCGACCAGCGGGTGGGGCGTGGGGGCGATCGGGACCCCGTAGGCGGGTGTGCTCCCGCGCGAGAGCTGTCCGCCCCAGGCGAGCGCGTACAGGGTGTCGTAGTTGACGAACCCCACGCCCGCGATCACCCGCAGAACGACCGCGCCGAGCACGATCCCCGCGGGCACGGTCAGCCGTTTGATCCACGCACTCACGCGCGCGGACGCTACCGGGCGCGGGGCGCCGGCGGGGAGGCCGCCCGTGGGTAGACTCAGCTCACGGTGCCAGACCAGCCCCAGGAGCAGCAGTCATCTCTGTATCGCAGGCACCGGCCGCGTACGTTCGACGATGTCGTCGGCCAGGAGCCGGTGGTGCGCACGCTGCGCAACGCCGTCCAGCGCGACCAGGTCCATCACGCCTATCTGTTCGTCGGCTCGCGCGGCACCGGCAAGACCTCGATGGCGAAGATCCTCGCGGCCTGTCTGAACTGCGAGCACGGCCCGACGATCGCGCCATGCGGCGCCTGCGATTCGTGCACGGCGATCGCGCGCGCGAGCTCGTTGGACGTGATCGAGATGGACGCGGCGTCGAACAACTCGGTCGACGACATCCGCGAGCTGCGCGAGTCGGTCGCGTTCGCGCCCGTATCTGGGCGGCGCAAGGTGTACATCCTCGACGAGGCCCACATGCTCTCGACGGCCGCCTGGAACGCGTTCCTGAAGACGCTCGAGGAGCCGCCCCCGGATACCGTGTTCGTGCTGGCCACGACCGAGGCGGGCAAGGTTCCGGCGACCGTCGTCGATCGCTGTCATCGCTTCGACTTCCAGCGCCCGACGGTCGAGCAGATCGCGCAGGTCCTGCGCCGGACCGCCGAGCGGGAGTCGATCGCGATTGCACCCGAGGCGGTCGCCGCGCTCGCGCGCTCTGCCACCGGCAGCTTCCGCGACGCGCTCGGCACGCTCGATCAGCTGCTCGCCTACAGCGGCCCTGAGATCGCCCTGGAGGATGTGCTCGCGGTGCTGGGCATCGCGGACTCCCAGCTGCTGGAGCGGACGGTCGATGCGATCGCCGCCGGGGACGCGCGCGGGGCGCTGCTCGCGCTGGCGGAGTGCGCGGACTCGGGACGGGACGCCGGCTCGTTCGCGACCGACCTGGAGAGCCGGGCACGCGAGCTGATGATCGTGCAGACCCTGGGCGAGCTCCCGCCCGAGCTTGTGCTCACACCGGAGACCGACGCGCGGCTGCTGGCCCAGGCCGAGCGCGTGCCGCACGCGACGGTCGTGCGGTTGCTCGAGCTGATCGGATCGACCCTGGAGTCGGTGCGCGCGGGCGCGGATGCGCGCACGAGCCTCGAGCTGGCGCTGGTCGTCGCCTCCCGGCCCGAGGTCGACGCTTCGACCAAGGCGCTGCTGGCCCGGATCGAGCGGCTGGAGGGCGGGCGTGTCCCGGCACCGCCAGTTCCGGTCGCTCCGGCCCCCGCGGTGGATGCATCGGGCGAGGGTGTGAGCGAGATCCCGCACGTCCCGGCGCAATCCGTGACAGCCGAGCCGGCATCCGTCATCGAGCCTATGACCGACCAGGCGGCTCCCTCCGCAACTGTGATCGCGCCTGTGACCGACTCCGTATCCGCCGATGTGACGCCACCACCGCCCCTGCCACCACAGCCTACCTCGACAGCGCCCGTGGCAGGCGATCTGGAGTCGATCGCCGAGGTGTGGCCCGCGGTGATCGAGCTGGTCGTGGCCGGGCACGCGCTGTGCGGTGCGGTGATCGCCGACACCCGGCCGGTTGCGCTCGCCGGGGATGATCTGACCGTGGGGTTTCCCGCGAGCGCGGCGTTCCTGAAGAAGAAGGCCGAAGACCCCTCCAACCGCCAGATCGTGACCGACGCGCTGCGCCAGCTGGCGCCCGGTCGCTGGCGGATCGGCTATGAGCTGCGCGAGGAGCTCGACGAGGCGGGCGGCAACGGGACGGCGCGCACGTACACCGAGGAGGAGTGGATCGAGCGGTTCAAGTCAGAGCTCGACGCGGAGGAGATCCCGGTCGAGCCCGAGTCCGGCGATCCAGTTGCCGGCGCCCCCGCGACCGGCGGCGATCCCGCGCCGGTCAACAGCGAACGTCAGGAGGCCTGATCGTGTCCAAACGATCCACCCGACCGCTGCCGGGCGCCCGCAAGGGCGGCGCGCCGGGCCGGCAGAAGCAGAAGGGCGGCATGCCCGACGTGCAGCAGATGATGGCGCAGGTCCAGCAGATGCAGCAGGACATGGAGGCGGCCCAGGAGCAGCTCAAGCATGAGACCGTCTCGGCGTCCGCCGGCGGAGGCATGGTGACCGTGGAGGTGACGGGCGATCTGCGGGTGAGCACGGTGACCATCGATCCCGAGGCGGTCGATCCCGAGGACGTGGACATGCTCGCCGACATGGTCACTGCGGCCGTCAACGAGGGACTGCGCGCCGCCCAGGAGCTGGCTTCGAGCAAGCTCGGCGGCGCGACCGGCGAGCTCGACCTCGGGGACCTCGGTGGGCTGAGTGGACTTGGCCTGCCGGGGCTGTAGGCAGCGGGTGAGCCTGCATCGATGAGCAGCTACGCGCCTCCCGTCCAGCGGCTCGTGACCGAGCTGTCCAAGCTGCCGGGCATCGGCACGCGCACGGCCCAGCGCCTGGCGTTTCACGTCCTGCGCGCCTCCGAGGAGGATGCGTTCGCGCTGGCCGACTCGATCCGCGAGGTCAAGGAGCGGATCGGGCTGTGCGAGGTCTGTTACAACCTGACCGACCAGCCGCGCTGTCGCATCTGCGAGGACACTCGCCGCGACCACTGCCTGATCTGCGTCGTGGAGGAACCGGGCGACGTGATCCCGATGGAGCGCACGCACGAGTACTCCGGCGTCTACCACGTCCTCGGGGGAGCGCTCTCGCCGATCGACGGGATCGACCCGGCGGATCTGCGCATCTCCGAGCTGTACGCGCGCGTAACGAACCCGGACCCGGCCGCCGGGCAGCCGCCGGTCAGGGAGGTCGTGCTCGCAACCAACCCGACGACGACCGGCGAGGCCACGGCTCTGCACATCGCCCACGAGCTGCGCGCCCGCGCTCCCGAGGTGACGGTCACGCGCCTGGCCAGCGGACTGCCGGTCGGCTCAGACCTGGAGTACGCCGACGAGGTGACCCTCGGCAAGGCGTTCGCGGGACGGCGCTCGCTGTAGCCTCACGAACTGTGACCGACATCGTCGTAATGAAGTTCGGCGGAACGTCCGTCGCTGACGCAGCTCGCATCAAGCGCGCGGCGCGGCGGATCGTCGACAAGCGCGACTCCGGCTGCCGCGTCGTGGCGGTGCTGTCCGCGCGCGGCTCCACGACCGATGAGCTGATCGCGATGGCCGCCGAGGTCTCCGATGCGCCCGATCCGCGCGAGATGGACATGCTGCTGTCCACGGGCGAGCGCATCTCGTGCGCGCTGTGCGCGATGGCGATCAACGACCTCGGGCACCACGCGATCTCGCTGACCGGCTCGCAGGCGGGGATCGTGACCGACTCCTCGCATACCCGCGCGCGCATCATCGACGTGCGCGCCGAGCGGATCGTGGCCGCGCTGGACGAGGACCGGATCGTGCTCGTCGCCGGGTTTCAGGGCGTCTCGACTGACTCGGCCGACGTGACCACGCTGGGACGCGGGGGCTCGGACACGACCGCCGTCGCGCTCGCGGCGGCCGTCGGCGCGGAGGTGTGCGAGATCTACACCGACGTTCCGGGCGTGTTCAGCGCCGACCCGCGGATCGTCCCGGACGCCCGCCTGCTGCCGACCGTCTCGTTCGAGGAGATGCTCGAGATGGCCGCCTCGGGCGCGGGTGTGCTGCAGCTGCGCTCGGTCGAGTATGCGCGCAACCACGGCGTGCGCATCCGCTGCCGCTCGTCGTTCGAGGACGGGTCCGGTACGGTTGTACTCAGCGAGGCAGACACCGTGGAGCAGCCCCTCATCACCGCCGTCACCCACTCGACCTCCGAAGCGCAGGTTACGCTCGTGGGCGTCCCCGACGAGCTCGGCGCCGCTGCGCGCATCTTCGGGGTGCTCGCGGATGCCGGCATCAACGTCGACATGATCGTCCAGAACGAGCCCACCTCCGCGGGCGGGCACGCGGAGATCTCGTTCACCGTGCCGCGCGAGGATCTGGCCGCCGCTCGCACCGCCCTTCAGCCGCTGGCCGGCGAGTCCTACGCCGACCTGATCGCTAACGAGGAGATGGGCAAGGTTTCGATCGTCGGCGCCGGCATGCGCTCGCACCCGGGCGTCGCCGCGAAGGTGTTCGGCGTGCTGGCCGGGGAGGGCGTCAACATCGAGATGATCTCGACCTCGCCGATCAAGATCTCCTGCGTGATTCCCCGCGACCGCGTCGAATCGGTGGTGCGTGCCCTGCATGACTCGTTCGAGCTGTCCGGACCGGACACGATCGTGCCGGAGCAGCCGTTTGCGAGCGGCTTATGAGCGGCATGGCCCAGCACACGATCGGCAGCGAGGTCTCCCGCGGCGACGGGATCTGCTGAGACCTGACCCGGGTGCTCGCGCATCCCGGCTGAGCGTCGACTCTCAGCGGGCGCTGTGGGCTGTGAGCCTGGCGTCTTGCACCTGCACCGACAGCTCGGGCAGGCCATCCCACACGACCAGTCCCTCGTCGGTTGCGGCCTTGCGTCTGTCGGCGCGCCCGTGCGACGGCGATGCGCTCCGAGCCGGCTCGGACTCGGCGTCCCCGCGCCGGGCGCTCATGCAAACCGCCACGCACAGCACGGTCACGGCCAGCCAGGCGATTGCTATCAGAGCGAACAACAGCATGCCAACGGGTTTATTTCCGGGCTCTCATGTCTGAATCCTTCTCTCGGGCGCTTTCGTTCAATCTATTACCTGCAGTGGTCGGAGATCGAACAGAAGTCCAGACCTTCGAACATCCGTCCAGACTCTCCTCGTGCGCCTCATATGCGCGTCCACGCCGTCCAGCGTCCGCATCCCCGCAGCCGCGCCACCCAGCCGCCCGCACCACTCATTCGACGATCACGCCGAACTCCTGCGAGTACACGGCCCCGGGCTGACCTTCGCCGAGCGAGGCGGGCACGGCGGCCGCGACGCCGATAGCGGTGTCGCGATACGGGCCGTACAGGATGTTCGCGAGGTGCTCGGGCGAGGCGATCCAGGCGGCGACAATCGCGCTGGGCGTGCTCAGTCTGCAGCGTGCCCCAGGCGATGTTCTCGCCGAGTGTGTACCCGACTTCGGGGCCGGGGATGTAGCCGGTGGCCCGCACGCGTTCGACCGGCGTCAGCCCGCTCGGGGACACGTGCGCGAAGTAATCGTCACTGACCATTTCTTCGCTGTGTTCCTGCGCGGCCCGCTTCAGCCGTGCGTTGGCCGTGAGCGACAGCTCGCCGTTACGGGCGCGCTCCTGGTTGACCAGGCACAGGGTCGCGGCGTCGATCGCCTGCAGGTTGCCCGATTCGGGCCTCAGTTCGGTATTTTCGCACGGAGTTGCCAACACGCTCGCGATCGTGCTGGCGAGCGATGGACCAGCGGGCGTGGATGGCGACCGGGCTTTCGGTGCGACGGCGTGTTGTCGCCGGCGCTCGTGCGTGCGGGCGGTGGAGTGCGCGCGCGCCTCGTGGGAGCGGCAGGCAGTAGTGCTGTCCTTCAGCGAGTTGCTCTTGCGCTTACTGACCTTGCGCGAACTGTGCTTGCGCCCGCGATGCGGGGCTCCGGAGGCGCCGCAGGCACTGTGTGATCTGCGCCCCGCCTTCGCACCGGAGCGAGTGGCGAGCCGTGCGATCGGTTCGGCCGCGTGGATGGTGCCCGCCGCCTGTGCGGCAACGGTGTCGAGGGCGGCGCCGGCACAAGCGCAGGCGAGGATCGCGGCCGTCGAGATCAGCAGGTTTCGCAGGTGGCTCACGCCGCCGGTATCGGACGCGACTGTGGCCTATGTGAGCGAAATCAGCGTGGTTGGACAGAGAGGGGTAGTACCCGCCCGGCGACCGGCGGAGATGTCCCTAGCGCGACCGTGGACGATCACTTACCGGCCGGCTCGGGCACGACGCTCGTCAGCAAGGCGATCGTTCTCCAAACAGCGGTCCGCATGGCTGTGACAGCCGGTGAGGCTCCACCCTCGCCTCCACCCTCGCCCCCTACCCCTACCGGCGTCAGGGTCGCGGTCCCGGGATGCCCCCGAACCGGAACGCCTGGCTCTCCCGGCCGGCCTGCACGAACCAGCACTCCCCGGTCATATCACCGTCGAACAATTCGATCACGGCGTCTGTGACCCGCTGCACCGGAATGATCGGCAACCCCTGATCGGTGAGCAGCTCCCGGATCGGCGTGATAATCGCCGTCTCGGAGTAGCCGGGGCAGATCGCGTTGATGCGGATCCCGTCGTTCACGAGCGCCGGACCCAGGGAGCGCACGAGGCCGACGACGGCGTGCTTGTTGGCCGCGTAGATCGGATCCATCGGCACCGGCGCCAGCCCGGCGAGTGACGCCGTGGCCACGATCGAGCCCCCGCCCCGGGCCTGCATCGCCGGGAGGACCGCGTTGATGCCGAATACGACCCCGTCCAGATTCACGCCCATCGCGCGCCGGTACGCGGCCAGGTCAAAGCTCTCCCCGGGCCAGGTCCCGGTCGCCACGCCGGCATTCAAGAACGCCATGTCCAGGCCGCCATGCTCCTGCACCGCGAGCGCGACCGCAGCGGCGTTCTGCTCGGGGTCGCTGACGTCGCAGTGCACGAACAACGCACCGGCTTCCTCAGCCACCGCGCGGCCCCCGGCCTCGTCCACGTCACAGGCCAACACCCGCACCCCGCGGCCGGCGAGCTCGTGCGTGAGCGCCCGGCCGAAGCCACTCGCGGCGCCGGTGACGATGGCGACCTGATCGGTCATCGAGCCGCGATCATCGAGCGGCGTAAGGATGCGGCGCTCATTGACGCTGCAGGCTATCGCTTCGCATTGTGCTGCCGTGAGGGCGGCGTCAGTCTAAGTCGGAGCCGTGGTGGGAGTACGGGCTGGCGCGGATCTGCCGTGCGATGCGTCCGCTGTCCATGTCGGCGAGGTAGTAGAGCACCGAGAAGCTGACGAGTTCATCGGTTGAGACTCCCAGGCGGTCGGCTTCCTCATCGACCGCCTCGGCGGCGAAGCCCTCAAGCTGAACTGTCATGTGCCGGTCTTCCCCGGTCTGACGATCGTCTTGTGAGGACCCGCTCATGACCGGGCTCGATGTGACGCTGACACACTCTCCTTCAACGGCACGCGGACGTGAAAGCTCACGCCCGGATCCGTCGAGAGGGGACCAAAAAAGGCTGGTTTCCCGGGCTCGCGGGGCGTGCCCGGCACGCGCGACTATGGCCTGGGACTCGCCAGATCGGCTGGTGTGAAGTTCGGGTCATGGCCGAAGGTTCGCCGGATTCTAGTGCGCAGCGACATGTACCGGCGGACCGCATCGCTGCGGTGCCCGCGCATGATGTCGAGCTCCATCAGTTCTCTGTGCACGCCCTCGTCGTAGGGTTGCAGCGTCGCCAGTTGCTCCAGGGAACGGGCGGCGCTGTCGATCAGGCCCGCCTGCAGGCGGATGCCGGCCAGACTGCGCAGCCCCATGCAGGCGAGGTCGTGCAGTCGGTGACGCTCGAGCATCGCCCAATCGGCGTAGGGGGAGTCGGCGAGGAAGTCGCCCCGGTAGCTCCTCATGCCCCGCTCGATCTCAGCACCGGCGAGCTGCGGATCGTCCTCGAGCGCGGCCAGCCCGGCGGTCACGTGCGTCTCGAACTCGTCGACGTCGACCTCGACGCGATCGAGGTTCAGCCGGTAGCCCCCGGAGCTCGAGGCGATGAACGTCGAGGGCTCGCGCCGGCCGCGCTGGGGCTCGAGCTTGCGGCGCAGCGCATGAATGTAGTAGCGCACGCTGCCGGCGATCGCGAAGTCGGCTTCCGGCCAGATGCTCTCCCCGATCTCGTCGATGTGCACGGTGCGATGACGCTCGGCGATCAGGTACTTCAGCAGCTGGCCCGTGCGTTGGTCGAGCCACTCGCCACCGACCGAGCCCTCCGCCGATTCGACGATCGTCCTGCCCAGCACGTGGATGCGCAGCCGCGGACCGGTCATCCAGTGCGGGTCGGTGCGCCTGCGCCGGTCCTGGGTCACCCCGGGACGCAGTTGCAGCACGACATGCGAGCCGTCCTCCTGTAACGGCGCTGCCGTCACCCACATCGCCCGGATGCCCTGAGCTGTGGGCACGTCCACCCGCACCTCCGGCAGTGCGCTCCCGCGGTCGCGCGCCAACTCGCTCAGGCAGGACTCGGCGAGCACGCTCTCAGACGATCGGCAACCCAGCAGCATGCAGCACGTCAGCTCGACGCCGGCCAGGCCCATTGCCTCGATCAGGTGCTCGCCCGCGAGGTTCACGGCGGCGAGGCGACCCTCGCGGTCGACCACGATCAGGCTGTAGGGGAAACGTTGAAACGCAGCTTGAGCCAGCGCCGCGCCGGGCGCCACGAGGACGCCGCGGGACGGTGGGGCTGAGGCAATCGTTGGTGTTGGCATAGGGCTGCCGCGATGCCGCGTGGCGCGTCCACCGATCGAGGCGATAGTGGAGCAAATCGGACCATAAAAGCTATCAGCCGGGGTTGGGCTCGGCACTCAGCTCAGCATTCGTCGGCGAATCGGCGTGCGCGGTTCCGCTGCAAACCGACGACCGGATCGGCAGAGGGGCGTTCGTCGGTTCGTGTCGGCCCTGCTGTCAGCGCTCGCGCGGGTCGACGCTTTCGAGCGGCCAGTGGCGGACGACGCCGGGGCGCCAGTGGCCGTCCTGCTCGCGGGTGAGGATGAAGCGGCTGATCGTGCGCTGGCCGCCCTCGTGGTCGCCGTAAAGCAGGTCGACGGTCAGGGTCCCACTGGCCTGGAACGCCTCTCGCAGGCCCTCGCGAAAGGGGTCGTCGGGCTCGCGGATCGCGCCCTGCCAGAAGCCGGTGTCGCCGGCGGGGACGTACAGGTCGCGCGTCTGGGGGCGGTGCTCGGACGGCTCGGCGTGCGGTGTGTCGATCCCCGGGCGGCGCGCCATAAAGCGCCAGGCGTGCAGGACGGCGAGGCCGTTGCCGACGTTGCGCAACGGGATCACGAAGTAGTAGTTCTCCTCCTCGCGCTCGACCGCGGCCAGGCCGCCTTCTACGGTCACCATCCTTCCCTCGCCGAAGCGGACGGTCTCGGGCGGATCGGTTATGCGCGCGGGAGCGAGCACCGGTCGCAGGCCCAACAGCAATGCTCGCTCGGCGATCGCCGTCGAACGCTCCGCGATACGTGTCGAGCGCTGCCCGAAGCGCACCGAGGAGAACGTCGCCACGGCGAGCACGAGCGTGCCGGCGGCGGTCGCCAGCGAGGCGATCGTCGGCCAGTCGACAGCGAAGGGCAGCGCCACGCACTGGATGTTGGCGGCGGGAGCGGACGGTGGGGGGTGGGTACGCACGCGTGCGGGAAGTTCGTGGGGCGGGTTTTTGATCGATCAAAGATCGGCCAGCATCCGCGCGTGTGGGTGAGGGTACGATCGTGGTGCCGATCGGAGATCCAAAGCGATCTCCGATCGACCAGCGGGGCGTTCTGCCCCGCGACGGCGTGCGGCGATTTCACAAAATAGTCACGTCTTGGATGGCGTATGCGGCGACCGTATACTTAGCCGAACGGGCGCGCGTGTTGGGCAGCACATGTCCGGTGCTTGCGCACGGCGTTGCTCCAAGCACCTGAACGAAGGTAGTCACCCTGTCAACCGAATCGATCGCCCGCCCATCGTCCTCCTCTGACGTCGCGGAGACCTGCCCGGCCTGCGGGGCGCCCCTGGCCGACGACCAGCGCTACTGCCTGGAGTGCGGCGAGCGCCGCGCGCCGATGAGCAGCGTCCTGCTCGGTGGGGCCCCGGCGGGTGCGTTCGCGCAGACGCAGGCGGGAACGATACCGCCTGCTCCGCCCGGCTGGACGCCCGCGGACAGCGCGGGCCGCGGGAGTGCCGTGACGGTGATCGCCGGTGTGGGCGTGCTGCTGCTGGCGATGGGCGTGGGCGTGTTGATCGGTCGCTCGAGCGCGTCATCCAAGCCAACCCCCACCCCGGCGCAGGTGATCACCGTGACCCAGCCTGGAGCGGGCACGGGCGCCGCGACGACCACGACCCCGGCCACAACCACGACCCCGACGACACCTGAAGCCTCCACCAAGGGCGGCTCCAGCTCGTCGAAGACCGGCTCAAAGACAGGCGCCTCCAGCCAAGGAGGCAGCAATGGCGGCAGCGGAAAAGGCGCCACGCCCACGGCTCCCAAGCCCTCCAGCTCCTCAGGCAGCGGCAAGAGCTATGAGGAAAAATCCAAGAACCTTCCGAACGTGGTCTCCACCGGGTGATTGGAGCGATGAGCGATGGGCGTTCTCGGTGAGGCAATCGGCAGGGACAGTGGTGGACTGCCCACGCCTACTCCCACGTCCGCCGCAGTTGTGACCGCGCCAAATCCATCGCCGGTGCGGGCCACGCCCGAAAGCGGGGGGCGCTCTGAGCTTGCCCGCAGGCGCGATGCGCTGGCCGAGCAGGTGACTGAGCTGCACTGGGATCTCGGGGGCTTGGCCTATGAGATGGCGATCCGCGATCACTTCCGCCTCGACGTGCTCGTGCGGCGTGCCGCGGTGCTCCAGGAGCGCGACGCTGAGCTGGCCGAGGTCGAGCGATTGCTGCGCTTGGAGGAGAGCGCCAGCGCCGGCGCCTGCCCGCACTGCTCGGCGCCGCACAGTCGTGGGGCGCTGTTCTGCTGGCAGTGCGGCGCGACGCTGATGGAGCGCTCGCCCGCCACCGCGCAGGACGATGACGCCGCACAGGCCAGTGGGGTGCTCGGGAGCCTCACGGACGACGGGTAGGCGGGAAGTGACGGCGAGCGTCGATCGGGCCGGGCTGTGCGAGGACTGCGGCTCGCCCCGCCAGCGTGGTCAGCGCTACTGCCTCGACTGTGGCGGACGCATCGGATCGCGCAGTCCCCAGCTAGAGCAGCTGCTGCGACGTGTGCGCGCGCAAGCGCAGGACAGCGGACCGGGCACCGGAGAAGTCGGGATCGCAGACGGTGGCTCCTCCGAGACCGCCTCGCCCGCCAGCGCGCGGCGCGCGGCTCGCCGGTCGGGTCTGATGCTGATGCCCTCCCTGCCATCCTCGCGAGTCTCGGCGGTGCTCGTGATGATGTTCCTCGGCTTTGGCGTGATCGTCGGCGATGTAGCCGGCTCCTCCGCACAGGGCACGCCGGCCGCGTCCTCCGCGCGGCACGTGCAGCTCGTCCTGCCGGCGCCAGCGCCCGCCGCCGCGTCCTCCGCGCCCGAATCTTCCTCGTCCGCGAGCAGCGAACCGCCCTCCGCGGCGTCTGAACCCACGCCTTCGGTGGGGTCCGAAGCTACTCCGTCCGCGGGCGGCTCCTCGAAGCCGGCCTCGGCAGGAACCAAATCCGGCTCGGGCAAGTCCTCCTCGCCGTCGAGCTCAGGTGGTGGCGGCAGCAGCAAAAACGGGTCATCCACGCCGGCTTCAGGCGGCTCGAGCTCGAAGCTGCCGCCGATCAAGCACGTGTTCGTGGTCATGCTCTCCGATCAGCCCTACGCAGCGGTGTTCGGGCCATCGTCGCAGTCGCCGTATCTGTCCCAGACCCTGGAGCACAAAGGTGAGCTGCTCGTGCGCTACTACGCCGTGGCCCACCAGGAGCTCGCCAACGCGATCGCGCTGATCAGCGGCCAGGGGCCGACGGTGCAAACGGCGGCCAACTGTCCCAACTACAGCCCGATCACACCAACAACGGTCGGCGCCGACGCACAGGTCACCGGCAGCGGCTGCGTGTATCCGAGCTCGACCAAGACGCTCGTCACCCAGCTCGCCGCCAAGCACATGCCCTGGCGGGCCTACGTGGAAGGGATGGGCGAAGGCCCGGGCGCGGAATCCGGCGGCGTCGACGGCGACTGCGGGCACCCGGCGCTCGGTGCGGCCGATCCCACCTCGGCGGTGACCCCCCCGGCGGGGCAGACATACGCGAGCAGGCGCAACCCGTTTGTCTACTTCAGCTCGCTGGTCGACGCTCCGGCATGTGAAGCCGACGACGTCGGGATCAATCAGCTCTCCGCGGACCTCGCGACCCCCAGCCGCACACCCAGCTTCGCCTACATCGCGCCCGATCTCTGCCACGACGGGAGCCCCACCCCCTGCACGCCCGGCGCCCCCGCCGGATTGCCGGCCGCTGAAGGCTTCTTGAAGAAGGTGGTGCCGGAGATCACGGGCTCGCGCGCCTACCGCGAATCGGGGCTGCTGGTGATCACCGTCGATCAGGCTCCCTCCAGCGGCGAATTCGCCGACTCCAGCTCCTGCTGCGGCCAACCGCAGTTCCCGAACCTGCCGGCGTCCTCCTCGGCGCTCGGGCCCGAAGGCGGGGGGCAGGTCGGCGCGCTGCTGCTCTCGCCGTACATCGTCAAGTCCGGCGTCAGCCAGGAACAGTACAACCACTTCTCGCTGCTGCGCACGGTCGAGGACCTGTTCGGGCTGTCCCACCTCGGCTATGCCGGGCTGTCGAAGGTCAACTCGTTCGAATCGTCGATCTTCTCGGCTCACCCGTCGGGCTGACGTCCCATCGCAGCCGCGCCAGGCCAGACTGCCGCGCCGCGGCGCGGCGCTCAGAACGTTTCGGGACCGGAGCCCGGCGCCGCGTCCAGTGGAACGCCGGCCGAGTGTGAAGAGGAGTCCGAGAACTCGCGGAACAGCCCGGTGACGACGAACGCGACCTGCTCGCCGACGTCGACGGCGTTGTCGCCGATCCGCTCCAGGGCACGGGCGACGAGGATCATGTGCATCGCCCACTCGCGCGTGTCGGGGTCCTCGCCGATCTCGATCGCCATCCGGAAGATGTCGCGATTGAGGCGGTTGATCTCCCGATCCTGGCGCACGAGGTCCTCGGCGAGTTCGACGTCGCGCCCGGAGAACGCGGCGCGCGACTGGACGACCTCCGAGCGCGCCTGGGCGCCCATCTTCAGCAGCGCGTCCAGGACCTCCCTACGCACCGGCGGCTCGTGGCCGGAGAGGGGGATCAGCTTGGCGATGTTCACGCACTGATCGCCCATCCGCTCGACGCGCATGATCACGTGCAGCAGCGCGGCGACCAGGCGCAGGTCTCCGGCGACGGGTGCCTGCAGGGCGAGCAGCGAGAGGATGCCCTGGTGGACCTCCAGATAGCGCCCGTCGAGGCGGTCGTCGTCGGCGATCACCATCTGCGCGAGCTCGACATCCTGGTGGTTGAGCGCCTCGAGCACGCGGTCGAGCTGCTCGACGACCAGGTCCAGCCCACCGAGCGCGCGTTCCTGCAGCTCGTGCAGCTGCTGCTGAAAGTGGGCCCGACCCTGCTGCGTGCGGGTGGGCGCGGCCCCGTCCTCGAGACCGAGCGAGGCCGGCATGCCGGCCTGCTCAGCCGAACTTTCCGGTGACATATTCCTCCGTCCGCGAATCTGCCGGCTTGGTGAAGATCTCGTCTGTCGATCCGACCTCGACGAGCTGGCCGCCGAGCATGAACGCCGTGCGATCGGCCACGCGCGCGGCCTGCTGCATGTTGTGCGTGACGATCACGATCGTCACGCGTGTCTTGAGCTCGTCGATCAGCTCCTCGATCTTGAGCGTCGCGATCGGATCGAGCGCCGAGCAGGGCTCGTCCATCAGGATCACCTCGGGTTCGACCGCGAGCGAGCGCGCGATGCACAGGCGCTGCTGCTGCCCGCCCGACAGGCCCGCACCGGGCTCCGAGAGTCGGTCGGAGACCTCATCCCACAGCCCCGCTCCGCGCAGCGCCGACTCGACCTTGCGCTGCAGTTCACCGCGCCCGCGCGAGGTCAGGCGCAGTCCGGCGGCGACGTTGTCGAACACCGACATCGTCGGAAACGGGTTCGGCTTTTGGAAGACCATCCCGATCGCCCGGCGCACCGCGACGACGTCGACCGATGAGTCGTACACGTCGAGCTCGTCGAGCAGCACCCTGCCCTGTGCGCGAGCGCCGGGGATCTCCTCGTGCATGCGGTTGATGCAGCGCACCATCGTCGACTTGCCGCAGCCCGAGGGCCCGATGATCGCGGTCACCTCGTTGGCGTTGAACTGCAGATCGACGCCCTTGACCTGTTCGGCCTCGCCGTAGAAGGCCCGCAGCCCTTCGAGCTTGACGGCGAGTCCGGGTTTGCTCAGCGAGGTCGGCCTGGCCGTAGGCTCAGGGCGCTCGGTCGCGGGAGCCCGGGCTGGGCTTTGCTGCGCGATCTCGTCGGGCTCCATCTCAGTGGTCCTAGGGGTCGGTGTGGTCGATAGGTCGGTGTTGGGGGGAAACGTCATGCTAGGCGACTCTTTCGCGAGGCGAGGCGGGCGATCAGGTTGAGCACAAGGATCATGACGACCAGGGTCAGCGCCGCGCCCCATGCACGGTTTACCACCGCTGTGGTCGGAGATGTGACGTCGTTGTAGATCTGCACGGGCAGCGAGTTCATGAACTGGCTCAGGTTGAAGTTGGTGTTGTGCGTGTAGGCCGCGGTGAACAGCAGCGGCGCGGTCTCCCCGGCGGCGCGGGCAACCGCCAGCAGCATGCCGGTGACCATTCCGGGCAGCGCGGTCGGCAGGACGATGCTGAAGATCACGCGCCAGCGCGGGGCGCCGAGCGCCAGCGCCGACTCACGCAGAGCGGCGGGGATCAACAGCAAAATCACCTCGGCCGAGCGGATGACCACCGGGAGCATCAGCAGCGACAGCGCGAACGAGCCCTTGTAGCCGGCGTAGGAGCTGCCGGTGCCGACGATCAGCACGATGTAGATGAACAGCCCGAAGATGATCGACGGGACGCCGGTGAGGACGTCGACGAAGAACCGCACCGTGCTCGCGAACCAGCTGGCGCGGCCGTACTCCACCAGCCAGATCGCGACGCCGATGCCGATCGGGATCGCGATTACCGAGGCGAGCGCCACCATCTCGATCGTGCCGAGGATCGCGCTCTTGATCCCGCCGATGTTCGAGCTGCCGAAGAAGGTGTTGCCGGTCGGGTCGGTCGTGAAGAAGCTCACGCTCCACGAGCCGAGGCCCTTGCGCAGCAGGTAGTAGACGATCAGCGCCAGCGGGATCAACGCGAGCACGGTGGCGGCCAAGATGATCGCGCGCGCGATCCGGTCCTTACGCCGGCGCGACGGGCTGACGTCGAAGCGCGTCAATTGATCGGGCGTCGCGCTCATTTTGCCCTCCTTCTACGTAGGTAGCCAGTGCATGGACACGCAGGGCAAGCTCGGCAAAAATGAAAAGGCCCACCCACCCTGCGTGGCGTGACACGCACGCGTGCTGGCCGATTGAAGGTCGCGTGGCCTTCATTCGGTGAGGACGCCGATCCAGCGCCGGCATGCGCGTTCATGTGCCCTCCGCCACCTCGGCGATCGGCGGGCCGGCTGTGGTCAGGCCCTTGTCACCGCCACCCGGACGCGCGGCGCGCAGCACCAGCAGCCGCGCCACGCCGTTGACCAGCAGCGTCAGCACGAACAGGACCAAGCCGGCGGCGAACAGCGCCGAGCGGTGCAGACCCTGCGCCTCGCCGAACTCGTTGGCGATCACCGCCGCGAGACTGTAGCCTTGGCCGAACAGATGGGTCGGCATGGTGGGGGCGTCGCCGATCAGGATCGTCACCGCGATCGTCTCGCCGATCGCCCGGCCGAGACCGAGCATCGCCCCGCCGACGATGCCCGAGCGGCAGTAGGGCAGGACCGCGATGCGAATCATCTCCCAGCGCGTGGCTCCCAGTCCGAGCGCCGCCTCCTTGTGGTCTGCGGGCACGGTCGTCATGACCTCTCGCGAGATCGCTGAGACGATCGGCAGGATCATGATCGCGAGGATCAATCCGGCGATGAAGATGTTGGGGATCGTCACGACGCCGCCGCCGATGAACGGCACGAACGACAGGCGATCGGCGACCCACTGCTCGGCCGGCTGCAGCTTGGGCGCCAGGAAGAAGATTCCCCACAGGCCGTACACCACTGAGGGCACGGCGGCCAGCAGCTCGACCAGCACCGTCAGCGGACCGCGCAGGCGCAGCGGGCACAACTCGGTCGCATAGACCGCTGTGGCCACCGCCACAGGCACACCGATCAGCAGCGCCAGCGCGGAGGTGATCAGTGTTCCGACGAGCAGCGGCAGTGCGCCGAAATGTTCGGCGCTCACGTTCCAGTCGTTGCCGAACACGAAGCCGAGCACGCCTTCCTTGGCGAACGCGGGGCGGGCTTCGCCGAACAGGCGGACAAAGAAGTAGGCGATCAGCGCCAGGATCAGCGCTGCCAGCCCCGTCAGCCCGTACTTCAGCGCGCGATCGGGCAGGCGCGCGAGCGGTGAGCGCCCGAGAATCGGACGCTCACCGCCAGGGATCGTCGCTGCCTCCACGGCTCCTTCTCTACCTGATCGGAGGCCGTGGTGTCACGATCAGCCGATCGCCGTGCCGTTGCACTGCAGGCCCGCGACCGCTTCCTTGGACTTCGTCAGGATCGCGGAGGGCAGTGCTGCGTAGTCGGCCTTGGCGAGGATCGGCTGGCCTTCGCCGAGCCCGTAGTCGAGGAACTTGACCACGCCCTTGGCGGCCGCTTCGCCGCCGGGGATGCCGGCCTTGCAGAGGTCCTTGTTGACGACGACGAACGTCTGCGAGGTGATCGGGTAGGCGGTCGGTGCGGTCGGGTTTGAGATTTTGATGCCCAGGTTGGCGGGCACCACGACCCCTTCGGCGGCGGCGCTGGTCGAGGCCAGCGTCGGTTCGACGAAGTTGCCGGACTTGTTCTTGACCGCGGCGTAGGTGAAGTTGTGCTCCAGCGCGTATGACTGCTCGACATACCCGACCGCTCCGGTCGTCTGCTGGACCGCGCCGGCCACGCCCGCGTTGCCCTTGGCGCCGGTGCCGGTCGGCCACTGCACGGTCTTGCCTTCGCCGACCTTGGACTTCCATTCGGGGTCCACCGCCGACAGGAACCCGGTGAATCCGTCGGTCGTGCCCGAGGAGTCGGAGCGATGGATCACGGTGATCGGGGTGCTCGGCAGCGACACACCCGGGTTGAGCGCCTTGATCGCCGGGTCGTTCCAGGTCTTGATCGTGCCAAGGTACATATCGGCGATCGTCTTGCCTTCGAGCTTCAGCCCCGCCTTGACGCCCGGCAGGTTGTAGGAGACAGTGATCGCGCCCAGGAACATCGGGATCTGCACGGCCGGGCTGCCGTTCTTGGCGAGCGCTTCTTCGTCGGCCGGCTTCAGCGGCGGATCTGAGGCGCCGAAGTCCACGGTCTTCGCCTCGAGCGAGGTGATGCCCGCGCCCGAGCCGACGGCTTGGTAGTTGACCGTCAGGCCCGACTGCGCCGAGGCCCACTGTTCGTAGACCGGTGCGGCGAACGTCGAGCCGGCCCCGGAGATCGTGGTCGCGGATGAGCTGCTCGTGCTGGACGTGCTGTTGGAGGAACTCGAGCCGCACGCGGCGAGGCCGAGCGCGAGCGCCACGACGCCTGCGATTGCGCCAATCTTGTGATGGATCACTGCGAATCTCCCTCTGGCTGGATTATGTGCTTGTCGCTGTCGCCGGCCCACGGGCGCTCTCAAGGATGCGTGATCCCCTGCCGGTCAATGTTGGCTGCGATCCAGTCTCATGAATCGCCGACCGCTTCGATGTGAACATTTCGTGAAAGCATCTCCGGCATGTGGTCGATGCCGTCGGCGCTTTGCTGGGCGCCGGCCGGGCTCGCGCCGGCGCTCCCGTCGCGCGAGGGCTGTGGCTGAAAGCGATAGCCAAACCCGGGATGGGTGTGGATGAAGCGCCGATCGGGCATCGCCGTCTCGAGCTTGCCGCGCAGCTTGCTCACGTACACGTCGACGGAACGGTCACCGGACCGCAGCTCACCGCCCCAGACCTCGGCGTAGAGATCGTCGCGCGTGACGATCGCGCCCGCCCGCTTGGCCAGCGCGGCCAGCAGCTCGAACTCGCGCACCGACAGCGTCAGCGCCCGTCCCGTGGCCAGCACGAGACCCTCGCCGAGCCGGATCTCGAGTTCGCCGGCATACAGGGTGCTCGCGTTGTCGGCTGGGGCCGCCACGGGCACATAGCCTTGCCTCGCCATCGCGCGCGCAAGTTGCGAAGTCGTGATCGAGTCGTGAAGAACTCGTGAAGAGGGGACGACGGGGTCGCGCCGGTACGGTCGATGTCCATAATCTCCGTCGATGAGCTCGCTCCGGCGCCCAGCTGACACGATCGCCTCTGCCGCGATGCCGGCACGGACCCTCGGTTCCGGGGTTCGCGGATGACCCTGTTCAAACGTCCTGTGGATGCGACGTTGGCAGCGCTGCTGGAGGACGCCGGGGGCAACGTCGAGCGCTCGGCGCTGCTGTTGCGCGAGCTGCTGGCCGCATTCCCCGAGCACGCCACGCTCGCCCAGGACCTTGCCGCGTGTGAGCGCGAGGGCGATCGCATCACCCACGACATCATCTATCGCATGGGTGGCGTCCGGCGGGTGCGGGGCGGGCGGGCCCCATTCACCGCCGGTGACGGCTACACGCTGGCGACGGCGCTCGACGACGTCGTCGACTACATCGAGCAGGCCGCCGCCCAGCTCGACCTGTACGGGGTTGAAGCGCCGATGGAGCAGGCGGGAGAGTTTGCCGACGTGCTCGTCGCCGCCGGTGGGGAGATCCGCGGGGCGCTGCGCTGCCTGCATGGCGGGGGCGGCGATCTGGGTTCGCATCTGGTCGAGATCCACCGCTTGGAGAACGACGGCGATCGTCTGCAGCGCGACGCCGTGACCTCGCTGTTCGCGGGCGGGATCGACCCGATGGTCGTGATCCGCTGGAAGGACATCTTCGAGTCGCTGGAGGCCGCCGTCGACGCGTGCGAGACGGTCGCGCACGTGCTCGAGGGGATCACGCTCAAGCGCGGACGCCGCTGAGTTTGGGTAGGCTGAGCGGCGCATCGACGCGCCCTGCCGAGCGGTAGAGAGATGTCGGGAGGGGGACATCACGGACGGAGGCTGAGGCAGGGATCGACGGCGAAAATCGCGAACCACACCAAGACGAGCAACGACTAGGACTAGAAAGGTACATACATGCTCCACCACAACCAAGGCTCCTGTGCACCGCAAGTGCCCAGGGGGGACACGAGTCTTACGGACGCGCACTGCGCTGAGTCCGGGACCGGACGGCCGATGGGCGCTCGCGTGAGCGCGCTCGTCCGCGCCGTCGCCATCACCGGCATGCTCGGCCTCTGCGCGATGGTGCTGCCGGCAGCGGCCAGCGCTCTGACGGGCGGGATCAGCGGCAAGGTCACTGAAGCCGAAGCCCCACACGCCGGAATCACAAGCGCCGAAGCCTGCGCATATGAAGCCACTACTGAAGCGCGAGTTGGATGCGCAACTACGAACAGCCTTGGTGAATACACCATCCCTCTGCCGGCAGGCTCCTACAAGGTCGGCTTCATCGCCACCGGCTACCGGGACCAGTACTACTTCGACAGGAACTCATTGTTCGAAGCGCAAACTATCTCCGTGGCGTCTACCACGGTGGAAGACATCGACGCCGAAATGGTGGAATCGGGCGTCGGCTCGATCACCGGGCGGGTCACGTCCAACGGTCAGGGTGTGGGTGGCATTCAGGCGTGCGCTAATACCAGCTTCGGAGACTTTGAGGGATGTACCGAAACAAACGGGAATGGCGAATACACCATCTTTGGTCTTGGCGCGGGCACCTATACCGTCAGCTTCTCACCCCAGGACAACTCGTGCGAAGAAGAACAGGGGGAAAAAGTTCGCTGCGTCCTGAACGCCAACGTCATCGGCCAGTCTGTGAGCGGTGTGCACGTGAAGGCGAACACGCCGGAAACAGTCAATGTGACTCTGCAGGTTGGTGGGCAGATCAGCGGCACCGTGACGAACGCCTCGATCACCCATCCCGGACTTGCAAAGGTCGAAGTCTGCGCGTTGAAACCCATCAAATACGAAGAAACAGAATACTTCTCCAGGACAAGGTGTGCGTATACGAATACGAGCGGCCAGTACACGATCTCAGGCCTGGAAAGCGGGTCGTACAGGGTCGAATTCAACGGCTATATCTGCTCGATCCCGAAGAAAGGCGAAGAAGAATGCCCCGAGGTGTACGTGACCGAGTACTACCACGGGCAGCAAACGGCCAAGAAAGGCGAATCGGTCTCGGTCACGACCGGCTCGAACACCGGCGGGATCAACGAAAGCCTGCGTGAAGCGTTTCCGACGACGCCGGCCAGCACGGTCGCGCCGACGCTGACGGGAACGCCGGCCGTCGGCCAGGCGCTGAGCTGCTCGCAGGGCTCCTGGTCGCATGAACCGACCTACGTCGTCTACCAGTGGCTGCGCAGCGGCAGCGTGATCTCCGGACAGACGGGGCCGGCCTACGTGTTGCAGGCCGCCGACAAGGGCCACGCGATCACGTGCTCAGTTACGGCGGGCAACGGCGCCGGGGCCGCAACCGCGATGAGCAACGCCGTCACGATCCCCGTGCCTCTGGCCGTGCTCGCCGGCGTCAAAGTCAAGGGCTCGGTGGCGTCGGTCACGCTCAGCTGTCCCGGGGTGGCGCCGTGCTCGGGGGTGATGAGAATCATCGCTCGGGTCGCCAAGCACGGCAAGCACAAGGCGAGCAGCGTCGTGATCGGCGTCGCCAGCTTCTCGATGGCAGCGGGCAAGCGTGTGACGCTGCGCGTGCGCCTGACCGGCCAGGGCCGCAAGCTCGTGAGCAAGGCCGGCCGTCGGGGGCTCAAGGTGCAGATCACCGGCACCGGCGTCAGTGCGAAGGCGGCGGTGCTGAAGGAGGCGTCCAAGCGCCGACGTTGAGCCAGTCGGTCAGCCCCGCCGGCTGAGCTCCGGCGGGCCGGCTGGCTGTGAATCTATGGCGGGCGGGGAGCAGTCATCGAGGACCGTCTTCTCGCCCGCCGTCTTTTTTGTATCGCTCGTCGGGCGATTAGTCGACGCGGCAGGACCCGACGACACCTCGCAGCCTCACCCAAACGTGCTGGCCGGAGCGCTCGCTTCCAACCGTGCCCCGGCCGGCGCGCCCACGAGAAACGCTTGGAACGGGACCGACGCGCCCGTCGCCACTTCGGCCAGCACCGCCCGTCCTGCCGCCACGATCGCGCCGGCGCGGCGCGCGACCACGTAGACGACGAGCTTCTGCTGGGCGACGCTCGAGCCGTTGTGGACCGTGCCCGCGACTTCGCCCGTGGAGGCTTCGGCCAGGTGTGTGCCGACGATTTCGATCCGCGGTTCCGGACCGCTCGCGGCTGGGGTTTCGCCAACGATCGCGCTCACACTCACGGGCTGACCGGAGCTTGGAACCTGGTCGTCGACCCACGTGACCGTGCCGTGGGCCGGCAGCGATGAGATCGACGTGAGCCCCGCTTCCAGGCCGGGCGCGTTGTTCTGATAGAGCGTCTGCCCGTGCACGTTCTTGACGGTGATCGCGATCGGCACCGCGTCCAGCGTGTGCGAGCTGGAGTTGCGGACTGTGACCGCCGCCGCGGCGCCTTCGGTGCTGTGGACCACGCCGGCGCCCAGCACCTGCACCTGGGTGCTCGCACGCGCGATCGTCAAGCCTTTGTGGGCAAGCGCGAAGTGCTTGGCCGTCTTTTCGAGCTTGGCGCTCTCTTCCTGAGTGGTCTCGCACCCGCTCAGCGCCAGCGCCGCCAGCACGAGCGCCGCCCACCTCACCCGAACGCTCCGCCGATGTACTCGCGCGTGCGCTGCTGGGCCGGGCGGTCGAACACCTGCTCGGCGGGCCCGTACTCGACGAGCTCGCCCAGGTGCATGAACGCGACGTGGTCGGCGACGCGAAACGCCTGCTGGAGGTTGTGCGTGACGATCACGATCGCCACGTCTGAACGCAGGCCAACGATCAGCTCCTCGATCGTCGCCGTGGAGATCGGATCCAACGCCGAGCAGGGCTCGTCCAGCAGCAGCACCTCGGGCTGGGCGGCGAGCGCGCGCGCGATGCACAGCCGCTGCTGCTGACCGCCCGAGAGCCTCAGCGCCGAACGGCCGAGGTCGCCGGCGACCTCGTCGTACAGTCCAGCCCGGCGCAGCGCGTCGTTCACCGCGTGCTCGAGCTCGGCGCCGCGCCGCCGCCGGCGCCCGCGCGGAGGACTCTGCTCGGCCAGCGCGTAGGCGACGTTGTCGAAGATGCTCATCGGGAACGGGTTCGGCTGCTGAAAGACCATCGACACCCGCCGACGCAGTGCGTTGACCTCCAGCTCGTGGATCTCCTGACCGTCGAGCGTGATCTGCCCGGCGCGCGCCGCCCCCGCGGTGATCTCGGTGAGGCGGTTCAACGAGCGCAGCAGCGTGGTCTTGCCCGAGCCCGAGGCGCCGATCAGCGCGAGCACCTCGCCCTGGCGCACGGGCAGGCTGACGTCGCGCACCACCCAGTTATCGCCGTATGCCAGCCACACCGATTCCACTTGCATCCGCTCGCGCACGGCGCCGACCGGGGGGCGCTCGGCGCGCAGGCGCGCGGAGGCCGAGGGGTGTGCCGGGGCCGGGGCCGCACCTGCACCGTTGGGGCTTGTCGTGGGCGCGAGGACTCGCGGCTCGCGCCCGACGGCGATCCGCCGCACGGGGGGTGGCGTCACCCGCTCGGTCATGACCCGGGCTCCCGGGCGGGCCGCAATCTGCGGATCAGCCCCTGCTCTCCCGCGATACGCCACCAGCTGCCGCCGATCCGGTCGGCTCGGTTGCGCCTGCCGCTGATGCGGGTCACGGCGAAGTTCAGCGCCAGCACGATCATCAGCAGCACGAACGCGGCGGCGTAGGCCTTCTGATGGGCGTTGCCCTCGCCCGCGGGCGAGTTGTAGTAGACGTAGTTGGTCAGCGTCGAGCCGGTGCCGCGCAGCAGCCCGACGATCGGCGTGCCACTTTCGGGATTCGGTTTTCAGCGTTCCGCCGAGCAGGATGATCACGATCGCGGTGTCGCCGATGATCCGGCCCATGCCGAGCACGACTCCTTCGGCGATGTTCGGGCGGACCGAGGGCAGCAGCACGTGGCGGATCGTCGTCGCGCGGGTCTTGCCCAGCCCATGTGAGGCCTCGCGCATGCGATCGGGAACCTGGGCCAGCCCCTCGCGCGTGGCGCCCACGATCAGCGGCAGCGCGAGCAGCGCCATCATCGCGCCGGCGGCGAGGAACGATTGTCCGGTGACCGCCCCGCCGGCGGTGTCCTGGGAGAGGAAGCCGAGCACGCTCTGGCTGAACACGAGCAGCCCGAAGATCGCCAGCACGACGCTGGGCGTGCCGGCGATGATCTCGACCGCCGACTCCACCGCGCGCGCCAACCGGACCGGCCGCCCGTACTCGCTCAGCCACACCGCCAGCGCCACGCCGATCGGACGCAGCGATCGCGATGCCCACGGCGGTGAGGATGAACGTGCCCTCGATCGGGTCGAGAAACCCGCCGGCCTTGCTCTGCTGCAACGAGGGGGCCGGCGACTGGAACAGCAGGCTCGGGCGCAGGTAGGAGATCCCCTGGACGAACATGTACACGACGATCCCGACCGCGATCAGGCACAGCGCGATGCCGGTCGCCCAGCAGAGCAGATATCCGGCGCGGTCGAGCAGCGGCCAGGAAGCGGTGCTCTGGCGCGGCGGGCGCACCACGCGCAGACCGGCGGGCGGCGATGTCAGCTCCGGAGTGGCCGTGCTCATGCCCTGATCCCGTAACGCTTCAGGGGCTGCTTGGCGGCCCAGCCGGCGAAGGAGAGCAGCGCCGCCGAGACCAGCAGCACGGCGGCCATCGCATACAGCGTGTGCGACATCGGCCCGATCGTCAGTCCCGCCGATTCCTGCACGATCGTCGCCGCCAGCGGCCTGACCGGCTCGAACAGGAAAGTCAGGCCGTCGAGCGGGTTGGCGGCGAATCCGCGAGAGCCCGAGACCATCGAGAGCATGATCGCCTCGCCCAGCGCGCGGGCGGTGGCGAGCACGGTCGCGGCGACGATCGCCGGGCGGGCGGTGCGCAGAGATACGCGCACGATCGTGCGCCAGCGGTTGACGCCGAGCGCCGCCGAGCCCTCCTTCCAGGACGGCGGCACCGAGGCCAGCGCGCCGGCGATCAGCGCGATCATGATCGGCGTGACCATCACCGCGAGGATCACGATCGCGAGCATCAGGTTGGCGCCTTCCAGCTGCACCACGTAGGCGACCGACTTCTTGCGTGCTTCGCCGATCAAGTTGTCGCTGATGAGCGGGGCAAGCGCGAGGATCCCGACCAGGCCGTAGACGACCGAGGGCACGCCGGCGAGCAGCCTGACGACCGGTTCGAGCACACGCCGAACCGCCGCCGGGGCGAACTCGGTCAGGAAGATCGCCGCCAGCGTGGAGACCGCCAGCGCGATCAGCACCGCCGGGACAGTCGTGACGATCGTCCCCCAGATCAGCGGCCAGGCGCGCAGGTACAGGATCGAGTGCCCGGGCAGCGCGCGTGCCTTCGTCCATCGCGCGCAGCTGGGTGTCCACGTTCCCACCGGGGCCGAACCAGCGCAAGGCCGTTGGCCTGAAACGAAGGCCAGGCCTTGATGAAGACCGTGACGATCATCGCCGCGATCAGTACGAGCGTCAACGCGGCGAGCGCACCAAGCACGCGCTCGGTGCGCCGATCGGCGGCCGCGCCCCTGCCAGGACCTCCGAAGGCCCCGCCGAGGCGTGCACGAACTGGGCGATGTGCAGCCCCGGCGGTCATGGTCGCTAACGAATTCGATCCCAAATCATCGTTTCAGCCAAGCAGGTCCGGGATGTCATCCCGACCGCCCCGCGAAGGCGGATTTGCGGTCGGGATGACATCGGATCCTGCGCCTAGTGGACTGCGATCCAGCTCGAGTTGATGATCTTTTCGGCGGTCTTGTTGCCGCTCGTCACCCAGTCGATGAACTTGGCGGCTTCGCCTTTGGGGGCGCCTTTGGTGACCATCCAGAAGTTACGCACGCCCTCGTACTGACCGGAGCGGGCGTTGCGCAGGTTGCAGGCGACGCCCTGATAGCCGACGGGGTTCACGCCGGCGGTGTAGGCGAAGGAGACGAAGCCGATGCCGTGTTCGTCCTTTTCGACGTGCAGCTGCTCGAGACCGTTGGAGGCCTCGGCCACCGCGCTCGGTGAGATCTTCAGGTATTCGCCGAGGAAGATGTGCTGGAAGGCGTCCTCGGTACCGGAGGCGCCGTCGCGCTGGAACAGGTCGATCGGGCCCGATACCTTGGCGCCGGGAACTTCGCTCCAGTCGTGGATCTTGCCCGTGAAGATGCCTTCGACTTCCTGCTGGGAGAGGTTGGAGATCGGGTTCTGGTCGTTGGTGATCACGCAGACGCCGTCGCGCGCGATCTTGGTGAAGACGAGGCCGGAGGGGTCGACGCCGACGATCGGGTCGCGCGAGGAGTCGCCGATGTCGAGGCTGCCGTTGGCGGCGCCGCTGATGCCGATGTCCGACTGCCCGCCGCTGACCTGCGGGGCGGGGATCTTCGGGTAGGCGTGGTGGTAGGCGGCTGGCGAGTTTCTGCATCAGGGGAAGCACGGAGGTCGAGCCGCCGATGATCAGGCGCTTGGCGGCCGCGCCGGCCGGCACGGCGAGGACCAGCGCGAGGATCACGGAGACGACGAGGGTTCGGTGTGCGCGCACGTTATTGCTCCTTTGTCGCTTGCGGGCTTGAGTACGGCTTCGGCGTCTGGGACGCCGGGGGTGGAAACAACTCGATGCGTGGATCGATGCGGTATGCGCGGTGAACCTTACCCCAGCGCAAGCGTGTCGATCGCTCGGTTTGCACGATGTGTCGTTTTTGTGAACGCCATTGCTTTTCCGCGCGCGTCGTGTGAGGCTGGCGCGGCTCGGTCTTTAAGCTGCCCGTGTCGGCGGTCTGATCGACCTGCTCAAACCCCACCGCCAACTCCGACAATTCCGCCAGCTGTCCACTAGCTCGACCCGCTCGGCCCCATAACTACCCCACTTCCATAACCGCACACCGCACATGCCAGACGACCTACCCGACCCCGACGGACACGACGACTTCCCGCACGAGCCCGGCCTCCCCGGTGAGCACGGCTCCCCGGAGCCCACCTCGCCCAACGGCCGGGCCGCGAATACGCCGGCGGTGCGCTCGGGTCTGGCCCACCGGCGCAACCCGGTGCTCGTGACCCTCGGCGATTTTGCGCAGAGCACGCGCCGGGTGGCGCTACGCGATCCGCTCGCGCTGTTTCTGCTGCTCGCCTCGATCGGGCTGGCGATCGCGTTCGCGACCCTGCTCGGTGACATCAAGCCGAGCAGCGCGGGCACGCAGGCGCCGCTCAGCACGGTGCAGAAGCTGGCCAAACGCCACGAGATCGCAAACGCGCTGGTGCTCGACCACGACAACCGCGTGGAGATCACGACCAGGACCGGCGCCACGATCTCCGTCCCCGGAAACTCCGGGACCGGGACCTCCACCGGGGGGGCCGCCGCCGGCATCACCGTCCCCGTGCCGCGGCTGCTGTGGGCCTCCTACCCCGCCTCGGGCGCGCTGACCCAGCAACTGCTGCGCGAACTCGACGAAAGCGGCGCGAACGTCGCGGTCGATCAGCAGTCGGGCAAGGGCACGAAGACGATCATCGTCCAGTTCCTGATCCCGATCCTGCTGCTGGTGTGCCTGTTCTCGCTGTTCATGCGCCTGGGCGGCGAAGGCGGCGCGGCGGGCGGGTATCGCCGGCTTCTCGCAGTTCACGGGCAAGGGCCGTAAGAAGGGCAAGGGCACGAGCGACAGGATCACGTTCGCCGACGTCGCGGGTGCGGGCGAAGCGCTGGCCGAGCTCAAGGAGATCCGCGACTATCTGGCCGACCCGAGCAAGTACCTGGCCGTCGGCGCGGCCGCCCCCAAGGGCGTGCTGCTGGTGGGTCCGCCCGGCACGGGCAAGACGCTGCTCGCCAAGGCCGTCGCCGGCGAAGCGGACGCGTCCTTCTTCTCCGTGTCGGGCTCGGACTTCGTCGAGTCGCTCGTCGGCGTCGGAGCGGCGCGCGTGCGCGACCTGTTCCGCAAGGCCCGCAAGGCGTCGCCGGCGATCATCTTCATCGACGAGCTCGACGCCGCCGGGCGCAAGCGCGGCGCGGGCATCGGCCAGGGCAACGACGAGCGCGAGCAGACGCTCAACCAGATCCTCGTCGAGATGGACGGCTTCGCGGGCGACGGCGGCCTCGTCGTGATGGGCGCGACCAACCGTCCCGACATCCTCGACCCCGCGCTGCTGCGCCCGGGGCGCTTCGACCGCCAGGTCGTGATCGACGTGCCCGACGTGCACGGGCGCCTGGAGATCCTGCGGCTGCACGGCGGCAAGCGCCCGCTCGCCCCGGACGCCTCGCTCGAGGAGGTGGCGCGCCAGACGCCGGGCTTCAGCGGCGCCGAGCTGGCGAACGTGATCAACGAGGCCGCGCTGCTGAGCGTGCGCGACGGGCGCGGGCTGATCGACGCGGCGACGCTCGACGAGGCGATCGACCGTGTCGTCGCCGGTCCGGCCAAGCACCACATCCTGACCGAGCAGGAGCGCTGGCTGATCGCGATCCACGAGTCCTCGCACGCGGTCGTGACCGACGCGCTGGGGCACACCGCCTCGACGCGCAAGCTGTCGATCGTCGCGCGCGGGCGCCAGCTCGGCACCGCCGCGCACATGCTCTCCGACCGCGACCAGACGATCATGACCAAGCCCGACCTGCAGAGCCAGCTGATCGTGATCACCGCGGGCCTGGCGGGCGAGCGGATCGCGTTCGGGCACACCTCGACGAGCGTCAACGACGACCTGCACGCCGCGACCGCGCTGGCGCGCAGCATGGTCACCTCGTTCGGCATGTCCGAGGCGCTGGGCCTCGTGACGATCGGCGAGAAGAGCGGCGAGGTGTTCCTCGGCGCCTCGCTGCAGGATCTCGGCTCGGTCGGGCCGGAGACGCTGAACCTGATCGACAACGAGGTCGAGCGGCTGGTCGGCGACGCCGAGGCGCGCGCCGCCGCGATCCTCGATCGCAACTGGAGCACCGTCGAGGAGACCGCCGCGGCGCTGCTCGAGCACGAGACGCTCTCGGGGATGGCCCTCGACGCGGTGCTGTCCACGGTCCAGGAGGTGACGCTCGAGGACCTGCACGACGTCCGCCGCACCCCGCCCGCCCGCCGCGACCCCAAGCAGACCTCATGAGGCCGCGAGTGCCCTCGCCGGCGATGGTCGTCGCGCTGGTCGCGCTCGTGCTTTCCACGACCGGGCTGGCCGACGCCGCCCGCCACGCGGTGGTCAGCCGCGATCGACGGCCATCCGGATCAGCTCAAAGCCGCACGCCGGCGGCATCCTGGTGCTCGGCAAGAACCGAAAATTCCCGGCCTCGGCGATCCCGACGGTGAAGACGCCGAGCGCGGTCGGCGGCAAGACCGCCGCCCAGCTGGAAGGGACCTGCCCGCCCGACACGCGTGCGGCCTGCGGCAGCTGGTGCATGGAAACGGCGCCCTATCCGCTGACCAACGCGGACGTCGGCAAGAACAACTTCATCTGGGCCAGCAAGAAGTGCGAGGAAGAAGGCGGCTGGCTGCCCTCGGCCGCCGAACTGCTCGGCGCGGCGGCGAACGCGTCAAGCTCGAGTCCACGATCCACGACTCGCAGCTGACCGCGACGATCGACTAGGACCCGACCCGCGGCCTGAAAGACGAACGCGAGATGAGCTCGACGCTGGTCACGACCGAAGCGGGCTCGCGGCCGCCGGCTTTGAGGGCGTCAGCGAAGGCGCGACCGGCGATCCCCGCCAGGGCCAGGCCAACCCGATCCCGCTGCCCGCCAACCCGCTGCCCGAATCGCTGCAGTACGTGACCGTCTACAGCAACGGCAACCAAGGGCGGCTTCGCCGGCTCCGAGCCGGTGATCGACACCGCAGAACTTCCGCTGCGCCTACAACAAGACCCCCGGCGCCGTGAACAAATCCGAATCCTGAGCGGTTCGGCCTCGCCCTGCGGCGCGCTTCAGCTCGCGGCGGTCATTCGTCAGGGAATCCGCGGCCGGATTTGTCACAAGTTGCCAACGAGATCCGCCTGTGCGACAGGTAGCTTGACGGGTGTTGGGAGGGGAGGGTCGTATGGAGGCGACCAACAAGGAGTCAGATGATGAGCACCACCGTCACCGTGTCGCGCGCCATCGATCATGCCCGAGCCGGCGATCGCGAGGCACTGGGGTTCCTGTACGCGCGCTACGCGGACGACGTCCATGAGCGCGTGTGCAACATCGTGGCCGATCGGCGCGAGGCCGAGGAGGTGACGCGCGAGGTGTTCGCCCAGCTTGCCCACGCGATCGGCGAGTACGAGCATCATGGCGATATGTCGTTCCTCGCCTGGATCGTCGCCAGGGCGCGCACACGCCGCCGTCGAGCATGCCGGCCGCCGGCCCGATGTCCCGCGACCCCAGGGAGTCGCGGTATAGCCTGACGTCTGCGTCTGACCGGGACGTGTGACGGTGAGGTCTTGCAGCTCCCACAGGCGGGGATCGGAATCGCCATGAGGCGCTTGCCGAACGGGAGCGCATGTCGGGCGGATCGTTTCCAGCGCGATGTGCGATGAGTCAGACTGCGCGGAGATGGCGTCGGTATCTGCTCAGCCCAATGTTCCCGGCCGCGGAATCGTGGCGAGCTACAGCCCGCGCTTCTGGATGCTGGTGGTGGTGATCGGCGTGGCGGCCGGGGTGGGCGGCGCGGCGCTGATCGAGCTGCTGCGCGCCGTTCAGCATCTGGCGTGGTCGTACGAGACGGGTCATTTCCTGGAAGGCGCCGAACGCAGCTCGGATGCCCGCAGGGTGCTCGTGCTGGCCTGCGGCGGCGTGATCGCGGGGGTCGGCGCGATCGGGCTTGCGCGGCTTGGCGGGGGAGAGGTCTCGGAGGCGCTGTGGCAGCGTGCGGGGCGGATGCCGCTGCTGGGCAGCTTCGCGCGCGCGGTCGAGTCGATCGTGATCGTCGGTCTCGGCGCCTCGCTCGGCCGCGAGGCCGCGCCGCAGCAGGTCGGGGCGGCGGTCGCGTCCTGGCTGAGCGACTGGGCGCGGCTGCCGGTCTGGCAGCGCCGGCTGCTCGTGGCCTCGGGGGCGGGCGCCGGGATGGCGGCGGTATACAACGTGCCGCTGGGCGGCGCGCTGTTCGCGCTGGAGGTGCTGCTCGGCACGCTCAGCCTGCCGCTCGTGCTGCCGGCCCTGGCGACGAGCCTGATCGCCACAGCGGTCGCGTGGGTGGCGCTCGGTTCGCGACCGACCTACCTCGTCCCCACCTACGACGCGCACGCCTCGCAGATCTTCTGGGCGCTGCTCGTCGGCCCGATCGCGGGGCTCGTCTCGGTGGTGTACATCCGCCTGATCTCAAGCGCGCACGAGCTGCGTCCGGCCGGCTGGCGCAGGGTCGCCGCGCCGATCGCGGTGTTCACCGCGCTGGGGGTGGTCGCGATCGCCTATCCGCAGGTCCTCGGCAACGGCAAAGGCGTCGTGCAGCTCGCGCTCGTGGGCCGCCTCGCGGTCGGCGTGATGGCCGTGCTGATCGTGCTGAAGCCGCTCGCGACGGCCGGGTGCCTGGGCAGCGGCGCGCCCGGGGGACTGTTCACTCCGACGCTGACGCTCGGCGTGGTGCTCGGCGGCGTGCTTGGGCGATGGCTGGTTGCAGATCTGGCCGGGTACGCCGCTGGGGAGCTATGCGGTCATCGGCGGCGCCGCCGTTCTCGCCGCCAGCATGCAGGCTCCGCTCGCGGCGGTCGTGCTGCTGCTCGAGCTGACCCACAAGGTCGACGGTCTGATGGTCCCGATGCTGCTCGCGGTCGTGGAGGCGACCGTCGTATCGCGGCTGCTTGCGCGCGCGCTCGATCTACTCCGCCCGGCTCCCGGGCACCTCGGTGGACGCGCACGAGGCCAGCTACGGAGATATCGACGTGGGCGTCACGGCCGACGGCAGGGCTGCGTGAGGGGAGCTAGTCAAGGACCAGCCAATCCGCATCACCGGTGCAGTCTGGCGTCACAACGAGCAGCGCCCCGGCCATCGGTGTAGTGCGCTAGACTACAGGCAACTACATGAGTCGGCAGAGCACCCAGAAGCCGTTCTCCATCCGCATGAGCCCGCAGACGCTCGATCGTCTGGACGTGGGCGCACGGCGCCGCGGCGAGGCCAAGTCGCGCACGGCCGAGCGGCTGATCGACGAGGGACTGCGCATGGAGGACCACCCCGGGATCGTGTTCAAGGACGGCCCGACCGGACGCCGCGCGGCGCTCGCCTTCGGTCCGGATGTGTGGCAGGTCGTGAAAGTCTTCAAGGAATTTGGGTCCGGCGGCGAGCGGGCGATCGCGGGCGCCGCCGAGTGGGGCAACCTGTCACACGCACAGGTCAACGTGGCCCTGCGCTACTACGGCGACTTCCCGAGGAGGTGGACGCGCGGATCGCCTTCAACCGCGAAGAGACCGAGCGGCAATACGCCGCGTGGAAGCGTACGCAAGCAGCGCTCGCCTGAGCCGTGAAGCTCATGCTCGACGAGATGTACACGCACGTGATCGCCGAGCAGCTCCGTGCTCGCGGACACGATGTCAACGCGGTGGTCGAGCGCGCCGAGCTGCGCGCGCTCGCGGACACGGACCTGTTCGCGCTGGCCCAGACCGAGCAGCGCGCGGTCGTCACGGAGGACATCGCCGATCTGAGCGTCATCGCCGACGATTACGATCAGCGCGGCCAGGCCCATCACGGTCTCGTGCTTGCTGACCCCAGCCGCTACCCCCGCGCAAGCCCGGGAACCATCGGGCGTATGGTCACCGCGCTCGACCGGCTGCTGGGCGAGCACCCCGAGACGACGCCGACAGAGCCTGCGCTACTGGCTTTGAGGGCCTGGCCATGACCGGGTCGGGTTGTGGGATGGGTCGCATCCTCGCGGCGCGGTGATTGGCCGGGTCGGGTTGGGGCGGGAGCGTCCCTGCTCCGCGACACGGGCCCCGGGGTGCTGGCCGAGCGTCCTGTAACCAACTCGTGATCTTTCTGTGAAACCGGGCCTCTGATTGGCTCCGAGTGGTGTTGCGGCGGTTATCTTGGCCCTCGATCGATGAGCGTCGCAGCCGGGCCGACTCACGTTCTGCGGGCGCGCCGGTGGCGCGTGCGCGTGCCCCTGCTCGCTCTCGCGTGCGGCTCGTCCTTGTGGCTCATGTCCAGCCGGCGCGGCGCGGTGATCCTGCCGGCCACCACGATCGACGGGCCGAGCGAGGACATCGTCGGGTTCGGCGGTGTCGCGATGGCCGAAGACGGGACCGGGGGCTGGTGCTATCTCAAGCGCGTGACGGGGTGCCGCACGTGTTCGTGTCGCGCTACGCGGAAGGGCACTGGCTGGCGCCGATCCAGGTGGACACCGGAAGAGCCCTACGCGGCCAGCTGGCCGCGCATCGGGGCGGCAAACGGGGGAGAGCTGATCGTCGTGTGGGCGACGCCGTTTGCCACGCGCGACGAAAAGCCCGTGTACGAGCTGCTGGCCTCGGAGCTCGGCCCCGGCAGCAGCACTTCGGCCCGGCGATCATCGTCGACCCGGACATCGGAGAAGGCGACCGGCACGAGCCCCGACCTGGCGCTGAGCTCGACCGGCCAGGCCGACGTCGTCTACCGGGTCGTCGAAACGAACGGCGCCGACGGATCCCGCTGCTGCGCCCCGGCGATGTCGTCGAGCAGGTGCGAGTCGCGCACTTCGACGGCCAGCGCTGGTCGAACCTGGGGGCGATCAACCGCGACCCGGGCGTCTCGATGCGCCCGCCGACCGAAGCCAACGCGCCGCAGATCGCGATCGGCCCGACCGGCAACGGGGTGGTCGTCTGGCAGGAGCCCGAAATCAACGGCGTGGCGCGCATCTGGGCCAGGCGACTGTTCGGCTAGACGCTCGACTACGTGATGCCGGTCAGCGCCGAAACGTTCAACGGCGCATCCGATCGACCAAGACGCCGACGCGCCGAGCGTGGCCGTCTCCTGGCTGGGGCAGGCCGACGTCGCCTACCGCCAGGACGCCGGTCCGGGATCGCCGCTGCCGGGGCCGCGGATATTTCTGAACATCCTGCCCAACGGCGAATCCACCAGCGGCGCCGAGTTCGAGGGCGCGAGCATCGCCGACAACGCGGTGTCCGGGGGCCAGTCGGCCTCGATCGGTCCGCCGAGCATCGACATCGACGAAAAGGAAGACCTGCGCCTGCTGTATGACTCCAACGGCACCCCGCGCGTGATCGAGGGCGACGACAAAGGGCTGACGGCGGCGCTGTCGCTGGGGCCGCCGTTCGCCGGCTGCCGAAACCGATCTCCGCGAGCGTCATGAACCCGCAGGGCGGCGGCGTCTCGGCGTGGCCGAGCGCCGAACGCGCAGGGCGATCCGGCGGTCGCGGTGCGCGAGGACTTTCCCGGCGGGGCGGTGCAGACGGGCCTGGTCAGCGGCGGCGCGGGCGGGGAAGTCGGCGAACTCGCGGTCGGGACGCTCGGGTCTCGGCGATGGGCTGATCGCCTTCCGCCAGGGTCCGTTCGGCAACGCCGCGATCGTGGCCGCCCAGGTCACCGCGCCGCCGACCGAATTGGTCTTCAGCGTTCCTAAGGGCTTGGTCAAGCCCTCCCAGGCGATGGTCACCTGGCAATCTGCGGTCAGCGCCGACGGTCCGCTGGGCTACACGGTCGTGCTCGACGGCCGCCGCCAGGCCACGCCCGCGGGTGCGCTCCAGCCTGCTTCTGGACCCGCTCGGGCTAGGCTCCGGGCGCCACAGCGTGCAGCTGCTGGTGACCGACATCCAGGGTCAGTCGGCACTCTCCGCGCCCTCTGCCCTGCTGATCGACGGGTCCGCTCCGGTGGTCAAGATCTCGCGCGCGCATGGCGGCTACGGGGTCAGCGTGCGTATCCACGACCCTACACGGGGGTCGACACCCACGACGTGACCGTAAGCTTCGGTGACGGCCACAGCGCTCGCGGTCATACTCGTTTCAGTCACCGCTACGCTCGCAGAGGGGTATATCGGGTCGTCGTCCACGTCCGTGACAAGCTCGGCAACACCGGCGTCGTCAGCCGGCTGGTGAGTGTGCGATGAGGCGGCTCGCTCGCACTGCTGGGCTGCGTTGCGCCGGCAATGACGTTGCTAGCGATCTCCGCTCCGGCTGGTGCCGACGTGTTCGGGCCGATCTCGCTGGCTTCCGAGAGTGCCGTATCTGGTTCCCCACATAATAGCAGGTCGAATACGCTCACGACCCGGCGATCTCGGGCAACGGGCAGTACGTCGCGTTCGACGGCTCGTTCGGCGGCGTCACCGGAGTGTGGCGGACGCGATCTTGCTAACGGTGCAGTCGAACAGGTGGCTGGAGGTGACGCCGAGCTGCCCTCGATCAGCGAGACGGGCGCTATGTCAGCTTCACCAGCACCGAACTCTCGACGCCGGAAGACGACACGCCAGAGGCCCCAATCGTCTGAACGTTCGGGACATGGAACCTGCACCGCCGGCGAACCCGAGTACATCCTCGTCTCGGCGGTCGACGGTCCGACCAAGGGTCTCACCTACGAATACCCCTCCAACCCAGCGCAGGAAGAACAGCGCTACGGTGCGGTCGCGGTCGGGCGCTCGGCGATAAGCGCAAATGGGCAGTGAGGTCGCGTTCGTCACGACCGCAGTATCAAACCTGATCAACCCGGCCGAAACCAACACCCCTGCGCTGCAGGTGGCGGTTCGCAACTTGACGACGCACAAACACGACTCGTCAGCGTGCGTATGGGTACTTCGGCTGAACCTGTGTCAGCGCAGGAAGGCGAATCGAGCTATGGCGCGGTTTACACGGGGTTGGGAGGCAAGGCTCCTTCCTTCGGTTCACCTCCGGCGTATGGGGAATATGGGCAACACCTCCGCTCGGCGCCTCGATCAGCGCCGACGGCTCGACCGTCGCCTGGATGGGCGACGACATCGGCGAGCAGGCGCCGATGCTGCTGGAGAACGCGGCGCCCGTGGTACACAGAGCCGCTGTGGCGGCGCATCGTGCCCGGCTCGGAAACGCCGACACGAGCGGGTTACGGGGGGCTCGGATCCGGCCAACCCGGCGTGCCTGGCCAGCGGCGAGACCATCCTGCCGGCCAGTGCGTCGCTGTCTGATCCCTGTCAAGGCCCGTTTGCGACGCCCGAAGGTCCCATACCTTCTGGAATCTGGGCAGGTGACGGACCGAACCCGGTGACTTCGTGCCGCGTCTGAGCGCAGACGGCTACACGGTCGCGTTCATCTCCCAGGCGCCGCTCGTCTCGCTCGGTGAAGACTTCGGGAATGGCACTGCCGGTCAGGCCAGCGATCTCTATGTGGCGAACATGATGAAGGGATCACCCGCGTCCAGGCGCTGACCCCGCTCACCGAGCTCGCCAGCGGCGACAAGGAGGACAGGCCGACCAACGCGCCGATCGTCGACTTCGGGATCTCCCCGGACGGCAGCCAGGTCGCGTTCACAACCGAGCGCACCGAGTTCCCGCTGGGATCACCCGCATACGTTAGTCCGCCGGCTCCAGAAGCCGGGATAACCGAACTATTCGACATCGACCTCGCTGACGACACCCTTACGCGAGTGACTCAGGGCATCGAAGGGGGCGCCGGCGAACACCCCCATGCCCCTGTGCCCACCGGTCGCGACCCTTACAACCAGCGGTGACGGTGCGCTGTCGCCATCGTTCTCCGACAATGGTGACATCCTGGCCTTCTCCTCCACGGCGTCCAACCTCGTTTACGGCGACGGCAACACTCCACCCCTGGAAAGCGGTCGGTATCTTCGACGGCGGTGATGCGTTCGTAGTCGAACGGTTAGTCTTCGGTTCGACGCCCACTCCGAACTACGCGTCGCCAGCGACCGAACCCCCGCTTGCACCCGGATGGGCTCTCGGCGCGACTGCGCTGTCACAGGCGAACGGAACCGTGTTGATCTACCTCGAGGCGCCCGGTGCCGGAATCGCGCGCGCCGGCGCGCAGAGCCGGTCATTGTCACCTCGACGCATGAAACGCGTCGTCGCAGGCCACGCCTCTGTCTCGCGTGCGCGAGAGCAGGCAAGAAAGCAGTCCGTCAAGACCGTCGCTACGCGCACGGTCGCGACTCTAACCGCGGACGCGAGGAGCGTCGGGCTGATCACGCTCACGCTCACGCTCGCCTCGCGCTATGCCGCGCTGGCGAGTGAGCGCGACGGCCTGTCGGCGACGGTCACGCTCACGTTCACCGCCCCCGGGCATGCCACGCTGCGCGAGAGCATCCCCGTGACATTCCTGCGCAAGGTGAGACACTCCAGGGTTCGGTCCAAGGCTACGCAAGCGCTCGTCCAAGGTGGACAGACACTCATGACCTCACGGACCCCTTGGACTCTGCCCGCGCCCGTGATCTTGGTGCTCACCCTCATTTTTTCTCTCATCTTCACATTTGGCGAGTTCGCCGTACGCGCTGGTGCCCAGGGGTCGAAGGCGAAGCCGCGGCGCCACGTGGCGGCTGGAACAGCCCTCGCTGCCGCCCTCGCGTGTCCGGGGAAAATCCCCGAACTCCCATCGGCCTGGGCCGGATCGGCGACATCGAGTTTTGGGCGCCTAACCGCGGCCTCTTGATAACAGCAGGCAATCCGCCCACGATCCCAGCGGGGCTGTGGTTCTATAACGGCGTCTCATGGCACGAGCTCGCGACCGAATGCGGGGCCACTGACGGGCGCATCGCCTGGGCGGGTCCCGACGAATTCTGGACGGTCTCCGACGGGCGACCAGGTCAGTCCGCCAACAAGTTGGGGAACTGCCACCGCTTGAAGACGACACCCTGTGCCACTTCTCAGGCGGTCAGATTGTGGGCTCCTACGCCTCCCCGGCGTTCGAAGCGAACTCGTATCTGCCGATGCACGCCGCCGGTTGCATCGACCCCTCCGATTGCTGGTTTGCTGGGAACCGCTGCGCGAACCGCTGCCTGCGGGCGCCTTCCAGCTGCACTGGAACGGTGGCACGTTGAGCACCGAACCTTATCTCCAAGCCGGTCATGCGGTGCAAGATATGCGACTGTTCGAAGGTAGCTTGTACGAGAGCGTTCGGCTGTCGCCTGCCGACCGGCTGCTGCAGCCCAATCCGGAAGCGCAGCAGCCCTCCCCGCTACACATCATCAACCCGGAAGGGACCATGCCCACGTTCGAAGTCGAAGGTGGCCTGCCCCTGTACGAACATGGCGGGTTCCCCACAGCTCTTGATTTCCTACATCTCGCGGCCGGCGAAGGGGCTCTATGGGGCGCCGCCGGACCCCAGCAGGAAACACCAGCAGGATCGGCGCCAGCGGAGGTAACGGTTGTGCGTTACACCGCGGAAAATGGCTGGAGTCAGGTACTGGGCTCTGACACGCCAGGCGAAAACCCCTTTTCTGAAGACGTCGTCAACGGGATCGCCGCCGAACCGGGCACGGATAGCGCCTGGCTGGCGCTTGACTCGCAGGCTGATGCGGAAAGTCCCAGCCCCACCGCCAAGGCGCTCGTTGCACGCGTCTCCGCCGAAGGGGACGTGTCCGAAACAGAGGAACTGCCATCCGCGCAGGAACAGAGCGAAGGCGTAGGACCCAAGGGCGCGGCCGCCGAGATCGCCTGTCCCGCTGCCCACGAATGCTGGCTGGCAACTACACAGGGCTGGCTTTTTCACCTGAGTACACCGGGAAGCTCCACCCCCGGGGGACTGGATACCGATCCAGCCTTCGCAAGTCTCATCACTTACCGCCCGCCGGATCAGGGTCTGCCGCAGGTCGTCCCCGACGCTCCGCCCCCCGACGACTCGGGATTGATGGAAGAATCACCCGACTACGGCGGCACGTTCGCCGAAACGAAAGTCCCGGCGATCGAAACCAAGATCCAGGCGCCGTTGCTCTCGGAGGTACACAGCCGCCTGATCCATAAGGCGACGCTCGAACTGCGCTTCCATCTCGCGGTCAAGGCGCGCGTTCGCCTGCTGGCCGAGCGCCACAAGAAGCTCGTGGCGAGCACTCCCATGCGCACGCTGGCCGCGGGCGACCGCAAGCTGCTGCTGCGCCTGAACCTGCACGAGTGGCCAACCAAGCTCTCGCTGCAGACCCATCCCTTGGCGCCATTGCCGACGGTCACCTCCTCCGAACCTGTGGGTGGACCGGAACACGGTGGCGGTAGCTCGAACACGGTCTCGACCGGACTCACCGTGCTCCCCCAGGTGCCCTCCTTCGCCGAACTGGGATTGCGGCCTTGAGACGCCTCTGCAAGCGCCCCGGCATGGTCTCCGCGCGAACATTCATTGTGGGCATATTCACGCTCGCAGGCCTGCTCGCACTGGCGGGCGCGCTGACGCTCGCGGATGTGCTGCCCGGGCCCGGTGTGACTCCGCGTGCGGCCGCGCAACCGCCCGTTGAAGAACCGACACCCCAGACCGACGACTCGGTCCCGGCTCGCAACGTCACGATGATCGGCGCCACCCCGCTCGAAGCGGCAGCCCCCGGAGCAGATGAGACATGGGGGATGGGCGAAGAAGGGGAAGCGGGCGCTCCGTCCGTGCTCGTGCGCTACACGCAGGGAGGAGGATGGACGCTCGGCCCTGGACTGTCGGACGCGTCCGGCCAGCCGCTAACGGGCTTCAGACTGGATCGACCTCAGACTCTCAGTAGCGGTCCGAGCCCGCTGGCCAGCCAGATGACACCGGATGGCGCGGGCATGATGGTGGGCACCGTACCAACCGAAGGGAGCGGCACGTCTCAGGTCGTGCTTGTGCGCAACCCAGGTGACGCTTTCCAGGAGACACCGCCTGTGTCAACGGAAGGTACGGAGGCGCTACTGAAGGAAGGTGAAAGCTTGTTCGGCGCAAGGCGAGCACCCCTGATCGCACCGCTGGACGAAGGCGCTGGGAAGGCGGGAGCGCTGGTGGTTCCGGTCACTGAAACGGACGATGTCGAAAGCGGAGTACTGCATTGGGACGGCGAACGCTGGACGCGCGAGCCGATCGAGATACCCGAAAAGAGTAAGACCGATTTTCGCGTCCTGGCAATCGGCGCGAGCTCACCCTCCAATGCTTGGTTGCTCGCTCAACTGTCCTCGAAATCGTCCTATCCAGCTGGCGCGGAGGCGCTCTTCCGCCGCTTGCCCAGCAAAGGCGAAGAAGGTTGGAGCTGGAAGCCGGTCGCACTGGAACCTGGCTCCGGAGACGAAGAAGCCCATCCCCTGACGGTGCCGGTCCTTCCGAGCGGCACGGAGCCGTTCACTGTCGGTAACGGCGGCGAGCCTCCGACCGTCGAGTCCCAGCTGCTCACGGTCACCGGCGAAGGTGTGTGGATAGACGGCGAACGCTCCGATGCTCGTGCATCGAGCACGATCTTCTTCAAGCCCGAAGGCGAAGACGGCGGTCATGTGAGCGCCTCTTGGTGCAAGCTTCCGGGGGGCACTCCCCCCGGAACGTCGCTCTGCCAGCACGAACTGCCCGAAGCGCTGCCCATCGGACCCTCGCGCAGCATCGCATGGGCCAACCCTTCGGCCCCGTTTGGTGAACGCGTCATCACTGGACTCCCGGATGGGGTGAGCCTGCGCTTGGAAGGCGACGAATTCAAGGAAGTGTTGGCACTCGGAGGCGGGGAAGCGCCCTCCGACCCAGGTAGCACATATGGAGCGGCCTTCTCCAGCCCCCGCGAGGGCTGGCTGGGGGCCTCCTCACTCCCCGTGCACCTGACTCAGACTCCAGTCAAAAGCCGTCTCACACCGTGGCCTGTGCCCTTCAGCCATCCCCTAGTGGCGATCGCACCGCAGCCTGGTGTGCCCATCGGCTCACTCTCGAGCGAAGCGCTTGCGGTCGGGAGCCTTGGGCAGGTCGCACGTTACAAGTCAGGTGAGGGGTGGCTGCCCGAAAGCCTGTTCGGAGTCGGGGGGCACATCGAAACGCCTCGATTGCGGGCGGTTGCTTGGCCCACGCCGGAGCGTGCCTACGCGGTCGGGGTCGAAGAAGTGCGCGACGAAGGTCAGATATGGCTATGGCGAGGAGAAACGGGTCTGTGGGAACGCGATCCAGCGACGCCTCTGAACTTCCGTGGCAACCTGCTCGGAATCGCCTTCAACCCCACCAATCCGGCGCAGGGATACGCCGTGGGATCATCGAGCGTCGCCAACAAAGAAAACGGTATGAAAGAAGACGGCGTACTGCTTCGCTACGGCAAGACCTGGACTCAGGAACCTGAAGAAGCGATCCCGCCGCAGGCGCGCGGCGCCAGCTTCACATCAGTCGCGTTTGCTGGCTCGGAAGTGATCGTAGTTTACCGCAAGCTCCGAAATCCTCAAATCAACCAATACGAAGGTGGGCTACTTGTCAACAGCGGCTCGGGCTGGCAGGTAGACCAGGAAGTCGCCTCGGCAATAGGATCCGATGTGCCAACTACAGTCGCCGGGCTGCCTGACGGGGGCGCCGCGGTGGCGACTGAAGCAGGAGGAGGATTTGCACACGTGTATGAGCACCAAGCGGCCGGGAGCTCGTGGCAGCTGGTTGCCACGCCTCTGCATACCGTTCCGGGATCGCTGGCGCTCTTTCGCGAAGGGGGCGCGCTGCGTGCGATCGCCTCGGGCGGCCCCGCTAACGGCTTTGGGGCGGAAAGCGTGACTCCGGCACCACCCGGATTCCCACCAGATCTCATCGCCCCATACGGGCCGAGCGGCGGCGATGTGCTGCGCCAGACCGCAAACGGCTGGAGTGATGAGGAGCACGAACTGGACAGTGAAAACAAGACGCAACCCGGTAGTTACAAATTCGAAGATAAAGTCTACGAGCCAGACCCGATCTACGCGGTGCTGATCGATCCGACCGGCTCGCAGGGGTGGGCGATCGGCGGGTTCGGCGGCGCCGCTGAAAAAGGGATCAATACGGCCGACATCGAGCGCTACCCCGCCGAAGAAGGTGTCGCGCCGCTGGGAGTAGGTGCCTCGACCGTGCCGGTCAACTCCGACGACGCCACGTTTGCGATCGGCGGCGACGCTCAGTGCGAGGCTCCGTGTGCCGATCTCGCCAACGCAAGGATCGGACCCGACGCATGGCTATCGTCGGCTCTTCGCCGCGCCGGGGAGATCGCTGGCGTGCGTGCGTTCCTGTACACGGCCCCGCGCGTTACTGCCGGCGAAACCGAAGGGCCCGCGACCGTACCGATTCCCTACGCGCGTGAGCTTGGGCGCTACGCCCAGATCCTCGGCTCCAGCCCGCTCCCCGCCTATGCGGCGATCTCTCCAGATGAACTCGACGGCCGCCCCTTTAGTCAAGGGACCGAGGCCACATTCGAGCAGACGTTCGCCGGATTCCCACAGGCCACCCTGTCTGCCGGAGATAGCGCCGAACAGGGATGCGACGAGACGGTTGGCTGCCAGACAGCTTACTACTCGTTCCTCTCCGAAGGTTCGGGCGGCTCAGTGCGAGTGATCGTGCTGGATGACAGCTATGGCGTGGACGCCAAGCAAATCGAATGGTTGGCAGGCCAACTTGCGAGCGCCAAGGCGGACAAAACTCCAGCGATCGTCGTCGGCAACACTGATCTGAACGCTCAGATCGCCGCTGGCGATGTGGAGGCAGGGAATGTTGCCCAGGTGCTCGTTGGTGGTGGAGCCTCGGCCTATTTCTATGACTCGCCTGAAGAAAACGTAAAGAAGCCGCTGGAAGTAGGCGGCAAATCGATTCCCACATTCGGCTCGGGCACGCTGGGTTACGTCAACATCGCCAACGAAGCGCACGAGGACTTCCACGGCGCGAGTGGTTTCCTACTGGGACAAATCGAATTTGCGACGTACAATGAAGCGACCAACGTCGCACAAGTCACCGCTCGCCTGATCCCCAACATAGAAGAACTCGCGCTGGAAGCCAAAGATGGGATCCTCCTGCGCCGCAGTGAGGCTGCGCTGTTTGATGCGCTGGCCCGCCGCCCGCGCGCAGGCGGAAACTCCCAGCCACCCTCGGGGAATCCCTCCCAGACTGGCTTGTACATCCCGATACCTTCTAACTGTGTGGGCCCGGCGTGCGCGAGTGGCATTTTCCCCGAATACACTTTTAGCTCGTCGAACCCGGAAATCGGTGAGTTCGTGAAGCCGAACCTCGCTGTCTCCCCCGAAGGCAAGGTGCCTTTGCTTGGACCCGGACCAAAAGGAATAGAAGAACCGATCCCCGATTCAGAGTCGGGCCTGTTTTGCGCCTACAACGCGGGGACAACGATTGTGACGATCGACGCCGGCGGCCTTTCCTCCTCGCTGCCTGTGACGGTTCAGGCCGGCAGCGTGCGTCAGCCATGCGGCACCGTGCCACTGAAACAGCGGGCCGCTGCCAGCCAGAGTTCTGTGGCCCCTGTTCCTCCGCCTGCACCCGCGCCCGCGCCGGCAGGGCCCGCTCCGGCATCATCTCCGCCGCTCGTGCCGGTTCCCCCAGCGCCTGTCGTTGCGGTGCCTCTCGCCTCACCGGCTCGCCCACCCATTCCTCCCGCGCCGCCGTTCGTCCTGCTGCCGGCGCCGGCCACGCCCGTGCTTGCGTTCGTACCTCCGCCCGTCCCCACACCCGCGCGTCCCACTCCCCCGAGTGGTACCTCGGCCGTCACCTCGCCCGTCGAGATGGCCGAACACGAAGAGGAGGAGGAGAGCGCCACGGAGTCGGTCTCAAACCAGGCGCTGGCCTACCGCGCCCCCGAACACGAGCCCTCCCCCGTGTACGTCCTCGGGATCGTGCTGCTCGCGGCCTTCGCGGGAGCTTCGACGGTCCGCCGGCGCCCACGGCGAGGTCGGCGCGCTGTGCGCGTGGCGCCGGCGACGCTCTCGACGATGCGCGCACAGCGACGGATGTCGTCCCGAGGGCCGCGGTGATCGTGATATGTGCCGGATGGCGGGCATATGGCTTTAGAAAAACGCCCCAAACCGTAAAGCTATGTGCTAGGGTGAGTTCGTGAGAAGTGCTGCCGGTCATACCTATCTTGCGCTCGATGATGCGCTACTGGGTGCCCCCGAGGCTGGTGCTCATGGGTTGCGCGGCCGCAAGCGCGAGTACCTGGAGGCCGACAGGACGTTGCTGATCTTCGACGAGACCCGGAGGCTGGCCAGTCGCGCCGCGGGCCGTGGAGACTCAGAGACCGCTGCGGAGCTCGAGGACTTCGCGTGGAGAGTGGTCCGCGCCGGCGATCCCGTAACCCTGCGGTACGCCGAGCGGGTGCTTGGTGTTTCGAACCCTACGGTTCGCGATTGGGTGCGGGCTGGCATTCTGGAGGATTTCGGGGGCTCGCCCCAGCGGGTCGGGCTGGAGAGTCTCGCCCGGACGCGTGAGATCGTGCGTGAGTTGCGCGAGGCGGGCAAGGATCGCGAACTGATGGCTGCCGTCGTGAGCCGCTTGGAGTGGGAAGAGCTGCGAGCGGGACAATCGCTTCCGCGAGTCCGTCGGGCAGATGAAGCGTGGTGAGCGCGCCGGCGGACAGTGAGCGCCCGTCAGTCCGGTCGGCCGCCCGTTTGAGGTCTGGCGGACGCCGATCGGCGAGCAGGATTACCGCAAGCTGCGCGCGGACATCAAGCGTGTCGTGGGGGCCAAGGAAGAGGCGCTTGAGCGTGAGGGATGCGCAGCCGCCGACTACCGGCTCTCCGGCGAGCTGGCGGATCGGTTCTGTTCGTTGCATCTAATGCGCGACTGGCGGATGGTCGTCGGTTTTCCGTCGCCCTCGGAGGTCGTGGTCCTGCTCATCGGCAGACATGTCCGCGGCTTCAGAGGCGATGTAGTACGTGCGTCTTATCGAGGGCTCGGCATCAGCGTCCCGAGCGCGCAGCGCAAGAAGCCGCCGCGTTGCGATGAGACCGGAACGGCGCCTGTGGACACAGAGGCGGTTGAACGCATCGTGGCCGGGACCAAGAGGCTCGCTCAGGGCCGGTGAGCACATACGCCCCCGTCCGTGGCATACGGGCCCGCGATCCGGTGGGCGGGTGGACTCGGGGACCGTCCCCGGCCGCCCCGGTCTTCGCGGGCCGTTCACAGCCTGGCAACATGATCGGGCCGGGGATTGGCGAGTCTTGATCAGATCCGAGACCGACGATGATCCTGCGCGCACACGCCATTAGCTTTCTGACGCTCGCGTTCGCGGGGGTTCTGCTGATGCTTAGCACTGTGAGCGCTAACGCAAGCGCCGAAAGCTACGGCGAACTGGGCCGATTCGGACGCAAGGGCGAAGGTCCTGGCGAATTCATCGTACCCGAAAGCATTCACGCCTTTGGGGTGGACGCCGAAGACGAAAGCGTTGCCGGGCATACCAGCCTGTTTGTCGCTGGCGAAGCAGACTCAGGAAAAGAATATCGAATCCAGAAGATAAGACCCAAGGTCAACGGCGAAGGCAAGCTCGAAGGAGATGAATTCCTGGCCTCAAGATCGATTCCCTCCGCAAATTCAACCGGTCTTGAGGGCATCGCCGTAGATCCCGTCTTGAAGCGCATCTACGTGTTGGCGGTGGCCAAACGCAGCTACGCCAATAAATTCGACCCGGGCACAACCGCTGCCGCAACCCTATACGCTTTCTCGACGGAAACGCTTGCACCGGCTCCAGAAACGAAAGAAGAAAATGGCGTAGCGGGTGTGCTCGCGGGTCCGGCGGAGCTGCACGCGCAATCCGACACAGCGAAAGAAGTGCGCCAGATGTTGCTGGCACCCAGAGGGATCGCGGTCGATCCGAGCACCCATGATGTGATCATCCTGGGACAGCAGGACGATCAGGAAAAACTTGACAAGGGAGAAGAGGTCGAACCGATCCTGCGCGCGGCTCTGCAGCGAGTCAGACCCAACGGCGAACTCGCAGGTCGCTATGTGGATACCACTGACTGCTTTGGCTTCGGTGAAGAAGAACCGGGGAAGCCGCCAGTCTGCGAAGGACTGGAAGAAGAAGAAGAATCGCCCGGAGAAGCACCCGCCTCGCCGGTGGTGTCGCAGGCGGGCAGAGTGTATGTAGAGACGTATGATCGAATCTGGGAAATTCCGACGATGGTAGGTACGAAAAGCGAAACAGAATTTGGAGTAGGGCCTCCTAAGCTATTCTTCAAGATAGGTTCTCTTGACAACGTCCTCCAGCTGGCTTCGCTGCGTAGAGGCGGTGGTCTCTCGTTCGTACACGAACAGGGCGCCCCTGACGGGGAAGCCACTCTCTATGCGTACGGGCGTATCAAACTGGGCGAAGCCACGGGGACCTCGAGAGGGGTGCTGGAGTTCAAGTACATTGAACATGAAGGTGGAGCTACGCTCTCCGAGCTCGGATGGACAGGTGGTCAGACCCCGGCATCGGCTAAAGGTAAGTGCGCCCTCGCGATAGAAGGCGAACCGTCGATCGCGGGAGCCACCAAAGGAGACGTATTCGTGTTCGACCCTGACCCGCCCCCATTTGGTGAAGAACTCACAGTTGAAGCCGACCCGCATGTGACCGGGTTCGGGCCCGGAGGCTCGGGGTGCCCGTCCGCGAGTGCCACTACGCCGAGCGTGACGGTGGAAGGCGTTACGGCCGAAGGCGCGGTCAGTGTGGGCAAGTCGGTAACGCTGTCCTCAGAAGTCGGCCAGGCCAACGCGCTGAACGTCGAATGGCGATTTGAAAACCTCACAACACACGAAGCGGAAACGACTCCTCTGAGCGGAGAGGAATACCAGACAACAAAAGTGGAACATACCTTTGGCATCGGCGGGGAATACAAGGTGACTGAGGTCATCCACACTGACGATCTCGCGGAACCGAGGCTCGAAGAGATGACGACCTTGGTTGTCAACGGCAACGCACTGGAACCGATCGCTCGGTTTAACTATCCCACGTTGGCCGTTACTGAATGAGAGCGCAACGTTTAAAGCCCATGTCTCTGACCCGAACGGTAACGGTGCGTTGCCCTTCAAATATGTATGGAAGTTCGGAGACGGCAGCTCGGCAATCGTTGGTAAAGACATCTGCCGCGGCGTTTAGTGAAAGCCACATATATCAGCAACCCGGGAGATATACCGTTACGCTGGCCGTCACCGACAAGCTCGGGCGCATGACCGAAGAATCGCATGAAGTGCTGGTGCAGACGGCTCAAGAAGAACACAAAGAAGAAACCGGTGGTGGTGGGGACGCCGGCGGCGGTCAGAAACACGCGGAGGGCGGTGGTACTGCCAGCAGCGGTCAGACTGCCAGCAGCGTTCAGACCGGCGGCGGAGTCAGCGTGCAGGCAACCCACGATCCGGATGCGACTCTCGCAAGTACATCTCTCACGGCGAGCTCTTCGGGGGCGTTTACAGTCAGGGTCGCGTGTCCGAGTGGAGAGACAGGTTGCTCGGGTACCGTGACGCTCCATACGCTTGCGCGCCGTGGATATAGGCGCGTCAGACGAGCCAAAGAGGAAGACGAAGAAGGTGGTCTTGACCCTCGCGGTCGGCTCATTTGCGGTCGCAGGTGGGCAGGTCAAGGAGATCACGCTGCATCTGTCGGCGCAGGCGCGGAAGCTGCTGACGCACTCACATGTGTTGCGCGTACGGGCTATAGTCCTGGCACATGACCCGGCGGGCGCCATGCACATTGCCCAGACAATCGTGACGCTGCGGGGCGCAAAGCCTTCGCACCGTCACTAGCTCCGATCTGACTACCAGGCGATATGCAATGCAATGGCAGTGTCATGTAAACAAATAGTAAAGGTGATCACAGCCTGCACACCCCCCCCAGGCCTACTCGCTCGTCCTTTTTTCATACCATGGGTGAAGGCAGAGCAAAGACGGAGATGTAAACGAGTAGTGAAGCTCGTCCGGGGGGCACAGGATCGTAACCTCGTTGCCCTTCGCTCCGATAAGGATGTAGTCGCGGGACCTTGGGTCTCCGAAGTCGGTCGGGCATTGACGCCCATAGTCGACTACGCAGCGCCCGTAATGCAATGCAACGTGTAAACACTACCAGGAGGTAGTCACGTAATGAAATCGCTATCCGAACGCCGGTTCTTGCCGGCGTCTATTCTCGCGGCGGCCGCGCTGGTCGCTCTTGCGGCGCCGGGTGCCGCAAGCGCCACGGGCACAAAAGCCGTGCCGTGCTCGGGCACGAATATCGAAGCGCAGGGCTCATCCCTACAGCACATCGCACAGGAATTGTTGGAGGTAGAAATTCAACAAATCGCTCAACACATACGCGTGCAGCGGGAGCCAGGGATCGGGAGGGAAACCAACGGTCCTGTGATCACTGACCGGCAGCGGTGCCGGACTGAAGGCCTTCGGAGCCGAAGGTGCCACTCTAACTACAAAGAAAACGGGTTCGTAGGCACCGACGAAGCGCCCAACGCGACGCAGAAATCGGAAATTGAAGGGCACGCCACAGGCGCCGAAGAAAGGTCGGTCGAGACGATTCCGGTCTTGCAGGCCGCGGTTGCTGTCATCGTTCATCTGCCGAAGGCTGTAAAGCCACGAGCACGCCGGCCCCGGGTCGTCTGGTGCTCAAGGACGCCACGCTCGAGGGTATTTATCGCGGAACGATCAACAAATGGAGCGAAATCAAAGAAGAAGGCGATAAACTCTCGGCGGAAAGCGGCAAAACGTGCAATGCGGCTGAAGGAATCACTCGTGTTGTTCGCCGCGACCACTCGGGCACGACGCATATCTTCAAGAGCTATCTAAACGCAACCAACAAAGCACCGTTTGAGGCAGAAGCGTACCCGACCGAAATCGACGGCACGGCGACCTGCTCGGAAGCAAAGCCGGAAGAAGAAAAGACGTGGAGCGAAGTCGCCGAAGGTTGCGAAAACCAGCGGTGGCCGCTGCCAAGCTCGACGTCGTGCACGCTAAGGTTGCTACTGGACCTGGTGTCGTGGCGGAAGTCGCCGAAACTTCAGCAGCATCGGCTACGAAGGTCTCGCCGAAACTCGTGCCAGCGGATCGTTCAGCCCCTCACCGGGTACCGGCGGTGCAAAAACCGGGAAATTCTGGGTCGAGCTCAAGAATAAAACCGAAGGCACGATCACGTACGCCGACCCGTCCTCAAACGACGACAACGCCACAGTCGCCAACGCGAACTGCGCGAACACGGTGTACACCGACGGCGTAACGGAATTCCCGCCGGCAAGCACGCGGGAACTGTGGAACAAAGCGCAGTCGAGGCTCAACGAGGAAAACTATTCGCTGTGTGGGCTGACCTACGACCTCGCGTTCAGGGAATACAAACCATATACTGGAACGAGCAAGAAAGAGGCCGGGACCGCGGAACGCTATCTGCGGTTCGTGCTCAACCAGAACAAAGAAGGCGGAGGTGTGCTGATCAGGAAGCACGACTTCGAAAAGCTGCCGCCGGAAGTGCTGGCCCTCGCAGAAAAAGGCGCTGCTGAAGTCGCCTACTAGTCAGGTCTCTACGAAAGCCTCCGTAGCGGGGCTTTCCGTAGGCAGTTACAGATAGCAAGCAGTATCAGACCGGGCCGCTCCAAGGATGGGGCGGTCCGGTTGCTTTGCTTATCGATCCAGTGGAGTTCTGTTGACGTTGATTTCGGCATAGGCCGAGCTGGACGCTCCAATGTCGCCTCGAGCTGGACGCTCCAATGTCGCCTGATCGGACGTCGGGGTGAAGCGGGTCAGGTCATAAGCAGTATGCCGAGGGTTCATCGGCGAATGCCGGTAGAACTACCCGGTTTGGGCCAGAGGACGGACAAACGTCCAAAGCGTGCCGTGATGCGCCATGTTGGCGGTGGGTAGTCCGATAAGGCTCCCATAACCCTAGCCAACTTCTCCGAGGGTCCATCGCGGCAGAGAGATCTGCGGTGGTCCGCCGAGGACGGAAAGGACACTGCTCATGTTGCGTGCTCACCGCCTGGCGGTGGTTGAGAATCTGCCTGCTCGTCGTCAGCATCGTGCTGTTGAGTGCGGTCGCGCTCGCGGCAGGCACCCGTCCTTCTCGGGCCGCGGCACCATCGCATGCGCGGACAATCGCCCTGCACGCGCATCGAGACAGCGGAGCAGGTGCGTCGTCATTGTTGCAGTTCGTGGTAACAAACGTCACAAGGTCGCCAGATCGTGTGCGGTCAAGAAGTCAAGGAGTACCCGACCAAGCCGAGCGCTTCCCACAGGGGGTCTGGCTCGAGATTGTCAACTTCCGTACCAGTCCTTACATCTCCGGGTGCCGAAGCGCCCGCGAGCACCGGTTCGGCGCCCGAAGCAGAAGCGTCCGAACCGGTCGGATCGGAAGAAACCCCGGAATCCCCGTCTGGATCGGGCTCAGGTGAGCCGACCAAGCCGGTCGAACACGGTCCCCTAAGCGAACCGGTCGCCCCTACTCCCCTGAGTGAACCCGAACCGACACCGATTAGCGAACCGACACCGCCGAGCGAACCGGTCGCTACCCCTTTCCGCTTTTTCGCGTCCACTAGCTTCTGGAATGAACCGCTGTCCCACCGATGCACCACGGATCGGGTTCTGGCTGTGATCGTGGACGCCCTCCGTGGAGGAAGTAGCCGCTGAGGAGCAGGCCTGGTGATGGACCCTGATCAAGACCACCAAAGTCCGGCGTTCCGGTCAAGACGATCGTTGAGGGACAGCGACCTGAGTGGGTTCAGCGATGGATCATACTCCGGAAGCGGCGCTCTCCTCGGCGTGGAGCACTGTTCTGCTGCCGCCCACGGCACAGCCGGCAGCTCGGCAGCGATGGCAGCTTCTTGTCGTCTGGGAGCCAAGCACCCATCGATCGTGGGAATTTCCACGGACCTCATGCATGGTCTCGATGGCTGGCAAGCCAACTGGGAGGGCGCGACGCAGAGCGTATCGTCTGATCCCGGCGTCGACATGTCGGAAGCATGGCCAGGAGCCCGGCCCTGGTGGGAAATGTCAGCCTTTCTCTGTCACTCGGTCGGCGGACTGCTCTCTCTCGAAGATCTCGAAAAGGGCAAGATGGACCATGCTGCTGGAGATGCGAATCCAGAACGATCTGTCAGCGCCTCCGCGATCGCCGGCCCAGCGCACCGACGGCCAAGTCCATGAATCGGCTCTCGCTACCGGAGGGGGCTCATCCAACTGGACCCGAAGTCTCGACCTTGCGGCGTTGCATCTCCGGCGATATTTGACGACGATGCTCGCCGAAGCCGCACAGCGTTACGGCATCTTCATCACCGACGGCAGCGGCGCCTCTGGTATCGAACGTTCTTTGCACAGGATCCGACGCCGATGGGACCAACCCGTACGCCGTCCTGACGCGAACTCCGAAGGAAAACCCTCAACCAGCTCTGGCCCGCATTTCCCTGGAACCAGCTGGAGCTGCTAAAGATGGAACTGCACAGCAAGACGTGACAGATATCTCGCTGACAGCGAGCAGACCAGCCTCTCGCACAGCGTGCTGGTGCGCGGTATGTCGCCTCGGCGCCAGATTAGCGATTACTACAACATTTGCCGACTGCCCTTGACTTCCAGAGGAAACGCGATTATCGTCGCAGCAAAGTCGGCAACTGTATCACAAATGACGTAGCTCGCGAACCGAGGAAGAACACATGTCGATCGTGGAAGGAATCATGTTGTCAAAACTGGAAAGTTGAAGGCATAGCGGAACTTGATAGCGAAGGCAAGCTGATCGAAAGTGGTTACCGAACTCGGGACGTCACTGGTAGAATTATATCGTCTCTGAATGACGCAGTAACGGTCGCTCTTGGGAGTTCGCTCCGGCTCTTAACTACCGGGAAACAAAATGTGGCTATCGGAACTAAGGCGCTTGAAAATAAGATAAAGGCTTCTGAGAAGATTGCAATGTTTTCGAGGCTATGAAAATAATGAAATAGGCGCTGGAAATGTGGCCTGTCGCGGCACCTAGCACTTACGGCAAATACCAGTGGAAGAGAAAATACGGCGGTCGGTACCTCAGCCTTAGCGGCCAATACCGCCGGCAATCAAAACGTCGCGGTAGGTGATAAAGCTCTATAGGGTTAATATGAGGAAGCCTCTAAAAACACTGCGGTAGGGAGCCTCGCATTGCAAGAAAATACGACAGGAACGCAAAACGTTGCCATTGGTACCGTAGCTATGATAAGCAATACGACTGGAGTTGGTAACACGGCAGTTGGAGGGGCTTGTTTACAAAAAAACATGTAACTATTCAGGTGCCGATCCAGCGTTTGTAGGCTGCGAGGAGGCGTGAGGTGACTGGGTCGGTGTCGATGTGGATGTCGAGTAGGGCTACCTCGTAGTGTTTGTCGTTGCGTTGGCAGGTGGCGATTAGCTCGCGGCGGTTGCCTGTGGTGGTGACAGAGAGCACCTCGACGGTCTCGCCGACGATGGTGCCTGGGCATGGGAAGTTTGCGTCGTAGAAGGCGTTTTCGAATCCCATCAGCTGCTCGTCCTCGTCGTAGCAGTCGACGGTGATCTCCTCGATCAGGGCGTCAAGCTCTGGGTCGGTTTGGTGGGCTGGGCTCATCGGTCTGCGCTCAAAGAATCAGGCGGCTGGGTGCAGGCGCTCCAAAAGTAGTGGTGGGCATTGGCGGATCTCGCCGCTTTGGAACCGGCCGACGGGCTGGTGCACGCAGACGGTGGCGGTGTGCTCATCAAGCTCGATCACGACGCCGTGCACGCCGCGCAGATATTGGGGTTTGGTGCGCTCGGTAAAGCGGACGCGGTCGCCGAGGGAGAGCATCGCCAGCGCCTTGGCGGAGTTGACTGTCTCCAGCAGGTCAAGACGCGCGTGGGTCGCGTCGGCAAGCGCTGTCAGGTGCTCATCGAGCGCTCCGGCCGCGATCTGGTCGAGCAGCAGCTGCTCGGGCCGGGCTAGCGTCTGCTGTGGATCATCGCGCGGCGGCGGGGAGCTGACGCCCGCGGGCGATGGCAACTGGCGCCCGGATCTGTTGCGAGGGGAGCGCTTGCTCATGCCCCGCGATTATTGCCGCCGTGGTGGACGGCGCGGCTTCAGGTTTCCCCGGTGGCCGGCAGCCAGGGTGTGCCCCGCGCCAGTGCGCTGAGCACGCCGAGGGTGTCCTGGTCCTGCTTTCTGGCGGTGGAGATGTAGGAGCGGACCGTCAGGTAGCGTTGCGCGCCCTCCATCGTGCGAAAGCACCCGGAGATCTTCTGCTGGAGCTTGACCATGCGAAGATCCGCCTCACAGATGTTGTTCGTGAAGGGTACGGAGAAGTCGTGGGCGAAGAGGGTCGCTTCGCGCTCACACCGATCCAGGCGCAGCAACAGGTTCTGCGCCTTGGAGCGCTTGATCCGTTCACCGGCGTGCTCGGCCAGGCCGGGGTTCTCCGTAAAGCCCTGAGCGATCACGGCGCGGTAGCTTCGGTGAAGTTCTAAAAGCGCGCTCTCGGGCAGCCGTTTGCGGCCGGCTGTCTTGGCGTCATCGACCATCTCCTTGGTGTCCAGCAGCAGGCAGCCCATGCCCGAGGCCCACGCCTGGCCGGCCTCATGCGCAGCGACCAGCTCCCTGAGGTGGTGAGCGCCGCAGAGAGCGTGGGTCGCCTTGGTGTAGGTGCGGTAGGGCGTGAAGCCGTCGTGCACGGCGACCCCACGGAAGCCGGGGAGCACGCCGGCGTCATCCATCGCCTCGGTGCCTCGCTTCTCATGGATGGTGTAGCGCGTGAGCATCTCGGTGGAGGTCGCGTGCGCCCAGCGCAGCCGCTCAGCGATCCGCAACCCGGTCTCGTCGTAGTGCGCGACCGGCTGATCTGCAAGCGGGCTGCGCAACTGCTCATCGAAATCGGTGAGACCCGCAGCGGCCTTCTGTACCCACGAGCACAGCGTGGCGGTCGAGATCTCCGCCCCAGTGAGATCACAGATCAGCCTGTGAGCACGATCGTAGGGGATGTGCTGAAAGACGATGAGATAGACCCCGAACGCGCGCAGGTTGCACCCATAACCGGCGGGAGCGAGAACGTCCTCGGGGAAGCACCCCTCATTCACGCGCCCGCAATGCCCACAGCGCCTGCGCTTTGAGACGTGCTCGATCACTTCCAGCGCGAGCTTCTCGGGAATGTCGAACACCTGACGAGACTCCCCGCCCGCAAGCTCCTCCCCGTCAGCCAGATCGCGCCCGCACCCATCACAGAGATCAGGCTCGTGGGGAATCTGACGATCGGGAACCTCCACGCGCTCCAAGTGCGCGCCCGCATGACCCTCCTGGCCGCCCGGTTTGCGCCCCGAGCGCTCCCGCAGGCCGCGCTTCTTCGGCGAAGGCTTCGAGTAACCGTCCGAGGACGGCGGCTTGCTCGAGTTCCTTGAGTTCTGATCCAGCTTGGCCTGCAACTCGGCGACCTGTGCCCTCATCTCAGCGATCACCGCGTCCTGCCGGGCGATCACCGCGTCCTGCTCGGCGATCCGGGCTTCAAGCTCCTCGCGGATGAGCTGCCGTGCACACTGCCCTGCATCGGCCATGCCCGCAAGATTCCCTGCAACCAAGCCGACTCCTGCCCACACCGACCCCCTCCCGGACTACGCACCCGCACCCGAATCCGCGCTCACCCTTGACGAGCAGGACCAGCGGGACCTAAATAGTTACAAAAACATAACTGGAGAACAGAACGTAGCGTTTGGATACGAAGCCCTGGTAAACGCAAACGCAAGTAAGAACGTTGCTGTCGGGTACGCATGTCTCGGTGAAATTCTGAGCGGGACTTCCAATACAGCCGTAGGTCACGGTGCAATGGCTAATACAAATAAAGGCAAACTTGAAGGAACCGGCAGCGAAAACGTGGCCATAGGCAACCAGGCAGGATATATTTGCGAAGGCAGCGGGAATGTTTTTATAGGATTCAAGGCGGGCGAAGCGGAGACTGAGTCGAACACCCTCTATATAGCCAACTCGGGAACTACGGAACCGTTGATATATGGTAAATTCAGTGGGAGGGAACTCAGATTCTACACAGACCAAAGCTGGGGTTTTACGGCGTAGCGCCTACCGCCCGTGCGGCCACCTTTGCCGCTGTTGCGACGACGACGCCTGTGAAAGGCGAATATGGATTCACACTTGTCCAAGCCGAAGCGATAATTTTCAATCTCAATGCGGTGCGTATCCTCCTAAAAAAAGTCGCGGGGCTGATGGATGGGAATCTTGATGTCCATGACGAATCTAGTGTAACTATTCACGTCCTGCTGGCCCGGCCGGATTGGGTCAGCCCGGCGCGGATGCCGGCAGCCATGGTTGTCCGGCCGCGAGTTGGGCGAGTGCTTGTAGTGGGCGCTGGCCTTGCTTTTTGGCGGTGGAGATGTGGAGCGCACTGTCAGGTAGCGTTCGGCGCCGTCCATCGTGCGGAAGCACCCGGATATCTTCTGTTGCAGCTTGACCATGCGAAGGTCGGACTCGCAGAGGTTGTTCGAGAAGGGAACGGCGAAGTCGTGGGCGAAGAGGGTCACTTCGCGCTCGCACCGATCCAGGCGCAGCAGCAGGTTCTGCGCCTTTGAGCGCTTGATCCGCTTCCCGGCGTTCTGTGCCAGACCGGGGTTCTGCTCGTAGCCCGAGGCGATCAGGTCGCGGTAGTTGCGGTGAAGTTCTGCCAGGGCCGGGGCGTCCAGCGCCTGGCGGCCGGCCGTCTTGGCCTGATCGACCAGATCCTTGGTGTCCAGCAGAAAACAACTCATGCCCGAGGCCCAGAGCTGCCCTGCTTCGGTGGCGGCGATCAGCTCCCTGAGGTGGTGAGCGCCGCAGAGCGCGTGGGCCGCGTCGGTGTAGGCGCGATATGGGGAGAAGCCGTCGTGCACGGCCACGCCGGTGAAGCCGGGCAGCACGCCGGCGTCATCCATCGCCTGCCCTCCGCGCTTGGCGTGGACCGTGTAGCGCGTCAACGTCTGCGTGGAGGCACAGTGCACCCAGGAAAGGCGCTCTGCGATGCGCAGGCCCGTCTCGTCGAAGTGGGCTACCGGCTGATCACCGAGCAGTGCTCGCAACTGCTCATCGAAATCGGTCAGGCCCTGCGCGGCCTTGTCCACCCAGGCCTTCAACGTGGCTGTGGAGACCTGCGGGCCGATCAGGTCGCAGATCAGGTTGCGGGCGCGCTCATAGGGGATGTGCTGGAAGACGATGAGGTAGACACCGAAGGCGTGCAGGTTGGCCCCGTACTGTGTGTCAGCGGCCACGCCGCCGGGGAAACGACCCTCATTCACGAGCCCACAAGCATTGCAGCGCCGGGCTTTCGCGAGATGCTCTATCACTTCCAGCGCGAGCTTCTCGGGGATATCGAAAACCTGACGAGACTCCCCGCCCTCAAGCTCTTCCCCGTCAGCCAAATCGCGCCCGCAGTCCTCGCAAACGTCGGGCTCATGGATAATCACACGGTCGGGGACCTCCACCCGCTCCAAGTGGGCACCCTCATGACCATGCTGGCCGCCCGGTTTGCGCCCCGAGCGCTCCCGCAGGCTGCGCTTCTTCGGCGACGGTTTTGAGTAACCATCGGAGGACGGCGGCTTGCTCGAGTTCCTAGAGTTCTCATCCAGCCTGCCCCGCAACTCGACGATCTCGGCCCTCAACTCGGCGATCATCGCCTGCTGCTCGACGCTCTGCCCCCGCAGCGCCGCGATCACCGCATCCTGATCGGTGATCCGGGCTTCAAGCTCCTCACGACTGAGCTGCCCTGCATCGGCCATGCCCGCAAGATTCCCTGCAACCAGGCGGAATCCTCCCCACAACAACCTCCCCACGCTGCACACCCCACACCCGAACCTGCGCTCACCCCTGACGAACGAAACCAGCAGGACCTAAATAGTTACAATCTAGTAAAGGTGCAGATCGCCGCTGAGTTCGTGATGCCCGACGGTGACTACATGACGCCAGGGATCTTTGGCCCGGTGGAAATGACGGCCCGTGAATGGGACGACTTTGACCTGCAAGCAGCCATAGAGGCTGGGATAGCGCGAGAGGCGAGAGTGGCTCAGAGTCAAAGCCCAGCAGATACGCCAGCGTCGAACCGCGTGGCTCGACGTGCCAAAAAACCCAAGGCGCAGAAATAAAGAATCGTGGAGTTGCTCCGCCGCATGCGGATGTCGTGCGTTACTCGCACTGGCGCCAGTGGCTTTTTCTCTATTCAGGAGGAGTCTCGGAACTCGCTGCTGGACAATTGTCCGGCAGTAAAGGCTCAGCGCCAGTCAGCCAGTAAGCAGGGCCACCATCCGGGAGGAGAGATTGTGCACTACGGCCGGAGCCAAGGTGCCGGAGCAGGATGCCTCGCTGCTCCGCTCGCAGCTGCTCGCGCGCACGTGGCTCAGCCTGCGGCACCCCGGTCAGACCATACCAGCAGAACCCGGCCGCTAGGACAATACCCCCCAGGATCGGCGGATGCTCTACGAGCATCCGGTAGCCGGCCCTACGCGCCAGGGCTCCGATGCGGTAGCCCATGTAGTGGGCGCCTCTCCCCTCCTCCCAGCGGGCACGAAACCAATGCTGTGCCGATCCGCGTGTCTTGTAGTGCAGCACGCTGAGCTCGGAGAGCACGTGGACATTCCAGCCTCGTGCTCGCGCACCAAACTCGTCGATTCCATCCCAGCCCATCGACTCGTGCAGACCGCCGATGTCGTCTAGACAGTCATATCTGTAGGCCTTGATCGCACCATGCACCGTCCGGCGGCTGACCTGATCATAGACCCATTTGCCGTCTTGGTTGATGAACACGATCCCACCGACCACTCCGGAACTCGGGTCGACGTCGAATGCGGCGGCCACCCAGGCGAAGTAATGCGGGGGGAAGAATAGATCGCCGTCGAGCTTACCACGAAATCGGGCGGATGTTCAAAGACTTGAGTCCCTGGTTGAACGCACGCACGATCGGAGCACCTCGTTCACGGCGTCCGGACGCTCGCGAACGCACAACCGATATCCAGTCATGTTCGGCGGCATACGAGACGCAATGTCGAATGTACCGTCGGTCGAGCCGTCGTCCACGACAATCCATTGCAGCGGCTCGGCTGTGTCTGTGAGAGCAGGGCTTGCGCCGTGCGCTCGAAATGTCGATGCCTCATCCTTGACCGGGCTGATGACTGCGTAACTAGACAGCGTCGAGGTATCTAACATCGCAGTCAGGAGACGGCTCGCTGCTCTTGCCAGGAACGCGCTTGGCCGATCATCTCGATCAAACGGCGTCTATCACGAACATTGATCCCATCGAGCACACAGAACGCCGCGGCGAAGGCAACGGTGCCTGCCAGCAGGCTGAGGAGTAGCCCGGGGATTGAGCGAATAGCCTGTTCGGTCATGTGTGCCGCGGCAAATCCAGCACCATAGGCGACCACAAGGGCGAGCCGCTCGCGCAGTGGCCACGTTGCGCGCAGGGGCCGTGTCAAGAAGGAACGCAGCGCGATTCCGTTAAGGACGATGACGATCAGGTAGCCGGCGAGAAGCGCGATCGCGGGGCCGACAATGCCGATACTTGGCGTAAGAGCCACCAGCAAGGCCAATCGTGAAGACGAGACGCGTGATGGCGATTACGCTGGTTCGTCCGGGTCTGTTCGTTGCCCAGAGCGCCTGGGTCTGGGTGACGGTCACCGAGGCCAGTACGGGAAACAGTATCAATATCGCCAGTGCCGGTGTTGCGTAGCTGAAGCCCGGTCCAAAGAGCCCTGAGGACCGAATGGGCTGCGCCACCGATCGCCGCAGCGATGAGCAGCATTCCGATCATTTCGTAGCGGATCGAGTCGATCAGGGCACGGTCAAAGCCGTGGCCGTCGCCTTTGGTATGCCGCCCGACAAGAGTCGGGTAGAGGACTTCCGTGACACGCATGCTCGCGTACTGGAGCCGCTGCGGGATGGTCTGAGCGCGGCTGTACGCGCCAACCACGGCCACCGGCGCCACGATGCCCAGGGCCCAGACACCGATCTGTGAGCTGATGCCCTGGGCGATCTGTCCAGGAGTGGCCTTAAGCCGAACCGCAACAGGTCCGGCAGGACGTGTAACCCAGCTCGATATTCACTCCAGCTAAGATGTCTTCGGACAAACGGCCTCACCACAATCATGCGGTGGACAAGCGATGTCAGAGATCCGCCAATCGTGGCGATCACAAGCCCCCAGACCGACCGCCAGGCGAAGCCCCATGACCATCGCGATCAGCATGAAGCTGAGTACTTCGTGCAGGCGCACCCAGAAGATTTGGCGGCCGGCCACGAACGCCGAGAGGATCGAGTCGATATTCCAGCCGGTGTTTGCCTATGGTTGCGAGCCCGGCGACGCTCACTGAACGCGGGAGCGAGTCAGCTCGGGGGCGTTGAGCGGGCCGCGAAAGACAAACCAGCAGACCACGGCATCGAGCGCTGCCACACCAAGGTCAGCACCGACGAGAACGTAAAGACTGCGGCAAAGAGCTGCGTGACGCGCGGGTGGCGTGGAGGCAGGCCCGTAATCTCCCTAATAAGAGCCTGTTGCTCTTTGACGCTAGAGAGGACGAAAAGTATTGCCCACCGGGACCGTGATGAGAGCAAACATGCCGATGATCCGCACGCCATACAGGCGGGAAGTCACGATCGTCGAGACGAGCCCCAGATCGGCACCGCAAGGAAGCTGAGCGTGCCGAACAGGCAAAGCCGGAGCGATAGCTTCCTCGCTTGCCTGTCGGTCTGCGCTTGCTCTCGGTTGTAGGCTGGTCTATCGTGGCCACGGGCACCCAGCAACGTGCGAAGGGTGGTGCGTTCTTGCGGCCAGTGGCACGATCGGCCGTCCTCACATCCTCGATGAAAGTTTGAGGGCGATCCCACCGTTTTGACGGAGTAGAACCAATGCCAACGCTCGCCTCGCCCAAGACCGAAGACTCACTGCCGCCATCGCTAGATGAGTCGGATCAGTCGGTACACGGGGTCTTCGAGCCACCCAGCGGCTTCATCGTAGCCGCGATCGGACGCAACAAGCTGCTTGTCTGTCTGGTCGCTGTCGCGCTTGCATTGATCGGCACAGCCTACGGGCTGTCGCGCCAGAGAACCTACACCGCATCGGCGACTCTGCAAGTGGGCCAAGTCAACCCTAACTCGCCGGGATTCTACAACTACGTAGCATCTGCCGGTGCGCTTGCCACCGCCTTCAGCCGTTCGATCGGCGCGGAACCTGTGCTCGCTACGGTGCAGCAAAAGCTCAAGCTTGCGCCCGCTGCGGCGATCGAAAGACTTTCCGCCGAGCCGATCCCTCAGAGCCCAACGTTCCGGGTGATAGCGACCGGTCCAACGGGGGGCGATGCCGTCCAGCTGGCAAACGTCACCGCAAACGCGATTATCGTATACGAGAGCACCACCAACAGCGCCAACCCCGAGGCTGCATCGCTGCTGCACGAATACAGCGGTGCATCGCTCGCGCTGGAGCAGGCAGTAGCAAAGCTTGCAGAACTTGAATCCTCCACGCGGAGTCACGGCTCGTCTACGCGGCCACGCTCGAGTGTATTTGCCTCCGACAAGGCAGCAAGAGACACTGCCGAGGCTAGGCTCAAAGCTATTGCCGCTGCATATACTGCTGCTGTCACGAGCCAGGCGCCACGCAGCGGGCTCGTCTCTCTCCTTGCCGGCGCTACGAGCGCCACTAGCGACCGGAAGTCTACAGTCGAGAAGTTTGGTTTCATCGGTTTTTTGGTTGGTATTGTCATCGGCTGCATGGTGGCGGTCCTGCGCGAGCGGCGGTGGACCCCCAGCATTGATGTCAAGGCGCAGGAGTCCTCAAGGCTCTGATGCTGAAGCGCGCGGTATGGCGGCCGCGTTGGTGGGTTTGGGCTCTGCTTGGGCTTGCGGCGCTGGCAGCAGCGCATAAGCTCACTCCTAGCCGTCTTGAGGGGCATTGGCTGATCATCACGCCTTTGGCGATCATCGTAGGCGTGCTGATCGTGCGCAGACTGTGGGAGCTCCCGCCAACCATAACGATGTGTGCAGCGATCGTACTCACGATCTTTTCCGGCGCATGGCATCAGATCGGGTTGGGTGGCTTGCCGTTGGATCGACTCCTAATTGTGATCGTGCTGCTTCAGTTTCTCTTGAGGGCTCCCGGCGTCGAGCACACGCCACCGCTCCAGATTCGCAACGTGCATCTTCTGATGGGCCTGACCATCCTCTACGTACTGGCATCTGCAGTTGCAGCTGGGACACTGACAAGTGAAACTGGCTCCCTAACACTGCTCGACCAGTTCGGGCTCATGCCGTTTCTGATGTTTCTCCTAGCCCCAGCGATCTTCTCGGGACGACGCGAGCGCAACCTGCTGCTCGCAACCCTTGTGGGTCTCGGCGCATACCTTGGTCTCACGGCGATCTTTGAGTCCTTGGGGCCTCACGCCCTCGTCTTCCCGCAGTATATCCTCCGCGTTGACACAGAACTCCCCGGCGAACGGGCCGGTGGTCCCTTTCAGAGTTCCGTAGCCGAGGGCTTCGCAACTTTTGGCTGTGCAGTCGCCGCGTTGATCGCGTTTGTTCAGTGGAATGGACAGCAGAAGCGCTACTTCGCCGCGTTCGCTGCGGTGGTCTGTGTCTTTGGTTGCTTCCTTACACTTGAGCGTGGTGTGTGGATTGGTGCGGTGGTGGGTGCTGTGGTGACGGCTCTCGTCACACGAGCGGGACGGCGCTGGCTCATTCCTGGCGCTCTCGTATGTGCAATTGTGCTCGGGGGCGCGCTCGTCGTTTCGTCCTCGCTAGCAACCAAAACTTCGACGAGAGTCGAAGATCAAAGGAGTGTATGGGATCGCCAAAATCAGACGGCTGCGGCCCTACGTATGATACAGGCAAAACCGCTCTTTGGGTTTGGCTGGGAGAGCTACTCAAGCAACAGCCTTGAATATTTTCGAGAGTCAGATAGCTATCCAATGGAAGGGTATTCGCTAAGCAGCTACACAGAACTGGGAAGGCTGCTGCCTCTTCACGATACATATCTAGCCTACGCGGTCGAACTGGGTCTTGTGGGGACGCTGCTTTGGCTCGCATCGGTACTCTGGGGCATCGGGGGAGGGGATCTTTAGTCCCGGGCCATCTGATCTGCGTCCGTGGAAGCTTGGGCTGTTAGCGATAGCTATATGCTTCTTGACGATTGCCGTGGTCAATCCCTACCAGGCACCATTCCCGGTGCTGTTGTTGTGGGTTTGGGCGGGCGTTGCGTTGGGCCGGACCGAGGTTATGCTGGGCCGAAGAACGGAGGTAGTGCTAGACCAAGCTCGCTTGACGACTCGGGGGACAGCCATGGCCGTTACGCAAATGAGGAGCAACGTCGCGTGAGCTCTCGCCCAAGACATGATAGTGGCGCTCTTCCTACCTTTTTTATCATCGGTGCGCCAAAGGCTGGTACGACAAGCCTTTACTACTATCTGGATCAGCATCCGCAGATCCAGATGTCGACAGTAAGGAGCCAAGCTTCTTTGCCTTCCCCCAGAGCTCTCTCGATGACAGTCGGAAGATTAACCGGCTCGACAAGTACGAACGACTCTTCGATTCGACAGTTGCTGTAAGAGGCGAGGCCTCACCAAACTACACGATGTATCCGCTCCGTCAGGGCGTGCCGGAGCGGATCAAGGAGCTTGTGCCGAATGCTAAGCTCGTCTACGTCGTACGTGATCCGATCGACCGTACCGTGTCGCATTATCATCAGCTAGTCGCGAGCGAAGGTGAGAACGCGTCTCTGGGGGAAACCTTGAGTGATCTATCAGACCCACGCTCTCCTTGCGTGTGCGCCAGTCTCTATGCGTTGCAGCTAGAACTTTACCTACGCAGCTTTCCCCAGGAGAGGGTACTTGTGATCGATCAATCTGAGTTGCTCGCAGAAAGGCGCATAACACTTAGCAAGATCTTCACCTTTCTGACAGTTGACGATGCGTTTGATTCCTTGCAATTTGACATCGAACTTCTAAGAGCAACGAGCGTCGTATCTATCCACCGAGCTTTACACGTTTTGTTGGGCATACCGTAAGGCCGCGCTCGCAGTGGCTCCCGCCACGTGTTCGTCGATCGCTCCGCCGGGCCATAGAGAGAACTCTCCTGCCCCGCTTGAAATGTCTACGCTCGATGACGATCTACGTTCCCGGCTCGAAGAGTTCTATACGGGAGAGGTAGAACGTCTGCGCCTCTCACCGGTAAAACATTTTCGACGTGGAGCATCTGATTAAACGTGTCCAATGGCGCTCTACCAACTTTTTTTATCATTGGTGCCCCAAAGGCTGGGACGACCAGCCTTCACCACTATCTAGAACAGCATCCTCAGATTCAGATGTCAGCTTTAACCAGCCAGCTTTCTTTGCTCCAGCTCTCGATCCGTTCCATGCAAAGCGAGGGGTCAGTCGTCTATGATAAGTACGAACAACTTTTTGATCCGACAGTCCGAGTACGTGGCGAGTCGTCAACGAACTACGCAGAATACCCGTTTCGCCAGCGGGTGCCAGAGAGAATAAAGGAGCTGTGCCGAAGGCAAAATTTATCTACCTTGTGCGCGATCCGGTAGACCGCACGGTCTCCCACTATCGCCACCTGGTTTCAAGTAGCGGCGAGCGCCGGTCGCCGGAGGAGATCCTTAGCGATCTCTCGGATCCCCGTACCCCCTGCGTATGTGCCAGTCTCTATGCACTGCAACTCGAACTTTATCTAACATCACTTTTCTCGGGAGAGGATATTGGTGATAGATCAAGCCGAACTGCTGACAGATCGACGAGCAACGCTGCGCAAAATTTTTGCGTTCTTGGCGGTCGACGACGGTTTTGACTCTTCGCAGTTTGATGTCGAGTAATCGGCAAAGGGCAGCGAACATCGTACCTATCCTCCCGGTCTTGCACGCTTCGTGGGCTTGGGTGCGTCCCATATGCGCAATATCTCTCGCCACGTACTCGGAGATTCCTTCGTCGCTACGGTGAGCAGATTTTTCTACCCCCCCTTGAGGCCTCCCTGCTCGATGACAAGTTGTCCCGCATTGTGGCTTAGGGAATTCTATGTTCGGGAGATCAGGGCTTACGCATGCTACTGGAAAGCATTTCGGGACGTGAGTGTCTAAAGGGAAGCTGTAGACTCACATCACAGAATTTTTGCGACAGACACCACATCTAAAACGGGAGGCACCGATGGCTGTATATGGTAGTTATGCTCAACGCATGCTCACGCAATCTATCGGCACTCGTATGGATGCGGCCGAGCCTGCTGTCTGGGGGGCTCTTCAATCTCGTCTCGATGAACTGCTCGCGCACACGAGACCCGTGCATATGCTGGATGCTGGTTGCGGTAAGAATCGACCCATTCCAGTGGCGAGCGATCGATATGTCGTCGGCGTAGACATTAGCGAGGAGCAGCTCGCCAAGAACGATTCACTCAACGAGTCTATCGTCGGTGACATCCAAACATGTGATTTAGGACGCTCACGTTTCGATGCAGTAATCTGTTGGTATGTCCTAGAGCATCTCGATCATCCAGAGAGGGCTCTGCTCAACTTCAAGGCAGCGTTGAAGCCAAATGGTGTGATGATCATATCCGTGCCGCATGCATCGAGCGTCAAGGGCCTCGTCACACGATTTACACCACATTGGTTTCATATATGGTGGCGGGACCTCATGGGCGGAACTGTCCATCGTTCTGAGCCGTTTCCAACGGTTATGTCACCTTCGATCACGCCTACTCGGCTCTGCGCATTTGCGCGTGACAATGATTTAAGGGTGGAGTTCTTGTCTGAATATGAGGGCTGGGAACAGAAGAAGCTTCGTGCCAAGCTTAGGCTCACTGGGAAAGCGTTTCAGGCGATCAAGATCCTGGTCAAGGCGATGTCTCTGGGAAGAGCCACAGTTGGTGTGACAAATGCGATTGTCGTCATGCAAAAGCAAGGATAAGGATCTCAAGTGATACCTAAACGAGTTTTGGTGACGGGCGGAGCAGGTTTCATCGGCTCGCACGTCGTCGATGCGCTGCTTGCCGATGGGGAGCAAGTTACGGTCATCGACGATCTATCCTCTGGAGACGCGCGTAGGGTTGCTGAGGACAGTGAGTTCCACCAAATCGACATCGTAAATCGCGAGGCACTGGACTGTATTGTCGATGTGTGCAAACCGCAGGCCATTTTCCACCTTGCTGCTCAATCATCCGTAACCGTGTCGGTTACGGACCCCGCTCGTGACTGTGCTGTCAACGTGCAGGGTACTCTGAACGTGTTGGAGGCTGCCACTCGCCATCGCGCTCCCGTTGCCTTCACATCCACCGGGGGAGCACTGTACGGCAACGACGCACCGATCCCAACGCCCGAGGACCGCATACCGGCACCGCTCGCTCCGTATGGAGCCTCGAAGTGGGCCGGAGAGGCATACATCAGAACTTGGTCGGCGTCTTCCGGTGTTCCCCATGCCGTGTGCCGTCTCGGTAATGTGTATGGTCCCCGTCAAAGTCCCCACGGCGAGGCTGGAGTGGTCTCGATCTTTACTCACCATCTGCATACCGGGCGATCGCCGAAGGTTTTCGGATACGGCAAGCCAACCCGCGATTATGTGCACGTGCTGGACGTGGTGAGCGCCCTGCGGGCGGCCTCCGGAACCGCAGGAACCTTCAATGTTGCCACTGGAGTGGAGACCGACGTCATGGCAGTGTGGGATACGCTGGCACGGGCGTCTGGCTCTAACGTCGAGCCAGAACTTGCGCCACTACGAAAGGGAGAGCTGGAGCGCAGCTGCATGGATCCATCGCGGGCTCGGCGTGAGCTGGGCTGGGAGGCGCAGATTCCTTTGGAGCAGGGCCTGCGCGATACCTACAGGGCCCTGATCGATGAGTTCGAGCATGAAGAGTAGCCGTCGACCAGCAGGAGCGGCCGAGACGAATTCCCCAATACGAGGCAGGCAATTATGAGCGCTATCACCCGATCCATCAATAGGGTTCTCGGGCAAACGGTTGGAATCCAGCTCGTACCCGCACACGCGCGACGGGTTGCGTTGGACACTCGCTGGTTTACCAGGCTGGTCCATTTCAACAGCCTTGTCGAGAAGATCGCAGCGGTCAACGGCGATGTAGTCGAGTGTGGCGTGGCGGATGGCTCCAGTCTCGCCTCTCTGGCCAGTCTGCTCAAGGTGTATAGTCAGACTCGCCAGATTTGGGGATTCGATTCATGGGCCGGTCTGCCTCCGCCCAGTCGTGCCGACTTGGGCGACGCCAGCATCGCGGTGGGCGGGATGTTCTCTCAAGCCAGCACCGCCAAGGTACGCGACGAATTGCTTGCCTACGGACTAACAGGTGAAGAGATCGCAAAGACCGTCAAGCTCGTGCCGGGTCTGTTCTCCGAAACGCTGCCGAGCTACCAGGGCCGCATTGCGCTGCTGCATGTGGACGTCGACCTCTACCAGTCCTACTTGGATTGCCTGACCAATCTCTGGCCGCGGGTTGAGGAGGGGGGGATCGTCGCTTTCGACGAGTACGCCGAGGACGACGCGTGGCCCGGAGCACGGCGGGCGGTTGACGAGTTCTTCGCGGCGACGCCTTCCGTGGACGCCACGGGCATGCGCCATGACGAGATCTCTGGCAAGTGGTGGATCATGAAGAGCGCGTGAGGATTATCCGAGCTCCTCGCGCGCCACGTCCAGCATCGCCGGCGTGCCTATGTCGATGACGGGCGCGTGCCAGGACGTGCGCCGGCGATTGCTCTGCCCCGCGCTAGCGCCGCCGGGAACACGTCGTGACCGAAGTCGAGCTCGACGCCGGCGGGCAGGTCTCGCACCAGGCTCGGCTCTAACGATGTACAGTCCGGCGTTTACGTAGGCATGCCCGTCGACGTGCGAGGAGGTTTTCTCGTGAAAGGCGCTCACCGTACCGTCGCAGGTCGAGCTCGACGGTGCCCTTGCCCTCGACCTCTGCGGTCCGATAGAGGGTGAGCGTGGCGGCTGCCTGCACGCGCCGATGGGTTTCTGACACCGCGCTCGACGGGCTCGTCGACGATCACATCGCCGTACAGCACGACGAACGCGCCCTCTCCAAGGTGGGGCAGCGCGTTGCGCACGCCTCCCGCCGTGCCCAGCAGCTCGGGCTCGACCACGACCTCGATGTCGACCGCGTGCGGATGCTCGGCGACGAAGCTCTCGATCTGATCGGCCAAGTGGTGGGCGTTGATGACGATGCGCTCGATCCCGCCGTCCTTCAGGTAGCGGATCTGCCGGGCGAGCAGCGGCTCGCCGCCCACATCGACCAGAACCTTGGGCACGGTTTGCCCCAGCTCGCCGAGGCGGGTGCCGCGTCCCGCCGCCAGGATCATCGCGTTCACGGCGCGACCTCAAACGACACACGGCCGGGTCTCGGCGAGGCGGGTCTTGAAGTAGTCGACGAGGATGTGGTTGATGATCAGGTGGACATCCTCGACGACGCCGTAGTGATCTGAGGGCACGATCAGGGGGATGTCGGCCAGCTCGGCGGCCTGACCGCCGTCGAAGCCGAGCAGTCCGACGACCTCGGCGCTGCGCGAGCGCGCGTAGCGCATCGCCTTCAGCACGTTGGGCGAGTTGCCGCTCGCGGAGACGACGATCAGCACGTCGCCGGCCTGGACGAGGTTGGTCAGCTGCTCGGAGAAGACGTTCTCGTAGCCGAGGTCATTGGCCAGCGCGGTCATGATCGCGGCGTTGTCGTTGAGGCTCACGATCCGGAACCGCTTCATGTTCGGGCCGATCGTGTTCTTGGCCAGGTCGGCGGCCATGTGGCTGGCCGTGGAGGAGCTGCCGCCGTTGCCGAGCAGGAACACCTGCTTGTTGTTGCGGTAGGCGCGAAACAGCGTCTCTCCCAGCGCGTTCATGCGATCGCGCGGGAGCGCCTCGACGGTCGCCCGCAGCCGGCCGAGGTACTCGTCCATGTGGCTGTCCATCATGGCTGATCGGCGCTCCGTTCCAGCAGGGTGATCTGGCGTTCCGCGCGCGGCGAAGTGGAACGGCACCTCGCGCAGGTCGCCGAGCGCCGCGCGCACCTTCGCCTGGTGCTCCGGCGCGGCCATGATCAGCAGAAAGCCGCCGGCGCCGGCGCCCAGCAGCTTGCCCCCGCTCGCGCCGGCCTCCCGCGCCTGCCGATACCACTCATCCACCTGGGTGTCGCTCAGGCCGCGACCAGCGAGCGCTTGAGCTCCCAGTTGCGATCGAGCAGCGAGCCGACGCCCTCGACGTCCCCGCGGCCGAGCGCCTCGCGCAGCTCGTAGGCGAGATCGCGCATCCCGAGCAGCGCCGCCGTGGCGCTGCCCTGCGACGATCGCCTCGCGCTGTCCGCCGAGCACGTCGGAGGCCGCGCGCTGGCGCCCCGTGTAGAAGAGCATCAGCGAGCGGTGCAGGCGCTCCAGCGTCTGCGCGCGGGCAGACGATCGGCTCGACCCTGACGCCGCCTCCGCGCGGCATGAACTCGATGAAGTTGAAGCCCCCGTGGGCCGACGCGTACTGGTCCTGGCGACCGATCGGCTTGCCCAGGATGTCGATCTCGATCTGGCGATGCCTCCTCGGCCAGATCGGCCGGCGAGCGGAATACGCCCTGGTATGCGTACAGCGCGTTGAGCAGCCCGACCGTGACAGCGCTGGAGGAGCCGAGCCCTGTGCCCTGGGAGGGCACGTCGGCCAGGGTGACCACGTCGAGACCTCGCGGCAGGCCGGTCAGGCGCAGGGCCTCTCGTACGAGCTCGTGCTGGACCTCGCTTGGCGGTGGGGACGATCTCCGTCTTCGAGTAGCTGACCCGCAGGTCGCCCTCGAAGCGGGGGGCGACGATCACGTGGATCCACTTGTCGATCGCGCTGGAGACCACGGCGCCGCCGTGCTCGTCGCAGAAGTCGGCCAGATCGGTGCCGCCACCGACGAACGACACGCGCAGGGGGGTCTTGGAGATGATCATGCTCTGGGATCTGTTGCCGCCATCAACCAACAACGCCTAAATGGGCGAGAATCTTGCTGGCTCGCGTTGTCGACCGGAGCCGAGGGCCTCCGCGAGGTCGTACCGCGTCGCCAACTTGGGGGTTTCGGCGCCGGGTCTACGTGACGGTGAACGTCCGGTTGATGTGGACGCCGGTCTCGGTGCTGGTGATGGTGATTGTCCCGGTGCCGGCGGCCGCGAGGGCGGGAATCGTAATTTCGGCTGAGAACCCTCCGCCGTGGTGGACTGTGACGGTGGGGAAGGTCGTCTTGATGCCTTCATGGTCGGTGAACGTCGTGGTGATCGTGTCGGCGGGCAGATAGCCGGAGCCTCCTACCGTGACGGTCGAGCCCGGGAGTCCGCTTTTGGGCAAGAGTCCCAGTCCGGCCTTTGTCACGGTCAGCCCAAGCGCAGTGGTGGAATAGGTGGGCTGGTAGTACAGGCCGGTGTAGTTGATCTGGTCGTGGGTCTCGGCGGCGAACGTTCCCGTCAGCGATGGGCTTGAGAGGATCGCGAAGGTCTGCCCGAGTGAGGCCTTGAACGGCGGTGTCTGGTGCAGATGCAGAGTCCCGGCGAGCGAGGCTCCTTCTGCGACGGTTATCGACCCGTAGTCGGAGGCTCCCGCGATGTACGTGTTGAGCCACCCCGCGGAGGTCTGTTCATAGTCTCCGGTGACCTGTAGCGCCACACCCGCGCCCAGTGACAGGAGACTGTCGTTTATCAGGTCTCCTTCGATGGAGCGGGTACCTCCGTGGGGATCTTCAATATAGAGCTTGCCGGCATTCTCGACGGGGCCGGCGAGCGTGACGTTGTTGGCGCATTCATCGCCGTTGGTCATCACGATCGCGCCATGCGCGCGGATGCTGGCCCCCTGAGTCGTGGCGAGAATCGCGTTCTCGCTGCACGTGCTCGCGAGCACCAGAGTGTGCACTCCTTCGATCTCTCCGATCGTCAGCGAGCGCAAGTTGACCCTGCCGGTGGTGCTCGTCTGGTCCATCGTGACGGTGTAGGTCCCAGGGGCCGTGATGCACGCTTCTTCTTCAGGGCCCGGAGGGGCACCCGTACTCCAATTTTCACCGTTGAACCAGCTGCCGCCCGCGGTATTCGTCCACGAGTCAGTGCACCCGAACGGCGGAGGGGTCACGAACACCCACGCCGCACCGACATCGCCATCGTCGGTTGGGGCGCCGATCAGGGCGGTATTACCGTCCGCCGACAGCGCTATGTAGTGCGACTGGTACTGACTCGTGTTGCCGGTAATTAGCCTTTTGCCCTGCTGGGTCCAGGTCGACCCCGAGCGTGTGAACACCCACGTTTCCGCATAACCACGCGACCAAAGTGTCGCCCGAGCCGCCGATCAGAGCTGTGTTCCCGTCGGCTGACAGCGCCACCTGGCCGAGGCGTCCGAATCGCGCCGGTGCCGGTGAGCTTGGGGCCTTGCTGGGTCCAGGTCGTCCCCGAGCGTGTGAACACCCACGCCGCCCCCGGCCGTTGTCGCGGGGGCCGCCGACGAGCGCGGTGTTTCCGTCGGCCGACAGCGCCACGCTCGCAGCCCGAAGTTGCCGTCGTCGGCCCTGCGCCGGTGCCGATGAGCTTTGGGCCCTGCTGGGTCCAGGTCGTCCCCGAGCGCGTGAAAACCCACGCCGCCCCCGCGCCGTCGTTGTCGTCCGGGGCCGCCGATCAGCGCGGTGTTCCCGTCGCGACGACAGCGCCACGCTGCGACCCTGAATTCGGCGTGGCCGACTGGCGCCGGTGCCGATGAGCTTTGGGCCCTGCTGGGTCCAGGTCGTCCCCGAGCGCGTGAACACCCACGCCGCCCCGGCGTCGCCGTTGTCGCCGGGGCCGCCGATCAGCGCCGTGTTGCCGTCGGCCGACAGCGCGACGCTGGTGCCCTGAATTCGGCCGTCGCCGGCCGCGCCGGTGCCGACGAGCTTGGGGCCCTGCTGGGTCCAGGTCGTCCCCGAGCGCGTGAACACCCACGCCGCCCCCACTCCGTCGTGGTCGCCGCGGCCGCCGATCAGCGCGGTGTTCCCGTCGCGACGACAGCGCCACGCTTCGGCCCGAAGCTGCGCCGTCGCCGCTGTCGCCGGTGCCGGTGAGCTTGGGCCTTGCTGGGTCCAGGTCGTCCCCGAGCGCGTGAACACCCACGCCGCCCCACGTCACCGTTGTCGTGCCAGCCGCCGATCAGCGCGGTGTTCCCGTTCGCCGACAGCGCGACGCTCGTGCCGAATTCGCCTGATCCGATCTCCCCTGTGCCGGTGAGCATTGGGCCCTGCTGGATGAACGGGTCGATGCGAAGCGGGTAGCGCGCATGGCTGTCGTCGATCCGTAGCTGGAGGGTTCCGTTGCGGAGCAGCATGATCGCGGGTAGCCGCCGGCCTGTGGCGTCGTGCGCGCTGAGCTGACCGTAGCGCAGCACTGTGGCACCGGCATGCGTCTTGAACAGGATCTGCGATCCGACCTGCTTTGGGATCAGCGATCCCCCGACCTTGAGCGTGAGTACGAGTGCTCCGGTGCCTGCGTGTGGGCGCCGTGCCAGGGTGAAGCCCTGCTCCAGTCCGTAGGGTCCGTTGCGGTAGGACTCACCGATCGGACCGTGACGGTAGAGGATCTGGCTCGCCGCCGGGGAGGGCGCGAGCGCCCCGATGCGCTCGACGTGCTGGCCGTACCCGATGGCCGCGAGGGACAGGCCGAGTGTTCCCTGCGCCACCCGTAGGTGAGCCCCGGTGGCGGTGAAGGTGCCGTGGATGCCTCCACCCCGGGTGAGCAGCGAGGCGCCGTCGCGAACCGGCCAGAAGCCGCGGTCGGCCTCGCCGATGCTCGCCGAGGCAGCCGCCGCGAGACCGGTCGGCAGACGGGTCGCCACATGGCTCTGCAGGCCGGCGCGCGAGCCAAGCCCAAGCGGATGGGCGCCCGGCACAGACGGCGAGGGCAGCGCTCCCAGCGCGAGCGCGACGGCACATGCGGTTGTCGCCCCCGCCAGCAGCGCGAGGGCCCGCCACTGCCTGAGGTCGTGGCGAGCGCCACCTGCCAGCGCCGCCCCGGCCGGACCGCTTGCCACCACGATCGGCCCACTTGCCACTACCGGCCGTCCTGTTGCCATGGGCATCTCGGCTCCTATCCTCGACAGCCACTCCGTCCCCGGTGGCTATTCAATAATCGCGTCACCCTATCACCTGGTAAGTGCTGGCATCGGTGTCCCCCGTGGGGTGGCTGCACCGCCTTACGTAAAACGGTCCTGCATTTTCGGACTGCGGCAGGTGCGCTCAGGGCTTGCAGGTCTCCCAGCGCGCGCTCAAGCGTGGGCAACCCAGTTGCCGGACACTATGCTAAACTGGATGCTCAAGCTTCGATCTGTTTTTGCGCCACCGCACAATCGACCGACCGATTGGGTGTTCTTGGACCGCGACGGCACCCTGAACGTCAAGTCCCCGGACGGCGAGTACATCGAGCGGCCGGAGGCGCTGGAGCTGCTGCCAGGCGCGGCGACGGCAGTGAGAATGCTTAATCAGGCTGGACTGTGGACTGGTGTGGTGACCAATCAGCGAGGAGTCGCTCTCGGCCGAATGAGCGCCGAGGATCTCGACGCGATCCACGAGCGTCTAAAGCATCTGCTGCGCTTGGAGGGGGCATATGTGGACGCGATCTACGCATGTCCACACGGGATAGATGAGTGCGAATGTCGCAAGCCCCGTCCGGGCCTGCTGCTGAGGGCACAGAGCGAGCATGCTGCACTCGACTTCGCCCGCGCGGCGATCGTCGGCGATTCCTCGAGCGATATAGAGACCGGGGAGCAGCTTGGCTTGACGACAGTGTTGATCTCCGAGACTGGGCGCGATCAGGCTGCGGCTGATATCGCCGCTGATCACGTGGTTGCAGATCTCGTTCAAGCGGCGAGCCTGTTGATTGCAGGGTTGTGATCGCCTATGCGGCGCAGCTACCGAGCAAGGTGGGTAGAATAGTTCTGCGAACGATCGGGTAGCTCAACGCTCAATGAACACGAAGCAACATCAATCACTGTAGATCATGGCTCCCTCAAAAAAGATGCCGCCCTCCCGTCACATGCATCTCCATCTGACTTCTGTACTCGGACTGATCTGTGCGTGCTTTGCACTGTTCGGCTGTGGCGTCGACGCGTCGAGTCCTGCACGAGTCACTGGGCTGTCGTTGTCAAGCGTGTCTGCCCCGTTCCGGTTCTTTGCGCCTTCAAGCTTCTGGAATAAGCCTTTGCCTGCAAATGCACCACTGGACCCGAACTCAGCTGCGATAGTGGGTGCCTTCGATGCTGAAATCGAAGCGGAGGAGCAGACTGGGAAAGGGCCTTGGATCAATAGTACGACCAAGACAGGCATTCCTGTCTATACGGTGCCGGCGGGTCAGCCCATCGTATCGGTTCGCCTTGTGAATCATGCTCCGGAAGCGGCCCTCTCGTCGGCGTGGAGCGCTGTTCCACTCCCGCCGAACGCACAGCCTGCGACTGGTGTTGACGGCAGCCTCGTTGTTTGGCAGCCGAGCACGGATCGACTGTGGGAATTTCATCATATGGTGCATGAAGCCGATGGATGGCAGGCCGAATGGGGTGGTGCAATGCAAAATGTATTGTCTAACCCCGGTGTGTATGGACCGAAAGCGTGGCCTGGTGCCCAGCCCTGGTGGGGTATGTCAGCTTCTTCTCTGTCGCTGGTCGGTGGGTTGATCTTCCTTCAGGATCTCGAATTGGGACAGATCAACCATGCTCTGGAGATGGCAATCCCGGAGCGATCCGCAAGCGTCTTTGCGTCGCCGGCTCAGCGCACGGACGGCAAGTCTATGGATCCACTCGCGCTGCCGGAGGGGGCACATCTCAGGCTGAATCCCAATCTCAACCTCGCGGCGTTGCATCTTCCGCGGTTGACGTTGATGCTGGCCGAAGCGGCACAGCGCTACGGCATCTTCATCACGGACAGCAGTGGAGCATCTGGTGTCGCGACGTTCTTTGCACAGGATCCCATCCCGACCGTAGTCAACCCCTATGCTGGTCGCGGCGGCTACTTTGAAGGGAAGCGCCCCAGCCAACTCCTAGCTTCATTCCCCTGGGATCAGTTGCAACTGTTGAAGACGGAACTGCACAGCGTTCAGCTCACCCGCCAACGGCGGCGGGAAGCATTGCGTCGCCAACAGCGCGCTTCCAAGCGATGATGCCACTAGGATGATTCGTCGCCCAAAGGCCGAGGAGCATCTGATCCTGTTGAGCGCCGGCACGGCGACTCGTAGACAGGCGACATTAAAGCAGGTAGAAGGGCTCGGAACCGTCGTGGACTGGCTGCTGGTTGCCGATCTGTTGAGTAGAAGACGATTGCTGCCGTTGCTCGGCCCGCGTCTGGTTGAGCTCGCTGGAGATCAGACTGGCGATGAGTTCGCGATCGGCGTGACGCAGGCTTTGGATGTCGGTCGTCGGCAAGGTGTATTTCTGGAGATGATCACCGAGCGTTTGATAGTCGCGCTTGCCGATGCTGGAATCCGTTGCGCGGCATTGAAGGGACCAGCGCTGAGTCAGGTTCTATACGGCGATCCGGGCCGGCGTCCATCGGGCGACATCGACCTGCTTGTTGCGCAAGAGCAGTTGCATGAAGCTGTCGGAGTGGTACGCAAACTGGGCTATCTAGCTCCCACTGATTACATTGATGAGCATGGCCTGCCTTTGCTGCATTTTGCGTTACTGCACGAGGATGATCAGCTTCCGCCAGTGGAGCTCCACTGGCGCATACACTGGTACGAGCGGAGCTTTGCGGGTGAGAGACTACTGCCACCCAATGGCGAGTTCAGAAGAGACTGGCGGCCGTCCCCAATCGACGAGCTCACGGCGCTACTCTTGTTTTATGCGAGAGATGGCTTCATCGATCTGCGGCACGCGACTGATCTTGGCGCTTGCTGGGATGCTTTTGGTGCCGGCTTTGACCCGGGTGTGCTCGACGAGTCGATCCGTGCGTATCCAGCGCTGGGGCATGTGCTCCTAGCGGCCGCTAAGGTTGCCGAGAATACGGTTGGACTGCCGCTTGAGCAACTCACCGAAGGCGACATGAAGCTCAACGGCCGCAGTCGCATCGCGGTACGGCTGGCAAGTCCCTATCCCCATGCGAGTGAACCTCAGCTCTACGCCGACATGGGCTTGATCGATGGATTGCTGACGCCCTCGGGGGGGTTCAGAGCATTCATCAGACGTAGGGTGCTCCTGCCTCAAGAGGTCTTGGACGAACATGCACGGAAGGCGCAAAGGGGTCGGGCGAGTTCCAGCTTAGGCCACGGCGTGCGGGTGCTCATCCGATATGCTTTGGCTATGGCTGGCATGGTGCGTGCTCCGGAGACCGGCCGGCTTAGATAGGGACATTTTTCGCCCCAAGGGCGCACTTTTTGTGGAGTCCGCAGCGTTGATGCTGTACCCGATGCCATCGTCTCAAACATCGACATCCCGGCCCTGGCCTCTAAGTAAGCCCTCATTGGCACGCTTCGGCAAAGCAGACACAAAAAGTCGTTCGGATGCTCCCCCGACCTTGAAGATAGCCTACCTGTGCTCTCGGTATCCGGCGGTCTCGCATACCTTTGTCCTTAGAGAGGTCAATGCCCTGCGCAAGCTCGGCGCTGAGATCGCCACGTTTTCGATCCGGCGTGCGGACTCCGATCAGCTGCTCGCGGATGCTGACCGACTCGCGTTCGAGTCCACCTACGCTATCCTGCCTCCACGCTGGGCAGCACTGCTAGCGACGCACCTGAGGCTCGTCGCTAGCGCGCCAGTTACGTACCTATCGACCTTGGCATTGGCATTGCGCCTGGCTCCCGCCGGACTGCGTGGATGTCTGTGGCAACTCTTCTACTTTGTGGAGTCAGTTGTGCTCTGGGAGGAGTGTCATCGTCGTGGTATCCGTCACATCCATGTTCATATGGGCAATGTCGCTGCTGATGTAGCACTTCTGACAGCCAACATCGGCTCTGCCATCGAACCGGAGCGTCCATGGTCGTGGAGCCTGACGATGCATGGACCCTTTGAGTTCTCTGACGTGAGTCACTACAGATTGACAGAGAAGCTGCGACGTGTACGGTTCGTGGTGTGCATCAGCGACTATGCGCGCAGCCAGCTGATGGCGTTAAGTTCCTCCGAGGCGTGGGGCCGGCTCCACGTAATCCACGTTGGCATTCCGATCGAGCAATTTACTCGCCACACTGCTGAGGATCCTCCCCGGAGTGGTTCTGCCGTTCTGTTCATCGGCCGCCAAGTGGCTGTGAAGGGTCAGCCAGTCCTCTTGGAAGCGACGGCGCTGCTGGCCGAGCGTGGACACAAGGTCAACGTCATCCTCGCCGGTGAAGGTTTGCTGCGGCCGACGCTTGAACGCATCGCCGATCAGTTGGGTCTTGCATCGCAAGTTTCCTTCCCGGGCGCGGTTGGTCAAGAAGATATTCATGACCTGTACGCAAGCGCATCTATCTTCTGCCTGCCGAGCTTCGCCGAGGGCGTGCCGGGGGTGTTGATGGAGGCGATGGCTATGGAACTCCCCGTGGTGAGCACGCGAATTACTGGTATCCCCGAGCTCGTCGATGACGGTCACACAGGGCTACTCGTTACACCGGGTCGCGTAGATCAGCTAGTTGAGGCCCTTGAGCGGCTGCTCGCCGATCCTGCACTCTGCCGAAAGATGGGATCGGCTGCAAGGGATAAGGTGATCCGCGAATTCAACACGGAGAGCTCCGCAGAGCAGCTCTATGCACTGTTTGCAGGTGAACTCTCATCAACGTCTCCGCAGTCCACGACCATCACCTAGATTCCGTGTTGGCGCCCTGCTCATCGGAAGTTTCGATGGCGTACTGGTAAAGGTAGCCACATGACCGACACTGAGCGGATTGCTCTACGCGGACTGAGGATCGACCCCCTGACTGAAGATCAAGCAGTCGACAGGCTGTTCGGAAGCTTGGTCGCTGGTAGGGGAGGAGTAGTGCTCACGCCCAACCTGGATCATCTGCGACGGTATACAAGACAACCTAAAGTGCGACCTGCGTACGCAAAAGCCGATCTCGTGCTTGCAGACGGCATGCCGCTTGTATGGGCCAGTCGAATTCAGGAGGGGACACCGCTACCAGAACGCGTAGCCGGCTCTGACCTGATCTGGACAGTTGCGCAAAGAGCTGCCAGAATTAGGGAAGAGTCTCTTTCTTCTCGGTGGTGCGCCCGCCGTAGCCCAAGTTGCCGCCAGGCAGCTGGTTAGAAGATTTCCAAATCTTCATATTGTGGGCTACCATTGCCCTCCGTATGGGTTCCTTGAAGACGAGTTGCAGATGTGCTTTGTTAGGAAGGAAGTCTAGGGTGCTGATCCCGGACATTGTGTTCCTGGGCCTACCCTCGCCTACGGCTGAGCTGGTTATCGAGCAGCTACAGCCTATGCTTGCTAGCACCTGGTTTCTGGGTCTTGGCGTGAGCCTGAGAACTAGTTTCAGGCGATGTTGCGCCGGGCTCCGCCGATTGATCCGAATATAGGGCTGGACTGGCTATGGCGTCTGTGTCAAGAGCCGCGACGTCTATCCCGACGGTACCTTATTGACGGGTTACCGTTTTCCTTGAGTGTTTTTGGAGCCGCGATGCTAACTAGATGGCGAGTTCACCATGCCTACCCAAACAATGAAACGCCAGACTAGTGGACGCGCGCCCGGCGCGCGGTGCCGAGATATTTTGCTACGCCAGGTGCTCGATTTCTGATCACGTACTTGGATGCGGCCGGGATGCGCTGCTTGAGCGGCAGGTAATCGAAGGTGACACGAGCCGATTCGACGGTCTTCCACTCGTGAAAGATAGGGAGCCCATCCTGCAGCTTGCGAAAAATGGTTGTCCGGCCACCAGGTGCACCAATCTACTCCCAGTCGGAGCTGTGGCGCAGATATCTCACGATCATGTTAACGGTTGGGATGTGCGAATCATCCACGAGCAGCATTCCACGCTCGCAGCTACCTCGAATCTCAAACCAGTCTAGCACCGGATACGGAAACCCGTGGGCTCCGTCTATAAGGGCGACGTCGATTGGCTCACTCTCACGAGCAAGCGCCAGGTGTGAAGGCTCGGCGACAAAGGTCACCCTGCTCACATCGATGCCCTGCGCATCGCAGTACGCGCGGATAGCTTCATGCTCTGTCGCTCTCGGCGAGATCGCCGTATGGCGGGAGCTGCGCGAGGCAAAGACAACGGTCGAGGCGCCGCTGCCCGTCTCGAGCGTTGTCATCGAGGGCTCGACATTCCCTTCCAACCACTTGAGTGCCTCAAGCGACAACGAGAAGCAAGTGGTCTGCTGCTCGCCATGTATCAGCGGTGGGCGAGCCCACACCGTGCGTGCAACTCCCGATTTCATCGGGCAATGTTACAACAGGTCGCTTTGATCTGTGCGGATGACTGTCGTCACGAGGTGATCCGCTCTCTCGCGGGGTTTCCATTGGCTCGAGGCCGCAGGTCGATCATTTTGGCCATTCATAGTACCCATCCAGTCTGAGGCTCGATAGTCCTTGCGAGACATCTCAGAGTCCTCGCCGTCCGAGCACGTGCGGGACGGTGCGCAGCAGGATCTTGACGTCGCCCCACAGCGACCAGTTGGCGACGTACAGGTAGTCGATCGCGCCCATCTCGCGCAGCGGCACGCGCGCCGGGCCGAGGATCTGCCAGGGGCCGGTCATGCCCGGCATCAGCTCCAGCCGCCGGCGGTACCAGCCCTCCACGCACTCGTCCTCGTCGATCACGAGCGGGCGGGGCCCCACGAGGCTCATCTCGCCCCTGATGATGTTGAACAGCTGCGGTAGCTCGTCCAGCGCGCTCTTGCGCAGGAGCCTGCCCACGCGGGTCACGCGGGGGTCGTCGGCGATCTTGAAGAGCCCCTCCTGCGCCTCGTTGCGATCGCGCAGCGAGTCCTTCAGCGCCTCGGCGTCGGGGACCATCGTGCGGAACTTCAGCATGTCGAAGTGCTTGCCGTGGCGCCCCACCCGCAGCTGGCGGAAGAAGACCGGGCCCCGGCTGTCGAGCTTGATCGCCACCGCGATCGCGATCATCAGCGGCGCGACCGCCAGCAGACCCAGCGAGGCGCCGAGCAGGTCGAAGGCGCGCTTGACCGCCGCCGAGGAGCGGGTCAGCTCGAAGCGCCGGACGCCCATCACCGTCACGCCGTGGAGGTCGTCGAACTCCACCGAGGATCCCACCACCTCCAGCAGGCGCGGCAGCACGCTGACCCGCACGCCCACCGCCTTCAGCGTGCGCACGAGGTCGAGCATCTCGCCCGCCGTCGACGCTGCGCGGCGCGACGATCGCGCGGTGCACGTCGAGCGTGCGCGCCAGATCGCGGATCTCCGCGAGCCGCTGCGCCGAGAAGCCTTGCGCGGACCAGTGCGCGACGTCGTCGAGGTCCAGGTGGGCGACCAGCTCGGCCTTGACGCCGCCGTGGCCGGTGAGCTTGGAGCGGATCGTCGTCGCCGACGCCTGATCGCCGATGAACAGGCACCGTTCGGCGGGCACGGCCCGCAGCGCCAGGCCCGCGCCGCCGAGCGCGCCACGATCAGCAGGAACATCAGCAACAGCCACAGCAGCAGCGCCTCGCGGCGGTTGAGGGTGCTGCCCTCGACGACGAAGCCCCCCGCCAGCCACGCGACCAGGGCGCCCAGCGTCGCCACGTGGAACAGCTTCGGCGCCTCGTCCAGCGTCGTCTTGTGCAGCAGCACCTCGTCGCGGTCGTAGAGGCCGAAGACCTTGGCGCCCACGAGCAGCGTCAGCAGCCCGCAGACGCTGACCCACGTGAGCTGCAGCGATCGTCGAGGAGAGCTGCGCCAGCAGCACGAACGCGCCGACGATCGCCGCGACGTCGGCCGCCAGCAGCGAGCGGCGGAACAGCGCCTCGCGCGAGAGGTTCTCGGTCAGCCCGCGCGTCTCGAGGTCTGGGGTGCTGCTTCGGCGGTCGAGCGCCGGTCGTGCGACCTGCGGCGCGGCTCGTGCGCCGCCGCGAGTGCGGCTGTGCCGCGCGAGTCGGCGGTCTCGCGCGACCGGCGATCGCCGACGCTGCCGGTGTCTCCGCTCTCGTGCCGCTGCTCCCGCCACTGTGTCACTGGCTCCCATGCCTGCTGTCCTTCGCGCTCGGACCTCGTACCTCGGCCGGCCGTCATCGCGCCGCGGCCGGTGTCGGCTCCAGCGGCTCTCCCCCGAGCGCGAGGATGCCCATCCCCAGGCCGCGCTCGGGGTCGAGGATCAGGTTGACCGCCTCGTTGCGCGAGCGCACCCCGAGCTTGCCAAACGCCGAGGAGAGGTGGCTCTTGACGGTGCTTTCGGCGAGGAACAGCTGCTCGGCGATCTGGCTGTTCATGTAGCCCATCACGACCAAGCCGAGGATCTGCTTCTCGCGCGTGGAGAGCGCAGGCGGCTCGATCTGCCGCCAGTGCTCTCGCGGCACGCAGGTCTGTCCGGCCTGCACCGCCTGCAGGCAGGGCCCCAGTGCCGACGTCGAGGTCCTCGTCCAGCACCACCCCGGCCACGCCGGCGGCGAGCGCGGCGCGCACCTCCCAGCGCTCGATGCTCGGCGCAGACCACCACGATCGGCGCCTGCTCGAAGCGCTGCGCAGCGGCTCGACGCTGCGCCAGCGAGGAGACCGTGTCCTCGATCCACAGCACGATCGCACGTGAAGTCCTGCCGCGCTCGTCGGAGCAGCTCCTCGGTGTCGAGCGAACGCGGTGAACTCGAGACCCTGCCCATCGAGGATCTCGGCGATCCGCTCGCCGGGCTCCGTCGGCGGCGATCAGAGCCGTCCGCTCCTTGTGCCACCTCGCCGTCGGCTATCCCGTTGCAATGCGGGTCCTGGACACGCCCGACTAACGGTGATTGCTCCGCGGACTTCCAAAATCGGCGATCACTGTTTGCCGATCGCAAGCCAAGCGCGACGCGCCGGCCCCGATCACCGTCGTGACCGCACACACAAATACGCCGAGCACAGTCTCGATGGCGTCCAGCCGGCTGAATCTGCCTAGAAGCACAACAGCCGCCCGAGGGCGGCTGTGAGGCACTCGCATATATCGACCTATTTCTAGCTATAGAAACCGCCGGTCACGGCGTTGACGACAATTGCGACTTACCGAGCCGCCGGGTTGCTGGCGCCGACGGTAAACGTACCGCCGATGCCCCGGGTTCACGGCGTCGCCGCCAGTGCCACCCAGGCAGGCCGCAGTCAACTCCTGCAGGTCTCCGTAGTCCACGACCTGGGTGTCTCATAGGCTTGGGATGTCATTTGATCATCCATGAGAGAGTTCCTTATCGATAGATATCCGCTCCGCCGATGACGAAACGGCCAACTACGAGGCGTAGCTTAGAGCAAGCGTGCCGTCAAGGTGGAAAAAGTACGACACCGAGGCGCCGCCACCGGGCTCGAGCGCAGGCCGTAGAGCGTCACACGCGCCGGGCTCGCCCGCGGTCGCCGGCGGAGCGCCTCCCCGCTCGAGGTCAGCCTGGGCCGCAGCCAGCACTCCGCGGTGCGTCAGCCGCCAGACCTGCCACATCCACGGGAACGGCTGCTCGCGCCCGGTGGCGAGCCGTGTCGAACAGGGCGCGCTGGACGCCGCGCAGGTCGACGTAGGCTCCCAGCTCGGCGCCGGGGTCGGTCAGCAGCCGGCGCGCGGCCGCGCCGTCGGGCCCGGTCAGGCAGTCGACGATCAGCGAGTCGAACAAGGCCTTCTGGGACGCAGCCGCACCGCGTCGGGGAGCAGGCCGGCCATCGCCGCGCGCAGCACGGGGCGGTTGCGTAGCGGTCGAAGGTGGCCAGCGGCGGCTGGCGCAGGCAGAGCTCCACCAGGTCAAGGTCGAACAGCGGATGGCGCGCCTGCAGGCCGGCCGAGCGCCGCGCGTCGGCGCTGGTGCTCGAAGACGCCCGTCTCCTCGACGCCGCGCGTGAGCCCGTGCGCGATGCTGGCCCACCAGCGCGGCCCGTCCAGGCGCTTCCAGGCCAGCGGATCGTCGGAGTCGAGCAGATCGCGTGCCGCCTCGCGGGCGCAGCCAGCGGGGCGCCTCGCGGCCGGCGAGCGGCCGTCGCAGCGAGCTCGTGCAGGCGATAGGGCAGGGCGCCGGCCAGCGCCAAGCTGCCCACCACCTGGCGACCTCGCGGCGCGGTGGGCGGTCGCCGGCGCCCGGCAGCTCGCGGGCGAGCGCACCGCCTGGAACGGGTGTCCGGCGCGCAGCCGGTCGGCGAGCAGGTAGGACGCGCGCGCCGAACAGCTCGTCGCCGCCGTCGCCACCGAGCGTCACCCGCACGCCCTCCGCCGCCGCCGCGCGCAGCAGCGGCAGCGCCCAGAAGTCCCCCCAGCTCGACCAGCGGCAGCTCCCAGGCTTGATCGACTCCAGCGCGCTCGCCAGCAGTCCCCCGCGCGCACTTCGGCGGTGATGCCGGGCAAGGCCCAGGCGTCTCTCAGCTCGCCGATCAGCGCGGACTCGTCGACCGCCGGGATGGTCGGGGAACACGGCCGAGTAGGCGCACACCCGACCCGGCGCCTGGGTCGCGGCGACGGCGGCCACCGACGCGGAATCCAGTCCGCCGCTCATCAGCACGCCGGTGAGGCCGTCCGAGGCGATCCGCCGCCGCACGGCGCGATCGAGCGCTGCGCGCACCTCGCTCGGCGAGCTCCGCTTCGGAGCCGCCCAGCGGCTCGGTGAAGCGGGGCGCCCAGTAGCGCTCTTCGCGTACGCCGTCGCGGTCGAGCAGCAGCATCGCGCCCGGATTCAGGCGGCGGATCCCCGCGTAGAGGGTCGCCGGCCCCGGCCGGTTGCTCATCGTCAGCCAGTGGGCGACGCTCGACCGGGTCGGGCGCGGGGCGCCGGGGCAGCAGCGCCAGCAGGTGGCGAATCTCGCTGGCGAAGTACAGCCCGCCGGCGGCGTCGTGCAGGAACATCGAGCGCACACCCAGCTGGTCGCGAGCGAGCAGCCCCTCGCCGCGCTCGCGATCCCAGACGAGCAGCGCGAAGTCGCCGCGCAGGCGGGGCGGCAGCTCCCGCCCCCAGCGCCGCCAGCCGGCGGCGAGCAGCTCCTCGGGCGATGAGCCGGCCGGGAGCCTCGAGCGCCGCGCTCAGCTCGGAGGCGTTGTCCAGGAACCCGTCGAGCAGGCACAGCGGTTGGCGCGCTGACGACCGCCGGCCCGCTGTATGCGACTCGCAGCGGTCCGTGGTCGACGATCGTCGACGGCGTGCGGGCGCCAGCGCGCCGGCCAGACGCGAGGAGTCCGCCCGACCGCGTGGGTCGAAGACGCCGGCGAGCCAGCGCGTCACGTCGGGCGAGCTCAGCCGTTGCTCGACCGCGGCGCCCAGCTCGCGAGGCGTCCGTCGCCGGGCCGGCCGCGATCCGCTCCACCCGCAGGCGTGCGGCGAGCGCGCACACATCGAGCAGGCCGCGCAGGCGCTCCGGGAGTGGCGAGCACGAAGTTGAAGGTCGCGGCGAGCAGCAGCTGGGCGTCGGTGACGGGCTCGAAGCGCGGGTGCGCTGGGCCATCCGCTGCGGCGATCGAGAAAGAACAGCGCGGCCAGAGGCGCCGGCTCGGCGGCGCCGGCCATGCGCACGAGCTGCTCTCGCGCGTTGGTCGCGCGACGGTCTCCTCCGGCGTAGAGCTCGTCCGCCTCGCTCGAGCCGCTGCGCCTCGCGCGTGAGCGACGCCGGCGACCGGCGTGCCCGGGATGGGCCAGCAGCTCGTCCGCGCGGGCTCCAGCGCGAGCACGTCGTCGGCCAGGAAGCTCGCGCCCCGCCGGCAGAGCTCCAGCGCCAGCGAGGTCTTGCCGGCGCCCGAGGGGCCGAGGAAGGCGACCGCCCGCTCCATCGAGACGACGGCGCTGGCGTGAAAGACCTCCAGCCCCTGGAGCAGCGCGGCGAAGGGCAGGACCTGGGCGATCAGCAGCCGCTGCCACCGTCATCGGGGCGACCCCGGGTGCGCAGCGCAGCACGCCGTCCGTCGGCTGAGAGGCAGATGCGCGCCGTAGCTCCGGTCCGGAGATGAGATATCCGGCCTCGGGATGGGCCTCGATGCGAAAGATCAGCGCTGCCGTCGGCTGGCGCTCGTCGCAGACGAGCTCGGCGGACTCGCGGCCAGTCGAGCTGCGCGCGTCTGTCGCCACGCACGAGATCTCAAGCGTGCGCCCGGTGGGCTTCGCCGTTGACCCCTCGAGGAAGGAGAGGGCGATCTCGGAGTGCACGTCGAGCCCAAACACCGTGGCTCTCACGCGTGCTCGCTGGGTCGACGGTCGGCTGAGCATCGCCTGCAGCGGTCTGCGGACGGACATTACCCGCTGCCATCTAGAGCTCGACCAGCCGGCCGAACGACCCATCGCCTGGGAGCGAGGACAGGTCGCCGGCGTGCTCGACCCAGGCGTGGGCGAGGAAGTCCGGGGCGGTACGCGCGCCGATCACCAGCTTGGCCGGTATGCCCCGTCTGGCCAGCAGCCGCGTCAGGACGAGCGAGCGGACCAGGCAGCGGGTGTCGCCGGGCAGCGAGCGTCAGCGTCCGCGTCACCGCGTGACCCAGACGGCGGGCTTCCTCGAGCGTGTCCGCGATCGGAGGCAGGGCGCGGAGAGGACTCGCGAGCGCAGGCTTGCCACGACCGCGGCGATCGGGGCTCGGCGCAGCGCGCGGCGCGCCTGCACGTACGCCGCGACGATCTCGGCGGCGAGCCGTATGCGCTCGCCTGGCTCAGGCGCTCGCCGCGCGAGTGTCCGCGGCCGGCGCGGACGCGGCGACACGCATGCGGCTCAGGGCGCTGGAGCGGCCATCGATCTCGATCGAGCCCCCGCTCGAGCAGGGCCTGGCAGAGCTCGCACAGGTCCCGCTCGATCGCGCTCTGAGCCTGCTCGTAGCTGCCGGCCAGCGCGGCTGCCGCATCGCGCACGCAGGCAGCCTGCTCGAGCGCCTCGAGCATCTGGCCGGCGGTGGCGTTGAGCCCGTGGTACTTCCCGGTCTCGAGATTCAGCACGACGGTCTCCGAGGGGAAGCTGCGGTAGACGACGTGCTGGGGCACCTTGACCTTCGATGCCAGGAGCGAGGAGGCGTTGGGCGCTGTGTCTGGAGTCATAATCGGTCAATCCTAGTAGTCAGTACTCGATGATCGTTCCCCGGCGCTGGCCAATGCGAATCGCGCTGGACGAGAGCGAGGACCGACAGCGGCAGCAGCACGGCGGCGAACGCCAGCGAGCTTCAGCAGCGACGATCCCGATCGAGGTGCTCTGCGGGCTGTTCACGAGCAGGTGCCGAAGCATGTTCGGTCGCGGGCGTGAACGGCTGCAGCTTGGCGGCCGTCTGCACCCAGTGGGGCAGCAGTGAGATCGGGAAGTACAGGCCGCCGACGATCGAGATCAGGGCGATCACCCAGCTCGTCCCGACGTCGCCCTGCTTGATCGACACCGTCAGCGCGGCGAACAGCAGCCCGAACGGCAGGAACGCGAGCAGCGCCAGGCCCATCGCCGGCACGCTCAGCGGCACCGTCGACCAGTGCAGCTGCAACCCGAACATGGCGCAGCGCAAGCGCCGAGCGTGAGCGCGGCGAGCATGAACGAGTACAGCAGCGGGAACAGCGTCATCGCGATCACGCTGCGGATCGCGCCGAACGGGCGAGAGCAGCAGGCGGTCGAAGGTGCCGGCGATCAGCTCCTGGCGGACCAGTTCCGGGATCGAGAAGCACGAGTACATGATGCTCACGAGCGCGATCCCGACGACGACGAAGCCGAAGTAGCTCGTCGGGCGAGCCGAAGCCGCTGACATGCACGAGCCGCGAGACGTAGTAGAAGAGCGTGAGGCTGAACACCGATGTCAGCAGCTGGCTGACGATCCGGGTGCGATAGGACAGGTAGACATGCAGGTCGCGTCGCATGACGGCCAGGAAGGCGTGCCCCGCGGTGATCGTGTCGCTCATGCCGCCACCAGCCTTCCGTGCTCGATCATCCAGCGGGCGTCGAACGTCATCTCCAGGTGTTCGCCGCTGGGCGAGCACCACAGGACGGCTCCGTCGCGGGCGAGCACCTCTTCGACCGCGGCCTGCAGCAGGGCGCCGCCCTCCTCGTCGAGGCTGGTCAGCGGCTCGTCCAGGAGCACGACCTCCGGGCGGGGAGGAACGTCATCGCGATGCGCAGCCGCTGGCGCTGACCCATCGACATGCGATCGACGCGACGCTCGGCCAGCTCGCGCAGCTCGAAGGTCTCGATCGCGTCGTCGACCGTCTCGCGGAACCGATCGCGGGGGACCATCGCGATGCGAGCCCAGAACTCGAGCTGTCGCCGCACGGTCAGCCGCGCATACAGGCCGCGATCGCCGGCGGGCAGGAACGAGACCAGCCGCTGGTAGCGCGCGCGGTTCTCACGCGGGCGGCAACTCCCCATACCTCGGCGCGGCCGCTGTCGGGGTCGATCAGCCCGGCGGCGACGCGCAGCATCGTCGTCTTGCCGACGCCGTTGCGCCCGCCGACCCAGGTGGTGGTGCCGGGCTCGAGCGTCAGGTCGAGCTCATCGAGCACGAGCGGCAGATCCTTGCGCCAGCGCTTGCTCAGGCCGCGCAGCCTCAGCGGCGCCGCGACGGGCTCAGGCTCCTGGCGCCCGCCGCCAGGCCGATGCCGGGAGCTCGCTCCCGTGGCGCGGGCTCGGCCATCTCGAGCGAGCGCGGTGTCATGCGATCCCTCCGGCGGCGAGCTCGGGCTCGCGCGCGAGCGCTTGCTCGATCAGATCGGCCAGCTGCTCGGGCCGGTGCTTCGAGAGCCGGCGGTCAATCGCACGAGCGTGGTGGACTCCATCAGGTCCGCGTACAGGCTGAAGCGACTGCGCTGGCGCTCGGCGTCGGTCGACAGGCCGAGCATGTAGGGCGCAAGCAGCAGTGGATTGGAGGGGAGCGTGTGAATCTCTCAGCGGCAGGCTCCAGGCCGCGCTCCAACAGGCACAGCATGCGTACCGGGCGGGGGTGCTTCGTGGTCGTGTGCGCTGCCAGCCAGCGCTCGCCCGCGAGGATGCCGAGAGTCGTGCCGAGCGTCTGCGGATCGACGTCGCTGGGGAGACTCTCCGCGAGGTTCATGTGGGGTGTCCGGGATGGGCCCGCACCGCGTCCTCGCGTCTGATCCAGGGTCAGCACGTCGTCGGCGAACAGCGGCCAGCCCCGGCGCAACAGCTCGATCGCGAGCGTCGACTTTCCCGATCCGCTCGGCGCCATGATCGCGACCACTCCCTCCGGCGAGTCGACCGCCCCCGCGTGCAGGGCCTCATAGCCGCGCATCACGCTGATGCTCGAGAGCACCTTGCTGATCAGTGCCCGCTGCCAGTCAAGGTTCGGCTGGATCGGGGCGCAGTCCAGCCGCTGCTTGCCCGCGATCAGGCGGAAACGAGCCCGAACCTCGTCGGAGGGTGCCCCCTCGCCATAGCTGAAGAGCAGGTCTCCGGCGACCCCCCGCTCGATCGCGAGGTCGAGACCGTCGCCTAGGCGCCCACGCCACTCGGGCGGCCCGTCGGCGCCGCTCCAGGTCCTTTCGCAAGCTCCTCCGGCGTCGTCAGCTCCAGCTCCAGCGATGGCAGTTCATCCGGCCTGCATCGGACGCCATGCCGGGGAGCGGAAACGAAGCCCGGAGCTCCAGGCCGAAGGCCACGTAGCACGTCGTCATTGCCTCTATAAACTCCGGCCAGTCGAACTTTCTTCCGTGGTTCGGGCTCCGCATGGCGGCGTAGATCCGATCCAGGGGACGGGTCGTCGAGACGGCAACCGCGCAGTTGCTTTCGTTCCCAGGTATGGTTCTGCTTGGTCTGGGTGGCATTCATGCCCTGAGCAGCTCGCGGAGCACGTTAGGTCCGCCTATCCCATGACGGCGTATACGGATGCGAATCGGCTCCTTCGCGACGTCGCCGATGAGGCTGCCGATATCTGGGATCAAGCAGTCGGTGCCCGTCGGCTGGGAGTCCAGTTCTTGGAGGATCTGCTCGCCGCTATAGCCTATTGTCGCGAGGCGCTCGTTGCCCAAGAAGCGTAGGTACCTGCGACACCACTCCTTGCGCAGCGGGTTGCTGAGTGCGACCTTCCACTTCTCCTGTGGCTCGGAGCTGAGAGTCGAATATCGCCTGACTCCGGTTCGATCACCTGTGCGTCCGTTGAGCTTTATCCTTGAGAAACGACTGAGAGCATCCGACTCGAAGTCGATCTCGAGATAGTCCATCATCGCCTTCCACTGAGAAGCATCACCACCGATGAGGTCCTCGAATCGGACAGAGCACGCGCGAGCGCTATGGGCGCGATAGGCGGCGATCAGTCGCGGCAGGCCGATGTAGAGGTCGCTGCGGAACATAGAGGGCCGCCATTTTTCCTGGTTCTTCTCGATGATGGACGCGATGATGCTCAGCGGGTTGCGCCACAGGAAGACGAACTTACCTTCAGGGAAGAGGCGTATGATCTCGCTTGCCACGAGGCAATACGGAGGTGACTTGTCGAGGAAGTAGCGTGAGCCTTCGCCAGCCGCCTTTTCGTATAGGCGCAGGACGAAGGAGCGCATCTCGGATTGATAGTCTTCTACTCCCTCCGGGAGCTCCTTGCAGAAGTCCTCAATCGCCATGAACATCTTCTGGTGCTGGTACTCGCCCGTAAGTCCGCGAGGTCCGCAGCGTGTAGAGATAGGGCAGCAGGATCCATGGCTCCGATACCGTCGCCACACCGTCGTGAGCAGCGACCACCCGCTGGACGAGCGTGGAACCGCTCCGCGAGACGGAGAAGATGAAGATCGGCTGAATGGCCATGAACTCAAGTCAGCAACGGAGACCCATAGTCCCGACTTGCGGTGAGCGCTCATCGGCGCTATTGACGACAGTCTCCGGCACCAGCTCGCTGCGGCGATGGGCGTTTGCTCGGCCTATGCAAGTCTCCCCCGACCAGAACCGTTGATGTCCGTGTCGCGAGTGATCAGGCCCTGTAGGTTCCGCCTAGCTTTTTTGGCTGGCCCAGACGATGATCCGGATGGCATTGAGAGCACAAGCTTACGCGCCCGTCTGCTGACGCGTGTGCGCGGCGGGCAGACGCTGAGGCATATGCGCAAGCGCGGTCTGCGTGCCGGGAGGCCTATTCGCTTAGCCCCACGCAGCTTCATAGACGCCAAATTCCCATGGGCTGTTGAGATCGGCGATCACACGATCATCGCCGGCGACGTGCGGATTATCTCTCATGATGCCGCGATCAAGCGCATCACCGGATATACGGAGGTACGTCCGGTGACGATCGGCAAACGATGCTATATAGGCGCCGGCACGATCATCTTGCCTGGAGCGGTGATCGGGGACGAAGCGGTCATCGGTGCCGGCGCTATTGTGCGTGGCGAGATACCGCCACGCAGCTTGGCTGTGGGAACGCCGGCCAGGGTCGTCGGCGACATCGAGGATCTGCGTGAGCGTCATCTGGCTCAGATCGAGTCCAGTCCGCCGTTCGAGTTCGGATCCGCCCAGATCGACGAGATGCGGCGCGCGCTCAAGAAGCACGGCCGCATCTACGTTCGGTAGGGCTCGCCCACGGATATCTCTACGTGACCTTGAATGGGCTGCTGATACGCACGCTTGTGTCGGTGCTCGTGATTTCGATGGTCCCACCGTGCAGAGCGGCCGTTGTGGGAATCGTGATTTCGGTCGAGAATTCTCCGCTGCCGTTAGCCGTAGCACTCGGGAAGGTCGTCTTGACTCCGCTGTGATCGGTGAACGCGGGTGTGATCGTATCGCCCGGGAGGTAACCGCTGCCGCTGAGCGTCACGGTAGAACCGGGGACTCCTTCTGCATTCGACAGCATCAACGTCGCCTGCGTGACCGCCAGAGTCACCCCAGTCGCGGAATACGTGGGCTGATAGTAGAGACCCGTAGTGTTGACCTGATCTCCGGTCTCTTTAGCAAAGGTCCCCGTTAGCGAGGCGCCGGAGAGAATCGCATATTTCTGCCCAGCCGACGCCTTGAACGGCGATACCTCGAGCATGATCAGGGTCCCATCGATCGTGGCCGTGCCTTTGACCGACATCGACCCGAAGGAAGACGCGCTTGCGATCCGCGTCTTGAAGTTGCCCGCGGACTGTTGGGTGAAGTTTCCGCTGACCTGCAGGGTCACGCCAGCGGCGATCACGACGGTGCCGCTGTTTGTCAGGCTTCCTTCAAACGCGCGAGTGCCACCGTGGGGCTTTGCCGCATTGAGCGTGCCGGTGTTGGTGAGCGTCCCACCTTTCATGTTGAGCGTCGCGTTGTTGGCGCAGCCGTCGCCGTTGGTCAATTCGATTTTGCCAGAGTTGGTGAAGCTCGCTACCGCGCTCGTCACCGCGTTCTCGCTGCAGGTGCTCTCGATTGCCAATATCTCGTGTGACCGCACAGTCCCGCTCAACGTGCTGGTCCCGCGCAGTCCAATCCGACCCGACCCATGTTCAGTCGAAGTTCCACCGTAGTTGAGGGTAAGGTCATCGAGAATCACCGGTTCCGTGCCGATCGTCTCGCCGGCATCCTCGTTGAACGTGCCGCCGGACTGGGAGAAACTGGCGCTTCCGGGTGCGAAGATCTGGCCACTGCCGTTGGTGACCACGCCTCCATCGCTTACCGCTAGCTGTGTGCCTTCAGCGATATTGATGGCGCCTTTGTTCGTCAGTTCCGCTCCGGTGCTGTTGTAGGCGGTGTTGGCTTTGATCGAGAGCGTACCGGTGTTTGTGAGATTGCCCTGTATCGTGCGAGTCCCGCCGATCGCGGGTTCGGTGATGATTTTGCCGCTGTTCGTCAGCGTGCCCGTCGACACGATGAGTGTCGCGTTGTCGCTGCGCCGTCGCCATTGGTCAGTTTGATCGTTCCTTCGTTGGTGAAGCTTCACTTGCGGTTGTCTTGACGTTCTCGCTGCACGTGCTCTCGATCAGCAGCGTTTGACCGGGGTAGAGGTTGCCGCTGAGTGTGCTGCTTTCGCCGCGCTGTGCGATCGTGCTCGAGCCTGGGCCCGTGTAGCCGAGCGCGCCGTCGCGACAATCACCGGCTGCGCGCCGCTTGTCGTCCCAGCAGCTCTCGGTAAACGATGTGCCGGGTTCCATCAAGAGCGCACCACTAGCTCCAGCGGCGATGTTGCCGCTGAAGTTTTCTGACCGAGCCGTTTTTCGGTAACGGTCAGCGCCTTGCCTTCCGCGATGTCGAGCGCGCCTTCGTTAGTCAGCACCGCCCCGGTGCCGTTGTAGGCGTATTGGCGTCTGATCGCAGAGCGTCCCCGTGTTCTCGATGTTGCCCTGTATGCGTGCGAGTGCCGCCGATCGCGGGTTCGGTGATGATTTTGCCGCTGTTCGTCAGCGTGCCCGTCGACACGATGAGTGTCGCGTTGTTGCCTGCGGTCATCGCCATTGGTCAGTTTGATCGTTCCTGCGTTGGTGAAGCTGCTCGACGCGGTTGTCGTTGACGTTCTCGCTGCAGGTGCTCTCGATCAGCAGCGTCTGACCGGGGTAGAGGTTGCCGCTGAGCGTGCTGCTTTCGCCGCGCTGTGCGATCGTGCTCGACGCCTGAGCCCGTGTAGGCGAGCGCGCCGTCGTCGGACGATCACCGGCTGCGTGCCGCTCGTCGTCCCAGCGTCCTCGGTGAACGATGTGCCGGGATCCATCAAGCGCGCACCACTTGCCCCAGCGGCGATGTTGCCGCCGAGCCGTTCGTCGACGGAGCCTTGTTCGGATACCGGTCAGCTGCCTTGCTTTCCGCGATGTTGAGCGCGCCTTCGTTGGTGAGCAGACCTTCGGTGCCGTTGATAGGCGGTGTTGGCGTTGATCGCGAGCGTGCCGGTGTTCGTCGATGTTGCCCTGCAGTGGTGCGGCCACCGCCGTGCGCGGGTTCGGTGCTGATCGTGCCGCTGTTCGTCAGCGTGCCGCCGAGACGGTGAGTGTCGCGTTGTTGCCGCAGCCGTCGCCATTGGTCAGTTTGATCGTGCCGGCGTTGGTGAAGCTCGCTGCAGCGTCGTCGACCGCGTTCTCGCTGCACGTGCTCTCGATCGACAGCGACTGCGACCCGGCGAGGATGCCGCTCAGCGTGCTCGATCCCGCGCAACGCGATCAGGCTTTTGCCGCAGCCAGTGTAGTTGAGCGCGGCGTCGTCGACGATCACGGGCTGCGTGCCGCTCGTCGTGCCCGCGCCCTCCGTGAATGTGGCTTCTTTTTCGACGAAGACATTACCGCTGCCGCTCGTCGTGATTTTGCCGCCCGTGCCGTTTGTGAACGAGTTTTTCGCGGAGACCGACAGCGTCTTGCCTTCAGCGACGTTCAGCGTGCCTTCGTTGGTCAAGATGGCATTCGAGCCATTGAAGGCGGTGTTCGTGTTGATCGCGAGCGTTCCCGTGTTCGTCAGGTTGCCCTGTAGTTCGCGCGCGCCGCCGTGTTCCGGTTCGATCGTGATCGAGCCGGCGTTGGTGATCGGGCCTACCAGCTTCACGCCATCGCCGCAGCCATCCCCGTTGGTGAGCGTGATGGCGCCCTGTGCACCGTTGGTGATCCCCTTGGTCGTAGTCAGGACGGCGTTGACCGAGCAGCTGCTGCCGATAACCAGCGTCTGTGTGCCCGAGTTTGCCCCAACCGTAAGCGACTTGACGCCCACCGTGCCCGTCGTCTGAGTCATCACGACTGTGTAGGTGCCTTCGGCAGTGATGCAGGCTTCTTCTTCGGAGGCCGGCGCTTTGCCCTTGCTCCAGTTGGAGCCTTCGAACCAGCTACCGCCGGCAGTGTTCGTCCAGGAGTCGTCGCAGCCGCTGGCGTGTGCTGCCGAAGGCACCCAAGCCAGGAGGCCGATGATGACCGCGACCATCAAGCCGATGATGTACTCACGGCGTCCCAAGCGCTGGTAACTGATCAGTCCGAACATGTGTCGTACCCTCCGTAGTCTCGTCCTGTTTCCGGCGGTGTCCTCACGCGCAGTCTCGCTTTATCCGTCCGCGAAACGACCCACCAACTCTGTGGAAGCACACAAAGCTATTCTCGACTTCGCGCTAAGTCAAGCGCCCAGATGCGATCTCATACTTATTTCCACCCCTTGGCGGAGCCCTGGGTCGGTCGTACGTGCGCACAGGATTCGACACCAACCGGGATCGAACCGTACGCTGGTCCTGGCGGCTACTTCGAAGGACAGCGCCCCAGCCAACTCCTGGCCTCATTCCCGGGGGATCAGCTTGAGCTGCTAAAGATGGAACTGCACAGCAAGTGACTGGAGTGGATCTATTGGGCAGACACTGTCTGCGAGAACAGATCCACTCCAGACCGAGTTCGGAGTAAAGGCCTAGAACTTCAATTCTTCTGCGCCTGCAGCGGCCGTGCTAGCGAGTGAAGTCGGAAGTGGGAGGTAGTCATGTTCCCTGATGAGTTCCTGTCCACCAAGGGTCGCGAGGACGAAACGCAGGTAGTTGTTCGCCGTCGTGGCCTCATTCAGAGTTGTGCCGGGGAATTGCGAATATTCATGGAAGGCCAGATCGTATGTGAGGCCGCAAAGCGTGTAATGCGGCTCAGTGGTCTTGGTGGTCACTTCCGTCCAGAGGTCCAGCGTGCTCGCCGGGGGGGACGATGATGTGCCGTTTGTGTATGAGATACCGGCACAGTTGGCACTGGCCACTTCATTCCTTGCGGAATCGGTTGACGGATCGGCGTAGATCTCTCCTTCCTGCGCGAGGCCATTGTCTTGGAGTGGAACCCAGAAGCGAGCCGTGGTCTTACCGCCGTTCGGTGGTGTGAATGAACCCTGAGCGCGTGCAAAGGCGAGGTTGGCGTAACCAATACTGCTGGGAGTTGCCGCCACCGTGCTCGCCTCGCCGTAGTCGTTGCTTGCGCGGGCAACCGATCCTGGCCATTCGGTGCTGTGAGCGGCCGTAGCAAGTTCGCCCCAACCGAGGCCTGCGAGGACGTTGTGTTCAGGGTTGATCAAGCCAAGGTAGCGCTTCAGGATCGACGTCGCCCCTTCAGTGTCTTCACGGACTACGCGAGTGATGGTTGTAGCCGCATCACATTTTTCTCCTTTGAGCTTATCCCCATCTTCGGTGATTTCACTCCACTTGGTGATCACGCCACGGAAGATCTTCTCGAGCGTGACGTTGTCCAGCAGGAGCCGTCCCGGGAAGCGTTTGCTGGTGGCACTGCAACCCTGAGGGAGGTCGACGATAATCGCCACGGCCTCCTGCATTACGGGGATGGTCTCGAGTATATTCACGTGCGGGTGTTTGGAGTGCGACTGGATTTCAGTGCGCTGCTGGGCTTCCGGCGGTTCATCGGTGCCGACGAAGGCGATACGATTGCCTTCGAACGCATGGCCGTTCACACCCCAGGCTTCCATGCCGATTCCGTCTGCTTCGTAGCCGACCTTGGGCGTACCTTTGCTGCCCTGCGTGCCGTTGCACGCCTTGGGGTTGGGGGATTTGTTAAAGGCGGGAGCCCAGACGAACTGCGCCACCAGCTGCGGCGAGGATGCGATGCTACCTTCGATGGCCGACCCCGAGCACTGTTCGCCCAGCGTGCCGGCGTTGGCTGCGCCGGGTGCCGCGAGAGCGAGCGCGACCGAGGCCGAGGATGCGAATGCCAACAAGAATCGGCGTGCCGTGAGCGAAGTCATGATGGACTACCTCCTAGTTCGATGTGTTGTATCCGACGAGGAGGACCCGCCCTCGAGTCCTGATGTCCACGATGGCAGCTAGGGCGAGAGCCGGGGGCGATGACTGGACTTTTTGCCTACCTACTTCTCGGCTTCGTAACACCGAGTTCGAACAGATGGATGAACCCACTGCGGCTGTGGCCGTTCCCGCCGGAGCGACCACAGCCCGGCAATGATCTGATGCTCTCTGTCAGCGGAGCGTTACTACCCTTCGCCACCGGTTTCCGAGCCTTCGGCCGGTTGCGACGTATTGCCCGGCGCTTCGGGCATCAGCGCCGAGGCCGGCGCCGGGGTCACCTGGATCGTGAACGGCGTGCTGGCCACGCCATGGTTCTCCGGGCCGCCAGGGACACGCACCCGGAATACGTGCGTGCCCGCGTCGTACACGGTATGCGTGATCGAGTATGCCGATCCGGCGCCAATCGTCGCGACCTGCACGACGTGGAAGCCGTTGCCCAAGGTATTCCGGCGCTCCAGGTAGATGATCTGCCCGGTGTGTTCAGGAGTGACCGTGCCTTTGAACGTGAGCGTTTGGCCGGCCCGGATCGTGCTCGGGGAGACTTCGGCAGTGAGCACGTCATTGACCCCCTCGAACAGCACGGCGGACTGCTTGGCGCTGGATCCGTTGCCCGTCCTCACTTCATAGAAGGTGCTGTAGACGGGGGACTGCGCGAGGAACGTGTATTCGCCGCCGGCGTTGGTCGTTGCTTCTGAGACCGACGTGAAGCCGCGCTGGCTTGCGGTTCGTGCGTATAGCGTGACCGGTGTGCTCGCGACGCCCGCGGCGACGCCGCTGATCGTCACCGACTGGCCGTAGGCGATCGGATCCGGCGAGGCAGCGATCGTCAGCTGGGAGTTCTGAGCCTGGGAGATCTCGTACGTAAGCACGTTCGACGGGCTGGGAACGTTGACGTCGCGGCTGCGCACGAGCACGCGCAGGTTCGCGTCGCCGGGGAAGACGAACGTGTGGGGGAGCGAGAACTGCCCGCCCGAGCCGACCGTGCCGCGGCCGATCCCCCGCCATTCATTGCCGGTGAGCGCGTTCTGGCGTTGCAAGGATCACACGCGCGCCGACATCGGTCGGATTGACCGTGCCCGTGAACGTCACCGTGTTGGGCACGCCCGTGAGCAGCTCGGCGCCTTCGGGCGGGCCGCTGAGGGTGACCTGCCGCGGCGACCCTGACGTGATCGGATCCGCTTTCGGTGCCGTGAGAGCGCACATAGAAGGTCGCTGTTGGTCTCGACGCCGGTCTGCGTGAGCTCGTAGAATCCGTGCGTGCCGGTGCGTTGTGCTCTGCGCGAGCGTGTATCCATGCGCGCCGAAGGAGCTGCTCGAAGAGTCTTACCGTCTGTCTGACCTCTGCGGCTGGACGAGTCGCAAAGGAGGCGCCCGAACGCGACGAGGGCATCCCCGGCAGTGATGCTGCCGGGGCGCGACGTTGAGATTGATGCTGCAGCGGCCACCCAGACCCGGATGCGCGCTGGCCAACGCGCTGGCTGGTGTCAGCGCGATCAGCAACGTCGCCGCGGCCGCGGCGACCGGACTCAGTCTACGTATGCGCATTGTGTCGTCTCCTGTTGAGCGTGGTTGAGTTGCGACTCCCTCAACCCGCTCGACGTTGACGAGTTGCGCTACTTCTTACTCTTCTTCTTCGGCCTGATTTTGGCGATGCATGTGTGGTAGGTGCGGCTGGCAGACAGGTGGTGTTTGAGGACCGTCGTGGCCTTGATCTTAACCGTGAAGGCGCCCTTCGGCATGCCCTTGAGGTCGATCGTGGCGATCACGTATTTGCCTTTGTGTACCGTGGCGATCTTGCGTCCTTTGAGCGTCACGGACACGGTCTTGAACGGGTCGTACTTGGTTCGGCCAAGTGGATCTTGAAGAGCCTGCCGCTCAGGCACTTCTTGGCGCTCGGCAACGTCAGGGTCTCTTTGGCGCCTGCAACGCCCGAGCCGGGGGTGCCGGATCCCGTGGTACTGGATCCCGACGTGCTGGCGTTCCGTCCCGGGGCCCTTGTATTCGGCGGCCAGGCTCTGGCACATAAGCGGTCATGTCTACGTTGTAGCGGCGTAGGTGTCTTCTTTGGCGCTGCCGTCGGGTGCGATCGTGGGCTGGGGTGCCCGGATGCGCTGAAGCAGACGCGCAGGTAGTAAGAGCCGCTCTGTTCTTCAAGGACCCGCCAGGCGGTTTGTCCGCGATCGAATTGGGATCGCGGCGGTCAATTTTCGTAAAACCATTGGTGTCAGTCCCCAGTAGGACCCGTCAGGTTGCGCGGTGATCTGCGTCCAGATCGCTTCGCCCGCCTCATGGGTGCATTCCGCGAACTTGGTGGCGACGACCACCGTGCCTTCAAAGGTGCCGTTTGACAGGCGGGCTGAACCCCGATCTGGCCGCCTTTGAACGACCAGATCCCTTCGATGCTGGGGGTGGCAGCCGCAGAGGCGGCGCCGACGAGGGCGAGCAGCAGCGCCGTGGCGATCGCGAGCAGCAGCGCGCGGGGGCGCCGGGCGGCGGAGCGGTCTATCCATGTCTATGTTCACGTCCATTCTCAGCGGGGGTGATGGGTCATCCATGAATTCCAGCCTGTCGTCTACTTAGAAACGCCGGTTGGATCGGGATTCTTCCGCCGTGCTCTGGGCGAGCTGTCAACGGCTGCTGTCGTACTGCGGCGGCTCAGCCGAGCAGCACCGGCCGGCTGTGTCCGGGCACGAGCTTGCCGGTGCCGACTGCACGTACGCGCGGTAGAGCCCGCCGCGGCGGACGCGCACGACGCGGCTGAAGCGCGAGTCGCTCGCGCCGCGCGTCTTAAGGGTAGTGCCGGCCACCGTCCGCCACCCCAGTCCGGGACGCATCAACTGGAGGGCGACGCGTGCGCCGGCGCCTGCCGGCGCGACCGTGCCGTACATGCGCACGAATCCGGTCCGCCCGGTCGACGCCAGTCGCATGCTCACGCGCGCCGCCACGCGCTCCACCACGGCCCGGCTGTAGGTCGGCGAGAGGCCGGCCACGGCGACGCGGAACTGGGTGTTTCCGCGAGGCCCGCGACCGCGGAACGAAAAGGCGCCGGTCGTGCTGGTCGCTATCGGGGCGGTGGTGGTTTTGAACCCGCCGAGGTAGGGGAACGGGTTGGCCTGCAGGACCACGTCGCGGCCGGCGGAGTCCGTGCCCGAGAGCACGCCGGCGATCGTGAACCGGCCGCCGAACACGACCGGGTCGGGCGTCCCGGTGAGCGTGAACGTGAGCGGGATCTTCTTGACGAACGTCGCGTCCTTGCCGTCGGTCGTGCCCACGGAGTTGGTCGCTATCAGGCGATAGTGGTAGGTGGCGCCGGGCGGCAGCCCCGTGATCGTCTGGCTGACCGCGAGCGAGGTGGTCCCGTTGCCGGCCGAGGCCGGCGCCGTCTGCGCGCCGTAGCCCGTGGTCGTGCCGAACTGGAACGCGTACACGGTCGCCAGACCATGGGGGTTGACGGTTCCTTTGAACGTAACTGAGAGTGCGTCGTCGGGCTACCGCCGTGTAGCCGCCTGTGTACACGCTCGGCGCTTTGGGAGCAGGCGCTGTGGCGGCGCTCGAGCCCAGCGGCAGCGCCAGCGCGCAGGCCAGCAGCGCGCCGGCGGCCACGACCCCCCGCCTTCTGTCGATGCCCATGTCCAATAACCCACTCGCCGTTGTGGTTCTTCCGTTCCTGCTCGGTGTGCGCATCCTCGTCAGGCGCTGCTGAGGTCCTCACCGGTGGCGCTTGTGTACGGGCTCGCTGAGCACGACCGACTCGCGAATCGCCGTCCCGCCCGTCACAGACACCTGGACGGTGACCGGCAGACGATGGTGGCTGGCCCTGGCGAGTGCCCTCCTCCCGACCTTCGACAGATGGAAGACGATCGTGGCGCTGCGATCCGCGCTCAGCGTGTAGGCGCCTGTGCCGAGGACAATGGTCTCCTTCCTGAGCCGCGCCCGTCCGTGATGGTGGCGGCGCCTGACCACGATCTGCTCGGTCAGCTCGATCGTGCCCGTGCAGGTCGCCTGTGCGCAGGAGATCGGCACGCGGGCCGCGCCGCCGGACACGAGGATCCTGGCGTTGAGCAGCTTGACTTCTGGTCTCGGCACGGGAGGCGGCGGCGTGACCGGCACCGTCAAGGTGTTGCTCACGGCGCTTGAATTGCCGCTCTTGTTCGTCGCGGTGACCTGGCAGGCCAGCCCGGTCCCCTGATCGGCGCTCTGGACGCCGTATGTGCTCGCGTTCGCGCCGGGGATCGCGGCGCCGTTGCGCAGCCACGCGTAGGTGTACGTGGGCGTGGGTTCTCCCGTCCAGGCGCCGGTCGCGCACGTCAGATGTCTGGCCGACCGCGGGTGTGCCCGAGACGACCGGCGGGGCGGTGTCGACCGGTTCCTTGCGCACGAGCGCCGCGTCGATCGCTGAGGTCGTGCTGCCCTGCTGGACGGCCACCGGGTTGGCGCTTGCCGTCGACGACTGGTTGTCGTAGTACTGGACGATGTAGGTGAGACCGATGAACCCGATCTTGTATTCGCCGCTCGCCAATCCCACGATCGTGTATTCGCCGCTGGCGTTGGTGTAGGCAATCCCGGCGAAGCCCCCGCCCATTCCCGTCGCGACGACGAAGACGTTCGGCGACGGCGCATGCGTCCAAGCGTCTGTCACCGTACCGGAGATTTCACCGCCGACCCGCATTTCCGCGTCGATTTCTCCCTTCGTTTCACCCTTGGTCACTTTGACTTCATCCGCGGCGGCAAGCGATGGCTTGTCGTTGTAGTACTGGATGACAAAGTTGAGGCCGCTTCCGGGCGTAGGCGAGAATTCGATCTTGTATGAGCCCGGCACCAACCCGACAAGGATGTATTCGCCTTTTTCGTTGGTCGTCGCATACCCGGCCGGAAGCTTGCTTTCACCGACTTCATAGGCCGTCACTTCGATGTTCTGCAGGGTCCCTCCATTTTCGCTGAATTCCGTCACGGTGCCTCAGAGATCTCGCCGCCTTCCTGCATTTTTGCGTCTATTCTCCGTTGTTTCCCCTTCGACACGTGACTGGTTGGGCTTCGGAGTAACGAGGACTTGTCGTGGTAGTACTGAGTGACGTAATAGAGCGAGCTTTCCTGGGGTACAGTAAATTCGACATAGTATTCGCTGCTGGGCAGTTCGGGGATGATGTATTCGCCGCCCGCCCCGGTTGTTGCGCAATCCCACGACGGTTCTTCGAATTCCACCGATCGCCGCGTAAGCGCAGACTTCGATGCCTGCGATCGCGTGCTGTGCCCCCGACCTTCGTCACGGCACCGGTGATCTGGCCGGTGTCTCCAGCGGCAAGGGAGCCTGGCGCAATGATGAGCAGCACAACACAACCCAGCAGCACAGCTAGCGTCCAGCGCACCCTGCCCTCGCCCAGCACGCCCATCGACCGAGGCTACCAGACCCCAGGCCATAGGTAGACCACGAGTTGGTTACTGCGGGTACGAACTTCGTATCCTCTGAGAGCCGCTCGCTGCGGCGTTTGCCAACTGGCAGGGGAGGAAATGATGAGTAGCGTTGCGCAACCCGGGTCTGCTCGGTGTGTTCATGGGGGCGGAGTGGTCTCGTCACGGACGGCCTCTGTTCGCGATCATGAGTAGGAGGGCAGGAGCAGTGCACAAGGCATCGGTGATGGCATTCGTAGCGGCCGGGCTGGGACTCGTGGCGACCCCGGGTGCGCTGGCGGCGCCGCTGGAAGGCATCCATAAGATCCAGCACGTTGTCGTGATCATGCAGGAGAACCGCTCGTTCGATTCCTACTTCGGCACGTATCCGGGAGCGAACGGTATTCCCGCGGGGGTGTGCGAGGCGGATCCGCTGACCGAAAAATGCGTTGCGCCGTTTCATGATCCGAATAACGAAAATTACGGTGGCCCGCATGGTCACGCCGCCTTTGTGGCGGATCTCGACGGAGGGAAAATGGACGGCTTCATCGGACGGGCCGAGGATGGCAGCAAATGCACGAGCACCGAACCGGACTGCAGTCCGTGCACCGAAGGCTCGGGCACGAAATGTGTCGACGTGATGGGCTATCACGACGCGCGCGAGATCCCCAACTACTGGACATACGCTGAGAATTTTGTGCTGCAAGACGATATGTTCGAGCCCAACTCTTCCTGGAGTTGGCCTGAGCACCTGTTTCTGGTCTCTGCCTGGTCGGCAACGTGCTCGAACTGGAGCGATCCGATGTCGTGTATCAGCGCTATCGAAGGACCGCTGCCTCCGAACGAAGAAGCCAAAAACCACGGGTCACTAAATCCTTATAGCACCAAATCACTGCCGTGGACAGACATCACTTACCTGCTGCACAAGTACGGCGTCAGCTGGCGCTACTACGTCTTTGAAGGGGACGAGCCCGACTGCGAGGACGACGAAGCGATGACGTGCGAACCGGTGGCTCAGGGCGCCAAGACGCCGGGCATCTGGAACCCGCTGGTCGACTTCGAGGACGTCGATGAAGACAGCCAGCTCGACAACGTGCAGTCGCTGACGAACTTCTACACTGCCGTGCACGACACGAGTGGATGCGGGCTGCCGAACGTCTCTTGGATCACACCCAACAGCGTCGTCTCCGAACACCCGCCTGCGCTGATCTCGAAGGGTCAGGCATATGTCACGACGTTGATCAACTCGATCATGCGCAGCCAGTGTTGGGACAGCACCGCGATCTTCCTCTCCTGGGATGACTGGGGAGGGTTCTATGACAATGTGGTGCCGCCCGACATCGACGAAAACGGGTACGGCTTCCGCGTCCCCGGCCTGGTCATCAGCCCGTACGCTCGTGCGGGCTACATCGACCATCAGCAGCTCTCTCACGACGCGTACTTGAAGTTCATCGAGGACGACTTCTTGGAAGGCCGGCGTCTGAATCCCGCGACGGATGGGCGCCCGGATTCGCGCCCTGACGTGCGCGAAGAAGTGCCGGGGCTCGGCAACCTGGAAAGCGATTTCGATTTCTGCCAGGCGCCGCGCCCCCCGCTGATCCTGCCCGTCGAACCCGCGTCGGGGCCGGCATCTTATCCGCCGGGGTCGGTGCCGTCCGGCGGGCCGGAGCCACCACTGTCTCCCTGCCCCACGCCGTCCCCGTCTCAGCCGCCGAGCAGTCCCACACCGTCCCCTCCGCCGGCTCCTGCTGCTCCAGTGTTGCAGCTTACGGCGTCGGTGGCGCCCCGTCAGGACCTGCGCATCAACGACGGTCGCGTGTATCTGATGTTGGGTTGCAACATGGAATGCGCGATCTACGCACATGGACATCTGAACCTGCTGCGTGGCCGCCGGCACCTGGGGCTGCAGCAGAAACTTGTCGCGCTCGCGGCGCACAAGGCGGTTGGGGTTGCGATCTCGATGTCCAAGGTCAATCTGGCCGCGGTCCGCCGCGCGCTCTCGAGCCACTACCCGGTCAAAGCCTCGCTCCAGGTGCAAGCCGAATCCGGCGGCGAGCGCCAGCTCTACGACGTGGACGTGCGCTTAACCTGGCGGTGAGGCGGGCGTGATACGTCAGCGTTCGGCGATCGTGATCCGCACGATCCTGCTCTTTGGTGTCCTCTGGCCCGGCGCTGGATACTGCGCCACCACCCGCCGCAACCCAGTGGCCCCGTGGACGATCCTCGTCCGCCCTCGTAGCGAGACGAGGGCAAGTGCGTGCGTAGCGTCCTGTGGAGCGAAGCCGATCAGACGCGGCACCGAATCCAGCCGCGACGGCGAGAGGATCGGCAAGCGCTGTCGCGAAGGCCCCTGGATGGTCCTCCCGGCGAGCGGGTGGGTCAGCCGCACGTCGAGTGGCCCGATCGCCGCCACTGCGGGACAGGCGCCGGGTCCCTGCTCTTCGTCTATGTCGATGACGACGCTGTCGCGCTCTTCCGCAACCGCCGTTTGGAGGGTGCCGCAGACGCCGTGCTGGACGATCAGTTCAAGTGAAGCTTCGCGCGGACCGACCGCGTAGGCATCCCACTCGACCGGAACGGTCCGTGTGGCAGCTGCGCCGTCATGCGCGACCGCGGCCCTCGCGGGGGAAGCGCTCGTACCGCCGCTCCACACGACTGCAATCCCGCAGAGCGCCACTCCTACGAGGAGCAACACCCCCTTGGCGCGTCGACTCCGGTTGCGGACGAACTTCATCTAACAAGACTAGCGCATGTCCTCACACGCTTACAAAGACCAAGACGGCGCAGTTGGCGCCGGGTAAATGTGACCCCGGCGCCAACGCGGTGCGATTAATGTCGTCTAAGCCTCAGCACTCACTGGTATTACCGAAACAGTGTACTTCATACCAGAGGCCGTTGTAGTACGGCGAGTATTTGGTCAGCGGTTCGCTGGTGTAGTAGAAGTCCGTGTGGCCATTGATATAGCCGATGCTAGAAGGACTCCAGTCGATGTTCCAGCCTCCCCCGCTGGATCCGCCGGTGAAGGGGCTCCCGGTGCAGACCAGGTTACCTGTGCTGCAGGGCCGCCGAGGCCGCCCAGTTCTCTTCCATCGTGGTGCCGTTGTATGGCGATTCGCCTGGGTAGCCAAACTCCACGTACTGCTCGTTGTCACTGAAGTTGTAAGCCCAGCCGTCCGTTCCAACTGAATTCCTCAGCGTTTGTTTTTTTGCGTTGGTGGCGACCGACATCGCACCGAAGTCATCTTCGAGGTCGCGGTTGTTGAGCCATTCGGTTGCCGTCTCGTAGCCGTTCGCCACGAACGTTCCATGCGGTTCGATTTCCGCGGTCGTTTTACCATTGCCGTTATAGTCGGGGATGAACTCGGCGAAGCTGTCGAATTCTTTATTGACTTTCTCGGTGCTCGCCACGCAGTGTCCCGCGGTGTCGACATCGCCGGGGTTGTGCCCATTGATCACCGATGTGCCAGAGCATTTGAAACCTTCGCCGCCGTTGGTGAAGAATATCGTACCGTTCACCTTGTACGGATATTTTTTGTAAAGCGGGGTGGGCACGCCGAACGCGTCGTAGGGCAATGGGTAGCTCCACGGCTGAGCCGTCAGCACCGGCCCCGTCGTCTGCGATGCGGACGACACACCGGATTCGGACGAACCGGATTCGGACGAACCGGATTCGGACGACACACCGGCGGGCGACGATCCGGCTTCAGAGCGCGGCGGCCCGTCAGGACCCCGGCCGGCTTTGAGCTGGGCACCTGAGCGCCGGCGACGACATTGACAGACTTCGCCGCGTCCCTCCGGGCCTGGGTCCAGTAGGCGAGGGTCTGCGCCTGCACGCTGGCGGACACCGACTGACTCGACACTACACTGCTGCTGCTCTTCTTGGCGGTCGCCGACGCGGCGAGCGCGCTGGTGCTGCTCAGAGCAAACGCTCCGAGCATTGGCATGGTCGCCAGCGCGACCAGCCCCAATCTTCTGGTGGTTCTCGGCAACTTCGTCATGATGTTTACGGCCCCCTATCATGTGTATGTGTATGTGTATGTATGCTGCGGCGCGCGTACGGTGCGGAAGCCGCGGCGAGTGTTTGATGCTGGTGGGCGACTCTATACCCGCAGGGCCATCGGTTGTCGCTCGTGGGCCAAAGATCACAGCCTGGTCACATACGGAGGGTGGCCGCTACGACGAATGTCCACGGAGCCGTCCTGGATATTGGCGGCATTGGGCCGATTCGCAGGGAGTGGCATGCCAGGCGATGGCGCCCTGGTGGCGTGCCCGGCCTCCAGCTGTGGGACGGTGACCGCCCCAGGTGCCTTCGTCGGTCTGTGGTGTCGTCGGCATCTGCTCAGCTTTAGTCGGTGGTGGGAGGGTCTGCGGTGGTGGGGGGAGTGGGGTCTGGTTGGTGGCTGTTGTTTTCTGGTTATCGGCTGTTTGGCTGTCGATGTGCTGGGGAAGCTTTGGGCTACGAGCAGGTTCTCATGAGCGGAAGGGAGTGGCATGATTCCAGGGCTGTGTTCTTACGACGATGGGCTGGGCGGTACCGCCATCATGGTGATGGCGGACGCGGCCAGGATGCAGTTCGCGCGCCCGCGGGCGGCTTTGGACAGGTTCAGGGACTTGGCTGGGGAGGCGGGCTTTCCTTATCGCGATTTCGCTCGCGAGCAATGTGCGGTCATTTTGTGGAGGCTCGGGCGCCGCGATGAGGCCTTGCGGACCTTGTGGGCACACGGTCAGCGGATTGGGGAGGTGGGCGAGCCCGGGCCGGACTATGTGCGTGCCCGCGTGATTGTGCGTATGGTGCAGGCCGCTGTCGAGACCGGCCATGAGGTGGGGTCGGGCGAGCGGTTCGCTCAGCAGCTCGAGGAGGCCGGGAGGATCTTCGAACGTGATGGTGACCTGATCATGGACGCCAAGGTCCACCGTCTGAAGGCCGGCCTCTGTTCGCAGCGGGAGAACGAGAACAGGGAGGCCGTTCGGCGCCCGTCAATCCAACCCGCGCAGACGCGCCGAGCCGGATACTTTAGTCAAGCAGGGTGAGGCGGGGCTGAACGCACCCCGCTCCTACCTTCCCTTTGTAGTCCGGTGGCGCCCATTGTCCTCCTGCCGCAGGTTTCGTGTGCGGATCCAGCATGCTCTCGATTGGGCAAGATGTGTACGAAAACGGGACTTGACGACCCGCTGGGGTGCAGTAAGCTCCCCGGTTGAGTCAGCATAGTCAAATCCGCTACACCGCTTGCTGGTTGCCACTATCAAGGATCAGGAGGATCGAAGACATGGCTTTGCATGGAGGGCGCGCGTCGAATTCGGTGCTGAGAAACATATTGATGGTCGCTGTGATCATGGCCGTGGCGATGCTGGCAATTGCCGTCTCCGGTACGGGCACCGCCCGGGCGGCTGGGACGTGCACCGACTCATGGAAGTCGGCGGTCAACGGCGATTGGAGCGAAGCGTCGAAGTGGAGCACCGGCTCGGTCCCCTCCTCGACGGCTGAAGTGTGCATCACGGTGGCCGGCACGTACACGGTCACGGCCGAGAGCTCCTCCAGCTCGCTGGACGTGAAGTCGTTGACGGTCGGGTCGGAAAGCGGCTCAGCGACCTTGTCGCTGCGCGGTCTGGGCTGCACGAGCAGCGCATACTTCGACGCGACCGAAAACATCACAACCACCGCGCTCGGCACGATCCAGCTCACGAACGCCAAAGGCAGCTGCAGCGAAGGCGAGGACGTCAACCTCACCTGGGGCGGGACGTTCGCAAACGCCGGCAAGATCACGGTCGCCGCCGGGACCGCCGGCGGCACGCGCGAGCTCGACGGCAACCTCACTAACACCGGCAAAATCTCGATCGGTGTCAACACGTCGTCCAGCTCGGCGGTCCTCGAAAACAAGGGCTCGATCGCCGTCGCCAACGAAGCGGTCCTGTCATCGTCGAGCGGCACGATCACGAACGGCACGGGCGGCTCGGTGAGCAACACCGGCACCGGCGCGCTGGAAGTCAGGAGTGGGGTCTTCAACCAGGGGGCTGGCGCCGCGGGCAAAGTGTATGTGTACGCCTCGACGCTGAATCTGCTCGGCGCGGGCGCTGGCACGTTTGCCCTCGAAGGCAGCGACAGCCTGTCGGGCAACGTATCGGCGGCCCAGTCGCTGGTGGTTCAGGGCGCCGGCTGCTTCAGCGGCGCCTATGTGACCGCGGCCGCCGGGTTCACGAACGCCGGCTCGATCGAACTCACGAACGTCGAAGAGCTCTGCGCGGAATCGGAGACCGCGCGGCTGGAATGGTCCGGGACGCTCACGAACACCGGCAAGATCACCTCCAGCTTCGGGGTGGCGGGCGGCTCGCGGTCGCTGAACGGCACCCTCACCAACAGCGGCGCCGTGAACATCGAAAGCGAAACGTCGTTTGGCGGGTCCGGCGCGTTGTTCACCAACAAGAAAACCGTGACGGTCGCCGATGAAGCGATTTTCTATACCACCGGTGGCCAGACGTTCACCGACGCCACCGGCGGCTCCGTGATGACGACATCCGGGGGCTCGTTGGAATTCTATGACACGACCTTCAACGTCGGCGCCGGCTCTCCCGGCTCGGCGCCGGTGCTGCTGGAAAACAGCTCGAAGCTGAACTTGATTGGCGCGACGGCCGCGGGGACGTTCGTGTTCCACGGCAGCGACACGATGACGGGGAATGTGGCGGCGGGCCAGTCGGTCGTGCTTCAAGGCGTGGGTTGCCATAGCGGCGCCTATGTGACCGCGGCCGCCGGGTTCACGAACGCCGGCTCGATCGAACTGACGAATGTCGAAGGAACCTGCGCGGAATCCGAGCCTGCTTCGCTCAGCTGGTCCGGAACGCTGACGAGCACCGGTACGCTCACGTCTAGCTTCGGCTCGGCGGGCGGCTCCCGGGAACTGGAAGGGAACCTCACGAACAGCGGCGCCGTGAACATCGACAGCGACACGTCGTTTGGCGGGTCTGGTGCGGTGTTCAGTAACAAAAAAACTGTGACGGTCGCCGACGAAGCGACGCTGTCGACCAGGAGCGGTCAGACGTTCACCGACGCCACCGGCGGCTCCGTGACGACGACTTCGGGCGGCTCGTTGGACTTCTACGACACGACCTTCAACGTCGGCGCCGGCTCTCCCGGCTCGGCGCCGGTGCTGCTGGAAGACAGCTCGAAGCTGAACTTGGCGAGCACGACGGCCGCCGGGACGTTCGTGCTCCGTGGCAGCGACACGATGACGGGCAGCGTGGCGGCGGGCCAGTCGGTCGTGGTCCAGAGCGTCGGCTGCGTAGCTGGCGCCTATGTGACCGCAGCCGCCGGGTTCACGAACGCCGGCTCGATCGAACTGACGAACGTCAGGGGCACCTGCGCTGGCTCGCAGCCCGCATCGCTGGAATGGTCGGGAACGCTGACGAACACCGGCACGATCACGTCCAGCTTCGGCGCCGCCGGCGGTTCGCGCGCACTGGAAGGGAACCTCACAAACAGAGGCGCCGTGAACATCAAGACCAGCACGTCGTTCGACGGGGCAAGCGCGCTGTTCGACAACAAGGGTGCGGTTGCCCTCACCAACGGCGCGACCCTGTCGACCGACGGCGGCCAGACGTTCGACAACGACACCGGCGGGTCGATCTCGACGGCGTCCGGGGCGCTGTCCTTCAGCGACACCATTTTTGACGTCGGCGCGGGCTCGCCCGGCTCGGCGCCCGTGCTGCTGACGAACAGCTCGACGTTGACTCTGAACGGCAGTGCCGCCGGCACGTTCGTGTTCCACGGCAGCGGGACGCTCGAAGTGCCGGACGGGACCGTCGCGGCGGGCCAGTCGGTCGTGGCGCAGAGCGTCGGTTGCGTCACGGGGACCTACGTGACCGCCCCCGCCGGGTTCACAAACGCCGGCTCGATCGAACTGACGAACGTCAAGGGCACCTGCGCCGACTCGCAGCCCGCGGATCTGGAATGGTCGGGAACGCTGACGAACACCGGCACGCTCACGTCCAGCGTCGGGTCGGCGGGCGGTACCCGCACGCTGGGCGGCGATCTCACCAACAGCGGCGCCGTGAACATCGACGCCAGCACGTCCCTCGGGTCCAGCTCGCTGACCAACGACGGCACCCTCACGCTCGGCGCGGGCAGGACGCTCTCGCTGTCGAGTGCGACGTTCACGCAGGAATCGGGCGGGAACCTCATCGAGAACATCGCGAGCGCAAGCAGCTTCGGCAAGCTCCACAACCCGAGCGGGACCGATTCGCTCGGTGGAAAACTAACCGTCAACACAACGGGCGGCTACTCGCCGCCGCTTGCCACGAAGTTCCTGTTCATGACGTTCGGCTCCGAGACCGGGAAATTCGCCTCGAACGTCTTCAACGGGCACACCTACAGCGTCAAATACGATCCGGCCGACGTGACGTTGAGCGCGCTCGGCAACACGACCACCACCGTCGGGTTCTCCTCCGCCGGCACGCAGGTCGGCAACGCGGTGACCGTGACCGCGAAGGTCACGGGGCCCGAAGAACCGGGCAATCCGACGGGCACGATCACCTTCTCGACGAACGGCTCGGGCACGTTCACGCCCGCCACCACGTGCACGCTGGCGGCGACCGCCACCCCCGGCGTCTCGGAATGCTCGGCGACGTATACGCCCTCGGCGGTCGGATCCGGCACTCACACGATCACCGCCAGCTACCCGGGCGGCGGCAACTACGTCAAAAGCTCGGGCAGCAGTCCGCTGACCGTGACCACGCGCACGACGACCACCAAAGTGGAATGTAATCCGGCGAGCGTCGCGACAGGTGTTGCCACCTCCTGCACGGCGACGGTCACCGACACGAACGCGGGCACGGTGAGCACGCCGACCGGCACGGTGAGCTTCTCCTCGAACGGCGTGGGCGCGTTCTCGCCCACGACCACCTGCACGCTCGTCACTGTGTCGACCGGCATCGCGTCTTGCACGGTGTCCTACACCCCGTCGGCAACAGGCACCCAAACGATCACCGGCAACTATGGTGGGGACGCGAGTCACGCGTCGAGCAGCAAAGGGACGTCGTTGAGTGTGACGTGAGAGCCACCGGGACGGCATGCGACCCCACGGCCCGTCAGTTGCACAGCCAGCACGACTGACGGGGCCGTACTCCTCTGCTATTTTCCGCTCCTGAGTTCAGCTGCTTCTTCGGGTGGTTTTTCGGTCGCGCGCTGTTCTTTCTTTTCCGCTTCGCCGACTTCTTGCACGACCGCCGGTCCGGCTTCCTGTTCGGCTTTGCGTAAGGCGTTGCGTTCGGCTGCGCGGGCTGCGGTCGAAGGCTTGGGTTTGCTTGCTCCTGGGGTCGTGCGGGTCGGGCCAGTGCCATTCGTGCTCGGTCCGCAGCTCGAGCCGTCTGTGCACCTGATGGCCGCGCTGGTCGTGTCGAAGCAGCCGTAGAGGACGAAGAGCGGGTTGACGACGCTGCGTCCGTGCGCGACCGTCATCATCTGCTGCCCGACGAACGAGGGTGGCGCCTCCGCCTTGTAGCAGCCGTCTGATTTAGCGCTCACGTCGTATGTGACGCCGGTGGTCAGGAACGGTTCGAACCCGGGAAGTGGGGTGATGACCGTCAGCGTGCAGGTCCAGTCATCGCCTGGCCCCTGGCTTGTGCCGGCGTGCCTGACACAGATCGTGTGGAGCTCGAGCCTCGCGCCCTTCGGTACCGACCGACCGAGCTCCCGCTGCTGGAGCACCGTGAGGTTGTTGAACGTGGATGAGATCGAGCCCTCCAGCCGGGCTTGAGTGACCGCCACCGGTCCCAGGCTCGTGGCGGCCCCGAGCACGACGATCAGCACCACCGAGGCGAGCACCGCGCGCACAGGCAGCACCCATCCGGGCCGCTGGACGATCGGCGCCCCCGCGAAATCCCGCCTGCGCAAGATCAGCCACGACGCGCCCAGGCACGCGACGATCCACAGCCCACACACGCCGATGCCGATGACCAGTGGCGCGTAGAACTTGGGGGCGCTCAGCAGCCCGTGCCAGCCGTTGAACGCGGAGGCGACGAGCAGCGTGTGCACCCAGGAGCCGCTGCCGATCAGTTCCAGTAGCTGCATCGCCAGGCCGACGAGCACCGGTCCGAGCACGCCCATGATCCCGTTGCGGGTGGCCACGGAGAACAGCACCGCCAGGCTTGTGAACGCCAGTACCGCGGGTATGTTGAGCAGCCAGCTCACAAGCACCAGCCACAGGCCTTCGCCCGAGGAGATCACGTTGCCGCTGAGACCGACGAGCGGTTGATCGCCGGTGAGCAGCAGACCGGCGGCGAGACTGGAGAGCATCGCCAGCGCGACCAGCGCCAGCGCCAGCGTCGCGACGGCGAGCACCTTGCCCGCGAACACGTCTCTGCGGCTGCGCGAGCGCGTGAGCACGGTCTTCCACGTGCCGTAGCGGTCCTCGGAAGCGAACAGGTCGCCGGCGAGCACACCGGCCAGCACCGGGAAGCCCAGATAGCCGCCGAACCCCAGCACCACCAGTGAGACCGCGTAGCCGGATGAGTGAACCCAGATGCCGAGCAGCGTGTCCGCCGGTACCCCGCTCTGCTGGCTGAGCACCGCGCCGAACGCTGGCGGGCCGAGCAGGCATACGAGCGCCAGCACCCGCGTTGAGAGCTGCGCGAGGAGCTTACGCCGCTCGGCCCGGTAGACGCTCAGCATTGCCCGGTGAATTGGCCGGTGCTCAGCATTGCTCGGTGACCGCGAAGAACAACGATGTAAGGGGGCTCATCGCAGTCGACGGCGAGGCCTCGGCCCGCATCCGCTCGACGCCGCCGTCCCATACCGTGTGACCGCGGCTGAGCACGGTGAAGCTGTCACAGACCCGCTCGACCTCCTCGAGCTTGTTGCTGCTCAGCAGGACTCCGACGCCGTCCTGTGACAGCGTGCGGAGGAGCCCGATGACCATGCGGGCTCCGGGCGGGTCAAGCGCGGATGTCGGCTCATCCAGCAGCAGTAGTTGCGGGGCGCGCATCAGTGCCGCGGCGATACCGAGACGCTGACGCATACCGGACGAATACCCGCCCACCCGGTCACCGGCGCGACTCGCCAGGTCCACCTGCTCGAGCACATCGTCGACGCGCCCTTGCGCGTCCTCCCCGTCGAGCTCCGCCAGCACTTCCAGATTCGCGCGTCCCGACAGGTACGGATAGAAGCAGGGCTCCTCGACGAAACCCGCCACACCCTCCAACGTCGGCGCGTCTGACCCATCCGGCCGGCATCCGAAAAGTTCGATCGTGCCTTCGTCCGGGCGCACCAGCCCCAGCAGCATCCGCAGCAGCGTCGTCTTGCCGGCACCGTTGGGCCCGAGCAGCCCGCGCACCTCGCCCTCTCCGAGGACCAGGTCGACCCCGTCGACCGCGCGGGTCTTCTCAAAGTGCTTGGTCAAACCGCGCGCAGTCAGTACAGCCATGTTGAGCGGACTATAGGGTGGCGTTGCCTGCTGGGTGTCGCCTAATCTCTGGAACGGCGTGGGGCCCCGCCCGTGAACAACTCGTGACCAATCTCGTGAACATCTCGTAATTCGCTCCCCGATCGGGAGCGAAGCTGATAGAAGGCGCACGTCAACCGTCGATGATCGGAGATTTCGTGCGCCGCCTCCCTGCCTGGCTGTTCGTCGCTTTTGCATTTCTTATCAGGTGCGGCCACGTGCTCGTCCTGACCACGGCCGCGAGCGCAACCACCTATACGGCGGGGGAACCGGTCGTGGACACGATCGAAGGCGGACCGTGGAACACCTCGCAGGGCGATCCGTCCGCGGGCGGCGCCTACCCGAGCTCGGATCTGCTGCCGACGTTCACCTTCGGCGGCCCCGAAACGATACTCGGCGGCGTCAGCGAGCCCAACGTCGCCGTCTACCCAAGCGCGACGGGCCCGAAAAAGAAACGATCACAGCGCCCTACCCGAGCGGCGTCGCGGGAACGCCCGGGCCGCTGGACGGCTACTGCTCGAGCCTCGGCGCGAATCCCGAGACGGGCTCGCCCGTCTCGCAGCCGGCGGGCACCACGCTGCCGTTGTCGCCCTACTACTTCCCCGACGTCGTGCGCAACGCCGACGGCTCGCTGACCGGCTACTTCGACTACCGGCCCAAGGACGCCGACGAGGCGATCACGGTCGCGCGCTCGACCGACAACGGCGAAGAGCTGGACCACTGAGGGCAAGGCGCTCGAGCAGAACCCGGGCTACTGCCCGACGGCCGACACCAACGACGACGGCCAGGGCCACCCGTTCGTGGCACCGATCGGCGGCTCGCACCAAGCTCTACACGCTGCACCGGCCCGCCGGCGACAACGAAGGCGTGGGCCTGCTCGTGCACAACGTCGAACCGCCGCCGCCGACCCGCTGGCGGGCTGCCGGAACCGACCGAGTCGGTCGGCATCGACCCGAACACGTTCGCGACCGCCGAAGTAGCGAAGTCCCCGACCAGCGGCGGCGGCGTGACATTCCGGTCTCGACGCTCGGCGAAGCGAAGGCTCGCCCGAGGACGATCGTCGCCGGCCCCTACGAGGACTCCAACGCCGCCTCGCCGTCGAAGTCGATCGTCACCTGCACCGGCACGAGCACGACTCGCCGCGCCGCCGACTGACCGGCTGCACCGTCGCCGGATCCAGCCCGCTGACGGTAAGGCCAAGCGACGACCTCGTGCAGGTGATCGCGACCGCGAACCCGGAAGCGCTGGGGACGAAAACGTCGTGCCGGGCGCGACCTACACGATCCCCGCGGGCCCGAACAAACCGAGCGGGGAAGGCGGCCTGGCGAAGTCGGATTCCTCAACGGCAACACGACCGTGTCGCCGCTCACGACCTACATCTTCAACGTCAACGCGCCCAACCGCCTCTACATCGACGGCGACACCGTCTACTGCGTGCAGTCCAACGCGAACCCGACGACCAAGGTCGAGAACTGCACGACCGACCAGCGGCGCGTCGCTGATCGTCCACCAGGGCGACGCGATCACCGCCGACCCGATCATCCCGCCGCGGCGCGACTGTCACGACCGGCCTGAAAGCGCCCGACGGGATCGTCGGCACGCTGCCGAGCTACCCCGGCGCGCCCGCGGGCTCGACGGTCATGCTGTACACCGAGAAGGTGCTCGCGTACTTCATCGTCGGCACGACCAACGGCTCGGTCAGCTGCCAGCGACGAATTCAAAGCCGGGACCGTGACGCTGCCCGGCGAGCGACGATCACACTACACCCCCTCGGTGCACCCGAGCGAGCCGCTGCCCCGGACCGGGTCGTTCACCATCTATCTCGGCACCGACGTCGAACCGAACCGATCCAGGCGGTCACCTGCACGGCTCCCGGCGACCGCAGTCGGGCGTGCCGGCCGGCAGCGAGAACCTCACCGGCTGCAGCGGCGGCACGGGCAAAGTCGCCGAAGGCAACTGGGTCGGCGGCCCGAACGCGGCGATCGCTGCCCTTCGCCGACGCTCGAACAAGATCGGCGAGGGCAACAACTCCAAATCAAGGGCCCCGAGAAGCTGTTCGGCAACAACGAGGACTGACGCGTGCTGCGCGCCGCCTACACCGACAACGGCGTCAACTTCACCGATCTCGGCCCGATCAGCGGCACGACGCCGGGCACGGGCAACGACAAAGGCGCATACAACGACATCACCAACCCCTACCAGCAGGCCAGCCCCAAGTCGAGCGCCGAACCGACGACCGCGACCACCGAACCGGTAAGCCCGACCAACCTGACGCCGGGAAGCGCCGACGAAGTCGAGCTGCGCTTCGTCGGCTCGCGCGGCACGATCATCACCAACCCCGACGGCAGCTACGGCATGTTCCTCTCGGGCGCATGGGCCAGCGACGGCGACAGCGACGCGTTCAACCAGATCTTCTACACCGACTCGACCAACGGCAAGGAATGGTCGGTGCCGAAGGTCGTGCTGAGCACCGACTACAATTCGCGGCCTCGCGCGAACAGGACGAAGCGCCGGCGAAGGCAAGACGACCGCTCGGGGTCAGCGCCTACTACTCGGGCCGCGCCTACGGCCCGGCCGTCGTGCAGAACCCGAACGGGACGCTGACGATGGTGTTCTCCGGCTACCGCCTGCCCAAACCGATCACAGCGCCGGCACGGTGCTCGGGCACCAACGCCTCCGCGCAGTACACGATCGGCGCCAAAGACCCGGCGCTGTACCGCAACATCCTCACGATGCACCTGACCTCGGCGACGCTCGCCGGGCGTCGCGACGACGACATCGCGTCAGCTCATCCGACGGAGGCACTGGCGCGGTCGGCGCAGCCGGTCACCTACACCGCGACGGTGTCCGTGAACGCCCCGGGCACGGGCACGCCGACGGGCACCGTCTCCTTCTCCGACGAGCCACGGGCCGATCGCCGGCTGCACGAGCCAGTCACTGAGCGAAGGCTCGCCGGACACCGCCACGTGCACGACCACAGCACGCGCGCCTCGGCCGGCAGCGACGAAATCACCGCGACCTACTCGGGCGACTCCAACTACGGCGAATCGACGTCTCCGGTGTACACCGAGACGACCCCGAAGGACACGACGAGCACGGCCGTGAGCTCTTCAGACGTTGGCTCGGGCGTGGCCGAAGCGGCGGTCACATACACGGCGACCGTGTCCGTGAATTCGCCGGGTACGGGCACGCCGACGGGGATCGTCTCGTTCTCGGATGACGGCACGCCGATCGCCGAATGCATGAGCCAGCCCTTGAACGAAGGCTCGCCGGACGCCGCGACGTGCGCCACCCAGCACGCCGCCTCGCCGGGCAGCGAAGAAATCACGGCGATCTACTCGGGCGACTCCAACTACCTCAAATCCACGTCGCCCGCGCTCACCGAGACGACCACCGCCAAGCCCCCCACGGTCACCGAAGTCTCGCCCGACGACGGTCCGGAAACCGGCGAAACCCCGGTGACGATCACCGGCACGAACCTGACCGGAGCCACCGCGGTCGACTTCGGCATGGATCCCGCCACGAGCTTTGAAGTGACCTCCCCGACCACGATCGCGGCTGTGGCTCCTGCCGGCACGGGCATAGTGGAAGTGACCGTCACGACCTCCGGCGGCACCAGCATGACGGGCTTCGGCGACGAGTTCACGTACCTCCCGCCCTCCCCGGTCACCCTCACGGGCTCCCCGAATCCATCGGTTCACGGGGCGAAAGTGACGTTCACGGCCAAAGTCAGCCCTGCCACGGCAGGCGCTCCGACCCCGACCGGCACGGTCGAGTTTCGTGAAGGCGCGTCCGTTCTCGGCAGCGCGACGTTGAGCAGTAAAGGAGTCGCGACCTTCAAAACCGCGTCTCTGGGGGTTGGCGACGACGCGATCGTCGCCGCCTACGATGGCGATGCCCACAACGCTCCCGGTGAATCGACGGGGCTGGTTCAGGTTGTGAACCAGGCCGCGACCAAGGTGGTGTTGATGAGCTCTGAGAACCCGGCGCCGCACGGTTCGACTGGGCATCTGCAGGCGACTGTCAAAGTCCTCGCTCCCGGTAGTGGCATCGCGACCGGGACCGTCACGTTCATGGAAGGGTCGACTCCCCTTGGGACGGTCGCCCTGTCCGGCAAAACTGCGAAGCTCTCACTCAAGGAATTGGCGCTCGGAACACATACGATCACCGCGACTTACAATGGTGATGAAAACGACGCAACCAGCGAATCTTCCAGCTTCACCCTGACGATCGCCAAGGCGTCCACCGAGGTGGTGTTGACGAGCTCTGAGAACCCGGCGCCGTATCGTTCGACTGGGCATCTGCAGGCGACTGTCAAAGTCGTGGCGCCCGGCAGCGGCACTCCGACGGGTACTGTCACGTTCATGGAAGGGTCGACTCCCCTTGGGACGGTCGCCCTGTCCGGCAAGACCGCGAAGCTCCCACTCAAAACGCTCCGATCCGGGGAACACACGGTCACCGCGATCTACAACGGCGACACGAACGACGGATCTAGCGAATCGTCGAGCTTCACCGAGACGATTGAGCCCTGAGGGTTGAGGGACGTGCGGTTGAGCTGGCGGTCATCTTGTGGAGGCTCGGGCGCCGCGATGAGGCCTTGCGGACCTGCGGGCACACGGTCAGCGGATCGGGGAGGTGGGCGAACCCGTTGCTCCTATGTCAAGTGATCCTCGGAAAGTGCGAGATTCGCGACTAGGTTGGGTTTGCGTTCAGGAGGGTGCGTAGTTGCGATGCGATGGTCTCGATCTCGTTGACCGGGGGCGTGTCGCCGCGGTCGAACATGGCGACTTGAAGATGAGGGCCGAACAGGTCACTGCGGCGATCCGCATCGATTGGCTGCAACACCCAGTGGATGTGCACAGGTGTACCGCCAGCGTGCGACCAGAGCGTGACATAGAGCTGTTCTGGCTTCAGCAGCTTTGCCAGCGCCCGGGCAACGCGCTGGATCAGCGGACCGAGTTCCTCGGCCTCCGTGTCGTTGATGTCCCAGACGTGGGCCACGTGGCGGATAGGCTTGACGATGAGCGTTCCGAGACCGAGCGGTCCAACGCAGTGCTCGACGACCCAGCACGGCGTCTTGTGGATGCGGCCCCCAGGCAGCTCTCGTTCGCCCGATGTGAGTTCGCACGCTAGGCAGCCGTTCATGATGCCGGAGCGTATAGCCCAGGCTCTAGGCCGTGCGCACGGCTACGGCACAGGTCGTGTCACGCCGGCCGGGTGGAGGAGTAGGTGGTAGTCGCGCTTGAGCTCCCTGCGTCGCGGGTGAGCGCTCCGATCCGTTTGGCTTGCTCGCAGGCGATGCGGACCCTCGCGGTCCGCGGCATCGCTCGCCGAAGCTGCACATTGTCGATAGCGGCCTGCTGGCGTACCTGCTCAGCGCGAACGCCGAGCGTGTCTGGGCCGATCCTCAGCTCGCCGATGCGTTGATCGAGACGTTCGTCGTGATGGAGCTCGTGCGTCAGTCGAGCGTCGATCCCGATCCGCCGCGTGCCTTTCACTTTCGTGACCGAGATGGGCACGAGGTCGACATGGTCCTCGAACGCCGCGATGGCACCATCGTCGGGATCGAGGCGAAGGCCGCCGCGACCGCTGGACGAGCTGATTTCCACGGTCTGTGGCTGATGCGCGAGCGCCTCGGCGAGCGCTTCGCCTTCGGAGCGCTGCTGTACCCGGGCCCGCGACTGTGCCATTCGGCGACCGTCTCGCCGCGATCCCGCTGCAGGGACTCTGGACGGGCGGCTGCTCTCGCCGGTAGTGTCGTCGGCATCTGCTCAGCTTTAGTCGGTGGTGGGAGGGTCTGCGGTGGTGGGGGGAGTGGGGTCTGGTTGGTGGCTGTTGTTTTCTGGTTATCGGCTGTTTGGCTGTCGATGTGCTGGGGAAGCTTTGGGCTACGAGCAGGTTCTCATGAGCGGAAGGGAGTGGCATGATTCCAGGGCTGTGTTCTTACGACGATGGGCTGGGCGGTACCGCCATCATGGTGATGGCGGACGCGGCCAGGATGCAGTTCGCGCGCCCGCGGGCGGCTTTGGACAGGTTCAGGGACTTGGCTGGGGAGGCGGGCTTTCCTTATCGCGATTTCGCTCGCGAGCAATGTGCGGTCATTTTGTGGAGGCTCGGGCGCCGCGATGAGGCCTTGCGGACCTTGTGGGCACACGGTCAGCGGATTGGGGAGGTGGGCGAGCCCGGGCCGGACTATGTGCGTGCCCGCGTGATTGTGCGTATGGTGCAGGCCGCTGTCGAGACCGGCCATGAGGTGGGGTCGGGCGAGCGGTTCGCTCAGCAGCTCGAGGAGGCCGGGAGGATCTTCGAACGTGATGGTGACCTGATCATGGACGCCAAGGTCCACCGTCTGAAGGCCGGCCTCTGTTCGCAGCGGGAGAACGAGAACAGGGAGGCCGTTCGGCGCCCGTCAATCCAACCCGCGCAGACGCGCCGAGCCGGATACTTTAGTCAAGCAGGGTGAGGCGGGGCTGAACGCACCCCGCTCCTACCTTCCCTTTGTAGTCCGGCGCCTGCGCGCGGGGTAGTGTTCGATGGACCAACTGGGGTAGTGTTCGATGGAGGGTGCGTTATTCGCTTTCGACCACCCTTTCCGCCGACGCCAGCTCGATCCTGTTGTTCAGGATCGCCGTGTTGTTCCCCGCGGCGGACGGCAGCCCGATTTTCTCGTCGATCAGCGGGTCGAGGATGACCGAGAGCGCGCCGCCGCAGCCGCTCGCCGCGGGCGTCGAGAACGCGTTGTCGAGGAGCGTGGAGCTGGGCAGTTCGATCAGTTCGCCTTCGTCCTTTTCGACGATCGGCCCGACCTTGCCGCTGATCGGTTTGTTTGGCGCCGGCGGGCTGGTGGTGCCGGTAGTGAAGTTCCACGTGATCGGGGAGGCGCTCGAGCCGATGTAGCAGGTGCTGCCGAGCAGCGGGTTTTCGAGGTGGATCTTCACGGGCAGCGACAGCGCTACTTCTTCGCGGTTGACAAGGTTGTTTTTGTTAATCTGAATGTCGGCGGCGGGCTTGGCCAGTTCGGTGACCGCGTTCACCCCGGTCTGTCCGCTCTTTTCGAGCGTCGCTTCGCAGGCCGCCCGCGCGGCCTTTTCCAGCGCTCCCGTGCCTTTGATTTCACTGCACTCGATCAGGCCCAGCAGTCCGCCCGGAACCGGCTCGGGAGTCTTGGACATCGTTTCGCCGTTCAGCGCCCCGACGAACGTTTCGGCTTCGGTTTCTTCGTTGCGCACGACCCCACCTTGCAGCGTGATCGTCTTGGTGACCGGCACGGTCTGTTTGCCGAGCGTCACTTCTCCGCTCTTCGTGCGCGAGTAGATACACAGATTCACCCCCGAGGTGAAGCGCGGGCATTGTGAGAACACGGCGAAATCCCCCGTCGGGCTCTTCGCCAGAGCGGGCGCCGCGATTCCCGCGCTGGCCGCCAGCGGCGCGATCAGCGCTGCTGCGACGACGATCGTACGCCTGCGAACATTCGCCAAGCGCGTGAGGTGATTGACGACAGACATCACTGGTCAACTCCTTCTGGTCGGGTGGACTCTGGTGGACTTCCTGGCGTTCTTCGCTCGCTTTCTGGCGTTCCTCGCTCTGGTGCGATGACAACCCATGACCTGGACGGGGGTGTTCTGTTTGAGGACAGCGCCGTTCTGGCCCGTCATGGCTGTGGGCATCACGAGCTTCTGCCGATCGAAGATCGGCCAGCAGAGGTTCCCGTGGGCGGTGAACAGCGCGTATGCGCCCTGGGGCGCGACGAATTCGAAGCTGCTGAAGGGAGCGTCGGGGATCGTTTCGAAGTGCGAGTAGGTGATCCCCTTCTTGATCTGGGTCTTGCCGTCCACGACCAGCGTGACGCCTTCGCCCTGGAGAACCATCTCGACATCGGGGAAGGCCGCCCCGCCGTGAGATACGAGGTAGGCGGGACCCGTGAGCGGGCTGGCGAGGACTGGGGTGTGCACCACGACATGTGCGATGTCCGAGGCCGGCGGGCAGCCCGCCGGGTCGGCGTTGAACTGCGCTTCCGTGCAGGCTTTGTTCAACGTCTTCAGCTGCGTCGGCAGCGCCTTCGGCAGCTCCACGTCGACCTTGTGCAGGTTCGCCTCGCTGCCGCCGTCCGGGTAGGCGATCTTGACGGTCAGGCTCGCCCCCAGCGCTTTGCTGGTCGCGCCGTTTGTCGACGCCGAAAATTTCGGCGTGAACGCGAGTTCCCGGCAGCTCCCGATCCCGAACGGGCTCGAGATTACCGCCGTCGCGCCCTGCGCGCCGGTGACCGTGCCCGCGAACGACTGCGGTTCGCAGCTGGTCGGGTTGAAGATGAATTCCGGACGATCGATCACCGCATCGATCGCCCGCAGGTCGGTGGGCACCCCGTCCAAAATCTGGGGCAGCGGATCAGTCGTGACCGTCAGCTGCGATGTCGTCGGGTCGACTTCGATCTTCGCGCGCGTGATCACCGTGCCGAGGTTGAACGGGCCGGCGATCACCGGTGTCACGATCGACAGGCCATATGGCGCGCCGCTATATCCGCCGGTCAGGTAGATCGGCGCCTGGGGCTGACCGGGTTCGGGGATCGTCAGCGGGAACGAGCCCGGTCCCGCCTGCGCGGTCGTGTACCCGATCTGCGAGCTCGCCGGACACGAGCCCAGCTGCGCCTGCGGTTCAGCGCACTGCGGAACCTTCGAGACCATCCCGAGCAGGCCCTGCGGCATGGTGAACCGCAGACTGGAGATCCGCTGCTGGCCGTCGCCGCGCGCAAGCTGCAGCGAGAAGCTCGTGAACGCTCCCGCCTGGACGCTCGCCGTGCCAGCCTGGAGCGACGGGCTCAGCGGCAGCGGCGAGGAGGGACACGCGCCCCCTGCGGGGCCGCCCGTGATCGCAAACGCACTGGTGGGGAAGGCGTCTGCGACGGACGAGCCGCTCCACGGCGTGAATTCCGAGGTCGTCGCGTAGGTCCTGCACTGGGTGGGCGTGTCGAGCGCTGCCCGCGCACCGCCGTCGAAGGAGAGCCTGAAGTCCGTGAACGGCAGCTGCGGAGCATCGCTGAACGTCGTCGTGATCTGGCCCGTCTGTTCATTCAGGTGCACGTTTCCGATCAGCTTCACGTTCACGCCGTCGGCCGAGGCGGCCACCAGCAGCTGCAGGTTCGGCGGGTTTGACTGCAGCACGTAGATGTTGCCTTCGAGCTTGTCCGCCAGCAGCGGCGTTTCGATCGTCACCGTCCCGACTTTCGACGCCGGCGGGCACGACGGCGGCCCTTCCGTGCCGACGCCGTCTTCGGCGGGCTGGCAGGCCTCAAGGCCTGCGGCCTGGCCGGGGTTGACGACGACGCCTTCGGGGAGCGTGACCGTCGTGTTCTGGATGTCGGCGCTCGCGAGGCCCTCCGTGTTCAGCAGGCCTTCCTGGGGAACCTCGACTTCCGCGGTCAGGCCAGTCGCTGTATCCGCCTCGGTGGTTTCCGGCTCGAGTGTCAGCGACGGGCCGAAGGCGAGGCGTTCGCAGCCGGTGAACCCCGTGGGCAGCCCGCTTTCGCCCGGGAGCTCGAATTGGTCGGTGGCCCCGAGCGCCGCGTCCTGCCAGGTGTTGGCGGCGATCGTGAAAGCTTGCGCTTCCGGTGAGCCACACGAGGTCGGGAGCGTCAGAAACGGCGCCTGTGCGGCGTCGGATTCGCATCCTTCCGGGCAGTTGGGGGCACGCCGCAGAGCGTTGTGGCTGGGTTCGGCGGGGACGCCCCAGATCGTCAGGCTGTTGAACAGCACTTCACGCTGGGCGAGATCTTCGACGTGCTCGGTGATCCCGTAGTCCCCGCCGCTGCGCACGCCGGCGTCGAGAAACGTGGAGATGCCCGCGAGCGTGAACCCGAACTGGGCCGGTAGACCCGGTGCTGGAAGGAGGTTGTACACCGGCAGAGGCTGTGGTTCGGGACCAGTATTCGCGGTGTCGAAGCCGATCTGGGTGTCCGCGGGGCAGCGCCTGGCGTCGAACTGCTGGCGCGGGCAGCGCGGCGTCGCCTGGGGATCGCCGATCAGCCCCGGCGGCAGCTCGACGGTGATGTTCCTGGCTTCGCCGCCCGCCGGTTCCGGTTCTTCTTCAGGCGCCACCGTGTTGAAGTCGAGCGGCACGGTCAGCTCGTAGGGGTGCGAGCCGGCCTGCGTGTCGATCGTCCCGCCGGCGTTGCTGAACCATCCGGTAAGGTCGGCGAACCCAAAGCCGGCCGGAGTCGAGCTGACGCTCAGCGGCTCGGACAAGCTCGCGGGGCTGGGCGCGCCGCCGCCTGAGATCGTGACCTGGTTGGGCGCCGCGGGCGATTCGCCGGGGACGTCGATCGCGATCGCGATCGATTGGACGCCGATCGAGCCTTCGCTGTCTCCGGGGTCGATCGCAGGGAGCTCGCCGGCGATGTTCGTGCATTTGACGACGGTCGTGCCTTTGCAGCTCCACCGTTCGTGCACGACTTTGTCGAATTCGCTGCCGCCGGCTGCGGTCGCGCTCACGCCGGGAGGCAGCGTGTCGGTGACCGTGACGGTTTTGCTGCTCGGCGCCGCGCCGATGTTGTAGACGTCGATCCGGATGATCCCGTGGCCGCCCGGGGGGAGGTCGGTGGGGTAGCTGCGCGCTGTGAGCCGCCAGCCCGGCGCGGCGCCCGGCGCGGCGATTTCTTCGGCCCGCGCGGCGGATGCGGACACACCAAGGGCTCCCAGAGCGCACGCGATCGCGAGGGCCGCGACCAGCGCGAGCGCCACCGGCAGGGGGACGCGACGATGATGGGTGCCACGCGACATCATCTGCCCGCCCCGTTGGAGCGCCCGCTGCTGGATTTGCTCTTCCTGCTCGCCGTACGGGCGTACCTGGCGTGCGCCCGGCGCTCGCACGCGGCCCGCCGCCGGTGCTTCTTCAGCTTCCTGCAAGCCCTTAGCGCGTTCATGAGCTTCTGCGCTCGCGTCAGCGGCTTCGGCTTGGCTGTCATGGCCGCTTCCACCCCCGCGGCCGGCGGGAGGTTGCCCGTCCCCACGAAGCCGGCGCTCGCCGGGGCCGAGAAGCTCGCGGGCGGCGGCGGTTCCGGCTGGCAGGCGCTGGGCGTGGCGGGCGCGCACACCGCGGGCGCGGCCGGCTGGGTGGCGCCGACGCGCACGTCGTAGACCTCGTAGGCATCGTTGTGATCTTCGCCTGAGAGCTGCGCCCGCGTGATGATGAACACGTCTTCGCCGCTGGAGCTCGCGTCCAGCAGCCACGAGGCCGCCGCGCTCGTGCCGCCCGAGAGCAGGTAGACGCAGCCGGGGCCGGCTTCGCAGCTGCCTTCCCCGTCGCGCTCCCACTCGTACACGTCCTGCCGGCCGTTGCCGTCTTCGGAGACGAGCGGCTCGGGGCTGTCGAAGAACACGCGGTTGCCGTCTGCGGAGATGAAGCGCTGCATGTAGGTGTTGCTGTGGCTGATCGGCACGAACGCCGCGGCGCCCTGCGCCACTTCGCCCGCGATCGGCGGCGGCGCATCGCCGGGCCCGCACGAGACGCAGGTGAGCTCTGCGGTTTCGGCGTCGTACAGGTACACCTCCTGCATGCCTTCGTTCGGATAGCCGCTGGGAAGCTCGCTCGTTTTCAGGCTCGCGCTCGACATGAACACGAGGTGGCGCCCGTCGGGAGTCGCCTGCGCGGTGCGCAGGCCGAGGCCGGGCTGCCAGTCGCCGTTGTTGCCGTGCCCCGCGCCCGTCCCGAACGGCGCGGCGGCGTGGCCGTCCCGGGAGTCGAGCGTGGCGATCAACGCGATCGGCGTGGGCGCCCCCGCGTGGTAGACGTACAGGTTGCAGCCGGTGCCTTCGCCGGCTTCTTTCGGTTCGCAGGCTTGCGATTTGGCGCCGGTCGCGAGCGCGCCGCCGGCCACGAAGTACACGTACGAGCCGTCTTCGCTCGCGGCCACGACGCCCTGCACCCTGGCGTCGGCGCTCGGCGTGAGATCGGTCAGCGCGCCGCTTTCGACGTCGTATTCGTAGAGGTTCGTGCCGCTGCCGGGCTGCGTGTCGCCGGTCAGACCGCGTTCGGGAGAGTCGGTGAAGAAGACCCGTGAGCCTTCGCTGTTCGCCGTCCAGAAGCGCCCGCCGCCACCGGGGCCGGAGCCGCCTTGCGTCGCGTCGATCTGCACGGTGCTCGCGCCGGTTTCGCTCGTGGCGTTCTCGCGCACGTAGAGAGCCCGCGGTTCCTCGACGATCTTGCCTTCTTCTTCCTTGGCTTTCAGGGCGGTCCAGAACACGCGCGCGCCGTTCGTGGAGATGGCGTGGCTGAAGTCGGGCCCGTTTTCTTCTTGCTCTTCGGTTTCCGGTTCGGCTTCCGGCGGGGCGCCGAACGTGGCGTTCGGCCGCGGCGTGCCGCCGGGCAGCACGTTGACCAGATACAGCCGGCCGCCGGCCGAGTCGTAGAGGTTGTTCTCTGCTTCGCCGCCGTCGACCGACGCGGGCGTCGAGGGCAGCGCGTCGTTGGCCTCGAACAGCACGTCGCCGAGACCTTCGTCGCCGAGGCCTTCGGAAGCGCCCGCGTAGGCGATCGCTTCGCCGAGTTCGCCGTCGTCGAGAACCCCGTGCGCTTCCAGGTAGCGTTCGTTCGACGCGGCGGCGGTGAAGATCGGCTCATAGCCGCCGTCCGCGCTCGCCCGCTCGTACAGCACGTTGCCGGGCGGGGCGCCCGCCGCCAGGGGGTTGGGAGAGGAGTCGAGGATGCCGGCCGAGAGGTCCGGTGAGAACGCCTGGTAGCGGGCGTGGATCACCCCGGTGGGCTGGATGTCGACCGACGTCCACCCGGCGGGCGAGCGCTCGGCCAGATACTCGTTACCGGCGCTCGCGCCGTAAATGCCGTCGCCGCCTGCTTCGCCGCTGCCCGGGGAACCCACGTACGCGATGGCGTCGCCGCCGGCCGCGGTCTGAAACGGCAGATCGGTGAAGATGCCGTCTTCTTCGCTTACGGGCAGCCGGCCGGCGGTGGGGACAAACGCCTCGGCGTTCGGGCCGGCGGCGGTGCTGACCAGTTCGTAGCCACGACCATCCGGCAGCGCGAGCGCGGGGCCGGCATGCAAGCTGGCCGCCGCACACGCGAGCGCCGAGACCACCAGCGCGATCCGGCATCGCCAGGACGCGGACGCGCGCGGGCGAGGGGGCCGGCCGCGCCAACGAGGAGCCCAGAAGGGCTCCTCGCCTCCCATCGCCGCCGCGCCTCCCATTGTCGTTTGACCTCCAGCTCGGGTCTGCCGTCCTGGCCGCTCAGCCGGAGTACTTCTTGCCGGATTTCAACGTCAGTTCGGACTCGCCCGTGAAGATCGACGTTTCTTCGCCGAACGTCAGTTTGCTGCCCGAGCTTTCGGTGAAGTTCAGCAGGTGCCCGGTTTTTTCGGTCGCCGCTTCCGGCGCGTTGCCGGTCGCGCTGCCCGTCACTTTGTATTTGCCCGCCTGCGCGCAGGTCTCAGATTTCTTGCTTTTGAGCGTGATCGTCACGAATTCGGTGCCCGTCTTCGGCACGAATTTGATTTTGACCGGAGGCCCGGCTTCGAGCGTCGATTTGACCGCGGTTGTTTTGATCGGCTGCGCCACTTCGCACTTGCTGTTGCTGGTGACGGTGCAGCCCGAGAACGAGAGCGCTTCGGCGCGGTTGCCGACGGTCCCTTCGATATAGCCGTTCGTGGCCTTGAGTTTGGTGCAAGTGATCGTCAGCCCGTTTTTTTTCTTCAAGGTGAAGCCTTTGACGACTTTGACTTCTTCGGTGAGCTTTTCTTCAGGCGGTTTCAGGCTTTTCAGCGCTTTGCCCGCGACCTTCCATTCGACCGCCGACGCGGATGCGCTGGCGATCCCGGCGCTGGCGAGCACGGCCACGAGGACCAGCCCGGCGTAGCTCATACGTTTCATGGGGGCTCCCTTCTCCTTCGAGTTCGGGTGACTACGGCCGGCTGACGGGCGCCCATCCTTGAGCGAACGCGCACCGGCGCTCGCTTTCCGTGGGCCCGCAAGCGGACCCACGGGGCTTGTGAGCATCTCAGCAAGCTCTATACCCGCTACGGCAGAGGTCTACACATCGTCTTTGGGCGGCTGTTGTCTGCACGGCACGGTTTTGCCGCGCTGTGGCCGGACCCCAAGGGGCGGCCGAGGCGAGCGTCGAGCGGCATGACTCACCTACGGTACGCGGGATTGACGGATCGAGATCGGCCCGATATGCCGAACATTGGGGCCCGGGGCGCTAGAACAAACGCGCAAGAATGCGCGAAAACCTAAAGCCGACTACTATTGCGACGGTAGAGGCAGCCTTGGCCGTCAAGTGCGAGGCGTGACTCGGCACGGCGGGCACGGCAAGGAGGAGCTGAGCGTGACCATCCAGACAAGCAAGGCGGGGCCGGCTGGCGGTGCGCCAGCTCTAGACTCGGCTGAGTGGTCACGGTCTGCCGCGAGCCGCACGCGCGTGGCGATCGGCAGGGCGCACGCAAGCATAGGTGCGGGCTGGTCCCCATTCCCACAATCGCCCTTCGCCGGCCTCAGCGGCGAGGTCACGCTTGCGCTGATCGGCGGGCAGCGCCTGCTGCGGGACGCCACCGCGAGCCTGCTCGCACGCGAAGACGGCCTGCGGGTCCTGGGCTCGTTCGAGTACGTCGATCATTTCCTTCAGGCCGGCATCCGGGAGCCGCCCGCGGTGGTGCTGCTCGACTGCGACGAGAACGATCCGGCCTGCTGGCGGAGCGCGGTCGAGAAGCTGAGCGCGCCGTATCCGCAGTGCAGCATCGTGCTGCTGTGCGGGGAGATGCGCGAGGAGGTGATTCGCTGCGCGATCGAGCAGCACGTGCGCGGAGTCATCCTCAAGAGCTACACCACCACGCAGATCCAGGAGGCGATCGCCTATATCGCGACGGGGCGGACGGTCATGCCCGCCGGCTGGCAGCGGGCGTTCGCCGATGCGGGGAAGCCTCTGCAGCTGAGCCCTCGCCAGCGCCAGATCCTCGCCCTGATCGCCCAGGGCCGGGGCAACGAAGAGATCGCCGCATGGCTGCAGCTGAGCCCCAACACCGTAAAGTTCCACGTTCGTGAGCTCTACTCACGGCTGGGCGTGCGCAATCGCGTCGAAGCGACCAACCGGCACTCGGCGATGACCCGTGGCGGCGGTTGACACGGGCATAGCGATCGTCGGAGGGGCTGGGGCGCTCGTCACCGAGGCCCTCGCATGGATGCTCACGAACAGCGGCAGCGACGTGCTCGGCTCCTATCCGGACTTCGACGCTCTGCAGGACGGCTTGCGCGGCGGCGAGCGGAGGCTGCACGCCGCCGTCGTCGACGCCGAGGACCCTGCCGCCGGGCCGCCCGCGGTCGCGGCGCTGAGGCGAGCCTATCCGCGGCTGAAGATTCTGCTGCTCTGCGAGGCCCTCTCCGGGGCGATCATGGACTGTGCGCTCGGACAGCGTGTCGAGGGTGTGGCTTTGAAGTCCGATACCCCCGAGGAGGTGATCCAGGCTCTCGGTCATGTGCTCGGGGGCCGTGCGGTGATGCCGGCCGGCTGGCATGAGGCCTCACTCGAGCGTGAGGCGTTCGCGGGCGTGCTGAGCGCGCGGGAGCGCGAGGTTCTCGATCTCGCCGCCTCCGGACTCGGCAACAGGGAAATCGCCGAGCGTCTCGTGATCTCCGTCAACACCGTCAAGTTCCATCTGCGCGGGGTCTACCGCAGCCTGGGTGTGAGCAACCGCTTGCAGGCGAGCCAGGCGAGGAGCCAGGTCACGGGGTCTCCTCCAGTCGCACAGTCCTCGGTACCTATCCGGAAGTAGGTACCGACCTACCCATTTTTTGGGTGTCAACCTACCCGTTTTGGGAGCACAAGACTGCCCCACATAATTATTGTGGAAGATTCGGCTTATCTGTACTGTCTCGCCGCAATATGGCTGTTTTGGGCTTGCCGTTGATGCAAGTACCCGTCTCGAGCCTGTCGTAAACGTCTGTCGTGTCGTGAAGGCACGTAAGTCCACTCATAATCAAGGAGGAGGCCGCACCAAATGCGACCACTACTAAGAAAACGGAAACTGATCGCGGGGCTCGTCTCCGCGACAGGAGCGGCGGTGCTGGCCCTGGGCTCGCTCACGGCAGGCGCCTCAGCCGCTCCGAACCCCGATAGCCTCTACGGCGCCCAGGGCACGAACGTCCCGTACGTGGCGTGGGTCGGGGAGCATGTGCGTCTGGTGGCGTGCGAAGCGAGCTTCACGGAAGACGTGAAGAACGAGGCCATCAAAAACAACACCGACCCAAAGTCCATCCTCAGCTACTTCTATAACGACAACTTCGAAGTCGAGGATTGGTCTGGCTATCAGTTCCAGCCGCCGAGCGCCGACGGGAGCGCGGGCAGCGAGATCGGGCAGCCGTTCGATCCGGGGCCGTCCTCGTTCTTCGAATCATCGGAAGGCAAGGACTGCATCGCGACCGACTACAAGTCGTTGAACCCGGGCCTGACACGCATCCGCGCCGTCGTCAAGAACGACGAAGACGGCGAAATCGTGTTCTCGCACCAGTTCCTCGTGATCTGGTTGACGGCGAACAAGCCGGTGCTCTCCGAGGCCGGCGAAACCGCCAAGGGCACCGAAACGTTTCAGTCGCAGTTGTACGGCAGCGGCCCGGGCAACCTGTCTCATTTCCTGGGAGATAAGGAAGGCAACGGCCAGTTCATCCCCTCGCCGTTCTCGGGGGAAGAAACAGACAAAGGCCTGGTGCAGATCAAAGTGACGGGCAGCTTCCCCGTCATCAAAGAAGCCCCGCTGCACAACATCCTGGAAGAAGAAAAGTACACCCTGCCGGAAGCCTGGCCGACGCTTGCCGAAAAGCTGGCGAGCAGCTCGGAAGAAACCGAACCGCCGGGGACCAACCCGGGGCTGTGGGACATCCACGGCACGCCCAGCATTGGGACGGGGTACAACGCCAGCTCGTCCTCCGCGCTGTTCGATGCGTACTATCGTTACGGGTTGGGCAGCTTCACCTCGGGCGAAACCGCGACCATCGGGCCGTTTGACCCGCAGTCGGCCAACGAAACGCTGCTCAGCGATGGCACGCTCAACGCTGACGACGCGCCGATGCCCGCGCTGCGCATCGACGTGTCGATGGCGGGGAATGAATCAGGCGGTCTCGGTGGCGTGGGTGAGATCTCGGGCACCAGCAAGGCCATGGTCTACAGCCACAACTTCAACGGCGACGCCGAAGAAGAAGGCAACCTGTACAACCCGTACTACGGTGCGTACATCCCAGCGACCGATCGCGGCCTGCCGCAGTCATCGGGCGTGACAGGACCGAGCCCCGGTGGAGACTTCCCCGGGTTCCTGAACAACCATTCAGAACCGTATACGTTCTGGACGTCGGTCCTCAACGCCAACTACCGCGGCGACTCGCACTCGACAGGGTGCCTGCGGCGTGAAGGCGCAGAGCCGAGCGAATACGAAACCCCAAGTGATGGTCCGCAGACGGAGACGTTCTACACGGACGAGCGCGGCGAGGTATATGTCACGTACACCCCGGGCGACGGGTTCTACCTCGAAAACCTGCCTGAATTGCATGAAGGCGAAGAAGAAAAAGCGGGCGAGATCATCAAGAACGGTGATGGCGGCTGCGATCTGAAGCTCCTGAAGGGTCAGGAAATCGGCAACTCGGTGATCTCGGCAAGGGCCGTGTATCCGTACGAGCCCGTCGATTACCCGGCTCAGGCTTCGGAAAACACGCTGACCAAGACGGTCACGTCCGCTTGGGAAAAGGAATGGTTCCAGTTCTCCAAGGGCCCGGGCGTCAACGAAAACACGGTCAAGATCATTGTCGCCAAGGCTCAGGACATCGACGGTAAGCCCTTCGCCGATGAGACGGTCTGCTTCGTCACTCCTAATGGTGGGACCGTGTCTCAATTCGCTGCTGGTAAAGCGGAAAAATCGGTCTACGATGAAAATGACCTGCTCGGGTTCGGCAAGACCAATGTAGAAGTGGGTCCGTCGACCGTCGTGAGCGTTGGTGGCACCAACGAAATCTGCGAGAAGACGAACGAAAAAGGTCTCGCGGCGATCGAGGTGAAGAACAGCACGCTCAAGAAGGTCGACCTCAACGTCGAATACGTCGAAGAGAACATCCTCCGCGATCACGAAGTGAACTTCGAGACGCCGGCGGAAGAAAAAGCGGAAAAAGAAGCCGCTGAAAAAGCAGCTAAAGAAAAGGCAGAAAAAGAAGCAGCAGAAAAGAAAGAAGCAGCAGAAAAAACAGCCGCCGAACAGGCAGCCGCTGAAAAAGCAAGCAACGAAGCAAAAACAAAAGCGGCCGAAGAACAGCGTGCAAAAGAAGTGGCTGAAGCGAAAATCACAGAAGAAGAAGCCACTACGAAAGCAGCTGAAGAAAAGGCAGCGACCGAAGCAGAAGAAGCGGCTAACAACAAAAAACGCGCAGAAGAAGTAGAAGCGGCGGCCAAGAAGGCTTCCGTCACCCCGGCCGCGGTCACGACGACTACGACCACGACAAGCGGCACCACGTCGCTGCTCGCGCCGGCCCCGGCCCTCGGCCTGGGCGCGGTAAAGGGCGTCTCCTCGACAAAGGAAACGAAGCTCGCAAAAGCGCTGAAGGCATGCAAGAAGCTGCCGAAGAACAAGCGCGCCGCGTGCGAAGCAAAGGCCAAGAAAGCCTCCTCAGCGAAGGTCAAGAAGCACAAGAAGTAACAGGACAGAGAGCAGGACAATGAGACCGAGGGCCCGCCTAGTGCGGGCCCTCGGTGCTTGTGCACCGGTATGCCATGGATCGAGCACTCAGCAAATTTGCGATGGATCGAGCGTTGATTGAGCGGATGGCGTACCTGGCCAGAGCCGTGGTCTCCTGGAGCTCCGTCGCGGCGGCCGCGCTACTGTCGATGCTGCTCGGGCTGGCGCTCACCGGCACCGCGCACGCCACGCCGGCCCCGGACGGGCTCATCGCCGGCGAAAGCGGCGAAAGCCACTTCGGTCAGAGCGTCGCCCTCTCGGCCGACGGAGACACCGCGCTGGTCGGGGCTCCCACCGCCAACGGCGAAGCCGGCGCTGTATTGGTGTTTACGCGGACGGGCTCAACCTGGACCCAGCAGGCCGAGCTCACGCCGGCGAGCGGCGAAGAGATCGGCAACGGCGGATTCGGCTCCAGCGTCGCGCTGTCCGCTGAAGGGAACACGGCGGTCATCGGTGCCCCCGGCGACAACGGAGGCGCCGGCGCGGCGTGGGTGTTCACGCGCTCAGAAGCAGGAGTCTGGACCCAGCAGGGCGCCAAGCTCACACCGGAAATCGGCGAAGAGAGCCTCGCGGGGGCATTCGGCTCCAGCGTCGCGCTGTCCTCCGAAGGCGACACCGCGCTGATCGGCGGCCCCGGCGACAACGGAGGCGCCGGCGCGGCGTGGGTGTTCACGCGCGCGGAAACAGGCGTCTGGACCGAGCAGGGCGCCAAGCTCACCGCGAAAGCCGGCGAAGAGACCGGCAGCGGCGCCTTTGGCTCCAGCGTCGCGCTGTCCAAGGACGGCGCCACCGCGCTGATCGGCGCTCCCGGCGACAGCGGCAAAGCAGGCGCGGTGTGGGCGTTCACGCGCTCGGAAGCAGGCGTGTGGAGCCAGCAGGGGGAAAAGCTCATGGGCGGCGGGGAGGTCGGCGAAGGCCTGTTCGGCTCGAGCGTCGCGCTGTCCAAGAACGGCGACACCGCGCTGATCGGCGGCCCGGCGGACGGCGAACCGCTCCGCGGCGCAGCCTGGGCGTTCACGCGCTCAGAAGCAGGCGCCTGGGCCCAGCAGGGCGAAAAGCTCACCGCGAAAACCGGCGAAGAGAGCGAAGCGGGCGCCTTCGGCTCCAGCGTGGCGCTGTCCGCCGATGGCAACACCGCGCTGATCGGAGGTCCTGGCGATGACGAAGACACCGGCGCCGCGTGGATGCTCGCACGCGCCTCGGAAGGGGTCTGGGCCCAGGAAGGCATGAAGCTCACCGCGAAAGCCGGCGAAGAGAGCGAAGCGGGCGCCTTCGGCTCCAGCGTGGCGCTGTCCGCCGACGGCTACACCGAGCTCGTCGGCGGCCCCGCCGATGACACCAACACCGGGGCGGTATGGGCGTTTGTGAACCCCCCGACCGTCAGCGGCGTGAGCCCCGACAAAGGCCCCGAAGCCGGTGGGACCTCGGTGACGATCACCGGAACCAACTTGAGCGAAGCCGCGGCGGTCGAGTTCGGCTCGATCAGCGCCAGCAGCTTCGAAGTGACCTCGCCCACCTCGATCACGGCGATCGCTCCGGCGGGAACGAGCACCGTCGACGTGACCGTGACCACCTCGGGGGGCGCCAGCGCGACCGGTTCGGCCGACGAGTTCACCTATGTGCCGGCGCCGGCGGTCGTGACCCAGGCGGCGTCGTTGATCAGCCAGACCACGGCGACACTGAACGCGACCGTCAATCCCAACGGTGGCGAAGTCACCAGCTGCAAGTTTGAATACGGGACGACGGAAATCTACGAATCCAGCGCGCCATGCTCCACGCTGCCAGGGTCCGGTACCGAGCCGGTGGCGGTGTCCGCATCGCTGGAAAACCTGAGCGCGAGCACGACCTACTACTTCCGGATCGTGGCCACCAACCTGGGCGGCACGAGCACCGACATCCTCGACGCCCAGACGTTCAAAACGCTTCCCAACGCCCCAACCGTCGTGACGGAAGAAGCCTCCTCGATCGCCCAGATCACGGCGACGTTGAATGCGACCGTGAACCCCAACGGCGGTGAAGTGAGCAGCTGTATGCTGGAATACGGCCCGACGCAGTCCTATGGCTCGAGTGCCGCCTGCTCGCCATCACCGGGATCGGGCAACAGCGCCGTCGCGGTGTCGGCGGCGGTGACGGGGCTGAGCGCGAACACGACTTATCACTTCCGGGTCGTAGCGACCAACCCGGGTGGGACGAGCTCGGGTGCCGACCAGACGTTCAAAACGCTGCCAAACGCCCCGACGGTCGTCACCGAGCAAGCCTCCTTTCCTCCGGCGCAAACCTTGGCGACGATCAATGCAACCGTCAACCCCAACGGAGGGGAAGTGACCAACTGCCACTTCGACTACGGCACCACAAGCGGCTATGGACACGAAGCGCCCTGCTCCTCGTTACCGGGGTCGGGCACCAGCGCCGTGGCGGTGTCCGCGCTGCTGTCGGGCCTCAGCCCGAACACGCTCTACTACTTCCGGATCGTCGCGACAAACGCGGGTGGCACGAGCACAGACACCCTCAATGCGCAGACGTTCGAGACCGCACCGGGTCCTCCAATGGTCGTTGCGGAAGGGGCGACAGAAATCAAGCCGACGACGGCGATCCTGAACGCGACCGCGAATCTGCTTGGTGGCAAGATAAGCCAGTGCTATTTCAACGTCTTCGACAGTCAGACAGGCGAACGGGTATTCAGTAGAGGATGCACGCAGCCACGGGACTCCGGCACGGTAAAGATATCCGCCCTGGCGGAAGAACTTAGCCCGGAAACCTCGTACTACTTCACGGTGGATGTAGAAAACAACTTCGAAGAACGCTCATTCGGCGAAAGCCGGGCATTCAAAACGGCGCCTGGTCCAGGGGTCGTCACGGGCGTCGCATCGTCGATTACGCAGACCTCGGCGAAGTTGAACGCGACGGTGAATCCCAATGGCGACGAAGTAGAAAATTGCAAGTTCGAATATGGCACGTCAACGCCATACGAAAAGAGCGTTCCCTGCTCGCCATCGCCGGGGTCGGGCACAGGCCCGGTGGAAGTCTCGGCGCCTGCACCAAGTCTGGACGTAAACACGACATACCACTTCCGGATCATCGCACGAAACTCGGGGGGCGTCAGTCTCGGCGCCGACCATACGTTCAGCACTTTGCCGAATCCCCCGACGGTCGTGACGGGTGCCGCGTCGTCGATCGCGCAGACGACGGCCTCGTTGAAGGCCACGGTAAACCCCAACGGTGGGGAAGTCAGGATAGGCGACTGCAGGCTTGAATACGGCACCTCGACCTCCTATGGCTCCAGCGCCGCGTGCTCGACGGGGCCCGAGTCTGGCAGCAGCCCTGTTGAAGTCTCGGCGGCGGTCGCGGGGCTGAGCGCGAACACTACCTACCACTTCCGAGTCGTGGCCACCAACGCGGGTGGTCCGAGCCTCCCGGGCACCGACCAGACGTTTACGACGCTACCAAACGCCCCGACAGTCTTGACCGAAAAAGCGTCGTCGGTCACTCAGACGACGGCGACGTTGAACGCGACCGTGAACCCCAATGGCGGATCAGTGAGCAGCTGCGAACTTGAATACGGCATCTCGGCGTCCTATGGGTCCAGTGTGTCGTGTACACCATCCCCGGGGTCGGGCAACAGCGCCGTGGCGGTGTCCGCCTCGCTGAGAAGCCTCAGCGCGAGCACGACCTACCACTTCCGGGTCGTCGCGACCAACCCGGGCGGGAAGAGCGAAGGCGCCGCCCAGACGCTCAGGACAACGCCCGTGCCGACTACGCCGCCTATCACGACGCCAACGGAAACTACGCTGGCAACCACTAACACAAAAACGGCAACGACAACGACGTCACCTTCGACGACACCCAAGACGCTCGTAGCGACCTGCAGGGTGTCGCTCGCAAGCACGAGCGTCATGGCTCAGACCGGAGACATGGCGGCGATCAAGCTCATCTGGACCGGAACAAGCGCTGACACATGCAGCGGCAAGCTGACGCTCACCGTCAAGACAAAAGGCAAGAGCAAGCGACCCAAGCCGACGCTCATCGGAACCGGCGCCTTCTCGCTCCCATTCGGCAAGACCCAGATCGCCAGGGTCAAGCTCAACGAAGCCGGGCGCGCGCTTCTGAATGCGGGGCACGGACGGCTGAGCGCGAACCTGGCGATCCTCGAGCTGTTCCCCGACCCATCACAAGCACAGACTGAAACCGTCCATCTCGCGCGAGAAGCTCGCTCGTCCAACGTGCGCAAGAAGTAGCGCCGGTCGTCGCGTCTTGGGAGGCGCGACGCTGGAGCGGCTACTCGGCGCGTGTGAGCACGACGTCGAGGTGCTGGCTCACCCACGTGTGCGCCGCGGAGCGGCATCGCTCGCCGAGCTGGCCACGACGATTGAGGAAGATCTTGGCCGAGGAGTGCGGCCCTTGCTATCCTCATAAAACCAGTTAGTTTTCTAGACTTAGGATGAAGTTCGAATGATGGCGACGAACGCACGCTGGTGGCGGGAATCCTGCAATCACCGTGTGATTAACTCTGGTCTAACAGTGCTTCAAACGCCGTCCCAACACGGTTGCGTTTGTGTTCCGCTCTCCACACCACGGAAGGGGAGAGATCATGGAGAGCGGACTTCGATCCCAGGCACCGGCCGAGGATCGGACCGAGATGGGAACATCGCCCATGGGCTCCGGATTGAGGGGTCCGAGCGATCAGGCGTCGATGCGATTGGTATCCCAGGCGGTCAAGCGTGCTCAGGTAGGGGATCGTGAGGCGCTGGGGTTCCTGTATGCCCGTTACGCCGACAACATCCACGGCTACGTGCGCAGCATCGTGCACGACGATCACGAGGCCGAAGACATCACGCAGCAGGTGTTCGCCAAGCTGATCCGTGTGATCGGCAAATACGAGGAGCGCGAGGTCCCGTTTTTCGCGTGGATCCTGCGGGTCGCGCGCAACGTGGCGGTCGACCACATCCGTCAGCAGCGCCTGATTCCGGTGGAGGAGGTCAGGACAAGCGATGCGGGCTGGGGCGACCCTGCCGGCGGTGGCAGGATGCGTGATCTCACCGACGCGCTCGCCAGGCTGCCTCGAGACCAGTGTGAGGTGCTGGTGCTGCGCCACTTCGCCGGCCTATCGCCCCCGGAGATCGCCGAGCGCACCGGTCGTTCGGAGGGCTCGATCCACGGACTGCACCATCGTGGGCGGCGGGCGTTGCGTGCAGACCTCGAGACCCACGGCATGGCGCCGGTCACGCAGACACCGCGTCTGGAGGCCGCGAGCGGGGCTTGACGGACTCGCTCGGCACGCGATTGCCGAGCCTCTCATGGCCACCACCCGGTCGGGGACCAAAAAAGTCTGATCCTCGGCGGGGCAGGTCGTTAGCATGGGTGAATGCGTAAGTCTGGCTCATCGCACGCCGTTGATGGATATGCTGGAAGCGGCTGAGTCTCGAACACCGGTCCTCGCGCGGCCTGCCGCGGGCGAGTCCTCGGGCGCGTACGCGCTCACACATCTGCGTGCGTTGGAGTCCGAGGCGATTCATGTGATGCGCGAGGTGGCAGCGGAGTTCGAGCGCCCGGTGCTGCTGTTCAGTGGGGGCAAGGACTCGATCGTGTTGTTGCGGTTGGCGGAGAAGGCGTTTCGCCCGGGACCGTTTCCGTTCCCGCTGATGCACGTCGATACGGGGCACAACTTCCCCGAGGTGATCGAGTATCGCGATCGTCGTGTCGCCGAGCTCGGAGAGCGGTTGATCGTGGCCAGCGTGCAGGACTCGATCGATAGTGGCCGGGTGGTCGAGGAGACGGGACCGCGGGCGTCGCGCAACCAGTTGCAGACGGTCACGTTGCTGGACGCAATCTCAGAGCACGGCTTCGATGCGGCCTTCGGTGGTGCTCGTCGTGATGAGGAGCGCGCGCGAGCGAAGGAGCGCGTGATGTCGTTTCGTGACGACTTCGGGCAGTGGGATCCGAAGAATCAGCGCCCGGAGCTGTGGAACCTGTACAACGGGCGTATCCGTCGCGGCGAGCACGTGCGTGTGTTCCCGATCTCCAACTGGACCGAGCTGGATGTGTGGGAGTACATCGACCAGGAGGACCTGGAGGTCCCGTCTATCTACTACGCGCACGAGCGCGAGGTGTTCGAGCGTGACGGGATGCTGTACGCCTATCGCGAGGGCATGGAGCTGATCGACGGCGAGGTCGTGTTCTCGGAGACCGTGCGCTACCGGACGGTCGGGGACATGAGCTGCACCGGCGGGGTGCGCTCCCAGGCGGCGACGCTGACCGAGGTCGTCACCGAGATCGCCGCGACGCGGATCACCGAGCGCGGCGAGACCCGCGCCGACGATCGGGTCGTCGGAGGCCGCGATGGAGGACCGCAAGAAGGCCGGGTACTTCTAGATGGCTGCGCAGGGCTCATACGCCGGCGTGGACGGAGACGGCGCCGGCGCCGGACAGGGCGTCGCGGTCGCAGCTGAGGCCGAGACCGGGGAGCGGCTCTCCGGGTCGGCGGTCGTGGGCCCCGACGCTGACATGACTGTTGCATTGGCCGGTGGGCCGGAGCACCAGGTCGAGCTGCTGCGGCTCGTGACCGCGGGGTCGGTCGACGACGGCAAGAGCACGCTGATCGGGCGGTTGCTGTTCGACTCAAAGCAGGTGCTGGCAGACCAGCTGGAACACGTCGAGCAGACCAGCCGGCGGATGGGACACGACTTCCTCGATCTGTCGCTGCTGACCGACGGGCTGCGGGCCGAGCGCGAGCAGGGGATCACGATCGACGTCGCCTACCGCTACTTCGCCACCGATCGCCGCCGGTTCATCATCGCCGACACGCCCGGGCACGAGCAGTACACGCGCAACATGGTCACGGGCGCCTCCACCGCGGATCTGGCGATCGTGCTGATCGACGCCCGCCACGGTGTGCTCGCCCAGTCCAAGCGCCACGCGTTCATCGCCTCGTTGCTGGGCATTCCGCATCTGGTCGTGTGCGTGAACAAGATGGACCTGCGTCGACTTCGACCGGGGCGTGTTCGACGCGATCGTCGAGGAGTTCGGCGCGTTCGCGGCGCGGCTGGACATCTCCGATGTGACGTTCATCCCGATCTCCGCGCTGCTCGGGGACAACGTGGTCGAGCGCTCGCAGGCGATGGGCTGGTACCAGGGCCCGCCGCTGCTCTACCACCTCGAGCACGTGCACATCGCCTCCGATCGCAACCTGATCGACGCGCGGTTTCCCGTCCAGTGGGTGATCCGGGTGGGTGGGCGTCAAATCGGTTCGCAGGCGCACGACTACCGCGCCTACGCGGGCCAGCTCGCCGGCGGCATCCTGCGCCCGGGCGACGACGTGGTCGTGCTGCCGGGCGGGCAGCGCTCGAGCATCGCGGGGATCGACTCCTTCGACGGGCCGGTGTCCGAGGCGTTCCCGCCGATGTCGGTCGCGCTGCGGCTGAGCGATGACATCGACATCAGCCGCGGCAGCATGATCGTGCGCTCCCACAACCAGCCGACGGTCGCGACCGGGTTCGAGAGCCTGCTCTGCTGGATGTCCGAGCGGCCGCTGGATCCGCGCCGGCGCTACCTGGTCAAGCACACCACGCGCACCGTTCCCGCCGGAACGCTTGACGTTCGCTACCGCATCGACGTCAACACGCTGCACCGCGACGAGACCGCGACCACGCTAGAGCTGAACGATCTCGGGCGCGTGCACCTGCAGCTCGGTTCGCCGCTGGTGTTCGACTCCTACCGGCGCAACCGGCCCACGGGCGGGTTGATCGTGATCGACCAGGACACCAACGAAACGGTCGCCGCGGGCGTGATCCTGGACACCGAGAGCGAGTCCGACGGCGCCGCCGAGAAGACCAAAACCGAGCGCAGCCCGAACGTCCGCTGGGAGGGCTCGCGGCTGACGCGCACCAGCCGCTGGGAGTCGATCGGGCACGCCGGCGCGACGATCTGGTTCACGGGTCTGCCGGGCGCCGGCAAGTCGACGATCGCGACCGCCGTCGAGGAGCGCCTGGTCGTCCACCGGGCGCCCGGCGTTCCTGCTCGACGGCGACAACCTGCGCCACGGCCTCAACGGCGATCTCGGGTTCGACGAGGACGCGCGCTGCGAGAACGTGCGCCGCACCGCCCACGTCGCCCGGCTGTTCGCGGAGTCGGGGACGGTCGCGCTCGTCAGCCTCGTCAGCCCCTACGCATGCGATCGCGAGGCGGCGGCCAAGCTGCACGCCGACGGCGAGCTCGAGTTCCTCGAGGTGTTCGTGGACGCGCCCCTGGAGGTCTGCGAGCGGCGTGACCCCAAGGGCCTATACGCCCGCGCCCGTGCGGGCGAGCTGTCCGGCATGACCGGTGTCGACGCGCCCTACGAGCTCCCCACCGAACCCGACCTGGTGCTGCGCTCGGGCGAGGAGGCCGTCGACGCCGCTGTCGAGCGGGTGATCGCCACGCTCGCCGTGCGCCTGGGCGACCATCGCCGGCTCGCCTGAGCGCGCGATCCCGCCGCGCTGGCGTTCGAGCTCGGCCAGCTGCTGCAGATCTACCCGGCGTGCGCCCAGGCACAGGCTGACGACCACGCAGAGGACGAGCATCCAGGAGGCGATGATGATGAGGGGGAGGAGCATTTTGGGTAATTGTGTGCGGTTGGACTCTATTCCTCACTGAGTCTATCAGATTTATTTGGGAAGGCGTCTGGGCGATCCTGGCTGTGTGACCAAGCGCACACACGGATCCACTCCCACCTAAAAGAATGTGCGAATCCGAACAATCGCTCGCTTGCCTCGGGGATCTCACGAAGTAGGCGGAACGGAGGTTGTATCGCCGATGACCGCGCGTAGGATCGCCCGATGAGCTCGCTCGCCCGATTCGTGTTGCGCAATCCGCGCAAGATCATCGGGTTCTGGGTGGTCGTGCTGCTCCTCAGCGGCGTGGGGGCGACGCGGTTGAGCGGTCGGGTGCAGAACGGGGGGTATGCCGCGTCGGGCTCCGGGTCGATCCGGGCCGGTGAAATCTCAGAACACAAGTTCGGCCCCGCCTCAGAACCGCAGGCGTATCTGTCGGTGCTCGCGCAGCATGGACACGGGCTGAATGGGCGCGAGGTCGGCCAGGCCGCGGATGCGGTGCGGGGCGTGGAGGGCGTCAAGCTGGTCGGCGCGCCGGTGATCTCCGCGGACGGGCAGGCGGCGCTGCTGCCGGTGACGTTCGCCGGCAGCTACGGGTACGCCCAGACACGCGTGCCCGATGTCGAAACAGCGCTCGGACACGCCCCGCCGGCCGCCGCGAGCGCACGGCTGATCGGTCAGGTCGGCATCTATCAGCGCTACATGGTGAACTCCAAGAAGAGCCTTTCGACGTCGTCGCTGGTCTCGTTCCCGGTGACGCTCGTGATCCTGCTGGTTGCGTTCCTGTCGGTCGTCGCCGCGCTGCTGCCGCTCGGGCTGGCGGCCGTGTGCGTGGGGGTGACGTTCGGATTCCTTTATTTACTCACGTACGTCGTGCAGCTGAGCGTGTTCGTCGAGGACACCGTGCTCGTGCTGGGGCTGGGGTTGAGTATTGATTTCTCGCTGTTCATGGTCACGCGCGTGCGCGAGGGGCTCAGGCGCGAGGGGGCCACGATCGAGCAGGCGATCACCGAGGCGCTGCAGAGCACGGGGCGCGCGATCACGGTCTCCGGGCTGACGGTCGCGACGGCGCTCGCCGGGCTGTACGTGACGGGGCTCGGGGTGTTCGATTCGCTGGCGACGGGCGCGATCGGGGCGGCGCTGATCGCGGTGGCGGCCGCGCTGACGCTGACACCCGCGGCGATGGTGCTGCTGGGGGATCGGCTCGATCGCTTCTCGCTGCGCCGGGCGGTGACGGCCGCCGAGAAGGGCACGTTCTGGCGGCGGCTCGCGGAGTTCGTGGTGCGCCGGCGGGTGGCGGTGATCGCGGTGATCGTGCCGGTGATGCTCGTGCTGTCGATCCCGATCGCGGGGATGAGCATCACGCTGAAGTCGATCAGCGTGCTGCCCAGCTCAGACCCGGTCCGGGCGGCCACGGCGCAGGTCTCCAAACACTTTCCGCCGGGCGCGGGAACGCCGGTGGTCGTCGTGGCCCACGCCACGCCGGCGGGGGTGAGGCGGACCCTCGCCGCCCAGCCGGGAGTCGCCCAGGTCGGTCCGACCGAACGGGGCGCGGACGGATGGATGCGCGTGTCGGGGACGCTCGACTACTACTCCGACAGCGCGCGCGCGAACCAGATCGTCCACGAACTGCGGGCATCGCTCGATCGGGCGTCCGGCTCGCAGGTGTACGTGGGCGGCGCGACCGCGGTCGGGATCGACCTGATCCAGCGGATCGACGAACGCACGCCGTGGGTCGTGCTCGTGGTGCTGCTCGCCGAGATCCTCGTGCTGACGGTGATATTCGCGGCGCCGCTGATCGCGATCAAGGCCGCGCTGACGACGCTGCTGTCGGTGACGGCGGCGCTCGGCGTGATGACGTTCTTCTTCCGCTCGACTGGCGACATCGGGTACTTCGTGCCGTTGTTCCTGTTCGCGACGATCTTCGGGCTGTCGACCGACTACGAGGTGTTCCTGCTCTCACGCGTGCGCGAGCACCATCGCGAAGGCCACTCGAACACCGACAGCCTCAAGCAGGCGCTGATCGGCAGCTCGCGCTCGATCACGCTCGCCGGGATCACGATGGGCGTCGTGTTCTTCTCGTTCGCCCTCTCCCCGCTGGTGCCGTTCCAGGAGCTCGGCGTCGGTATGGGCCTGGCGATCGTGCTCGACGTGACGGTCGTGCGGGGCCTGCTCGTGCCCGCCACGGTGGCGCTGCTGGGCGAGCTGAACTGGTGGCGACCGAGATGGTTGGGGTGGCGGGGCAGTGCTCCCAGCGCCGTGCAGGTCGACGAAGCGTCTTGATCCGAGCGCGACTTAATCGCTCAAACGGGTATATAGCCGGTATGACCCCATGCCTGCGCATCATTTCCCGCGGCGCCCCGCCCGATCCCCGCCGATCCGCCGGCCCGCGCCTGTTCGCCACGATGCTTGTGTTGCTGGCGGGTGTGTTGGCCGTGCTGCCCGCCTCCCACGCGGCAGCCGCCGTAAGCGCGCCGAGTGCGACGACGTCGCACGCCTCGAATGCCACGTATTCCTCGGTGGTCGTGTACGGGTACGTCAACCCGCACGGGAACGCCACCGGGTATTCGTTCCAGTACGGCACGAGCGCCGCGTACGGCGGGCAGACCGCGCTCGCGCCGGCCGGCAAAGGCACGTCGACGATCAAAGTCAGCCAGACGATTACGGGGCTGCAGCCCGGTACGGTCTACCACTACCGGATCGCGGCGGTCAACGGGGCGGGGCTGACGTATGGCGGCGATCGTACGTTCAGGACTGCGAACGTGCCGCTGACGCTGCAGATCACCGGTGTGCCCAACCCGGTTACCTACGGCGAACCGTTCCTGGTCGAGGGCAACCTGAGCGGGACGGGTGCGGCCAACCGCGAGTTGACGCTCGAATCAAATCCGTTTCCGTACACCGCCGGGTTTCACGCGGTCGGCAACCCCGAGGTCACGAACAGCACCGGCGGGTTCTCGTTCCCGTACCTGGGGTTGCTCGAAAACGCCCAGCTGCGCGTGGCCACGACCGGCACCGGCACGATCGTCGTGAGCCCGGTCGTGCTCGAGAACGTGGCCGTGAAGGTGACGTTCCACGCGGCCCGTACGCGCCGGCGCGGGTACGTGCGCCTGTCCGGGACGGTCTCCCCGTCGGAGGTCGGTGCGCTCGTCGGGTTCCAGCTGCTGCAGCCCGGCAACTCGCTCAACCAGGGCGGCACCGGCGTCACAGTCGGCACCTCGACCACCTCCAAGTTCAGCCGCACCGTCCACGTGCGCCCCGGTGTGTACCGGGCGCTGGTGAAGGTCACGAACGACGGCGCCCACGTCTCGGCTTACAGCCCGCCGATACTTGTTCGCTGAAGCGCTGGGGGAGGGCAGGCCCGGGTGGGGTGGGCTCGCCAGACGACGTCCCTCCCGTCGTGTAGGGCTCGTGTGTCGGGCCGGCAAAGCCGGGCCCTTGCGGCAAGGGTCTAAGCAGTCTCGTCCAGTGAGTTCTGAGCGCCTCCAATACCCTGACAACGCGCAGCCCACTGTGGCCGTCTGAGCGCGGGGTGGCGCCGGTGCGCAGGCAGTCGATGAAGTGCTCGCACTCCAGCCGCAACGGCTCGGTGGCGGGGATGCGCGGGAGAGTAGATGTCGCCCGAGCGGGCGATGTACTCGCCCCACGAGCGGACGTCCTCGTCGAAGCCCTTGTCGTAGACGGTCAGCTTGCCCTCGATCTGCATGTCGTCGAACGTGGCCATGCGCTTGGAGCCGACGACCGTCAGGCGGCGCTCCTTGTGGGGGTCGAGCCACGACAGGTGCAGGTGCGCGACCGCGCCCGAGGGGAAGCGCAGGTAGCAGAAGACCACGTCCTCGACGCCGGCGCGCACGTATGAGGACGCCGTGCGCCAGACACTCGACCGGCTCCTCGCCGATCAGCGCCAGCACGACCGAGACGTCGTGGGCGCCGAGGCTCCACAGCGCGTTCTCGTCCGCGCGCAGCTTGCCGAGGTTCAGCCGGTTGCCGTACACGTAGTACAGGTCTCCCAACTCTCCCCCGTCCAGCAGCTCCTTCAACCGATTGACGGCAGGGTGGTACTCCAGCAGGTGGCCGACCATCAGCGTGCGGCCCGCCCGCTCGGCCGCGTCCACGGCGCGCTGCGCGTCGGCGGCCGTCGTCGCCAATGGCTTCTCCACGAAGCAGTGCTTGCCGGCGTGCAGGACACGCGATCGCGAGCTCGGCGTGGGTCGGCACCGGCGTGGCCAGCACGACCGCGTCCAGCTCGGGATCGTCCAGCAACTCCTGCAGACCGCCGTCGTCCGTGCGCTCGGATGGGCTGTGCTCAACCTGGCGCGGGCCGTCGGCGGTGTCGCACAACCAAGTCAGCTCACAGCCGGGGATCGTGGCGAAGTTGCGCGCCAGGTTCGGGCCCCAGTAGCCGAGTCCGGCGACCCCGACGCGACCTGATCGGCGGCGCTCTGCCTCGTCTCCGACTGCTCCCAGCGTGCCGATCGCCGCGACGCAGCGCTCGGCCGCGTGCCCGTCGCCGTACAGCTGCGGGCTGTCGGACGGCGACCGATCGGAGATCGGCCAGCGCCAAGCGCCGCCAGGGCAGCCTCGGTGTCGAGGTCCACGAGTGTGTTCCAGCCCGCGTCGACGGTCTCGACCCACTCGGTGTTGGCGCGCAACGTGATGCAGGGCACCCCGGCAAGATACGCCTCCTTCTGGACGCCGCCCGAATCGGTGAGCATCGCGCGCGAGCCTGGCAGAGCAGGGCGGTGAACTCGGCATAGCCCAGGGGCTCCGTCAGTGCATCCCCTGCACGCCGTCAGCCGCGCCCAGGACAGCCCGTCGCCGGTCAGGCGCGCCCGCGTGCGGGGGTGCACGGGGAACACGACGGGGCCGGCAGGGCCCGCAGTAGATCGATCAGCTTCGTCAGTCGCGCGGGATCGTCGACGTTGCCGGCGCGGTGTGCCGTCAGAAGCAGGTATCGATGAGGCTGTACGCCGAAGGTGCTCAATGTCGGCGGTTCCGCGCGCGCGGCTGCCAGCGCTGAGCGACGTCGACCATCACGTCGCCGACGACCTCGAGCGGCCGGGGACCGCTCGTTGCGGAGGTTCTCGGCTGCGGTGTCCGAGGAGCACAGCAACAGATCGCTCAACTGGTCGGTCGCATCCGGTTGAGCTCCTCGGGCATCGTCTGGTCAAAGGAGCGCATACCTGCCTCGACGTGGATCACCGGGAGTTGGGCCTGCGCGCCCGCATGTGCGCCGGCGAGCGTGGAGTTGGTGTCCCCATAGACCAGCACCGCGTCGGGTTCGACCTCGGGGATCAGTGCCTCCAGCGCGCCGAGCATCCGCGTAGTCTGTGACTCGTTCGACCCCCCGCCGATGCCAAGTTCGCGGTCCGGGTTCGCAAGACCGAGCTCGGTGAAGAAGACCTTCGACAAAGAATCGTCGTAGTGCTGCCCGGTATGCACGAGCACCTCCTTGTGCGCTTTCCGTAACAGCCTCGAGACGGCTGCCGCCTTGATGAATTGAGGGCGGTTGCCTACGACTGTGAGGATCGTCACGGTGCAGCCTACGCCGCTGCGCCCACAACCGACGTGGACCAGTCGATCACTGAGGTCGGCCGCACCACATGGCGCTGCAAGCCCAGCTCCTTCGGCTCCAGCCCGAGCGCGAGGCCGACCAGCTGGGGTAGGTGCAGGACCGGCATGTTCAGCTCGCGGGCCACGACTTTCTCGGCGATCGGCTGCTGCATGTCGAGGTTCAGGTGGCACAGCGGGCAGGGGGTGACCAGGCAGTCGGCGTCGGCGTCGACCGCGTCGCCGAGGTGGCGCCCGGCCTGGGTCAGCGACGCCTCCTTGTTCATCGTGATGATCGGAAATCCGCAGCACTTGCGCATCCCGGCGTACTCGATCACGGTGCCGCCGAGCGCCTCGATCAGCTGCTCGAGGTAGTGGTCGCGCGGGTGCTCTGCGTCGATCCCCAGGCGCTCGCGCGGGCGCACGATGTAGCAGCCGTAGAAGGGGCCGACCTTGAGGTTCGTCAGCGGGCGGCGCACTTTCGCGCGCAGCTCATCCAGGCCGATCTCCTCGACCAGCAGCCACAGGAAGTTCTTGTTCGTCAGGCCCTTCTCGTAGGTCAGTCCCTCGTCGCGAGCGTCGAGTTGACGTGCGCGCGGTACTCGGCGTTGGCGTCCAGGCGCTCCTGGCACTCGCTCTGGGCGCCCTGGCAGGTCGAGCAGATGTTCATCATCAGCTCCGCTCCCTCCACCTGCTGGGCGAGCGCGAACGTGCGCGCGTTGAGCGTGTCCGCGAGCTCCTGGTTGTGCTCGGCGATCACGCCCGCGCCGCAGCAGCTGGCGCGGTCGAGCTCGACCAGCTCGATGTCCAGCAGCGGCGCGACCTTCGCCATCGAGCCGTGCAGCTCGGGCGTAAAGCCGCGGCTGACACAGCCGGGCCAGTAGGCGACCTTCATGCTGTGCTCCCTTCGACCCGGTTCCGCCTGCGGCCGTCGTGGCGCCATGCTGTCCCGGACGTAGCGCCCGCGAGGCAGGCGGGTCGTCCTCTTCGTCCTCGCCGACGACGTACAGGTTCAGCTCGTAGCGCTGCGGCCGGCCCTCGACCTTCTCGTAGATCGGCTGCACGGCTTCAGGTCCGCTTGCGGCGATCTTGTGGCCGAAGAGCGCGATCTGCGGGTCATCTTGCGGCGCAGGAGCCCTTAGACGCGACGGCAGCGAGCTGAGCAGCTCTTTGCCGGCGGCCGGGTGGAATTTGCCGAACCACGAGTTGCCGCCGTAGGAGCGCGGGCAGCAGCTCGGCCTCGTGCAGCAGCCCGTTGTCCTTGATCAGCGTCGATGAACGCGGCCTCGTGGCGCTCGCCGTTGTTGCGGTCGACGATGTGCTGGTCGGAGCTCGCGATCCGGCGCAGGCGCATGATCTGGCCCATCGGGTTGACGTCCTTCGGGCAGGCCTCGACGCACTTGAAGCAGTGCGTGCAGTCGTAGATCCCCTGCGGGTCTTCGGCGAGGTCTTGCAGGCGCTCGTCGCTGCTCGGTCGTCGCGCGGGTCGCCGACGAACCGGTAGGCCTTGGCCAGCGCGGCCGGGCCGATGAAGCCCGGGTCGACCTCCATCGCCAGGCAGTCCGACACGCACGCGCCGCACTGGATGCAGGCCATCGACTGGGTGACGTCGACCATCGACTCTTTCGGCACGATGTACTCGCGCTCGGGCACCGGCTGCTTGGCCATCAGCCACGGCGTGACGCGCTGGACCTTCTTCCAGTGCACGGCGTCCATGTCCACGATCAGGTCCTTGATCACCGGCATGTTGCCCATCGGCTCGATCTCGATCACGCCGTCGCCGGCGGACGCCGCGCGCGTGGTCCAGGTGCGTGTGGCAGGCCAGCCCCGGTTCGCCGTTGATCTTGCACGCCGCAGGAGCCGCAGATCGCGGCCCGGCAGGAGCAGCGGATGCCGATCGAGCCGTCGAAGCGGCCTTCGCCTGCAGGATCCCCTCCAGCACCGAGCGGTGCGGCTCGAGCTCGACCGTGTGCTCGTCCCAGTAGGGCGCCTCGCCCGACTCGGGGTCATAGCGGCGCATGCGCAGCGTGAACTGCTCCGGCGGCTTATGGGTTTCGGCCATCAGCTGCGCTCCTGTCGTAGCGGTTGCGGATGGTCGGACGGCGGGGCTCCTCGCGGCGATGGCGGCCATCAGTACTTCCTCTCCTCGGGCTGCCACTGGGTGATCGTGACCGGCGAGTAGCTCACCTGTGGCCACCGGCGCCGTCAAGTCGAGATGTCGATGTGCTTCAGCCACTCTTCGTCGTTGCGCTCCGGGATAGTCGGTGCGGAACTGCGCGCCCGCGCGACTCCTTGCGCTCGATCGCCGCCACCACGATCGCCTCGGCGCAGTCGAGCATGTAGCCGAGCTCGATCGCGCCGAGCACGTCCTGGTTGAACACCGTCCCGCGGTCGTCGACGTACGCGCTCTGGGCCTCCTCTTTCAGGCGTGGCACGACCTCGCGCGCCTGCTGCAAGCCCGGCCTCGTCGCGGTACACCGCGACGTGCTGGTTCATCGTCTCGCCGAGCTCGGCCTTGATCTCCGACACGCGCCGTGGGCGGGTGGGGCGCCCGATCTTCTCGCGCGCGAGGATCGCTTCGATCATCGCCACGTCCTCGCGCAGCTCGGTCGTCGGCGGCGTCGGGCATCGGCATCGTCTGCGCGCGCCTGGCCGCGTGCTCGCCGGCGCGCCGGCCGAAGATCAGCGTGTCCAGCAGCGAGTTGGCCCCTAGGCGGTTGCCGCCGTGCACCGACACGCACGCGACCTCGCCGGCGGCGTACAGCCCCTCGATCGAGGTGGCGCCGTCGACGTCGGTCTTGACGCCGCCCATGATGTAGTGCTGACCGGGGCGGATCATGATCGGCTCGCGCGTGATGTCCACGCCGGCGAAGTCTTTGCCGATGTTCACGATCTCGCGCAGCGCCTCCAGCGTGCGCTTGCGCGGGACCTTCGTGATGTCAAGCTAAATGCCCGAGCCGTCCGGCGCCGACGCCGCGGCCCTCGAGGATCTCGGTCTGCTCGGCGCGCGAGACCACGTCGCGCGAGGCGAGCTCCATCTTGTTGGGGGCGTACTTCTCCATGAACCGCTCGCCCTCGCGAGTTCAGCAGCACCGCGCCCTCGCCGCGCGCGCCCTCGGTGATCAGGAGGCCGTTCTCGACGAGCGTCGTCGGGTGGTACTGGACCATCTCCATGTCCATCAGCGGCGCGCCGATCCGGTAGGCCTGGGCGATGCCGTCGCCGGTCACGATCAGCGCGTTGGTCGTCGGGCTGTACACCTGGCCGGCGCCGCCGCACGCGAGGATCACGTTCTTGGCGTGGAAGGTCTCCATCCGCGCCCGAGCGCACGTCGCGCGCGACCACGCCGCAGCAGCGCCCCTGCTCGTCCTGCACGAGCGAGGTCGTGAACCACTCCTCGTAGCGGTCGACCGTCTCGTGGTGCTTCATCAGCTGCTCGTAGAGCACGTGCAGGATCGCCTGTCCGGTGATGTCGGCCACGTAGGCGGTGCGCTTCATCGAGGCGCCCCCGAACGCGCGCAGGTCCAGCTCGCCGTGCTCGTTGCGGTGGAACGTGACGCCGATGTGCTCGAGGTGCATGACCTCCTCCGGCGCCTCCGAGCACATGATCTCGATCGCGTCCTGGTCGCCCAGGAAGTCCGAGCCCTTGACCGTGTCATAGGCGTGCGAGCGCCAGTCGTCGGCGACGGCTGATCGCCGCGTTGATCCCGCCCGCGGCCGCCACCGAGTGCGAGCGCACGGGGTGGACCTTGCTCATGATCGCCACGCTCGCGCCCTCCTGGGCGGCGGCCAGCGCCGCGCGCTGGCCGGCGAGACCGGCTCCGATGATCAGTACGTCGTGTGCTGGCATCGGGCGTCGGAGACTCTATATCCCGACGCTGTATCGCCGGCGGCCGGCCGCAGCGCCTTGCGCAGCTGCGGCCACGGTCACGACGCCCTGCAGCACGCCCTGCGTCGTCGACCGCGACCATCGCCCCCAGACGCCCGAGACCCTCGCTGCGCAGCAGCGATTCGACCGGCTGATCCTCGGCGATCCGCACCGGCAGGTCCTCCTCGAGCACGTCCACGACCGGCAGCGCCGGCCGTCCGGCGGCGATCTCCGCGTCCACGCGCTGCTCGCGCACGACGCCGAGGAAGTGGCGCGCCGGGTCGACCACCGCGAACCACGGCCAGCGGTAGCGCAGGAAGAACTGCTCCTGGGCGTCGAGCAGGCTGAGCCCCGCGGGGATCGTCACGGGCTCGCGGTCCATGATGTCGGCGACCGTCACGCCCGCGATGCGCTGCCCGAACGTTCCCTGCGCCACCGCCCCGCTGGCGCGCCTGGTAGAGGATGAACGCGAGCAGCCATCGTGAACAGGCCGAACGAGTCGCCGCGCCGCGAGCCAGACCAGCCCGAGCGCGCCCAGCAGCAGCGCGAACGCCTGGCCGGCGCGGCCCGTCCAGCGCGTGGCGCGGTTGCGGTCGCCCGTGCGCCACCAGATCAGCGCCTGGGCGATCTGCCCGCCGTCGAGCGGAAATGCGGGGATCAGGTTGAACACGAGCACGAACATGTTGACGATCGCCAGCCAGCTCAGCCACACGAACGCCGGCGTGGCGCGTGCATGTCGCTGCCGCTGCCGGTCGCGACTTCGGAGAAATGCCCGCCCGGCGCCGCCAGTGCGCAGCGCCAGGCGCAGAGCGACGATCACCGCGAGCGTCACAGCCGGGCCGGCGGCCGCCACCTGCAGCTGCGATCCGGGCGTGCTCGGCAGCTCGCGCATGCGCGTCAGCCCACCGAACGCCCACAGGTCGATTCCCGCCACCGACAGGCCGTTGCGCCGCGCGACGAGCGCGTGCCCGAGCTCGTGCAGGATCACGCGACACGAAGAACGACAGCACGACCGCGACCGCGACCAGGTAGGCGGTCGTCTCGCGAGCCGCCGAGCACTTCGTGAAAGTACGGGCGTGAACAGGATCACGAACAGGAACAGCACGACGAACCAGCTGATGCCGACGCCGATCCTGATGCCGAACACGCGGGCCAGCTGGAAGTTCGTGCGCGGAGCATCATGTCTGCACAATGGTAGGCGTCGGAGCGCGGCCGCGCGGTCCGGTCACAGCTTAGCTCAGCGCGGCTGGCTGCGGGCGATGATCGCCTCGAAGTCGCTGCCGGCCGGCAGCGTGCCGTACTCGAGGCCGCCGTCGCCGGCCAGCCGCGCCGCGCAGAACGCATCGGCGACCGCGCTCGGGGCGTGGCGCACGAGCAGCGAGCCCTGCAGGCACAGCGCCATGACTTCGACCACCCGCCGCGCGCGCGACTTCGAGCGTCGCGGGGTCGGCGAACTGGGACTCCAGCTCGGCGACGCGGGCGTCCAGGCGCGGGTCGGCGCCCTGCGGCGAGCTTGACCTCGTGCAGGAACACCTCCAGCGAGCGCGGCTCGCGCACGAGCGCGCGCAGCACGTCGAGGCTGATCACGTTGCCCGAGCCCTCCCAGATCGAGGCCAGCGGCGCCTCGCGGTACAGCCGCGGCATGCCCGACTCCTCGACGTAGCCCGTGCCGCCGAGGCACTCCATCGCCTCGAACGCGTGGTTGGGCGCGCGCTTGCACGCCCAGTACTTGCCGACCGCGGTCGCCAGGCGCTTGAACAGCTGCGCGTCGCTCGCTCGTCCTCGCCGGCCTGCGCGTCGGCGTGCCGCCTCGTCGTAGGCGCGCGCCAGGCGCATCGCCAGCGCGGTGCGCCGCCTCGGACTCCAGGCACAGGTCGGCGAGCACGTTGCCATCAGCGGCTGGTCGATCAGCAGCTTGCCGAACGCCGCGCGGTGGGCCGCGTGGTGGGTGGCGTTCACGACCGCCGCGCGCATCCCCGCGGCCGACGCCGATCACGCAGTCAAGGCGCGTGTGGCCGACCATCTCGATGATCGTCGGCACGCCGCGGCCCGGCTCGCCGACCATCCGCGCCCAGGCGCCGTGCAGCTCGATCTCGCTGGAGGCGTTGGAGTGGTTGCCGAGCTTGTCCTTCAGCCGCTGGATGTGAAACGCGTTGCGGCTGCCGTCGGGCAGGATGCGCGGCATCAGAAAGCACGAGAGACCCTCGGCCTCGCCGCCGGCGGACTCGGCCTGGGCGAGCACGAGGAACAGGTCGGACATCGGCGCCGAGCAGAACCACTTGTGGCCGGTGAGCTCGTACTCCGCCCCGCCGCCGCCGCCGTTCAGCGGCCGGGCGACGGTCGTGTTCGCGCGCACGTCCGAGCCGCCCTGCTTCTCGGTCATCGCCATGCCCGCGATCGCGGAGCCCTTCTCCGCCGCGGGGATCGAGCGCGGGTCATAGGTGGTCGCGGTCACCAGCGGCTCCCACTCGGCCGCAGCTCGGGCTGGGCGCGCAGCGCGGGCACGACCGCGAAGGTCATCGTGATCGGGCACGCAAAGCCCGCCTCGGCCTGCATCGCGGTCATGTACAGCGCGGCGCGCGCGACGTGGGGCGCCGGCTTCTCGGTCTCGCGCCAGGGCAGCGAGTGCAGCTCGTGCTCGACGCCCAGCTTCATCAGCTGGTGCCAGGCCGGGTGGAACTCGACCTCGTCGATGCGGTTGCCGTAGCGGTCGTGGGTGTGCAGCACCGGCTTGTTCTCGTTCGCCTGCCGGCCCCACACCTGCTGCGGCTCGCCGCCGATCAGCCGCCCAGCTCGCTCGCGCGCTCGCAGCACCCAGACGGCGCCCTCGCGCTCGGTCGCCTCGACGAGCGGCGTGTTGCTCGGCGAACACGTCCACGTCCCTCCAGCGGCGGCGCCTGGTTGAACACCTCGTGCGTGCGCCAGGGCGCGCTGCGCTCGCGCCGTGCGGCTGTCCTCGGCATCGTGGCCATCGACACTGACAGGGTACTCGCCCGCGATAGCATCGCCAGCCCGCCGACCGCTTCCCGACTCCCCAAGGACCGAACATGGCCAAGATCAAGGTGCAGAACCCGGTCGTCGAGCTCGACGGCGACGAGATGACGCGGATCATCTGGTCGTTCATCAAGGAGCAGCTGATCCTGCCCTACCTGGACGTCGAGCTGCAGTACTACGACCTCGGCGATCGAGAGCCGCGACGCGACCGACGATCAGATCACCGTCGAAGCGGCCGAGGCGATCAAGCGCCACGGGGTCGGCGTCAAGTGCGCGACGATCACGCCCGACGAGGCGCGCGTGCGAGGAGTTCGGGCTGCAGCGAGATGTACCGCTCGCCCAACGGCACGATCCGCAACATCCTCGGCGGCGTGATCTTCCGCGAGCCGATCGTGATCTCCAACATCCCCCGGCTGGTGCCCGGCTGGACCAAGCCGATCGTGATCGGCCGTCACGCCTTCGGCGACCAGTACCGCGCGACCGACATGGTCGTCCCGGGCGAGGGCAAGCTGACGCTCACCTTCACGCCCGACCGACGGCGCCGAGCCGATCGAGCTCGACGTGTACGACTTCCCGGGTCGGGGCATCGCGATGGCGATGTACAACCTCGACGACTCGATCCGCGACTTCGCGCGCGCGTCGATGCGCTACGGCCTGGAGCGCGGCTACCCGGTGTACCTGTCGACCAAGAACACGATCCTCAAGCGCTACGACGGGCGCTTCAAAGACATCTTCGCCGAGGTCTACGAGGCCGAGTTCAAGGCCGAGTTCGAGGCGGCCGGGCTCACCTACGAACACCGCCTGATCGACGACATGGTCGCCTCCGCGCTGAAGTGGGAGGGCGGCTACGTGTGGGCGTGCAAGAACTACGACGGCGACGTGCAGTCCGACACGGTCGCGCAGGGCTTCGGCTCGCTCGGGCTGATGACGAGCGTGCTGATGACCGCCGACGGCCAGACGGTCGAGGCCGAGGCCGCGCACGGCACGGTCACCCGTCACTACCGCCTGCACCAGCAGGGCAAGCCGACCTCGACCAACCCGATCGCCTCGATCTTCGCCTGGACGCGCGGCCTGGCCGCGCGCGGGCGGATGGACGGCACACCCGCGGTCAGCGAGTTCGCCGACACGCTCGAGCGCGTCTGCGTGCAGACCGTCGAAGGCGGCCAGATGACCAAGGACCTCGCGCTGCTCGTCGGCCCCGACCAGCCGTGGCAGACGCACCCAGGAGTTCCTCGCGTCGATCGATGACAACCTCGAGCAGGAGATGAACAAGTGAGCAAACCAGTACGAGTCACCGTCACCGGCGCCGCCGGCCAGATCGGCTACAGCCTCGTATTTCGCATCGCCTCCGGACAGCTGCTCGGCCCCGAGCAGCCGGTCGACCTGCGGCTGCTGGAGATACCGCCGGCGATGGGCGCGCTGGAGGGCGTGGCGATGGAGCTCGTCGACTGCGCGTTCCCGCTGCTCGCGGCCTCGACCTGCACGACGACCCCGACGACGCCTTCGACGGCGTGCAGCATCGCGCTGCTCGTCGGCTCGCGTCCGCGCACCAAGGGCATGGAGCGCGCCGAGCTGCTCCGCGAGAACGGCAAGATCTTCACCGTCCAGGGCAAGCGCGCTGAACGAGCACGCCGCCGCCGATGTGAAGGTGCTCGTCGTCGGCAACCCCGCCAACACCAACTGCCTGATCGCGATGAACAACGCGCCCGACATCCCGCGCGAGCGCTTCACCGCGATGATGCGCCTCGACCACAACCGCGCGATCGCCCAGCTCGCCGCCAAGGTCGCGGTGCCGGTCACCGACGTCACGCAGATGGGCGTGTGGGGCAACCACTCGCCGACGATGTACCCCGACCTGTTCCACGCGCAGGTTCGCGGCGAGCGGGCGGCGGGCGTGGTCGACGACCAGGCGTGGATCGAGAACGAGTTCCTGCCGAACGTCGGCAAACGCGGCGCCGCGATCATCGAGGCGCGCGGCGCCTCCTCGGCCGCCTCGGCGGCCAGCGCGGCGATCGACCACGTCCGCGACTGGGTCACCGGCACCGACGGCGACTGGGTCTCGATGGGCGTCCCGTCCGACGGCTCCTACGGCATCCCCGAGGGTCTGATCTGCGGCTTCCCGTGCACCTGCGCGGACGGCGAGTACGACGATCGTCCAGGGCCTCGAGCTCGACGAGTTCTCACGCGCGCAAGATCGACGCCTCCGTGGCCGAGCTGGTCGGCGAGCGCGACACGGTCACCGAGCAGGGCCTGATCTGAGAGTCGCGGCCCCGTCGGCGACCGATGACAAAAAAGGGCGCGGCATAGCCGCGCCCTTTCTGTGACCAGGCTCCAGCTCGCGTGGCTCGATCTGTCAATCGTCAATCCGACGGATCGGAGTTGCTGGCAAGGGAGCGACCGGCCGACGCCGCGTCCGCTGCGTGACCGATCGAGCGATGCCGCCAGGGACTTCGAGACTAGGCTTTGGGGTGCCAGCCGCGGCCTTTCTTGACAATCTTTCCTTCCTGCTCGAGTCCGGGCAGCACGCGGTAGAGGTAGTTCTGCTTGATGCCCATCTTCGTCGCGAGCTCGGGGATCGTGATGCCGGGCTGGCCTTTCACGAGCGAGAGCGCCTGGGCGGCGCGCGTGCCGCTGCCTTTGCGCCGCCGGCGCGGCGTTTCGTGGCGGCTGCGCGTCGCGCGGTCGCGGCGGCGGCTTTGCTTGCCCGGCGGGCGTCCTACTTTTTTGGCGTGGCGGGCGTCCACTTTTTTGCGCTTGTCCCGGCGGGCGTCCCCGTCTTTTGGCCGGCGCTGGCGGCCGGTTTTGCTGCCGGAGCCGGCGGGCGTCCCGGCCACGGCGGCGCGGGGCGGCGGCGGCGGCGGTCGACCCGCCGATCCGTCCAGCGCCGAAGCGGCGGCCTGAGGCGATTGTACTCCTCCACCAACGGCTCCAGCTCGTTCAGCCGGTCGGTGATCTCTCGGCGCTTCTCGTCAAGGAAGTCGGTCACGATTGCAGTCCTCTTCACTAGTGCGAATGTGACGAATCACATCGGTTTCGCGTCACCTTACACTATCTGATGCGCTGATTCTAACAGTCTGCTCTGCAGTGCATAGTGGTGGCTGCAGCGAATCGACGTGCAGGTGCCATGGCGACGAATCGTAGTGTTCACGCTCGATCGACACGCAGCCGTTCGAGCGTGCGGTGTGGCCTCGCGCTCGGGCATGCCGCCGACCAGCGCGCGACTGACGATCGCGCCGAACGGGCCGAACGGCGCGTGGAACTCGTTGCGATAGTCAAAGCGGGTGCCGCCGTCGTCTCGGGCTGCAGCACGTACTCGGTGTGCGCGCGAGAGCGGGCCGGTCCGCGGCCCTCCCACACCGCGAGCTCGCCGGGATCGCACTCGACGAGCGTCCAATGCACATCGATACTGACGCCGCGCAGATGGATCTGCTGATCCATCCGAAAGCCGACGCGCGGCGGGCCGTCGTCGGCGTGCGCAGGCTGCGGTGAATCGTGACCCAGTCACCCAGCCGTGCGGGGTCCATGACCATCTCCCACACGTCCGCGCGGCGGGGCGTCGATGCTGGATCGATGCGGTGACGAGGCTCATCGTGTTGTGCATCGAGTTCGCTCTACTGAACCGTACCGTGCCGCGCGCTCAGCGCGCCGCCAGCGGCTCGGTCGCTCCCACTCGCGCAGCGCGTGTTCGACGGCGGAGTCGAAGGTGTGCAGGTCCACGCCGAGCAGCTCGGCGGCGCGGTGCGATCCTCGTCGGCCCCGGGCAGCAGGTCGCCCTCCAGGCTCTCCATCAGCGCGCACCACCAGCTCGGGGTCCTCCTCGGCGACCGCGGCGGCGACGCGGGCGGTGAGCGCAGTGGCGTTCACGCCCAGCCCGACCGCCGGGCCGCGCGACGAGCATCAGCTCGGCGATGCGCTCGATCATCTCGCCGTAGGTGAGCACGTCGGGCCCGCCGACATCCAGCGAGCGCCCGGCGACCGCTGTGACGGTCGCCGCCGGCGGCGAGCAGCTCGGTGACATCGCGCTGCGTCGATCGGCCGCGTGCGGTACGCGCGCCAGGGGGGCAGCGCGAGCACGGGCATGCGCTCGACCAGCCGCACGAGAAAGCGAAACGAGCGCGAGCGCGCGCCGATCACGATCGAGGCGCGCAGCGCGACCGAGTCGGGGACGGCCTCGCGCAGGATGCGCTCGACCGTCTCGCGGCTGGCGAGGTGTGGTGAGGCGTGCGCTCGGGTCCTCCGCCGGCGGCGGTCCAGGCGAGGGTGGGGCCACCGAGGTACACGATCCGCCGCACACCCGCGGCCGCGGCCGCCGCGGCGAAGTTCTCGCGCCGAGCGCGCTCGCGCTCGGGGAACGGAGACACGTCCTCGTGCGAGGACGAGCGCTCCATCGAGTGGATCAGGTAGTAGGCGACCTCGACTCCGCGCAGCGCCGTCGCGAGGCCCGCGCCGGTGAGGACGTCGCCGGTGAGGACACCACGCTCGTAACGCGTGTGCTCGCGCGCGCGCGCATCCGGCGGCAACGACTGGGACATGATCCCGTCCAGATCGACCCGGCCGGATCGCGCGCCAGCCCACGCACCATGTGCCCGTCGGCCAGCAGCCGGGGGATGAGCTGCGAGCCGGCGAAGCCGCTGGCGCCGGTGACAAGGATGCGCATGTCTGCAGATGATGACGCCTGCGACCAACGAGCCCTGACGGCGACCCGTGTGTCCGGATCACGTCCCTCGGACCCTGTTGGCGACCCGTGACCTCGCAAACTGCGCCAAAAGCAGCGGGATTGTCACGAGAAAGTGACTTGAAATCGGGTGTTTCCGGGTAGAAAGCGGTTTTCTCTGCGATTTGCGGGTTGGCCCCCGAGCGGCATGTCCGGCCGTGCGATCATGGCCGCCGGTCGGTCCGTTCAATCCAACTCCCCATGGAGGCCACGTGCAGAGCAAGCAGGGCAGGCGAGCAGTCAAGAAGGTCAGTTGCGACGACTGCTTCTTCAGGTGCAATCTGCTCTGTGCGCTCGACCTCGACGAGCCGTGCGCGACGTTCCGCCCCAACGAGGCCCAGCTGCGCCCACCGCAGCAGCTGCGATTCGTGTTCCGCCAGGAGCGCCGCGTACGCGCGCGGCCTGGGCGTTTCCGACCGCCCAGGAGCAGGCGGCGCTGTACACGTAGGTCTTGCAGTTCGTGGTCGGCACATGTGCCGACCCGCGGGGGCGTGCATGCACGCCCCCGAGCAATGCCGCATGCGGCATTGCTACCACCTCCGCCCCGCTCCACATATCCTGAACCGCGATGAGATCGCGGACTCCTCTTCCGTCCGCCTGGCGGCGCGAGGCGCTGCACACGAACCTGTGGTTGGTACCGACGGTCGAGATCGTGCTCGCGGTAGCTCTGTTCGCCGGCACCTACGCGCTGGATCGAGCCGCATATGACGGAACGGTGCAGCTGCCGTCGTTCGTGATCAGCGGCACGGCGGACGCCGCCCGGCAGATCCTGACCGCGATCGCGGCGGCGGTGATCACGGTGGTGACGCTCGTGTTCTCGATCACGATCGTGACGCTGACGCTTGCCTCCACTCAGTTCGGGCCGCGGATGCTGCGCAACTTCATCCGTGACCGGATCACGCAGCTCACGCTCGGGAGCTTCGTGGCGACGTTCGTCTACTCGATCCTCGCGCTCGTCTCGATCGGTCCGGGCAGTCACGGCGAATTCGTCCCGCACGTGTCGATCACGATGACGATGGTGCTGGTCGTCCTCGATGTCGCGGTGCTCGTCCTGTTCATCGATCACATCGCCAAGTCGATCCAGCTGCCGCAGGTCATCGCCAGCATCGCCGGCGACCTCGCGGGGGCGATCGAGACCGAAGTTGCGCTCAACGCCGGCTCGGGACCGAAGACCGGACCGTCGCTGTCGGAGGTGCTCGTGCGACTCGACGAGGACAGCGGGGTCGTACGTGCCCCCGGAAGCGGCTACCTGCAGTACGTGAGCATGAGCACGCTGATCGACATCGCCAGCTCCAGCCATGCGGTGATCCGCCTGCTGCATCGTCCCGGCCACTTCGTCGTCGAGGGCGAGCCCCTGGCGGACGTCTGGCCGGCTGCCGCCGCGCCCGGCGTTGCGCGCGCATTGGGCGGGGCACATGCGACGGGCCCGCACAGGACGCTCACGCAGGATCTCTCCTTCGCCGTCAACCAACTCGTGGAGATCGCCATCCGGGCGCTCTCGGCCGCGGTCAACGACACGTTCACGGCACTAGCCTGCATCGACTGGCTCGGTGATGGACTGTGCAAGATCGCCGATCGCTGGCGGCCGGCGACCGTGCATCGCGACGCCGCGGGTCACCTGTGCGTGATCACCGTCACGGTCGGCTTCGACCGGCTCGTCGAACGCGCGCACGACAAGATCCGTCAGGCGAGCCGCGGGATGCCGGCCGTGATGATCCGCCAGCTCGACGGGCTCACGAAGGTGATGGCGCACGCGAGGACTCAGGCTCAGTGCGAGCTGCTGATCGAGCAGGCCGCCATGATCATGCGCTCGTGCGATGAGTCAGTACCCGAGAAGTCCGACCGCGAGGACGTGCGCCGCCGCTACGACGCCGTGCTGGGCGCCGCCACTGCGGCGACGGATCTTCCATGATCGGCGGCAGATCTCCGATGGCAGGGTCCTCTCGAGGGGTTGATGGGTCCACTGAGGGATTTGTCCTCGGCACGGTCTTGGCGCCGAAGTGTCCACCGCACGCGTTCGAGACGATCATCGGGGGTATATTTTGAGCCCCAACAATCTTTCGGCATAGGCGGTGGCCAACATGGCGGCAAAAGACAGCATCGGCAAGGCCGGTGAGGCGGCGCGGGCAGCGCGGCACAACCGGTACATCAGAACGACTGATCGAAGACGAGGAGCTCCGCAACAACCTGATCGCGGCATATGGAGCCGCGCGCAGCGCGTACGGGCGCATGAGCAACGGCAAGCCGGCGAGTACCGCGCTGTTCGAGGATCGCAAGCTGCAGAAGGAGCTGCGCGATGCGGCCAACTCGCTGCGCGATGCGGCCAACTCGCTGCGCGAGCCCCCGCGCAAGGCCCGTAAGCGCCGTCGTGGCGGAATCGGTCGCAAGCTGGCGTTGCTGGTCGTGGCCGGCAGCGCTCGCGCTCGCGTTGAGCGAGGATCTGCGCTCCAAGGTCCTGGATCTCCTGTTCGGTGCCGAGGACGAGTTCGAGTACAGCTCGACCACGGCCCCGGTCGAGCCGGCTCCCGCCTCCGCGCCGGCCGCCTGAGCGCGACGACGTGAGCCGACCGTCGAGGATATGCCCGCGACGATCGAGGGCGATAAGGCGCAGCGGATCATCGAGGCGATGCGCCGCAGCGTCGCGCAGCGCGGGACCACTGGCTCCACGTTCGACCGCGTCGCCCGCGAGGCGGGCGTCTCCCGGGGGTTGCTGCACTACTACTTCGGCACGAAGGAGCAGCTGCTGATCGAGGCGGTCAGGCGCGACTGCGAGCTGCGCATGGAGCTGCTCGAGCGCCAGCTGGCGGGAGCGCGCACGGCCGAGGACTTCATCGCGCTGATGGCTCAAAACCTGCAGGAGACCGTGCGCGAGGACCCCGACTTCGTGACATTGATGTTCGAGCTGTTCACGCTCGCGCGCCGCAACGAGGAGATCGCGGTCGAGTACGCCGAGCTGATGCGCCGCACCCGCGAGCAGGTCGCGGACATGCTCGCCAACGCGCAACGCGAGGGCGTCGTGCGGCTGCACGCCGAGCCGGACGCGGTCGCGGAGATTCTGTTCGCGCTCGCCGACGGTTTCGCTTTGCGGATGCTGACCGAGCCCGAGCGGGACTTCGAGGCGACCGTCGTGGCACGGGATCGCCTGCCGCGCGCGCGATGTGTCGGCCGACCTGCACGGCGCTCTTATAATCCGGCTGTATGCCCATCTATGAGTACCGGCGTCCCGACGGGACGACGTTCGAGATCCAGCAGCCCTTCAGCGACGACCCGCTGACGCACGACCCCGACACGGGCGTGCCGGTCGAACGGGTGCTGCACGCACCGGCGGTGCACTTCAAGGGCAGCGGCTTTTACAACACCGACTACGGCACGCGCAAGCGCCAGCGCGAGAACGCCGCCGCCTCCTCGGAGGAGTCATCCGCAGAAGGACTCGACTCCTCGTCGGGCGACAGCGGTAAGGGCCCGGACAAGGGCTCCTCGGACTCCTCGGGCTCGGACGGCAAGGCCAAGAGCGAGAAGTCCTCGTCGGGCATCGCAAGGCAAGACGGCAAGCCGGTTGCCGCGAAGAGCTGAGACGTGTTTTAAAAGATCGGCACGTCCGGATGCGTCCCTGGACACGGCGCTGACCGATCGAAGTAGATGCGATCTTCGCGATCGGCCAGCCACGTGCCGGCTTGCCCGTGCTGGCCGATCCGGACGATCGGTAGCACGCGCTTACCGTCCCGCGTCGCCCAGCTGGTCCATGAACGCCCCGACCGCACCGCCTATTTCAAAACACGTTCTAGCTGGGCTCAGCCCGCCATGAACTGCGCGACGTCCGCGCGGCGGGCTCGCTTCGGAGATCGTCAAGCCTTCTTCGCCGTCTGGCAACGTCACCTGACCCGTCGGCTCCAGGACGTGTGTGGGCGGCGTGCCCGTGATCGCCAGCGCCGCGAACATCCCGAGCAGTTCGGTACCGCTCATGTCCGAGATGATCGCCGGCGGCGCATTCCAGGCGATCAGCGGCAGGCGAAAGAAGCTCGAGATCGACAGCAGCTGGTTCTTCATGTCGGTGAACAGTGCCTGCTGGTGTTCCTCGCGCTGGATGTCGGTCTCGCCCGGCGCGCACAGGTTCTCGCGCGTGCGCGCCAGTGCGAGCGCCTGCTCGCCGTCGATGTGATGTGTGCCTGCGCTCAGGCGCAGGGTGAAACCGCCATTGGCGGCGCCGCCGTCGAGGTTGGAGACGATGCAGCCGCCGGTGTAGGTGATGCCGCCCATCGCTTCGACCAGGGCAGGGAAGTTTTCGAAGTTGACTTCCACGACGTGGTTGATCGGGATGTCGAGCCAGTTCTTGATCACCGACACCGACTCGGCCGGTCCGCCGTACTCGTGCGCGGCGTTGATCTTCTCCAGGCCGTGTCCCGGTATTTCGACGACCGTGTCGCGCGGGATCGACAGGCGCGCGGCGTGCCCGCCGCCGGTGCGAATCAGCATGATCGTGTCCGAGCGGCCGTAGCCCGTGGTTTCGGCGCCCGGTTCCTTGGAGTCCTTCTGGCGTCGATCGGAGCCGAGCACGAGGATGTTGTTGACCGAGGTCAGCGGATACCCCGACGGGTCGAGCACGCCCGCCACGTTCGCCGGCAGCGAGGTGCGCTCGAAGTGCGAGCTGATCAGGAACAGCACGAGCGACAGCAGCAGCCAGGCCGCGATCAGTGAGATCAGGCCGAGGATCACGCGTTTGGGTGTGATCCGCTCGCGCCAGCTCCGTCGTGGCCTGGCCGCGCGCGCGCGCTCGGCACTCAGCGGGTCGAGCAGGTCCTCGTCCTCGCGCCTCGGCAGCAGGCGCCGGCCGGAGCGGTAACGGGTGTACTGGGGGGGCTGATTGGGTGGGGTGGACATCGGTGTCGTGGTGGTCTTCGGTTGGCTGATCGTGCGGTCGTCTGGGCTCCGGCACCCTCTGCGAGTGCTCGCTGGCGCGTGGTGCGGGAATCTATAGTTGCGTGATGAGCGCCGAGAACCCTCCGGTTCAACCGACGCCGCATGGTCGCTTGCTCGTATGCGCGACGCCGATCGGCAACCTCGAGGACGTGACCCTGCGCGTGCTGAGGGTGCTCGGCGAAGCCGACGTGATCGCCTGCGAGGACACGCGCCGTACCCGTGTTCTGCTCGATCGGCACGAGATTCAGGCGGCGCGACTGGTGAGCCTGCATGAGCACAACGAACGCGCCCGTGCGCGTGAGCTGACCGAACGGGTGCGCGCCGGTGAGATGGTTGCGCTCGTCAGCGACGCCGGCACCCCGTTGGTCTCCGACCCCGGGTATGCCCTGGTGCAGGAGTGCATCCGGGAGGGGTTGCCAATCGAGGTGCTGCCGGGACCGAGCGCCGTGCCGGTCGCCCTGGTGGCCTCCGGCCTGCCCGTCGCGCGCTGGTGCTTCGTCGGATTCCTGCCACGCAAGCGCGGTCAGCGGGAACGCATGCTGGCGGACGCCGCCGAGACGCTGGTGGCGTTCGAGTCTCCCCGGCGTCTGTCCGCCACCCTGGAGATGCTTGCGCACGTCGATCCGCAGCGACCCGTGGCGGTGTGCCGTGAGCTGACCAAGCTTCACGAGGAAATCGCGCGCGGGTCCGCGGCCGAGCTCGCGGAGCGCTACCGCGAGCGAGCCGTGAAGGGAGAGGTCGTGCTGGTGGTTGGTGGCGCGACTCGACGGGACAGGGGTGCGGTGGAGTAGGAAAGGGTCGGGCTCAGGGGGTGTGTAGGTGTAGGTACTTCATTTTGAAACTCGGTATTACGATCGTGTTACCACTCTTTTTGAGACCTTCACCCACCTCCCCCTGCCCGACACGGCAGTAGCCTGAGAGACCCATGTCCTACTACGTCACAACACCGATCTACTACGTCAACGCCGCGCCCCATCTCGGGCACGCGTATACGACGATCGCCGCCGACGTGCTCGCCCGTCATCACCGCCAGCGCGGGGAGGACGTGTTCTATCTGACCGGCACCGACGAGCACGGAGAGCCGGTCGCCGATGCCGCGCACGCGCTCGGGATTGAGCCGCAGGAGCTCGCCGATCGCAACGCCGAGCACTTCAAGGCGCTCGCGCCACAGCTCGAGGCGTCGAACGACTTCTTCATCCGCACGACCGATCCACAGCACATGGTGGTCGTGCAGGACGTACTCGCGCGGGTGCGGGAGCGCGGGTACGTGTACGAGGGTCAGTACGAGGGCTGGTACTGCCCGCGCTGCGCGGACTTCAAGGCCGAGAACGAAGTCGATGAGGGCAACCGCTGTCCGATCCACCACGTCGAGCTCACGCGCGAGCGGGAGGACAGCTACTTCTTCGCACTGTCCGAGTTCCAGGAGCCGCTGGAGCGGCTGTATGCCGAGCAGGAGACGTGGGTCGCGCCCAGGACCCGTTACAACGAGGCGCTCTCGTTCATCCGCTCCGGCCTGCGCGACGTGCCGCTGACGCGACATCGAGTTGACCTGGGGCGTGCCGGTGCCGTGGGATGAGGAGCACGTGTTCTACGTCTGGTTCGACGCGCTGCTCAACTACTACTCCGCGCTGTCCTATGCCCGCCCCGGAGAGGATCTGACGCAGCGGTTCTGGCCCGCCGACCGTCACGTGATCGCCAAGGACATCCTGCGGTTTCACGCCGTCTACTGGCCCGCGCTGCTGATGGCCGCCGGGCTTCAGCTGCCGCGAGGAGTGTTCGTGCACGGGTATCTGCTGATGGACGGCGAGAAGATGTCAAAGTCGCTGGGCAACGTGCTCGACCCGTTCGCGGTGATCGACCGGTTCGGCGCCGACGCGCTGCGGTTCTACCTGCTGCGCGACGTTCCCTTCGGTCAGGACGGCTCTGTGTCCACGGCTTCGTTCGAGCTGCGCTACGAGACCGAGCTGGCCAACGAGCTCGGCAACCTCGCCGGCCGCACGCTGGCGATGGTCGGCCGCTACCGCGACGGGCAGGTCGCGGTTCTCGCACCCGATCCGGTGCTCGTCGCCGACTTCGACGGTCTGTCCGAGCGTGTGTCGGAGCTGCTCGATCGCACCGAGCTGACGCTCGCGCTCGATGAGATCTGGCAGCGCGTCCGTCGCCTGAACCGCTATGTCGAGGAGCAGGCGCCCTGGCAGCTCGCCCGCGACGATGCGCGTGCGGACGATCTGGACCGCGTGCTGGCGACGCTGGTCGAGGGCCTGCGCGTCGTCGCGGTGCTGCTGCATCCGTACTTGCCGGCGAGCACCGAGACCCTGCTGGCGGCGTTGGGTGCGCCCGACGTGTCGCTCGCCGGAGCGCAGCTGGAGGCCGGCACGATCGGGCGCGTGAGCACAGCTGGAGCCACTGTTTCCCAAGCACGACCCGGCGACGGCGGCATGAGGACAACATGATCGATTCTCATACTCATCTCGACCTGTGCGAACCACCCGACGCGGAGCTCGTCGCGGCGGCCGACGCCGCGGGCGTGACGCGGATGCTGACGATCGGCACCGACGGCGCATCCAGCCGCGCGGCGCTCGCCGCGGCCGAGGCGTTCCCGCAGGTGTATGCGGCGGTCGGGCGCCATCCCAACTCGACGACGGAGTTCGACGATGCCGAGGAGGCGGAGCTGTGCGCGCTGGCGGCGCACCCGCGTTGCCTGGCGATCGGCGAGACCGGCCTGGACTTCTATCGCGACACCGCATCGCGGGCAGACCAGCAGCGGGCGTTCGCCGCGCACATCCAGCTCGCGCGCGAGACCGGCCTGCCGCTGACGATCCACTCGCGCGAGGCCGCCGCCGAGACGCTCGCCCAGCTGGGCTCAGAAGCGCAGGAGCTGGGCGTCGTGATCCACTGCTTCTCGATGCCCGACCATCTGCAGGAGTGCCTGGACCGTGGCTACGCGATCTCGTTCGCGGGCAACGTCACATACAAAAGCGCGGGCGACCTTGCCGCGGCGGCCCGCGAGGTTCCCGACGAGCGGTTGCTGGTCGAGACGGACGCTCCGTATCTGACGCCGCAGGTCGTGCGCAAGCAGCGCAACCAGCCCGCGTTCGTCGCCCACACCGCCGCGTTCATCGCCGAGCTGCGGGGTGTGTCGCTCGCCGAGTTGGACGCGATCGTGGAGCGCAACGCCGCGCGCGTGTTCGGCTGGGGATGAGCATTGTGGCCGATGCCCGGCCGTCAGGGCGGCGGAGCAGAGAGCTCGGCCAGAACTTCCTGCGCGACCCGAACATCCTCGGGGTGATCGGACGCGAGAGCGAGCTTTCAGAGCGGGACGTGGTCCTGGAGATCGGGGGAGGCGAGGGCGTGCTCTCCGCCTATCTGGCGCCGCGCGTGCGCTGGGTGCACGTGGTGGAGGTCGACGAGCGATTGCGTACGAGCCTCACCGAGGGGGTGGCGGGCTTCGCGAACATCGGCCTTTGGTGGGGTGACGCGATGCGGGTGGACCTCGCCGTGATGCGACCGGCGCCGGACAAGGTGGTCGCGAACCTGCCCTACGGGATCGCCGCGGGCGTCGTGCTGCGCACGATCGAGGAGCTCGCCGGTGTGCGGATGTGGGTGGTGATGGTGCAACGCGAGGTAGGTGAGCGGCTGGCGGCCGGACCCGGCAGCGGCGTGTACGGGGTCAGCTCGGTGCTGGCACAGCTGGCTGGGGATGTGAGCGTCGTCAGGGCGATCCCTCGAACTGTGTTCCGGCCAGTGCCCAACGTCGACTCCGTGCTCGTGCGGATCGTGCGCACGGGACCGGCCGCCTCGCCACAGGTGCGCAGGCTCGTGGGTGGAGCGTTCGCCCATCGGCGCAAGGCGCTCGCACGGTCGCTGGTGCTAGCTGGTATCGAGCGCTCGCGTGAGGAGATTCGCGAGGCGCTCGTCTTGCTCGGACATCCCGCAGACGTGCGCGCGGAGCGACTGACGCCGACCGAGTTCGTGGCGCTCGCGGACAGGCTGGACCTGTGACAGGCTTGCCAGTGCGGGCGCTGGCGCCCGCAAAGATCAACCTGGGCCTGTTTGTCGGGCCGGTCTGCGAGACCGACGGCCGGCACGAGCTGACGAGCGTGATGCAGTCGATCTCGCTCGCCGACGAGCTGACGCTGGAGCCTGCCCCGACGGGTGGGGCCGAGGATGAGATCGTCTGCCCGGGGGTGCTCGGCGATCCCGGTGAGAACCTTGCGGCGGCGGCCCTGCGCATGTTCCGCGAGGCGACGGGCTGGAATGCCGAGCCGCTGCGGCTGAGCATCGACAAGCGCATTCCGGTGGCCGCTGGCCTGGGAGGAGGCTCGGCCGACGCGGCGGCGGCGCTGCGCCTGGTACGGCACGCGTCGGGGCTGGGCTCAGACGAGCTGCTGCTGGCGCTCGCGGCCCGGCTGGGGGCGGACGTGCCCGCGCAGATCGCCCCGGGGCGCTGGCTGGCCACGGGCGCGGGCGAGCAGTTGCGCGAGCTTCAGGCGCCGAACCATCCGTTCGGCGTGCTCGTGCTGCCGGTCGCGGCCGAGCTGTCCACCGCCGCGGTGTATGCCCGGGCGGACGAGCTCGGGACCCAGCGCACTGCGCAGCAACTCACGGATGCAGCTCGCGGGCTCGAGCGCGCGTTCGAGCTGGGCGCGGGCGTACCGGACGATCGCGAGCTGTTGCACAACGATCTGCAGGCCGCCGCGATCTCGCTGTGTCCGCAGATCAAGCCGGCCCTGGCGCAGGCCCTGGACTCCGGGGCGGACGTGGCATTCGTCAGCGGATCGGGCCCGACGGTCGTCGGGTTGTTCCTGCGCGCCAACGGTCCCGGACGGGCCCAGCGTGCCATCGCCGGCCTGAGCGGACGCGATCCTGCGCCGATCTGTGCCACCCCGGCGGATGTTGCCGATGCCCGAGTGCAGCCGGGGCGGGACCCGACATAGTGGCGGCGGCGGCGCGTGCAACCCCGGTGGATGCCGCGCATGCGCATGCGCACGCGCCCGACATGTCTGTGCGTCACAATCTCGGGCGATGAGCAGGACAGACGTCAACGACCTGGTGGCCGTGTGCGCGGGCGTGTTCGGGCTGGCGCTGTACACCGGCCTGATCCTCGTGCCGGCCTGGATGAGCTACTCGCGCCTGTGGGAGCGTGTGGCGGCGAGCATCCTGTCGCTGTACGTGCTCGCCGTGCTCGTCGGCGTCGGCGTGGCGGCAGCGCTCGCCGTCGTCTACTTCTGGGGCTGAGTCCGATGTCCGAGCTCGCGGCGCTGGAAGCCGTAACCGAGGCGGTCGAGTCGGGCGCCGGCCTGCCCGAAGTGGTGCGCGCCGCGGCCAAGGCCCTGGACGCGAGCCTCGCCGTGGCCGACGCGTGGGGCGCGACGCTGGCGGTGGCGGCGCGCTCGCCAGCGGAGGAGCGCGCGCTGCTGTCGCAGGGCAAAGGCGTGACCAGCACGCCGCTGCGTGTCGGAGACACGGTCGTGGGCACGATGCACATGCGCGCGACCACCACCGATGAGGAGTCGGGCGAGCCCAGCGCGCAGATGAAGCGGCTGCTGGTGACGATGATCGCCTCGGAGGTCGAGCGCGTGCGCGCCCCGGAGCGCGCCTCGGAGACGGCTGCGGCCGAGTTCCTGCGCGCCCTCCTGCGGCGCGAGCTGACCGAGCGCGAGACGCTGCTCGAGCGCGCGGGCGAGCTGTCGCTGGACGTCGAGGACGGCGCGAGCATGATCGTCGCGCGCGCCCATCCGCAGGCGCCCACCGACGAGGGCTGGCGCGCGCGTGTACGGGCGGTCGCCGAGCGTGGCGCCCGGGCGGTCGTCAGCCGCTCGATCGCCGCCCTGTCCGAGCGCGAGAACGCCGGCACGGTCGTCGCTGAGGTGCTGCTGCTGATCCCCGGTGGCGACGAGGCGACGGCGGCCCGCGCCGCGGAGGTGGTGCTGCGCGAGATGGAGGCCGGCCTCGCCGGCTATACGTTCGCGCTCGGGCGCAGCCGCATCGCCGAGGACCCGGCCGATCTGCCGCGCGCCGCCGGTGAGGCGCTGCTCGCGGCGAACGTCGCCCAGGGTGGCTCCGAGGAGGTCGCGCTGGCGTTCGAGCAGACCGGCGCCTACCGGCTGCTGCTGAGCGCGATGAGCGAGAACCCGTCCGAGCTGCAGCGCTTCTACGCCGAGACGGTCGAGCCGCTGCTGGCCTACGACGAGCAGTACGAGACCGAGCTCGTGCGCACGCTCGCGACGTTCCTTGAGGCCGACGGCAACGTCGCCGGCACCGCCCAGCGCCTGTTCACCCACCGCCACACGATTTACTACCGCCTGGAGCGGGTTCGCGAGCTCTCGGGCCTGGACGTCAGCTCCAGCGACGGCCGTGAGAAGCTCAGCCTCGGCCTGAAGGCAATGCGCGTGCTCGGCATCTCCGCCGCGGGCGGTCCCGCCTCGGAGGCCGGCGCGGAAGGCGGCCGGGTGCCGGGACGGTCCGCCCGGCGTACTCGATAGCTGCGAGCATGTAAGTCCATTGGGGGGTCGTCCAATGGCAGGACACCAGGTTTTGGTCCTGGGAATCAGGGTTCGAATCCCTGCCCCCCAGTCTCTGTTTCGGGCGGGCGCTCGCGGGAATCCATACCCCCAGTAGCGAATGGCTAGCATCCGCTGGGTGACTCCCGCTCCGACGGTCCTGATCATCGCCGCGGGCCAGGGCACGCGGATGCGCTCGCGTACGCCGAAGGTGCTGCACGAGCTGTGCGGAATCCCGATGGTGCTGTGGCCGGTGCGCGCCGCGCTCGCCGCCGGAGCCGGTCGGGTGGTCGTGGTCGACGCGCCAGCGCGGGCACTCGAGGGGGTGCTGCCGGAGGGGGTTCAGATCGCGGTGCAGCCGACCTCGAACGGTACGGGCGGGGCGGTCGTCGCGGCGATGGCCCAGCTCGATGCAGGGACTCAGGACGGCGGTGGCGAGGTGCGTGCCGGCGATGGAGGTGGCGCGGATGGTGAGACCGACGAGGCTCCGGTGGTCGTACTGAGCGGGGATGTGCCGCTCGTGAGCGCCGAGACGATCTCAGAGCTCGTACAGGCCCACGCGCAGAGCGGCGCGCAGGCGACGATGGCGAGCACGGTGCTCGACGATCCGAGTGGGTATGGGCGGGTGGTGCGCGACGAGCACGGCGTGGTCCAGGGTGTGGTCGAGACCAAGGCCGACGGGGACGCGACACCCGAGCAGCTGCAGATCCGCGAGGTGAACACCGGCGTGTACGTGTTCGCGCACGACGCGCTCCGTGCGGCGCTGCCGCGGTTGAGCGACGACAACGCCCAGGGCGAGCTGTATCTGCCGCAGGCACTCGATCTGATCCGCGCGGACGGTGGGACTGTCGCCGCACACGTGGTCTCCGACCGCCGGCTCGTGCTGGGCGTGAACGACCGGGCGGGGCTCGCGCAGGTGCGCGCGCTCGCCCAGGAGGCGATCCATGCGCGGCACATGGCCGCCGGAGTGAGCGTCGTCGATCCGCGCACGACCGCGATCGACGTCGATGTGCAGATCGGCCGGGACACGACGATCGAGCCGTTCACCACGCTCAGAGGCACAACGCGCATCGGCGAGGACTGCGTCATACGGTGCTCGTACGTGGTGGACAGCGTGCTCGAGGACGGTGTAACGGTCGGGCCGTTCGCGTACCTGCGCCCGGGGACCGTGTTGCGCGAGGGGTCCAAGGCGGGGACGTTCGTGGAGATCAAGAACTCCGACATCGGCCCGGGGGCGAAGGTCCCGCACCTGTCCTACATCGGCGACGCGGACGTCGGCGCCGGCACGAACCTCGGCGCGAGCACGATCACAGCCAACTACGACGGCCGCGCCAAGCACCGCACGACGATCGGCCGGGGCGTGCGCAGCAGCGTGCACGTCTCGTTCGTGGCGCCCGTATCGGTCGGCGACGAGGCGGTCACGGGGGCGGGCTCGGTGATCAACGAGGACGTGCCACCCGGCGCGCTGGGGATCGCCCGCGCGCGTCAGACCAACAAACCGGGATATGCCGCACGGCACGATGGACAGCAGGAGGACCCGTCGTGAGTCACGCACAGCACGCGCGAGGGGATCATCGTGTGAGACCCCTACACTCCAGAACACGATGAGCAGCGCGATCGACACGCGCGCGCAACAGGCCGCGCACACGAGCCTGCCGATCGACTACAACAAGCGGCTGATGCTGTTCAGCGGGCGTGCGAACCCGCAGCTCGCCGTCGACATCGCGGGCAAGCTCGAAATGGACCTCGGCCCGGTGACGCTGAAGACGTTCTCCAACGGCGAGGTCTACTGCCGCTACGAGGAGTCGATCCGCGGCGCGGACGTGTTCGTGGTGCAGTCAACTTGTGGCAATCAACACACAGGCGTGACGGCGAACGACTCGCTGATGGAGCTGCTGCTGATGATCGACGCGGCCGTCGGCGCCTCCGCCCACCGGGTGATCGCGGTGACGCCGTGGTTCGGGTACTCCAGACAGGACAAGAAGTCCTCGCCGCGCGAGCCGATCTCCGCGCGGCTGGTGGCGCGGATGCTGGAGGCGGCGGGGGCCGACCGGGTGCTGACGATGGACCTGCACGCCGGCCAGATCCAGGGGTTCTTCCAGAAACCGGTCGATCACATGACTGCGCTGTTCATGCTGACGCAGTACTTCGACGACCTCGGGCTGTCGGACCTGGTGGTCGTGGCGCCGGACGCGGGCCGGGTCAAGCTGAACAAGAAATTCGCCTCGAAGATCGGTGCCGAGCTGGCGATCCTCGACAAGGAGCGCCCGGCCCACCAGGTCGCGGAGATCGGGTACGTGATCGGCGACGTCGCGGGCAAGACGGCGGTGATCGTGGACGACATGATCGACACCGCCGGCACGCTGGCGGCGGCGACGCAGACGGTGCTCGACGCGGGCGCCAAGAGCGTGTACGCGGCGGCCACGCACGGGGTGTTCTCGGGCGCGGCGTTCGAGAACCTCGCGGCGTCGGGGTTGAAGGAGATCGTCGTGACCGACACGATCCCGGTCGCGACCGAGCGCCCGGAGATCATCCGCGTGCTGCCGTGCGCCGAGCTATTGACCGACTCGATCCGGCGGATCTTCACCGATGACTCCGTCAGCGAAGTGTTCGGCGGCGAGAATCAGTTGTTCTGAGCTGTACCGGCCGGCACATGTGCCGGCCGGCGGGCCGCGCATGCGCGGCCCGAGGGATGTCGCATGCGACATCCCAAGGCAAGGTCGCATGCGACCTTGCCCGGTGGGCGCATGCGCCCACCGAACAGCCGAACAAGACGATGCAAGACGATTGATACAGTCTCTCCTCCGATGGCCACAGCAACGACAAAACTGAGCGTCTCGAGCCGCGCCGCCGAGGGCTCGCGGGCTGCCCGGCGGCTGCGTCGCAGCGGGCGTGTGCCCGGAGTCGTGTACGGCGGAGGCGGCGAGGCGCAGGGGTTCGACGCCGACGCGCGCGAGCTGCGCCATGCGCTGGCCGGCTCCGGTGCGGTGCTGGACCTGAGCATCGACGGCGAGAAAGCCACGCCGGTCGTGCTCAAGGAGGCCCAGCGCGACCCGGTGCGCGGCGAGACTGTGCACGTCGATCTGCTGCGGGTGCGCTTGGACGAGGCGATCCACGCGGTCGTGCCGCTGGAGCTGACCGGCACCGAGGAGGCGCCGGGCGTCAAAGAAGGCGGGGTGCTCGAGCAGATCACGCGCGAGCTGAACGTCCAGGCGCTGCCGACCGCGATCCCGGAGTCGATCGTCTGGGACATCGGCGAGATGCAGATCGGCGACACGATCGTGCTCGAGGCGCTCTCGGCGCCGGAGGGCGTCACGCTGCTGGACGAGCTCGAGACCGTGCTCGCGACGCTGTCCCCGCCGCGGCTGCAGACCGAGGCCGAGGAGGAGATCGAGACCGAGACCGAGCTCGTCGGCGAGGGCGAGTCCTCCGAGCAGGCGCAGGGCGGCGAGGGCTCCGACGGCGAGTCCGGCGGGGAGTAGTTCCCCCTGCGGCGGCCGTTTCGTCGCGGCGGCGGAGGTGGCGGCGACGCCGACGCAGCCGGGACACGCTGCGACTGGCTGATCGTCGGTCTGGGCAACCCCGGACGCGAGCACGCCGATACCCGGCACAACGTCGGGTTCATGGTCGCCGACGCGTTGGCCGAGCGCTGGGGGCTGGGCCGGCCGAAGGAGCGCTATCGCGGGGTGATCGCCGAGGGTCGCGTGCGCGCTGAGCCGGGCGCGCCCGCGGGCCCGCGCGTGGCGGTCGTCTGGCCGCAGACCTACATGAACGACGCCGGTCGTTCGGTCGGCCCCGCGCGCGGGGCATTGAAGGTGGGGCTCGACCGGGTGGTGGTCGTGCACGACGAGATCGACATCCCGTTCGGCGACGTCCGCGCGCGCGTGGGCGGCGGACTTGCCGGACACAACGGCCTGAAGTCGCTGCGGCGCGAGCTGGGCAGCCCCGAGTTCGTGCGTGTGCGAGTCGGCGTCGGCCGCCCGGCGTCGAGCGATCCGGAGATCGTCTCGGCATACGTGCTCGGGCGCTTCCGCGAGGATTCCAGCGAGGTGCGAGCGCTCGTCGAGCGCGCGGCCGACCGAGTGCAGGGGATCGTATTGGGCGAGGATCCCGCGTAGTGGCCCGCGCGAATGCGAGACGAGCCTAGATGGCGCTGCGCTCGCTGCTCGGGCTGATCGAGGACGATCCCGCCGCGAGCGCGCTCGCCCGCGAGGGTGGGCACGCGTTCGTGTCGGCCTCGCTGCGCCCCTACCTGATCGCGGCGCTGGCCGATCGTCAGGCCGGCGCGGGCGCTGGCTCAGGCGCTGGTGCTGGCTCTGGCACTGGCGCTGCCGCGGCGGCGCAGGCTCATCCGACGCTGGTCGTGGTCGGCGATGACCGCGCGGCACGCGATCTGGCCGCCGACCTGAGCGCGTGGCTGGCGCCCCGGCGGGTGCGCTACTACCCGTCTCGGGGCGTCGCCTACGAGTCCCATCTCGCGCCGCCGGCCCATCTCGTGGGACTGCGCGTGGCGGCGCTGGACGCGCTGCTGAGCGCGTCGGACGATGCGGGGACGTCCGCGCGCGGGGATCGGTCGGAGGGCGGCGGTGCATCCACGGGTACGAGCGCGTCTCGCGCCCCCCAAGAGGAGCCGCCCGTGGTCGTCGTCAGCGCCGTGGCGCTGTCGGAGAAGGTTCCCGACCCGAGTCTGCGCCCGCACGCGTTCACGCTGCGCGTCGGCGAGCTGCTGGACCTCGAGGAGTGCGCCGCCGAGCTGGTCGCGGCCGGGTATGAGCGGGTCGATCAGGTATCCGAGCGCGGGCAGTTCGCGCTGCGTGGGGGCCTCCTGGACGTGTTCGGAGCCACCCAGGACCGGGCGGTGCGGGTGGACATGTTCGATGTCGAGATCGAATCGCTGCGCTGGTTCTCGACGTTCACGCAGCGCTCGCTCGGCGACGTGGCCGAGGTCGAGATCGCGCCGGCGGCCGAGCTGGCGCTCGAGCATCGCGAGCTGGCGGAGATCGCCGCCTCCGAAGACGTGGCCGACCGCCCCGATATCGCTGAGCTGCTGCCCGTCGAGCGGTTCGGCGCCCTGCTCGAGCTGCTCGAGGACACGACCGAGATCGTCGTGGCGGCCGAGGAGGAGATCGCGCCCGCGCTGGCGGATCACTGGACCGACGTGTGCGCGGCGTTCGCCGACGCGGACGCGCACCACCTGTACGTGAGCCCGGACAGCATCGAAGCGGCGCTGGCCGGGCGGGCGCGGACGTGGCTGTCGGCCATCTCCGCCGATCAGCCCCTGCAGCTGCGAGCCCAGGCGGCGGACACCGCCGCGCGTTCGCTGGCCGAGGCCGAGCCCGAGCTCGAGAAGCTCGTGCGCTCCGGCTATCGCACGGTCGTCGCGTTCCCGCGGCGCGGCGAGGGCGAGCGCGCCGCCTACAACCTCGGGCGCCTGAAAGCCGGTTGGCTGGGGGAGGACGTCGACGTCGGTCGCCAGGTGCTCGAGCCGTCGCTGCGCTTCGCGGCGGCGTCGCTGCGCGAGGGGTTCGTCGCGCCCCAGCTGAAGCTCGCGATCTTCCCCGAGCACCGTCTGCTGCGCCGTCGTCGTGCCGAGCGCCCGGGAGCGGGGGCTGGCGCCGGCGCTGGGCCAGGGGGACGCGGCGGCCCGGGAGGAGTGCGTCGCGGGGCGCTGCGCTCGTTCACGGAGCTGCGCACCGGAGACATCGTCGTGCACGAGGATCACGGCGTCGCGCGGTTCGCCGGCTTTGAGACGCGCACCGTCGCCGAGGTCACGCGCGACTACCTGTATCTCGAATACCAGGGCGACGACCGCGTATACGTGCCCACTGAGCAGCTGGCCAAGATCTCCCGGTATGTCGGCGCGGGCGGCGAGCATCCGCCGCTGTCCAAGCTCGGCGGCACGCGCTGGGAGACGATGAAGGCGCGCGCGCGCCGGGCCGCCCAGGAGCTGGCCGGCGAGCTGTTGAGTCTGTACACCGAGCGCCGCCGCCGCGCCGGGCACGCGTTCGAGCCCGACTCGGACTGGCAGCGGGAATTCGAGGCGAAGTTTCCGTTCACCGAGACGGCCGATCAGGTCGAGGCGATCGAGCTGGTCAAGGCCGACATGGAAGCGCCGCGCCCGATGGACCGGCTGATCTGCGGCGACGTTGGCTACGGCAAGACCGAGGTCGCGCTGCGTGCCGCGTTCAAGGCGGCCAGCCAAGGCAAGCAGGTGCTGATGCTGGCTCCCACGACGATCCTCGCCCAGCAGCACTACGGCACGTTCTCAGAGCGTCTGGCCGACTATCCGATCAACGTCGAGCACGTCTCGCGGTTTCGCTCGGCGGCCGAGCAGCGAGAGGCGATCGCCGGGTTTGCCGCCGGGCGCGTGGACATCCTGATCGGGACCCATCGTGTGCTGTCACGCGACGTGCGCGCGAAGGATCTGGGTCTATTGATCGTCGATGAGGAGCAGCGGTTCGGGGTCAAGCAGAAGGAGCTGCTGCGCCAGCTGAAGCTGCGCGTGGATGTGATCGCGATGTCGGCTACGCCGATCCCGCGAACCCTGCAGATGTCGCTGGCGGGGTTGCGCGAGATCTCGGTGATCGAGACGCCCCCCGAAGGACGGCGCCCCGTGAAGACATACGTCGGCGAGTACGAGGAGGAACTCGTCAAGCGCGCAATCCTGCGCGAGCACGAGCGCGACGGGCAGGCGTTCTTCCTGCACAACCGGGTCGAGTCGATCGATGAGACCGCCGAGCGCCTGCGCGCCCTGTGTCCGGACGTGCGTTTCGCGGTGGCCCACGGCCAGATGACCGACGGCGAGTTGGAGACGGTGATGATGGACTACCTGCGGGGCTCCTACGACGTGCTCGTGTGCACCTCGATCATCGAGTCCGGCATCGACATCCCGCAGGCGAACACGCTGATCGTCGAGCACTCAGACGCGTTCGGCCTGTCCCAGCTGTACCAGATCCGCGGCCGCGTTGGACGCAGCCGCGAGCGGGCCTACGCCTATCTGATGTACGACTCCGCGGCCGCGCTCACGCCCGACGCCGCCCAGCGGCTGGCGGCGCTGTCGGACTACACCGAGCTCGGCGCGGGATTCAAGGTCGCGATGCGCGATCTGGAGCTGCGGGGCGCCGGCAACCTGCTCGGCGACGAGCAGTCCGGGCACGTCGCTGCGCTCGGGTTCGAGCTGTACATGCAGATGCTCGACGAGGCGGTCCGCAACGCCGAGGCGAGTGGGGATGGAGTCGATGGCGCCGGCGAGGCTGAGCTTCCCGAGCCCGTGCGGTTGGACGTCAACGTCGATGCGTACATCCCGACCGACTACGTACCGTACGAGCAGGCCAAGATCGAGATCCACCGCCGTGTGGCCGGCGCGCTCGAGGTGGCTGAAGTTGAGCAACTGCGCGAGGAGCTCGAGGATCGCTTCGGTCCGGTGCCCGAGCCGCTGGAGAACCTGCTGGCGTTGCAGCGGGCGCGGATCAAGTTCGGCCAGGCCGGCGCGACGGTCGTGAGCTTTCGCGGCGAGCGTCTGGCCGTCACGCCGATCGAGCTGGATTCCGTGCGGGCGCGGCGGCTGCGCGAGGAGCTGCCCGAGGCGCTGTACGAGTCCGGGCGCTCGCAGGTGTCCGTCCGCGTGCCCCGCGAGGGCGCGGCGCGCTTTCCGACGGTGATCCGCGCCGCGGATGTGCTGCTGTCGGTGATGCGCGAGGCGGCGTAGGGCGGCAAATCGGAGGGCTGTCACGCGTGGGGTCGATCTGCGGGGACGGTCTCCAACGCCGGCATGAGGAAGCGTCTTCAGGAACTCCTTAACCACGCACGCAGCGATATCCGCTAGAGTGCCCGCGTCGTGTCCAAGTACTTCCGGTCCATCTCGGCGCTCGGCGCCGTTTTCTTTGCCGTCATCGGCCTGGCCGCGTGCGGCGGGGGCATCCCCGGCAACGCGGTCGTGCAGGTCAACGGCACGCCGATCACCAAGGCGACGTTCGAACACTGGATGTCGGTCGCGTCGGCTTCGACCGCATCGAGCACCGGGGCGACCGCGGCCAAGCCAGTCGTGCCCGATCCGCCTGACTACACCGCCTGCATCGCCCACCTGGAAGCGACCGCGGCCAAACCGGCGAAGGGCCAGTCCAAGCCGACCAAGGCACAGCTGAAGAGCGAGTGCGAACAGCAGTACAAATCGCTGCAGCAGGAGGTGCTCGGGTTCCTGATCTCCTCGTCGTGGGTGCTCGGCGAAGCCGAATCGCTGGGCGTGAAAGTGAGCGACTCAGAGGTCAAGAAAGAATTCGAAAAGATCAAGAACGAGCAGTTCCCCAAGCCCGCCGAATTCGAAAAATTCCTCGCCACCTCAGGCCAGACCGTCTCGGACCTGCTGCTGCGCGTGAAGCTGAACATGCTGTCCTCGAAAATCCAGCAGAAGGTCGCCAAACAGAAAGCAACCGTCAGCAAGGCGGAAATCAAGAAGTACTACGAAGCACACAAGTCGCAGTACGGCACGCCGGAAAAGCGCAACGTGCGGATCATCCTGACCAAGACCGAAGCACAGGCCAACGAAGCCAAGAAGGAAATCGAATCGGGCAAGTCGTTCGCCTCGGTCGCCAAGAGCAAATCGATCGATCCGACGAGCAAGAACAACGGTGGCGAACTGAAGGGCGTGGTCAAGGGCCAGGAGGAGAAGGCGCTCGACGAAGCCATCTTCTCGGCGCCCAAGGGCAAGCTCGGCGGTCCCGTGAAGACGCCGTTCGGCTACTACATCTACGAAGTCACCTCCATCACTCCCGGCAACAGCCAGTCGCTGGCCCAGTCCGAAGCCGCGATCAAACAGCAGCTCGCCTCCACCGGGCAGCAGACGGCGTTGAGCAAGTTCGTCAAAGAATTCCGCTCGAAGTGGGAAGCCAAAACCGAATGCGCCAGCGGCTACTCGGTGCAGGACTGTCACGGCTACAAAAAACCCAAGACCTCCGCCACCGAAGGCACGACCGGCGCCTCGGGGACGACCACGGTCAAATAGCCTCGCCGGCGCGGCTGTGATGCCGGCATGAGTCAGATCGAGCGAGTTCACGCCCGTCAGATCCTCGACAGCAGGGGCAACCCGACGGTCGAGGTCGAGATCGGCCTGCGCTCCGGCGCCCACGGCCACGCGGCGGTGCCCTCGGGCGCCTCGACGGGCGAGCACGAGGCCACAGAGCTGCGCGACGGCGGCGAGCGCTGGCAGGGCAAGGGCGTGGGCCGCGCGGTCGCGAACGTGAACGGAGAGCTGGCCGAGTCGGTCACGGGCCTGGACGCGGCCGACCAGCGCGGCCTGGACGAGGCGCTGATCGCGGCGGACGGGACGCCGAACAAGTCGCGTCTGGGCGCCAACGCGATCCTCGGTGTCTCGCTGGCGGCAGCGCACGCGCAGGCGGCCGAGGAGGGAGTGCCGCTGTGGCGCTACCTGGGGGGTGAGGCCGCGCGGGTGCTGCCGGTGCCGATGATGAACGTGCTCAACGGCGGAGCTCATGCCGACAACAAGGTCGACTTCCAGGAGTTCATGGTCGTGCCCTGCGGCGCGAGCACATTCTCCGAGTGCCTGCGTATGGGTGTCGAGGTGTTCCATGCACTGCAGGGCACGCTGCACGAGCGGGGTCTCAGCACGGCCGGCGGCGACGAGGGTGGGTTCGCGCCCGATCTGGGCTCCAACGAGGAGGCGCTGCGAGATGCTCGTCGCGGGCATACAGGCCGCCGGGTATGAGCCGGGTGTGGATGTCGCGATCGCGATGGACCCGGCCACGAGCGAGCTGTATCGCGAGGGCGAGGGTTACGTGCTCGAGCACGAGGGCCGCACGCTCAGCGCTGCCCAGCTCGCCGACTACTGGGCCGAGCTGGTTGGGCGGTACCCGATCGTCTCGATCGAGGACGGCATGGACGAGGAGGACTGGGCCGGCTGGCGGACGCTGACCGAGCGCGTGGGCGAGCACACGCAGCTCGTCGGCGACGACCTGTTCGTGACGAACACCGAGCGTCTGCGCCGTGGTATCGACGAGCGTGTGGCGAACTCGATCCTGATCAAGGTCAACCAGATCGGAACGCTGTCGGAGACGCTGGACGCGATCGGGATGGCGCGCGAGGCCGGGTATACGGCGGTGATGAGCCACCGCTCGGGCGAGACCGAAGACGTCACGATCGCCGATCTGGCGGTCGCCACCGGCTGCGGGCAGATCAAGACGGGCGCGCCGTCGCGCTCGGACCGGGTCGCCAAGTACAACCGGCTGCTGCGCATCGAGGAGCAGCTCGGCGCCGACGCCGAGTTCCCCGGGCGCTCGGTCTTTCGCGACTGAGCGCAGCTGACGCGGACCATCCGGTCCATCTTTGCTGGTTTGCTGGTCATACGTTGCCCGTGCATGCGAGCCGGCGCATAGGTGGATGCGCCGATGGGCAGACATATCGCTTGCAGGCTCGGTCGCTGACCGTGCGCGTGCAGGGATCGGACAGTCGGAGGCGAATGCGACGCACATGGCCAGTGCCCACGCATCCTCGGCCTCGGCACGCCCCCGATCGATCGCGACGAGCCCCGTCGCGCGCGTGCGCTGGGACCGGTTGGGACGCATCGCGATGCTGTGCCTGCTGGTTGCGCTCGTATACCTGTACATGAGCGCGGGGATCCGGATCTACTCGACATACCGTGAGGCGCGCAGCGACAGCACGCAGCTGGCCGCGCTGGAGCACGAACACGTGCTGCTGGTGCACGAGCACGAAGCGCTTGGCCGGCGCAACACCGTCGAAGCGGAGGCGCGCAAGCTGGGCATGATGAAAGCCGGCGAGCAGCCGTACGTCGTCACGGGCCTGCCCAACAACTGACCGGAGCTTCGCCCGAGCCGGCGTCTGTGCCCGCTAACCTCGGCCGGGTGTCGTTCGAGAACGCGATCTATCAGTGGCAGCGTGGCGAACGACGCCTGCGTGACGCACCGCCCGAGCGCGCCCAGCTGCTGGAGCGCGTCGTCGCCGAGCTGGTCGCAGAGCTGCGCCGGCGCCTGGGCGGCCGGTTCTCGGCGCAGGAGCTCGCCGATCTGTACGGGGCCGGAACGGGCTGGTGCATGCAGACGGCCATGACCGTCGCGCCCGACGCACCTTGGGCATGGGACTCCAGTGTGGTCGCCGACGCCGCGTTCGGTCGCTATCTGCGCGAGGCGTCCGACTATGCGGGTGGCCGGCGCGAGATCAAGGTTTAAGCGTCGTCCCCGACGCGCTTGATCACGATCCGATCCTCCTCGACCAGAACCTCGACCGGCCGGTGTCCGGCCCAGTGCTCGGCGTAGACCGGGTTGTCCTGGATCGCGGGGTCCAGCCACAGGCCATACCCCTCCTCGCCGTGGTCGAACGTACCTTCGAGCGGTCCTGCGCCGCTGCGCGCGGAGCTGCGTCTGCGGCCACCCCGGCGGCTGCGGCGTCGGGCGGGGGCGGGCGTTTCGTCCTCTTCGGCGTCCTCACCGTCGTCATTCCCACGCTCGGCCTTAGCCCGCTCCGCCTCGGCTTCGGCGGCCTCCAGCTCGGCTGCGATCAAAGCATCGTCCTCGGCTCGCAGATCGACTTCGTCGGGAAGGCCGCGGCGCCCTCGGCCGGCTCTCCGTCGCTGACGAGCTCGTTCTGGCGCTTGAACTGCTCGATGTCGCGCACGGAGACCTCGAGCTGATGGGCGACCCAAGCATCGGTACGGCCTTGCCGTACCCACGCGCGGATCTGATTCAGGTGGGGGCGCAGAGATTTGCGAGCCATGGGCGGTCCGGGAGACTAGCGCATACGCTCGGCGTAACGATCCGGACAGGTCAGCGTGACGAACCGGGCGGGTCGAGACCGGCGATGCGCTGGCTGGCTGGGCAACTCAGACTCGCGTTCGTCCAGTGCGGCGACTATGCTTGCCCGACGGCGCCGCCGGGGCCAATCTCGTCGAATGCTCGCCGCCCAAGAGGAAGGGTGCAACATGCTGGTGCTGACGCGCAAGTCTAACCAAAGCATCATGATCGGGGATGACATCGAGGTATCGGTGCTGTCGGTCATGGGCGACAAGGTGCGCATCGGCATCCAGGCGCCCCAGGAGATCCCGGTGTTCCGCACGGAGATCTATCTGGAGATCCACCGCGACGAGGATGACGATGCCGCCGTCGACGGTGTCGCGGCCCACGCCGGCCACCACCGACGGATCAGCCCCGTAGTAGATCAGCCCAGCAGTAGGTAGAGTGTGCGAAACATGACCACGGTGACGATCACCGCGGTCAGGATCAGCGCCAGCACGAGCAGAGCGAAGCGAAACGAGCCGCGCTTGTGACGTCGCTGGACCTCACGCTTGAATGCCCGCTGCTCGGTCGTGCGCCGCAGTGAGGCGCGGCGGTGACGATCGAGCGAGATCTCCTTCGCGAATGCCTGCTCCAGCTCCGCGAGGCTCTGGCGCATCCTCATGGCCGCGCCTCGTCGTCCCTGGCTGCGTCCTCACCAGCTCCGCTCGCCCGTTTCGGCCAGCACGCCACGCTCCTTGCGTCCTTGCCAGGAACGACGATCCATCGGCCAGCAACTACCTTCGATTGCTCGGCCTGGGCACTCAGATCTCAGGCGACCGACGCCTCGATCTCGGCGCGCTCGTAGACGCTGACGAAGCGCAGGTAGTTCTCGGCGATCTGGCGGGCGCCGTCGGAGCGGCCGATCTTGCCGTCAACGTAGGCTTTGAGCGGGTCCCACCAGATCGAGCGCCCGATCGCGAAGCCGACGAAGCCATCGACCGGTGCGGCCTGGGTGAGCCAGTGGTCGACCTTGGCGTCGTCAGCGCCACGCCCGAGGACGACGCAGACGACACCCTCGCGGTTCTCGCCGGACCGGGCCTGGGCGACGAGCATCTCGCAGTCCGAGCGCGCGTCCAAGCCCTCGATCTTCCACACATCGACCTCGATCCCGGCGTCCTGGATGTCCGCGATCGTGCGGCGCATCAGCTCGGGGCGCAGCTCTGCGTCATAGCGGTCGGTGTCGCCGTCCACAGCCTGCAGCTGGGAGTCCTCGGCCGGCACGAGCAGCTCGAACAGGAAGCGGCGCTCGTGGGCGCGCAGCCAGTCCGACAGGCGCCCCAGCTTGGCCAGCTGCTCACGGTTGCCGGCGGCGTCCCCATCGGGGTTGTAGCGGACCAGGACCTTCGTGAAATCCGGATCGAAGCGCTCGATATGCTCGCCAAAGTCATCGCCGTACTGGAAGTCGAACATCTGCTGGCCCGAGCGCTCGGCGGGCATCGCCAGGCGCAGACCGCCGGCGCGCGCCTCCTCGGGCACGGTCGAACCGAACTGCTCGTCCACGAGCACGCCCGTCACCGAAGGGTTCGCGCCGGCGCCGACGGCCTGGGAGAGGCCCTCGAAGATCAGGTGCTTGGCGTCGGCGATCATCGCCGTCTGCTCGGCGTCCGGTTCGCCGTCGATGCCGAAGAACTTCTTCTGAAACGACCCGCGGTGGTCGAACGCGAGTATGTAGAGCTTCTGGTCATATCCTGGTCGCATGCCCTGAGTATTCCACGGCTGGGCGCTCGCGGGTGGCTCGTGGGGCTGCGAACCCGTCTTGTGGGGGCTGGCGCGGAGCCGGGGCGGATGGGTCCTTAGAATGGGATCACGATGTCCCCCGGTCCCGACCTGTTCGTCGTGTGCAAGCAGTGCGGGTCGGAGGTCAGCCCGTACATCACCGAGTGCCCCTACTGCGGCGCGCGGCTGCGCCGCCGCGCGCCGAAGCTGCCGCGTGTCAAGGGCCGCGGCCGAGGCCGCGGCGGCTGGCGCGCCTGCGTGCGTTCGGCGTCCGGCCTCACGCGCGGGCGCCCGCCTGGCGCGACGCTGCGCGCACCCGACTGCACGGCGCGCTTACGCGCGGACGGAGGCGCTGCCATATGCGACGATCGCGCTGGTCGCGGCCGGCTGCGCCGGGTGGGTGCTCGTGCGCGGCTGCTATCTGGGCTCGATCCACATCGCGGGCCTCGGCTCGGTCTCAGGCCAGTACGTCAGCTTCTTCAAGCTCGCGATCGGCGGTCCTCTGCACGGGGACTGGTGGAAGCTGTTCACCAGCCCGTTCGCCTACGTCGAACGGGCTGTATGCGTTCGTTGCGCTGCTGGCGACCGCAATATTCGGTTGGCTGCTCGAGCGCCGCCACGGACCGGCGATCGTGCTCGCCGTGTTCTTCGGAGGGGCCGTCACGCGGCGCGCTGGCGGCGAGCGCCGTCTACACGGAGCCGATCGTCAGCGGCGCAAGGTGGCGGCGCTCGCGCTGATCGCCGCCTGGTCGGTCCCGGACCTGCAGGCTGCGCGGCGCGGGAACTACTACGAGGGCGAGCTGCTCGGCGCCGGCGCCATCGCCGCGACCCTGCTGCTGCGCCCTACGCTCGTCCCGAGGCGAGCTGGCTGGCGGGTGTCGTGGGCGCGATCGTCGGCCTGATCCTCGGTCTCGGCATGCAGCTGATCGACCCGCCGAGCTGTAGGGTCGCGCCGGAGGCCGGCTTCACGGGATCGCCCACCGCCCCCGCAGACGCTCCTATGATGGTGCCGCCACGCCCCAACCCCGACACAGGAGTAGCGATGACCATGGACATCCGGTTCCTAGGCCATGCGGCATTCGAGCTCAGCGACGGCGACACGTCCGTGCTGATCGACCCGTTCCTGACGGGCAATCCCAAGGCGGCCGTCGCCGCGGATGATCTCAGCCCGCAGGCGATCCTGCTGACGCACGGTCACGTCGATCACATCGGCGACACCGTCGCCGATCGCCAAGCGCAGCCGGATCGGAGGTGGTGGCGATCGTGGAGATCGCCAACGAGCTGAAAGGGGACGGCCTCGAGCACGTGCACGACCCCAACCTCGGCGGCACCGTGACGCTGGACTGGGGGTCGGTCAAGCTCGTGCCCGCCTGGCACACCTCGACGACTCCCAAAGGGACGACCAACGTGCCCGCCGGGCTGATCGTGCGGTTCGGGGGCAAGACGATCTACCACCTCGGCGACACGGCGCTGTTCTCCGACCTGCGGCTGATCGGCGAGCGCGAGGCGCCGATCGACGTGGCGCTGATGTGCATCGGCGGGCACTACACGATGGACCGTCACGACGCCGTCGCGGCCGCCAAGCTGATCGGCGCCAAGCAGGTGATCCCGTGCCACTACGACACGTTCCCGCCGATCGAGACCGACGCGCAGGCGTTCAAGTCCGAGGTCGAGTCGGGCGGCGTGTCGGAGGTCGTGGTGCTGGCGCCGGGGAGACGCACACGCCATGATCCCGGGGGCGTTGTGATGACCTTCTCCGCCGGATCCCTGGCCGCTGTGGTCCCGACGCTGACCCCCGGTGGAGTCCGGAGCGTGCGGTCATGGCGCTGACGAACGCCGTCGTGCTGATCGAGGCCGAGCGTGACGCGCTGTCGACGCTCGGCGGTGCGCTCGCCAGACATCGAGGGCGTGGCCGAGGCGTACTCGGTCACGGGGGAGTGGGACTTCGTGGCGATCGTGCGCGTGCCCGACCACGAGCAGCTGGCGGACGTCGTCACGGTCGAGATCGGCGGGTTGCCCGGTGTGACGCGGACGCAGACGATGGTCGCGTTCGCGGCCTACTCAGACACGATCTTGAGGCGCTGTTCTCGCTCGGCGAGTAGCCGGGCTGCACTGCCCGCGATGCCCGCGATCCCGCTGAAGCCCGAGTACGGACCGACGCTCGGCCGCCTGCTGGCGCCCCGCTGGCACGCGGCGTCCCGGCTCGTGCAGACGATCGTGATCGGGGCCGGCATCGGCCTGCTCGCGCTCGTGATCGGGGCGGGACTGACGCTCGAGAACGCCCATTATTCACACGGCGGATCGGCGGCGTTCTCGTTCAGCTATCGCAATCTCTACCGGACCGCGCCCGCGCCCGGAGAGTACGTGCAGGTACGCAGTCCGGTGCACGGGCCGCTGCGCAACTCGTTCGCGGTCGGCTCGCTGCGGCTGCCGCCGTATACGGGCGGGCTCAACGCCGAGTATCCGCTGTATGCGGCGTCATATATCGAAGGACTGCGCCGGCGCTACACCGGGTTCGTGCTGCGCGGCGAGGGCAAGACCCGCGTCAACACCGTCCCCGCCTACGATGTCGCCTATACCGCTCAGGTCGAAGGCCGGACGATGTACGGACGCGATGTGCTGCTGGTGGGAGAACAGACCGGCGCACGCGCGGGCGTGTACATCGTGATGCTGAGCGCACCCACCGCCGATCCGGGGGTGACCTCACCGCTGCTCGTGGGCACGACGGGGGTGCTCGAACGGCCGCTGGAGTCGTTCACGATCGGCTGACAAAGACCCCGCGTCGTCGGCGGCTCGCAAGACCCCGCGTCGTCGGTGCTACAGAGCGTCAGCCCTGAGGTTCAGCCGGTGTTGTGCCTGTCGCGGGCGCTGCTTCCGCGGGCGTCGTTCCGGTGGCGGGCGGTGTCGTCGGCGGCGATTCCGCCGGCGTTTTGGTTTCGGCCGGCGGCGCGGGCGTCGTTTCTGTCGCCGTCGTTGGCGTTGCAGTCGGCGTTTCGCTGGGCGTCGCGGGCGTACCGCCGGTCGGGTTTGTCGCGGGCGTGGCCGGTATTGAAGATGAGTTCGCCGGCGCCGGCGCCGGCGCGGTCGCGTTCGTCGGTAGGGCGGTCGTATCGGTCGTGACCTCTGTGACCTGGGGCGGAGCCGGCTTGGCCGGTGTCACGGCCGGCTTGACGGTCGGAACGACCGTCGCGGGTATGCCGGCGGCCGTCTGATGCAGCGCCGTCGCAGGGGGGGTCTTGGCCGGTCTGACCGGTGGGCGATGACCGAGTCTGGTGGCGGAGTGCGCCGCCACGAGCCTGCGCACGGGCACGGTGACTGGCTGGACGCTCGAGTGTACGACGACCGGTTCGCTGACATGCGCCGGTACGTATGCTGTGGCGGCGGCGGTCGCGTGATGACGATGGGCGGTGGGAACGACGTGTTCGGCAGCGACCGCGCCAGCTGTGACAATCGCCGCTGCGGCCAGCCCGGCAGCGGCCTTGGTGGCCACGGCGCCCACGCCGGCGGTGAGCAGCCCACCGGATACGCTCGCTCCCCCGGCGCCTGCCGCGGTGGCGGTGGCTCCCGCCGTGGCGCCGGCTCCAGCTCCGGCGCCGACATGTCCGGCGGAGGCGGTCGAGCCGAGCTTGGTGAGCAACAGCTTCTTGGCCAGCAGCAGCGGCCCCACTGGGAAGATCGCCGCGAGCGCGTGGTTGTTGTCCTTGAGCTGCTTCTTGAACGAACGGCAGCGATCGCACCCGCGCACGTGCCTGCGTGCGGGCGCGTCGAGCTTGGTCAGCCCCTCGGCAACCTCGCCTAGCTGTGCGCGGACTTCGTCGCAGCTCAGCTGCCGTGCCTCGGCGGCCTCGGCCAGCGAGATACGCGCGCGCACGAGCAGCGACTTGATCGACGGCACGGTCGTCTCCATCGCATCGGCTATCTGCTCATAGGAGAGCGCGTCGATCTCGCGCAGCAAAAGAGCCGTGCGCTGGGTCTCGGGCAGCTCCTTGACGTCGCCGAGCAGCTGGCGGAAGCTCTCGCGCCGCAAGACACGCTCGCCGGTGGACAGGCCATGGTCGGCATAGTGGACGTCCATCGAGTCCACGCCGATCGCCGATGCCCGGCGCAGGTGGTTGAGCGAGCGGTTGCGCGCGATCCGGTAGAGCCAGGGACGGACGTTGATCTCGCGCTCGTCGGCGAGGACCGCGTTGAACGCGGCCGTGAACACCTCCTGAAGCACGTCCTCGGCATCCTCGCGCGAGGACAGCATGTGCCGGCAGAACGCCAGCAGCCGCGACTGGTAGCGCGAGAAGAGGACCTCGAACGCGGCGTGCTGCCCGCGGCGGGTCATCGCGATCAGACGCTCGTCCGACTGCAGACGCAGCAGGGCTGACGGGCCGCTGAGGCCCGGCATCGACTTATGCGATAGTGCTGAGACCTCCACGGCGTATGCGGTCCCTTCGTCTGCCTTGGTATCTGCCATTAAGTACACCGCAGCAACCTGAAAGTTGCGTAAATGTGTATGACGGGATCGGCTGTGCCGCAGCGGTCCGTCGAGGCCCACTGGAGCGGCGTATCGGCCCCGGTAGGTACGATCGCAGCGCCCGGGTGGACAAACTGGCAAAGTCGGCGGACTTAAAATCTGCTGCTCGTACGAGCTTGCGGGTTCGACTCCCGTCCCGGGCATCCAGACGATAGAGTCGCGCGGCGATGGCGACCGAGCAAAGCGCAGAGGAGAGCACCGAGACGTTCCACGGTGGGCGGCTGATTGCGCGGCGATTGAAGGCGCACGGGGTCGGCAAGCTGTTCACGTTGTCCGGCGGGCATCTGTTCTCGATCTACGACGGCTGTCTCAAAGAGGGGATCGAGATCGTCGACGTCAGGCACGAGTCGACGGCGGCGTTCGCCGCCGAGGGCTGGGCGAAGGTCACGCGCGAGGTCGGGGTATGCGCGCTGACCGCGGGGCCGGGCGTGACCAACGGGATGAGCGCGATGGCGAGCGCGCAGTCAAACCACTCGCCGATGCTGATACTCGGCGGGCGCGCGCCCGCGGGACGCTGGGGGATGGGGTCGCTGCAGGAGATCGACCACGTGCCGTTCGTGCGGCCGCTGACGAAGTTGGCCGCCACGCCCGAGAGCGCCGCCGAGATCCCGGGGTTGGTCGATGAGGCGCTGACGACTGCGCTCGCGCCGTATGGAGGGCCGACGTTCGTCGACTTCCCAATGGACTACGTGTTCATGGAGGCATCCGAGCCGGACGATGTGCTCGACGGATCGCCGGCGCGCGGGAGTCAAGGTGCGGACGGCGCGCAGATCGAACGGGCGGCCAAGCTGTTGCAGGACGCTGAGCGCCCGGTGGTCATGGCCGGGACCGATCTGTACTGGGGGCATGGTGAGCAGGCGCTGCTGGAGTTGGCGCAGACGCTACGAATCCCGGTGTTCCTGAACGGGCTCGCGCGCGGATCCGTGCCGGCGGACCACGAGCTGTTCTACTCGCGCGCGCGGGGGCAGGCGCTGAAGGGCGCGGACGTGGCGCTGGTGATTGGCGTGCCGATGGACTTCCGTCTCGGGTTCGGCGGGTCATTCGGCGATGAGACGGAGATCGTGGTGATCGATGTGGCTGAGCCGGTCCGCCCGCATCCACGAGCGGTGGCGGCGGAGTGCTATGGAGCGTTGTCGAACACGCTGAACGAGCTGCGCGCGGCGGCCGGGGCAAGGGCGCTCGCGAGCGAGGATTGGGTGGCCGAGCTGCGGGCAGTCGAGACGGAGCGGCGCGAGGCCGAGCAGGTGGAGCTGCAGGACGATCGGGCGCCGCTGCATCCGATGCGGTTGTACGCCGAGCTCGGGAAGGTGCTCAAGCGCGACGCGATCGTGATCGGCGACGGGGGGGACTTCGTGTCCTACGCCGGCCGCATGATCGACAGCTACCAGCCGGGCTGCTGGCTGGATCCCGGACCGTTCGGCTGTCTGGGTACGGGCTGCGGGTATGCGCTGGCGGCCAAGCTCGCCCATCCCGACCGTCAGGTCGTGCTGCTGCTCGGAGACGGTGCGTTCGGGTTCAGCGGGATGGAGTTCGACACGCTCGCGCGTCACGGCGTGAACGTCGTGGGCGTGATGGGCAACAACGGGATCTGGGCGCTGGAGAAGCATCCGATGGAGTTCCTGTACGGCTACTCGGTCGCGGCCGAGCTGAGGCCGAAGACGCGCTACGACCAGGTGGTGGAGGCGCTCGGTGGATACGGCGAGCTGGTGGAGCGCCCACAGGATGTCGTGCCCGCGCTGGAGCGCGCGTTCGCAGCCGGCGCGCCGGCGCTCGTGAACGTGTTGACCGATCCGGACGTCGTGTATCCGCGCAAGTCCAACCTGGCCTGAGCAGGTCGACGACGGTCTCCCGGCCCCCGTGCTTCCGGATCCCAATGCTCCAATGGGTCATCGGAGATGAGGAAGCCGCCCGGGTGGACGGCTTCCTCTGGGGCCTCCGAGGAACAGGCAGGGGGGCGTTCCTCGGGGGTGGGGGGTGACCCGGACAGCGGGGATGCCGAGGTGTGCTCGGCGGGGTCCAGGCCTATGGACCAGCTGGGAAGGCGCGTACCAGCACGCCTCCTCGACAGGAAGAGTATCACGTATCGGAACGGCTGTGTAAGCTTGATTTCTCGCTGTCAGCGAGCGTTTTCGAGCCGGCAGGCCTGTGGCCTGTCAGCCGGCGCCGGCGAGCGACAGCGCCCCACCGTAGAGGATGTCGTGCTCGGAGACCTCGACCTCCTCCAGCTCGAACGCGCGCATCGCCTCCGAGAGCAGCACCATGCCGGCGACGATCGTGGGCGCACGGTCAGGGTGCAGGCCAGCGACAGTGCGGCGCTGAGCTTCGTCCATGTCCGCCAGCCGCGCGAGCAGCATCTCCACGGTTGCCAGCAGCAGTGTGTATCCGTGCACGCGCGCGGGGTCGTACGGATCGAGCTCCTGATCGATCGCGGCCGCCGAGGTCGCGGTGCCGGCCACCGCGATCCCGCGGGTAACGGGTGCGCGCTCGGCAGCGGGCAGGCCGGCCAGGAAGATCGAGCGCACGTCGGCGGCGAGCGCCTGCAGCTCGGCGGGGGCCGGCGGATCGGAGTGGATGTGGCGCTCGCTCATCCGCACCACGCCCGCCGGCAGCGACACGTGAAAGCCGGCTGTATGCCCGACGCCGACGATGAACTCGGTGGATCCCCCGCCGATGTCGATCACGACGGTCGGCTCCGCCGGGGCCTGGGCCTCATGGGCGGGCCGGCCGGACATCGCGCCGAGAAACGTCATCCGCGCCTCTTCCTCGCCGGTCAGCACGCGCGCGTCGAGGCCGTACTCGGAGCGGATCTGCCCGGCGAACTGGCGCCCGTTGCGAGCATCGCGGACGGCCGAGGTCATTACGGCGAGGTTCGGGTACTCGCCGCCGCCCGGCTGGTGCGCATCGATTTCCGCGCGAAACTCGGCGAGCGCGGCATACACCCGCTCGCACCCCTCCTGCGACAGCTCGCCCCCGGCATCGACCCCGGCGCCGAGCCGGGTCACGACGGACCGGCGCATGATCTCCGCCACCTCGCCGTCTGGTGTGACATCGGCGATCAACAGGCGGGTCGAGTTGGTGCCTACGTCGACGACGGCCACACGGGTCATGCGCGGAGATCCTAGATGGATACGCAGGGAAGGGTGACCCGGCGTGGGAAAGTCGAACGCGAGGTCTGCGGATAGGGCGACTCCACATCGAGGCCCGCATTCGCGGCACTCAGGCTGGCCATCGTCGTGTTCGACGTCGCGTGCAAATGGGTATGAGAGACAGCAGGCCGCGCCGGCGAGGCTAGCGGGCGCAGCCCGTGGGTGTCTGGTTCATCGCCGCTGATGTCCCACAGGTTGATGTTTGTGTTGAGTTGAGGAGCACATCGCAGACAGAGCGTGGAGCTCGCGTCAGAGAAAGGATGATTCATGTCTCAGTCTCGTCGTTCGCCGTCTCGCGCGCGACCGGCGACGTGGCATATCTGGACGGCGTCGAGCAGGAACTGAACGCGATGCTGGCCAACGAGGCCGTCGCCAACGGCGCGAGCTACGTCAACACCTACGAGCCGAGCATCGGCCACGACGCGTGCAAGTCGCTGAGCGTGCGCTACGTCGAACCCGTGCTGCCCGAGTCGGACGCCTTCTCGGTGCACCCGAACGAACGGGGCATGGCGGCCGACGCCTCCGAGCTCGAGACGGCGATGCGCGCGCAGGGCATAACCTGAGCCGGATCAGCGAGGTTGGTGAACACGGCGCATGCATCCAGTCTCGCTGGGCGCCGTCCCGTTCACCGGCTCTGACACGCCGATGGGGATCGGCGCATAGCTTGGCCTGGCAGAGTCGCGTCCCTCGACGCCCTCGCGCTCACCCTCTTCAGTGACGCCTCTTCTCACCGCCATCCATCCGCTTCGAGCAGCTGCTCGCCACGCCCACAATCCACCTCACAACCTACTTCCGCCAACACCTATCCCGCGCTGAGGACCCCGACCCCGAGGAGATGTACTTCGGTCGTTTCCACCACCGTCGTGCACGAAGGATTCTTCGAGGAGAACGGCGTCATCTGGGCCGCCGACGGCACTGTGCTCGCCCAATCCGCCAGCTCGGCATCGTGATCTGGCCAACCTGACCCGGGAGACCACGGCGCGAAGTGCTCAGGCGTGTGAGAGCGTCGCGTTGGCGCGGTCGGATTCGCGCTGCAGGCATGCGAGGAACGCCCTGACGACGAGCGGGTCGAACTGTCCGGGAGTGCAGCGCTTCAGCTCGGTGCAAGCGGCGGCCTGGCCGATCGAAGGACGGTAGGCGCGGTCGCTGGTCATCGCCTCATACGCGTCGGCCACGGCGAGGATGCGGGCCTCCAACGGGATCTCCTCACCGGAGAGCCCGAGCGGATAGCCGCGTCCGTCGGGACGCTCGTGATGGGCGCCGACCCAGGCGCGCACGTCGGCGAAGCTCGCGTGCTCGAGGATCTGCGCCCCGAGCTCGGGGTGGCGCCGGATGATCGCGAACTCCCGCGCGGTGAGCTTTGCGGGCTTTCTGAGAATGCTGTCGGGTACCCCCACCTTGCCGATGTCGTGCAGCATCCCGGCCAGCCGCAGCCGGCTTATCCGCTGCTGTGGCAGGCCGAGCTCGCGAGCCATCATCTCGGCGTAGCGCCCGACCGTCTCGGAGTGCCGAGCGCTGCCGCTGAAGCGCAGATCCACGGCCTCGGCGAGGTCGAGCATCACCGCGATGAAGCGCTCGGCCTCGATGTCCCTGAGCTCGCCGCGGGTCCGATCCTGTTCGCTCAGGAGCGGGCTGTGCAGAACGGTCCTGTCGCGACCGCTGTCCTTCGCCGCATACAGCGCCTCGTCGGCAGCGCGCAGCAGCGAGGCGGCCGTCTCACCGTGCTGGGGGTAGCTCGCCACCCCGAAGCTGATCGTGGTCGGGACGGAGTCCCCGGCGAGCTCCTCGCGCAGGGCACACCGCAGGCGCTCGGCAAGCACGAAGGCGTCATTCTGGGTGGTGTCGGGGAGGATCAGTGCGAACTCCTCTCCGCCGACGCGGGCCGCGAAGTCGATCTGGCGCTTATGCTCGTTCAGCACGCGCGCGACGCGCCGCAGCACGGCGTCGCCGGTGTGGTGGCCGGAGCGGTCGTTGACTTCCTTGAAATGATCCAGATCGCCGACGAGCACCGTCATCTCGCTGCCGCCGCGACGCGAGCGTTCGAGCTCGAGGTCGAGCAGCTCGCGAAAGCCGCGCCGGTTGGACAAGCCCGTCAGGGGATCGGTGCGCGCGGCGTCATACAGCCTGGCGATTAGCAACTCGACCCGTGCGCGCATCGTCATGATCACGATCGCCGCGACGAGCAGCGTGCCCATCCCGACCAGCCACCACGCGGGGATCCCGCTCGAAGGTGGCCTACAGGTCAGTAGCGCGCCGTAGGCGAGCCCGACGTAGGCGATCTGCAGAGCGGCCTGCCGGCGGGTGAAGAAGTAGGAGGCGTAGAGGAACACCCACAGGTAGAAGAACACGAGCGGACTGGGGCTATCGCCGGAGAAGTACGCAACACCGGTGATCAGCGTGCTGCCCCAGCAAAGCGCGACCGGCAGCATCCGGGCGGGCAGCTTCTCGGCACGCCAGTACAACAGTGCCCCGACCACGTACGCGTTTGCAACGATCGCGAGCAAGCCGACCTCGTTCGCGTCCGCTGGGTGGGGTAGCGCGACGGTCAGCGCCGCGAGCGTCGCACCGGCCGCGAACAGGCCCGCCAGCACCTTCGTCGTCAGGCTTGTGTTGAAGCTCGTGCCGATGCTCGACCCGCCCAGCGTCTCGCCAGACACGTCTCCCTCGGAAAACACCGCCATTTGGATTTATCGGCCGCTAACCAGCACAGCATGAGGACGCTCCAGACCGCAACTGGCCCGCTACCGACCGGCCGGAGCGCCGGCGAGCGCGCGAGGTGAGCGGTGCTCGCCCGCGCCCTCAGCTGACCTGGCTGTGCATACCTGGTCGCGCCCTCGCGCCTTGCGATTGAGCGCCGACTCCTGGCGTCGGCATGGCGCTTCCGGCACGAGATGCTCGGGAGCTCGACTGGCAGCGACGCGCCTGCGTGTCAGCGCTCGACGTGGATCACGAAATAGTCCGAGCGGATCTTCGCGGTCCCGTCGCTCGCAGGGTTGAAGCGGCGGACCAAGGCGGCGAACGCCTGCTGGAACTCGACCCAGCGATCTTGCGGCTCGAGGACGCTCCGGGCGATCACGAACGGCCCGAAATCCGTGGCGTAGCGCTGCACAGCGTCATCGACCGACGGGAAGTCGAAGTCGACGGTCTCACGCTCGATCGTGGCCGAGGCGCCGGCGGCGGCGAACGCTTCCCGAGCATGCTCATCGATGCCCCACAGCGGTGGCGGCTGCACGCCCGGCGGTGGAGGCGGCATGAACGAGCCCGTCAGCTTGAACAGCTCGCCGGCGAAACCGTCGTTGACCCAACTCGTCATTGCGATGCGCCCCCCGGGCCGGCAGACCCGGACCAGCTCTGCGGCCGCGCGGAGGTGATCGGGCGCGAACATCGCACCGAACGTCGAGGTCACGCGATCGAAGCTCGCGTCCCCGAACGGCAGGTCTTGCGCGTCGGCCTCGACCCAGTCGACCTCGACGCCCGCCTCGGCGGCCCGGCGCCGCGCATGCCCGAACAGCTCCGGCGTCACGTCACAGCCCACCACCGTTGCCCCGCGTAGCGCAGCCGGGATCGCCACATTGCCGCCGCTGCCGGTTCCCACGTCCAGCAGATTCATCCCCGGCTTGACCCCGATCCGATCGAGCACGAGCGCCCCGACCGGCTCGACAAGCCGGGAAAAGCTATCCCAATCGCCCGCTGCCCACGTCGCCCGTGTCCGCGCACGTAGCTCCTCCGCAACACCCATCAAATCGATGCTACACCTCGTGGGCACGGCACGGACGCTCCTCGCCATGCGCGCCGAGTCCCGTCGTCATGAGATGGCGAAACGGACAAACGCGTCGAACAGCTGCCCATCCCACGCTCGGATCGCCTCCTCGTCGGCGGTCGCGATCTGCTCCACGCGTCCCACCTTACGCTTGTCGCTCATACCGTCACCGACGGCTCGATGTTCTGGTTGACGCGAAAGGTGTTCGCTGGGTCGTAGGTCGCCTTGGCCGCGGCGAGACGGTCGTAGTTATCGCGGTAGCTCGCCCGCACGCGGGCGTGTCCCTCGTCCATCATCATGTTGACGTACGCGCCGCCTGCCGAGTAGGGGTGCGTGGCGTCCCAGTAGTCGACGGTCCAGTCGCGCAGGAGACCGGCGTTGGCTGGGTCCGGGTCCACGCCGACGATCACCTCGGCCCAGTTGCAATCGCGGTAACTGAACGGCGTGTCGGCCTCGCCTACGTCGTGCACGGCCCCGTCGATCGGGTAGAGGTGCATGGTCGAGTGCATCGTCGGGAGCTTCTCGCCGAACCTGGCGTGCTGCTCGATCGCGGTGTCCGGGAGCTCGCGGACGAAGTCCGCGCGCCAGTACCACTGCAGGCCCGGGACAAAGAGGCCGTCGAACAGGCTCTGGAGCACTGGGAACGGCATTGGTCCCACTCCGTGCAGGAGCGGCGTTCCGAACGCCTGCACGGGTGCGAAGAGCTCAGCGGCGGCCTCTGGCGGGCCGGTGTAGCACCAAATCACGCCGCACACCTTGCGCATGTGCAGTTCGGCGGGGAACATATCCATCGGGGGTACCGTCATGGACGCGAAGAACCCGTTCAGCTCGCGGGGAGCCGAAGGGAGGAACTCGCGGTAGAAGCGCATCACCTCGGCTGTCTGCTCGATCGGCCAGAACGTCGGTCCGGCGAGGACGGTGGAGACGGGGTGTGCCCGGAAGTTGAACGAGGTGACGACACCGAAGTTGCCGCCGCCGCCCCGCAGCGCCCAGAACAGCTCAGCGTTCTCTGTGGCGCTCGCGCGCGCCCGGGTGCCGTCGGCGAGGACGACGTCAGCCTCGATCAGGTTGTCGATCGTGAGCCCGTGCTTGCGCGAGAGGTGACCGAGGCCGCCCCCCAGGGTGAGGCCGCCTACGCCGGTGCTGCCGACGATCCCCGAGGGCGTAGCCAGACCGTGCTCATGTGTTGCGGCGTCGACCTGTGCCCAGGTGCACCCGCCGCCAACGCGCACGGTACGGGAATCCGCATCGACCTCGACAGTTTGCATGAGGGAGAGGTCGAGGACGACGCCGTCGTCGCAGATCCCAAGTCCGCCGCCGTTGTGGCCGCCGCCTCGAACGGCGAGCAGCAACTCGTGGCGGCGCGCGAAGGCGATCGTCTGCGCCACGTCGTCGGTATTCGCACAGCGCGCGATCAGCGCGGGCCGGCGATCGATCATCGCGTTGTAGACCGCGCGCGTCTGCTCGTAGCTGGGGTCTTCGGGACCGACGAGCTCGCCCGCGAACGTCGCTCCGAGCTCCGCTCGCGCTGCCTGTGTCGCATTCGTGGTGGTGCTCATGTCTGCTGCCTCCGTTTTGTTGGCGACCACGCCGGGAGTGCTCCCGATCGCAACGTGACCGTACCCGGGTCCAGTGCCGTTGTCATGACCTGGATTGACACACTTCACGTGCCGAAGACAGCATGCCCACCGGAGGGCGATAATCAGATCTGACTAGCGTCCGACTGCATGCAACAGCTTCCCGGCCCTTTACGACTCTCCTCGCCCTCTCCATTCGTCGGTCGCTCGGCGGAGCTCGCGGCGCTGCGGGTGCTCGTTCCGCGCGAGGCTGGGGAGCGTGGTCGGCTTGCGCTGTTGGGCGGCGAAGCCGGCTCGGGTAAGAGCCGGCTCGTGCGGGAGCTGGCGCACGAGCTCGCCCGCGAAGGGGTCCTCGTGCTCTATGGCGCTTGCGACGCCGTGGTGCAGACGCCTTACCGTCCCTTTGCCGAGGCGCTTGAGCAGCTCGTTCGCGGCAGCGACCCAGACGTACTGCGTGCAGACCTCGGCAGCGCCGGCGGCGAGCTCGTCCGTCTCGTTCCCGACTTGGACGCTCGCGTCGGTGGGCTACCGGCGCCGGTGGCCGCCGATCCCGACACCGAGCGCCATCGCCTGCATACGGCCGTGACCGACCTGCTTGCGGGCGCCGGTCGCCGCCAGCCGCTGTTGCTCGTGCTCGAGGACTGCCACTGGGCGGATACACCGACGCTCGTGCTGTTGCGCCACCTCGCGCGTTCGAGCAGCGAGGCCCGCGTGCTCGTGCTCGCGACGTTCCGAGACACCGAGGCCGACATTCCCGGTGGGCTCGCCGACGCGCTTGCCGACCTGCGCCGCTCGGACGATGTCGTGCGCATGCGTCTGGACGGCCTCAGTGAGGACGATGTCGGAGAGTTCGTGCGGGGAGCCAGCGGCTGCGAGATCGATCCCGCGGAGCCCGGACTCTCAAGCGCTCTGCGCGATCTGACCGAGGGCAACGCCTTCCTGCTCTGTGAGCTGTGGCGGGCGCTGGTGGAGACCGCCGCTTTCGCGATCGAAGGGGGGACGCTGCGGTTGACTGCGCCTCTGCATGAGATCGTGACGCCTCAGAGTGTCCGCGAGGTCGTCAGCCAGCGTCTGATGAGACTCGATCCGGCGAGTAGGGATCTGCTCGAGCTGGCTGCCGTCGCCGGCCCTGAGTTCGAGCTCGACGTCCTGCGGCGAGCGGCGCCCGTCGAGCTCGAGCGGATCGACGCGCTGGAACCGGCGATGCGCAGCGGCATGATCGAGGAGCTGCCCTTCCCCGCCCTGGCCTACCGCTTCACGCACGAGCTCGTACGACGCGCCGTGTATGACCGAATGAGCGTGCTCCGCCGAGCCGAGCTGCACCTCCGGATCGCCGAGGCGCTTCAGAGCGTCGATCGGCCGCGCGAGGGCCGCCTGCTCGCCGGCTTGGCTCACCATTTCGCGGCGGCGGCGCCGATCGGCGGGACCGCACAAGCGGTGGAGTACAACCTCCTCGCCGCCAGGGCGGCGTCGAGTGCGCTGGCCTATGACGAGGCCACCACCCGACTGCGGACCGCTCTGGAGATGGGGATCGAGGATGAGCGCAGGCGCGCCGAGATCCTCCTCGAGCAGGGCACGGCGCTGTTTCGCGCGGGCAGGTCGCTCGAGTCGCTGCAGTCCTTCCGCCAGGCGGCGGAGATCGCGAGAGACCTCGGCGAGGGAGCGCTGCTCGCCCGTGCCGCGATCGGACTGGAGACGACCTGCTGGCGCCCGGGACTCATTGACGAGGGCGCCCGCGAGCTCCTCGAGGAGGCATCGCTCGCGCTGGGGCGGGAGGACTCAACGCTTCGTGTCGGTCTGCTGGCAAGCCTCGCCCGCGCACTCGAGTACGAGGGCACCCCGGAGCTGGCCGCGGTTACCCGCGAGGAGGCGATCGCGATGGCGCGCCGCATCGATGACCGGCCCGGGCTGGTGACAGTGCTCAATGGGGTCTACTGGGGCCGCGCGACGATGAGCCTGCCGGAGATCCTCGAACTGCTCGGCGAGGCACGCGAGCTAGCCGCGGCGATGGGCGATGTCGAGGGACAGGCCGAGGCGACGCAGTGGCGTGTATCGGCGCTGATGGCTCGCGGCGAGATCGAGTCGGCGCACGCGGAGCTGGCGGTCGCCCTCGAGATGGCACAGCACACGCGCCAGCCCTTCAACATTCACGTCTGCGAGCATTACCGGTCTGCGCTGGCGCTACTCGGGGGTCACCTCGCGGAGGCCGACGCGGCGGCGGAGTGCTCACGCGAATGGGGCCAGTTGCTCGTCGGCCGCGACGCCTCGAGCGTGTACGGCATTCAGATGTTCGGAGTCCGTCGCGAGCAAGGCCGCCTCGCGGAGCTTGCCCCCGTAATCCGTGTCCTCGCGGCCGGCGGCCGGGCAGGCGGGGCGTGGCGAGCGGGCCTCGCGGCGATGCTCGCCGAGCTCGCAATGGAAGATCACGTTCGCAGCGAGCTCGATCATGTGGCTGGGGAGGGCCTCGAGTCGCTGCGCGAGGGACTCTGGGTCGCGTCGCTCACCTATCTTGCCGATGCCGCCAGCGCGATCGCTCATGAGAAGGTCGCCGCGCTCGTCTACCCCGAGCTCGCGCCGCTCGCGGGCAAGAACGTGACGGTCGGCCATGGCGTCGCCTGCTACGGCGCCACCGACCGCTACCTGGGGATGCTCGCCGCGACGCTCGGCGATGACGACAGCGCCAGCAGGCACTTCGAGGCGGCCCTGCACCTCAACAGGCAGATGGGCGCTGACACCTGGCTCGCGCACACCGCATATGAGTACGGGCGCATGCTGCTGCACCGGGGAAACTCCGATCGTGCGGAGCAGCTGCTCACAGAGGCCACGCTCCTCGCCGAGACGGTGGGGATGCCGACCTTGCTCGCGCGTGTCCGAGCGCTCACGCACACGTCGATCTCGCCACTTCCCGATGGCCTCTCCGTGCGCGAGCTCGAGGTGCTTCGGCTGGTAGCTCGCGGTAGCTCCAACCGTGAGATCGGGGCCACGCTGTTCATCAGCGAGCACACCGCCGCCAACCACGTTCGCAGCATCCTGCGCAAGACCGCCTGCGCGAACCGCACCGAGGCGACGGCCTACGCATATCGACGCGGCCTGGCCCAGGGCTGAGCGAAGGCGTAGCATCCAGCACATGCCGATGTATGTAATCGAGCGCGCATTCGCTGCGCAGCTCGACCTAACCCGCGAGGACGTCAAGCTGATCGAGGAGATCAACGCCGACGAGGGCGTGCGCTGGCTGTTCTCGTTTCTCAGCGCCGACAAGCGCCGTTCCTACTGCCTGTATGAGGCGCCGTCACCGGACATGATCCTCGCCGCTGCCAAGCGCGCCGGGATCCCCGCCGACGCGGTGGTCGAGGTGAATCGCATCTCCGCGGACATGTACGCGTAAGGGGACTGGGCGTTGGCTGGGACGAGCGCCTGTCCGGGCTGTGGCGAGCTGGGCGACGCCACACAACGCTTCTGCGGCCACTGCGGGGCAGCGCTCGCCCAAACGTGCGCGGCCTGTGGCGAGGACAATCCACCCGGCTTTCGCTTTTGCGGAGGATGCGGCGCTGCATGCGACACCACGGGTCCCTCACCGTCGGACACCGCCGAGCGCATCGATGGGGAGCGGCGCTGGGTGACCGTCATGTTCGCCGACCTGTCCGGGTTCACAGCGCTGTCGGAGCGCTCTGACCCGGAGGAGCTCCGCTCCATGGTGGACGGCGCCATGAAGCAGATGGGAGAGGTTGTGCAGCGGTACGGAGGCTCCGTGGACAAGGTCATAGGCGACGCGCTGATGGCGGTGTTCGGGGCGCCGGTCGCTCACGAGGACGACCCCGAGCGGGCGGTGCGGGCGGCGCTCGAGATCCAGCGGCGCGCGTCTGAGGAGGCCGAGATCTTCGGCGGACTGTGCGTCCGCATCGGCGTCAATACGGGAGAGGTGATGTTCGCCCCTGTGGGCCCGGATGGGCGCAGAGAGTTCACCGTAATGGGGGACACCGTCAACACCGCCGCCAGGCTGCAGGCTGGCGCTCCACCGGAAGGGGTGCTGCTCGGCGAGCAGACCCACATCGCCTGTGCGCACGCGATCGCATGCGAGGCGATCGAGCCGATCCTCGCCAAGGGCAAGCAGGAGCCGCTGCGTGGGTGGCTCGCTCGCACGGTCACGTCGGCTCCGGCTGAGCGCCCGCTCTCGGCGGCGCCGTTCATCGGCCGCGACGCGGAGCTCGAACTCCTGGTGAGGGCATGGGCTCGAACCTCAGGCGAGCTGCATCCGCAGCTCGTCACCCTCGTGGGCCCGCCGGGGATCGGCAAGACCCGGTTGACGCTCGAGTTCGTGGGGCGTGTCGAGGGCACCGGGGGGCGGACATTCCGTGGCCGCCCGCTTCCTTATGGTGAATCCGGCGCATACTGGGCGTTTGGAGCGCTCATCAGGGAGGCGTGCGGGATCTTCGCGACCGACTCAGCCGACGTAGCGGCTGAAAAGCTCAGCCAGCGTACGGCATCGCTTTTGCCGCCACCCGAAGCGCACGAGCTGGCGAGGAACCTCTCGATCCTCGCTCGCCTCGCCGAGGACACAGTCGATGACAGACAGGCCCTGTTCGCCTCCGCTCAGCAATTCCTCGAGGCGCTGGCCCGCGAGCAGCCCACCCTGGTGGTGCTCGAGGACTTGCACTGGGCAGACGACAGCCTCGTGGAGCTAATCGAGACGCTATCGATGCGCCTCGCGGGAGTGCCACTGCTGCTACTCGCGATCGCCAGACCGGAGTTTCTCGACGCGCGAGCAGTCTGGGCGCGGCTCCCGACCAATGTCACCGTCCAGGTGCAGGGGCTAACCGATCCCTGCGCGTACGAGATGGTGCGTGAGCTTCTCGCCGACGCGCCCGATCAGGAGGCGGTCGCCAGGCGTGTCGAGGAGGCGGCGGGCGGCAATCCACTGTTCATCGAGGAACTCGCCGCGTGGCTTTCAGAGGGCGGCGCCGCCGCCGATGGTGGGTTGCCCGCGAACCTCAAGGCGATCATCGCCGCGCGGGTCGATCAGCTGCCCCCACCTGAGCGGCAGGTGATCCTCGATGCATCTGTGGTCGGCGACTTCTTCTGGCTAGGCAGCCTGCAAGCGCTCGGCGGCGACGGCTCGCTCGCGGCCACATTGCAGTCGCTCGAGCGCCGAGACATGCTCCGCCTCAGCCCAACATCGCGAATCGCGGGCGATCAGGAGCTCGCCTTCAAGCATGGGCTGATCCGCGAGGTCGCCTATGCCACTCTGCCGAAGGCCGTACGTCGTGAGCGACATGCGATCGTCGCGCGTTTCATCGAGAATGCGGCAGGCGATCCGGCCGCCTACGCAGTGATCCTCGCGCACCACTGGCGCGAGGCCGGCGACAGCGCCCGGGCGGCCGACTACCTGCTCATCGCCGCCCAGCAGGCCAACCTCGGATGGGCCCACCACGAGGCCGTCGAGCTCTCTAACCAGGCGCTCGAGCTGATCCCGGAGGGAGACGAGGCGCGCCGCCGCCGCGCGCGGCTACGCCGGGTCATGGCCGTCCAGGCCGGATTGCACGCAAGATTCGACCTGGCGGCTAACGATCAGTCGAAGTCTGCGGGCGAGATGTCCCCGCCGATCTCGTAGATCCCACTGACCGTGTGATCACCAAGCAGCGCAGCGTGCTCCCGTATCAGCTCCGTGTTGGGGGAGGAGTAGACGCAGAAGGACTTCAGCTGACCATGCTCGTCCATGACCACATGACTGTGCTCCCATGTCACTGGGGAGAACTGCTCGTTCTCCCCCAGAATGCGCTTGGAGAGAGCGCCCTGACCGGCCCCCGTTTTTCGGTCCACCGAGTGTGAGAGCTGGTGGATAGAAGTAAGGGGGAGAGTAGCTGGGGGTTCGGTCGGGTCGGGTGGAGCGGAGGCCCTTGGGCCGTAGCGGAGCACGACCCGACCGGCGCGTTCCCTCGCCGGGGGGGTCATGCCGCTTTGCGGTCGGTGGCGCTGGGAGTGCATTGGGCGGCGAAGGTGGCCGGGGTGAGCATCCCGAGCGCGGAGTGCGGGCGGCGCTGGTTGTAGTCCTCGCGCCAGTCGCCGATCACTACCCGCGCCTCGGCCAGGCTGCAGAACTCCTCGACGTCGAGCAGCTCGTCACGCACGCGAGAGTGAAAGCTCTCCACGAACGGGTTCTGCCACGGTGAGCCCGGCTCGATGAACACGGTCCCGGTCTCCGCCAGCACGCACCAGTCTTTGAGCGCGTGCGCGGTCATCTCCGGGCCGTTGTCGCACCGCAGGAGCTCCGGGGCGCCGCGCTCGCCGCACAGCCGCTCCAGCGTCGTGACGACCGTGTCAGCGTCGATCGAGCGCTCGATGAGCATCACCAGCGACTCGCGGGTGAACTCGTCGAGAACGTTCAGCAGCTTCAGCGCCCGTCCGTCGGCGGTCTGGTCGAACTGGAAGTCGAACGCCCACACGTGGTTGAGCCGCTCGGCGCGCAGCCGCTCGGCCGGGACCGTCGAGTCTCCCAGCCGCCGGCGCTTGCGCTTGCGCACAGGGACTCGCAGCCCCTCCTCGCGCCACAGGCGCTGCACACGCTTGCGGTTCACCTCCCAGCCCAGCTCCCGCAAGTGATGATGCGCACGGCGATACCCCCACCGCGGACGGTCCTTCGAGAACTCCCGCAGCTCGGCGCGCAACGCCGCATCATCCACCGCGCACACCGGCTCGTGACGCTGCGTCGAGCGATGCTGCCCGACTACCCGGCATGCCCAGCGCTCGCTGACACCGAGGCGGTCGCGGAGCATCGCGACCGCCTGGCGTCGACGGACCGGGCCTACCAGTTTCCCCGGGAGATCTCCTTCAACGCCCGAACCTCGAGCGCTTGATCGGCGACGATCGCCTTGAGGCTCGAGTTCTCGCGCTCGAGCTCCTTCAGCCGCTTCGCGTCCTGGGCCTTCATCCCGCCGTACTGGTTGCGCCAGCGGTGAAACGTCTGCTCGGAGATCCCCAGCTCCTTCGCCGCCTCCGGGATCGTCTTGCCCTCACCGAGCATCCGCTCGGCCTCCCGCAACTTGCGAATGACCTGCTCCGGCGTATGCCTGCATCGCTTCATCAGAGTTCCTTCCTCGCCCATCATCACGGGCACGAGAAACTCTCACAAGAGCCGGACCGAACTCAGGGGGTCAGGCCACTGGGCCTTCATGATGGAGGGCTAGCTTATGGCGAACCGCGAGTGGTCTCCATCGATCAGCCCTGGACGTACGCCGCCACGCTATTACCTGGCTCACTGGTGGCCGCGTGTGGCAGCGACGCTCGTTGACACGCTCATTCTCGTGCCGGCATACATCGTGCTCGTGCTCGGCTTTCATCTGATCACGATCACGAACGAGCTGAGTGCCAACGGCACGACCGTCCCTCAGGCCCATTCCCACGGCGCCTGGCTGCTCGTGCTGGTATCCGTGCTCTACGCGGTGATCTTGCTGTGCCGTGGCGGTGAACGTAACGGGCAGACGTGGGGTAAGCAGGTGACTGGCCTGCGCGTCATCCGCAACGATGGGGAGCCGGTGGACCTCAGAACCGCCCTGATGCGAGAAGGTCTGGTCAAGGCGCTCCCCGGTTTGATCGGCTTCTACTCTGGGCTGAGCGGCTTGTCCAGCCTGTTCTCCGTACTCGACGACCTTTGGCCGCTGGGCGACAAGGAGAACCGTGCCATCCACGACCATGTGGCCAAGACCCACGTGGTGCAGACCCACAAGCGGCCGGCCTACACGCCCGGTCCCGTAGCCACTTCTTCAGTGAGCGCTCTCGCGGCGGGCCAGGCTCCGATGGCGTATGGCGAGAGCAACATGCCGCTGGGCGCGGTCCCCGTTGGGTCCAACGTGTACGTCGCGCTGGATGAGATCGCCCGCGACTCGAGCGACCGTTGCTGGATCAAGGCAGCGGCGCCGGTCTGGTTGGTACCCGACGACGTGCACGTGGTACGGGTGTCTAACGCGCCAGAGGGACTATTCGTGAGCCTGCCCGTGACCTATGAGCCCCTGCTGGAAACCTCTCCGTACGAGACCGCGCGAGACGAGAAGACTGGCTGGCGACCCGCAGTGCTCAGCTTTTCCTAGAGTTTGTTTGCGTTGGCCCGGCTGTAGAGCAGCGACAGCAACCGTTTCTCGGTCGCTGATGGCACGGGCCTCGAGAAACCGGTTGCCTGCAACTCGACTTCGGCTGGACCGACGAGAAATCCAAAGACGTCATGGTAGATGCGGAGACGGAGTTGCCCATCGCGAAGGAGGCTTTGGGCGATCCGGAATCCGAAGCTCTGAGCGACGCCCGGCAACGGAGCGGGCAGTGCAGAGACGGTGAGCGGACCATAGAGAACCTTTCCCGCACGCCCTTTGTTGAGGTTCTTGTTCTCAGCTTCTCGGAAGCGCACGAAGCAGGCGCGGTAGCGGGCGGTGTGATTCGCGGCGAAGTTGTGAGCGGCAAGACCCGAGGTCGGCCACACTTCGACTTCAGATTCCTCAAGTTGAGAGCGCGCTCCATGACCAACCGAAAATTCCGGCGAGTGCATCTGCAAGACCACGCGCCCGGGGCTCACGCCACCGTAGCAGCGGACGAATTCAAAGGTCGAACGCTTCGGTGTGGGGGCCGTGCGTTCCGGCGAGCCAGGACTCATTTCGGGAACGTCGGTGGCGCGCAGATTGACGGCGTGAGCGTACGCGACAGCTCGAGCCTTGGTGATCGTCGCACTCGCACCGAGGGCGCCGCGGTCGCCAGAGGCGCTGCTGCCACCGCCGCAACCGGCGGCAAGCACACCCGCGGCGCCGAGGACGAGGCAGGTGGCAGCGATCCGACGCAACCACGCGCGCGCGACGAGGAAGCGTCTCAATCTGTGACTACGGCTCCTCACCAGTCTCTCACGGCCCAGCACGAGGTCCAATATCGGCAGCCCGATCGACCATCTATAGCCTCTGCCGACTGTCGTAGACACATTATCAGCGTCAATCTCGATCGGCGCGATGTCGTCGTAGACGTAAACGTATCACCCGCCAAACTACAAAACAGCAAGAAACGAGCGCTAGGATCAAACAACAGCACCAGCACCACGAGGGAGTACAGACAGTAACTTGCCCAAGCCAAGAAGGGCCAACAAAATAGCGCCCATGATGATCCGTGGGCCCCCATATTTCCAAAGAGTTTGCATCGTCTATTTACTCTATTTACTCTATTTATTCGGGGTAGCGTCCCAATGACCTACTCTGGCTGGGTCAGTATACAAATCAAGGACGTAAAAACGTTGGCGGTTTCTTCGACGCCTTCTCCGATGAATTCACCGGCTTTCCTGATACCCTCTCCGGTTTTTTTAAGCACTTCAGGCAGGTTTGGGATATGACCGATCGGCTGAAGTTCTATACCGCAAGCCCCTGCGACGCCAAGCCCTGCCTTCCCCGGAATCGGCGTCGCCGCCTTACAGGCAACGTTTCCCCAACCACCCGAGCCCTTTGGCGCTGCCAGATTAGCCGGAGATCCCGGCCCTCCGGCATTTGGAGGTAGACCTTCAATTTCATTATCAGTTTCGTGGATCTCTTTCCCCTCGTTGCCTCCCGGTAGCGTTTCAGTCGGGTTTACGGTAGTGCCCAACGGGTCTGTCGCATTGAGTGGGTCATCCCCTGCGTAGCGGTACAGGTTGATTCCGCTGCCCGCCATTCCCAGTGGGTCCTGGCTGATGAATCGGCCTAGAGCAGAGCTGTAGTAGCGCGCGCGGTTGTACTGCACTCTGTTTTCTTCACCTTCGCGCCCGGTGTACTGGTACGGGTTGGTGCTTGTAGTGCCGCTGCTGGTTGCTTCCCCGAACGGCCCGTAGGTGTATTCGGTGGTCGGAATGCCGCTGGTATTGGCTAGTGCCAGAGTGCTCCCCAGCTCTTCGGTCAGGTAGGAGCTGGTGCCTGCGCTTGTGGTGCGGGCGAAGCGTTCGTCGAGGCTGAGGCCGTTGATCAGCCCATCTGTTTTGCCTTCGCTTGATTCACGGACTACGTTCTCACCGTCGTACAGGTACTTAGTTTCGACGCCGTTGACAGACTTACTGATCCTGCGGCCGAACGGATCGTAAGCATAGCCCCATTTTTCAGAGCCCTGCGTGACACCGACGAGCTGGTTGCGGTCGTTCCATTCAAAGCTGGATGTGCCGTTGCTCGTGAGGTTACCATCTGCGTCGTAGGAGAACGTTTTGCCTTCCAAGGATGTCAGCTCGTTGCCGGCGTTGTAGGTCGCTTCGCTGAGCGCTTCGGGCAGGTTGGTTCGAGCGTAGCTGCCGGAGAGGGTTGTTAGGCGTCCGAGGGCGTCACGACCGTACTGGAGGTCGCCGAGCTCTTCTCCGCTGGGGTTGCGATAGGTGATGCCACTGAGCTGCGAGGCGACGTTATAGGAGTAGCTCTCAGAGTCGCCATTGGGAAGGATTGTCTGTGTCCTCTTGCCGTTGTGATCGTAGTCGAAGGAGACATCTCCATTCGGCGTGGTGATGTCTGTCAGCTGGCCGTCGGCGTTGTAAGTGTATGCGGCGGCTTCTTCTCCTTCAACGCTCATGGACTGGCGCTCACCAAGTGCGTTGTATGTGTAGCCAACGCTCCCATCGGGACCGCTTTCGCCCATGAGGTAGTTGTAAGGACCGTAGCTCATGGTCCAGGTACCCGCGCGCGAATCGTCAACCGTGTTCAGATCTCCCGCAGAGTTGTAGCCGTATTCAATCGTGCTGGACGGTGATCCACCACCAGTGGACCCGAACGACACTGAAGACAACTGATTCAGCGGGTTATAGCTGTAGGTTGTCGTGTGACCTTCTGGGTCGGTGACGCTTGTGAGATTACCCAGGGCATCATGCGTATAGGTGGTTGTTCTGCCAAGAGCATCGGTCCAAGATTCGAGTTGATTGAGAGCATTATACTTGCCGGTCTGCATGTGACCACGCGGATCGGTGACCGAGATTAGGTTACCGTCCGCATCATACCCGTAGCTAGTTTTGTCTCCGGCGGGATCGGTTTCACTGATCAACTCATTGTCTTCGTTGTAGACGAACTGAGTCAGCCCACCTTCAGCATCGATGATTCCTGTGGGTCTTCCCGCGCCGTCATAGGTCGTTTTGGTTTCCTCGCCGAGTGAATTTGTTACCCCGACCTGCTCGCCATTTTCGTATGTGTAGGTCGTTGTGTCGCCCTGTGGGTCGGTGACTGAGGTCAGCTCTCCTTCGCCATTGTAGCCGTACGTTGTCCGCTGGCCCATTGGAGTCGTTGTGCTCGTGCGGTTACCGTTTGAGTCGTAGGTAAAGGTCGTGGTTTGTTCCAGCGGATTGGTCACGCTTGTCGGCTCAGAGAAGCTGTTGTAGGTATAGCTCGTTGTGAGTGGCGACGATGTGGAGGATTCACGCTTGATCGACGTCATATTTCCAAGCGTGTTGTAAGAATACGACGATGTACCTGAGGAACTTGCGATCCTCGTAATGTTGCCACTGGCATCGCGGGTGTAGGTCGTCCATTCCTCCGAGGGACCGGGGTTTTGGACTTCCGCCGTGGGCAACAGTGTTCGAAGTACGTGTAGCGCTTGTGACCGTCGGGATCGGTGACCTCGACTGCGCTCGTCCCTTCGGCTTCACAGCCCGAGCAGACCGGCAGCCAGTTGAAGGTGTACGTGCCTTTGCCGCCCACCGTTTGGGTGAGGACACGCCCGTTTGTGTTATAGGTATTTGCGACCAGCACGTCTCCGAGTGCATCGGTGACGCTCGTCATCTCGTTTTCGGAGTTGTACGAGTAGTGGGTGACGCCGCCCGTGGGATCGGTGACCTTTACGAGTCGCCCGGCGCCATCGTATTCGTATTTGACTGTCTGTCCGGCATTGTCGGTGGCTTGGGTGATGCGGTTATAGCTGTCGTAGGTCAGTTCGATCGATTGTCCATGCGGCGCATGGATTTGGACGATCGGGCCGTCGGGACCGCCTCCTCGTACGAGCGTGATGCGGTTGCCGTTGCGATCTTCGATCGCCTGCAGCGGCGCCACGTCTCCAAATATGAACTTGATGCCATCGCGCCTGCGCAGCGCCCACCCGCCGCCGGTGGTGGCCGTGGTGTCGTATTCCATCACGGCGCCCTCCCATGGACCCGATGTTTCCACAGCCTTGTACACCGCTTCTAGATATCCAGTCCCGGACGATGTCCGCACCAGCTTGACCTTGCCGCCATCGGGCAGCACGAGATAGGCGGTTTTGTAGTTTTCGTCAGACCACAGATGAATGTCAAACGGGCTCTGTGTACCGATCCCAAAGCTATAGGAGTTCTCGTCACCGGGACGGTAGGTGCGCGTGAGCGCAACCGGCATCACCGAATCAGGCAGTTTGAGATCTGTGTGTTCCCACACGAACAGGCCCGTGCCGAGGTCCACTGGATCGCCGGCGCCAGGCCCACTGCTACCGCCTGGGCCACCGGGAGCAGGGCCGCTCGAAGGTGGTGAGCCTGCGCCGGAGACCATGGCTCCGGTGAATTCCCAGACGCGGACATTGGGGTCGGGGATCAGTTGCTTGCCGTTCGCGCTGACAGAGCCTTCACCGTAGATGTACCAGCCTTTGTCCTGGGGGTCGTAGTTCCAGAAGTCCACGCGCTGTCCGGGGGGCAGGTGTCCCCAGTTCGGATAGATGATCTGAGCGCCCTTGTTGAGGTAGGCCCCGCCGGGCTGGACGGTGAAGTAGGTAGGGATGCCACTGACGAACGGCAAGAGGAAGGGCGGACGATCGACGGGAATCGCGGTGAGATTCAGCTTGCGCACCGTGGCGCCGTCCGCGGAGCGCACGACGGTGCCGGCCGGTAGGCGTACTTCAAGCCCGGGAATGTGAGGGTTGGTGAGAGTCTTTTCGTGTTTGAGCGACGCTTCGATCGTGCTGTTGCCGGCTGTTTCGAGCGGCGTCATCCAGATTGTGTAGCCCAGTGGGCTGGTCTTGCCCTTTACGAGTTCCACGCCGACGGTGAACCGTCCGTAGCGCTGGCCTTTGCCGTCGGCGCTTTCGCCGTCGATGATCAGCACCTGATGACCCGCCGGCAGACCGTCGAGCAGGAACCGCCCGGTGCTGTTCGTCTTGGCCTGCTTACCGGTGCCCTGGATCGTCAAGGTGACATTGGCCAGCGGCGTGCCGTCGATCACGAGCGCCTGGCCGCTGAGGCCAGTCGTGTTCCGCGGAGCACTGATCGCCGGCAGTTTCGTCCACGGCGAGGGAGCGTCTCCGGTCATCCAGTCGCCGCCTATACGGTTCTTCGCCGTAGGTGTCCAGGAAGAGGGGTATGGAGTGGTACCTGTTTCGTGGCCTGTCGTGGGTTTTAGTCGCTAGTCGTTGTTCGTGGTTGTGATTGTCCCTCTCTCGTATTCCTCTGGGGAGAGGTATCCGAGGGTGGAGTGTCGTCGTTGTCGGTTGTAGAACGCCTCGATGTAGTCGAAGACGGCCGAGGATAGATCGCGTCTGCTTGGCCATGACTGGCGGTGAACGAGCTCCTTCTTGATTGTGGCGAAGAAGCTCTCGGCGACGGCGTTGTCGTAGGCGTCGCCCTTGGAGCCCATCGAGACTGCGATCCCGGCGTCACGGGCCTGCTGCCCGAAGCCCAGAGCGACGTATTGCGATCCCTGGTCGCTGTGATGTATGAGGCCGGGCTCGGGCCGGCGACGAGCGACGGCCATCTGCAGCGCGTCGGCGACGAGCTCGGTGCGCATGTGCTCGGTCATCGCCCACCCAACGATCCGACGCGAATATGCGTCCTGGACTGCGGCGAGGTAGAGCCACCCCTCCCAGGTCCGCAGGTAGGTGATGTCCGCGACCCACAGCACGTTCGGAGCGTCAGGCCTGAACTTTCGTTCCACGAGGTCGTCGGCGACACGGACGCCGGGCACGCGGATCGTGGTGCGGCCCTTCTTGACCTTCACCAGCCCCGAGATCCCGGCCTGGCGCATGAGCCTGCGGATCCGGTTTGCGCGAGACGACGATGTCCTGGCCGAGCCGCAGCTCGGCCTGCACCCGCCGGGAGCCGTAGACACCGCGTGCGTTCTCGTGGATCTCGTTGATCCTCGAGGTCAGCCACGCATCGCTCAGAGCCCTGTCGGACGGTGCACGGCGCTCCCAGGCATGGAACCCCGATTTGGAGACCCCGAGGATCTCGCACATCACAGAGACTGGGAAACTGGCCCTCTCCGCCGAGATGATCCGGTAGGCGCTCACCGGGTCTCGGTCTCCGCTGCGAAGAGAACCGCGGCTCGCTTGAGGATGTCGCGCTCCTGTTCGACACGCTTCACCCGTTTGCGCAGCTCACGGAGCTCTTCGCGCTCCGCGCTCGTCAGCCCGTCGTCGCGTTCTCGGCGATCGAGCTGGTGCTGCTTGACCCAGTTATGCAGCGACTGATCGCTGCAACCCAGGCTCTCGGCAACGTCCCTGACGCTCCGGCCAGCGAGCACCAGCTGCACGGCCTCGCGGCGGAACTCCGGCGGATACGGCGGTCTCGTTCGTGGCATGACAGACATCCTTTCGCGTCCAAGCCACTAAAGCCATTAAGAGGCCGTCAAACGGGTACCACTCCAGGCACCCCACAGGTGCCGGCTTTGCCACGGAGGAACTAGAGGAGATCGCCGGGGCTTACTACCGGGTGGCGACGCAAGCAATACGGCGTCACGATCCTCAACATCTTGTGCTGGGCGACCGCTACGGCATCCAGGCAGGAGTACCCGACTCGGTATTGGAGGCGATGGCGCCGCATGTCGATGTGCTGTCGGTGCAAACCCTTCCCCGGTCTGGATCGGGCGAAAATCGAAGCGGCATGCGAGCAAATCGATCGGTGGCACGAGCGGACCGGGCGGCCTGTGTTGATCGCCGACACCGGCAATTGGTGCCCGACCGTCATGAACCCTGGTCGCACGGGATCCGCACGCGATCAGGCCGAGCGAGGCCGCGGCTACGCAATGCTCGCCGAGACGTTCACCGGGCGCGACTGGTGCCTGGGCTGGCACTGGTGCAGCTGGCTCGAGAACCCCCATCGCGGCTTTGGGCTTAAGGACCCATGGGACGAGCCGTACACGGAGCTGATCGAGGTAGCACGCGAGATCAACTTTCGTCTGTCTCGCCAACTGGCGTCACCCGACGGGGATCGCCGTTCTGGGCCCGTTCGCGATGCGGAAGGAGCCCAGGCAAAGCCAACCAAACGAGAAGATTGAGATGACGGGTGCCTGCGGCGATGGCCGGCGGGCGCCGACACTACTTTCGTCCAGAGGAAGCACCTAATGAGCTGGGCGACGGAGACGTCGCGTTGGTGCCGTTGGGCGGTCGGTTGACGCGCCGTGCTGTGCAGTCGTGTTAGCTCATGAAGAATTGTTGGTAGAGCAGGAAGACGTTGAGCAGGCTGACCCCCAAGTTCGCCGCAACGGGCGTTAGGATGAACTCGTGTCCGAGGATCGCTGCGATCTGCTGTGTCTGGACTTGGAGCGCGCGGAGGCGATCCGCCAGCGCCTGGATCTCGATCTCGCGGCCAAGACGGCGGCTTGTGCGAAGGCGCTCGCCGACCCGACGCGGCTGCTGATCGCGCTCGCGCTGCGCGACGGCGAGGAGCTGTGCGTGTGTGACCTAGCTTGGATCACCGCGCGAGCGGAGAACCTCGTCGGCCACCACCTGCGCGCGCTGCGCGACGCTGGCCTGGCGGGCTCGCGCCGCGAGCACAAGATCGTCTTCTACGCGCTCACCGACGCTGGCCGAAGTTTGCTCGACGCGCACATCGAGCTCGCAGGTGTAACGTCATGAGCACCGCATCGCTTGAACTGCCTGTCCTCGCCGGGCCGGCAAGCGCCTCGGGGTCTCAGAGCCTGCTCGAGCTGACTGAGCGCGATCGTCTGATCCGCCGCGCGAGGGCGCTGTCCTGGCTCAGCCTCGCCTACATGACCGCCGAGGGCGTGGTCGCGATCACCGCCGCGAACCTCTCAAGCTCTGTCGCGCTGCTCGGCTTCGGCCTCGACTCCGCTATCGAGGCATTGGCCTCGATCATCGTCATCTGGCGCTTCACCGGCGCCCGCCGGCTCTCCGAGCACGCCGAGCAACGCGCCCAGCGGCTCGTAGCCATCACCTTCTTCCTGCTCGCCCCCTACATCGCCCAAGACGCCATTCGCACACTAATCAACGGCGAGCATCCCCACACCAGCTGGCTCGGGATCGGCCTGTCGATCTCCAGCATCATCGCCATGCCGCTGCTCGGCAAAACCAAGCAGGCGGTCGGCCGGCGCCTGGGCTCAGGCGCAACTGCCGGCGAGGGCGCTCAGAACATGCTCTGCGCCTACCTCGCCACGGGTGTCCTAACCGGGCTAGCGCTCAACGCCGCCTTCGGCCTGTGGTGGGCTGATCCCGCCGTCGCGCTCGGTATCGGCGCGCTCGCCCTGCACGAGGGCCGACAGACCTGGCATGGTGAGGGCTGTTGCGCCGCCTCGCCGCTCCCCGGCGAACCGCTCGACGCCTGCCACGAAAACTGCTGCGCCTGATGGGCCACGACCACAACCACACCGCTCACCCCCACGGGGTGTCGGCCGATGCCAACACTCGCAAGCTGGCTATCGCGCTCGCGCTGATCGTTGGCTTCATGTGCGTCGAGGTCGCGACCGGGATTATCGCCCACTCGCTGGCGCTGCTCTCAGACGCCGCCCATATGCTCACCGACGCCGCCGCCATCGGCCTTCGCTGGTCGCCGTGCGCCTTGCGCGGCGCCCGGCCAAGGGCGCGATGACCTACGGCTTGGGGCGCGTGGAGATCCTCTCTGCCCAAGCCAACGGCGTGACGCTGCTCGTGCTCGCCGGCTTCATCCTCTACGAGGCGATCAGCCGCCTCGATCTCCCCGCCGCACGTGCGCGCCGGCCTGATCCTCGCGGTCGCGCTGTCGGCGTCCGGTCAACCTCGCGGCGACGTGGACGCTGGCCGGGCCGACCGCGAGTCCCTCAACGTCGAGGGAGCTTCCAGCACATCCTCACCGACCTCTACGCCTTCATCGCTACCGCGATCGCCGCCGGCGTCATCCTCGCCACCGGCTTTGAGCGCGCCGACCCGATCGCCTCGCTGCTGATCGCCGCACTGATGCTGCGCTCCGCCTACAGCCTGCTCAATGGCCTCCGGGCGCGTGTTCCTTGAGGCCGCCCCCGAGGGCTTGGATCCCGACGCGATCGGCAACGCACTCGTTGCCGAGCCCGGCGTCGTCGAGGTGCACGACCTGCACGTCTGGGAGGTCACTTCCGGCTTCCCCGCGCTCTCCGCCCACGTCCTCGTCAGCCGAGACACCGACTGCCATGCCGCTAGGCGCACGCTGCAAGCGATCCTCCACGACCGCTTCGACATCGAGCACACCACGCTCCAGGTTGACCACGACGGCGGCGAGTTGCTCATACTCGATGCTCCCCAGCAGCCTCGCACCGTGTCTCCCGATCCTGGCTGACACACCCGGCCATGGCTGGCGCCGATTCGACAGCCGCCGACCCTGACGACAGAATGCTTCGCCCGCAGGTCACATCTCGAGAGGAGACGAAGTCACCATGGCTACGACACCCCAGCAGCCGATTCAGGCAAGCAGAGATCCTCTGCGCCACCACAAGCACTACCAGCGCGGCGGTAAGAACCCGTCGCCCTATGCCGGTGGAAGCAGTTTCATGGAGCGCGTGGCCGAGAGTGTCGCTTCGGGCATGGGTACCGTGCAGTTCGTCCTGATCGGCTCGCTGATCATCCTCGCCTGGGTGTTCGTCAACGGTGCTGTGAAGTACCTCGAAAGCACCGGCAAGGCGATCGTCAAAGGCGGCGAATTCGACCCCGAGCCGTGGATCCTTTTGAACCTGATCTTCTCCGGTGTCGCGTTCTACACGGGTGCGCTGGTGATCATCGCCCAGAAGGCACAGACGCGGACCGACAAGGCCAACGAGGAAGCTGCGGCGAAGCATCGGGACGAGCTGGCCGAATACCAGGAAGTCGCGACAAAGCGCAGAGACGAGCTCATTCAGCAGCAGTCCGACCTGCTCACTAAGAACACAAACCTGACCGAACAGATCCATACGCTGAGCCAGAAGATGAGCACGCTCACAGAAGAGGTTCATCAGGCCACATGTCGCAGGGGCGCTTCTCCAGCTTGACGCCGGGGTACACCACGCTGACCACCAAGAGAGGCCGTCATGTCGTCGTAAGCGGCGCCCGCAACGGCCTTGCGCCGACGCACTGCTCTATCGCGCCCCCACGCATGCACGCGCGTTCCACGATGCGCAGCCGACGCTAGCCGGCGTTTGTGGCTGTGACGATCCAGATGGCTGCGCGGCTGACTATGGAGCCGTCGGGCTTCTCCCAGGCGGCGTAGTGGTCCCTCAGGGCCTCGGCGATCTCGCCCCGGCGGCTCTCCCCGTACTCGCCGTTCAGGCGGATCAGCTCGGCGCCGGGTCCGATCACGAGCAGGGCGTCGATCGCTTCGTCCATGTCCGCGCCCATGAAGTAGTCGAAGTCGCGCTGATGCAACTCGATCTCGTCGAACCCGGCGGCCTCGAGAATCCCGCGGGTGGTCTCGGGATTACCGAGCAGAATGGCCCGGGCCCGCAGGTGTCGACCTCGTACTCCTCAGGGCGCGAGAGGAACCGCTCAATGACCTGCTCGGTCTCCGCCCACAGCGGGCTTTCGGCCTTGCGACGCCAGCAGACCTTGGCAAGCCTGCCGCCGGGCTTCAGCGCGCCGCGGATCGCGCGCATAGCCGGGACCGGTGCGGCGAAGAACTGCGTCCCCATGCGCGAGAAGGCGTAGTCGTAGATCCGATCCCACTCAGCCGTCTGCGCATCGGCGGTCTCGAACGCGATGTTCTGCACCCCCGACTCGACGGCCTCGCGACGGGCGTCCTGTATGAATCGCGGCGAGGAATCGGTGCCGAGCGCGAAGCCTCCCGGTCCGACGAGCTCAGCCAGCCGCTGAGTCGTCTCGCCGAAGCCGCACCCGATGTCGATGCAGCACCCACCCTCAGGCGGCGGAAAGAGCTCGAAGACCTCCTCGGTGACCTCTGTCAGCGCGCCCACGAACACCTTGCGGTTCGACTTCCACCGCTCATACAGGACGGTGTTCCATGCACGCACCGCCTCCTCGTTGGCGACCGCCACCACACCCGCGCCCTGCTGTTGCGTCATTGGCCGATGGTACACCTCAACCGCCCCTCCGCAGAGGGGGGCCATCCCTCTGTTGCAGGGGATAGGCGAGGAAGATGCCACCATCTTCAGCTCATTGAGCAAGGCAGGCGTCCCCGGCCAATTCGTCTGGGGCTGTAAAAGCGGCCGCGTGGTCACGGACGAATTGCTCGAAGGTGCGGCTTGGGACTCCGAGGAGGTTTGATACGTCCTTCGTTTGCCATTCGGAGTCGCCGGTTGCGAGCAGACTGAAGGCTTGCGCGTTCATCTCGGCGACGGGCGCTGGAAGTCCGGCGGCGATCATCGCCTGCTTGTCTTCCTCGGCCGTTCGTGACTTGAACGTGATCGGCCGAGGAAGGACGCTGGTGAGGATGGCAGCGATGTCGGTGTAGGAGAGCATCGCGGGTCCGGTCAGCCGGTACTCCCGGCCGGCGTGCGGTCGGGGTTCGGTAGCAACCTTCGCGGCAACCGCTGCGACGTCTCGAACGTCGATGAATCCGACGCGTCCATCGCCCGCGGAGGATGCGAATTGGCCTGTCTTGGCTATAACGGGCGCGAGCATGAGAAGGTTCTGCATATAGACGTTGTTGCGCAGCAGCGTGTGACCAAGGCCGGAGGAAATCAGAGCGGTCTCGATCGTGCTCTGGTCACGGCGGCGCGCGATCGGCGAGTCGAGCGAGGCGCTGCTGGTGATCTTGACGACGTACCCGACGTTGGCCTGCTTCGCGGCCTCAATAACGCGAAGCTCGTAGTCGAGCACTGGAGTGGTGACGAGGATGATTACGGACACGCCGTCTACCGCGCCAGCCACACTGGCGTCGTCGTCTAGATCGCCGGCGATGACCTCGACGCCGCCGTCTGCGAGGTCGGCCAGCTCGTCGGGGTGGCGCGCGAGCAGTCGAACGGGCGTGTCGTTTTCAGCGAGCAGGCGGGCGGCCTCGCGGCCGACCTTGCCGGGGGTTGTCACGAGGACCATGGATGCTCCTTTCAGACGGCGGTACGGCCCCCGTCGACGTGGATGACTGCGCCGTTGATGTAGCCGGCGGCGGGGGTGGCAAGGAACGTGATGACGTCGGAGATCTCATGTATCTCCGCGACCCGGCCTAGTAGTGCTTTGGTAGCTCTGTCGCAGGGTTGACCCGGCCACCGGCGAATCCGTCCGCGTCCGATGTCGACGCGGGAGGGGATCATGGCGGTGATGGCTGTGGAGGTGGACGGACCGGCGGCCGTGCGGGAGCGCCTCGAGGCGTTCGGGGCCGAGGTGCTCGCCGAGGCGGTGAACCGCCCGGTGCAACTGGTCAACGGCGGCCTCTATATGCGAGGGCTGATCGAGCAGGGACCGCGCAAGTCGCTGGAGCCGATGGTCGCCCGGCTGGGTGGGGAGGCCGACTACGAGAGCCTGCAGAACTTCCTCGCGGTGAGCCCGTGGGACGCTGCCGCGGTGGTGCGCGCCGTCGCCGAGCGGGTGACGCCGGAGATCGGGATCGAGGCCTGGGTGCTCGACGACACCGGCTTCCCCAAGGACGGCAAGGACTCCCCCGGGGTCAAGCGCCAGTACTCGGGCACGCTCGGCAAGATCGGCAACTGCCAGGTCGGCGTCTCGGTGCACGCGGTCGGCGGGCGGGGGACGGCACCGTTGGGCTGGGCGCTCTACCTGCCGCAGGAGTGGTGCTCAGATCAGGAGCGCCGGGCGAGGGCGAAGATCCCGGAGGAGGTCGTCTTCAAGACCAAGCCGGAGCTGGGGGTGGATCTGGTCGAGCGCGCCGCCGGGTGGGAGGTGCCCGCGGCACCGGTCCTGGGTGACGCCGCCTACGGCGAGAACACCGGGCTGCGCGACCGCCTCGACACCGCCGGGAGCGGGTACGTGCTGGCGGTCGGGCCGAGGACGACGGTGTTCGCGGCCGAGACCACCTTCGAGGTCCCCCGGCGCGCGGGCGGGACGCGCGGGCCGCGGACCCACCCGAGGCCCGACCGCGGGCCGGAGGCGATCGGCGACCTGATCGGGCGGCTCGGTGCCGAGGCCTTCGAGACGGTCGCCTTTCGCGATGGTCCTGACGAGGAGCCGATGAGCTCGCGCTTCGCCTTCGTGCGGGTGCGCGCCGCCCACGGCTGGCGCCAGGGTGCCGGTAGATGGCGAGGCGGCGCCGAGATCCCGCCTCGCGAGGAGTGGCTGATCGCCGAGTGGCCCGAGGGCGCCGAGGCGCCCACCGACTTCTGGCTCTCCAACCTGCCCGCCGACGCCGGGCCCGGGCGACTGGCCCGCCTCGCCCGGCTGCGCTGGAGGATCGAGCTCGACTACCGCCAGCTGAAGGGCGAGCTCGGGCTGGACCACTACGAGGGTCGCTCCTGGCTGGGCTGGCACCACCACACCGCCCTGGTCACCGCCGCCCATGGCTTCCTCACCCTGGAGCGGCTCGACCCAAAAGCCCGGCGGCCGGCCTGACACTGCCGAAGGCCGTGCTGCTGCAGCAGCCGCTCTTCAGGTGCTGGGCCGGCCGTTGCCGGACCTGCGACCGGCCCGTCGATCTCGACCGGCTCGCCCTCCATCTGCCGCCACCGGATCGATGAGAGCTACCAAAGCACTACTAGGGGGATGGTCTTGGCGAGCTCCTCGGCCATCGCCATGACCGGCTCCATCGCCGGGGTATGCGTAGGGCCGGGTGCTACAGCATTGACGCGGATCCCCTGCGGCCCGTATTCTGCGGCCCACGCCTTCGTGAGTAGCTCGATAGCGGCGCGGGAGGCTCCGTAGGCGGACATGCCCGGCTGGCCGAAGCTCGCGACCATCGTCGAGACGTTGACGATCGAGCCGCCACCCCGAGCAACCATTCCCGGGGCAAGTGCGCCCACGAGGAAGAACGGCGCCTTGACATTGACCAAGAAGTGACGATCGAACGTCTGGGAGTCCATGTCAGCCGTGGATGTCATCGCATAAAACCCAGCGCAGTTGACGAGAATGTCGACATCGCCTGCCTCCTCGGCCAGTCGGCTGACCTCGTCAAGGGCCGTCAGGTCAGCGGCGATAAAGCGGACGTCGCCCCCTGCTCCGCGAATCTCATCAGCAGCGCTCCCACCAAGACCCTCATCGCGGCCGGTGATGAGAACCGATGCGCCCTTCCGCGCCAGCGATCGTGCCGTGGCGCCACCCATGCCCGAGGTGCCTCCGGTGATCAGAGCGCGCTTGCCTTTCAGGTCGTCCATGCCACCGCCCCTTGTCGAATTGGATCACGTGATCCACCGTAGCAGGAATGGATCAAACAAACCAGAACGATAGGATTTTCAGCTAGCCTGGAAGACATGGCCCCATCTACATCCAAGACGGAGCACCTTGAGGGGGCGCCATTTACGGCCAAGGGCGGCAGAACTCGACAGCGAATCATCGAGGCGGCCGCCGAGCTCATCTACCGCAACGCCGCCGCCGCGACGACGATCCACGAAGTGCGCCAGCTTGCCGGCGTCAGCAGCTCCCAGCTCTACCACTACTTCGCCGACAAGCAGGCCCTAGTGCGCGCCGTCGTGGAATACCAAGGCGAGCGCATGGTCACCAGCCAAGAAGCCGCCGAGATCGACAGCCTCGAAGCTCTCCACCAATGGAGCGACGGCATCATCGCTACCTGGGAGCACTCCAAGATCATCGGTGGCTGTCCGCTTGGCACCCTGGGCACGGAGCTCGCCGAGACAGACCCCGTCGGACGCATCGCCGCGGCAAACGAGTTCGACCGCTGGCAAAGATCCATGGCAGACGGACTGACACGCATACGCGCCCGCGGCGAACTGCACCAAGACTCCAACACCAACGACCTCGCCACAGCGCTACTCGCCGCACTGCAAGGCGGACTCCTCATATCCCACGTCACGCACTCAAGCGACCCGCTCAAGCAGGCCCTCGACGCAATCCTCACACGCATCGAAACCGACAAGACGGCCTAAACAGGCACCCGCGCCCGAGCACGAGGACTCAGACCATCCAGTCGTCGCGCTCGCCATACGACGCATCGAGGAGCTGAGCACCCGCAAGCGTGCCGTCACCGACGCAATCGACGCTCTCAAGGTCGAGCGCCCTGCCGCCTCACGCTGACAGCGACCATCGGCCCCGGCCTGCTGCCTCCCCCCGAAAACAATGACGACCGCGCGGGGGGGCGGCCGCTGATGTTTGGCATAGCGGGGGCGGGATTCGAACCCGCGACCTTCGGGTTATGAGTTAGCTAGAGCCAGCGTTCATGGGCCGCTAATGCCCTGTATTCAAGCCATTTTGGTGCAGTAGGTCGAGTTAGGCAAGGCTGTTTGGGGAGGAAGTTCGGGAGGAAATTCTGTCCGCCCCACGCGCTACGGTTCCTAGGTCCGTCCCCCTCTCGGACAGTCCTTACAGACCCACGGAAGGACCAGTCATGGCAACCCGAACACTCGATCCCCACGCCTCGATCAGCGGCCACGTCTGGCTGTACAAAGGCAAGCGCGGCAACACCTGGTGCGCCAAGTGGCGCGACCAGCAGGGCCAGCACGAGAAGCGTCTCGGTCCCGACTGGACGGGCAAGGGCTCGCCCCCGCAGGGCTTCCTTCGCGAACGAGAGGCTGAAGAACACCTCGACGAGATCCTCGTCGACGCTCGACGCGGGCAGCTGCGCCAGGAGCGCACCGGCTATACGTTCGCGGACATCGCCTGGGACTGGTTCGACCGGGGACCGTTCGAGCGTGACTGGTCGGCAAGCACACAGGTCGACTACCGATCGGTCCTCGTCGCACACCTACTCCCCGAGTTCGGCCCCAAGCGCATAGAGACGATCACCGCCAAGCAGATCGAACAATGGCGCAACCGACTCGCCGAGGACGGCACGCGCAAGCGAAAGACGGTCAACAAGATCGTCGCACAGGCGCACGCCATCTTCCAGCACGCCGTCGAGCACTTCGGCTTGGTTCTCAACGTCGTTACGAAGATCAAGCGGCTGCGCGAGACCAACGAAGTAGCACGCTTCGACTTCTACTCGCCCGAGGAGATCGACCTGCTCGTAGCCACCGCGGTCAAGGGCTCCCATCGCGACCCCCGCCGCCCAGCCGTAAGCGAGACCGAGCGTGCCCTGCGCGCCGAAGAGGACCAACAGGACGCCGCGATCTACCTGACGGCAGCTCTCGAGGGACTACGCCGCAGCGAACTGTTGGCGCTGCTTTGGGAGGACATCGACTTCGAGCAGTCCTCGATCCGCGTCTACGAAGGCTACAGCGCCAAACAGACAGGCAAGCCGAAGTCGCGCAAGTCGCGCACCGTGCCGATGGTCGACAAGGTCGCTCATGCGCTGAAGGAGCTGAAGAAGCGCGAACACCACACCGCCAGAGGCGACCACGTCTTCGTAAGTCGCGAGGGCACCCTTCTCGACGGCTCCGCGCTGCGCCGCCGCTACCTCGCGACGCTCGACGCCGCCGGCCTGCGACGACTGCGCTTTCACGACCTGCGCCACACCTTCGGCTCACTGGCGATCAATGTCGCCAGCATCGTCCAGGTGCAGGCATGGATGGGTCACGCCGACATCCAGACCACGATGCGCTACCTACACCACAAGAGCCGCGCCGACGACGCCCAACTGCTTTCCGCGGCCTTCCGCCCCAAGAAGCGCAAGCCCGCCGCCAGGCGCTCGACAGCCGCCAAGAAGCGCGGTCCTCGCGTACGCGCCACCACTGGGACAGCGCCGTCCTTGAGAGCTTGATCGTGCGCGGCAGCGACGGGCAAGGACCGCTCACCGAGCAAGACCTTTGCCGGGCATGGCAAGCCTGACGGTCACGCGGTCGGCGGGAGGCGTTCAGCACCAAGGACGAGAAGCGAAGGCTCAACATCACCGACGCACTCAACCGCCTCGACGCCGCAGGCCTCGTCGAACGCCGCTGCGGCCGGGCGAACTGCCCGCCCGCAGCGCCTCCACGTTTATGGCTGCACGTTCGTGGTCGAGCGCGATCAGTGCACCTGCACGCTCGTGGCTTCGACGACGAGCTCGCGGTAGCCATAGCCGGACGTGGCGATGTCCACGATCTTGCCGGCGACGCGCGCCTGGTCGTGGTCCGGTGTGATCGGCAGGTTCGGGTCGCCGTAAATCACTTGCGTGAACAGGAACTTGTCCTCGGGCACTTCCTTGCACGACATCGTCATCTGGATGGAGTCGGACGTTTTCAGGGGCGCGGTTGGCCACGCGACCACGCATTCGGAGTTGAACGGCGCGCCGACGGCGAGCGATTGTGGATGCGCCGACGGCGTGGTCGTTGGCGTCGCCGCGGTTGGTGTGGTGGTCGTGGTTGTTGTCGTTGACGCTAGGTAGTCGCCGGCGAGGACGGCGTCCAGGGGGACGTCCGCGGGCGCGAGGCCGCGGCTCTTCGCCCTGTCGCAGCCGCCGCCGATGAAGCCATACATGAACGCGGCGTGCGTAGAGCCTGTGGGCACGGGCGTGGTGAGTTGGACTCCGGGCGACACCGTCGCCGCGTAGGCGTTGCGTTCAGCGAACGACGCTGCTTCCCAGTCCGCGCAGCTCGACCCCGAGCTGAGCTTGGGGCGCGCGAGCGTTGGCGACGGCGTAGCCGCCGGAGCTATGCGAATCAGGCCGGGCTCGTGGAGCGACGCGAGTGAGTCGGATGCGGTGGCATAAAACCATTTGCCCCACGTCGCGGTCGAGAGGATCGCGCCCAGCGCAGCCTTTGCTCCGACGCTTACGCCGCCCCGTCCCGCAGCGAACGTGACGTTGCGGACGAGGAGGGCGCGGCAGCCGAGTTGCGCGAACCAGTTCTTCCCAACGAGGCACGTGTGGTATTGCGTAAAGTCGTCGTCGATCTCAGAGACGAAGGCGGTGAAAGCGCCAACGATCGCGTTCGGCTTGCCGGGGAAGAAGTCGGCGATCGTTGTTGCGATCGCGTAGAAGCCGTTGTCCGTGGAGCTGCGGATGCCGACGGTTCCGGCCGCCGCGCCGACGGGGTAGATGAGCTCGTCGCCGGGCAGAAAGACATCGGGGTCGCTCGACTTCAGCCGCTCGGCGTCCGCGGCGAGACCGTAGTCGCTCTCGCGCCGCGTCGGGTTCCCGACGTCGCCCGTCTTTGACGCGTCGAGCACGAGTGTGATCGAGTTCCGCAGCGTAAGCTTCGAGCCGTCGAAGCAAGCGTCGACGCCGAAGTTTGACGGAATGTCGGCGCGGGCCGACACGGAGTGGCAGAGGCCTGGGTCGAGGCCACCCGCGCGCGCCGCCACGCTCAGCGCGAGCGTGAGCGCAACGGCCGCGACGGCGGTGCGCGCTAACCGACGGGGAACGAGCATGTGCCCTGTAGTGAACGTCCGGCGTGGGTGAGCGTCGCATCGAGGCCGGAGGCGCCCGTGAGCCCGCGCGCCGCGAGCGCGCGGATCGCGCGTCCCGCGCGCAGCAGGGCCGCGCGCTGCAGCGCAGGCGCCTGACGAGCAGCGCCTTCGACGGCGTTGGCCGCGGAGCGCATCTCTTCCTGTGCGCTGGTGTTACCTGGGTCACGAGCCAGGGTGCTCATCGCGCCGCTCAGCTGCAGCAGCGGCTTGGAGCCGGTGAGGTCCCCACAGTACACGGGCGCGGAGGCACCGGCTTGCACGGCCGCTCCGCCGGGCACCGCCGTCGTCTGCGGTGCGGTCGACGAGCCACAGCCGCCGAGCCCGGTCGCGACGGTCCCACAGATTGCTCCCAGCACAACCCAAGACGCGCGGCGCCGACGCGTAGTCTGGGCCGGAGCGTCGATGCGGGTACGCCGAGCACGGAGCCTCATTCGCTTGACGTGCAAGTGAACTCGATCGCGTCGTTGACCCCGCCGTTCTGCATCGTTAGTCGGGCGCATAGCTGGTCAAGTCCAACGGCAATGAGTACGGAATCGCGCCCGAGATGACCTTGGCCGTGCGGTCCACTTCTACCCCGGTTAGATCGCGGACCGGGTAGTTGTGGTGGTAGTTGGTGTCGGAGACCGACCGGCCAGGGCTCGCCGTTAGCGCCGCCAGGAGGCTTGTGATGAAAGATGCGTCGGCAAACTTGGGAAACTTCAGCTCGTGCACGGCCGCGCTGCTCTGGCGCATGCGGACATACAGGGCAGTTTCGTGCGTCTCTGTTCCCGGCTTCGGCTTCAGGGTGAGCATCTTGACCTTGAACTTCTTCGTGGATTCGGTGCCGACCTCGTAGATCCATTCATGACGGAAGTGCGACGCCCACCACGCCTTGCCGTCCTGCACGGCGTCCTGAGACCGCGCCGCCACCACGATCAGCCGCTGATTCGTGACGAAGATGCGCGTCGCGACGGTCTTCCCAGTTCCGATCTCGGAGCTTGAGTAGGCCTGATCGGCGGAGCTGGGCGCGGACAGGTGGACGTCCTCAGCGCGGTACTCGTGGAGTATCTGCTCGCCCGCGTCAAGGCTGGGCTCATCCCCCGAGAGGGACGGCCACAGATACCGGGTGACCGGGTGGTCCTGCGGTCCGTCGCCCACGTTCAGGCCGAGCGAGTTCAGCCAGAAGGGATGATTCACTCGTCCGTCGGGCAACTCCGGCCGCGAGAGCTTTGGCTCGTTCTCATCTTCGACGCGCTTGCGGACCCAGTCCACCATCGCCCGTGGTGCCCAGCCGATGGCGTCGAGCGCGGCAAGCTGCTCATCTCTGGGTAGCTCCCGATCGACAAGGAAGGTCGCGGTCGTGGGCTCGCCCTTTCGCTCCAGGCGATAGACGCCGCCGAGTCCCGGATCCGCAATCCAACGGTAGCCCTGACCGAGCGGTGGCCCGTCGGGCTTCACGAACTCGAAATGGGAGGTGACGCCCGACCCGTTTCGGATCGCCTCGACGAACGATGGGGTCTGGTTAGTCTCGAAACGGCCCTCGACCTCGCTGCTGCGCTTTCCGCCACCGGGGAGGATCAGGATGTCGGCGGCGGCAAAGGCAGCGATCTTCGCGCCGGTCTTGACCGCGCTCCCACCGCTCTTGACATGCCGGTAGAGGCGATCGACGCTGGACAGTTGAACCGTCCAGCCATCACCGGTGAGCGTCAGTGCCGACGCCTTGCCGCTGCTCGCTGCTGTGGCTTGAACGCGAGCGCACGCGGTGCTGATCCAGACGGACGCTTCGTCGCGCCCGTTCGGGCTGATGATCCCAAGCAGCCGACCGTCCTTAGTCACGCAAAACGCGGCTGTCGCGCCACTGAGCTCCGTCTCTGACGGTGCCGAGACCTCCTTGTACGAGTTGATCGCTGAGGCTTGGCCGTGGAAGGAAGCGTTCTCCGTAAGCCACCAGCCCTCGGGCTTGAGCTTGACGTTGCTCGGGTGCTCCCATTGCTCCAGGGGATCGGGAATCTCCCGAGACGAGGAGCGCATCTGGAGGTCAGCGATCGCCTTCGCCTTGGCGGGGAGGCCCATCTGCTCCAGAACAGCGATGTTGTCCGGAGGCGACACCACGACAGCGCCTTCCGTGATCTTGGGCGATGTCGACGTGCTTGTGCTGTTCACTGCCGTCCTTTCCTTTCGTGATTCGGGGAGTTGCTGTCGCGGATACGTCGTCGATTGGCTGAGCTTTGGCCGGCCGGACGATTTTGTGGATCAGGTCATCCGGACGTGTGCCAATGGATCACCTCGGCGTTGGCGCCAACATCGAAGGACCTATGGCCCGGTCGGCGGTGCGCTTGGTTCTTCGTTGGTACCTCCCTCCCCGAGCGTCATAGATCTGGTGAGCCGCCACATGCCGTGTTCGCGATACAGACCGCGGTGTTTTACTTCTGGGGATTCATCCTTCGCGAGCGTGGTAACGAGAGCACCGTTTCCTTGGACCACTTCGCCCGTGGCTCGGACTTCGTCTGCGGCTTGAAATTCTGCGTTATAAGTCGAGAGCAGTTCCGGGTCGGTCGGTGGAGGCCCAAGCCAGTCCTTCACCGTGGCAGCACAGGTTGAGGCTCGATCGGCTTCCGTCGCCGCAGCTATCAACTTCAGCTGCGCCTCCGGCGTCAAGTCAGCTGCAGTACAGCTCGAAGTCCTTCTTGGCGTAGGCGCGCCCTGCGGCTTCGACGGTGGCCCCGGGGGTAGTGGCCGAGACTGGAACCTGGGTCGTCGTGGTGGCGGCGTTGGACGTCTCCGTGGTGGTGGCGGAAGAGGGTCTAGTTGCCTCGCGCTGCGAGCCACCGCATCCCACGAGAAAAGCCGTGCTGAGCAGAAGTGCTGCGACTAACGGACGCATCGTCCCGAAAGCGGACACGCGAGGCTTGACCGCTTTGGTCGCGGCACTGGCCGAAACACCGGCGGCTGTGCAACGCGTGGTTGCCCGCGCGCTCGGCCCGTCGCCCAGCTTTACGTCGGGTCGCCCTTGACGGATCATTGCACCCGTATCCCCAGGCGCGCCGACTCCTCATCGACGTTGCGAGCACGCGGCAGCGTGAACCAGCGGATATCTTTGGCGTTTGGTCCCGGCGCGAGAGGTTCGACCGTCGTGAACGGCGTGAGCATCTCGCGCGTCTCGCCATCGAGATCTTCGTGCGTGAGCCGAAAGCGGGCTGCCCGACGTGCCACCTCGGCGGCAACTTGGGCCGCCGACACGTTGCTCGGCAGATAGAGCGTGAGCGTGGTCGTCCCACCGCCCTTGACGGACATCTCGAAATACAGCTTCTCGTGTGTTCCGAATCCGGTCTTCGGCGAGCTGCCAACGCGGTGCAGCCACGGGTAACGAACCTGGCCGACGAGCATCTTGCCCCGAGAGCGCATCTTGGCGCGAACTTTGCTGACCGAATTGACCCCTACGTTGAAGACGAGGGCGCCGCCGCCACCGAGGAAGGTGTGCCCGCCGCCTTTGTCGTAGCTGCTGCAAGCGAGCGCAAAGCGGGCGTCCGTGACGAACAGGTCGATCTTGACCTTCCGATCCTTGAACTTGGTCGCCGCGCCGACCTTGAATATGACCTCGCTCGCGGTGAGACGCTGCACGTTGCTACCGTCTCGATCTTCCATGACGATCGTGTTCTTGTCGGTCCCCGGAACGGGGAAAAGCAGGCCCATCTCGGGGAACTGGGCCGACTCCGACGGGTCGGGCACCTCAACGATGTTTAGCAACGCGCTTCTCCTCTGCGGTCATAACTTGCGGAACGCTTGGTCGGGCCGCTCCGCCGCGCCTGGGAAGCGCGGGCGGACCAGGAACAGGTACGGCACGACGAAGATCGGACCGAAGAAGAACATGAAGATGAGCCAGAAGGACCGGTTTCGATCGGCGTACGACCAGTCAGGGCCGGAGTGACGCAGGGCGTCGATCAGGCCCGCAATCTCCACCAGCACCCAGATGACCCCGACCGCGCTCATGCGTGCTCGCCCCTCGTCCTAACCCAGAACAGTCCCGGGTGTATGACGCGGGCGTGGGAGCAGCTGTGGCGATCGTCGTTCGGTGCGTGAAGAGCCTCGTGACCACGATGCAACAGCCACTGCGGACACGGACCACCGCCCATCGTGTTGATGACGTTCCCCCCCTTGGCATAAGATTCTCCAGAGTTGGCTTGTTCTGGGGAGCCGGAGCCTACAAGGTCGCATCTGTTTTCGCAGGCTGGCTCCACTGGCGGTGCTTGCGACCTAGTCTTCGCAGTCTGCTCCCACCCCCGTGGCTGTCTGATCCGGTGCATAGTGGGAGGATGTCCCGGTCGGCGTGGAACTTCTGTGGCGGCCCGGGTGTGAATGTTCAGGCGCTGACGAGGGTAGCGGTCTCCTTGATTGCGTGAGTGACGGTGAGTGGAGCGATCTCTGCTTCGACGGCGAGCGCGAGCTTGGCGAGGTCGGCGTGACCGACGATCCGTCGGAACTGTCGCTCGGCCTCGAGCATCCCGGCGGCGGTCCAGCGTAGGCACATCTCGCCGGATTGCCAGCGCTTGACGTTGCGCGAGCTGCGCCTGACGCACTCGATCATCGACTCGCACGGGTTGGTGCTCTCCAGGGTGCGCTTCAGCGCGCCACGAACACCGAGACGGGTGACGGTGAGCGTCTCCTTCATTCCCTCTCTGAGTGACGCGGCGCCACCGGGGTGTGAGCGCTCCAGCTCGTCCGCGAGCGCTTGCAGTTCGCTCAGGGCCTTGTCGTGATCATCGCGTGCCCAGGCGCGGCGCAACCGGTGCTTGACACCGGGACGGTCACGCTCGGGTAGGTGCTCCAGCACGTTTCGTTCCTTGTGACGGACGCAGCGCTGCACCGGGATACGATCACCGAGGACGGCACGAACGGCGGCTCTGAGGGCCTTGGAGCCATCGATCACGACCAGGACGCCCTGGTCAACGTCAAGGCCACGATCGACGAGATCGGCCAGCAGCGCGGTGACGATCGTCTTGTTCTCCGTTGATCCCTCCCACAACCCGAGTGGGATCTTCACGCCCTCGGTGGTGATCCCCAACGCCACGACGTTGGTGTGGTCCTTCAAGACGATCCCGTCGAGCATCAGCACCGCCAGGCGCACATCATCAAGACGGCGTCCCATAAGCTCGGCGAGAGTCTGTGCGGTACGCGCCACGAACGAGCGGGAGATCGAGGACTTCGACGTGGAGCGCGCCTTGGTCTCGACATCCTCGCCGACGGGCTCCTGGGTGCGAGGGAAGCGTCTGGTGGAGACACCGGCGAGCATCCGCTCGAGCACCACCGCGCTCAACGGGTCGCGACTGCTGAAGTGCTCGTATGTCGAGAGCGCCACCTCGCCGCCCTCGTCCTTGGCGCGCATCCGCGGGCGCTCGACCACGACCCTCCGCGAGCCGAGAGTGACCTCTCCCTCGTCGCTGCCGTGCCGGTAGGCAGAGCGCTCAGGATCGTGCTTGCCGCGGGACCCGCAGACCTCCTGGACCTCCTCATCCATCAGCTCGTGCAGCACACCAAGCCCGACACCGACTGACATCGCGAGCAATCCCTCCCTCGCCGCCCCGACCAGCTCCCCGAGTGCGACCTGCACCCGGTCGGGCAGACCTGGCGCTCGGGCATCCTCGGGCACGGACGCGACCTGTCCAGCATGTACCTTCTTCATGGCGGTTCCTCCTGATCTCGATGGTCTCGATCGCCCTGAACGCTCCCAACAGGAGCGGACGAGGCGGGAGGACCGCCACTTCAAGTTCTACGCCAGGTGGGACAACCTCCATAGTGCGGCGGATAGTACAGTCTTCTGTCCCAATTGTATCTGGCACAATTGGGACAGGTGCCGAAGCATCGTCGGGCGATGCCCGACCCGCTCGACGTCTTTGCTGCCAATCTGCGACGGCTCCGGCAGGAGCGGGGGCTAAGCCAGGAGCGCTTGGCCCACGACGCCGACCTCAACATGACACACGTCGCCAAGATCGAGCGCTGCGAGCGCGAGCCAGGTGTCCGCACCGTCGCCAAGCTCGCAACGGCGCTCGGGGTGCCGGCCGCTGAGCTCTTCGAGGGTGTTGGCGCACGCCGCGCACGCTAGCTGGCCAGCCTCAACTCTGCCCTAGTAGCTGCCGGTACATGGCCTGGCCCGCCCCCGTTCTCGTGGACACGGGTTGACTTGATGGAGTTTATGTGATCTGCCGGATATTCCTCGCGGAGCCGTAGGCGGAGCGAGGAATATCCGGGCGCGCCGCGCGCCGGGGGTCCCGGTGTGGCTGGCGGTGAGGGCTGCTCATGCGATGGCTGGGGTGCTGAGCGGCGGGGTGTCGGACGTTGTCGTGAATGGCTGGTTTTGGTGCTGGTGCTCGTATTCTGCGGGTGAGAGGTAGCCGAGGGTGGAGTGCCTGCGGCGGGGGTTGTACCAGCCTTCGATGTACTCGAAGACGGCGGTCCGTGTCTCAGCGCGGGTCGGCCATGAGTGGCGGTAGATGAGCTCCTTCTTCAGTGAGGCGTGGAAGCTCTCGCTGACCGCGTTGTCGAAGCAGTCGCCCTTGGACCCGGTTGACGGGGTGATGGCGGCCTGCTTGCAGCGGGCGGTGAAGAGGACAGCCGTGTATTGGCTGCCCTGGTCGGAATGGTGGATCACCCCGGGGTCGGGTTTGCGCCGGGAGATCGCCATCTGCAGCGCGCCTGTGACGAGCTCCGCGCGGAGGTGGTCGGTCATCGCCCACCCCACGATCCGCCGGGAGAAGAGGTCTTGGACGTGCGCGAGATAGAGCCAGCCCTCCCATGTGCGGATGTAGGTGATGTCCGCCGACCACGTGCGGTTCGGTGCCGTCGGGTTGAAGTCGCGCTCCAGGAGATCCGGTGCGACCCTGACGCCCTCCACGCGGATCGTGGTGCGCCGCCGCCGGCGCCCTGGCAGCCCCGAGAGCCCGTTGCTGGCCATCAGCCGCTCCACGCGCTTGTGGTTGACCTCGACACCATGGGCGAGCCGCAGATCGGCGTGCACACGCCGCGCGCCGTAGGTCCCTTTCGAGGCGGTGTGGATCTCGCGGATCTTCTCTGTCAGCCACGCGTCAGCGAGGTCACGGTCGCTTGGTGCGCGGCGCTCCCAGGCGTAGAAACCCGCCCGGGAGACACCAAGCACCCGGCACATCACCTTGATCGAGTGATGTGCCTTCTCCGCCGCGATGAACCGGAATGCTGCTACCGGCTCGGCTCGCTCTCCCTGGCGAAGAAGGCCGCCGCTTTTTTTAGGATTTCCCGCTCTTCGCGGAGAATCCGGTTCTCCCGCCGGAGTTTTCGCAGCTCCTCGCGGTCCTCCGTCGTCAGGCCTGGTGCGCGCCCGACGTCGACGTCGGCTCGCTTGACCCAGGTATGCAGCGATTGGCCGCTGACCCCGAGATCCTTCGCGATCTCGTTGACCGGCCGGCCGCTGCTACGGACCAGCTCGACCGCCTCACGACGGAACTCCTCGGGGTACGGGGGACGAGTACGTGGCATGGACACCACATCCTTCCTGCCGGGTCCGACGGACCCAAGCGCTCAGGTGTCCACGAAAGCGGGGGCACTCCACCGCAGTGCCGTTCGGCCTCTCCGCCAAGCTCGCCAACAGCGCCGCCTGGGTGCTGCGCCTGAACGGAATCGCGTTCGCACGGGGCGTGGCGGCCGCTGCCGCGTACGCACGCCCAGCCGCAGGCGGGCGCGCCAGCTGCACGACCAGCCAGTCTTCGAGCATCACCCGCGTGAAGCGCAGATGACGCCCTACACGCAGGCACGGCAAATGCCCGAGCCGTGCCGCGTCACGCACCCAGGAGACCCGCACGTTCAGCAGCGCCGCCGCGGCAGCGCAGTCGAGCAGCGGCTCGTCCAACGACACCACCTCACCGCCGCCAGCCTGGGCCTGTCCAGAAGTCTTGTTGAGCCTCGCCATCTGCCTTCCCTCCTGTTCACTCGCCGGAAAGCGGGACGCCGCGCCCCATGCGAATCGGCGCAGTCGTGTCCCATCTACGTGTACTGACCACAACCGCCCCCAACCGGCCAACGAACTTCGGTCCAGCCCCCCGGGTGACGCGAGCACTCCAGCCGCCAAAACCATCAGCGACGAGCACCGAGGGGCGAAGGATCGTCAAGCGGCATCCCCGAACTCGCGGCAGCCCGAGCTGTCGCCGCGACCCTCACACAACGCTCCGGGTTGCGGCGCGGTGGCCGCCGCTACCTGCACCGGAGGCGTCGGGCTACGCCCTCCTTGCCACGGCCACCAGCAGGCGTGCGGGAACGAGTCCGAGCGCTGCGGCCCGCTGAGACTTCTTCCTACGCGTGCGCCAGGTCGCGCGTCTCGCGCGGGACTACCCCGACGCGAGCACCCAGCGGCGCCAGTAGTGCGGCAAGCGTGCTGGCGGTCGGGTTCGTCTGGCCGCGCTCGATCCGCGAAATCTCGGCCTGGTTGATGCCGGACGCGGCGGCGAGCTGCTTCTGCGTGAGATTGCGCTCCTTGCGCAGCTCGCGCACCTCACGGGCCATCGCGTAGTGAGCGTTGAAGGCGTCCCAGCGCGCGAGGGCCTCCGGGCCGCCGGCCTTGGCCCTCTCCTCAACCTCGCTGATGTAGTCGTCGAACTTCGTGGCCATCACAGAACTCCGATAGTCGGGGCGTCCAAGAGTATTTATGCAGCATACCGCATATTTGTCAAGACCTCCGCTCAACGCGAGACTGGCCCCGGCCGGCCGCCTGCTTGGCGCTGGCCCTCTGCTGAGCCTTCCAGCGCGTCAGGCGCTGCTTGGCCCGCTTGATCTCCGCGTTCTGGCGCTTGGCGCTCGGCTCCTTGCCCTTGTCATAGCCAGCCAGCAGCAGGACCACCTTCTTGCCGTGGGCATGGCAGAACACGCGCAGCAGGACGTCGGTACTGGTCTCCTTCAGATGCTCGGGGACCGACAAGCCACGCTCGCGCAGGATCGTCGCCGCGTCATGGCGCACCCGAAACTCGAAGATGCCGGGAGCACCCGGCACCCACTTCCCCCACGAGGAGCCGCAAACCCCAATGCCCTCATAGGCAAGGACGTTGCGCAGCGCAGCCGCCAACGCCTGCTCCTTCAGCTCATCCAGCCCGCGCAGGAAGTCGAGCACCGGCTCCCGGCCGCTCTCCTCGTAGAACTCAAGCGTCCACGCCGCGCCGCTCATGGGCGCTCACCGACACAGCCACTCTCTGCCTCAGCGTCGCTGCCGATCGCGCGGACATCGCCGCATGATGCCAGCAGGCCCCGATACCCCGATACGCTCGACCCATCCCGGGAGGAAATCTCGGGAGGAAGCTCCGCCAGCGCCCGAGCCCTAGAACCACGAAAGCCCTGGATTTCCAGGGCTTTCGCGCCTCTGCTTATCGTCGTAAGATGATGGGTAGGTTTGGGCTGGTTGAAGCGGGTTTGGGGTGCGTTGCTTAGGGCCTATCCCGGTTGGGTGGCGGCGAGGGTCGCGAGGTGGGCTTTCTTGAATGCGATCAGGCCGCTGGCGAGCTGGAGTAGCGCGAGGTGGTTCTCGTCCTTCTTTGACCAGCGGATGAGGATCCCGCGGTTGCGGTTCAGCCAGGAGTGGCACGCCTCGACGACCCAGCGGCGGGCGCGCCAGCCGGGGTGTGCGCCTTGAGCTCGATCTCCTCGCCGCGCGCGCGGATGTGCGGCGTGAAGCCGTGCTCGAGCGACCAGATCGCGCACGTCGGTGTAGTCATAGGCCGCGTCCAGGCACAGGCCCTGCGGCTGCTCCGGGGTCGGCTCGGGCCGCTCGATCGGGATCGAGTCGAGCGTGCCCTTCAGCAGCTTGTGATCGTTGCGGTTGGCGCCGTCGTGGTCGAGCCCGACGGGACCCCCGCGGCCTCCGCTGAGAACCGAACGCTTCGCCCCCTTTTGGCCCGATCAGTGGGATTCGGGCCGGTCTTCGCCCCGCCCAGCGGCGCTTTGGTCATCGCGCCGTCGGCCGCCAGGAACGACCAGTCGATACCGACCACCTCGTCGTACTCCAACAGTCCCTGACGCCAGATCTCATGGAACACGCCGGCCTGCTCCCACTCCTGAAAACGCCGGTGCGCCGAGGATGAGGAGCACACCCCCGTCGCGTTCAGCGCGTTCCACTGCATCCCCGTCCTGAACACCAGCAGGATCGCGTCCATCGCGTCACGATCGGGCACCCGCGGCGCGTGACAACCCAACGGGTGAAACGGCGGCGCCGGCAGCAACGGCTCGACCCGCTCCCACAACCAGTCCGGCATCCGCCAACCATCATCCTTACTGACCATGTAGCCCATCACAGACCTCCTGATCGAATGGCACGACGGCCGGCCGATCAAAAATTCAACGCAGGTCTACATAACCCTTCCGGGATAGGCCCTTAGCGTCGCTTTCTTCTGCCGAGGGTCGAGCTAACGTCGTTCGGCCGCATCCCATCCCTACATAAGTGCCCCCGCGCTGCTATGAACAGCCGGGGGCGTGGCACCGTGAGGTATTAGCTCTCGGCGCGTGAGGCAGCCTATCGAGGTTTAGGTGGGTTGCTTCATGCCGCTCTTGACTGCTTCTCGGGGCCTCCGACCCTTGGAGGACTCAATGAGCACGATTCTTAGTATTCCGGCGAATGTTCTGCCTGATATTCGTGAAGCCATCATCTCATTCATGGGCTTCGCGACGCGCGACTTTAATGATGGGCTACTTTGCCTGAACGGGAGCGGCGGCACCAGGAGTGGTTCGTGCCAGGGAGAAAGCAACTAGAACATCTTTGGGGACTACTGGATCGTATTGGTTGGCGGGAAGAAGATGAGGAGCATGATGTGGAGGTGGATATTGAGGAGTACGGGCAGACGATCCTGGACGCGACCGCGTATCACATCATGGGTTATAAGACTTGGGAAGCAGAGGCGAAGGCTGAACAAGAAGCCGGGGAAGCCTCATCCAATCATGATGAACTCTTTAAGCGTGGTGCTGCCCTCCGTGAGTTCGTGGCGCACCTTGAAAAGTTAGTGCTTCCGAGTAAACCCTCGCGCTGATCGGGTTCCCCGCTAATGAGTGCTCCTACTCCAATTGAACTTGGCTGGGCTATTCGCCGCTTGCGTAAGAGTAATGATTTTACCATTGAAAGCCTCGCGGATAAGGCTGGGCTACACGCGACTTACTTGTCAGGCATTGAGCGTGGTTTGCGCAACCCATCATGGGTCAAGCTAGCGAGTCTCGCGGAAGCTCTTAATATTCAAGTATCAGAGATCGTGACTACCGCAGAGCAGATCCATTGCCCTTTGTGTGGAACGGCGAGCAGCTTTATCAAAGAGTAATGATTCTCACTCAATACCCCATCATCAGCAAGGTAGGGCTAATTAATACTGGCTCACTAAGCCCGCGAAGTACCTACGCGAGATTGGCTGGGAGCCTGGAGGTATCTTGATGCGGTAGTTCTTGGCGTCACGACCACGACTGTTTTCCGCAGCGCACGAGGGTTACTTTTGCGATGCAAGTCTCGCCGTTGACGTTAGCTCAATTGCTTCGGAAGTGCATGCTCGGGAGCACGACTTTCTATTGACTCGCGTACTCCGGTCCTCTATGGATGCTGGATTTGCCTAACTCGCCTCTGCACGAGGATTCTCTTGGCCCCTTGGGGCCAAGAAAAGGGGCCAAGAGAATAGTTATCTACTTGCAGACGCGATAATATCCATCTTTGGTGTTACTGCCCACGCGTTCTACCCAGCCTTGCTCTGTAAGATTACCGAGGTCTCGTTTTAGCATTCGCAGACTTATACCTGTCTCTTGGACGATGTCCTTCCTTTGAGGCCTATCAAGCCGAGCAATCGCGGCTAAAATACGCTGGTACCTCTCGGAAATAATTTTTCTTGTATCAAAAAGGGGATTATCTCTCCGAACGATGCGCGGGTGGGATTGGAGAATCACTCTAAACGTCGTCGCTGTTTCCTCTAATTCTGGATCAGGATACCCATCTTCCCGGCAAGTGCTAACCATTCGTTCGTAACCGCTTCCCCACTCTTCCATAAAGCCAAGCTCGCGAAGAGTGTGACTAATAGCCCGATTTCGTAACTTGCTCACGCCCGCACGGACATCATTCAGAGTCATCCCGAAGTGGAGCATGCCAGGATTTTGGATGATAAGGCGGTCGGAAAACATTTGTATTGACAAGCCGGTTCCCGAGAGTGAATAGTCAGCATGTGCTACGGCATTCACGAGAGCCTCCCTGATCGCGATCTTAGGATATTCACTGACCTCTCTGTTGTTCATTGAATCAATCAGAACAGACTCTCTCTCATTGCGCGCAATGAATTTCGGAACCTCAATGAGAGCGTCGATTAATGTGCCCTGAATATCAAGGCTGTCAATAATTTCTGTTTTAGTTGTACCCTTGAATGCTCCGCACCTCATTTTCGCATACGGAAAGAAATTTTGTGGCTCATGCCCGAACAAGATAAGTCCGGCCGGAGTAGGCACTAACTCGCCTCCCCGCTTGCTTAACAAACCGAGTGTTTGCCATTTCATATCATCAGTATCAACACCCCGGCTCTCAAGCATAGCTCTTGCCCGAGCCCAATCTACATCACTTATATCGGCCTCATCACATGGTTGTTCGTCAAATCCGAGCTTATTTTGGAGATGTTTCATTTCCTCTATAAGCTCCGGGCCTGCTACCCGACTCTCTGAGCCAATACGAACATAAACACCCTTTTCGTCTCCCTTAGACTTTATGTAGAAGGGTCCTCTCAAATACGGTACGTTGACTATAAGTAAGTCCCTGCCCTGGTGATTGATGACATTTATATCAGGGTGCAGAGTGGGCGCGACAACATCAGCTATAGCTGAACTCAGCCGTTCTTCTTCAACGGATACGTTTGGAATGCCGGTGACATTTTTAGTACCATCTTCCACACCGATCAAGATGATTCCGCCCGCTGTGTTAGCAAAAGCTATGACGGTTTTAAGCACGTTCTTTAGTGAAGAAAGATCCCCTTAAACTCTATAGTTTTACCTTCCGGTTGCGCCAATAACTTGTCTATATTTACTTGGGTTGGGGTCATCACATAAATAGTGAAAACCAGTACCGGGAAATGCTCAGATTCGTACTGCTGGTGTCCAAAGACCCCTTTGAGATCGCAGCGCCGGTAGTGATGGAATCACATCTCTAACACCGCTTGCTCAGTGGTGAAATAAGGGCATATTCTTTATGAAGTCCATGACAGCTCGGCTCGCGGTGGTCGATCCTCATGAGCGAGATTTGTCCTCTCCCAAACGTCCGCCCGTTGACGCGCCGCAAGATTTTCTCGTGCCTCAACGGGCGATCTGCCCAAGTCTATTTCGCGTTGAAGGGCCTCAAGATAGTATTGCCCGATAACCGGCGAATAGCCTAAAACAGCTTCGCTATACGCCCAATTGTGACAATCCGGGCACGGCTTTATAGCTAAGCCGTAACGCGGGCGGTGGCCAAGAGGTATAATCCCACTCCCATCGCAACGACCACAGGGATCTTGCGGTATCCTCGTGGAAGCTGTAACTACCATCTAACTAGTGTAAAAGGCGCACGCGTAATGAAATGGCTACAATTGGAGGCGGTCGAACCCGGTACTGGACCGCTCACGCTAATTGATATTGATGTTGTCGGTCCCCAGGATGCGCGCTCCGCGAGAGCCATTATTGATACTGGCTCCTCCTACTCTGTCCTTCCCACATACCTACTGGAAGCAATCGGAGTTGACTTTGCTAATGCTGAAGCGGTTGAAGCGGCCGTAGGCAGCGGCGACGCCACATATAAGCTTGGTACCCCGGAGGTCATCGACTGCCTGTATGGTGCCCACATCATACCCGTGAGTGCGTATGCCTCAGACGGCGCAGAGATGCCGATGCTCGGTGTGAATGACTTCCTCAAACACTTCGATTTGACAGTAAATAAGAGCAATGAGCGCTTCAGCCTTGTTCCCTCCCTCTCCTGCCACTGTCGCGGTAGCTAAATGAGCAGGCCCCGAGTAGCACGGGCAGAGGCACCTAATATTATGGTCTAAGTGACAGTTTTCCATTGTGGTCAACGACGCTCCTGCGAGGGGTCTGGCCTGACCCCCGAGTTCGGTCCGGCTCTTGTGAGAGTTTCTCGTGCCCGTGATGATGGGCGAGGAAGGAACTCTGATGAAGCGATGCAGGCATACGCCGGAGCAGGTCATTCGCAAGTTGCGGGAGGCCGAGCGGATGCTCGGTGAGGGCAAGACGATCCCGGAGGCGGCGAAGGAGCTGGGGATCTCCGAGCAGACGTTTCACCGCTGGCGCAACCAGTACGGCGGGATGAAGGCCCAGGACGCGAAGCGGCTGAAGGAGCTCGAGCGCGAGAACTCGAGCCTCAAGGTGATCGTCGCCGATCAAGCGCTCGAGGTTCGGGCGTTGAAGGAGATCTCCCGGGGAAACTGGTAGGCCCGGTCCGTCGACGCCAGGCGGTCGCGATGCTCCGCGACCGCCTCGGTGTCAGCGAGCGCTGGGCATGCCGGGTAGTCGGGCAGCATCGCTCGACGCAGCGTCACGAGCCGGTGTGCGCGGTGGATGATGCGGCGTTGCGCGCCGAGCTGCGGGAGTTCTCGAAGGACCGTCCGCGGTGGGGGTATCGCCGTGCGCATCATCACTTGCGGGAGCTGGGCTGGGAGGTGAACCGCAAGCGTGTGCAGCGCCTGTGGCGCGAGGAGGGGCTGCGAGTCCCTGTGCGCAAGCGCAAGCGCCGGCGGCTGGGAGACTCGACGGTCCCGGCCGAGCGGCTGCGCGCCGAGCGGCTCAACCACGTGTGGGCGTTCGACTTCCAGTTCGACCAGACCGCCGACGGACGGGCGCTGAAGCTGCTGAACGTTCTCGACGAGTTCACCCGCGAGTCGCTGGTGATGCTCATCGAGCGCTCGATCGACGCTGACACGGTCGTCACGACGCTGGAGCGGCTGTGCGGCGAGCGCGGCGCCCCGGAGCTCCTGCGGTGCGACAACGGCCCGGAGATGACCGCGCACGCGCTCAAAGACTGGTGCGTGCTGGCGGAGACCGGGACCGTGTTCATCGAGCCGGGCTCACCGTGGCAGAACCCGTTCGTGGAGAGCTTTCACTCTCGCGTGCGTGACGAGCTGCTCGACGTCGAGGAGTTCTGCAGCCTGGCCGAGGCGCGGGTAGTGATCGGCGACTGGCGCGAGGACTACAACCAGCGCCGCCCGCACTCCGCGCTCGGGATGCTCACCCCGGCCACCTTCGCCGCCCAATGCACTCCCAGCGCCACCGACCGCAAAGCGGCATGACCCCCCCGGCGAGGGAACGCGCCGGTCGGGTCGTGCTCCGCTACGGCCCAAGGGCCTCCGCTCCACCCGACCCGACCGAACCCCCAGCTACTCTCCCCCTTACTTCTATCCACCAGCTCTCACACTCGGTGGACCGAAAAACGGGGGCCGGTCAGGTCGGCGGGCGACCCTGATTATTCAGGAGCCACTTGTGGATGCCTCTCGCGTAAGCGGCCTCATTAGCCCTACCATTCCGCTCTAAGCTGCATGAGTCGGAGTGCCCTATTCAAGCGCTCACGGTTCGTCATTGTGGCCGCTCGCATATCAAGCTGATTGCGCAACCAGTTCAGTGTCTCCTCTAGAGCGCCAGTCGTGAAGGGATTACGAGTGTCCGGGTAGGGCGGCTTGGTTTCTAGCTGAGCGAGGACTAGCGGCTCAATGTGCCTAATGTGCTTTCGGAGTTGCGACTTTTTTGTACTCAACCACTCCTGCTTGAAGCGTTCCCAAGTGCTCACACTGTCAAAAGCTCGCTCCACAAAATCATAAGCTGGAGTACCCGGAATGTGCAGGCCGACTGTCGTCAAATGGTAATAACAACGCTGCTTCAAGTGGTACTCGCAATGATGGATGCGTGCTTCCGGCCAAACACTCCCAACAGCCCTGATAATCGGGTGTCCTTGATCGCAAACGACCCTCTTAGGTTCCCCGGTGAACCCTTTGAGGAAGACTTCCCAATTCTTTCGTTGGGTAGCTCTATGACCGGCTACTGCTTCTAGCTTGTAAAGCCGCATCCGTCTCAGGTCTTTATCCCAGCCCATCGCCGCGAGGATGCTGAAGGAGGCTCCGGCTTGAGGGGATAGTGTGGAGCCTGACCGGGCGGTGCGTCTCAGGACGAAGGGCAATTCATCCAAGAGGACAGAGCCGGTAAGTGGGCCAGGAGGCATCCTTGAATGGCTCATAGAGCACGGGAGCGAAGACGTCCACCCAATCTCCTACGAGTTGCCCATGCCGGGAGAGGCGAGTAACGCCTTCCCTGTTCGTCGGCCAGCGGTCAGCCCTTCCCCTGACGAAGGCGGCTGCTTCGCAGTATGAGGCTCCTTGACCGACCCTAATGAGAGCTGCTGCGATCTCGCGGATAGCGAAGCCGTAGTACCGAGCTGATTGCGGTCCCTCGTGATGAGCATAATCCCGCTCGCAACTCAAAGACAGAGCCCCTCGCGAGTTGTCTGCCTCGGCAAGACTTCTGAGAACTCATGAGGACGATCCCCATTGCTTGGGACGCACTTCCAACGAGGCCGCTTATGGCCCACTGGACCCCGGAATCCGTACCGGCGGACATTACTGCCCTTGTGCTCTGGACGCGGGCACTCAGGACGAGGACCAGCTTGCTTACGACCAGCCAACGCAATCCCTCCTAATGATCTCCTCGGCAACGACTGCCGATACCTCAACCGTAGGAGCGTCAGGAGGCGCGCATCGGAGATTCCGCGATGAGCAAACCGACCAGAATCGGCTCGAACTTAGCCGAACCTACTCAACCCCATCTTACGGACGATAAGCGAGAGGCGGGCTTTCGCTTGATAGCGGGGGCGGGATTCGAACCCGCGACCTTCGGGTTATGAGCCCGACGAGCTACCAGACTGCTCCACCCCGCGCCGCTGCACCTAGTTTTAGCAAAGAACCGTCTTCTCGGCTGCGACCGTCGACTGCGCAGTGGTGGATGGTCCCTCAGATCGCCCACACACCCGCGCCCTGAGCGACATTGGCCACTCAGGCTTTGAGCGCGGGATCTTCGGGCGGGAGTCCCGAGCCGCCTGCCCCGTGGCGTCCGGCCGGACGACCAGTCCGTCGAGCGACACCGGGTCGGAGTCTCCCGGATCGCCGTCCTGCTCCCCGCGCGTTGTCGACCTCACTCCTCCGGGCGCGTCATCCTTGGGTTGCAGATGACCTCCCACAGGTGCCCGTCGAGGTCGCGGAAGTAGCCGGAGTAGATGCCCCATGGACGATCGTGCGGCCGGTCGGTGAGTGTCGCGCCGGCGTCCTTCGCCCGGGCAAGTAGAGCATCGACATCCGCCCGACTGGAAACCGCGTGGCCGATACTGAACTCGCCGCCCTGCGTCGGGCCGGGCGCAATGTTGGCATCCTTCGCGAGCTCGCTGCGCGGGTACAGCATCAGCATCAGCCCGCCCGCGAGCTTGAACATCGCCGCCGCTCCCGCCGGCATGAGATCATCGCCGGGGTACTCGGTGCCGACCAGCTCGCCCGATTCGAGGCCGAGGCCGTCGCGGTAGAACTCGAGCGAGCGCTCGAGATCGCTCACCGCGAGCGTGATCACGTCGATGTGCGGTTTCATCTCCTTCCTTCCGCCGAGGCCCGATGAGTCTCCCTTCAAGCGGCGGTCTAATCCTCCTGGACCAGCGAGCATAGGAGGATGACATGCCAGCGATGTTCATCGTGCCAGTTCTCGTGGGCGCCGGCAAGCGCTCGCTACCGAGCGGCGTCCGTGCGCAGCTTCACCTGCTGGACGAGCGGCGCTTCGGCGGCGGCGTCGTTCACCTGCGCTACGCATGTGAGCGGCAGTGGAAGCCCGCGGCGGGAAAAGTTGGAACCTCCCGGGAAGGAATCCCGCGACAGCGGAGTCATACGGGAAGCGCGCGAAAGGCGGGCCGTGCGTTGATTGCTGCCGAAAGCCGACTGGGGGATCGCGAGATTCGCGGTCGGGATCGGGCCGTGATCAGGAAACCGTCTTGTCCGATTCCCGAACCACAGGAGACACCCCCCAGTGCCTAGAACGCCAATCCTTGCTCTAATTGGTGTCGCGCTCGCTGTCGCCGGCTGCGGCAGCTCCAGCAGCACCAGCAGCTCGTCCAGCACCAACTCCGCGGCGAGCGCCAGCACGCCGGCTGAATCGCCATCAAGCTCTGGCCCGTTCCTGGCCAAGTTCACCAGCGTCAGCAAGGTCGCCTCGACGGTCCCGGCCAACGGTGATGTTAATCCGTACGGCATCGTGCTCGTTGCGACCAGCGTCGGCAAGCTGCAGGCGGGCCAGGTGCTGATCAGCAACTTCAACGCCAAGGAAAGCGCAAAGGAGAACGGTCAGGGCACCGGCACGACGATCGTCCAGGTCTCGAGGACCGGGAAGGTCTCGCCGTTCGCGACGATCGATGCCAAGACGCTACCCGGCCCATGCCCAGGCGGCGTCGGGCTGACGACGGCGCTGAACATCCTGCCGGGCGGCTACGTCGTCGTGGGCAGCTTGCCGACGACCAACGGCAAGTCAGCCACAGCGAAGTACGGCTGTCTGATTGTGCTCGACAGCGAAGGTGGAGTGCCCCCGGTTTCGTGGACACCTGAGCGCTTGGGTCCGTCGGACCCGGCAGGAAGGATGTGGTGTCCATGCCACGTACTCGTCCCCCGTACCCCGAGGAGTTCCGTCGTGAGGCGGTCGAGCTGGTCCGTAGCAGCGGCCGGCCGGTCAAAGAGATCGCGAAGGATCTCGGGGTCAGCGGCCAATCGCTGCATACCTGGGTCAAGCGAGCCGACGTCGACGTCGGGCGCGCACCAGGCCTGACGACGGAGGACCGCGAGGAGCTGCGAAAACTCCGGCGGGAGAACCGGATTCTCCGTGAAGAGCGGGAAATCCTAAAAAAAGCGGCGGCCTTCTTCGCCAGGGAGAGCGAGCCGAGCCGGTAGCAGCATTCCGGTTCATCGCGGCGGAGAAGGCACATCACTCGATCAAGGTGATGTGCCGGGTGCTTGGTGTCTCCCGGGCGGGTTTCTACGCCTGGGAGCGCCGCGCACCAAGCGACCGTGACCTCGCTGACGCGTGGCTGACAGAGAAGATCCGCGAGATCCACACCGCCTCGAAAGGGACCTACGGCGCGCGGCGTGTGCACGCCGATCTGCGGCTCGCCCATGGTGTCGGGTCGGCCACAAGCGCGTGGAGCGGCTGATGGCCAGCAACGGGCTCTCGGGGCTGCCAGGGCGCCGGCGGCGGCGCACCACGATCCGCGTGGAGGGCGTCAGGGTCGCACCGGATCTCCTTGAGCGCGACTTCAACCCGACGGCACCGAACCGTACGTGGTCGGCGGACATCACCTACATCCGCACATGGGAGGGCTGGCTCTATCTCGCGCACGTCCAAGACCTCTTCTCCCGGCGGATCGTGGGGTGGGCGATGACCGACCACCTCCGCGCGGAGCTCGTCACAGGCGCGCTGCAGATGGCGATCTCCCGGCGCAAACCCGACCCCGGGGTGATCCACCATTCCGACCAGGGCAGCCAATACACGGCTGTCCTCTTCACCGCCCGCTGCAAGCAGGCCGCCATCACCCCGTCGACCGGGTCCAAGGGCGACTGCTTCGACAACGCGGTCAGCGAGAGCTTCCACGCCTCACTGAAGAAGGAGCTCATCTACCGCCACTCATGGCCGACGCGCGCTGAGACACGGACCGCCGTCTTCGAGTACATCGAAGGCTGGTACAACCCCCGCCGCAGGCACTCCACCCTCGGCTACCTCTCACCCGCAGAATACGAGCACCAGCACCAAAACCAGCCATTCACGACAACGTCCGACACCCCGCCGCTCAGCGCCCCAGCCATCGCATGAGCAGCCCTCACCGCCAGCCACACCGGGACCCCGGCGCGCGGCGCGCCCGGATATTCCTCGCTCCGCCTACGGCTCCGCGAGGAATATCCGGCAGATCACATAAACTCCATCAAGTCAACCCGTGTCCACGAGAACGGGGGCGGGCCAAGG